>CAWIKS010000001.1:0-279230 GCA_963836685.1 uncultured Actinomycetes bacterium
TGAGTCGGCTGTTCAGGGCGCAGACCGGCGTGTCGATCAGCCGCTTCAGAAACCAGCAGCGACTTCAGCGCTTTCTCCTCATCTACGGGCGAGGTCGGCGCACAACGGCCCTCGCTGCTGCACTCGAGGCCGGCTTCGGCAGCTACGCGCAGTTCCATCGCGTGTGTCGCGAGTACACGGGCCGGAGCCCTTCCGCACTTCGCCGCGCCGCTTCGTCCGGCTAGAGGAAGCGGAGGCTGCGCGCGCTGCGGGTGAAGATCGGTCGGTAGTGCCGGGCGGAGTCGGGCAATGTCGAGTAGGTGAGCACGGTGAGCGAGCCCTGGTGCAGGAGGTAGTACTGGGTGGCGAGGACCTGGCGCCGGCCGACGCGCTCGTGGATGCGGAGCTCGAGCGCCTCGCCTGCAGGAAGGTGGAGGGAGGAGCTGCTCGCGGAGCCGACCAGGAGGCCCGCCGCCCGGAGCTGCGCGACCGCGGAGTCGGCGGCGAGCCGGAGGTCGACGCCGGAGGGAACGTTCGCCTGGACGACGTTCAGGTTGGTCGCGAAACCGGCGGCGAGCCGCTCGGGGTCGACGTCGACGAGCACCAGCTTGATCGCGTCGGAGCGTTGCGCGAGCTCGGCGTAGAAGCGCAGGGTGGGGTTGCTGCGCATCCGCTTCAGCAGTTGCGGGGTGGTGCGGGAGAAGTCGACCCAGGTCTCGGGTGCGGAGACGACGATCCGGGCCGCGGGAACCCGTCGCGGCAACCAGCGGCCGGCCTCGGCTCCGCCGGGGACGCGTCGGCAGCCGCGACCGACAGCAGGGCGAGGGCACAGCCGATCGAGAGCCAGAGGGCGACCCGCGTGGACATGGATCCGATGATCGGCGGCAGCAGCGACCGTCCGAGACCCCCGATCGATTGAATTCCGAGGCGGCGAAGGGCTCGACCTGTTCAGCTCGCCCGTCGATTCCGCTGCGCACCGCGTCGCGCTTTTGGCAAGCTCCACCTCTTCCGTGGCCCGCACGCTCGACTCCGCTCTCATCACCAGGCTTCGCCAGGTCCTGGAGCACGGAAGTCCCACGGAGACCGACCTGCGCGAGCTCGCCGAGCAGGCGGACGGGTGGGCGCGCAGCCTGCGCGGCCAGATCAGGGCGAGCGAGCAACGGCTGCGGGCCCTGACCGCCGACCCGGTCAGCCCGCTGACCGAGATCGCGGAGCAGCTCCGCCGGCTCGAGACGCTCCGGCCGCAGCTGGCGGAGGTGCGCGGGTTGATCGCCGGCCTGGAGATCCGGGCGCGAGAGCTGCGCACGGCCTGGCTGCTCGGCCAGACCGAGGCGACCCGGCCGTCGGCCGCCGACTGAGCGGCCCGCCGGACGGCGTCAGGCGCGGAGGACGACCTCGAGCGAGGTACCGCCGCCGGGCCGACTCAGCAGCCGGAAGCCGCCGCCGATCGAGGCCGCGCGCGCGCGGATGTTGAGCAGGCCCTGGCCGCGCGTCTCGGCCTCGTCGTCGAAGCCGCGGCCGTCGTCGGCGATCCGCACCACCCGCTGGCCGCCGCGGAGGCCGATCAGCACGGTCGCGCGGCGGGCGTCCGCGTGCCTGCGGACGTTGGCGAGGCCCTCCTGGACGATCCGGAAGATCTCGATCTGCTCGTCGGGGCCGAGCTCGACGCCCCGCTCGATCTCCAGATCGACGTCGAGCCGGCCGTCCGCGGTGAGGAACTCGACGTAGCGGCTCAGCGCCGAGTCGAACGGCGCCGAGCCCCCCGCCGAGGAGAGCGCGAGCACGGCGAAACGAGCTTCCTGCTGCGCCGCGGTCGCCGCTTCCTGGAGGCGCGGCAGGACTACCTCCAGGTCGGCCCCGCCGGCGAGACGGCTCGTCTCGGTCGAGATCGCAAAGAGGTACTGGGCCAGGCCGTCGTGGATCTCGCGGGCGACACGGGCGCGCTCCTCGGCGACGGCGCGTCCGAACTCGGCCGAACGGATCGCCCGCCACACGCCGACGAGCAGGATCCCGTAGGAGACCAGCCGCAGGAAGTCGCCCTGCGAGACGTACTCGCTGGAGACCGGGGGGGTGAAGACCGCGTGCAGCTCGGCGAACAGCCAGATCGTCGCGCCGAGTGCGAGCCACCGGTCCAGATCCTCGCCGTGCGCCCGGTAGCGCAGCCCGAAGCCGACCACGGCTCCGAGGCTGAGCAGCGCCTGCAGGGCGAGCGCCGCGGTGAGCTGGTAGGGCTGCCTGTGAGCGGAGTCGAGCGGCGGCAGCGAAGGCTGTACTCCGCGGTAGACCGCCCAGAACGCGGCGAGCAGCAGGGCGAGCGCCACGGTCGCGGCGAGCGCCGGCTTGCGGCTCGCCACCCGGCCCCGGGCGAACGGCGCCGCGGCGATCAGCGTCGCCGCGGTGAGACGGCCGGCGATCCCCGCCCACATCTCGGCGGGCCCGACCGGGCCGCCGCCGAGCGCCGGGCCGACGGCGAACGCCAGCGTCGCGACCGCGGTCACGCAGAAACCGCAGAGCAGGAAGAGGTCGAACCGCTTCCTCTCGACCGAGAACCTGACGTAGGCGAGGACGGAGACGATCACCGAGACGAGCAGCACGGCCGTGTCGAGAAACAGGCGCAGGCTGGGGAGCGCGTGCGGGGCGCGGAGCCACGGGCCGGCCAGGAAGAGGGCGAGCGCGGCCGCGAGCAGCGCGACGAGCAGGAGCTCGTCCCGCACCCAGGCGAGGTACGCCGTGCGCGTGGAGCGCATACACCCCTATTCGGCACGGACGCGGCTGCCGATAAGGCTTCCGATGGGCCGCCGCACCCTCGTGGTCGACGATCACCCGCTGACCCGGGCAGCGCTCGTCGGGCTGCTCGAGCAGCACAACTTCCCCGTGGTCGGCGAGGCCGGCGACGGCGAGGAGGCGATCGCCCGGGCACGCGAGCTCCGGCCGGACCTCGTCCTCCTCGATCTGTCGATGCCGGGGCTCGGCGGCCTCGAGGCGCTGCCCGGGCTGCGCGCGGCGGCTCCGGATTGCGAGGTCGTCGTCCTCACCGCCTCCGGCACGGAGGACAACCTGCTCGGCGCGATCCGCGCCGGCGCCGCCGGCTACCTGCTCAAGACGGAGCCGCCGGAGCGCATCGCCGAGTTCCTGGACGGCGTCGCCCACGGCGAGGCGGCGCTCTCCGGCGAGGTTGCGCGCCGCCTGCTCGACCGCGTACGTGACGGCGGCCGCTGGGACTCCGGGGTCCCCGAGGCGGTCGCACGCGATCTGAGCGCCCGCGAGGTCGAGGTGCTCCTCCTGCTCGACGAGCATCTCGGCACCGACCAGATCGCGAGGCGCCTCTTCATCTCCGAGCACACCGTGCGCTCGCACGTGAAGAGCGTGCTACGGAAGCTGAACGTCTCCTCGCGCCGGGAGGCGCTGGAGGCGCTCGCCGCCGCCCGGGGGTAGGCCCGATTCACCCACGGTGGGGGATGCCGCGGGCGATGTGCCGGCCGGCCCGCGCGCCGATGCTGTGGGCAGCAACGAACGCACGCTTTGTGAAGCGGTGGCTCGCAAACTGAGGCAGGGAACACGCCGGCTCCGAAAGGAGCCGGCGGCCGTTCTAGGAAAAGCCTTCGAGGGCTGCGTGGACGAGGCCAGGCAGGGTCTCGAGGTTGTAGCCGCCCTCCAGCACGGCGGCGAGTCGCGGCGCGAGCCCCCGGCAGCGTCGCGCAAGCTCGCGAAAGCCGTAGCCGGTCACCTCCATCGACGCGAGCGGGTCGTCGGCGTGCGCGTCGAACCCGGCCGAGACGAGCAGGAGATCGGGCTCGAAGCCGCGCACGGCGGGCTCGACGAGCTCCTCGAAGGCGCGCAGGTACGTCTCGTTGTCGGAGCCGGCTCGCAGGGGCACGTTCAGGGTCGTTTCGTTGCCCTCGCCCGGCGCGCCCGTGCCCGGGTAGAAGGGCCACTCGTGGAGCGACACGTACAGCACCGTCGGGTCGTCCCAGAAGATCGCCTGCGTCCCGTTCCCGTGGTGGACGTCCCAGTCGACGATCGCGACCCGGTCGAGCCCGAGCTCGGCCTGGGCCGCCCGCGCGGCGACGGCGACGTTGTTGAACAGGCAAAAGCCCATCGCACGGTCGGGGAGCGCGTGGTGGCCGGGCGGCCGCACGATCGCGAAACCGCCGATCGCCGCCGCCTGGATCGTCCCGCCGGCGGCGAGCAGGGCCGCGCGGTAGCTGGTCTCCGACGCCGGCGTGTCGCCGTCCAGCCAGGTCGAACCGGAGATCTCGCCGAGGCGGGCGACGTACTCGGGGGTGTGGCAGCGCTCGACCTGCTCGGCCGTGGCCGGGGCCGCCTCGGTCCACGACCCGATCGACTCCAGCAACACCTCCAGACGCCGCGGCGACTCCGGGTGGTGGACGGTCGGGTGCAGGCGCGCCAGGTCGGGGTGGCTGACGACCTCCATCACTCGTCCGCCAGGGCCTCCAGCCGCCCGGCGAGCGCCCCGAGCCCCCAGGCCTCCGCGAGAGACGACGCCTCCGCCCAGGTTGGTGCTTGGTCGGCTAGGGAGGGGAGAGGGGCGGAGGCGTCGAGAGTCGCAATTCGACGGTAGAGCAGCAACTCCTCCCGGTGCGCCGCGAACCGCCCGGCGGCCAGCGCGGCCTCGAGCGTCCCGTACTGGGCGAGGATCGACGCCGCCGTCTTCGGCCCGACGCCCGGAGCTCCGGGAAGCCGGTCGGACGGATCGCCGCGCAGCGCGATGAAGTCGGGAACCTGCTCCGGGTCGACTCCGTAGCGCTCTCGCACCTCCGCCGGCCCGATCCGCGCCAGCTCCGAGACGCCCTTGACGGGCTGCAGGACTGTCGTCCGCTCGGAGACCAGCTGGAAGGCGTCCCGGTCGGAGGTGACGACCATCGCGCGTCCCCCGCGCCCTTCCTCCGAGGCGACGGCGGCGGCGAGGAAGTCGTCCGCCTCGTACCCGGGCGCCTTCGCGACCGCAAAGCCGAGCGCTTCGACCAGCCGCGGAAGCAGCTCGAGCTGCTCGAGGAGCGCGTCGTCGAAGACGCGTCCGCTCTGGTACGGCTCGAAGGCCTCGTTCCGGTACGTGGGCGAGCCGAGCGAGTCCCAGCCGACCAGAACCGCGCGGGGAGACTCGGCCTGCCACAGGCGGAGGAGGAAGTTGGCGAAGCCGACGAGCGCCCCGGACGGCCGGCCCCCGGCGCTCTTCATCGTCTTCGGCAGCGCGTGGTAGGCGCGATGCGCCAGCGAGTCGCCGTCGACGACGAGGAGGGGCCTCCGGCTCAAAGCTCGCCGTGGAGCGCGTAGATGCGCTCCATCAACCGGTCGGTCGCCTGCGCCTGTGCCTCGCGGGGCGGCAGCCCGTCGAGGTCGTCGAGCGGAACCGGGTCGCCGTACCCGACCCGGAGCTTCGCCAGGTGCGAGAGCCGGTCGCTGCCCCTGACCGCGGCCGGGACGAGCGGCACGCCTGCGCCGAGCGCGATCCGGGCCGAGCCCGTCCGCGGGCGGTGCTCGAACTTCTTCCGAAGCCCCTTGGTCTGCCGGGTTCCCTCGGGGAACATCGCCACGATCCCGCCGTCCTTGCAGATGCGGACCGCGGCCTCGATCGCCTCCAGGTCGCCCTCGCCCCGGCGAACCGGGAACGCACCGCCGGCGCGGAGCAGCGGGCCAAGGACGGGATTGAACAGCTCGACCTTGCCCATGAAGAAGAGCTGCCGCCCGGGCCACAACGGCAGACCCAGCGGCCACGGATCGAAGCTCGACGTGTGATTCGCGGCGAGCACGAAGCCGCCTTCCTTCGGGATCCGTTCCAGGCCGGTCGCCTCCAGCCGGTAGAGACCGTGGAGCACCGGCCAGGAGGCGAGCGCGATCACGTTGTAGAGGGGCGTAGGCATCGCGAGGCTCAGTATCGGGTATCGCACGCGGGCGTCATGAAACTGCCGAACGTTCGGCGACGTTCGACTCCGGCGCTAACGTTCCCGACCAATGCCCAAGAAGAAGCTCGTCATCGTCGAGTCCCCGGCGAAGGCAAAGACGATCGCCGGCTACCTCGGTCCCGAGTTCGTCGTCGAGTCCAGCATCGGCCACATCCGCGACCTGCCAGAGCGCGCGTCCGAGATCCCGCAGGACAAGCGCGCCAGGTACGGGGCGCTGGGGGTGGCGATCGACGAGGGCTTCGAGCCGTACTACGTGGTCGACCCGGACAAGAAGCGCGTCGTCGCCGACCTGAAGCGGAAGCTGCGGGACGCGGACGAGCTCCTGCTCGCGACCGACGAGGACCGCGAGGGCGAGGCGATCGCCTGGCACCTGCTTCAGGAGCTGAAGCCGAAGGTGCCGACACGCCGGATGGTCTTCCACGAGATCACCGAGCAGGCGATCCGGGAGGCGCTCGAGCATCCGCGCCCGGTCGACGAGGCGCTGGTCGACTCGCAGGAGACCAGACGGATCCTCGATCGGCTGTACGGCTACGAGGTGTCGCCGGTCCTCTGGAAGAAGGTGATGCCGAGGCTGTCGGCGGGCCGCGTCCAGTCGGTTGCGACGCGACTCGTCGTCGAGCGCGAGCGCGAGCGGATGGCGTTCGTCTCCGCCGCGTACTGGGACCTCGAGGGTCTCTTCGACCAAGGGGCGCCGCAGACGCTTCCGGCCGCGGCCGGTTCGCGGCGCGCCTCGCCGCGCTCGACGGGCGGCGGATCGCCCAGGGCCGCGACTTCGGTCCCGACGGCCGGGCGAAGACGGACGTCCGGCAGCTCGACGAGACGGAGGCCCGCGGCCTGGCGGGGAGGCTCGGCGGCGCCGCGTTCGCGGTCCGGTCGGTCGACGAGAAGCCCTACACGCGCCGGCCGGCGCCGCCGTTCATGACCTCGACGCTGCAGCAGGAGGGCGGGCGCAAGCTCCGGTTCTCGGCGCAGACGACGATGCGGGTGGCCCAGCGGCTGTACGAGCGCGGCTACATCACCTACATGCGCACCGACTCGACCACCCTCTCGGAGACCGCGCTCGCCGCCGCGCGCAGCCAGGCGGCCGAGCTGTACGGGGCCGAGTACGTTCCCGAGGGCCCGCGGCGGTACGACCGCAAGGTCAAGAACGCGCAGGAGGCGCACGAGGCGATCCGGCCGGCCGGCGAGCGCTTTCGGGTTCCGGGCGAGGTGCGCGGCGAGCTCGACCGCGACGAGCAGGCGCTCTACGAGCTGATCTGGATGCGCACGGTCGCCTCGCAGATGGCGGACGCCCGCGGGCAGACCGTATCGCTTCGGCTCGGCGCGACCTCGACCGCCGGCGAGGACGCCGAGTTCGGCGTCAGCGGCACCGTGATCACCTTTCGCGGCTTCCTCGCCGCCTACGAGGAGGGCCGGGACGAGGAGACGGCCGACGACGAGGAGCGCCGGCTGCCGCAGCTCCGCCCCGGCGACGCCGTCGAGGCGCACTCGCTCGAGCCGCAGGGCCACCAGACGTCGCCCCCCGCGCGCTACACGGAGGCGACCCTCGTCAAGGCGCTCGAGGACCGCGGCATCGGCCGTCCCTCCACCTATGCCTCGATCCTGTCGACGATCGTCGACCGCGGCTACGTGGTCAGGCGCGGCGCCGCGCTCGTCCCGACCTTCCTGGCCTTCGCCGTGATCCAGCTGCTCGAGGGGCACTACGAACGTCTGGTCGACTACGGCTTCACCGCGAGCATGGAGGACGACCTCGACCGGATCGCCTCCGGCGAGGAGCAGCGGGTGGACTGGCTGACGAGGTTCTACCGGGGGCAGAACGGAGAGCCGGGCCTGCACACCATGGTCACCGAGCACCTGGACGAGATCGACGCGCGCGCGGTCAACTCGATCGAGATTCCGGGCAGCGACATCGTCGTGCGCGTCGGGCGCTACGGGCCGTACCTCGAGCGCGGCGAGGAGCGCGCGTCGCTGCCGGAGGACGTCGTTCCGGACGAGCTCACGCCCGAGCGGGCCGAGGAGCTGCTCGCTCGGCCGGGGGAGAGCCGCGTGCTCGGCGTCGACCCCGAGACCGGCCGCACGATCGTCATCCGCGCCGGCCGCTACGGACCGTACGTGACCGAGGAGCTCCCGGAGGGGGCGACCGAGAAGCCGCGAACCGGGTCGCTCTTCGGCTCGATGTCACCCGAGACGGTCACCCTCGAGGAGGCGCTCCGTCTGCTCTCCCTGCCGCGCGCCGTCGGCAGCGCGCCCGACGGCGAGGAGGTCCTCGCCCGCAACGGCCGCTACGGTCCCTACGTCGAGAAGGGGAAGGAGACCCGCTCGCTGGACTCGGAGGAGCAGATCTTCACGATCTCCCTCGACGAGGCGCTGGCCCTGCTCGCGGCCCCGAAAGCCCGTCGCGGCCGCGGCGCGGCGCAGGCACCGCTCCGCGAGCTTGGCGCAGACCCCTCGTCCGGGCGTCCAGTCGTCGTCAGGGACGGCCGATTTGGTCCCTACGTGACCGACGGCGAAACGAACGCGAGCCTGCGTGGGGGCGACTCGGTCGAGTCGCTCACGCTCGACCGCGCGGTCGAGCTCCTGGCCGAGCGGCGCGCCAAGGGTTCGGCGAAGCGGCGGCCGGGTAGACCACGCTCGAAGGGTCGGAAGTAGTCACCTGGTCGTGTTCGCGAACCTGCAAACCTTTCCCGACGAAGACCGTCTTGGAATCCAAGAACGCGCGCTCGACGGAATACGATTTAACGGCTTCTCGTTGATTTGCTCACAGACCCGTAACGGGATTGGCTCATTCTGGAAAGCCAAGGAGAATCCCGTTAGGGTAAGAAAGTTTGAGGAATCGATCTGAGCACACGAAAGGACGACGAGACTCACTTGACGCAGAATCAGTTGACCGAGCTGCTGGAAAGCGATCAGGCGCGCGCGCTGATCGAGGGCGCCGAGGAGCGCGGCTTCGTCGAGCCCGCGGAGCTCGAGGCGTTCGCGCTCGAGCACGACCTCGCCGAGGACGAGGTCGAGCAACTCGCCCGCGAGCTGGAGACGATCGGGATCGAGATCGGCAAGCCCCTGGTGGAGGACGCCGGGCAGGCCGCGGCCGCCGCGGCCGCCTACGAGGCGGAGCCGGTCAGCGGCGCCGCCGACAGCCTCCAGCTCTTCCTCGCCGACGTCGGCCGCCACAAGCTGCTGACCGCCGCCGAGGAGGTCTATCTGGCCAAGGCGATCGAGCGCGGCGACCCGACCGCGAAGCGCCGCATGATCGAGTCGAACCTCCGCCTGGTCGTGTCGATCGCGAAGGGCTACCGCGGGCTCGGCGTGCCGTTCCTGGACCTGATCCAGGAGGGGACGCTCGGACTGAACCGCGCCGTCGAGAAGTTCGACTGGCGCCGCGGCTACAAGTTCTCGACGTACGCCACCTGGTGGATCCGCCAGTCGGTGCAGCGCGCCGTCGCCAACCACGCTCGCACGATCCGGGTGCCCGTTCACGTCGTCGAGCGGCAGCAGAAGCTCGGCCGGGCCGCGCGCCGGCTCGAGGTCGAGCTCGGCCGCGAGGCGACGAAGGACGAGCTCGCCGAGGCGACCGGGCTGCCGATCCAGCACGTCGACGAGGCGCTCAGCGCGGCGCACGCGTCGGTCTCGCTGAACCAGACCGTCGGTGCCGACGACGAGGGTGAGCTCGGAGACCTGTTCGCCGACCGCGAGGCCGCCGATCCGTTCGACGAGGCCGAGGAGTCGCTGCGCCGCCAGGGCGTCCGCAAGGCGCTGGACGCGCTGCCCGAGCGCGAGCGGCGGATCCTCGAGCTTCGCTTCGGCTTCGAGGGCGAGCCGTGGACGCTCGAGGCGATCGGCCACGAGCTGGACCTGACGCGGGAACGCGTCCGCCAGCTCGAGGGCCAGGCGCTGGCGCGGCTCGCGGCGCTGCGCGACCTGCAGTCGGTCGCCGCCTAGGACTCCAGGGACAGGCTGAAGCCTGTCCCCTGCCTTTCCGAGTCGAACGGGCGGTCGCGTCCGGCCCCGCCTGTTGCGCTAACCAAGCGAGACTGGCCGAGTCTCACCTTTCACCGAAGTGTCATACTCGTCGCCTGCTCAAACGAGATGCAGAGGATGGAAGGAGGGAGAATTTGACCCGCAGAATCAAGCTCGGCCTTGTTCTCGCGGCCGTGCTCGCCATGGTGCTGGCCGCGACGGCGGGCGCCGTCGTCCGTGGGGGAAAGGCCGGCGGGACGCTCGTCTTCGGCGCCGCGTCCGACCCGGTCGTGCTCGACGGACCGCTCGTCTCCGACGGCGAGTCGCTGAGGCCGATTGACCAGATCTTCGAAGGGCTCGTCGGCCTGAAGCCCGGAACGACCCAGGTCGTCCCGAAGCTGGCGACGAGCTGGAAGGCGAACAAGACCGGCCTCATCTGGACGTTCAAGCTCCGGCGCGGGGTGAAGTTCCAGGACGGCACCCCGTTCAACGCGGCTGCGGTCTGCTTCAACTTCACGCGCTGGTACCACTTCCCCGGCCCGCTCCAGAGCGACGCCGTCACCTACTACTGGAACACGGTGTTCGGCGGGTTCGCGAAGCCCGCTCCCGGCAACCCCGGGCCCGACAAGAGCCTCTATCACGGCTGCAAGGCGCTCGGCCAGTACACCGTGAACATCATCCTGACGCGACGGTCCTCGTCGTTCATCGGCGCGCTTGCGCTGACGAACTTCGGGATCGCGAGCCCGACCGCCCTGCAGAAGTACAAGGCGGACGCCGGCACGGTCGACTCGAACGGCGTCTTCCACCCGACCGGGACGTTCGGGACGCAGCATCCGATCGGCACGGGGCCGTTCATGCTCCAGTCGTGGTCGGTCGGCAACAAGCTCGTGCTCGCCCGCAACCCGAGCTACTGGGGCGCGAAGGCGAAGCTGGACCAGGTGATCATCCGTCCGATCTCCGACAACGCCGCCCGCGTCCAGGCGCTGCAGAGCGGCGAGATCAACGGCTATGACCTGGTCGACCCGGCCGACGTCGGGACGATCAAGAGCAACAAGAACCTGAAGATCCTCGACCGGCCCGCGTTCAACGTCGGGTACGTCGGGATCAACCAGAAGATCGCCCCGATGAACAACCTGCTCGTGCGGCAGGCGGTCGCGTACGGTCTCGACCGGGCGTCGGTGGTGAAGTCGTTCTACGGAGGCCGCGGCGTCGTCGCGAACCAGTTCCTGCCCGACCAGGTGGTCGGCTTCGCGAAGACGGGAGTCCCGGACTACCCGTACAACCCGACCAAGGCCAAGCAGCTGCTGCAGCAGGCGGGGCAGAAGCTGCCGGTCCCGATCGACTTCTGGTACCCGACCAGCGTCTCCCGGCCGTACATGCCGGATCCGAAGCGCAATGCCGAGGCGTTCGGCGCCAGCCTGGAGAAGGCCGGCTTCAAGGTCACGTTCCACAGCTCTCCGTGGCGCCCCGACTACCTCGGGTCGGTGCAGAGCGGGAAGGCCGAGCTCTACCTGCTCGGCTGGACGGGTGACTTCGGTGACCCGGCGAACTTCCTGAACGTGCACTTCGGAGCCGAGAACGACCAGTTCGGGTTCACCAACGCTGCACTGTTCAACCTCCTCCAGCGGGCTGATTCCGAGACCAACCTGGCCAAGCGTGCGCAGCTGTACCAGCAGGCATCGGTGATGGTGATGAAGTTCCTGCCGATGGTGCCGTACGTGCACAGCAAGCCCGCCCTCGCCTTCCAGAAGAAGGTGCTGGGGTACACGCCGAGCCCGGTGTCGCTGGAGCCGTTCTCGACGGTCTACTTCGGGACGTAGGGAATAGCAAAGGGAGCCCGGCGGACGACTAGATGCTTCGCTTCGTCGTCCGCCGGCTCCTCCTCCTCGTCCCGATCCTGCTCGGGGTCTCGATCCTCGTCTTTCTCTGGATCCGGGCCCTACCCGGCTCGCCCGCCCAGGCGCTGCTCGGTGAGCGGGCGACGCCGGAGACGATCGCGCAGGTTCGCCACCAGTATCACCTCGACCGCCCGATCTACGAGCAGTACTGGGGCTACCTGCAGACGCTCTTCCACGGCGACCTCGGCGTCAGCATCAGCTCGCGTCGCACGGTCACGTTCGAGCTCGGCCAGCGCTTCCCGGCCACCGTCGAGCTCGCGCTGTCGGCGATGCTGTTCGCGATCCTGCTCGGGATCCCGCTCGGCTTCCTCGCCGCGAAGAAGTACGGCAGCATCTTCGACCATCTCAGCCTGATCGGCTCCCTGATCGGGATCTCGATCCCGATCTTCTTCCTCGGGCTGATCCTCAAGTACATCTTCGCGGTCCGGCTCGGCTGGTTACCGAGCATCGGCCGCCAGGACGTGCTGCTCGATGCGAAGCATCCGACCAACTTCTACGTCCTCGACGGGCTCATCACCGGCAACTGGACGGCGATGTGGGACGCGATCAAGCATCTGATCCTCCCGGCGATCGCTCTCGGCTCGATCCCGCTCGCGATCGTCGCACGGATCACGCGGGCGGCGGTGCTCGACGTCCAGAACGAGGACTACGTGCGAACCGCGCGGGCAAAGGGGATGCCGCCGCTCGTGGTCGACAGCCGACACGTGCTGCGGAACGCGCTGCTCCCGGTCTCGACGATCATCGGCCTGCAGACCGGGTTGCTCCTGTCCGGCGCGGTGCTCACCGAGACGGTGTTCGCGTGGCCGGGCGTCGGCAGCTGGCTGAAGGACGCGATCTTCAACCGCGACTACCCCGTGCTGCAGGGCGGGATCCTGTTCCTCGCGGTCGTCTTCGTGCTGGTCAACCTGCTCGTCGACGTCTCCTACGCGATCATCAACCCGCGGATCAGGCTCAGCTGATGTCGGTCGTCGAGCTCGAGTCGAGAGAGCTGGCGATCGAGGCCGGCGGAGGCGGAGGCCTGTGGGCCGACGCGTGGTCGCGTCTCCGGCGCAACCCGGGCGCGATCGTCGGCTTCTTCCTCGTCTCCGCTTTTGTCGTGATGGCGATCTTCGCGCCGCTGATCGCGCCCTACTCGCCGAGGGAGGGGAACCTGGCGCTCGTCGGCCCGCCGCACTACTGCTGTCCCGGCCCGTCGGCGCAGCACTTCCTCGGCGTCGACCAGCAGGGGCGTGACGAGCTCTCGCGAATCATCTACGGGGCCCGTTTCTCGCTCGAGATCGGAATCGTTGCCGTCGCCGCCGGACTGTCGATCGGGCTTCTGCTCGGGGCGATCGCAGGCTACGTGGGGGGCTTCGTCGACTCCCTGATCATGCGCTGCATGGACATCATGCTCGCGATCCCCGGCCTGCTGTTCGCGATCGGGATCGTGGCGATGCTCGGGGCCGGGCTGTACCAGATCATGGTCGCGGTCGGGGTCGTCAACATCCCGATCTTCGCCCGGCTCTTACGCGGCTCGGTGCTGGCGCAGAAGGAAAGCGACTTCGTGCTCGCGGCGCGGGCAGTCGGCGTGCCCAGGCGCTCGATCCTGGCGGCGCACATCCTCCCGAACGCGATCTCGCCGCTGATCGTGCAGGGCACGCTCGCGATGGCGACTGCGATCATCGACGTGGCGGGTCTGGGTTTCCTCGGTCTCGGCCCCCAGGATCCGGGGACACCGGAGTGGGGGACGATGCTGACCGAGGTCGACCGCTACCTCCAGAGCGCTCCGTTCCTCGCGATCGCACCCGGCGTCGCAATCGTGATCTTGGTGCTTGGCTTCAACTTGATCGGCGACGGGCTGCGGGAGGCTCTCGACCCGAAGCTGCGTGGCCGCGTCGGCCGCTTCCGGGCGCCGAAGCCCGAGCCCGCCGACGAGCGGCTCGGGTCGGAGGTCCCCGAGAGTGCCTAGAGAGCCTCTGCTCTCGGTCGAGAATCTGCAGGTCCGCTTCGCGACCGCGCGCGGCACCGTGTACGCCGTGAACGGGATCTCGTTCGACATCGCCCCGGGCGAGACCCTGGGGCTGGTAGGGGAGTCGGGCTGCGGGAAGAGCGTGACCTCGCTCGCACTGCTCGGCATCCTGGCGCGGAACGGCCGGGTGACGTCCGGCCGGGCGCAGTTCGAGGGGGTCGACCTGCTCGGGCTGTCGGACTCGCAGCTGCGCGGGATCCGCGGCCGCGAGATCGCGATGATCTTCCAGGACCCGATGACGAGCCTGAACCCGGTGCTGACGATCGGGCGGCAGATCCGGGAGGTGCTCGAGACCCACTTCGATCTGGGAAAGGACGAGGCCACTCGCCGTGCGGGAGCGCTGCTCGACCGGGTCGGGATTCCGAGCGCCGAGCTGCGGCTGAAGGACTACCCGCACCAGTTCTCGGGCGGCATGCGGCAACGGGCGATGATTGCGATGGCGCTCGCGTGCGAGCCCAAGCTGCTGATCGCCGACGAGCCGACGACCGCGCTCGACGTGACGATCCAGGCCCAGATCCTCGACCTGCTCCGCGAGCTCGTCTCCGAGCGGAACACGGCGCTGATCCTGATCACGCACGACCTCGGCGTGGTCGCGGGCATGTGCGAGCGCGTGCACGTGATGTACGGGGGGCTGATCATGGAGGCCGGCTCCGCCGACCAGCTCTTCGCGCGGCCGCGCCATCCCTACACGCTCGGACTGCTCCAGAGCGTCCCGCGCCTCGATGCGACGCGGAAGGCGAAGCTCCAGCCCATCGACGGCCAGCCGCGGGACATGCTCACCGCGCCCGCCGCCTGCCCGTTCCAGCCCCGCTGCCGCTACGAGGTGGAGCAGTCGCGGCTGGAGGTGCCGCCGCTCCGGGAGATCGAGCCCGGGCACTGGGTCGCGTGCTTCAACCCCGTCCCTGCGAACGCGTGGACGGAGCAGCGAGCGGCGGTGACCGCATGAAGTCGCTCGCCTTCCGGCTCGTTCTCATGGGGGGAACGGCCGGTTCCCCCCATGGGCCCCCCTCCCTGACCCCGTTCGTACCTCTGGCGCCGTTGGGTGCCGCGCCCGCCATGTCGGTCGCGGCGACGGAGCCACACTCGATCGCCGAGGCGCTTCGATGACCGCGAACGGCAACCTGGTCGAGGTCGAGAACCTGAAGATGTACTTCCCGATCAGGTCGGGGATTGTCCTCGACCGCCATGTCGGCGACGTGCGTGCCGTCGACGAGGTCAGTTTCGAGATCCGCCGGGGCGAGACGCTCGGGCTCGTCGGCGAGTCCGGCTGCGGCAAGTCGACCGTGGGTCGCACCCTGCTCCGCCTGTACAGGCCGACGGCCGGGAAGATCGTCTTCGACGGCCAGGACATCTCGGAGCTGAGCGAACGAGAGCTCCAGCCGCTGCGGCGGCGGATGCAGATCGTGTTCCAGGATCCGTTCGCCTCGCTGAATCCCCGCCACAGCGTCGGCCGGATCGTCGGGGAGCCCCTCCGCGTGCACGGCCTGGCCCGCGGGAAGAGCGCCGGGAAGCGTGTGCGCGAGCTGCTCGAGATCGTCGGCCTGCCGGCCGACGCGACTACGCGCTACCCGCACGAGTTCAGCGGGGGTCAGCGGCAGCGAATCGGCCTTGCCCGGGCGCTCGCGCTCAATCCCGACTTTGTCGTCGCCGACGAGCCCGTCTCCGCCCTGGACGTCTCGATCCAGGCGCAGATCGTCAACCTGATGGAGGACCTGCAGTCCGAGTTCGGCCTCACCTACCTCTTCATCGCACACGACCTCGCCGTGGTCAGGCACATCTCCGACCGGATCGCGGTCATGTATCTGGGGTGGATCGTCGAGGTCTCGCCGGCGGACGAGCTGTACGACGACCCGCTCCACCCGTACACGATCTCCCTGCTCTCGGCGGTGCCGATCCCGGATCCCGAGGTCGAGCGGCGGCGAGAGCCGATCCTGCTGCCGGGCGACCTGCCCAGTCCGGCGAACCCGCCGTCCGCCTGCCGCTTCCACACCCGCTGCCCGTACGTGCAGCCGACCCGCTGTCGCGACGAGGTGCCGCCGCTGCGTCAGATCGGCGCCGGGCACCTGGTCGCGTGCCACTGGGCCGAGCGGATCAAGGCGGGCGAGATCCAGCCGCAGGAGCGCGAGGCGGTGTTCGAGCCGGGCCAGGAGCAGCCGGTCGACGTTCCCCCGCCCGTCTAGCTAGTACGGTCTCGCCTCGTCGCGATACTGCGGCGCCAGCTGGTCGGCCTTGGCTCTCGGGAAGCTGATCGTCCGCGGATCCCCGTCGGAGACGTAGCGCAGCCCCGGATCTCGCTCCAGCAGGTCGAGCCACATGCCGGCGGTGTAGTCGCGCGAGCCGTCCCAGCTCGGGTTGGTGCGGATGCGGGGGATCGCCGCCGGATCCCACTTCGTCGAGAACGGAGACGGCGCCGGCTCTGCGCCGGCGAGGAAGACGCCGGTAAAGCGGTAGGCCTGTCCCCGCCACGAGCCGCTGACCGCGAGCGCGCTCGGATGCGGAAGCGAGCCGAGCGGAAGTGCCATCGTCCGTGGCCGGTAGCTCGGGAGCCGGTCGGTGAGGACGCGGTTGCCGAGGACGAGCTGTCGCTGGACACCCGTCGGGTCGAGGGTGTTCAGCGGGATGTGGTCCTTCGTGTGGTTGCCGAGCTCGAACCCGTGCTCGACCAGCCAGCTCAGCGTTCCCGCGGACGCGCGGCCGTTTCCCTCGAACGCGTTGCGCGGCACGTAGAACGTCGCGGTCGCGCGGGAAGCCGGGGTGGGAGGCGGCGAACGACTCGAGCACGCCCAGGCCTGTCTTCGGGTCGAGCCGGCCGTCGGGGAGGAACCCGACCTGGTTGTTGGTCGCGTCGTCGAAGGTCAGCACGACCGGGGACTTGCCTTTCGGGACGTCCAGCCTGCCGGCGGCGAGGTCGATCGCCCGCACCGGATAGAAGCCGTCGCGCCAGAGCCGCAGCAGCTCGGCGCGGAGCTGGTCGGCGGTCATGTCGTACTTGCTCCCATCGCCTCGGATCTGGTGGTGCATCAGCACCGGGACGACGCCGAGCTCGTCCGGCTTCATGCTCTTCGCAATCGCGGCCGGGGTCTGGCGTTTCGGAAAGGCGGCCGTCCGCGCGTCGGGCGGGAGCGCCGCCGCCGTGTACGTCACGGCCGGGTCCCAGAGCAGGTACTCGTCGACTCCGGCGTCGCGTGCGGCCTCGATCTCCGCGCCGACCTGTGCCGGCCCGTAGTCGACGCCGAGCGAGAAGTCCTGCAGCCACGGGACGACCCTGGCGCCGGTGCCCCGAACGTCCTTCTGGAAGTCCTCGAGCGATCGGAGGACGATCTCGTACGGGTTCGCGTTCGGGTTCGCGACGCCGTACTCGCCCGGGCCCCAGTGCGACGGGTAGACCATCGCCGAGATGTAGTCGACGTGCTCCGCCATCGCCGGCACGTTCTGCGCGACCTCCTTCGGCCTGGTCGCCGCGACGCCGAATACCGAGGCCCCGAGGAAGACCCGATAGGGCTTCAGGGCGGCGCGCGTCTCCGCGAGGAAGGAGACGATCGCCTGCTCGGGCGCGACCTTCAGGCCGGGGAAGGCCATCGTCGAAAGCGGGCCGTCCGGACGCCGGACGTAGTCGTACAGGATCTCGTCCACGCCCGCCTTCGCCGCCTCGACCGCGATCTGGATCTGGTAGCGGCGGACGGCCGGGTCGGCGAAGTTGGTGAAGCCCCCGTATCCCCCGTAGCGCCGGCCGTCCGGGGTCTGGATCACCTCGTCCCGGGCACCCGCCTTCCACGCGGCGTTCGCCATGATCGGGTCGCGGAAGCAGACGAGCCGGCCGATCACGCGCACTCCCTTCCGGTGCAGGAGCGCGACCGCGGCGGGCAGGTCGACGATCGGGTCGATCGCCCCGATCCGGCGGGCGAGGGGGACGTCGGCGTTCCAGCCGACCGTGCCGGACTCGTCCTTCAGGTCGAGCTCGACCGCGTTGATGCGGCCCTGCGCGATCAGGTCGAGTACGCCTCGCCGCAGCCCGGCGTCGGCCCAGGCGTTGAAGGTGACGTGCACGGCCCGGATCGGGTGGGGCGGCGTGCGCGGCCGGATCGAGATCCAGATCCGCCTGGTGGTCGCGTTGCGGAGCGGGTCGGTCGCCGTCAGCGTGACCGGCCCCTTGGGTCGGCTGGGCCATGAGAGCTCGAACCGCCCGTCCTCGACGAGCACGGGGTGCCCGTCGGCGATCAGCGACGCACCCGGCTCGATCGTCCCCGCGACCCGGATCGGGCTGCCGTAGGGGATCATCGTGCCGGGGGGGTCGAGCTTGATCGGCGGGCCGGTGGTGTCGACCGTGAACCGCCAGCGCTTCGTCGCTCTCGAGCCGGGGAAGCCGCCGCTTGCGCTCGCCGTGAGCACGTGGCTCCCGTCCGGCAGCGAATTGCCCTCGAGGACCAGACGGCCCTTCGACAGGTGGGCGCGGTCGGTGACGTCCGTGCCGTCGAGCCGCCAGCGCACGCGGTCGAGGACGCCCGGGCTGCCGCCGACGGAAAACCTCAGCGAGGGCAGGAGCGCCGGGCCGATCCCCGCGCCGCGGCTCGGCCCCTCGGCGTTCAGGGACGGAGTGGACAGCCGGGCGCCGAGCGCGAGGGTGGAGAAGACGAGCGCGGCGAGGATGCCGAGCGCCGCTACGAGGCGGAAGAGCCCGCGGCGCCGGGGGCGCCGGCGCTGCGGCTTCGGGTGCGGGTGACGTTCCTCGGTGTGGGCGTCGCCGGCCTGGTCATCGGGCGGCTCGGGCGGCGGAGCCGAGCGCAGGCGCTCGACCTCGTCGACGAGAAGCAGGATCGCGCGACCGGCCGGGCGGAGCTCGGGGTGCGACTCGTCACGCGCGAGGCGCTCTCCCCAGGTCCGCAGCTCGGCAATTTGCCCTGCATCCACCCGCAAAGTATGACGTTCGGCTAGTCCGGGAACGACTCGGGTGCGGTGCGGGCCCGGTCGAGCACCGCGTCGTCGATGTTGCGTCCGGTGAAAACGAGCACGATCGGACCGTCCAGATCGGGGAGCTGCTCGACCGCCGCCAGGCCGGCGGCGGCGGCGCCCTCGGCCCGGATGCCGGCATCCGCGAGCAGCACGACCGAGCGGGCGATTCCTCGCTCGGAGACACGGAGCATGTGCGTGGCCACCTCCCGTAAGACCTCGACCGCGTACGGGATCGCAACGCGAACGGCGAGCCCGTCGGCAAAGGTCGCCGAGCGGTCGTCGACGAGAGCCGCGCCCGCCTCCCACGAGTCGGCCATCACCGGCGCGGCTGCGGCGACGACGCCGACTCGCAGCGTCGCGGCCGATCGACGCAGCACCGCCCGGCCCACTCCGCCGAGCAGTGCTCCGTTCCCGACCGGGACGACGACCGCCGCGGGCGGCTCGCCGAGCTGGTCGAGCAGCTCGTCGCCGATCGCGGCGTAGCCCTCGTACTGGGCGGGTTCCGCGCCGTCCTCGAAGAACGGAATGCCGCGCTCGGCCGAGTATTCGCGCGCAGCCACCTTCGCCTCGTCGACGTCGCAGCCCTGGACGCGAGGAGCCACGCCCAGGCGCTGCAGCTGCACGAGCTTCGCGCGGCTCGCTCCCTCCGGCACGAAGACGACCGTCTCGAGCCCGAGCCGCCGCCCGGCCCAGGCGGCGGCCGCTCCGTGATTGCCGGTCGAGGCCGTGACCACCGTCCGCGCACCCTCCGCGTGGAAGCGCCCGAGGGCGGCCAGGGCGCCGCGCCACTTGAACGCACCGAGGGCATGCTCGTCCTCACGCTTGAGGTACAGGCGGCGGCCCCCGGCGATCGCGTCCGGGGCGTGGTCGAGCGGGGTCACGACTAGAGTCTCGCCCATGCCGGCGGTGCAGCTCTTCGCGACCTGTCTCGGCGACCTCGTCCTACCCGGTGCCGTCGCCGACGCGGAGACGCTCCTGCGCGGGGCAGGCTTCGACGTCGAGTTTCCGAGCGGCCAGGTGTGCTGCGGGCAGCCCGCGTTCAACTCCGGCCACCGGTCTGCCGCCCGCCGGGTTGCCCGTACCTTTGTGAAGGCGTTCTCCCGGTCGGCGCCGATCGTCGTCCCTTCCGGCTCCTGCGCGGCGATGGCCGCTCGCCACCTGCCCGGGCTCCTCGGGGTCGAGCCGTACGAAGTATGGGAGCTGTCGGCCTTCCTCGTCGCGGTCGGATACCGGCCCCTCCCGCGGAACGACGGTCGGCGTGTCGCCTACCACGACTCGTGCCACATGCTCCGCGAGCTCCGGGTCTCCGATCAGCCCCGTCGGCTGCTTCGGGCCTCGGGGGCGGAGGTCGTGCCGCTCGACCGGCCCGACCTCTGCTGCGGCTTCGGCGGGACGTTCTCGGTTCGGCAGCCCGAGGTCTCGGTGGCGATGGCCGACGACAAGCTCGCGGGAGCCGCTACCGCAGGCACGATCGTCACCGCCGACCCCGGCTGCCTGATGCAGCTGCGCGGCCGGGCCGAGCGGACGGGCTCGTCGGTCCGCGTCGTGCACCTGGCGACCGCGCTGGCCAGGGGCGCAGGTGTCTGAGCTCGCCCAGCCCGGGGGCCGCTTCCGTGAGATCGCGCGGGTCAAGCTCGGCGACGATCACACGCAGGCCGCACTCGACCTGGCGACGAACCGCCTGCGAGCGAACAGGGTCGAGGCGTGGGCGGCGCTTCCGGACATCGAGGCGCTTCGCGACCGGGCCCACGCGATCCGGATGGAGGTGATCGACGGCCTCGACACGCACGTCGCGCGATTCACCGAGGCGCTCGAGGCACGGGGCGGCCGGGTCTTCTTCGCGCGCACGGCCCAGGAGGCGAGCGCGTACGTCGCCGACGTCTGCGAGCGGCGGGGGGCGAAGCTGGCGGCGAAGTCGAAGTCGATGGTCAGCGAGGAGATCCAGCTGAACGAGGCGCTGGCCGCCGCCGGCGTGCGGCCGGTGGAGACGGATCTCGGCGAGTACATCCTCCAGCTCGCCGGAGAGCACCCGGTGCACATCATCGCTCCCGCGATCGAGAAGACGGCCGAGCAAGTCGCCGAGCTGCTCTCCCGCGCGGAAGGAGAGCCGGTGCCGGCCGAGCTCGAGGCGCTGGCGCAGGCGGCGCGAAGGCAGCTGCGCGAATCGTTCCTCCAGGCCGACGTCGGGATCACCGGCGCGAACTTCGGTGTCTCCGCCACGGGCTCGATCTGCCTCGTCACGAACGAGGGGAACGGCCGGCTGGTCAGCTCGGTGCCCCCGGTGCACATCGCGCTGATGGGAATGGAGCGGCTCGTGCCCACGACGGCCGACCTCGCCGTCCTGCTCCGGCTCCTGGCCCGCAGCGGTACGGGTCAGAAGCTGAGCGTGTACACGACCCTGATCACCGGCCCACGGCGGGCGGACGAGCCGGACGGGCCGGAGGAGCTGCACGTCGTGATCCTCGACAACGGCCGAACGAACCTGCTCCGGGGTCGCTACAAGGAGATGCTCGCCTGCATCCGCTGCGGCGCCTGCCTGAACGTCTGCCCCGTCTACCGGAAGGCGGGCGGGGCGGCATACGGACCGGTCTACTCGGGGCCGATGGGGGCGGTGCTCCTGCCCCTGCTCGTCGGGCTCGACCGGGCGCCGGCGCTGCCGCACGCGTCGTCGTTGTGCGGCGCGTGCACTGACGCCTGTCCGGTGCGGATCCCGCTGCACGAGCTGCTCCTCGACCTGCGCCGTGATCTGGTCGAAGAGCGGGTCGCGCCGCTCTTCGAACGGCTCGGGTTCGCGCTCTGGTCGCTGGCCTGGTCGTCGCCCCTCGGCTACCGGATGTCGACGAGGATCGCGCGGCTCGGTCAGGCGCTCGGAGGCCTGGCGGGGCCCGGGCGGCTGTGGGCGGCCGGGCGGACACTGCCGCGCCTGTCTCGCCGCTACCGCGACCGGCGATGAGCCTCGTCGACGACTTCGCCGCGAACGCGGCCGCGATCGGCTTCCACGTCCATCGCCGGGAGGCGCCCGCGATCGACGGCGCCGGGGTGTCCACCGCGCTGTACGGGCTGGCGGACACCGGGTCGGTCGTCCTCGCCTCGGCGGCGGACGAGCCGAGGGGGCGCTCGCTGCTGCCGGAGGTGCACGTGACGCTCCTCCACGAGGACCGCATCCTTCCGGGCCTCGCCGAGCTCTTTGCGGCTCTGGGCGACGAGCTGCCGAGCGCGCTCGCGATCGTGACCGGGCCGAGCAGGAGCGCCGACATCGAGCAGAAGCTCGTCGTGGGTGTTCACGGCCCCGGCGAGGTGCACGTCGTCCTGCTACCGCCGAGCTGACGCCGGCCGCGCCCTCTCCCTGGAGACCGTGCCCCAGGGACAGTCCCCGGCTCGGGCCGCGGCGGCCGTGGCGCGACCAGCTCCAGAGCCAGTCCCGAGCCTCGCGGCAGAGGCCGGCGGCGACCGGGTTCTCGAGCACATACCGCACCGCGTTCCACAGGTGCTCCTCGTCGCGGATCACCCAGGACGAGAAGCGCTCCTCGAACAGATGCCCTTTCCGCCCGTGCCGCCTGTTGAAGCGCTGCGCGTACAGACCGTTGAGCCGGTGCATCGTCGCCGTGAGCTGCTCTCGCCGGCCCTCGACGATCAGGTGGTAGTGCGTGCCGAGCAAGCACCAGGCGTGGAACCGCATGCCGAACCGCTCCGCGACCTGGTCGAGCAGACGTGCGAACGCTTCGCGGTCGGCGTCGTCGACGAAGATCGAGATCCCGCCGGCGCCGCGCGAGGTCACGTGGTAGAAGCCGTCGGGGAGGTGGAAACGAGGTCGCCGCGGCACGGTGCGAACACGCGTAGTGAGCTTCGCTACGGCCCGCGAGCACTTGTCACGCTCTCGTCACAGGGACTGTCCCTGGGCCGGGCGTCGTCCGTTAAGGTCAGCGCGATGCTGCCGATCGAGCGACCGGGGAAGATCGTCTGCGTCGGGCTGAACTACCGCGACCACGCCGAGGAGCAGGGCGCGCCCCTGCCCGAGGCGCCGCTGCTCTTCGCGAAGTGGCAGAACGCGCTGATCGGGCCGGGCGAGCCGATCGTGATCCCGCCGATCGTGACGAAGTGCGACTACGAGGCGGAGCTCGGCGTCGTCATCGGCGCGCGGATCCGGGACGTCTCCGCCGCGAACGCCCTGGAGGCGGTCGCCGGCTATGTCTGCGTCAACGACGTCTCTGCGCGCGATCTCCAGTTCGCGGACGGCCAGTGGACGCGGGGCAAGTCGCCCGACACCTTCTGCCCGGTCGGGCCACGGCTCGTCCCGCGGGGCGAGGTACCCGACCCGCAGAGCCTCGCCGTCCGCGCGATCCTGAACGGCGAGACGATGCAGGAGTCGACGACCGGGAACATGGTCTTCGGCGTCGCCGACCTGATCGCCTACATCACGCGCACGATCACGCTCGAGCCGGGCGATCTGATCGCAACCGGCACGCCGGCCGGGGTCGGCGCGTTCCGCACCCCGCCGGTGTTCATGCAACCGGGCGACGAGATCACGATCGAGATCGAGGGGCTCGGCTCGCTGACGAACCCCGTCACCGCCGCATAGTGCACAAGCGCCTCGGCCTCCTCGCGGGGCTCTTCCTCGCGGGGCTCGCGCTGCGACCGCAGATCGTCGGCGTCGGCCCGCTGATCCCGGAGATCGAGAGGAACCTGGACATCTCCCACGCCGTCGCCGGGCTGCTCGGGACGATCCCGGTGCTCTGCATGGGAGTGTTCGCCCTTCCCGCCCCGGCGCTGACGAGACGGTACGGCTCGCGGCTGGCGATCGCCGCGTGCCTCGCCTTGATCGGCGGCTTCGGGGTCGCCAGGGCCGCCGCCCCGGGCGCGGCCGCGGTGATCACGCTCACCTTCGGCGTCGGCCTCGGCCTCGGGTTCGCCCAGGCGTTGATGCCGGTCGCGGTCAAGGAGCGCTTCGCATCTCGGCCCGCGTTCGCGACCGGCATCTACGTCCTCGGCATCAACATCGGCTCGGCGATCTCGTCCGCCCTCGCGGTGCCGATCGCGAACGCCGCCGGTAGCTGGCGCTGGTCGCTCGCGGTCTTCTCCGGGTTCACCCTCGCGCTCGTCGCCGCCTGGACCTGGCTGACGCGAGGAGAGCCGCCCCACCGCCGAGCGGAGGTCGTACCCGCGCAGCTGCCCTGGGGAAACGGCCTCGCCTGGAGGCTCGTCGGCATCTTCGGGGCGATGGCGTGCCTCTTCTACGGTCTCAACTCCTGGCTGCCCGACGCGTACGTGGAGCGCGGATGGAGCGACGGGAAGGCAGGCGCGCTGCTCGCCGTCCTCAACATCGCGGCGCTCGTGACGACGCTCATCGTCCCCTGGTTCGCCGACCGCCACGGCTCCCGCCGCCGGTACCTCGGCGTCTTCAGCGCGGGGCTGGCCGCGAGCTGCTCCGGGTTCGTGCTCCTGCCCGGCGGCGCGTTCGCCTGGGCGGCGATCGCCGGCCTCTGCACCGGCGCGATGTTCCCTCTCGTGATGACGCTGCCGGTCGACGTCGGCCGGCGTCCGGCGGAGGTCGGGGCGGTCGCGGGGATGATGCTCGGCGTCGGCTACACGATCGGGGCGATCGCCCCGCTCGGCCTCGGCGCCGCCCGCGATCTGACCGGCTCGTACACGACCACGCTGTGGCTGATCGTCGCCTCGGGCGCGGTGCTCTTCTCGCTCTGCGCGGTGATGTCGCGGGAGCGGATCGCCGGCGGCGTGATGTGAGGGCTCGGGCGGCGGCGCCCGTGCGGCCGATCTACCCCATCCCGAGCGAGATGATCCCGCGCTCGACGAGGCCGCTGGTGAATGCCGGCGCGGCGAGGATCTTGACCCCGTACCGGTCGCGCAGGAACCACTCGAAGTAGACGAACACGCTCGACCGCACCGCCGCGATCTTCTCGAGGCGCGCGAGGTCGAGGAGCGCGACGCGTGAGCGGAGCCCCTCGTCGGCCAGGAATCGCTCGGCCGCCTTCGGGCCGATCGAGCCGAGCAGCAGCGCCGGCCCGTCCTCCGCGAGCCGTTCGCAGAAGAGGAAGCCGGCCCGCAGCTCGATCGCGCTCCGCTCCCGCCGCCAACCCAGTGCGAGCCTGCTCGGAGCGGACTCGACCACCTCGACGTCGTCGAGCTCGTCGCGGCAGTACCCGCCGAAGGCGTCGAGGATCTCGCCCTGCGTCAGCGTCTGCGTCGCCCATTCGATCGGACGGCCGCGCCGGACTTCGTCCAGGCCGGGCTCGTCGGACTCGAGCTCGACGGCATCCCAGCGGGCGAGCTCCGCCGCCAGCTCGTCGTCCGTCACCTCGCCGATCCGCGGATCGGCCAGCGCCTCGGCGACGGCGGCGTTCACGTCGCCTCCGCGACCGCGCCGATCACGACCTCCGCGGCGAGATCGGAGAGCGGCAGCCTCGTGCCCCCGCACGCCTCCGCGAGCAGCTCCGCACAGCCGGCGGCGGGCGACGCGACCTCGGCGACCACCACCCCCACCCTCGCCCGGCGGAGCGCCCGCCCCTCGGAGAGCAGATCGGCGACGGGATCGCCCCCCGGGCGGAGCGGCACGGTCGGCAGGCCGTCGCTGACGACGACCACCAGCGGAACCGCGTTCGGGTGCCGGAGCAGCTCGGCCCGGAGGAGCAGGCGCGCGCGCCGCACGGCGTCGGCGAGCGGCGTCTGGCCGCTGAGCGGGATCTGCTCGAGCCGTCCTCCGCGCCAGCGCGCAGCTCGGGGTCGGGGGCAGGGCGACGGTTCCCTCGGCGACGCCTCCCTTGAAGGCGACCAGCGCGACCTTGTCCCCCCGGCGGGTCGCGTCCTGGAGCAGCTCGAAGACGACACCCTTCACCTTCTCGACCATCCGCTCCGCGTGCACCGACCAGCTGTTGTCGACGACGAAGCAGACGCTGAACGGCGAACGATGCTCGCGCACCCGGCTGCGCAGATCCTCGCCCCGGACGGCGAGCGGCACCCGGCCGGCCCGCAGGGCGGCGGCGCGGATCGTGGCGTCGAGCGCGATGTCGGTGTCGCCCCGGCGTGCGAGTCGGTGCCGCGTGTACTTGCCGCGGCGCCGGTCGACGAAGGAGCGCGCGCGACGTCCGAGCCTCGCGCGCTCGAGCCGGTCGAGTCGGCGCCGCCCCGCGAACACCTTCGCGGGATCGACCAGGAGGGGCTCGACGGCCGGGGCGGTGTCGGGGCCGGCCTCGAGCTCGGGCCCTACCTCGCCCGGCCCGCGGCTTTTTTTGGGGTCACCTCGACTTCGAGCGCTTCCTCGAGCACCCGGCGGAGGAGGTGCGGCTCGACGCGCGGCGCAGGCGCGAACGGATCGACTGCGAGCCGGTGGCCGAGCGCCAGCTCGGCGGCGGCGAGCACGTCCTCGGCGTCCGCCTCCCCGCGGGCCGCCAGCGCGGCGATCGCCTTCGCGCACTCGACGATCGTGATGTCGGCCCGGTGACTGTCGACGCCGGAGCGCACGACCACCTGTCCGACCGCGCCGTAGAGGGCGTCCGAGAGCACGACCCGCTCGAGCCGCTCCTCGGCGCTCGCGATGCGGTCGGCCAGCTCGGCCTGGGCGCCGGACCACCGGGCGCGGAAGGCGTCCGGGATCCTTCGAGAACGCCTCCCGCCGCCGGACGACCTCCGCCCGCGAGCCGGGCTCGGTGAGCGCCTCGACGCCGATTTCGAGCCCGATCCGGTCCGCGATCTGCGGCCGCAGCTCGCCCTCCTCCTCGTTCATCGTCCCGACCAGCAGGAAGCGCGCGGGGTGGGAGATCGAGACGCCCTCCCGCTCTACGACGTTCACGCCGAGCGCGGCCGCGTCGAGGAGGACGTCGGTCAGATGGTCGTCGAGCAGGTTGATCTCGTCGACGTACAGGATGCCCCGGTTCGCGTCTGCCAGCAGGCCCGGCTCGAGCGCCCGCTCTCCCTCGGTCAGCGCCCGCGCGACGTCGACGCTTCCCGAGACCCGGTCCTCGGTCGCGTTCAGGGGCAGGTCGACGATCCGCCTGCGCCGCCTGACGACCGGCAGCTCGTCGCGCGACCTCGACCGGCAGGACTCGCAGGCCGGGCGCTCCGGGTCGCACGAGAACGGGCAGTCGGCGACGACCGCGATCTCCGGCAGCAGCTCGGCAAGCCCCCGCACGGCGGTCGACTTTCCGGTTCCGCTCGGCCCCTTGATCAGGACGCCGCCGACGCGGGCGTTGACCGCGTTCAGCAGGAGCGCCTGCTTGAGACGCTCCTGCTCGACGATCGCGGCGAAGGGGAAGTAGTGCAGCTCGTTCAGGTGATCACCAGCCGCTTCCCGAACGTCGGCTCGGCCTGCACGATCGGCGGGAACTGCCACGTGCCGATCAGGGGCACGGCCGTGTCGCGGTTGATCTTCACGTCGACGACGAACGGGCCGCCGGCCTTCATCGCCGTGTCGAACGCGTCCGCGAGGTCGCCCGGCTGGTCGACCGAGACCGAGCCGGCTCCCATCGCCGCCGCCATCGCCGCGAAGTCCGGGTTCCAGAACTCGCCCGTCGACTGCTTGACGAAGCTCGTCCCGATCTCCCGGTTGTCCATGTAGAAGCGCTGGAGATCGCGGATCACGCCGATCGTGTAGTTGTTCATGATCACCCAGATCGCCGGGATGTCGTGCTCGACGGCGGTCGCCACCGCCCCCGGGAACATCATGAAGCTGCCGTCGCTGGTGACGCACACGGCCGGCCGTTCGGGCCTCGCCAGCTTCAGCCCGAGGACGCCGCAGGTGCCGAAGCCCATGCCGGCGAACCCGCCCGGAGTGAAGACCGACCGCGGCTCGTAGGCGTCCCAGTACTGCTCGACCCAGGTCTGGTGATTTCCGGTGTCGGTGATCATCAGCGTGTCGTCCGGGGCCGCCGCGCGCAGCTCGGCGATCACCCGGCGCGGGTCGATCGGGGTCGCGTCGCTGGCCTTCTCCGGGGAGATGAAGTTCTCCCATTCGGCCTTCCAGCCCTCGACCTGGTCGTGCCAGGGCGAGCGCTCCCGCTTCGCATCTCGCCGGGCGAGCTCGAGCAGCTGCCGCAGCACCTCGCGGGCGTCGCCGACGATCCCCAGCTCAGTCGGGTAGTTCCGGCCGATCTCCTGCGGATCGAGGTCGACGTGGATCAGCTTGGTCGGCGGGATGTTGTACGTGTAGCCGGGGACCCAGGAGCTGCAGTGGATGTCCGAGAAGCGGCAGCCGATCGCGAGGATGACGTCGGCGTTGCGGGCCGCCTCGGTTGCCGGGTACTCGCCCCAGCAGCCGGCGATGCCCAGATGGAGCGGGTGGCGCGCCGAGAGGGCGCCCTTGCCCATGAACGTCGAGTAGACCGGCACGTTCACGTGCTCGGCGAGCTGCTGGAGCTCCGCCGACGCCTCCGACGCGATCACTCCGCCGCCGGCGAGGATCAGCGGGCGCTTCGCCTTCAGCAGCATCTCCAGGGCCCTCGCGACCGCTTCGGGCGACCCGGGCGTGCGCCAGTTCAGGCTCAGCGACCGCTCCTCGGGCTCGGGCACCTCGACGTCGGCGGTCCTGATCCAGAGGTCGTACGGGACGTCGATGTGGACCGGGCCCGGGCGTCCGGTGCGCGCCAGCTTGAACGCCTTCGGGAGGAACTTGCCGAGATCCTCGACGCTCTGCGCCTGGAAGCTCCGCTTCGTGATCACCTTCGCGATGTTGGGAAAGTCCGCCTGGTAGTGCCGGTACTCCTCCTGCAGCGCCCCGGAGTCGTACTGGTTCGTCGCCACCTGCCCCGTGATCGCGATGAACGCGGAAGAGTCGTAGAACGCGTTCCCCATCGCGACGGTCAGGAGCATCGGGCCGGGGCCGGTGGACGTGTACACGGGGATGACCTGACCCGAGGCTCGGAAGTACGCGTCGGCCATGTAGCCGGCCGCGGACTCGATCCGCGGGAAGATGATCTTCAGGTCGTCCTGGCGGTTGTAGACGCCGTCGAGCAAGCCGACCGCACCGTGGCCGGCGTAGCCGAACATGTACGGGACCTTCTCCCTGACCAGGTACTCGACGACGAGGTCGCAGCCACGCATCTCTGCCATGCTCTCCCTCCGTTTCGGTCGCGGTAGGCCGACTATACGACTCCGCGCAAGATTCTCACCGTCTCGTTGACGCCCTCCTCGAGCGACGTCAGCGGGGAGTCGTACCAGGGCGGCGGGAGCTCCTCGGGGAAGGGGAGCGGAGCCCGGTCGAAGTCGATCTCCGCTCCGGGGACGGCGTTCTCGAGGATCGCGACGAAGTCGGCGATCGCGGTCGCCGGCCCGCCGAGGCTGTAGGTCTCGGCTCCGGCCGGCTCCGATCGGGCGGCCCGGACGAACGCGCGGGCGACGTCGGATGCGTAGTGCAGCTGCGTGCGGCCGCCGAAGCCGATCCGGTACGGCTCTCCACGGACGGCCGCCTCGATCGCGAGCGTGGGCCCGGCGGTGAGCCCCTGGTCGCGGCCGGGGCCGTACACGGAGAACGGCCGCAGACCGATGCTGGCGACGCCGTCGTCCTGCCAGTAGACCTTCGCCGTCCCCTCGTTCGCGAGCTTCCAGACGCCGTAGAGGGTGCGGGGGGCGATCTCGCCGCGCTCGTCGTAGACGGCCGCCGAGCTCGCGTACGCGATCGTCGTGGCGAGGCCGTTGCGCTTGGCCGCCTCGAGCACGTTGACGGTTCCGGTCACGTTCACCCGGGCGCCGAGCGGCGGGTCGGCCCGGCAGAACGGCACCTGCAGGGCGGCCAGGTGGACGACGTGCGTGATCCCGTGCTCGGCGAGCACGCGCTCGACGGTCGCGAGCTCCGTGACGTCGCCGCGGACGAAGGCCACGCGTCCGATCTCCTCGGGGGAGGCGATCAGCCGCAGCCGCCGGTCGTCGGTGCCGAGGTCGAAGGCGACCACTCCGGCTCCGTCCCGGACGAGGGTCGCGACCGTCCAGGCGCCGAGGCAGCCGAGCGCGCCGGTGACCAGCCAGCGTTCAGCGACCACGTCGCGACACTCCCGTCACAGGGACTGTCCCTCGACGACGGCTCTTGCTCACGCGTCCTGGTAGACCGTGACCAGCTCGGTGTAGAAGTCCATCGCCGCCCGGCCCTGCTCGTGCGGGCCGAAGCCGGAGCCCTTGATCCCACCGAACGGAACGTGGACGTCGGCGCCCGCGGTCTGCGAGTTGACGTGCAGGACTCCGGCCTCGAGCTCGTTCACGAACCGCTGCGTGGTCGAGAGGTCGCTCGTGAAGATCGAGGCGGAGAGCCCGAACTCGACCGCGTTCGCCCGCCGGAGCGCCTCGTCCACGTCGGCGAAGCGGTACAGCGACGTCACCGGCCCGAAGACCTCCTCGCACGAGAGGAAGGCGTCGTCCCCGACACCCTCGAAGAGGGTCGGGGCCAGCAGGTACGCCTCGTCGTCGAGCCGCTCGCCGCCGGCCAGCACCGTCCCGCCCTCCGACCTGCCGCGCTCGATCCCCGCGAGCACCTCATCGAGCTGCTTCTCGCTCACGATCGGGCCCACCTCCGTGGTCGGCTCGGCCGGGTCGCCGACGGTGCCGCTCTCGATCCGGGCGAGCAGCCGGCTCCGGAACTCGTCGTAGATCGGCTGCTGGACGTAGATCCGCCGCGTCGCCGTGCACTTCTGGCCGGCCGACCAGAACGCGCCTGCGAACGCCGCCTCGACCGCGCGATCGAGATCGGCGTCGGCCATCACGATCAGCGGGTTCTGGCCGCCGAGCTCGAGCTGGACGCGCTTGCCGAGCGCGGTCGCCTCCTCGCGCACCTGCCGGCCGACTGCGACCGAGCCCGTGAACGAGATCGCCTTCACCTCGGGATGCCGGACGAGAGGCGTCCCGACCTCGGAGCCGCGGCCGACGACGATGTTGAAGACGCCGGCCGGGATGCCCGCCTCCTCGAAGCAGGCGGCGAGGTGCAGGCCGGTCAGCGGCGCCTCCTGCGCCAGCTTCATCACCACCGTGTTGCCGTAGACCAGCGCCGGGGCGGACTTCCAGAGCGGGATCGCGGCCGGGAAGTTCCACGGCGTGATCAGCCCGACCACGCCCAGCGCGCGCCGCACGGTGTAGACGGGGCTTCCGGAGGCCGGCTGCTCGAAGAGCTCGCCCTTCGGCCGCCACGCCTCGCCGGCGAAGAAGCGGAGGATCGCGGCGCCGCGGGCCGCCTCGATCCGGGACTCGCGCAGGGGCTTGCCCATCTCCAGCGTCATGTCCTGCGCGAGCTGCTCGACGCGCTGCTCGAGCGCGGTCGCGGCTGCCATCAGGACGGCGCCGCGCTGCGCCGCCGGTCTCCGCGACCACTCGGGAAACGCGGCGGCGGCGGCGCTCACCGCGGCGTCGACGTCCTCCTCGCCCGAAGCGGGGAACTCGCCGATCGGCTCGGACGGACGCCAGGGGCTGCGCTTCTCGTAGGTGCGTCCCGACGCGCTGGGCCGCCACTCGCCGCCGACGAAGTTGGCGAAGGCGGGCCTCGTAGGGGCTTCCAGGACCTCAGACATTGATCTCGCTCCTCTTCGTGGACAGCAGCTCCGCCGCAGGTACGACGGGATTGGTCAGCGTGCCGATACCCGGGACGTGGATCTCGACCACGTGCCCCGGCTCGAGCGTGAAGTCGTCCGGCGGGACGAGGCCCGTGCCGGTCAGCAAGACGCTGCCCGCCGGAACCGGGTTGTCCCGGAGCAACCAGTCGACGAGCTCCGGAAACGATCTGCGCATGCGCGCGGTTGACGTCTCGCTCATCGAACAGCTCCCGGCCCGCGTGGTCGACGACGCGCATCCGGATCTCGAGCGGCGCCTCCCAGTCGTCGGGAACGAGCACCGCCGGGCCGAGCGCGCAGGCCCCCGCGAAGATCTTCGCCTGGGGCAGGTAGAGCGGGTTGGCGCCCTCGATCTCGCGCGAGGAGACGTCGTTCCCGATCGTCAGGCCGGCGAGCGCCCCACCCGCCCCGAGCACGACGCCGATCTCGGGCTCGGGGACGTTCCACGCCGAGTCGGCGCGCACGCCCAGCGGCTCCCCCGGCCCGACCGTGCGCCGGCACCCGGCGTCCTTGAGGAACAGCTCCGGGCGGTCGGCGTCGTAGACGAGCGTGTAGACGTCCTTGACCGAGCTCTCCTCGACGCGGGCGTCGCGGCTGCGTTCGTACGTGACACCGGCGCACCAGATCTCGGGCGGCTCGACCGGGATCGCGAGGGTGAACGCGTCGAGCTCGTCCGGGGACTCTGCCGTCCCCTCGGCGAGCCCGTCGGCCGTCCGGTAGCGAAAGCTGAGCATCAGTGCCCCTCCAGACCATCACCGGAAGGGGCACTAGAAGACCGCCCTGCCGCCGGAGGCGTCGAAGGTCGCGCCGGTCGAGAACGAGAGGTCCTCGCTGCCGAGGAACGCGATCAGCGCCGCGACCTCGTCGGGGGTGCCCATCCGGCCCAGCGGGATCCGGTCGACCATGTAGTCGACGTGCTCCCGCGAGAGGCCTGCGAGGATCGGGGTCTCGATCACCGCGGGCGCGACGCAGTTGACGAGAACGCCGGTGCCGGCGACGTCCTTGCCGATCGCCTTCGTCATCCCGATCACCGCCGCCTTGCTCGCCGAGTAGGCGGCCGCCATCGGATTGCCCTCCTTGCCGGCGATCGAGGCGACCAGGACGATCCGGCCGTACCCCCGCTCGATCATCCCGGGCAGCACCGCCCGGCACATGTAGAAGCTGCCGTTCGCGTTGACCGCGAACACCCGCCGCCACTCGTCGTCCGTGACGTCGACCGTACGAAGCGATTCTCCCGGTACCCCTGCCGAGTTGACGAGCACGTCGATCCGGCCGAGCTCCCGTTCGACCCGCGCGACGGCGGCGTTGACCTCCTCGGACGAGGCGATGTCGCCGGTGACCGAGACGTAGCCCTCCACGGCCTCCCGGTCGAAGACCGCGACCTCGGCGCCTCCCCCACGCAGCTTCGCGGCCACGGCAGCGCCGATCCCGCTCGCGCCGCCGGTGACAAGCGCCGTGCGCCCGGTGAAGTCGAACGAGGACGGCATCGCTAGGCGACTCTCGTGAACGCGTGCGTGAGGACGGTCCGGCGGCCGGCACAGGTGTCTCTCACGGGTGTGAAGGTCAGCCGCGCGCCGTTCAGGCGCCAGGTGTAGGTGGCGACAGCCTGCGCGCCGCGGCACGAAAACGCTCCGGTGCGATCGTGGAACGTGATCCGGTTGCGCGAGATCTGCAGCGACCCCGCAACCGCGGGGGTGCCGTTTCTCGTGAGAGAGAACGAAGCGTGCCGAACGGCAAGGTGCCAGGTCGCGTTCAGCGGTGCGATCTTCGCGCCTGCGATCTTCGCGCTGTAGACATGGGGCCAGAGCCCTGGGGCTGCGAGTGCCAGGCCTGCCGCCGACGTTGCTGCGAGTGTCGCTGCCGCGAGCGCGATCTTCTTCATCTGCCCTCCTGCTTGTGGGGGTTCGAGGCTCCACTCTAAGCTGTCTGCATGGGCTTCGACCCGGTCTCGGACTACCCACTGGGCTCCCGCCGCCCGGATCTGGTCACCACCCCGTCGGGTCTCGGCCTCGGCGAGCTGACGCTGGACGCGGTGCGCGCCGGACGACTCGGCCCGGAGGAGCTCAGGGCGACGCCCGAGACGCTCCGGCGGCAGTCGGCGGTCGCGCTCGCCGCCGGCCGGACGCAGCTCGCCGACAACCTCGCCCGTGCGGCCGAGCTCGCGGCCGTCCCGAGCGAGACGATCCTCGAGATCTACACCGCGCTGCGGCCTCACCGCTCGACCGCGGAGGAGCTCGAGGCGTGGGCGGAGCGGCTCGAGATCGAGCTCGCGGCGCCCCTCTCGGCGGCGTTCGTGCGCGCGGCGGCGGCGGCGTACTCGGAGCGGGGGCTCCTGAGCACCGGTGAACGAGCGGCGATCTGAGCGGTTCCTCGCGCGGGAGGCGCGGGAGCTCCGGCGCGAGCTGCTGATCTCGCCGTACCCGGAGCTCGGTCTGGTCGCGATGGACGGCCCGAACGACCCGGTGCCGGGGCTCGAGGTCGAGGACGGCCGCGTCGTCGCGATGGACGGCCGCCCGGCGGCGGACTTCGACGTGATCGACCGCTTCGTCGCGCAGTACGGGCTCGACCTCGACGTCGCCGCGGAGGCGGCCGCGCCTCTCCGACGAAGAGATCGCCCGCCGCCTCGTCGACGTGGCCGTTCCCCGTGGCGACCTCGTGCGCCTCTCGCGGGGCCTCACACCGGCACGCCTGGCGCGCGTCGTCGCCGCGCTCGACCCGGTCGAGCTGATGTTCGCGTTGAAGAAGCTGCGCGCCCGGCGGGCCCCGGCCAACCAGGCCCACGTCACCAACCTGAAGGAGAATCCGGCGCTGCTCGCCGCCGACGCGGCCGAGGCGGCCGCCCGTGGGTTCGCGGAGCTGGAGACGACGGTCGGCGTCTCGCGCTACGCACCGCTGAACGCGATCGCCCTCCTGGTCGGCTCCCAGACCGGGCGGCCCGGGGTGATGACCCAGTGCGCGGTCGAGGAGCGACGCAACCTCCAGCTCGCGATCCAGGGCCTGGTCACCTACGCGGAGACACTCTCGGTCTACGGAACGGAGCCGGTGTTCGTGGACGGGGACGACACGCCCTGGTCGAAGGCGTTCCTCGCCTCCGCGTATGCCTCGCGCGGCGTGAAGGTGCGCTTCACCTCGGGCGGGGGCTCGGAGGCGCTGATGGGCCACGCCCAGGGCTACTCGATGCTCTACCTGGAGGCGCGCTGCCTCGCCGCGATCCGGGCGGCGGGATCGCAGGGCGTCCAGAACGGGTCGATCTCGTGCGTCGCGCTGGTTCTGTCGGTTCCCGGCGGGGTGCGGGAGATCCTCGCCGAGAACGTCCTCGCCGCCTGGCTCGACCTCGAGGTCGCCTCCGGCAACGACGCGATCGCCTCGCACTCGGAGATCCGCAAGACGGCGAAGCTGATGGGCCAGTTCCTCCCCGGAACGGACTTCGTCACCTCGGGCTATTCGGCGATGCCGCGCGAGGACAACACGTTCGGCGGCGGCAACTACGACGCCGACGACCTCGAGGAATGGCTGACCATGCAGCGCGACTGGCAGGTCGACGCGGGCATCGAGCCGGTCGCGGAAGACGAGCTGCTGCGCGTCCGGGGGCGGGCGGCGCGCGCGATCCAGGCCGTGTTCTCGGGGCTCGGCTTCCCGCCGGTGACGGACGAGGAGGTCCAGGCGGCGACCTACGGGTACTCCAGCCGCGACCTGCCCGACCGTGACCGGGCCGCGGACGTGGCCGCCGCCGACCGGGTGCTCGCCGAGGGCATCTCCGCGCTCGACGTCGTCCGCCGGCTGGACGCGGCCGGCTTCGGGGAGGTGGCGGAAGCGGTGCTGGCAATGCAACGGCAACGCGTCTCCGCCGACTACCTCCAGACCTCGGCGATCATCGAGCCCGACGGAACCGTCCGCTCGGCGGTCAGCGACCCGAACCGCTACGAGGGGCCCGGCACCGGCTACCGTCTCGACGGCGAGCGCTGGGCGCTGCTGCAGCAGCTGCCGTACGTGCTCGATCCGCGAGCGGAGATGTTGGAGGACGGTGGGCCGGCGGTGGTCGTGGACGGTCACGTTGCCAGCATAGGCGACAGACCGGACGAGGTGGTGATCGCGGTCGGGCCGGCGTTCGGCTCCCGCCTCCGGGAGACGATCAGCGGCCTTCCGCACGCGGACGTCCTCCGGGCGGTGGTCGACGGCGTCAAGGAGGGCGGCGCCGAGCCGCGGCTCGTCCGTGTCAGGCGGGCCTCGGACGTGGCGTTCGTCGGCCACGACGGCGCCAGGCTCTCCGGCTCCGGCATCGCCGTCGGACTCCAGTCGAAGGGAACCGCCGTGATCCATCGAGCCGACCTGCAGCCGCTCGACAATCTCGAGCTCTTCGGGATGTCGCCGCTCTACACGCTCGAGTCCTACCGGGCGATGGGGCGGAACGCGGCCGCATACGCGCTCGGCGAGGCGGTCGGACCGGTGCCGACGACGCTGGACAACTTCGCGCGGGCCAAGCTGATCGTCCGCACGACGCTGCTGCATGCGCGAGAGACGGCCGAGGTGGTGCCGGGCGCCGAGCCGGTCGAGCTGACGCCGGCGTGAAGGTCTACTTCGCGGGCCCGCTGTTCACGCCGTACGAACGCGAGTTCATCGACCGCTGCGCCGGGCAGCTCCGAGAGGCGGGTTTCGACGTCTTCGTCCCCCACGAGCACGAGCTCGCGCTCGACGGCACGGTGACCGCGGAGCGGATCTTCGCCAAGGACTGGGCGGCCCTGAGCGAGGCGAACGCGGTGCTGGCGATCCTCGACGGGCCGATGATCGACGACGGCACCGCCTGCGAGATCGGGATCTTCCACGCGCTGATGCGGAGCGACGAGTCGAAGAAGGGGATCATCGGGCTCGTCACCGACCTGCGCGCGACGCGGGACTCCGAGCGGCAGGGCGAGGCCCGCGGGCTCAACCTCTTCGTCGCCGGCTGCATCGAGGCGGGCGGGACGATCGTGACGTCGCCGGAGGCGGCGCAAACCGTCCTCGAGCGATGGCGCGATCCGGCACGAGGCGTCTGACGGCCCATCACTCGAACGAGGCTCCGCGTGCGGACAGGCGCCGTCGACAGGAGTCACGTGGGGCTCTACGAGCGCGACTACATGCGGAACGCAGGCGGCAGCCGCCCGCAGAGCGTGAATCCGGCCGTCCTGGCCGCCGTCCTGGTCACGCTCGCCGCCGCGGCGGTCGCCGCGAAGATCGGTCTCGGAATCCACCTGCCGTGGGCCGGAACCCGCCCTCCGCGACCGGCGCCCGTCTCGTGCGTCGGCCCCTCGTCGCTCCCGTGCCCGCCGGGCAGCGTCCGGGTTCGTGACCCGAGCGACCCGGACAACCCGAACGAATGGCCGAACGACCTCCATCCACGGACACAGGCTCCGGCTGTCTAGCCCGACGCCCGGAGCAGGGGACAGGCTCAAGCCCGTCCGTCGGCCGACGCCCGCTCCTCCTCGAGCTTCCGCAACTCGACGCGCCTGATCTTCCCGCTGGGCGTCTTCGGCAGCCCGGCCACGAACTCGATCTCCCGCGGGTACTTGTACGGCGCGGTCACGCGCTTGCAGTGATCCTGGAGCTCGGCCACGAGCGCCTCGCCGCCCTCACGTCCTGGTCGCAGCACGACGAACGCCTTGACGATCTGGCCGCGATCCGGGTCGGGCTTTCCGACGACGGCGCTCTCGGCCACGGCCGCGTGCTCGAGCAGCGCGCTCTCGACCTCGAACGGCCCGATCCGGTAGGCGGCGGAGAGGATCACGTCGTCGGCGCGGCCGGTGAACCACAGGTAGCCCTCGTCGTCACGGACGGCCCGGTCGCCGGTCACGTACCACTCGCCCCGGTACACCGCGGCCGTCTCCTCGGGCGCGTGCCAGTAGCCGACGAAGAGCGCGGGTGCGTCGCCCCGGAGGGCGATGTCGCCCTCCTCGCCGGGCGCTGCCTCGCGTCCCTCGAAATCGATCACCCGCACGTCGTAGCCCGGCGCAGGTAGGCCCATCGAGCCGGGCCTGATCTCCGCGCCGGGGAAGTTCCCCACGATCAGCGTGTTCTCGGTCTGCCCGTAGCCGTCGTGGATCGTCCGCCCGAACGCGCCCTCGAACGCCCGGATCACCTCCGGGTTGAGCGGTTCTCCCGCCGAGACCATGTGCCGGACGCGCGAGAGGTCGTACCGCTCGATCCCGCCGAGCTTCGCCATCAGCCGGTACTCGGTCGGCGCCTGGCAGAGCACGGTCGGGCCGAGCTCCGTCAGCAGCCTGAAGCGCTCCTCGGGGTCGAAGCCGCCCTCGTGGAGGACGACCGCGGCGCCGCAGCTCCACGGGCCGAGGAGGACGTTCCAGATCGACTTCGCCCAGCCGGTGCCGGCCGTGCACCAGACCACGTCGCCCGGCTTCGCGTCCAGCCACAGCTCGGCCTGCGCCCGCTTCGCCCACGTGTACCGGTGTGTGTGCACGACCCCCTTCGGATCTTTCGTCGTGCCGGACGTGTACAGGATGAGCGCCGGATCGCCCGCGGCCGTGTCCGCGGTCACCTCGTCGGGCTCGCCGAGCTCCGCCTGGTCGAGGTCGACGACGTCGATCTGCTCGGTCATCGCCTCGACCTCGGTCCGGCAGCCGGAGTCGGCGACGAGCAGCCGCGCGCCGGAGTGGCGGGCGCGGAAGTCGAGATCCTTGGCCCGCAGCATCTCGGAACACGGGATCGCCACCGCGCCGGCCTTCAGCGCCGCGAGCATCACCGCGTGCCAGTCCGGCGTCTTCCCGAGCAGGACGAGGACCCGGTCGCCCGGCCGGATCCCCGAGCGCCGAAGCCGGCCCGTCCAGCGCGCCGCGAGCTCGACGATCTCGCCGAAGCCGAGGTCTCGGGTGTTCCCCTCCCGGTCGACGAAGCGAAGCGCGAGCTGCGCCGGGTCGGCATGCTCGACGACGTCACGGGTGAAGTTGAACCGGGCGGGCTCCATCCCCGGAAGGAGGCTCTAGCCCTCCTGCGCGGTCGGGCGGACGAGGATCTCGTTCACGTCCACGTGCGGCGGTTGCGAGACCGCGAACATCACCGCGCGCGCGATGTCGTCCGCCTCGAGCATCTCGACCGGACGCCGGTCGAAGAACGGAGTGTCGGTCATTCCCGGCTCGATCAGCGTCACGCGCACGCCGGTGCCGTTCAGCTCCTGCCGCGCCGCCTCGCCCATCGCCGAGATCGCGAACTTCGTACACGAATAGAGCGAGCCGGGCAGCGCTCGGCGGCCCGCCACCGAGCCGGTCAGGAGCAGGTGGCCACGCGACTCGACGAGCGCGTCGTAGCAGGCCCGGATCGTCAGCGCTGCGCCGTAGACGTTGGTCAGCACCATCGCGCGCCAGTGCTCGGGCGTCGAGCCCTTGAAGCTTCGCTCGGCGCCGAAGCCCGCGTTCGCGAACGCGACGTCGACCCGGCCGTACTCGGCCAGCGTCCGCTCGACCATCGCCTGCTGCTCGTCCCACTCGGTCACGTTGCAGGTGACGGCCAGCCCTCCGAGCTCGGCGGCGAGCGCCTCGACCTTCGCGGTCGAGCGGGCGGCCAGCACGACCCGGTTGCCGGCCTCGGCCGCCCGCCGCGCGGTCGCCTCGCCGATCCCGCTCGAGGCGCCGGTGATCAGGAAGACGCGGTCGTTCCCGTCAGACAAGCTGCTTCCCGGCCGTGCCCCAGTTCTTCGGGGGCACGCCCTGCACGAGGACGTGGATGTGGTCGGGCGACGCGCCGCTCGACTCGGCGAGCGCCCTCGTCAGCGACTCGATGATCTTCGGCACGGACTCCTCGGTCACGCGGGTGTCGAACAGCTTGACGTCGATCCAGGGCATTGCCCCTCCTTCTGGTCGGGCTTGAAGAAACGCGACGATAACGCGATCCGGCGGAGCAGGCGCGGCAGGAGGTCGACCACGGTGACCACCGACCCGCCTCGGTCACCACCTCTTCTCCGGACCTGTCAGGGGTCAGACCCCTGACAGGTCACCTTTCGACATGCGTGGCGCCGCCGTCGGGGCCGAGCACCAGGTCGCGATCCGGGTCGGGGACGTGGTCGAGCGGCACGGGCGCCAGCGCCTCGATGAACTGCGCACCCGTCTCGGTGCGGACGGCGTGCTCGACGCCGCGGTTGATCACCGCCCAGTCGCCGGGCCCGAGCGTGCGGGTCTCGCCGGCCACCGTCAGCTCGAGCTCGCCGCCGGTCACGATCATCACCTGCTCCGTGTGCTCGTGCGAGTGGGCGCCGACGCCGAAGCCGGGCTCGTAGTTCACCCGGCAGACGAGCGCCTGCTCGCCCCCCGCCGCGTGGATCCTCACGCCCTGCCGGAACTCGAAGAGCTCGACGCCGTTCCAGCTGCCGAACGGGGAGCTAGGCACCGACCGGGAAGCGGAAGCGTGAGTCGGCGTGCGCCACCGCGTTCACCGAGATGTCCTCGTCGAAGATCACCCACTTGCCGTCCCGGCGCGGGCCCTGCTCCTTGCGCTCGAGCGCCCGCAGGACGCGCTCCGGCGTGATCGGCAGCTCGGTCACCCACACGCCGACGGCGTCGAACACGGCCGCTGCGATCGCCGGAGGCTGGGGGTTGTTCGCCATCTCGCTGATCCCCTTCGCCCCGTACGGGCCGTTCGCGGACGGGTTCTCGAGGATGATCGTGTCGATCTTCGGGAGCCCCTGGATCCCGGGGGCGAGGTACGAGCCGAACTCCGAGCCGCGATGCTCCGCGCTCGGGTAGTACGGGTAGCACTCCTCGAGGACGCCCAGCCCGAGCCCCATCAGCGCGCCGCCCTGGATCTGGCCCTCGACCAGCGTCGGGTTGATCGCGCGGCCGACGTCGAAGCACTGCCAGAGGTGCTCGACGCGCACCTCGCCGGTCTCGTCGTCGACCGCCACCTCCGCCGCGCACGCCGCGTACGAGATCGCGGCGTGGGGCGGGCTGTCGACGCGGCCGGTCTCGGGGTCGACGATCGCCGCGTACGGGTTCAGCTGGGCGCCGGTGCCGGTGATCAGCTCGCCGTGGGTCCACGTCGCGGCGGCGGCGACGTCGGGGACGCCGATCTTCTTCTGCGGCGCTCCCTTCGCGAGCACCTCCCCGTCGACGATCTCGAGGTCGTCGGCGGCGATCTCGAGCTCCTTCGCCGCGATCTCGAGCAGCTTCGAGCGGGCGTCCGCGGCCGCCTTCAGAACGGCGTTGCCGGCGACGAAGGTCGCGCGCGAGGCGAACGTGCCCGTGCAGAGCGGCGACGAGTCGGTGTTCGAGTTGTCGTACGTGATCCACTCGTACGGCACGCCGAGCGTCTCGGCGACGATCTGGCTCTGGATCGTCTTCGAGCCGTTGCCGATGTCCGACGTACCGGAGAAGACGTCGACGCGGCCGTCCGGCTTGATCTTGATCCACGCCTGCGACGGGTCGCCGTTCTGGTTCATGCCGGTCGGGTACTCGATCGCGGAGATCCCCCGGCCCGTGTGCATCGCCATCAGTGATCAACCTCCCCGACCTGCGTGGCGAGGTGCTCGGGCAGGAGCTCCCCGTCCCGCCGGTCGCGCGTCATCGTCCGGTAGTCCGCAGGCAGCTCGTGACCGATCGCGTCCGAGATCGCGAGGATCGTCGGCACGGTCGATGGATCCGTGTACGCGACACCGTTCGGCGAGGTGTCGCCGATCCGGTTCGCGTTCTTCAGGCGCAGCTCGAACGGGTCGATCCCGAGCACCTCGGCGACCCGGCTCGCGTGCACCTCGGTCGCGAACGAGACCGAGGTGACGCCGAAGCCGCGCATCGCAGTCGTCGGCACGCGGTTCGTGAAGACGACGTAGCCGTCGAAGTGCAGGTTCGGGATCGTGTACGCGCCGGTGTGGTGGAAGCTGTGCTTCGTCACGCCGTAGGGCGAGAAGCGGGCGTAGGCACCGGAGTCGTGCAGCGTCAGCATCTTGCGGCCGAGGATCCAGCCGTCCTTCGTGACCGCGTCGGCGATCTCCATGTGCCAGGGCGCCCGGGTCGAGGAGCAGAGGAACTCCTCCTCGCGGGTCCAGCGCCACTTGACCGGCCGCTCGGTCTTCATCGCCGCGAGCGCGGAGATGGTCTCCGTGGCGGTGTCCACTTTCCCGCCGAAGCCGCCGCCGACCGTGCCGCCGACGACCTTGAGCCGGTTCAGCGGCACCTGCAGGTGCGCGGCGACGACGCCCATCGAGAAGTAGAGCGCCTGCGTGCACGAGTAGATCGTCAGTCGCCCGCTCGGCTCCGGCACGACGAGCGCGGTCTGCGGCTCCAGCGGGCAGTGCTCGATCGCCGCCGGGCGGTAGACGCCCGAGACGATCGTGTCCGCCTGGTCGAAGGCCCGGTCGATGTCGCCCTTCCGGATCTGGCGCACGTCCATCTCCGCCTCGAAGTGCGGGTACCAGTTGCCCCAGTGGTGAACCTGCGGTGCATCCGGGTCGGCCGCCTTGCGGACGTCGAAGAGGGCGGGCCGCTCGTCGAGATCGAGGTCGATCGCCTCGACCGCCGCCTGCGCGGTCTCCTCGTCCTCGGCGGCGACGAGCGCGATCGGCTGGCCCTTGTACCGGACCTCGTCCTTGGCGAGCAGCGGCTCGTCGGCGGGGATGCCCAGGGCTTCCAGGTGCCCGTAGACCAGATGAGGCACGTCCTCCCAGGTGACGATCGCCTGCACGCCTCTGATCGCCTCCGCCTTCTTCGTGTCCAGCTTCGTGATCCCCGCGTGGTGGAGCGGCGACCGGAGCGCCTTCGCCCAGAGCATGTTCGGAACCCGAACGTCGTCGACGTACTGCGTCCGCCCGGTGACGTGGGCGACGCCGTCGTAGCGGGGGAGCCGTGCGCCGACCGCCTTCATGCCGCACCTCCCACGGCCGCCTCGACCGCCTCGAGGATCTTCACGTAGCCGGTGCACCGGCACGCGTGCCCGGCGAGCGCCGCCTCGATCTCCGGCCGTTCGGCGCCGGGCGAGCGCTCGATCAGGGCGTGGGTCGCGAGCAGGAAGCCCGGCGTGCAGAATCCGCACTGCGAGCCGTAGTGCTCGTGGAAGGCGGCCTGCACGGGCGAGAGCTGCTCCGGGCTGCCGAGGCCTTCGACCGTGGTGATCGAGGCACCGTCGACGGCCCCGAGCGGGAGCAGGCATGCGCGCCGCGGCTCGCCGTCGACGAGGACGGTGCACGCGCCGCACCCGCCCTGCTGGCAGCCCGCCTTCGGGCTTGTGATCCCGAGCTCCTCGCGAAGCGCGTGGAGCAGCGACTGGAGCGCAGGGCTCTCGACCTCGTGCTCCACCCCGTTCACGGTCAGTCTCATCGGACTCCTTTACGAAAGATCGGCGAGCGCCTGGTCGAGCAGCTTGGGGAGGAGGTGCGTCCGGTACCAGGCGGAAGCGAGCGCGTCGTCCCTCGGCTCCAGCCCGGCGAGCGGGTCGTCGGGATCGAGACGCATGCCCTTCGGCCCGACGCCGGTCGCGGCGACGCGGAGCTCGCCGTCCCGCCGCGCGGCGGCGACCGCCAGGATGGTGTAGTGATGCGTGTGCGGGCGCCGAGCGGCCGCATAGCCGGTCTGCCTGGGCACGTCGTCGTAGCCGACGTCGAGGACGAGGCGGCCGGCACCGTCGGCGAGGAAGTCCTCGACCGGTTCGGTGCGTTCGCCGCCCTTTCCCGCCCGAGCGAACCGTTGCGCCGAGCGTGATCAGCGCCGCCTGCAGGTCGCCGCGCGGCGCGTCGGCGGAGGCCTCGGCGCAGAGGTTGCCGCCGACGGTTGCCTGCGCCCGGATCTCGAGGTCGGCCACGTGCCGCGCCGCGGTCGCGAGCGGCTCGTCGCCGTCCTCCAGCGCGGAGATCGGCGTCGCCGCGCCGATCGTCACCCTGCCCCCGGTGCGCGAGATGCCGGCGAGGCCCGCGTGCGCCAGCAGCAGCGCGCGCTCCGGGCGGAGGCGGCCGGAGGCGAGCTCCGGCATCACGATCGTGCCGCCGGCGACGACGGTCACGCCGCTCCCGTCGCCGAAGGCGTCGAGCGCTTCGTCCGGAGACGTGGGGACGAGCACGTTGACGTCGCCGAGAGCCACCGCGTCCGATTCTCCAGCCGGGGCAGCCGGTGTGTCAAACAAGAGACAGCCGCCACGCGGACGCTCCCGGCGCCGTAGGCTTCCGGGGACCGCGACCTTGCCGTTCCCAGGGAGGCAGCCATGTCCAGGTCCGTGACGGCGGACGGGCGGCGCGACGCGCTCGTCGAGAGGCTCTTCGAGGCGACGCTCGGCGCGTTCGATCTCGTGACCGTGTACCTCGGGGACCGCCTCGGCCTGTACGGGGCGCTCGCGAAGGAGGGCCCGTGCACGTCGAGCGAGCTGGCGGCGGCGGCCGGCATCCACGAGCGCTACGCGCGTGAGTGGCTCGAGCAGCAGGCGCTCAGCGGGATCCTCTCCGTCGAGAACCCGGAGGCGGAGGATGCAGGACCGCCGCTACGGCCTGCCGGCGGGTCACGACGAGGCGCTGCTCGACGAGCGGAGCCTCAACTTCGTCGCCCCGATGGCTCAGGCCGTCGTCGCGTGCACGCGGCCGCTCGACGCCCTGAAGGAGGCCTTCCGCTCGGGCGGCGGGGTGCCGTACGCGGACTACGGCGCGGATCTCCACGAAGGGCAGGCGCGTTTCACCCGGCCGATGTTCGAGCGGCTGCTCGGCCGGATGTGGCTTCCCGCCGTGCCCGTGGTGCACGAGCGTCTGCTGGCCGACCCGCCCGCGCGCGTCGCCGACGTCGCCTGCGGGCTCGGGCATTCGACGCTGGCGATCGCGCGCGCCTACCCGAAGGTGCATGTGGACGGGATCGACCTCGACGAGGCCTCGATCGCGCGTGCCCGCGAGCTCGTGCCGGGGAGCGGGGTGGAGGACCGCGTCTCCTTCCACCACGCCGACGCCGCCGACCCCGGCTTCTCGCACCGGTACGACCTGGTCACGATCTTCGAGGCGCTGCACGACATGTCGTATCCGGTCGACGTGCTGCGGACCGCGCGCGGGCTCCTCGCCGTCGGCGGCTCCGTGATCGTCGGCGACGAGCGGACCGCGGACCGGTACTCGCTCGACGCGGGGGACGTCGAGCGCCTCTACTACGGCTTCAGCGTGCTCCACTGCCTCCCCGTCGGCATGGTCGGGCACGAGCCCGCCGGGACGGGAACGGTGATGCGCGAGACCACGGTCAGGCAGTACGCGCAGGCGGCCGGATTCACCGGGCTCGAGGTGCTGCCGATCGAGAACGACTACTGGCGCTTCTACCGGCTGTCCGGCTAGCCGGGGCTCGGCGTCTCGGTCTACCGGTGGTAGACGTGGGTGGGCTCGATCAGGAACGTGATCCGCTGCTGGCCGGGCCGCCGCCACGGATACGGCCGCTCGCCGAGGTACTTCTCTCCCAGCGCGTCGATGTCCGCCTCGGCCCGGTCGCCCGTGTAGCTCTCGACGACGCGACCCTGGATCGAGGCGTTGCTGTACGGGCTTTCCGGGTTCTGCCAGGAGAGGGCGACGCGCGGCTCGCCCCGGAGGTTCCGGGCTTTCTTCCGTCCGAGAATCGAGTTGACGAGGATTCTGCCGTTCGCCGGCATCACCCAGACGGGCGTCACCTGGGGCGAGCCGTCGGGGTTGATCGTGGCGAGATGCCAGAACTGCGGCCCCTCGAGAGCCCTGAGTACCTCGTCGGGCAATTCGACTGCCATTCCCCCTCCTCTCGGTCGCTCGGGCCCGACGCTACACGACCGCGGGAGGACCGCGAAGGCGCTTGAACTCCGCTTGCCGTTCTTGTGTAATCGCACTGAACAGGGGTCGACGTTCATGAATGCTTTACACGGCGACAAGGAGGGTCCGGTGAGCGAGCGGATGGTGATTCGCAACGGGTTCGTCGTCTCGATGGACGCCGAGGTAGGTGACGTTCCGGACGCCGACGTCCTGGTCGAGGACGGCACGATCGTGGCCGTCGGCCAGGACCTGGAGGTCGGCGACGCCGAGGAGGTCGACGCCGGCGGGATGATCGTCATCCCCGGCTTCGTCGACACGCACCGCCACACCTGGCAGACGCCGATCCGCGGCGTGCTCCCGAGCTGCACGCTCGACGAGTACTTCGGGCAGCTGCTCGGCAGCCTGGCGCTGAACTACCGGCCGGAGGACGTCTACATCGGAGACTACGCCGGTTCGCTGGAGGCGCTGAACGCGGGCATCACGACGCTGCTCGACTGGTCGCACATCTCGAACACGCCGGACCATTCGGACGAGGCGATCCGGGGCCTCCGGGAGGCCGGGATCCGGGCCGTGTACGCGCACGGCGTCCCCGGCGACTCCTCCTGGTGGGCGTACAGCGATCAGGGGCATCCCGAGGACGTCCGGCGCATCCGCGACCGCTACTTCTCCTCCGAGGACCAGCTGCTCACCCTCGCGCTCGCCACGCGCGCTCCCGGGAACGTCACGCCCGAGGTCGCGAAGCACGACTGGGAGCTCGCCCGCGACATCGGCGCCCGGATCAGCGTGCACGTCGGCATGCGACTGACGGACGTCCACGTCAACCACGTCCTGGGCATGCACGAGCTGGGGATCATGGGCCCGGACACCACCTACATCCACTGCACCGACTCGACCGACGAGGAGCTCGACCTCATCGCCGCGACCGGGGGCAGCGCATCGGTCGCGGCCTACGTCGAGCTGCTGATGGGCCACGGCCGGCCGCCGACCGGGCGCCTGCTGGCCAGAGGGGTCCGGCCCACCCTGAGCGTGGACGTCGTCTCGAGCGTGCCCGGCGAGATGTTCACCCAGATGCGGACGGCGCTCGTCTTCGAGCGGATCCAGGCCTTCACGGACACGCCGGACGAGCCCTTCGCTCCGACGCTCACGCACCGCGACGTGCTCGAATTCGCCACGATCGACGGGGCCCGGGCGTGCGGCCTCGACCACAAGGTCGGCTCGATCACGCCGGGCAAGGAAGCCGACCTCGTCTTGATCCGCACCGACCGGATCAACGTCGCGCCGGTGATCGATCCGGCGGCGACCGTCGCCGTGTTTGCCGACACCTCCAACGTCGACTCGGTGTTCGTCGCGGGCCGGGCGGTGAAGCGCGGCGGCAAGCTCGTCGGCGTCGATCTCGGTTGCGTGTTCGGCCTGCTCGAGCAGTCGCGCGACCACCTGCTCGAAGAAGCCGGCATGGTGCCGGACTGGCTGGCCGCGCCGCCGCTGGCCGGGGTGTAGAGCGACGCGCCTTGCGTTCAGAAACAGTGAACGTTGACGTAGACTCCGACCCCATACACGCCTAGGTTCACGAGCAGACCGAGGAGGAGCGAAATGCCAAGGGCGATCGTCGACCACATCCTTCCGACCACGATGGTCGGGTCGTACCCAAGGCCCCACTGGTACACGTACCAGCTGCTCGGCAGGGACGTCCGGATCGCGTTCAAGCACGTCGACCATGCGGAGGCCTACGAGGACGCGACGCAGGTCGTGATCAGCGACCAGGAAGAGGCCGGGCTCGACATCGTCACCGACGGTCAGATGTCGTACGACGACTACGTCGGCGTGATCGGTTCGTTCTGCTGGTACATGTACGAGCGCATCCCGGGATTCGATCCGGCAAAGGAGGAGCACCCCGCGGTGGTCGGCCAAGATCCCGATGCCAGCGTGGGCATGACGTTGCTCTCGGACTGGGGCGGCGTGATCAACAGCGGGCCGGTGGAGCACGGCCCGATCCGCCTCGTCGACCTCTACAAGATCGCCTCGAAGTACGCGACGAAGCCGATGAAGGTCTCCGTCGGAGCAGGCCCGGTCAACCTGGCCTGGCACGTCTACTTCAAGCACTACAAGGACGCGAAGGAGCTGAGCTACGCGCTGGCGCCGATCTTCAACGCGGAGATGAAGGCGCTCGTCGAGGCCGGCGCGACGTTCCTCCAACTCGAGGACCTCGGCGCGTGGTTACCGCTCTTCACCGGCGACGAGGCCGACTACGAGTGGATCGCCGACGTGGTCGCGCAGTGCGTCGACGGCGTCGACGCGAAGGTCGCGTGGCACTTCTGCTACGGCAACGCCTGGGGTAACCGGCTCGCCGACCTGTTCCCCGCCGGGTACGAGGCCGTCCTCCCGCACTTCTACGACGTCCCGATCGACCAGTTCGTCCTCGATTTCGCCAACCGGGAGATGGTCGACATCGCAGCGTTGAAGGGCCTCCCGGACGACAAGGAGGTGGCGATCGGCGTGCTCGACATCCGCACGAGCATGGTCGAGACGCCTCAGCAGGTCGCCGACCGGATCCGCAAGGTGATCGAGGTCGTCCCGCCCGAGCGCGTCTACCTGACGACGGACTGCGGCATGAAGCCGCTGGCACGAACGGTCGCCAGGCTCAAGCTGAAGGCGCTGGCCCAGGGGGCGCAGATCGTCCGCGACGAGATCGGGTGACGGCGCGCAGCCGCCCGCAACGGGGCATCACGCGTTTTCTGTGCTGGTCTCCACCTGCGCTCCCCGCGTGATCTGCAGGAGGTACGCGACGATCACGTCCTCGTCGCCGACGACGCGGTGGTAGGAGTCGGAGAGTTGCTCCGCGCGCAGGATCTGCTCCTTGTTCCGCTCGAACAGCGGACCGAAGGGGAAGAAGCTGAAATCGATCACTCGCGAGGTCAGGCCGGCGCCCGCAAGCAGCCTCGCCGTCTCCTGCTGCCCGACGATCGAGAGCTGCATGACGTAGGCCTCGCCATCCTCGGCCAGGAGATCCGGGAGGAGCTTCAACAGGTGGTCGAGCAGGTTCCGTCCCCAGTAGTCGAGCGGCCGGTGTCCGGTCGGCTCGCCGTACGGATCGACCGGCATCTGGTACAAGCTGCCGACGACGACGTCGAAGGAGCCCTCCGGCTCCCACCCGTAGAGGTCGATGTCCTCTCCGGTCACCCGATCCGCGACGCCGTTCCGGAAGGCGTTCGCGACCGTGTTCGCGACCGCGTCCCGGTCGATGTCGATCGCATGCACGTGGGCAGCCCCGTTCAGCGCCAGCTGGACCGCGAGGATCCCGCAGCCACACCCGACGTCGAGGCACCTCTTGCCCTTGCCGATCCCGGACTTGAAGAGGTTCTTCCACACGAGATAGCTGCCCTGGGTCGGCACGAAGACGCCCGGGTTCACGGCGACGTCGGGGAGCGGAAGGGGAAACAGGTTTCGTCCCTGCTCGTCGATCCACGGCTCCGCCGCCTCTTGCGGTGCGAGCCCGTCCCCGCCGACCATGCGCTCGACGAGCGACGGCCGCGCCCGACCGGGCTTCGTGTCGGCGAGCCGCCTGGCGACCGTGGAGATGTGCTCCGGTGTCGTCCCGCAGCATCCGCCGACGATCTGGGCGCCTTCCTCGCGCCAGCTGAGCGCGAGTCCCGCGTATTCGTCGGGGCCGATCTTCTCGTCGAACCGCCAGCGCTTGCCTGCCAGGCGTCCCAGGTTCGGGTAGACGCCGAGCGGCAGCTCGGTGAAGTCGCGTAGCCACGAGATCATTCCCGGCACGTGGTCGACCGGCAGGCAGTTGATGAGCAGGGCGCCGACCCCCATTTCCTCGAAGCGGCGCGCGGCGCGACCGAACAGATCCCCCTCAGGAGGGCCCCAATGCTGGCCGTAGACGCCGCAGACGCCGTGGCGGCAGCGGCGGAACGAGAGCCAGACCGGGAGTCCCGTGTCGAGGAGGCGCTCGACCGCCTCCAACGTCGCCGGCTCGCGGATCAGCGTCAGCGTCTCGAGCAGGATCAAGTCGGGCGGTGTCTCCTTGAAGATGCGCGCGAGCAGCTCGATCGTCTCCCGCTGCCGCGGCGAGCCCACCTCCTCGGAGATCGCGAACGCGACCGCGCACTGGCCGGCGCGCCCCTGCTCCTCGACTGCACGGCGGGCGAGCTCGACGCCCAGCCGCGCGACATCCATCCAGTGCCCGAGCTCGGGACCGCTACGGCTCGATCGCGCCTCGACCTCGGGCGCCGAGAGAATCGACCAGGTGTTCGTCGAGATGACGTCGCACCCCACGTCGACGTAGCGGCGATGGACTTCGGCGACTGCCTGGGGTGCGCGGTAGAGCGCCCACGTCCCCCACAGCTCCGGATTGGGCGCGGGGCCGTCGACCGGCGTTTGCCGCTCGAGTTCGGTCGCGAGGCCGCCGTCGAGAATGACGCACCGCTCGGCGGCGATCAGCTCTTCGAGGCGCCTGTACGTCGTCGATCCCGCGGAGGGTGAGCGCGTCTCATCCGCGTTCGTCCTCTGCATCCTCGCTCCCTCCTCTGAAACTGCGCGATCTCGGTGGCCCGGGCACAGGCAGCCTGCCGCAGCCTCGAGCCGGGAGTCAAGCGACACCGTACAGCGTCGTTAAGCAGGCGTGGACGACCCGGGGCTGAGCGGCACGGTTACGGTCGGTTACCATCTCGCTCCGGTGGACATCGTCGACCGTCACTTCGCCGCGGAGAGCGCCCAAGGCGTCAAGGGCACGCTCGCCACCCACACCGACGACATCGTGTGGGACGACGTCACGCATCCGGCCTGCCCGTGGTTCGACGCGCTCGCCGCGATGCGGCAGGTCGAAGAGTTCAAGAGCCGTCAAGTATCACTGAACGCCCGATGACCGGTGACACCGGGACGCGCGCGCTCGCGGACGGGCGGCCGGGTCATCGCCTCGTCCGCTGCGAGGACATCGCGCTCACCGATCCGTACCCCGGCCGCGGCGAGGGCTTCCAGATCGTGCCGGCTCGTCGACGGCTCGACCGGCGCGACGCACATGGGGCTCAGCCTCTGCTCGCTCGAGGACGGACACGTGGACACGCACGTCCATTCGTACGAAGAGAGCTTCTACGTCCTCGAGGGCCGGCCGGTGCTCTACCTCGACGGCCGGGCGGTCGAGCTCAGGCCGGGCGCCTGCGGTCTCGTGCCGCTCGGCGTTCCGCATGCGTGGCGCGGCGCGAGCCGCGCGCTCTGGGTGGAGATGGTCGCCCCTCGTCCACGTCCCGACGGCAGCGACACGTTCTTCCTCGGCCCCGCACCCGAGGGCGCAGGAGCGCCGATCGACGTCCGCGACCCTCGTAACCGCCATCTCTTCCTGCTCACCGAGGGCGAGATGGACCTCGATCGCCTGAAGCGGGGCGCAGCCGTGACCGCGCCGACCGTCTCCGCGAGCATGGCGACCGCCGTCCTGGCGTACAGCGGGATCGCCGTGAAGATGCTCGTCGATCAGAGGCTCGACGCCCAGCTCCACACGATGTTCATGGTCGCGTACCAGCCCGGCGCCGTCGCCCACCCGCACGACCACCCGTTCGAGGAGTCGTACTACATGCTCGAGGGCGAGGTCGACGTCGTCGCAGACTGCGAGCGATACACGCTCCGGCCGGGCGACGTCTTCTGGACGGGGACCGGGTGCGTCCATGCCTTCTACGAGACGCAGGGAGGCAGTGTGCGGTGGCTCGAGACGTCGGCCCCGGCGCCCCCGCCGCGCTACTCGTACCGCTTCGAGCGGGACTGGGATCTCCTCCGGCGTCCGGCTTCGGATCCGTCGGGCGACGAGGACTAGCTCCCTCGGGCCGCCGGCGCCTCCTTCCCGCGGGTCCGCAGCCGGCCGACGCCCTGCCAGGCGGAGCGCAGGCGGGCGACCAGCTCGGGAGCCTGGTAGAGCACGAGGGCCAGGAGGATGAGCACGCCGATCGTCATCTCCGCGTACTCCGTCGGCTGGTGGAACAGCGGCAGGACGTTGTCGATCAGCGAGAGGAAAAGGGCTGCGAGGAGCGTCCCGAAGAAGGACCCCTTGCCGCCGGCGAGGCTGGCGCCGCCGAGGACGCCGGCGGCGATGCTCTCGAGCGCCTGGTTGCCGATGATCGGCGAGCCGATCTGCACCTCGGCGGCGAGGTAGAAGCCCGAGATCGACGCCATCACCGAGCACATGACGAAGGCGAGGATCACGACCCGGTCCGTTCTGATCCCGACCCGGCGCGACGCCGTCTCGTCGAGGCCGACCGCCCGGAACGTCATGCCCGTACGGCTGCGATAGAGCCACAGGTCACCGAGCAGCGCCAGGAGGACGACGCCGATGAAGGCGACGGGCACGAAGCTCCAGCTCGTCGTCAGCGTCTCGATGCCGTCGCTCGAGATCGACCCCTCGGGATGGTCGCGCAGCCAGAGCGACGCCCCCTGGAGGATGCTCAGCGTGCCGATCGTGGCGATGATCGAGGGCAGGCGAAAGACGCGGATGAGAAGCGCGTTGAAGATCCCGACCGCGAGCCCCACGCCGACGAGCGCGAGAGCGCCGGGGACCAGCCCCCAGGACGACGTCCCCGGCGTCATCGTGTACGACGCGGTGACGACACAGAGCGTCATCACCGCGGCGACGGACACGTCGAAGCCGCCGACGAGCAGGGCGCAGGTCTGACCGAGCGAGACGAGTGCCAGCGGCATCGTCGCGAGCAGCAGGTTGCGGAGGTTGTAGCTGGTCAGGAACGCGTCCTGCCGCAGCGCCGTGTATGCGCCGACGGCGACGATCAGCGTCGTCATCAGGCCGAGCGGGAACCACGCCGCGAAACCTGACCCTGGTGATCGCAGCAGCAGCCACATGGGCGCCGGACGTCATGACGGCTTCCGGCCGCCGGAGGGCACGCGCCCGCCCGCAACCACCCGCGAGCCGACGATCGCCTGCACGATCCGCCGCTCGCCGAGATCGTCGCCGCGGATCTCGTCGACGATCTTCCCGCGCGACATCACCACCACCCGATCGCAGAGCCCGGCGAGCTCGAGCGGGTCGCTCGACTTGACGACGATCGCGACGCCCTCCTTCGCCTTCGCGCGCAGGGCGTCGTAGATGTCGAACCGGGCGGCGACGTCCACGCCCTGCGTCGGCTCCTCGGCGAGGATCACCCTGACGTTTCCGCGCAGGAACGGGCGCGTCAGCGAGACCTTCTGCTGGTTGCCCCCCGAGAGCGACTGGACGGGCTGCTCGATCGACGCCATGCGGATGCTCAGGCGGCGAACGAGCCCGGTGACCGTGTCGCGCTCGCGCCGACGGTTCAGGAGGCCCAGGCGTCCCAGCTGCCGGAGGATCTGGATCGTGGTGTTGGCCCGGACGCTCAGGACCGGGAAGAGCGCCTCTCCGGCCCGGTCGCCGCTCAGCAGCACGACCCCTGCTCGAAGCGGGCCGAGCGGCGATCCGGTGTCGAGCTTGCGGCCGTTGCAGGTTGCGCTCCCGGTCGCGCGCTCGATGCCGGCGAGGGCCCGGAGGAAGGGCAGCTGGCCGTTTCCCTCCGCACCGGCGACTCCCACGATCTCGCCCTTCGCGATCTCGAGGTCGATCGGCCCGAAGCGCTCGCCGTGGAGGCCCGAGATCGCGAGCAGCACCTCGGGGGCGGCGTCGGGTACATGCCGCTCCGGGAAGGCGAGCCGGAGCGGCCGGCCGATCATCAACGCGACGAGGCTCTCCTCCGACATGCCGGCGGCGTCGAACGTCCCCTGGGAGACGCCGTCGCGGAGGACGGTGATGCGGTCGGCGATGCCCAGTACCTCCGGCAGCCGGTGGCTGACGTAGACGATGCCGACCCCGGACCGGCTCTGCTCGAACACGAGTGCGTGCAGGCGCTCGACCTCCTGCGGCCCGAGCGCCGTCGTCGGCTCATCGAGGAGGAGGACCTTCGGCTGGGCGAGCAGCGCCTTCACCACCTCGAGGAACTGCCGCTCCGCGAGCGACAGCGACCCGACCGGCGCGGTAGGCGGGACGTCGAGCTTGAATCCCGCGAGCGTCTCGGCCGCCCACTCCTCCATGTGTCCGTACGCCGGTTGCAGGCTTCCGGGCACGGCGAGGCAAAGATTCTGGGAGACGGTCAGGTCGAGGACGTGCGAGTACGTCTGATACGCGATGCCGAGGCCCAGCCTGCGGGCCTCGGCGGGCGAGCCGCGCCGCCTGCTTTGCCCCCCGATCTCGACCGTTCCCTCGTCGGCGTGGACGAAGCCGCTGGCGATCCCGAGCAAGGTCGACTTCCCGGACCCGTTCTCCCCGACCAGGGCATGGATCTCCCCGGCGTGGCAGTCGATGCTGACGTCGCGAAGCGCCTGTACCGCTCCGAACGCCTTCGACACACCGCGAACTGAGAGAACGGTGGCGTTCATCGAACGGTCTCCGGGCTGTCTTCGTCGCTGCGACCGACATGGCGGGCGCGGCCCACGACGGCGACAGGGGTGCGAGCGGGTCTCCCGGGAGGGGGGCTCACGGGGGGAACCGGCTGTTCCCCCCGTGAGAGCGAGCCGTAGGCGAGCGTCACTACGGGTACATCTTGTGCAGCAGGCTCAGCGGGATCAGCGACGTCCCCGAGGCATCCTGCGGATAGCCCTTCGTGCACGAATCACGCTTGTCCTGATCCTGCAACTGGATCGGGAACACGATCGTGGCCGGGATCCTCGCGCCCTTCAGCTTCATCATCGCGGCCGTGAAGGCGACCCGGATCTGCGAGTTGCCCGAGGTGTAGTAGTACATCTTGAGGCCCGGGTTCGTGCTTCTTCAGGGCGTTGTACTGACACCCCATCCGGACGTCGTCCGTCCTCAGCGTCAGCACGGGGTTGAACGGCTTGCCCGCGGCCTTGTACGCCGCCAGAGCGCCCAGTGCCATGCCGCCGCCGTATTCGTAGCTCCACCCCTTGATGTCGGGATGGGCGGCCAGGATTCCGGCGACGACCGACTGGACCTTCGACGGATCCCAGTTCGTCGCCTCATTGGCGACCACATGGATGTTCGGATTGAGCGCAGGTTGCTCACACTTCTGCCAGCCCAGTGACAGCGGGTTCCCCGGGAAGCCGCCGAGGAAGGCGATATCACCCGAGCCGACCTGCTTGTTCATCGCCGCCGCGAACGCCTTCCCGAGGTTGCAGGTGTACTCGCCGACGACGGTCAGGTAGTTCTTGCCGGGGCCGGTGACGTAGCCCCAGGCATACGTCGCCACCGGTATGCCGGCGTCGGTCGCCTCCTTCATCACCGGGAGCATCGCGTCGCCGAAGTCCGGATAGGTGACGATCAGGCTGACCTTCTGTGCGATTGCCGCCTTGAAGTCGGCGATCCCCTGATTCAGATCGGAGTGCGCGCTCTTGTAGATGATCTTGCCGACCTGGGGATACGTCAGCGCCTGGAGGATGAACTCCATCTTCGACATCTGGCGGTAGACGTTCTCGCCGAACTGCTCGATGTACGCGACCGTCAGCTTGCCCTTGGTTCCGGTGCTGCAGCCGTTGTTCTTCCAGCACTTGAGCGCAAGGTCGTAGTTGACCTTCGTGTCGGCCCGACCGAGACCGGCCAGTGCGATCCTGCGCGACTGCGGGTTCTTCGGGAGGAGCGAGGCGTTGAAGAGGGTGCGCGCGAGCGTGCTCGCTCCTCGCCTGGTACTTCTCGCCGAAGCCGCCGCCCTTGCCGATGATCACCGGCCCTGCGTGCTTCTTGCCGGTGCTGCCGAGACCGGTCGAGACGAGCGCGAGCGCCGCCCCGAGCAGCATGAGCAAGAGGACCATCACAATCGGAGCCCCTCCGTCTCATTGCCGATTTCCCTAGGTGCATCCTTCCCTCCTCCTTTCGCGAGCCTCAGCTCGGGTTGGTGCTCATTTCGCGTTGTCCCCTCGATGCTTCGATCGGTCGCAGGACGCGGCCGAGCAGCGCTGCCACCCGGTCGCCGGAGATCAGCATTCCGACGATGATCGCGGCGCCGAAGACGATGTACTGCAGGGCCGTCGACAGGCCCAGGATCAGGAGCATCTGGGTCAGCAGGGTGAGGGCGAGCGCCGCCACCCACGTCGACGTCGCGCTCGCCAGCCCGCCGGCGAGCGACGCGCCCGCGATGACGACCGCCGCGATCGGAGCGAGCAGGTAGCCGGCGCCGAAGGCAGGGTCGATGTTGATGCGGATACCGGCGAGCAGGATCGCCGCCATCGCATACAGCGTTCCGGCTGCGGTATACGCGAACACGACGTGCGATCGGACGTGGAGCCCGGCCATCCACGCGGCTCTCGGATTCGCGCCCACCGCCTGAAAGCGCCGGCCGGGGGCCGTGTAGCGGAGCAGGATCGCGAGGGCGAGGGTGATTCCCGCGCCCATCCAGAAGACGGAGCTGATTCCGAGCGGCTTGCCGGCCGCCCACGAGGTGAGCGCCGGCGGGACCGACAGCGAGTTCGTGTTCTCGCGCGCGTACCGCAGGCTGTAGGCGGCGACGATCTGGCCGACGGCCAGCGTGACGATCAGCGGGTTCAGCCGCAGGATCCCGACGAGGATCCCGTTCACGAGACCCACGCCCGCGCCGAGACCGAGGCACGCCAGGAGCCCGAACGCCAGCCGGTGGTCCTGCCCCAGGCTCACTCCGACGATCAGGTTGCCGCCCAGGGAGATCACGCCCGGTGTCGACAGGTCGATGCCGGCGTGCATGATCACGAGCATCTGGCCGAGCGCGGCGATCGCGAGAATCGTCATGTAGGGGAGGACGAAGGCCCACGAGGTGCTCTGGAGCGCGCGGGGCGCGATGAAGGCGGCGACGATCGCGAGCACGCCGGTCGCAAGCCAGACCGGCAGGAAGCGGGCGCCGACGACGGCACTCGCGACGGACGTTCTACCGGGGGCCTTCACGGGCCGTCCTTTCCGGGGCGGAGCGACGGTGAGGGGCTAGCCGCGGCCAGACGAGCATTTTGAGCACGTGCGACGAAAGGTGTCAACTGGGGCCAAACGCAGGCGACAGCCTGGTCGTACTGCGTGCACCCCCGCTTAACGAGCCCGGCCTACGCTCTTTCCGGCCCGTGCATGGTCAGGACGTTCGGTCGCCGTCGTTGACGCGTCCCCGAGAAGGTGTTTATGCTCGTTGTACATGCCTGGCACCGTCGTCGTCGTCGGCGGTACGCGGGGGCTCGGCCGAGAGGTGGCTCGCTACTACGCCGATGCCGGTCGCGACGTGGTCGTCACCGGGCGGCAGCAGGCGTCCGCGGAGGCCGCGGCCGTCGAGATCGGTGGGTCAACGCGCGGCGCCGGGTTGGACCTCGCGGAGCCGCACTCGATCGCGGAGGGGCTCGTCGACGTGGGGGAGGTCCAGTACCTGGTTCTCGCCGCGATCGAGCGGGACGTGAACACGGTGCAGGACTACGACATCGACGCGGCTGTGCGCCTGGCCACACTCAAGCTCGTCGGGTACACCGCGGTCGTTCACGCGCTGGCGCCGCGGCTCGGCCCGGAGGCGGCGATCCTGATCTTCGGCGGCCTCGCTCGCGACCGCCCGTATCCCGGCTCGACCACGGTCACGACCGTCAACGGCGCGGTCACGAGCCTCGTGCGAACGCTCGTGCTCGAGCTCGCCCCGACGCGCGTGAACGCGATTCACCCTGCGATCGTCGGGGACAGCCCGCAGTGGAGCGACCTGCCCTCCGATCGTCTCGACGCACTCGTGCAACGGACGCCGATCGGGCGTCTCGTGACGATGGCGGAGATCGTGGACGCGTCGCGTTTCCTGCTCGAGAACCGAGCGATCAACGGCATCAACCTCTCCGTCGACGGCGGCTGGCTCTGCATGTGACCGAGCGGGATCGCCGCGCCCGACCGGTTCGGGGCCGGTCGCGCCGTCGGCCTGGGCTGGGCGCTCGACGTCCCTCTTCGTGATCATCCCCCGATCTCGACGATCGGCTGACCGCGGGCATCTCCGCCCCTCGGCGACGAGCCAGCCGGCGACCGTCCCCTCCTCCGTCGAGTCGGCGGGGCATGACGATCTCGACGGCCACTAGATCTCGGAGCGCGCAAGAGGGGTGTTAAGTTGACAGAAACAGTTCAGCGGACAGAGGAGGAAGGCTTGAAGGTCGCCGTCGTCGGACTGGGGAAGATGGGCGAGCCGATCGCCCGTCGCGTGCTGGCCGCGGGCCACACGCTGGCGGTCTGGAACCGGACCCCGCGCCGCGCGGACGGGCTCGTCGAGGCGGGCGCGCAGCTGCTTGCCCGACCGGGCGAAGCCTGGAGCCGGGCGGACGTGTGCGTGACGACGGTTCTCGACGACGAGGCTCTTCGCGATGTGACCGTCCGCGACGGCGGTGTCCTGGCGCCCGCAGGCGGCGCACGCGGCGACCGGGTCCTCGTCGACATGAGCACGGTCTCGGTCGGAGTCTCCCGTGAGGTCGCGGAGGCGGCAGTGCGGGCCGGCGTCGGCTATCTCCGGGCCCCGGTCAGCGGCAACCCGTCCGTCGTCGAGGCGGGCAACCTGAGCATCATGGTCTCGGGCGACGAGGAGGTCTTTCGCGCCGTCGAGCCGTTGCTGCGGGACATCGGCCCCAACGTCTTCCTCGTCGGCGCGACGGAGGAGGCGCGCGTCCTCAAGCTGGCGCTCAACCTGATGATCGCCGGCACCGCCGAGCTGATCGCGGAGGCGCTCGTCCTCGGGGAGGCAAGCGGTCTCGACCGCGCGCAGATGCTGGAGGTGATGGGAGCAAGTGCCGTCGGCTCCCCGTTCGTGAAGTACAAGACCGCGGCTCTGGTCGCGGACGACTACTCGGCGACGTTCACGAGCGCCGCGATGTACAAGGACCTCGTGCTCGCCCTCGACGCCGGGCACGAGGCCGGAGTGCCGTTGCCCGTGACCGCCGCCGTCCAGCAGCTGGTCCAGGGCTGTCTCTCTTCGGGCATGGCCGAGGCCGACCTGATGTCGCTGCTCCCCCGGCTCCGGCGAGAGGCCGGCCGCTAGTCCGCCGGCCGCCCGGCGAGGCCGCGGTTGCGGTCGTCTCCGGCACGCCCGATCACCAGCCAGACGCCGGTTACCGGCTTCGAGCCCGTGTTGCGGAGGCGGTGCGGGATCGTCGAGTCGAACGAGATCGAGTCGCCCGGACCGAGCGCGTAGGTCTCGAACCCCACGGTGACCTCGAGCGTGCCGCTGAGCACCAGGCCGTACTCGCGCCCGGCGTGGCGCATGAAGAGGTCGTCCTGGCTCGACGAGCCGCCGACGTCGTACACGACGTAGAGGAAGTCGGCTTCCGCGTCCGGCTGAGCGGTGAGACGCTCCCACCGGACACCGCTCTGCAGGTCGATCCCGTGTCGCGTTCCGCTCCGCTGCACCCGGTCCGAGTCGAGCCCGGCGGGCTCGCCCGCGGGCCTGGCCTTCGCCGCCGCCTGCGCCTTCGGAGGCCGGCCCGCCGCCCGCCGGGGCGGCTGGTGCCCGCCGAAGAGCTCGTCGAGGGAGATTCCGAGCTCGCTGACGATCGCGTAGAGCGTGCTGACGGACGCGCGGGACTTTCCGGTCTCGATCTGGGAGAGAGCGCTCGGCGAGATGCTCAACCGGCGGGCGAGCTCGCGGAGGCTCAGCTGCCGCTGCTCGCGGTGGGCGCGAAGCCTCGGCCCGACGTCGTCTTCGGCCACGGGTCGGGCAGCCCGTCCCGCGTTTCGCTGTCGTTGTGGCCCGGCCGCCATCGCGCGTCGATTCTACTCCTGGCCTCTCCGTTCACCACTGCTTGACAGCACTTCGGCGGAGGTTAATGTCCCCTCACTGATGGCCGAGGTCGAGTTCCGGGAAGTCGTCCGCGAGGCGCCCGACGAGGAGCTCGCGCGTGCCGAGCGTGTGATCTTCATCGGGGAGGACGCCGCCGCCGCCGGCGTGTTCGCCGCGGTACGGCTGCGCGTCGACGGTTCCACGGCGTGACGGAAGCCGCCACGCCGACCGCCCGCGACCGGGAGGGGCTCGCTCCGACGTCGGTCGTGCTCGCCGGTTTCCTGCTCATCGCCGGGACGATCCTCTTTCTCTGGTACGCCCCGGCCTCGTATCAGGTCTACCTCGCGCTGCACGTCGCCGCGATCGTCGTCTGGGTGGGCGGGGACGTCACGCTGACGACGCTCGGGATCGTGTTCGAGCGGCGCGGCGACGGAGAGGCGTTGGCCGCGCTCGGAAGGATGGGCGAATGGATCGGGACCCGCGTCTACACGCCTGCCCTGTTCGCTGCCTTCGGTCTGGGCGTGGCGCTGGTCGAGAAGGGCCACTGGGGGTGGAGCACGTTCTGGATCGACTTCGCGATCGCCGGCTGGGGAGTCGCCGCGACGGTCGGGGTCGGCCTCGTCGGTCCCGAGCTGGGCCGGATCGACAGGGCTGCACGCGCGCACGGTGCGAGCTCTCCCGAGGTCGCGCGGCGCGTCAGGCGGCTGTTCACGATCTTCCGCTTCGACACGGCGCTGCTGCTCCTGGTCGTGATCGACATGGTCGCGAAGCCGTCGTTCTGACGGCGCGGCGTTCAGTCGCCGGCGGTCAGCCGCTCCCAGTCGCCGCGGTAGCGGAACTGGTGACGCGCCGGCGGCTGCGGCGCCTGCGTCTCGAGCCAGCGAACGGGCGCGTCGGTGCGGTTCGCGAGCGCGTGCATGCCCTCGACGCTGCTCCAGAAGTAGTCTCCGGCACCCAGGGTCTGCGTCTCGCCGTCGATCACGGCCTCGATCTCGCCCTCGACGAAGAAGAAGCCCTCCTCGAACGCGTGGTCGTGCTCCTCGATCGCGCCGCCGGGGACGTAGCGCAGCGCCATCAGCACGAGCTGGCTGGCCCCGAAGTCGGCGTTGACGAGCAGCTTGACCGAGGCTCCGCCGACGTTGGCGCCCGCGCCGGCGAGGATCGCACCGCTCGGCTCCGGCAGGTCGGCGACGTCGAAGTGGCCGCGCCGATACGGCGTTTCCGGAGCGCTCCCGGCGGCGTTCGAGAAGACCGTGTCCTCGAGGTCGGCGCCGGGGTTCGGCGCGCTGACCTCGAGCCACGCGACCGGCTTCGTCGACTTGTTGGACAGTCCGTGCGCGACCCCGAGGTCGAGCCAGAGGAAGTCGTCCGGGCCGAGCTCCTCTCGTGCTCCCGCCGCCTCGATCGTCAGCGAGCCCGAGAGGACGTAGAGCGCCTGCTCGAACGCGTGCAGGTGGCGATCGACGCGGCCGTCCGGGGCGAGCTCGAAGTGGACCAGCGAGTGGTGGACGGTGCCGCGGGCTCGGTCGAAGAGTGCGCGGCGCGTCAGCCCCTCCGCGTGATCCGCATAGGGGCCCGCGTCGGGCTGCGTGTCCGCGAGCGCTCCGAAGACGTGCACTAGGACGCGAACTGCGTCGCGGGTTGTGCCGGGTCGGGGAACGGAGCGGCGAGCGCCGCAGTCTCGACCAGCTCGCTCACGTCGCCGGCTCGAGCTCGGCGAAGTCGGCGCCGCGGGTGTAGATCCGCCCGCAGACGAGCAGCTCGTCGGCGGGGAACCGCGTGAGGATCTCGCAGCCGTCGGCGGTGACCAGCACCTCCTCCTCGATCCGGGCGGCCGAGCGGCCGTCGGTCGCCGGACAGTACGTCTCGAGCGCGAACACCATCGCCTCCTCGATCTCGACCGGATCCTCGAACGAGTGCAGCCGCGAGATCATCGGCGCCTCGTACAGACCGACGCCGAGCCCGTGGCCGAACTGGAGGCCGAAGCACGCCTCCTCGCTCGCGAAGCCGAGCTCCTCCGCCGTCGGCCACACCTCGGCGATCTTGTCCGTGGTCACGCCCGGACGGACGAGCTCGATCGCGTCGTCCAGCCACTGCCGGCACTGCCGGTAGGCGTCGACCTGGGCGGGAGAGGCGCTGCCGACGCAGAACGTGCGGTAGTAGCACGTCCGGTAGCCCATGAACGAGTGGATGATGTCGAAGAAGGCCTGGTCGCCGGGCCTGATCAGGCGGTCGGAGAAGACGTGCGGGTGCGGGTTGCAGCGGTCGCCGGAGACGGCGTTGATCGCCTCGACCTGCTCGGACCCGAGCTCGAAGAGGACGCGCATCGCCTCGGCGACGATCTCGTGCTCCCGCACTCCGGGTCGCAGCAGCTCGTAGATCCGCTCGTAGACGGCGTCGACGATCCCGGCCGCGTGCGAGAGCAGCGCCTGCTCGTCCTCGGTCTTGATCTTCCGCGCGGCCAGCATCACCCGCTGCGCGTCGGCGGTCGCGATCCCGGCCCGGTGGAGCGCTTCCAGCGTGACCAGGTCGGACATGTCGACGCCGAGCGGCTCCCGGTCGAGTCCCCGCTCCTTCAGCTCGTGGACGATCTTCCCCGCCATCGAGTCGGGCACGCCGGTTTCCCGCGGCATCGCCCCGCGCATGCTCGTCACGCCCGCGCGCCAGCTCGACTCGGGCAGCCAGGGCGCGAAGAGCTGGTGGTGGCGGGCGGCCGACCCGAAGTCCCAGAGGATCGGGTCGGAGTCGCGGCAGAGCAGCACGAAGCGCGCGTTCTTGTCCCTCGCCCACTCGCCGATGTGCGTGCTGGTGACGTAGCGGATGTTGTTCGGGTCGAAGAGCAGCAGCGCGCCGAGGTCGGACGCGGCGAGCGCGGCGCGCGTGCGCTCGAGCCGCTCCTTTCGCAGCCGCGGGAAGTCGACCCGCTGCTCCCAGTCGACCGCCATCGTCGCGCCCCGCGAGGCAATGGTCATTCGGCCCGTGCTCCTTTCCGGAGGTGTTCAAGTACGGTAAACATGGTCACGCCGGAGCGTCAAGTAACGCGTGACACCGGCGATCGACGTTCGGGGGGCGAGATCGGTCAGGCGGTCGCGACCGGCTCGGCCCGCTCGGCCTCGAACGACGTCGAGGCTCCACTCGGGCCCGGGCACGACCTGCTTCAGGCGGGCGACGACGCGTCCGTGCTCGACCCGCGCCGGGAAGTCGTGGATCGGCAGCACGAAGGTGCCGGAGTTGAGCGCCTTCTTGATCGCCGCCTTCTCCTGGCGCTTGGTCAGGCTGTGGTTCCCGGTCGTCTGCGGCTCGTAGGCGAGCACCTGGTGCCACGGGTCGGCGACCTGGTTCTGGACGTCGTAGATCACGTCGCCGCAGATACAGGCGATCCCCTCCGCGGTCTCGACCAGGACGTTCATCGAGCCGTCGGTGTGACCGCCCGCAGCCTCGCAGACGATGCCCGCGTAGATCTCGTCCGGCCCGGAAAGCTCCAGGTCGAGCAGCCGCAGCGCGCCCGGGGCGTGCAGCCGGTCGACGTGGTGCTTGACGTACTCGGGCGGGTATTGCGCGCCCATCAGGCCCGAGGCGGAGAACTCGAGCTCGCGGCGGTTCATCACCACCGGCGTCGTCAGGGGGAAGCGCTCGTCCTGGCCGGCGTGGTCGATGTGGCAGTGCGTGTGCAGCACCGCGGTCACGTCCTCGATCGCGACCCCGTGGGCGGCCAGCTGGTTCTCGAGCCGCATCTCCTCGGTCACGAAGCCGGTCATGCCGAGGCGCTGCATCATCTCCGGGGTCTTCGCGCCGGTGTCGACGAGGATCGGCCCCGCCGGATTCCCGAGGATCAGGATCCCCCAGGTCGGCACCCGTGTGGAGATTCCCATGTGCCGGGCGAGGACGAGGAAGCTCGACTCGAGCTCGACGTCGATCAGCGACAGCAGCCTCAGCTCGTGCGCCGGCACGGGACCTAGATACGCCGAAGGGCAGACGAAGTCAATGGCGGACTAGAGTTCAAGCAGATGGCCTTCCCCACGATCGACGATCTCGAGCGTGCGCTGCGCGACGCCGAGTACCTGCCCGACCGCGGGCTGGCGACCGCGGTCTACCTCTCGCTGCGTCTCGAGAAGCCGCTGCTGCTCGAGGGCGAGGCGGGGGTGGGCAAGACGGAGGCGGCGAAGGCGCTGGCGCGCGCGCTGCCCGCACGCCTGATCCGGCTGCAGTGCTACGAGGGCCTCGACGTCGCGCACGCCGTCTACGAGTGGAACTACTCCCGGCAGCTGCTGCACATCCGCGCCGCCCAGGAAGGCGCCGTCTCCGAGGAGGAGCTGTTCGGGCCCGAGTTCCTGATCCGGCGGCCGCTGCTGGAGGCGATCGAGAGCGTCGACCCGGTCGTGCTGCTGATCGACGAGATCGACCGCGCCGACGAGGAGTTCGAGGCGTTCCTGCTCGAGGTGCTCTCCGACTTCCAGATCACGATCCCCGAGGTCGGCACGATCACGGCCGCGCGCCGGCCGAGCGTGATCCTCACCTCGAATCGCACGCGCGAGCTGCACGACGCGCTGAAGCGACGCTGCCTCTTCCACTGGATCGGGCATCCGAGCCTGGACCGGGAGATCGAGGTCGTGCTGCTGCGCGTCCCGGGGATCCCGGAGCGGCTGGCGGCCCAGGCGGCGAGCTTCGTCCGCGGCCTGCGCGGCCTCGACCTGGCGAAGCCGCCCGGCGTTGCTGAGACGATCGACTGGGCGCACGCGCTCTCCGCGCTCGGACGGCAAGAGCTGGACGCCGAGATCGTCGAGCAGACCCTGGGCTCCGTGCTCAAGTACCACGAGGATCTCGAGACCGTCCGCGACGCCGCGCTCGCCACGCTGGTCGAGGAGGCCCGCGCTGTCGGGTAGCGCGCTCGTCCGCCAGGTGGTCACCTTCGGCCGGGTCCTCCGCGAGGCGGGCCTGGAGGTCGGCCCCGGCCGCGTCTCCGACGCGCTGCACGGGCTGGACGCGGTCGACCTCGCCCGCCGCGACGACGTCTACTGGACGTTGCGGCAGACGCTGGTCTCCCGCGCGGAGGACCTCGACGCGTTCGACCGCGCCTTCGCCGCGTGGTTCCTGCGCGCGCCCGAGCTCGCCCCGCCGCGCACGGCGCGGACCGAGCGCGCCCTCCGGTCCGCCGAGCGGAACGGCGCCGGAGGGCCGGACGAGCCCGGAGCGGCCGCCGACGAGCGCGCAGCCGGCTGGAGCCCCGACGAGCTGCTACGCCGGAAGGACTTCTCGGAGCTGACGGACGAGGAGCTCGCGCGCCTTCGCCGGCTGATCGCCGAGCTGGCGGCGGCCAGGCCGCAGCGCCGCTCCCGCCGGCTGCGGCGCGACCCGCGCGGGGCGACGCTCGACCTGCGGCGCATGGTGCGGGCGTCGCTGGCGACCGGCGGCGATCCGGTCGAGCGCGCCTTTCGCAGCCGGCTCGAGACGCACCGCAAGCTGATCGTCCTCTGCGACGTCTCCGGCTCGATGGAGCCGTACTCGCGCGCGATCCTCCTCTTCGTCCACGGCCTGCTGGAGAGCGGCCGCGGCGTGGAGGCGTTCGCGTTCGGCACCCGGCTGACGCGGCTGACGGAGGAGCTCTCCGGCCCCGACCCCGAGCGCGCGCTCGAGGAGGCGTCGAAGCGGGTGGTGGACTGGTCGGGCGGGACGCGGATCGGCGCCTCGCTGAAGGCGTTCAACGACCTCTGGGGCAGGCGCGCGCTGTCCCGGGGGGCGGTGGTGACGATCGTCTCCGACGGCTGGGAGCGCGAGGACGCGGCGACCGTCGGCCGCGAGATGGCCCGCCTCGCCCGCTGTGCGTACGCGGTCGTCTGGGTCAACCCGCTCAAGGGCCACCCCGACTACGAGCCGCTCGCGGGCGGGATGCGTGCGGCGCTGCCGCACGTCGACCGATTCCTGCCGGGGCACAATCTGGCGAGCCTCGAAGACCTGGCCGGCGTCATCGCCGGCATCGAGAGGAGGCATGCGGCATGAAGGAGATCCTGGAAGAGGTCGAGCGCTGGCGGGAGAGCGGCGAGAAGGTCGTCGTCGCCACGGTCGTCGCGACGCGGCGATCGGCCCCGCGGCCGGTCGGAACGAGCCTGGCCGTCTCCGAGTCCGGCCGGATGTGCGGGTCCGTCTCGGGTGGCTGCGTCGAGTCCGACGTCTACGAGAACGCGCGTCGGGTGATGGAGACGGGCGAGCCGAAGCTCCTCAGCTACGGGATCGCGGACGAGGAAGCGTGGTCCGTCGGCCTCCCGTGCGGAGGCGAGATCGACGTCTTCCTGACCGCGGAAACCGCTCCGCAGCTTCCGCGGGAACGGCTCGAGCAGGAGCGGGCCGTCGTGTTCACCGTTGTCGAAGGCGACGCGGCCGGCGCCAAGCTCCTCGTCTTCGAGAACGGCGATCAGCTCGGCGGCGGCGTCCCCGAGGAGGCGGTCGCGCTCTTCGACGAGCTGATCCGCTCCGGCCGGAACCGGTTGCTCGAGCTCGAGGGCGGAGCGAAGGTGTTCGCAGAGTGGTACGGCCCCCCGCCGCGGCTCTTCGTCTACGGCGCGGTCGACACGGCCGAGGGGCTCTGCCGCGCGGCGAGGTTGCTCGGCTGGCACACGATCGTCGCCGACGCGCGGGCGAAGTTCGCGACCCCCGAGCGCATCCCGAGCGCGGACGAGCTGATCGTCGAGTGGCCGGAGGAGGCGCTCGCCCGCGTTCGCCCCGACCACCAGACCGCCGTCGTCGTCCTCACCCACGACGACAAGTTCGACGAGCCGGCGCTGAAGGGCGCGCTCGAGACGGAGGCCTTCTACATCGGCGCCCTCGGGTCGCGCCGGAACCAGGAGCGACGGCGGGGGCGGCTGCTCGAGGCGGGCGTCTCCGAGGAGACGCTCGAGCGGATCTCGGGCCCCTGCGGCCTGGACATCGGCGCCGATACCCAGGAGGAGACGGCGCTCTCGATCCTGGCGGAGATCCTCGCCGTCCGTGCGGGCCGCGAGGGCGGCTCGCTGAAGACGGCGAAGAAACGAATCCACGCCGAAGTGGACTAGAGGACATGGAGAAGATCAGGAAGACAGACGCAGAATGGCAGCAGGAGCTCGATCCGGACCGGTACGCGGTGCTGCAGGCACGGCGCGACCGAGCCGCCGTGGTCGGGCGACCTCAACTTCGTCCACGAGGAGGGCGTGTTCCGGTGCGGGGCCTGCGGCGCGGAGCTGTTCCGCTCGGCGGCGAAGTTCGACTCCGGCTCGGGCTGGCCGAGCTTCTACGAGCCGGCCGCGGACGACGCCGTCGAGACCGAGCTGGACGAGAGCCACGGAATGCGCCGGATCGAGGTGCGCTGCGCGGCGTGCGACTCGCACCTCGGCCACGTGTTCCCGGACGGCCCGCACCCGACCGGCCAGCGCTACTGCATCAACTCGATCGCGCTCGCCTTCGAGCCCGACGAGGAGTAGCGGCGCTCAGGGACAGGCTCAGCCTGTCCCCGACTTCGCTTCCGTGTTAGGTTCGCCCTCGTCTTGAAAACCCGACTCGGGGACAGAGTCGATTCTGTCCCCGAGGGCGCTGTGAGAGGAGGGCGAGCGTGAGCGTAGACGTGAAGTCCGACAAGATCGGGCGGCTCGTCGACGAGAACGTCGAGGTCGAGCAGCTCTGCGGCGCCTGCACCTTCACCGAGGGGCCGATCTGGAGCCCGGAGGGGCAGTTCCTGCTCTTCTCGGACATGCCCGGAGACACGCGGCGGCGCTGGGACGAGCAGAACGGCGTCCAGGTCGTGATCAGCCCGAGCAACAAGGGCAACGGGATGACTCTGGACGCGAACGGGCGACTGATCGTCTGCGAGCACACGACGAGCTCGCTCGTCCGCATGGACCCGGACGGGACCGGAACACGAACCGGGAGGTCCTCGCCTCGCACTTCGAGGGCAAGGAGCTGAACAGCCCGAACGACGTCTGCGTCAAGTCCGACGGATCGATCTGGTTCTCCGACCCCTGGTACGGGCGCATGCCGGTGTTCGGCGTCGAGCGCGAACGCGATCTGGGCTGGCAGGGCGTCTTCCGCCTCCCGCCCGGCGGCGGCGACCCTCAGCTCGTCGTCGACAAGGACGAGTACGAGCAGCCGAACGGGCTGTGCTTCTCTCCCGACGAGTCGCTGCTCTACATCAACGACACGCCGAAGGCGTGGATCAAGGTCTACGACGTCGGCTCCGACGGCTCGCTCTCGAACGGCCGGATGTTCTTCGAGGGCATCGGCACGGGCGAGATCGAGAAGGGCATCCCCGACGGGATGAAGTGCGACGAGCACGGCAACATCTGGGTCACCGGCCCCGGCGGCGTCTGGGTGATCAGCCCGGAGGGCGAGCACCTGGGGACGATCAGGGTTCCCGAGAACATCGGGAACCTGACCTGGGGCGGCCCGGACTGGCACTGGCTGTTCGTGCCGAGCTCGACGTCGCTGTACCGCGTGCAGACGAAGGTCGGCCCCCGGCGCGAGCCCTACATGAGCTAGGAGGACGCGAATGGCGAAGCTGAAGCTGGACCCGAAGCGCACCGCCCTCTTGATCCAGGACCTGCAGAACGACGTGATCATCGAAAAGGGCGCGTTCGCCGACTCCGGCTCGCCGCAGCACGCGAAGGAGCAGAACGTGGTCGCGAACGTGAAGACCCTCGCCGCCGCATTCCGCAAGGCGGGCGCGCCGGTGATCCACGTCTGGTACATCGTCGAGAAGGGCGCTCCCGGCCTGAAGCTGAACGCGCCGCTGTTCGACGGACGTCAAGGGCGCGAACGCGCTCGTGCGCGGCACCTGGGGTGCCGCCCCCGCCGACGGGACTGGAGCCGAAGCGGGGTGACCACGTCGTCGAGAAGATGCGGATGAGCGGCTGGCAGGGGACGAGGCTCGAGACGCTGCTCGCCGGGCTCGGTGTCGACACGATCGTCGTCTCCGGCGCGTGGACGAACATGTCGATCGAGCACACCGCCCGCACCGGCGCCGACAAGGGCTACTTCATGATCGTGCCCGAGGACGGGTGCTCGACGATGAACGCCGACTGGCACAACGCCTCGATCAACTACGCGCTGCAGAACGTCTCGACGGTCACGGACTGCAAGACCGTCGCCGCCGCGCTCGGCGCGTGAAGTCGAAGGCTGCGGTCTTCCACGGGGCCGGGCGGCCGCTCGAGGTCAGGCGAGATCGATCTCGACGAGCCCGGCCCCCGGGACGTCCTCGTCCGGATGGCCGCCGTCGGGATCTGCGGCACCGATCTGCACTCGATCAAGGGCGAGTGGACGCGGCCGACCCCGATGGTTCTCGGCCACGAGGGCGCCGGCGTCGTCGAGGCAGTCGGCGACGAGGTCGCCTCGCTTGCCCCCGGCGACGAGGTCGTGCTCTCCTGGGCGCCGGCGTGCGGCGAGTGCGACGACTGCCGCCGGGGGCGGCCCGCCGCGTGCACCAACCTGCACCGCGCGATCGGCGCCGGCACGCTGGTCGACGGCACGACCGGGATGTCGGTCGGAGGCCAGACGCTCTTCCGCGGCACCGCCACCGGTGCGATGACCGAACGGCTCGTCGTCGACGAGCGGGTCGCCCTGCCCACCGGTGGCGACATCCCGCTCCGGGAGGCGGCGCTGCTCGGCTGCGCGGCGCTCACCGGCGTGGGGGCGGTCCTCTTCGCCGCGCGCGCCCGCGCGGGCGGCGCCGCCCTCGTCGTCGGTGCGGGCGGCGTCGGCCAGTTCTGCGTCCAGGGCGCCCGGATCGCCGGCGTCGAGACGATCGTCTGCGTTGATCCGCTCGAGCCGCGGCTCGAGCTCGTCCGGAAGCTGGGCGCCACGCACGTGACCGCTCCCGACGGGCTGAAGGGGCTGATGAAGGAGGTCGCTCCGGACGGGGCGGACTACGCCTTCGACGCGGTCGGGGACCCGGAGACCTCGGCGCTCGCGCTCCGCTTCACCCGGAGCGGCGGCACGTGCGTGATCGTCGGCCTGCCCGCCGCGGGCGCCCGGCTCGACCTCGACCCGGCCGAGTTCAACCGCCGGGAGAAGTTCCTCACCGGGACGATGTACGGCTCGGAGGACCCGGCGGTGGCGCTGCCGATCCTCCTCGGCCACGTTCGCGCGGGCCGCCTGAAGCTGGGTGAGCTGCTCGGCGCGAGCTACCCGCTCGAGCAGGTGAACGAGGCGTTCGGGGCCGCGCTCTCCGGCTCGCCCGGCCGCGTGCTGGTGATCCCGTAGTCTCTCCCCTCCATGGTCGAGCAGGTCGAGCAGGCCAGGGTCGCCTGGGTGGACACCGACGCAGGCGGGCGGATCCACTTCACCGCCGCGTTCCGCTGGGCCGAGGCCGCCGAGACCGCCTTGATGCGGCGGCTCGGCTTCCTGGGCGGGCAGTGGGGCGACTACCCCCGCCGGAAGGTCGAGGCCGAGTACCTGCAGGTGCTGCGCTTCGAGGACGAGGTCGAGATCCGGCTCCGGGTGGAGAACGTCGGCCGCACGTCCGTCACCTATGCCTGGACGATCGCGAAGGACGGCGAGCCGTACATCAAAGGGCGGCACACGGTCGTGCACGTCGACGCAGAGGGGCGCCCGGAGCCGCTCGCCGACGCAGTGCGGGCCGAGCTCGACCGCTAGCCGAGCGCCTGCCAGCGCTCCCGGTAGTCCTCGCGGACCGGCCGGAAGACGTCGAGGACGGTCGCGCCCTCGGGGCCGCAGTACGCGGAGTGCTCGACCCCGCCCGGCAGGACGTAGCCCTGCATCGGCCCGAGCGCGTGCTCCTCACCGTCGACGATCAACACCTGCGTCCCGCGCAGCACCAGCCCGAGCTGCTCGTGCTCGTGGCTGTGCAGCGGCACGGTCGAGCCGGGCTCGAACTCGATCAGGTTCAGCATCGCGCCGTCCCCGAACAGCGGGCGCCCGGAGACGCCGGCCGCCAGCTCGAACGCCCGTACCTCGTCGAAGTCCACGAACTGCGCCTCCACGGGCCGATTGTACGATAGGCCCGCGTGCATCACCGAGAGGAGTACAGGGTCGAGGGGCTCGCCGAGCCGATCAGCCACTACACCGACGCCGTGCGCGCAGGCGGCCTCTTGTTCCTCTCCGGGCTCGTGCCGGTCGACGAGCACGGGCAGCTCGTGGGAGAGGACGCCGCCGCCCAGGCGCGCCAGGTCTTCCGGAACATGGAGCTCGTGCTGAAGGCGGCGGGCTGCGACTTCGGGGACGTGGTCAAGGTGACGCTCTTCCTGCTCGACGTCGACGACCGCGCCGCGATCAACCCGGTCCGGCAGGAGCTCTTCGGCGAGACCCGGCCCGCCAGCACCCTGGTCGAGGTCTCGGCGCTCGCGGTTCCCGGCGCGCTGCTCGAGATCGAGGCGGTCGCCGCTATCCCAGACTAGCCAGGCGCCGCTCGAGGAACTCGCGCTCGGCTCCGGTCGGGCCGAGCGCCAGCGCCCGCTCGTAGGCCCGGCGCGCGTCGTCGTCGCGGCCGAGCCGGCGCAGCAGGTCCGCGCGAGCCGAGTGGAAGTGCCGGTAGTCGTCGAGGCCGTCGACGGCGTCGAGCGCGCCCAGCCCGGCCTCCGGCCCGACCGACATCGTCACCGCGACGGCACGGTTCAGCTCGACGACAGGCGACGGCTGGAGGCGGAGGAGCTCGTCGTAGAGGAGCACGATCTGCTCCCAGTCGCTCTGCCCGCCGGCGTGGCAGGCGGCGATCGCGGCCTGGAGCTGATACGGGCCCGGGCGGCCACGGCGGAGCGCGCCCGCGGCCAGCGCGCGGCCCTCGGCGATCTCGTCCGCGTCCCAGCGCGAGCGATCCTGATCCTCGAGCAGCACGACACGGCCGTCGTCGCCGAGCCGGGCGTCGCGTCGCGAGTCGTGGAGCAGCATCAGCGCGAGCAGCCCCAGCATTTCCGGCTCGTCCGGCATCAGCCTCGAGAGCAGCCGCCCGAGGCGGATCGCCTCCCGGCTGAGCTCCCCGCGGACACTCGAGTAGCCTTCGTTGAAGATCAGGTAGACGGTCGCCAGGACCCCGGCAAGCCGTTCCGGAAGGGCATCGTCGGGCGGGACCCGGAAGGGGATGCCGGCGGCGCGGATCTTCTTCTTCGCCCGAACGAGGCGCTGGGCCATGGTCGCCTCGGCGGTCAGAAAGGCTCGCGCGATCTCGGGCGTGGTCAGGCCGCCGAGGAGCCGCAGGGTCAGGGCGACCTGGGCGTCGACCGAGAGCGCCGGGTGGCAGCAGGTGAAGATCAGCGCCAGCCGCTCGTCGGGGATCGAGCTCACCTCGTCCTCCTCTCCGTCCTCGGGCACGAGCGCGGCGAGCCGTGCCAGCTCCGCGCGCTTCGACTCGAGCGTCGCGCTCGCGCCGAAGCCGGTCGATCGCCCGGTTGCGGGCCGTGGTGACGATCCAGGCTCCCGGGCTCGCCGGGACGCCGTCCCGCGGCCAGCGCTCGGCGGCGATCGCGAACGCCTCCTGGACGGCGTCCTCGGCGAGGTCGAAGTCGCCGAGCGCGCGGATCAGGATCGAGACCGCGCGCCCGGCCTCCTCCCGGAATGCCTCGGCGACCGCGTCGATCCGGCTACCCCTGGTCGAAGACCATCACCGGCCGGACCTCGATCGAGCCGTGGCTCGCGCCCGGGATGCGCGCGGCGATCTCCAGCGCCTCGTCGGCGTCCTTCGCCTCGATCAGGTAGTAGCCGCCGAGCTGCTCCTTCGTCTCCGCGAACGGCCCGTCGGTGACGAGGGCCTCGCCGTCGCGCACCCGCACGGTGGTCGCGGTCGAGGTCGGCTGGAGCGCGTCGCCCGCGAGCATGTTCCCGCTCTTCTGGATCGACTCCGTGAACGCGAAGTAGTCGCCGCTGAGCGGGTTCTGGTCCTCCTCGGACATGTCCTGCCAGGCCCGCTCGTCGGTGTAGATCAGGCACATGTACTGCATGGCGCGTCCTCCTTGGGTGGTGGTGTCGTATCTACGACGAACGATCCGGCCGGAATCGACAGCGAGTGTGGACAGCCCGTCACGCTCTTGCTCCAGGGACTGTCCCCGGCGACCGCCGCGCGCCGGCCCTCCGGCGGTCGGCGGTCGGGCCGCACCATTCGTGTCGACGCGGTCATACTGCGGCCGTGCTTGCCTTTGCGGGTCCGGTCGGCGCGCTCGTTCTCGCGGTCATCTTCGGCAGCCCCTGGATCGTGGCGATCGTCTGGCTGTGGCTGCGGAGGCCACGCGACGGCGCGCTGCCCCCTTCTCTCGGGGAGCAGCTGCGCAGACGCCTGTTGAGCCAGTAGCCGCTCGGCGCATGGCCTCGCCCGATCCCTGCTAGCGGCCCTCGAACTCCGGCGGGCGCTTCTCTCCGAACGCCTCCACGCCTTCACGGAAGTCGTGCGTCGAGCGGAGCAGGCCGTAGGCCAGCCCTTCGAGCTCGAGCCCGAGCGCGAGCGGCCCGTCGTAGACGTGGTTGAGCACGCGCTTCGCCATCCGCAACGCGAGCGGCGAGAGCTCGGCGAGGTCGCCGATCACGCGGTCGACGGCGGCGTCGAGCTCGTCCGGCGGCACGACCTCGGAGACGAGGCCCCAGGCGAGCGCGTCCGCTGCGCCGATCCGCCGTCGGCGCATGACCACGTCCTTGGCCCGGCCGAGGCCGACGAGGCGGGCGAGCCGCTGGGTGCCGCCGGAGCCGGGGATCATCCCGAGGCCGACCTCGGGGAGCCCGAGCTGGACGTCCTCGGCGGCGACGCGGAAGTCGCAGGCGAGCGCGAGCTCGAGCCCGACCCCGAGGCAGTAGCCGCGCAGCTTCGCGATCACCGGCTTCGGAAAGCGTTCGGGCGCGGCGACGTTCCAGGCCAGGCGTGAGAGGTGTTCGGGGTCGGCGTCGAGGAACGCGGCGATGTCTCCGCCGGCGGTGAAGGTCTCGCCCTCGCCGGTGAGCACGGCGAACCGGACCGAGTCGTCGGCGCCCAGCTCGGCGAAGAGCTGCCCGAGCTGGTCGCGCGCGCCGAGCGGAAGCCGGTTGAGCTTGCCGGGGACGTCGAGGGTGATCGTCGCGACGCCGCGCGCGCCGTCCCGCTCCAGCCGGAAGCCGTCGTACCGGGTCACGGCCGCTCCCGCCGTGACCCAGGGACAGGCCCTACGGCCGCCGACGGCGCGGTTACGCGACCGGGCGCCCGCTTCGGCCGTGTCCGCCGGACTCGTCCATTCACGCCGTCACCTGATCCTCGCGCAGCATCCGCCGCAGGATCTTCCCAGACGGGCTCTTCGGCAGCTTCGCGACGAAGCGGTACTCGCGGGGGCGCTTGAAGCGGGCGAGCGTGTCGGAGGCGAGGCAGTGGGTGTCCAACTCCTCCGCGGTCACGCCGTCGGCGACGACGACGGCGACGACCCGGCGGCCGAGGCGGTCGTCGGCAGCTCCGATCACGGCGACCTCGCGCACGCCCGGGTGGCGCGCGAGCACGTCCTCGACCTCGAGCGGGTGGATGTTCTCGCCGCCCGAGACGATCATGTCGTCCAGGCGGCCGTCGAGCCAGAGGTCGCCGTCCTCGTCGAGGCGGCCGACGTCGCCGGTGTGGTACCAGCCGCCGCGGATCGCCTTCTCGTCGGCATCGGGCCGGTTCCAGTACCCGGCGAACGCCTCCTCCGAGGACATGTGGCAGAGGATCTCGCCGTCCTCGCCGAGTCGCAGCCGCGCGTTCAGCGCCGGCCGCCCCGCGCAACCGGGCTTCGCGCGCTGATCACGGTGCACCGAGAACGTGTAGATCTCGGTCGACCCGTAGTGGTTGACGAACAGGCGCGGCGCGAACACCTCCTCGCACCGTTCGACCAGGGCGCCGGTCATCGCCGCCCCGGCGTAGGCGAGTGTCTCGACCGAGGACAGGTCGTGGTCGGCCAGGCCGGGGTGGGTGACGAGGTCGTGGTAGAGCGTCGGCGCGAGGTAGAGCGAGGTGATCCGCTCCCGCTCGATCAGCGCGAGCGCGGCCTCGGCGTCCCACTCGGGCCGGCAGACGTAGCAGCCGCCGACCAGGTGCATCGCGACCAGCGAGTGAATCCCCATCGTGTGGTAGAGGGGCATCACTCCGAGCGTGCGGTCGCCGTAGCGGTACCCGTGCTGGACGACCTGGGAGAGCCCACCCGCCCGGTCGGCCCGGTGCGAGCGTGGGACTCCCTTCGGCCGGCCGGTGGTGCCGGAGGTGTAGAGCATCAGGCTTTCCGCCCGGTCGGGGTCGTCGAGCGCGCCCGGGTGCTCGTCGCCGAGGAGCGGCGCGAGGTCGGCGTCGACCTCGAGACAGAGGACGGCGCCGGAGTCCTCCCGGCAGTAGGCGAGGTCGGCCGGAGAGGCGCGGGGCGAGAGCGGCACGAACGTCGCGCCGAGCCACTGACACGCCCAGTAGAGCTGCACCGACTCGCTCCGGCACCGGACGACCGCCGCCAGCCGGCCGCCGGCCGCCAGACCCCGTCCGGCCAGGCCGCCCGCGATCCGGGCGGCCAGCTCTCGCAGCTGCGCGTAGGTGACGCGGACGTCGCCGTCGACGAGCGCCTCCGCGTCCGGATTCCGCTCGGCCGCATAGAGCAGGCTGAGGGCGAGGTTCACCGGAGCGAGTCTAGAACCGCCTGCCCGGCCGCGCGCAGCCCGGCTGCGAGCTCTTCTTCGCGTGCGAGCGCGACCAGGAAGGCTGCGGCGAAGACGTCGCCCGTGCCGGGCGAGTCGGCCGCGACCGACGGCGGCGTGAAGCGCTCGACCTTCCCGTCGAGCGCCGCGATCGCGCCGCGCGCGCCCAGCGTCACGCAGGCAAGCCGCCTCCCGCCGGCGAGCGCCCGCACCGCCTCGTCCGGCTCCTCGCCGGTGAGCCGGCGGGCGGCGTCCTCGTTGGCGAGCAGGACGTTCCCGCCGGCGGGCAGCTCGCCGAGCCGGGCGGCGTCGAGCGCGATCCAGGGTGCGCGGGCGCGGCCGAGGGCAGCCTCGATCGCCCCGCGGGGCAGGTGCCCGGAGACGAGCACGGCGTCCGCCTCGATCGCGTCCGGGAGGACGATCGCGCCGCTGACACCCCGGTCGACGAAGACCTCTCCTCCGGCGACCAGGAAGGTGCCGGTGGGCCCGTCGGACACGGCGACCTCCACGTGGACCCCCCGGGCTCCGAGCTCGCTCAGGATCATTCGTCCGGCAGGATCGTCGCCGACCGTGCCGATCACCGTTGCGTCGGCCCCGGCCGCGGCCGCGGCCGCGGCGGCGGTGAAGGCCGAGCCGCCGGGGCGTGCCCGGATCCTGGCCGCGTGGCCGGAGCCCTCGGCGACGACGTCGACGAGGAGCTCGCCGACCGCCACGAACCGCATCTCGCGAGGTTACGCCGGGCGGTACGCGAACGGATGGTTGAAGACGTCGAGCGCGTTGTCGGCGCGGGCGTCGATCTCGAACCGCTCGTCGGTCCGCCAGTCCTGCACGACCACTTTCAGCGCACCGTCGTCCGCGGCCCAGAGCAGCGAGACCTCGAAACCGTCGCCGACCCGGTGGGCCAGCTCTCGCATCTCCCTCTCCAGCGTCTCCATGGACTCACAGTGCCACAGGAAATGCGGCCTGTGCGGCAGGCGGCGTTAAAAATTTCGTTAAGTCGCCGGCGCGCCGAGCGTCGCGTTCAGGTAGCGGAGGTACGGCTCCGGATCGAGACCTCCCCCGACCACACGCTCGAGCGTCTCCTGCGGCGTGAACTTGCGGCCGTGCCGCCAGAGGCGCTCGCGCAACCAGTCGCACAGCGGCGTCAGGTCGCCCTGCTCGAGCCGCTGATCGAGATCCGGGACGTCCTCCAGCACCTTGTCCCAGATCTGCACCGAGATCACGTTCCCGAGGGCGTAGGTCGGGAAGTACCCGATCGTCCCACGCGACCAGTGCACGTCCTGGAGCACTCCGTGCGCGTCGTCCGGCACGTCGACGCCCAGGTACTCGCCCATCCGCGCGTTCCAGATCGCCGGCAGCTCGTGCAGGTCGACGGAGCCGGCGATCAGCTCCTGCTCGAGCTCGAAGCGGAGGATGATGTGCAGGCTGTAGGTCGCCTGATCCGCCTCGATCCGGATCAGCGAGGGCCGGACCCTGTTGATCGCGCGATGAAAGTCCTCCAGGCCGACCCCGGCAAGCCGGGGGAAGAGCCGTTGCACGTGCGGGTAGCCCCAGCGCCAGAAGGAGAGGCTGCGGCCGACGAGGTTCTCGAACATCCTGCTCTGCGACTCGTGCAGCGCGAGCGAGGTGCCGCGGCAGAGCGGCGTCCGCTCGAGCGCCGGGTCGACGTTGTGCTCGTAGAGCGCGTGTCCGCCCTCGTGCATGGCGGCGAAGATGCCGGAGAGCTCCGTGTCCGGGTAGCGGGTGGTCATCCTGACGTCCGAGGTGCCGAACGAGGTCGCGAACGGGTGCTCGGTCGGATCGATCCGCCAGCTCCCCTCGCGGAACCCGAACCGTGACAGGACGACCTGCTCGAGCTCCTTCTGAGGGGGAACCGGGAAGTGGCCGTGCAGGAACGAGTCGTCGACCTGCTGTGCGGAGGCGTCGGCGATCAACGGCACGAGCCCCTCCTTCAGCCGCTCGAAGACCGAGCGCACCTCGGCCGTCTTCATCCCGCGCTCGAAGTCGTCCAGGAGGGCGTCGTAGGGCTCGTCGACCTCGAAGCAGGCCGCGTAGCGACGGCGGAGCTCGACGTTCCGCTCGAGGTGAGGGCGGAAGAGCTCGAAGTTCGAGGTGCGGCGGGCCTCGACCCAGACCGGAAAGGCCTCCGCCCCCGCGCGGGCCTGCTCCTCCTGGAGCTCGCCCGGGACACGCAGCTCCTTCTCGCGGTCCCTGCGCGTGACCCGGATCAGGCTCGCCTCGTCGGAGTCGTAGTCGAGCGACTCCTCGTAGGGGCGAAGCTCCTCGAGCAGCCGGCCGAGCTCGTCGGAGACGAGCTGGTCGTGGACGAGCTTCGACGCCGTCGCAAGCTGGCGCGCCCGGACCCCGGCACCCTGCGGCGGCATCATCGTCTGCTGGTCCCAGGCCGCGAGCCCGCCGAGCTTGACCAGGTCCCAGAGGCGACCGAGCCGCTCGCGGAGGTGCTCGTACTGCGCGTTGCCCAAGCTGCAACCCTACGTCCTTCGGGGCGGGCCGGGCAAACCGAGCGGGCCGTGCGGCCCGCTCGGTTCCGTCGCGTCCTGTCGAGCTATGCGGTCTGCATCCGGTGGTGCCGCTGCCGCCCCACCGCCATGCCGAACCCGAGGAGCAGCGCCAGGCCGACTCCGCTTCCGATCCCGATCCCGTAGTCGCCCCAGTCGAATCCGCTCGACTGGCTCACCGAGACGCGCTGCGCCGCCTCGGCCGCGTCACGGACGTCGGGCGGCCGCGACGACGAGCGTCGACTGCGCCGAGGTGGAGGATCCAGCTGCTGCTCGCGCCGGCGGCGGCGTCGCGAACGTCCGGCGGGCGTCCGACGAAGGTCGAATCGGTCACCGACGACAGGCCCGCACCCGGGGAGTGCGTGGTCACGTAACGCTCGAAGACGTCCGCAGGCGCTGCGGGCTGCAGCTGCTTGTAGACCTGCGCGATTCCCTGGAGGCGCAGACCGTCGGCCCTGAGGCCGGCGGGGGTGGTGTGGGCGGCCCAGGCCGCGTCCTGGACGTCGGGCGGGGTCCCTACCTGCACCGCCCCCGCGGCCGAGGCGGTCGCTCCGGCGATGACCGCGCCGAGGATGAGGAGTCGCTTGAACCGGATCGGATAGGTCGAAGGTTTCATCGTGCCTCCCTCTGTGCTCCTGAGCCACCCGCTGTGACTCTTTGAGTAGAGGACTCCGGATCACCAAAGGTTCGGTAAGGCCGCGGTTAAGGCGAGCGCGGTTCGACCCTTTCCGCACGAGACCGGAGCCGATAACGTCGCGGGCTCACGCCGCTCTGAAGCTGGAGGCGGGATGGAGTTCGGGATCCTCGGGCCCCTGGAGGTGTACGAGGCGGGGAAGCCGGTGCCGATCCGGGGCGCGAAGCAGCGGGCGTTGCTCGCCGTTCTCCTCCTGCACGCGAATCGCGTCGTGCCGCGCGATCAGCTGATCGAGGCTCTCTGGGAGGAGGAACCGCCCGAGACCGCGCGGAAGGCGCTTCAGGTGCACGTCTCACAGCTGCGCAAGCTGCTCGGCGCAGACGTGCTGGTGACGGCGGCTCCGGGCTACCTCCTGCGGGTCGAGCCCGGCATGCTCGACCTCGACCGCTTCGAGGCCTTGCGCCGAGAGGCGCGCGGCGCGGATCCCCGGATCGCGGCGGAGATCCTGCGGGAAGGGGTCGGGCTCTTTCGAGGTCGCCCGCTGGCCGATTTCGCCCGGGAGCGGTTTGCGCACGGAGAGATCGCCCGCCTCGAGGAGCTACGCCTCGTCGCCCTCGAGGACCGGATCGAGGCCGAGCTCGACCTGGGACGGCACGCAGAGCTTGTCGGCGAGCTCGAGGCCCTGGTCGCCGAGAATCCGCTTCGCGAGCGCCTGTGCCGGCAGCGCATGCTCGCCCTGTATCGCTGTGGCCGGCAGGCGGAGGCGCTGGACGCCTATCAGGCGGCGCGGCGTACGCTGGTCGACCAGCTGGGGATCGATCCGGGTCGGGAGCTCCGCGACCTGCACCAGCGGATCCTCAACCAGGCCGCCGACCTGGAGCCGGCCGCGAGCCCGCCGGCCGCTGCGGCGTCCGAGAGGGGAGAGGCGTTCGTCGGACGTGCGCCCGAGCTCGCCGAGCTGATGTCCGGCTTCGAGGACGCGGCGGCCGGGCGCGGCGTCCTCTTCCTGGTGGAGGGGGAGCCGGGGATCGGAAAGAGCCGGCTCGTCGACGAGCTGATCGGCCGGGTGAACGCGCTCGGGGCGCTCGTTCTCGCGGGTCGCTGCTGGGAGGCCGGGGGCGCACCGGCGTACTGGCCCTGGACGCAGTCGCTCCGCGCCTACCTGCGGGCGGCCGACCCGGCCGCCGTGCAACGGCGCGTCCGTGAGGCGGGCGCCGAGGTGACGCGAATCGTCCCGGAGCTGCGGGAGCTCTTCTCCGAGCCGCCGGCGGGCTCCTCCGGTGCCGAGACGACGCGTTCGCGCCTCTTCGACTCGACGGCGGCGTTCCTGAGGGGCATCTCGGCCGAACGGCCGCTCGTGCTCGTCCTCGACGACCTGCACGCCGCGGACGAGCCTTCTCTCCTGCTGTTGCGGCAGGTCGCCTCCGAGCTGGGCGACAGCCGGATCCTGATCGTGGCGACCGCTCGCGACCCCGACCCGGCTCTCGCCGAAGTGGGTCGCGGGCCGGCGGGGCGCCGCATTCGTCTCGGCGGCCTCAGCCGCCAGGAGGTAGGCCGCCTGGTCGAGCTCACCGTGAGAGCCCGGCCGCCGGACGAGCTCGAGGCCGCGCTGCACGCGGAGACGGAGGGCAACCCCCTCTTCGTGCTGGAGGCGGCGCGTCTGCTCGCCGCGGAGGGCCGGCTGGCGACCGATGCGGCGCTCGGCCTCGCGTTTCCGAAGAGCGTCCGGGACGCGATCGCCCGCCGGCTGAGAATGCTGTCCGGCGAGTGCAGGCGCGTGCTGTCGCTCGGATCCGTCTTCGGGCGCGAGTTCGGGCTCGTTGCGCTGGAGCGGGTCGCGGACTACACGGGGATCGACACGTTGCTGCGCGTGCTCGACGAGGCGTTGACCGCCCGTGTGATCGAGGAGATCCCGGGCGCTCTCGGCCGGCTTGCCTTCGGACACGCGCTGATCCGGGACTCGCTCTACGAGGAGATCCCGGTCGCCCACCGGGCCCGGCTCCACCGGCGGGTTGCCGAGGTGCTGGAGGAGCTGTATGCGGGAAACCCCGACGCGCACCTGGCCGAGCTCGCCCACCACTTCACCGCGGCCGTGCCGGCTGCGGCTGCGGGGAAGGCGATCGAGTACGCGCGGCGCGCCGGCGACCAGGCGGCCTGCCGGCTTGCGTACGAGGAGGCCTCCCGTCTGTTCGAGACCGCACTCGGGATCGTCGACCGCGTCGACTCGCCCGACGACGAGACCCGACGGGAGCTCCTGCTTGCGGTCGGCGACGTCCAGCGGCGGGCGGAAGCCGACCGGAGGGCGGCGGAGGCGTTCCTCGCAGCGGATACCGCTCGAGCGCCGAGCCCTCGACCCTGACCACCCGAGCGGGCGAGGCCTGGCCGGGCTCAGCCCAGCCTACGGGCGGCGGCGTCGACCTGCTTCTGGCTGGGCCCTCCCGACCCGAGCGCGCGGAAGGCTTCCAGCACGGCGCGAGGGTCCCGGCGGTGACGCTTCGCGGCGAGCGTCAGCGGCTCGTGGAACGCCCCGCCGCAGTGGGCGCAGGGAAGCGAGAGCGTCGCCATCAGCCGGGCCGCCTCGCCGTCGGGGAACATCCGCAGGAGCTCGACGATGGTGGTCGAGCCCTTGATCTCGCGCGAAGCGGGGGCGTCCGGAGCCGGGTCGCGGACGGAGAGGCCGATGATCCGCTGCTGCGACACAGGTGGAAAGTGTAGGCGCCTCTCTGACGCACGCGGATGCGCGCACAACTCGTCCATGCAGCCCGGCCGACGCCCCCGCCACCACACCCCCACCCAAAGGGTGGGGGCTTTTCCCCTTTCCCCTGCCGGTGAGGCTAGCGCGCGAAGACGTGCCGGTCGGTGCCGACTCTGCGCCGATTCCGTGCCGTTCAGGCGCCCGGCCTGCCGCGCTCGCGCGGGATCAGTTGACGTGCGCCTCCTGCGGGAACCGCAGCGGCTCCGCCTCCATCCGCACCATGTTCCGCGGCAGCTGGTAGCGCGCGAACGGAAGCACGATCACCTTGGCGTCGGGCCCGTGGCGCTCGATCGCCTCCGCGAACGCGTCGTCGAGCGAGGTGGTCGCGTCGATGCCGATGTCGGCCGCCAGCTCGAGGTTCTCCTCGAGCGTGACGAGCTTCAGGTGCTTCCGGGTCATCACCTCGTAGATCGGCACCCAGATGCAGCCGGCCCACATCTGGATCGTCCGTCCGTGGATGTCGCGCAGGACGCGCTCGTAGTTCTCGGGCCGTCGGAGGCATGTACGGCTTCATCAGGTCCATCAGGGCGAGCCCGGGGAAGTCGCCGACCGCGGTGTTCACGCCCGGAGACGGCGACGCGTAGATCAGGGTGCCGCCGTCTGCGAGCACGAAATCGGCGGACATGCAGCCCCACCCGGTGTGGAAGAAGAGATGGTCGGTCGGCGCGAACACGCCGCAGACCGCGATGTCCGCCTGCTCGCCGGGGTGCTCGTACGCGTAGATCTCGTTGAAGCGCTCGATCGCCTGCCGGTGGGCATCCGGATGCGACCCGAAGATGCACTCGACCACTCGGCCGCGCGTGTCCAGGATCACGTTCATCGTGCACTGCAGGCCGCACATCGTCGCGACCTCGTCGATGTCCGAGCGCATCGGGCCCGCGTAGGCGCCGTAGTGGGTCTGCGGGGAGGGGACGAACGCGCAGTGGTTGGACTCGACCGTCTCGTCGGAGACCACGCCCGGGAGGATCAGCTTGCCGCCGCCGCCCGCGCCCCAGTGGTTCGACTGCGCCTGCCCGATCGTGATCTTCAGGTCGCACTCGGCGACCACGCTCAGCAGCCAGACCGGCGTCCCGCGCGAGGAGACGCCGACATAGGTGTACGCCTCGGCGTTGCGAGGCTCGTTCTGGTGGAAGGTGATGCCGAGCCGCTCCATCCTCGTCAGGTTCTCGCGGCCGATCTTCTGCTCGATGTCCGACTCGGACATCGGGAACACCTTGCCGTTCGCGCACGCGACCACCGCCGGCTTCCCGGCCGCCTCGATCGCGTCGAGCACCGCCGGCAGCAGGCGTGACTGCGGGGTCGGGCGGAACTGGTTGTCGATCACGACCGCGACCCGGCTCGCCGAGCGGAGCAGCTCCGAGAAGCGCGGCCCGGAGACCGGTGACTCGAGCGCGACGCGGGCGGCTTCCGTCGCGTCCGCGACCGGCTCGGGCTCGTCCGGGTAGATCGCGGCGAGCAGGTTGCCGTCGGGCACCTCCAGCTCGAGCTCCTCGCGGTTGACCTTCGACTCGTCGCCGGAGGCGCCGATCGTCAGCGGGTCGAGCGACTCGTACGGGATCTTCAGGCGCGCCATCTTCTCCTCCTCGACGAAACGGAATCAGGGACATGATGAATCCCGTCCCTGATGCAGTCCTCTTTGAGGCTACGGCCGTGGTCCTGTACCGTCAAGAATCATGCGCGCCGGACGGATCAACCACGTCTCGATCCTCGCCCGCGACCTCGAGGAGTCGGCGCGCTTCTACGAGGAGCTGTTCGGCGCAGAGCGGCTTCCGACCGCGACGTTCCCCCAGGGCCCCGTGCTCTGGCTGAGGCTGGGCGACCAGCAGCTGCACCTGTTCGAGAGCACCGGCAACGAGCCGACGCTGCGCCACCACTTCGGGGTGGACGTCGACGACTTCGACGCCGTCTACGAGCAGGCGAAACGGCTCGGCGTCCTCGACGCGGATGCGTTCGGCGCGTCCCTGCGGGGCCATCCGATGGGCTGGGTGCAGATGTACCTTCGCGACCCGGCGGGCAACCTGGTCGAGGTCGACTGCCCCGACGCCCGTGCGCTCTCGCCGGAAACCCTGGCCGAGATGACCCCGCTCGAGAGCATGGCGAGCCAGGAAGGCGACGCGGCGGTCGCCACGCTGTACCACTCGGCCGCCTGAGCCGTCCCCGTTTGAACACGGGAAACAGGCCTGTTAGCGTCGTCCACCTGTGAGCGCGCTCGCCGCCAGGATCCCGTCGCGTGAACAGGTGGGCTCCTACCTGACCTGGCGGCGGCTGCCGGTGCTCCTCGCCGTCGGCCTCGTCGTGTTCGCGTTCGCCTACGTCCTCTTCATCGCCGAGCTTCCGGCCGAGTTCGGGGTCGGCAACTGGCGGACGACCACCTTCGGCTCGGCCGTCAACGACCCGTCGTCGTTCCTCAAGATCGTCCTCGACTCGATCACCTTCGCCGCCGCGCTGTTCATCGTCGCCAGCGGCTTCGCCCTCATCTTCGGGCTCATGCGCGTCGTGAACATGGCCCACGGCTCCTTCTACCTGCTCGCCGGCTACATCGCCTACGAGATCCAGCAGGGGATGACCGGCCAGGGCTTCTCGCTGCAGTCGAGCGACGTGAACACGTGGGAGTGGATCGTGCCGCTCGTGGTCGCGGCGCCGTGCATCGCAGTCGTCGGGCTGGTCGTGCAGCAGGCCTTCCTGCGCTGGAACCAGGGCCAGGAGCTCCGCCAGGCGCTGATCACGATCGCGGTCTCGGTGATCATCGCCGACCAGATCATCGCCCATTTTCCGCGGAACACCTCCGAGGGGCAGCGGTTCGGGGGCAACGCCGTCGACCTGACCTGGCCGGGGTGGACCGACCGCTTCGTCGACCTCCACATCGGCGGCGTGCAGTACTCCCTCGCCCGGCTCGTGATGCTGGGGATCGGCGTCAGCGTGGGGGCCGCGCTCTGGCTCTGGCTCTACCGGACGAAGACCGGCATGGTGATCCGCGCCGGCGTCGACGACCAGCAGATGACCTCGGCGCTCGGGATCAACATCCAGAAGACGTTCGCGATCGCGTTCGCGGTCGGCTCGGCGCTCGCCGCGCTCGGCGCCGTCGTGTGGGCGTCGCAGTCGAACATCGCCTCCGGCCAGGACGGCCAGTGGCTGCTCAACTCGCTGGTGGTGGTGATCGTCGGCGGGATGGGCTCGATCTTCGGCGCCGCCGCCGGCGCGATCCTCTTCGCCTTCGTCCTCAACTTCAGCGGCTCCTACCTGCCGGTGACGGGACCCGACTGCTGCACGCAGTACTCGCCGATCTTCACGTTCGTGCTGATCGCGCTCGTCCTCGCGTTCCGGCCCCGGGGCCTCTTCGGGCGGGCCGGATGAATCCCCGGACCTGGCCTCCGAGACAGCAGGCCGAGCGCTCGCTCGCGCTCGCCGCCCTCGTCCTGGTTCTCGTCTGGCCGGCGACCGGGATGAGCACCTACTGGGCGCACACGATCCTGATCTCGACCTTCTTCTACGGGATTGCCGCAGCCAGCCTGATCTTCCTCTCCGCCTACGGCGGCATGGTCTCGCTCGCGCAGACGGCCATGGCCGGGATCGCCGGCATCATCCTCGGCAACCTCGCCACCAAGGGCGGTCCTGGGGGTACCTCGAAGGGCCTCCATCTCGGCTGGGACCCGACGCTGGCGATCGTGGTCGCGATCGTGCTGACGACCGCGATCGGGCTGATCGGCGGTGCGGTCGCGGCGCGGAGCGCCGGGATCTACTTCCTGATGATCACCCTCACCTACTCGGTGATCGCCAACCTCACGCTCGGCTCGGTGACGAAGATCTCGGGCTTCTCGGGCATCGGGGGAGTCAACCGCTACACGCCGGGCTGGATCGGCAACATCCTCGAGCACCCCAACCGCCTCTACTACATCGCGCTCGGCACCGCGATCGTCGTCTACGTCCTCATTCGCTACATCGTGCGTACACCGTTCGGGCTCACCCTGCAGGGCGTGCGCGACGAGCCGATCCGGATGAGCTCGCTCGGCTACAACGTCGCGCTGCACCGCACCCTCGCGTTCGGGTTCTGCGCGTTCATCGCCTCGCTCTCGGGGATCCTGTACGTCTGGTGGAGCGGGCAGATCTCGCCGGGGAACGTCGACCTGCCACAGACGATCAACCTGCTCGTGATGGCGGTGATCGGCGGCCTGGTCAGGATCGAGGGCGCGTGGATCGGGGCCTTCGCCTTCACGGTGATGAACACCTACATCACGCCGAACACCCACATCCCGGCACTCGGGTTCGGCGGAACGCTCTTCGGCGGCAGCTTCAACACGATCATCGGGATCATCTTCCTGGCGATCGTGCTCGTCTCGCCGGACGGGCTGCTGGGGATCTGGGCGCGCCTCGGCGAGTCGAGGGAACGGTGGCGCCGCCACCGGGCCGCGCTCGAGACACCGGAGCCCGTCCAGTGACCGAATCGGGACCCACCTTGCAAGTTGGGTCCCCACTGCGCGACAATCGCGCTCACTGCGAGACCCAGAGGGAGGAGGGCATCACCAGATGAGGAGACTCAAGCTGCGGAGCTGGAAGGTTGCCGCAGTCCTGTTCGCGGCCACGGCCGCGGTCGCGGTGTGGGCGACGGGCTCGCTCGCCGCGTCCCATGCCAAGGTGGTGAAGGTCGCGATCATGACGGACTGCAAGGGCGCCTTCGCGTTCGGCTACGACTACGACATCGGCGGAGCGCAGGGCGCGTTCGCGCAGTTCGCCGGCGGCAAGACCAAGAGCCACGCGAAGCCGTCTGCGGGCATGACCGGCATCCACGTCGGTTCCACGCAGATCAAGATCGTCGGCTACGGCTGCGGTAACGACACCGTTCCGCTCGCCATCACCGAGACCAAGCGCCTGATGGAGCAACTGGGCGCGGACGTCATGATCGGCCCGCTGTCCGGCGACGAGGCGGTCTCGATCGCCAACTACGCGAAGTCGCACCTGAGCAAGACGTTCATCATCGGCACGGCCGGCTCGCAGGATCCGACCATGCAGATCGCCCCGAAGAACGAGTTTCGCTACCACGGCGACGGCGCCCAGTGGAACGCGGGCATCGGTGAGATCGCCTACAAGAAGCTCGGCTGGAGGAAGGCCGCGATCATCGAGGACGACTACAGCTTCGGCTGGACGTCCGCGGCCGGGATGATCGCCGACTTCTGCGCCGTCGGCGGCAACATCGTCAAGCGTGTGTTCCCGCCGCTGAACACGACGGACTACGCACCCTTCGTCCGCCAGCTGCCGCCGCCGAACCAGGTCGACGGTTACTTCTCCACGATCGGCGGTACCGGTACGTCGGCGATGCTGAAGGCCTTCGAGCAGGCGTACGGCAAGCTCAATCCGAAGCAGTGGATCGGCAACCTGTTCTTCGGCTTCCTCGGTGCCGACAAGGTCGTCGCCCCGAAGCTCGTCGGCTCCTACGTCGGCGGGTTCGGCAACAACCCGGGCGTGCACTACCCCAAGGTCGACGCGTACCGCGCGTTCATGACCAAGCTGTATCCGAAGATCCCGGCCGACGACGGCTTCACGTACAACTACTACATGGCCGCGAAGGCCCTGGTCCAGGGCCTGCAGAAGTCGGGCGGGGCTGCTGGGGGCGAAGCTCCAGGCCTCGCTGCCGCGCTCGATCAACGGCCCGTTCCAGCTCTCGAACGGCGGCTTCGTGAAGCTGGACTCCCGCCGCCAGGCGATCCAGGACCAGTACCAGCTCCAGCTGGTCAAGAACGCGGACGGGTCGGTCAGCCCGCAGGTCATCGCCTACGTGCCTGCGGTCGACCAGTCGTTCGGCGGCCTGTTCAAGCCGACGAGCCCGCCGCCGGGACGCACACAACCTCCCTGCAAGAAGGTGAAGACCCCCTGGCAGGGCAAGATCAAGGTCGTGGTGAACGGCAAGATCACGAACCAGGTGCTCAAGTAGGGGCTTGAGCGAAGCAGCAGCAGTCGAGCACGCCGAGCCGGCCCTCCGCTTGCGGGGGGTCGGCCGGCGTTTCGGCGGCCTCCACGCCGTCCGCGAGGTCGACCTCGACATCGTCGCCGGAGAGCGCCGCGTGATCCTCGGCCCGAACGGGGCGGGGAAGACCACGCTGTTCAACGTCGTCTGCGGCGACTTCCCGGCCACCTCGGGCCGGGTCGAGCTCTTCGGGCGGGACGTGACGCACCTGCCCGCGCAGTCGCGCGCGGGCATGGGGCTCGCGCGCACCTACCAGCAGTCGCGCCTCTTCAAGGGGCTCTCGGTCGAGGACAACATCTACCTGTCGATCCTCGGCGTGTCCGGCGGTCACATGCGTCCGGTGATCGCGCGGAAGGATGCCCAGATGCGCGCGCGGGCGCGCGAGGCGGCAGGGCGCGCCGCGATCGACCACAAGCTCTCCGTGCTCGTCGGCTCGCTGTCGCACGGCGAGCATCGTCAGGTCGGGCTGGCGGTCACGCTTGCCGCCGAGCCGCGGCTGCTGATGCTCGACGAGCCCGCCTCCGGGCTCTCGCGGGGCGAGCGAACACTGCTCACCGACCTTCTGCTCGGACTCGACCGTGCGATCACCCTGCTCGTGATCGAGCACGACATGGACGTCGCGCTCCGTGTCGCCGAGCGGGTGACGATGATGCACGACGGACGGGTGATCGTGGAAGGAACGCCTGACGAGATCCGCGGCAATCAGCTCGTCCACGACCTCTACCTGGGGCGAGGCCACACGAATGAGTGACGGGCTGCTCACCGTCGAAGGGCTGAACGCCTACCACGGCAGCGCCCACGTCGTCCAGAACGTCTCCTTCGACCTCGGCGAGCGGTCGCTCTCGATCGTCGGCCGGAACGGGATGGGGAAGACGACGCTCTGCGCGGCGATCATGGGTCTGACCCCGCCGCGGACGACCGGGTCGGTTCGCTTCGGCGGCAAGGAGCTGATCGGTCGCCCGTCGTTCCGGATTGCCGGGCTCGGCATCGGGTACGTCCCCCAGGGCCGGCGGCTCTTTCCGTCCCTCAGCGTCGACGAGCACCTGCGGATCTCCGCGCGCGGAAAGGGCGACCGCCGGTGGACGGTCGACCGGGTGTACGAGCTCTTCCCGCGGCTGGCCGAGCGAAAGCGGAACGGCGGCGCCCAGCTCTCGGGCGGGGAGCAGCAGATGCTCGCGATCGGTCGCGCCCTGGTCACCAACCCGAAGCTCCTGATCATGGACGAGCCCTCCGAAGGGCTCGCGCCGACGATCATCGAGATGCTGATCGAGACCTTCCGCGCGCTCGAGCAGGAGGGTCTGCGGATCCTGCTGATCGAGCAGAACCTCGGGGTCGCCACCGCCCTGGCCGAGCGGCAGCTGATCATGGTCGGCGGAGAGATCGCACTGGAGACGACCGCCTCCGACCTCTCGGCGAACACCAAGCTGCAGCGCCAGTACCTGGGCGTGGAGCCCGTCGCGCGCTAGCGAGCCTGTCGCCTCGCGTGCTCCCGGTCCGCCGCCTCCTGCCGCTGGTCGTCGTCGCGACCGTCGTTCTCTCCGGCTGCGGCGGGTCGAAGCCGAAGGGGCCCCGGCTCTCGTCTTCGTCGACACGAAGGACGGCGACTACGCGATCTTCGGGGCGGACGCCGGGGGTGGGCACGTGCGGCGGCTGACGCAGGAGAAGGGCGACCCGTCGACGGAAGAGGGCCTCTTCTTCCAGGGCGAGCCGGCCTGGTCTCCGGACGGGCGGCGGATCGCCTTCTCCAGCGTGCGGGACGGGACGTCGCACATCTACGTGATGAGCGCGGACGGGACCGGCACCCGGCGGCTGACGACCGGGTTGCAGAACGACAACCACCCGTCCTGGTCTCCGGACGGGAAGACGATCCTCTTCGCGCGCGAAGGCGCGCTGTTCGTCATCCCGGCCGGCGGCCCCGGGCCGGCTCGCCGGGTCGGTCGCGGGCTCGGAGCCGCCGCCGACCCGGCCTGGTCGCCGGACGGCACGTTGATCGCCTACGACTACCGGCGCCCGGGCGAGGCGATCAAGGAGCTCTACGTCATGCGCGCGAACGGCACCCGCATCCGGCGGCTGACGAACCTCGGGCAGGTGAGCACCCTGCCGGCCTGGTCCCCCGACGGGAAGCGGCTCGCCTTCCAGAGCGACCTCAGGCTCGGCCACGACGAGATCTACACGATCGGCGTCGGCGGCCAGGGGCTGAAGGAGATCACGACCTCTGCGCTCGACGCGTACCAGCCGGCCTGGTCGCCGGACGGAGAGATCACCTACGCCCGCGACGGGTCGCTCTGGACGACCGACGCCGCTGGACACGAGGCCCGGCTGGTGAAGGCCGGGAACGCGTCGAGCCCCGCCTGGCGGCCCGTCCCGCCGCAGTAGGATCAGCTGACCATGGCGACGGTCGTCCTCCTCGGCACCCTCGACACGAAAGGAAAGGAGTACGACTACCTGCGCTCGCGGCTGCGCGAGCAGGGCGTGGACGTCGTGCTCGTCGACGCGGGCATCTTCGAGCCGCTGGCCGAGGCGGACGTCGGGCAGGAGGAGGTGGCGACGGCTGCAGGCGAGGATGTCGCGTCGCTGCGCGCCGCCGGCGACCGGGGAGCCGCCGTCGACGCGATGGGGCGCGGCGCGGCGGCCGTGGTCGCCCGGTTGCACCGGGAGGGGCGGCTGGACGGGATCCTCTCGGTCGGCGGCTCCGGAAACTCGTCGATCGCCGCCCAGGCGATGCGGGTGCTGCCGGTCGGCGTGCCGAAGCTGATCGTCTCGACGCTCGCCTCCGGCGACACGCGGCCGTACGTCGGCGCGACCGACGTCTCGATGACCTACTCGGTCGTCGACATCTCCGGGCTGAACCGGATCTCGGAGCGGATCCTGTCGAACGCCGCCGGCGCGATCGCGGGCATGGCGAAGATGTCCGTGGCGGAGGGCGACGAGGTCCGACCCCTGATCGGAGCGACGATGTTCGGGGTCACCACGCCCGCCGTGACACGTGCGCGGGAGCGGCTCGAGGAGCTCGGCTACGAGGTGCTCGTCTTCCACGCAACCGGAACCGGCGGTCAGTCGATGGAGGCGCTCGCGCGCGGCGGCTTCCTGGCCGGCGTGCTCGACATCACGACCACCGAGCTCGCGGACGAGCTCGTCGGCGGCGTTCTCTCGGCGGGGCCGGACCGGCTGGAGACGGCCGGCGAGCTGGGACTGCCCCAGGTGGTCTCGCTCGGCGCGCTCGACATGGTCAACTTCGGCCCGCGCGAGACCGTCCCGCCGCAGTTCGAGGGTCGCAACCTGTACGTCCACAACCCGACCGTGACCCTGATGCGGACGACGCCGGAGGAGTGCGCCGAGCTCGGCCGCCGGATCGCCCGCAAGCTGAGCGCCGCGACCGGGCCGACCGCCCTGTTCATCCCCCTGAAGGGCGTCTCGATGATCGCCACCGAGGGCCAGCCGTTCCACGACCGCGACGCCGACGGGGCGCTGTTCGGCGCACTGCGCGAGGGCCTCGGGCCGAACGTCGAGCTGCACGAGCTCGAACTGGACGTGAACGACCCCGCGTTCGCCGAGGCGATGGCGGACCGGCTCGACGCGATGATCCGGGAGGGGAGATGACGCGGCAGGAGGCGCTCGCCCGCCTGCGGGCACAGGTCGAGCAGGGCAGGCCGATCATCGGCGCGGGCGCCGGCACCGGGCTCTCGGCCAAGTGCGCCGAGGCCGGCGGCTGCGACCTGATCATCATCTACAACTCCGGCCGCTACCGGATGGCGGGCCGGGGCTCGCTCGCCGGGCTGATGCCCTACGGGGACGCGAACGCGATCGTCGTCGAGATGGCGGCCGAGGTGCTCCCGGTCGTGAAGCAGACGCCCGTGCTGGCCGGCGTCTGCGGCACCGATCCCTTCCGGCTGATGCCGGTCTTCCTGCGCCGGCTGAAGGAGATCGGCTTCTCCGGCGTCCAGAACTTCCCCACCGTCGGGCTGATGGACGGCACCTACCGCCAGGGCCTCGAGGAGACGGGGATGGGCTACGCGCTCGAGGTCGAGATGATCCGTGCCGCCGCCGAGCTCGAGCTGCTGACCGCGCCTTACGTCTTCACGCCCGACGACGCGCGGGCGATGGCGGACGCCGGCGCGGACGTGCTCGTCCCGCACATGGGTCTGACCACCGGCGGCGCGATCGGCGCGACCAGCGCGAAGACGCTCGACGAGTCGGTCGAGCTGATCCAGGCGATGCGCGACGCGGCGGTCGAGGTCAGGCCGGACATGATCGTCCTCTGCCACGGCGGTCCGATCGCCGAGCCGGACGACGCCGCCTACGTCCTCGAGCGGACGACCGGGGTGGTCGGATTCTTCGGCGCCTCGAGCATGGAGCGGCTGCCGACCGAGGTGGCGATGACGGAGAACATGAAGCGGTTCAAGGCGATACCGACGGGAGGAAGAGCATGAGCAGGTTCGTGATGCGCGGCGAGGTGCCGACGGAGACGTTCGACTGGGGGAGCGCCGGGATGCGGTGCGCACCGCCGGGCACCGGCTGCCAGTCCTTCGTGGTCATGGACGTGCGGCTGGATCCGGGCTTCAACCACGCGTTCCACAAGCACCCCGACCAGGACGAGATGATCGTGGTCACGTCCGGGCGGGTGACGCAGTTCCTGGAGGACGAGTCCGTCGAGCTCGGGCCCGGCGACTCCGTCTACATCGACAAGGACGTCGTGCACGGCTCCTACAACGACTTCTCCGAGCCCGCCCAGCTCCAGGTCGTGCTGGCGCCGGCGGTCGGCGACGGCGGCTACGTCGCCGTCCCGGTCGACGACCAGGAGCCCTGGGCGTCGCTGAGATGAAGGCGGTTGTCGTCCACGAGGGCGGCGTGCTCTCGTACGAGGACTTCGCGGATCCGGTCGCCGGGCCGGGCGAGGTCGTCGTCGAGCTGAAGGCGGCGGCGGTCAACCGCCGCGACCTGCTCGTCCGCAATCCGCCCGGGCCCGCCTACCAGTTCCGGCTGCCGGTGATCCCGGGCTCGGACGGGGCGGGCGTCAGGCGGGACACGGGCCAGGAGGTGGTGATCTACCCGGGCCTCGGCTGGGGCCCGCGCGAGGACGCGGCGGGGCCGGACTGGGGGATCCTCGGCGGCCCGGACAACGGGACGTACGCGGAGCTCGTCAAGGTGCCGGAGGAGAACGTGTTTCCGAAGCCGGCGCGCTTCTCCTGGGAGGAGGCGGCGGCCTTCCCGCTCGGGGGCGTGACGGCCTGGCGGGCGCTGTTCGCAGTCGGCCGGCTTCACGGGGACGAGACCGTGCTGATCCTCGGCGCGGGGAGCGGCGTCTCCACGCTCGCGGTGCAGCTGGCCGCCCAGACGGCCGCCCGCGTGCTGGTCACCTCGTCCTCGCAGGAGAAGATCGAGCGGGCGAAGGAGCTCGGCGCCGCCGGCGGGGTGCTCTACACCGAGGACGGTTGGCCGGAGGCGGTCGGGCCGGTCGACCTCGTGCTCGACTCGGTCGGGACGACGTGGCGCGAGTCGCTGCGTGCGCTGCGCAAGGGTGGCCGCGTCGTCGTCTTCGGGGGGACGGGCGGGCCCGAGGTGACCCTCGACGTGCGCGCCGTCTACCTCAACTGGCAGTCGATCCTCGGGACGACGATGGGCTCGAGGAACGACTTCGTCGGTCTGCTGCGGATGGTCGAGAGCGGCGCGTGGCGGCCGGTGATCGACAGCGTTCGGCCGCTCGCCGAGGCGGAGGCGGCACACGACCGGATGCTGTCCGGCGAGCACTTCGGCAAGCTCGTTCTCGCCGTGTCCTGAGCGGCCGTGGCGCAGGGACAGCCCCTGGAACGAAAGTGTGACGCGGCGTCCGAACCGGGGTCAGAGCCGCTCGACGAGCTCGTCGAGCGGCTTCCGGTTCGCCCGCGCGCTCCACTCCTCGGCGGTGTGCCGCTGCGGGTCGCGGGCTTTCGCCGGATAGCCGAAGGTGAGCACGACGGCGATCTCGTCGCCGTCGTCGAGCCGGAGCGCGGCCCGTGCCGCCTCCGCGTCCCTGAGCCCGTTCGGGCACGACCCGACGCCCTCGTTCCAGGCGACGAGGAGCATGTTCTGCGCCGCGCGGCCGACGTCGAAGCCGCTACGGCCGACGATCGCGACGACGAGCCGGGCTCCGCGGACGTTGGTCGGCTCGTATACCGACTCGGCGAGCTGCTCGCGGGCGGCCCGTCCTCGACCACCAGGAAGCGCCAGGGCTGCCGGTTCTGGGCGCTGCCGGCCAGCCGGCCGGCGTCCAGGATCGTACGGACGACGTCCTCGGGAACCGGGCGGGAGGCGTACTCCCGCACTTCCCGCCGGCTGGCGGCGGCGAGCCAGGTGTCCATTTTGCGGCATCGTAGTAGGCTCGGCGCCAACCACGGAGGAGGCGGGTTTGAAAAGGTTCGCGATCGGCGCGGCGCTCGTGCTGGCGCTCGCAGCCGCCGGATGCGGCGGAGGAGGGAGCAAGTCCCTCAGCAGGGACGAGTACGCTGCGCAGCTGACCACGATCTGTCAGAAGGCAAGCGCCGAGCTGAAGCGGATCGGCACGCCGACCAGCCCGGGCGAGATCGTCACCAGGGGCCCGAAGCTGCTCGACGCGTTCGACGGCGCGATCGGGCAGGCCGAGAAGCTGCAGCCGCCCGACGAGCTGAGGACGGCGGCCGACAAGTTCGTCTCCGAGGCAAAGCAGATCCGCGGCTTGATCGACCGGATCGTCGTTGCGGCGAAGGGGAACGACCTGGCGACGCTGGTGCAGCTCGGCAACCAGGCGAGTGCGCTCAGCAAGGACCTCGGCGCGGCCGGCAAGTCGCTCGGCGCGCCGGCGTGCGCGTTGTCGATCGGCTAGTCGAGGAGCTCGTACGCGGGCAGGGTCAGGAACTCGACGAACTCGTCCGCGAGTGCGACCTGCTCGAATACCGAGCGGGCTTCCTCGAGCCGTTCCTGCGGCGGCAGCGAGGCGATCTCCTCGTCGGCGATCTCCAGCACGCGGCTGCGCTCGGCCCGGCCGTGGTGCACCCACTGCCAGAGCTGCGAGCGGGAGATCTCGGCGGTGGCGACGTCCTCCATCAGGTTGGAGATCGCCGCCGCGCCGGTTCCGTTCAGCCACGAGCCAGGTACTGGATCCCGACCGAGACGTTCTGCCTGATCCCCGCCTCGGTGATCTCGCCCGGCGTGTCCGGGACCGACAACAGATCCGCCGCGGACACCGAGACCTCCGGCCGCTGCCGGCCGAGCTGGTTCGGCTGCTCCCCGAGCACCCGGTCGAACTCGGCCTGCGCGGTCGGGACGAGGTCGGGATGGGCGACCCAGGTCCCGTCGCAGCCGTCGCCCGCCTCGCGGTCCTTGTCCTCGCGCACCCTGGCGAGCGCGGTCTCGTTCACCGCCGGGTCGCGGCGGCTGGGGATGAACGCGGCCATGCCGCCGATCGCGAAGGCGCCTCGCGCGTGGCACGTCTTCACGAGCAGCTCGGTGTACGCGCGCATGAAGGGGACGGTCATCGTCACCGCCGAGCGGTCGGGGAGCACGAAGTCGTCCCGGTGCCGGAACTTCTTGATCACGCTGAAGATGTAGTCCCAGCGGCCGGCGTTGAGCCCCGCCGAGTGCTCGCGCAGCTCGTAGAGGATCTCCTCCATCTCGAACGCGGCGAGGATCGTCTCGATCAGGACGGTCGCGCGGATCGTCCCGCGCGCGATTCCGAGCGCGTCCTGGGCGTGGAGGAACACGTCGTTCCAGAGCCGGGCCTCGAGGTGGCTCTCCAGCTTGGGCAGGTAGAAGTACGGCCCGCTGCCGCGGGCGAGGGCACGCCGCGCGGAGTGGAACATGTACAGGCCGAAGTCGAACAGGCTCCCGGAGACCGGCTCGCCGTCGACGAGCAGGTGGCGTTCGGGCAGGTGCCAGCCGCGCGGCCGGACGAGGAGGGTCGCGACCTCGTCGTTCAGCCGGTAGCTCTTCTCGCCGGTATCGAGCGTGATCGTGCGCTCGATCGCCTCGATCAGGTTGCGCTGGCCCTCGACGACGTTCGACCACGTCGGCGAGTTCGCGTCCTCGAAGTCGGCCATGAACACCCGGGCGCCGGAGTTGAGGGCGTTGATCACCATCTTCCGGTCGGTCGGGCCGGTGATCTCGACGCGGCGGTCCTGCAGGTCGGGCGGCGCCTCCGCGACCCGCCACGACCCGTCTTCGCGGACGGCGCGCGTCTCCTCGAGGAAGTCGGGCAGCTCGCCGTCGAGCAGGCGTTGCTGGCGGGCGGCGCGCTGGGCCAGGAGCTGCAGCCTGCGCTCCCCGAACGTCCGCTGCAGGTCGGCGACGAATGCCAGCGCGTCGGCCGACAGGATCTCGTCGTCGCCGCCGCCACGGACCTCGACCCCCGTTGGGAGTTGCGCCTGCACCGCTGTAGATTGACAAGGATGGCGCTCGCGGGCGATCTGAAGCGGTTGCTCCCGGCCGGGGCGGTGATCGACCGGCCGGAGGAGCTGCAGACGTACGAGTGCGACGGGCTGACCGGGCATCGGGTTGTGCCCGCGCTCGTCGTCCTCCCGCGGACGACCGAGGAGGTGCAGGCGGCCGTTCGTGCGTGTCACGCGGCCGGCGTGCCCTTCGTCGCCCGCGGCGCCGGCACGGGTCTCTCGGGCGGTGCGCTTCCGGTCGCGGAGGGAGTCGTGATCTCGCTCGCGCGCATGAATCGCATCCTCGAGGTCGACCTCGAGAGCGAGCGGGTGGTCGTGCAGCCGGGGGTGACGAACCTGGAGGTCACCCAGGCGGTCGTCGGCGACCGCCTCTTCTACGCGCCGGACCCCTCGAGCCAGCAGGTCTGCACGATCGGCGGCAACGTCGCGGAGAACTCCGGCGGCGCCCACTGCCTGAAGTACGGCTTCACCGTCAACCACGTGACCGGGCTCGTCGTCGTCCTGCCCGACGGAGAGATCGTCCGCCTGGGCGGCATGTCGCTCGAGTCCCCGGGCCCCGACCTGCTCGGCGTGTTCGTCGGCTCCGAGGGCACGCTCGGGATCGCGACCGAGATCACGCTGCGGGTCTTGCCCCGGCCGGAGTGCGTCCGCACGGTGCTCGCCGCCTTCGACTCCACCGACGCCGCCGGCGGTGCGGTCTCCGGGATCGTCGCCGCGCGGATCATGCCCTCCGCGGTCGAGATGATGGACCGGCTGACGATCCAGGCGGCGGAGGCGGCCGTCCGGCCCGGGTATCCGGACGCGGACGCGATCCTGATCGTCGAGCTCGACGGGCCGGTGGCGCAGGTCGAGGAGGACCTCGCTGCGGTCGAGTCGATCTGCCGCGAGCACGGTGCGTGGGAGATCCGCGTCGCCGCCGACGACCACGAGCGCGCCCTGCTCTGGAAGGGGCGGAAGTCCGCGTTCGCGGCCATGGGGCGCGTCGCCAACGACTACTACGTCCAGGATGGAGTCGTTCCCCGGACGAAGCTCCCGGAGGTGCTGCGCCGGATCGCGGACCTCGAGGCCGAGTACGGGCTGCGGGTCGGCAACGTCTTCCACGCCGGCGACGGCAACCTGCACCCGCTCGTGCTCTACGACGCCCGCGTCGACGGGGAGGCCGAGCGCGCGCGCCTGCTCGCCGAGGCCATCCTGGAGGCGTGCATCGACGCCGGCGGCTCGCTCACCGGTGAGCACGGAATCGGGGTCGACAAGGTCTGCTCGATGCCGCTGCTGTTCGGGTCGGACGACCTCGAGGTGATGCAGCGGCTCCGGAGCGCGTTCGACCCGGCCGGGCTCTGCAACCCGGGGAAGGTCCTGCCGACGCCGCGGCTGTGCGGCGAGGTTCCGGGGCCGTACCGCGTCCACCCGCTCGAGAAGGCCGGCCTTGCCGAGCGTTTCTGAGATCCGGACCGTCCACGAGGCGGCGGAGGTGCTGGCCCGGGCCTCGCAGGAGGGGAGCCGCGTCTCGATCGGCCGCGACGGCGGCGAGGTCGTGCTCTCGACCGCCCTGCTCGATCAGGTGCTCGAGCACGAGGCGGGCGACCTCACCGCGATCGTCGAGGCCGGCGTCCGCGTCCGCGACCTGAACGACCGGCTGGCGGCGTCCGGGCAGATGCTCGCGCTCGATCCCCCGGGGAACCCGACGATCGGCGCCTGCGTGGCGGCGAACCTCTCCGGGCCTCGGCGCCACCGGTACGGGACGGCGCGCGACCTGGTGATCGGCGTCACCGTCGTGCTCGCCGACGGGACGATCGCGAGCTCGGGCGGGAAGGTGGTCAAGAACGTCGCCGGGTACGACCTCGGCAAGCTGTTCTGCGGGTCGGAGGGCCGGCTGGGGCTGATCGCGCGGGTGGCGCTCCGGCTGCATCCGCGGCCGGAGGCGGAGCGCACGCTGACCGTCCCCGTCGGCTGGGGCTCGGAGGCGGAGGCGGCGGCGCGGGCGATCCTGCGTGCGCCGCTCGCACCCTCTGCGGTGGACGTCCTCTGGCCCGGTCGTCTGGCCGTGCTCTTCGAGGGCGGCCGGCGCGCGGTCGACGAGCAGCTCGCCGCCGCCCGGGGGCTGGTCGGCGGCACCGAGGACCCCGGCTCGGTCTGGGAGGAGGCGGCCGGCCGCCAGGCACGGGCGCGGGGCCGGCTCCTGTTCCGCCCGGGCATGCTGGCCTCGACGCTGTCGCGACTGGAGGAGGCGGTCGTCCGCGTCTCGGCCGGCCTCGCGTACGTGCCCGAGCCGGTCGCGGACCGCCGCGACCCGGCGGAGGTCGCGCTCGCCGAGCGGGTGCGGGGGCACTTCGACCCAGAGGGCGTGCTGGCGTGATCGACGGCGAGCTGATCTCGGACTGCGTCCACTGCGGCTTCTGCCTGCCGACCTGCCCGACCTACGGTCCGCTCTGGCAGGAGGAGATGGACTCCCCTCGCGGGCGGATCCACCTGATGAGCGGTCTGGCGAACGGAGTGCTGCCGCTGACGGCGACGACCGTCCAGCATTTCGACCGCTGCCTCGGCTGCATGGCGTGCATGACCGCATGCCCGTCCGGCGTGCAGTACGACCGGCTGATCGAGCAGACCCGCGGCGCACATCGAGGAGCACTACGAGCGGCCCGTGGGCGAGCGGCTGCAGCGGGCTCTCGTCTTCGCCGCCGTCCCTCACCACCGCCGGTTACGGCTCGCACTGGCGCTGACCCCGCCGTGGCTCCCCGGCCGGCTGCGCTCGTTCGCGGCTCTGAAGCCGCCGTGGCGCTCCGCCGAGCGGCCGCCCGAGCTGACTCCGGCGATGGGCGGGCGCCGCGCGCGGGTCGGGCTCCTGCTCGGCTGCGTCCAGCGGGTCGTCTTCGGCGACGTGAACGCGGCGACGGCGCGGGTGCTCGCGGCGGAGGGCTGCGAGGTGGTCGCGCTCCGGGCTCAGCAGTGCTGCGGCGCGCTCCATCGGCACGCCGGCCGCCGTGCCGATGGACAGAGGCGCGCGGAGCGGATCGGGGAGCTCTTCGCCGGGCTCGACGCGGTGGTCGTCAACGCGGCCGGGTGCGGCTCGCATCTGAAGGAGGCAGAGCTCGGGGTGAGGGTCGTCGACGTCAGCGAGCTGCTCGCCGAGCTCGAGCCCCGGGCCACCCGGCGCGAGCTGGCGGTCACGGTCGCCTACCAGGACGCCTGCCACCTCGGTCACGCGCAGGGGATCCGCGACCAGCCGCGGGCGGTGCTGGGCTCGATCCCAGGGCTCCTGCTCGCCGAGCCGGCCGAGCAGGCGATCTGCTGTGGCAGCGCCGGGATCTACAACCTGACCCAGCCCGAGCCGGCGCGCGAGCTGGGAGAGCGGAAGGCGGCGAACGTCCTCGCGACCGGCGCGGACGCCTACGCGAGCGCGAACCCCGGCTGCCTCGTCCAGGTCTCGACGTACCTGCGCCGTTCCGGCCGGCGGCTGCCCGCCCTGCACCCGGTCGAGCTGCTCGACGCCTCGATCCGCGGCGTCGATGCGGACCGGCTCCTGGCGACGGCCCGGCGTTGACGAAGGCTTGATGGGGATCTGACCTTCACGCCGCGAGCCGGCGCGAAAGGGTCAGACCCCGGCCATGTCCGCAACGGACGAAAGGGTCAGACCCCGGCCATGTCCGCAACGGACGAAAGGGTCAGACCCCGGCCATGTCCGCGACGGGCGAATCAGCAGGCGTCGCAGCAGCCCTCGCCGCGCCAGCTCTCCCGGCCCTCGCGCGCCGCGACGCCGGCGATCACGAGCGCGGCCGCGGGGTCGGCCCACCACCAGCCGGCGAGCGCGTTCGCGAGCAGACCCGCGAGCAGCGCGACCGAGAGGTAGGCGCAGACAAGGTTCTGCGCACCTTCCTTCACCGTGGCCGACGAGCCGAGGCCTCGGCCGACACGCCGCTTCGCGAGCGCGAGCAGCGGCATCGTCGGCGCCGTGAACACGGCGAGGCCGACGCCGACCCAGCTGGTCCCCGGCTCGCTCGCGGAGACGAGCGTCCGTACCGCCTCGACGCCCACGTAGGCGGCGAGCGCGAGGAAGCTGAGGGCGATCAGCTGCTGCGCCCGGCGTTCGGCGCTCTCGGAGCCGAGTCGCGCACCCGTGAAGAGCCAGACGACGACCAGGCCGGCCGCCGCCTCGACGAGGCTGTCGGCCCCGAAGCCGATCAGCGCGATCGAGCCGGCGGCGATGCCGGCGCCGATCGCGATCCCGAACTCGACCGTGTGCCAGGCGATCGCCCCCCAGGCGAGCAGACGCGCGCGGCGCTCGAGCCCGGCCCGCTCCGGTGAGCTCGAATGCTCGGCCTCGATCGCCTCGTGGGTGTGACGAGGATCCAGGTCACGGGTCGCGGAGTGGCTCACGGAGTCAGGCTAGCGCTGCGCCTCTTCGGCTGTTGCGATTTGCTCGACGCCGACGGCTCGACTGAAACCCTCGCCCCCACCGAGGACTCGAAGTACGTAGAAAACCCGGAACGCACCGCCCTTGGACTACCGATGCGGCTCGGTGGGGTCTGTTCGATCGTTCATCTGCGATGAGCGATCAGCTTGCGAGGAGGGACTCACAATGAACTGCTTCGAGTGTGCGAAGACGAATGACGCCGTTGTGGCCGTCGGCGTCTGCCAGCACTGTGGCGTCGGCCTGTGTCTCGATCACCTAGCCGAAGCGCGCCGGTACCGCGTGGGGGGCACGAACTACGGCTGCGCCCACGAGTCGCCGAAGCTGATGCCGCTGCGCGGAGTTCCGGCGGGCATTGCTCGAGGCCCGCGGCACACGAGCGCCGCGACTCGGTGACAGTCGTCGTTCCCCAGAGGCGGGCGGTCACCGAGCTTGCGGCGCTCGCGAAGGCGCTCGGCCACCCGGCGCGTGTGCGGATCCTGCAGCTGCTTCTTTCCCGTGACGCGTGCTACTGCGGCCAGGTCGTCGACGAGTTGCCGCTCGCGCAGGCGACCGTCTCCCAGCACTTGAAAGTGTTGAAGGACGCGGGACTGATCGTCGGCGAGATCGAAGGCCTTCGAACATGCTATTGCGCGAGCCGGGAGCGCCTGGCCGAGCTGCACGAGCTCGTCGGCGAGCTGCTGGCCGAGGCGACGGAGATCGACGCGCGTGGCCGCGACTGACGCAGCCCGACGCAGGGTTTCCCGCGCGCACAGTCCGGGCGGCGACGTCTCCGTGCTGGGGAAGCTGTCGACGCTGGACCGTTTCCTGCCGCTGTGGATCGCGCTCTCGATGGGCGCCGGGCTCGGCCTCGGCTCGTTGGTCCCGAGCCTGAACCACCAGCTCGACAAGCTGCAGGTCGGGACGGTGAGCCTGCCGATCGCCGCCGGCTTGCTGCTGATGATGTACCCGGTACTGGCGAAGGTGCGCTACGAAGACCTCGGCCGGATGAGCCACGACGGGGTCTCCAACGCGCGGTTCTTCGGTATCTCGCTCCTGCTCTCCTGGGTAGTCGGGCCGGCGCTGATGTTCTCGCTCGCCTGGCTCCTGCTCCCGCACCAGCCCGCTTACAGGACAGGGGTGATCATCGTCGGGCTGGCCCGCTGCATCGCGATGGTGCTGGTCTGGAACGACATCGCCAAGGGCGACCGCGACCGAGCCGCCGTCCTGGTTGTCTTCAACGCCGTCTTCCAGGTCGCCGCCTACTCGTTGCTCGGCTACTTCTACCTCACCGTGCTGCCGGGCTGGCTCGGCCTCGACACCCAGGGTTTCGAGGTCGGGATCTGGGAGGTCGCCCGGACCGTTCTGATCTTCCTCGGCATCCCGCTGACCGCCGGGTACCTGACGCGCCGAATCGGGCTCCGTCGCCGCGGCCGCGACTGGTACGAGGAACGGTTCATCCCGCGAGTCGCGCCGATCACCCTCTACGGCCTCCTGTTCACGATCGTGCTCCTGTTCGCGATCCAGGGCGACCGGATCACCTCCCGGCCGCTCGACGTCGCCCGGATCGCGCTGCCGCTCCTCGCGTACTTCGCCGTGATGTGGGCCGCCGGGTTCGCCGCCGGCAGGCTGCTCGACTTCCCCTACGCGCAGACGGCAAGCCTTTCGTTCACCGTCGCGAGCAACGACTTCGAGCTCGCAATTGCGGTTGCCGTCGGCGTGTTCGGCGCCACTTCCGGGCAGGCGCTGGCCGGCGTCGTGGGACCGCTGATCGAGGTGCCGGTGCTCGTCGGGCTCGTCTACGTCGCCCTCTGGGCCCGGCGGTTCTGGCTCGGCAGCGAGAACCTACGTGGCGGCTGACGAGCGCCTGAAGCCCAGGGGCGGGTACATCCGGACCCGGCCCTGGTCAGGACGCCTGGACCTCGCCCGACCGTGACCATGCCTGGGCGCCTACCTGGAGTGCATCCCACGGGCTCCCGAAGGGCGGTGCATAGGAGAGGTCGAGATCGTTGAGCGCGTCGATCGTCATGCCGTGGAGGATTGCCGTGGCGGCGATGTCGATTCGCTTTGCGATCTCCGCGTCCCGGTGTCCCAAGAGCTGGAGGCCGAGGAGTTTGCCTGCCGCGCGGTCACCCGTGAAACGCATCTGGATGCGGTGGCTTCCGGGGTAGTAGGCCTTGTGATCGTCCGCCTCCGCCTGGACGGTACGTGGATCGAATCCGGCGGCCCGGGCCTCTTGGTCGCGTAGGCCGGTTCGGGCCGCAACGTGGTCGAAGATCTTGACGACCTGGGTGCCGAGGCTTCCGGCGAACCGGCGCGTTCCGCCCAACGCGTTCTCGCCGGCGATTCGGCCTTGCTTGTGGGCGGTGGTACCGAGCGGGAGGTAGGAGTCACCGAGGAGCCGGTGGTGAGTGACGACGCAGTCTCCTGCCGCGTAGACGTTCGGCAGGTTGGTTCGCATCTGATCGTCGACGGCGATCGCTCCCCGGGCGCCGAGGGTCGCGCCGGCAGAGGCGGCGAGCATGCTGTCAGGCTGAACGCCGACGACGACGAGGACGAGGTCGGCAGATCGCGAAAGGCGTTCGTCGTCCGCGGTCACCGCGTCCACGCATAGCCGACCGGTGCCTCGAGACTCGGCGAGGCCGACTCGCGTGACGGTGGTGCCGGTCAGGACCTCGACTCCGCGGCAGACCAGCTCGGCTCGCACGAGTGCGCCCAACTCGACGTCGACGGTAGGTAGGACTTGCGGAAGCTGTTCCATCTGGGTGACCGATAACCCACGGGTGGTGAGCGCCTCGGCCATCTCGATGCCGATGTAGCCGGCACCGACGATGACTGCGCTGCTCGTCGCTGCTTGTTCGAGCGTGCGCATGACCGCGAATGCGTCGTCCATCGAATGGAGCAGGTGGACGCCGTCCTCGGCGCCCACCTCATCAGGCCCGGCGAGGCCTTCGATCGGCGGTCGGATCGGGAGCGCGCCGGTCCCGACGACGAGCGTGTCGTAGCCGATCAGCTCCTCTCGGCCGTCGCCGGAGGTGACGAGCAGCACACGTTCCGAAACGTCGATGCGGCGGGCGATCGTGTCGAGGCGCAGTTGAATGCCTAGGTCCTGAAGCTCGGCGATGCTGCGGTGCGCGAGCTTCCGCCAGTCGCCCACCTCCCCCGAGACGTAGTAGGGAATTCCGCAGATCGAGAAATTCGGATAGGCGTCGGCGACGACGACGGTGACGTCGCTCTCGCGGTCGAGCTCGCGGGCCCGGAGCGCGGCGCTGATGCCGGCGTCGCTTCCCCCGATGACGAGCAGCCTGGTCAGGGCTCTTCGGCGATCCGCGTCAGCCGAGGAAGTCTCTGAGCGTCGCGAGCGCCTCGGGCACGACCCGGTAGTAGGCCCAGCTCGCCCGCCGTTCGCGCTCGACCAGCCCGGCGTCGAGGAGGACCTTCAGGTGATGGCTGACGGTCGGCTGGCTGAGACCGAGCGGCTCGGTCAGGTGACAGACGCAGGCCTCGGCGCCGGGCTGGGCCTGGATCAGACTCAAGAGGCGTAGCCGGGCGGGATCGGCGAGCGTCTTCAGCGCCTGGGCGAGCCGCTGTGCCTCCTGCAGCTCGAGTGGGCCTGACGACAGAGGAGGACAGGCGGCGGCAATCTTCGCGACAGTCTGCACCGAACCATATTCGCAGAGATCGATATTGACAGCAATCGATCCGGCCGTAATCATGCATCGACGGCCATCGATGACGAGGAGCCGACGATGTCAGAACAGATGAATGTTCTCGATCCGGTCACCCGACAGCATGTTCAGCGGGCGGCCGAGGCGCTCCAGCGCGAATTCGCAGGAATCTTCTCCCAGGAGACGATTGCTCGTTACATCGCCGAGTCGACCGATCTCCTCGGCGGCGCAAAGATCAACGTGTTCGTGCCCGTGCTCGTGCACCGGTTCGCCCGCGAGCGGTTGAAGGCGCTCGGCCAGGCCGAGGGCTCGATCGTCAAGGAGCAGCCCGAAGTGCTCTTCGTCTGCGTCCACAACGCCGGGCGCAGTCAGATGGCGGCGGGGCTGGTCAAGCTCCGCTCGGGCGGGCGCGTTCACGTTCGCTCGGCCGGCAGCGCTCCCGGCGAGGAGATCAACCCCGCCGTGGTCGAGGCGATGACCGAGATCGGCGTCGACATGAGCGAGGAGTTCCCGAAGCCGCTCACGGACGAGGTCGTCCAGGCGGCGGACGTCGTGATCACCATGGGCTGCGGCGACGCCTGCCCGATCTACCCCGGTAAGAAGTACGAGGACTGGGAGCTCGACGACCCGGCCGGCCAGGACGTCGAGACCGTCCGCGGGATCCGAGACGAGCTGGACGTGCGGGTGCAGCGGCTGATCTCCGAGCTCATGCCCGGCTAGAGCTGCGTCGGCTCTCCACGAACGAACTGGTAGGCAAGTGCACCGAATGACGTGCCGATGATCGGCGCGACGATGTAGAGCCAGAGCGCATGCAGGTCACCGGCGACCAGCGCCGGCCCGAGCGAGCGCATCGGGTTCATCGAGGCACCGGAGATCGGGCCGCCGAACATGGCGTCGAGTCCGATCGTGCCGCCGATGGCGATCGCGGCGGCCTCGCCGACGGCACGCGTGTCCGTGGCAACGGCCATGATCACGAACATCAGGAAGAAGCTGAGGATGAGCTCCCACAAGAACGATTGCCCCTCGGAGCCGGAGGGGAGCGTGGCGCCGACGTGGGCGACGTTTCCCAGTGAGCCCCGGAGGACGGCGGCGGCCGTAATCGCGCCGACGAACTGCGCGCACCAGTAGGCGAGCGCGCGCGTCCACGGAAAGTGGCGGCTGAGCGCGAAGGCGAACGTCACCGCGGCGTTGAAGTGTGCGCCGGAGATGTGTCCGACCGCGTAGATCATTGCCATGATCACGAGCCCGAAGGTGATCGCGACGCCGACGTGTCCGAGGGCGTGCGTTTTCGCGTCGACCATCACTGCGCCGGCGCCGGCGAAGACGAGCGCGAAGGTGCCGATCGCCTCCGCGGCCAGTGCGCGAGGGAGCGCAGGCGTCACGGTCGACCGGCTAGGTGCGCTCGCTTGTGGCTGGCTGCTCGCAGTAGTCGGTCGCGTGCGGCCGCGCTGAGGACTGCTCGAGCTGGTCGACGAAATCGCGCGCCGTCTCGAGCGCCTCCCCGTCGATGGAGTAGTAGACCCAGTTTCGGTCGCGGCGGGCCGAGACGAGGCCTGCACGCCGGAGCACGCCCAGGTGCTTCGAGATGCGCGATTGGCTGTAGGGGAGCGACTCTTCCAGGTGACAGACGCAGAGCGGTCCTCGGGCCGCGATGTGCGCGAGCAGCTCGAGGCGGACGGGATCGGCCAGCGCTCGGAACACGTCGAGGGTCAGGTTCCGGTCTTCCGTTACGAGACGCGGCTGCGCGATCGGGAGGCGTTGGAAGCCCGGCGAGAGGGGTTGCGACATCGCGCCGGAGTGTATCCCGTGGCAAACGGCCGGAGTTCATTGCTCGATTTCCGATCACCACATCTTGACTATTCCGTTGGCGGAATATAGTTTCGCGCGATCCGAGCGCCAGGGGCGACGGCCCCGGGGAATGGAGGTCGAAGTGAGCACTCCAGCCGCCGAAGAGACAAGCGGCAGCGAGCTTTCGCGTCGTCAGCTGCTGGTTGCGGGGACGGCCGGCGCGGCCGCCGTCGCCGGGATCGGCGCCGGTCGCGCGGGCGCCGCCGCGCCGACGGGCTATCCGAAGCTGCGCGTGGCCGCTCTGTCGAAGCTGAAGCCGAACCGACCCGTCACGTTCAACTATCCGCTCAGAGCGCAGGCGAGCGTCCTCCTCGACGTGGGCCATGCGGTCCCCGGCGGCGTCGGGCCCAAGAAGAGCATCGTCGGCTACAGCCTCTTTTGCCAGCACATGGGCTGCCCGGTCGAGTATCAGCCTGCGATCCGAGAATTCGTCTGCCCCTGCCACCAGACCCGCTACGACCCGGAGCGGCTTGGATCGATCATCCAGGGTCTCGCCATGACGCCCCTACCCCGCGTACTCCTGCAGGTGCGACAAGGCGCTGTATGGGCCGTCGGCGTGGACGGGCTGATCTACGGCTACCGGAACAACCTTCATCCCGGCAGGCGCGTGGGAGGCGCAAAATGAGCGAGAACGCACGTGAGGAGCGGCTCAATCGCAAGTCCGTGGTCGCCGGGGCGCTTGCGGGCGCCGGAGCCTTGTCCCTACCAAAGTTCCTGCACGCGAGCGATGCGCTCGCGGCCGGCGACCAGAAGGCGCTCGACGAGGCGATGGCCCTGTTCCTCGGTCAGGCCGACCTGCCGGTGCCGCCGGCGAGCGCGAAGGTCCACACCTCGGCATGCCAGTACTGCAACGTCGGTTGCGGTTACAAGATCTACACCTGGCCGGTCGCGGACACCCCGAAGAGCCCGAGCGCGGGCGGCCCGCTTCCGAAGGGGACGCTCGGCGACTGGATCTCGCCGGCGATGGTGACCCGGGCCCAGGTCGACGGCGCCGACAGCTACATCGCCGTCGTCCCGGACAAGGATTGCATCGTCAACAAGGGCGATCACTCCCCGCGCGGTGGCTCGAACGCGCTCACCGTCTACACCACGAAGCCGCATCCCTTGACCGACCCGACCGAGCGGCACCTCCATCCGCAGGTACGCGACACGAAGGGCGGCCCGCTCCGGCAGGTGACCTGGGACGAGGCGCTGGACCTGATCGCGACCAAGATCAAGGCCGCCCTGGACAACCGCGGCCCGTCTTCGATCGGCGTCTGGGCGGCCGACCATCTCTCGCCCGAGATGAACTTCGCCTCGACGAAGCTCTTCTTCGCGCCGATGCCCCGCGGCCTCTACAACCCGAAGCTCGGCCCCGACAAGGGCGTCGCGGTCAGGGCGATCCACAACCGGCCGAAGTGGAACTCGGAGCACCCGTCGCTCGCCGACAACTTCGGCTCGGCGAACTCGCTCCTCTACTCATACCGCGACTTCGAGCTCGCGGACACGGTGCTCTACTCGGGCACGAACTCCTACGAAACGGGGACGGTCTTCTACAACCGGGTCTTTGCGCAGAAGAGCAAGAAGGTCGTGATCGATCCGCGGAAGATCGTCTCGGCCCAGAACGCCGAGGATCTCGGCGGCGTCCACCTTCAACTGAGGCCGAACACCGACGTCGTCCTCGTCAACTCGTTGATGAACGTCATCCTCAGTCAGAACCTCCACGACCAGGCCTACATCGACGCCCGGGTCGACCCGGCCAGCTTCGCCGCGCTCAAGGCGGTCGTGACGCAGGCGAAGTACGCGCCGGAAAGCACCGAGGCGGTGACGGGCGTGCCGGCCGCGAAGGTGCGCAAGGCAGCGCAGCTGCTCGGCAAGCCGAACAAGAGCTCGATCCTGTTCGAGAAGGGCGTGATCTGGTCCGGCACGCAGAACGCGGCGGTGATGAACTCCTATGCGAACCTCGCGCTCCTGCTCGGCTCGGTCGGGCGGCCTGGGCAGGTGTTCGGTCGGCAGGGTGGTCACCAGTCGGCCTACATGTACGACTTCGACTGGCCTCACCCGCAGGCCGGCGACCTGCGCCGCAACCTCTGGCAGGAGCTCTCGAAGGGCACGATCGACATGCTCGTGGTCGGGATCGCCAACCCGATCCGGATGCAGCAGCAGTCGACACAGCTCCGTCAGTTCATCGAGAAGGTGCCCTTCGTCGTCGACATCAACATCCGCCCCTCCGACATCACCGAGGTCGCGGACGTCGTGCTGCCCTCGACCGCCTGGGGCGAGTACACCTACACGCGCGAGAACCTCGAACGCAGGCTGCGGGTCAATCAGCAGTTCTACGACGCGCCCGGCGAAGCCAGGCCGGAGTACCTGATCTTCGCGCAGATCGGCCAGAAGATCGCGGCCAAGTACGGGATCCTCGATCCCAAGGAGTACCAGTACGCGAGCTGGGAGGATGTCTTCAACGGCATGCGGGTGACCGCCGAGGCCAAGGGCGTCGGCATCGACCAGATAACCCCGGCCGAGCTCGCATCACTGGGGACGAACGGGATCCAGGAGCCGTTCAAGCGGCAGGGCAACACCCTGATCGGCACCGAGCGGATGTACGAGGACAAGTTCGCGACGGCAGATGGGAAGGCCCGCTTCGTCGCGCACGACTACAAGTGGACCGCCGCCGACCCGCTCGCGTTCCTGCCCGACGAGATCAAGCCGAACGCGCAGTACCCGCTCTTCGTCACCACCGTCCGCTACCAGACGCTCTGGCAATCCGGCTACACCTTCCGCTGGCTCAAGCTGCTGCCTGCACGAAGCGTTCCTTACATGGAGTTCGTCGTGAACCCCCAGGACGCGGCGCAGGCGGGGTTGAAGGATGGTGACTGGGCGGAGCTCTCGAATCAGTACTCGGCGACCCAGGGCGTCGTCAACGTCTCCAACCAGGTGCCGGCGGGACTCGTCTCGGCGATCTTCGGCTGGCAGGGACGAACCGACAGCAAGCCGACCGGCGACCCGCAGTTCTACGCCAACAACCTCGTCGCCGGCGGCCCCGACGTCCAACAGGTCTCCAACGGCGCCTTCTACAAGAACACCCGTGGAGCCCTGCGCAAGCTCGACACGCCGCCCCGGACGGCGCAGAACACGCCCGGTCTGTCCGAGAAGGACCGCTACGGGCGCGTCAAGGGCCCTGGGCTGGACGGCAACCCACAGTCCAAGGCCAAGAACTTCGTCTCGCGCGAGATCCCTTGAGCGAGGAGCCGGTAGGGCCCTCGCCGGCGAACGCGACGCCGGCGAGGGCGCGAGTCCTCCATCATCGGACGGGGAAAGGAAGGGAGGCCTCCTTGAAGCGTCTGCTCACCGTCGTCGGACTCGCCCTGATCGCAGCGGCGCTCGCCGTTCCAGCCGGTACGACGGCGTCCGCCCGCTCGAGCGCAACGCTGGTGAACGTTCGTGGCAAGGAGTTCCTGTTCATCCTCAGCAGGAAGTCCGGGCCGCCCGGCTCGTTCATCTTCAAGTTCAAGAACGTCGGCAAGCTTCCACACGACTTCAAGATCGCCGGCAAGAAGACCCCAATGATCCAGCCGGGGCGGACTGCTGCCCTGACCGTCAGGCTCGTCAGACGGGGCCGCTACCCGTACCTCTGCACCGTGCCGGGGCACGCGGCCGCCGGGATGAAGGGGGTCTTCATCGTCAGGTAGGGCGACGCGCGGGAAGATGGATGAATGGCTGACAAAGGCGCGTGCCAGGCTCGCCGAAGCGGCGCACCTGCCCACCTCGGAGCTTGAGCTCACGGACGCCGCCGCCACGACGCTCCTCGAGCTCGCCGGACTCGCAGCCCACGAGAGCGGCGATCGAACGAACGCGCCGCTCCTCTGCTACCTGATCGGCCGGGCCGACCGCGGCGGCGACCTTCAGCTGCTTTCCGACGCGCTCAACGGCCTCCACCCGGAGCGGTGATCACTAGCAGCAGCCAGCGTGGGCGGTCGCGGGCCGTGGCGTCTTCAGCGCCGCGGAGGCCGGCTTCGTCGCCTTCACGATCGCGCCGTGCATCCCGTCGGCGGCCTCGTAGGTGAACTCGACCGAGACGTTCTCGAAGCCGACCGCCGTCAGCTCCTGCTCGTACTCGCTCTTCGACAGCGCTCCGGCGATGCAGCCGACGTAGCTCCCGCGCTCGGCGCGCTCGGCCGGACCGAGCCGGTCCTCGGCGACGACGTCGCTGATCCCCAGCCGTCCGCCGGGCTTCAGCACGCGGGCGAGTTCGCTGAAGACGGCCGGCTTGTCGGTCGAGAGGTTGATGACGCAGTTCGAGATCACCACGTCGACGCTCTCCGCGGGGAGCGGGACGTCCTCGATGTGGCCCCTGAGGAAGTGGACGTTCGTCGCTCCCGCCTCGGCGGCGTTGCGGCGCGCGAGCGCCAGCATCTCCTCGGTCATGTCCAGGCCGTAGGCGGTCCCGGACGGCCCCACCCGCCCGGCGGAGAGGATGACGTCGAGGCCGCCGCCGGACCCGAGGTCGAGGACGGTCTCGCCCTCGTGGAGGTCGGCGACCGCGACCGGGTTGCCGCAGCCGAGGCTCAGGACCCCGCCCACCGCCTCACCTTCATAGAACTCGGGGCTGGAAGCGACGCCGGCGAAGCCGGCGACGCCCGGCCGCGAGACCGGGACGCCTTCGGCGTCCCCAGGTCCGCAGCCGCAGTCGGAACCGCAGGCGCCGGCGTTCGCCGCCTCCGCGTACCTCGCGCGTACCTGCTCACGCAGCTCCAGGTCGGTCATCGTCTCGCTCCTTTCAGGTCGGCGACGGCGGTCAGCCGGGCGACCGCGTCGGGGTCGATCGAGTAGTAGGCCCAGACGCCGCGCTGCTCCCGTGCGAGCAGGCCGGCATCGGTGAGCTTCTTCAGGTGGTGGCTGACGGTCGGCTGGCTGAGCCCGAGCGGCCCGGTCAGCTCGCACACGCAAACCGGCCCGTCGCTCGTCGCCAGCAGATTGACGATCTTCACGCGGGCCGGGTCGCCGAGCGCCTTGAACAGCAGCGCAGTCGTCTCGGCCTCCTCCGCCGAGAGCGACGAGGCGGCGAGCGGTCGGCAGCACGCGATCACCGGCAGTGCAGACATCGATGGATCTCGATATATCAGATAGATCGACGTTCGTCAATGTCTTGCGCGGGCGCGAAGGCGTCTATGCTCGCGCCACCACGAAGGAGGCCCCGTGAGGCACATTGCGGTGACCGTCAACGAAGAGCGGCAGGAGGCGGAGGTCGAGCCGCGCCAGCTGCTCGTCTACTTCCTTCGCGAGCAGCTGGGATTGACGGGCACGAACGTCGGCTGCGACACGTCCTCGTGCGGCGCCTGCACCGTGCTGCTCGACGGCGAGTCGGTCAAGTCGTGCACCGTGCTCGCGGTCCAGGCCGACGGCAGCGAGGTGACGACGATCGAGGGCCTGGCGCAGGACGGCGAGCTGCACCCCGTTCAGCGCGCGTTCCACGAGCAGCACGCGCTCCAGTGCGGCTACTGCACGCCGGGGATGGTGATGGCGGCCGTGAGCCTGCTCCGCGAGCAGCCGAGCCCGAGCGAGGAGGAGATCCGCTCCGCGCTGGAGGGGAACCTCTGCCGCTGCACCGGCTACCACAACATCGTCAAGGCCGTCCGGGCCGCCGCCGATGCCTGAGACGGCGACGATCGGCACTCCGGTCCTGCGCAAGGAGGACCCCGAGCTGCTCACCGGCCAGGCGCGCTACGTCGACGACCTGACGATCCCCGGGATGGTCTGGATGGCCGTCGTCCGGAGCCCGTACGCGCACGCCCGGATCACGAGCGTGGACGTCTCGAAGGCCCTGGCCGCCGAGGGCGTCGTCGGCGCCTACTCGGGCGAGGATCTCGCGGGCGACATCCCCGCCGGCCTGCCGTGCGCGTGGCCGGTGACCGAGGACATCAACCTGCCGACGCACTGGGCGGTCGCCCGCGACAAGGCGCGCTACGCCGGCGACGCGGTCGCGGTCGTGGTCGCCGAGAGCCGCGCGCTCGCCAAGGACGCGGCCGAGCTCGTCGAGGTCGAGTACGAGCCGCTGACGGCCGTGACCGACGTCGGGGAGGCCCTCGCGGACGGCGCCCCGCTCGTCCACGACGAGTTCGGGACGAACCGCTGCTACCACTGGACGCTCGCCGGCGGCGACGCGGACGCGGCGTTCGCCGACGCGGCGGTGACCGTCTCCGAGCGCTACCGGCAAAACCGCCTGATCCCGACCGCGATCGAGCCGCGAGGCGTGCTCGTCCAGCCGGTCCCGGCCCAGGGCGAGTACACGGTGTGGTCGGCGACGCAGATCCCGCACATCCTGCGCGTCCTGCTGGCGATGACCGTCGGGATCCCGGAGGCAAAGCTCCGGGTGATCGCACCGGAGGTGGGCGGCGGCTTCGGCTCGAAGCTGAACGTCTACGCGGAGGAGCAGCTCGCGCTCGCGCTCTCGCGCAAGCTCGGCCGCCCGATCAAGTGGATCGAGGAGCGGAGCGAGAATTACGTGGCGACGATCCACGGCCGCGACGTGATCCAGGAGATCGAGCTCGCCGCCACCGCCGAGGGCAAGATCACGGCCGTCCGCACGCGCCTGACCGCCTCGATGGGCGCCTACCTCCAGCTGGTCACACCGGGGATCCCCCTGCTCGGCGCGTGGCTCTACGGCGGCTGCTACGACCTCCAGGGCTACGACTTCGCCTGCACGGGGGTGTTCACGCACACGACCCCGACCGACGCCTACCGGGGCGCGGGCCGGCCCGAGGCGACCTACGCGATCGAGCGCGCGGTCGACGCGCTGGCGCGGAAGCTCGGCCAGGATCCGGCCGAGCTGCGGCGGCTCAACTTCATCACCGAGTTCCCGGCGACGATCGCCTCCGGGCTGACGATCGATTCGGGCGACTACAACGCCTCACTCGACCGGGCCCTCGAGATCGCCGGCTACGACGGGCTGCGAGAGGAGCAGGCGGCCCGCCGGGAACGCGGCGACGCCCGACAGCTCGGGATCGGGCTGTCGACGTACGTCGAGATGTGCGGCCTCGCACCCTCGCGCATCCTCCACGCGCTCAGGTACGCGGCGGGCGGGTGGGACACGGCGACGATCCGCTGCCTGCCGACCGGGGCGGTGCAGGTGCTGACCGGCACCTCACCGCACGGACAGGGCCACTCGACCACCTGGTCGCAGATCGTCGCCGACCGTCTCGGCGTCGACGTCGACGCGATCGAGGTGCTCCACGGCGACACGTCGGTCGTCCCGCTCGGGATGGACACGTACGGCAGCCGCAGCCTCGCGGTCGGAGGGGTCGCGCTCCACCACGCGGCGGAGAAGGTGATCGACAAGGCCCGGGCGATCGTCGCGCACCAGCTCGAGGCTGCGGAGGACGACCTCGAATATGCCGGGGGCCGCTTCTCGGTCAGGGGCAGCCCGGATCGGGGGATGACCGTCCCGGAGGCCGCGTTCGCCGCCTGGACCGCGCACAACCTCCCGGACGGGATGGAGCCCGGCCTCGAGGCGACGTACGTCTACGATCCCCCGAACTTCAGCTGGCCGGGCGGTGCGCACGTCGCCGTCGTCGAGGTCGACACGGAGACCGGTGCCGCCGACCTCCTCCGCTACATCGCCGTCGACGACCTCGGCACCGTGATCAACCCGATGATCGTCGACGGCCAGGTGCACGGCGGGATCGCCCAGGGAGTCGCCCAGGCGCTGTTCGAGGAGGCCGTCTACGACGAGGACGGCAACCTCGTCACCGGCTCGCTGCTCGACTACCTCGTGCCGTCGGCCGCCGAGCTGCCCTCGCTCGAGCTCGACCGGACGGAGACGCCGAGCCCGACCAATCCACTCGGCGTGAAGGGTGTCGGCGAGACCGGCGCGATCGCCTCGCCGGCGGCGGTGATGAACGCGGTCGTCGACGCCCTGCAGCCGCACGGAGTCGACGACGTGCAGATGCCCGCGACCCCCGAGCGCGTGTGGCGGGCGATCGAGGCGGGCCGGTCGTGATCGCGAACCGCTTCGAGTACGAGGTCGCGGGCTCCGTCGAGCAGGCGGTCGACCTGCTCGGCTCCTCCGAGGGCGCGAAGCTGATCGCGGGCGGGCACTCGTTGCTGCCCCTGATGCGGCTTCGCATTGCCCGGCCGTCGCTCGTCGTCGACGTGGGACGGCTGCGTGAGCTCTCCTACGTCCGCGAGGACGGTGACCGGGTCGCGATCGGCGCGCTCACGCGCCACCACGACCTCGCCGGCGACGCACTCCTGGAGAAGCGCAGTGCGATCGTCGCCCACACCGCCTCGCTGATCGGCGACCCCCAGGTCCGTCACCGCGGAACGATCGGCGGCTCGCTCGCGCACGGCGATCCCGCTGCCGACCTGCCCGCGGTGCTGCTCGCGCTGGAGGCGGAGCTGGTCGTGCGCGGGCCGGGCGGCGAGCGGACGGTGACGGCCGCCGACTTCTTCACGGACGTCTTCGAGACCGCGCTCGGGCCGCAGGACGTGCTCACCGAGATCCGCGTGCGGCCGCTCGAGGGCGGCTGGTCGTACCTGAAGTTCCGGCGGCGCTCGCAGGACTGGGCGACGGTCGGGGTGGCCGCCGTCCAGGCAGACGGCGGTGCCCGCGTGGCCCTGACGAGCATGGGGGCGACGCCGCTCCGGGCCGCGGCCGTCGAGGAGGCGCTCGCCGGCGGCGCGGATGCGGCCGCCGCAGCCGAGCAGGCGGCGGAGGGGACGAGCCCGCCGAGCGACACCCGGGGAAGCGCGGACTTCCGTCGCCATCTCGCCCGGGTGCTCACGCGCCGGGCGCTCGGCGAGGCACTGGGCGGCCGTGGTGGGCGCTGACGGCGCCGCGCGAGCCGGCGTACCGGATCGTCGCCGAGGTCGCGACGGGGCTGGAGCCGGAAGGGGTCGCCGTCGACACCGGGCGGAGGCTCGCGTACGTGGCCTGCGCCCGCAGCGACCTCGTCACCATCGTCGACCTCGTCCAGGGCGCGGGCGTCGGCGAGGTCACGGTCGGTCGCGAGCCGATGGACATCGCGTTCGACGACGCCACGGGCCGGCTGTTCACCGCCGACCTGCTGGGGGAGACCGTCTCCGTCGTCGACACCGCGACCCTCCAGGTCGTCGCGTCCGTGCCGGTCGGCCTGTACCCGTCGGGACTGACGCTCGACGCTCGCCGCCGGCGTCTCTACTGCGGGTGTGCGCTCTCCGCGACCATCGCCGTGATCGACGTCGATGCGCTGGAGGTCGTGGCCACGGTCGAGGCCCAGCCCGGCGCCGGCGCGATCGCGGTCGACGTCGAGCGATCCCGGGTCTACTGCGCGAACTTCATCTCCGGCTCGCTGTCCGTCCTCGATGCGCAGGCGGACCGGATCGTGGAGGAGATCGAGGTCGGCGCCGCCCCCTGCGCGGTCGCGGTCAATCCCGCCCGCGGCGAGCTCTACGCCTCGAACTCGTTCGCCGACACCGTCACCCGCGTCGATCTCGAGACGGCGACGGTGACCGGCACGATGAGGGTCGACCGCACGCCCGTCGGAGCCGCCGTGGCTGCGGCAGGAGACCGGCTCTACGTCACCAACCGGGGGGCGGGCACCGTGAGCGTGCTCGGCACCGGCGACGGGGCGGAATGGGCCAGGATTCCGGTCGGCGACGGTCCGGGCGGCTGCACGGTCGACCCGGTGACGGGACACCTGCTGGTCGCGAACGCCGGCGCGGGCACCCTGACCGTGGTCGAGGACCTGCTCGCCGGGCCCCCGGCGACGCCGCCGAGGGACACACCGTCCGAGCTGGTCGGCCTGCGGCTGCCTCCGTTCCGGCTCCCGGACCTCCGAACGGGGCTGGAACGGACGAGCCGCGAATGGGCGGAGCGGAAGTACATCCTCAACTTCTTCGCCAGCTGGTGAGGCCCCTGCAACGCCGAGGCGCCGCTGCTCGAGGAGCTGCGCCGACGCGAGGCGGACCGGTCCGGTCTGGATGTGATCCTGGTCGACGTGTGGGAGGGAACCGAGGCTCGGCAGAGAGCGCAGGACTACTGCGACCTGTGGAGCATCGAGTCGACCGTCCTCCTGGACGAGGCCGGCGAGTACGCGAAGCTGCTCGGGGTTCGCGGCGTGCCGACGAACGTCCTCGTCGACGCGACCGGCACCGTCCGGGCGTTCGGCGCCGGCAATCCCGACGAGCTTCACGCCAGGGTCGACGAGCTCCTCCGCGACGGCTAGCCGCCCGGCGGGCGCAACACGCCCACACGCGAAACGGCGATTCCGCGCGCGCCGAAGTCGTGCTTCGACAGCGTCCGGACGATCCCGTTCGCGGCCGCGGCCGGATCCGGCCGCGGGATCCCGTCCGGGGCGAGGCTCACCGGCACGAGCGCGCCCCCCACCCAGGAGGCGTCCCGCGCCAGCGTCACCTGCAGGATCCCGGTCACCCCGCTCGCGCCCGCGGTGCTGAGCGTTCCGTAGCCGACGAAGTTGCCGAGCGAGTACGCGATCAGCCGCCCGCGGTACCACTCCATCCCGCGGAGCACGTGCGGGCCGCTGCCGACGACCAGGTCGGCGCCCGCCTGCACGACGGCGTGCGCGAAGGCGAGGGAGTTGCCCCTGTTCTCGCCCAGGAACCACTCCGTCCCCGGGCGCACGTGCTGGTGGCCGCGCGCCCTCCGCGCCGGCGTGCATGGTCACGATCACGAGGTCGGCCCAGGCGTCCGCCTTGCGGACCAGTGCCCTGGCGGCCGGAAGGTCGAGCAGGCTCTGCGCCCACGGGTAGGGGGCGAAGCCGACCACCGCCACGCGCGTCCCTCGCACGTTCACGTACGCGATCTCGCCCGGCCGGCCCGTGGTCAGCAGGCCGGCCGTGCGGACGGCGGCGACGGTGTCCGCCTGACCCGCGGGCCCGTAGTCGAGCGCGTGGTTGTTCGCCAGGTTGACGATCGTGAACCCCGCCGCCCGGACGAGCCGGGCATAGGACGCCGGCGCGTGGAACGAGTAGCAGCTCGTGCTGCCGGCGGCGCACTTGGACGAGCCTCGCTCGGTCAGGGTTCCCTCGAGGTTGCCGAGGACGACGTCGCCGGCCAGGTCGAGGCTGACCGAGCGGAAGTACGACTCCGCCGGCCCGGCGACCATCGCCAGGTCGCCGGTGAACGCGAAGCGGACGACCGGCTGCTGCGCCGCCACGCCGGGCGCCGCCCCCGCGCTGCCGGCGACGACGAGCAGCGCCGCGAATACCGCGAGCCTAGGCGCGTTCTTCGGGATGCGAGGCGTCGGTGAACTCCCGGAACTCGCCCGTGACCAGGTACGCGGTCTGCTCCCCGATGTCCACCGCGTGGTCGCCGACGCGCTCGAGACAGCGCGACGCGACCAGCATGCGCAGGCCCCACTCGCGCTGGTCGCGGCCGAGCTCGAGCACGTGCTCGACGGTTCGCCTGTTCGCGCGGTCGATGAGCTCGTCGAGGTCGACGAGCGCCTCGGCCCGGGCGAGATCGCGGTGCTGGAAGGAGCGCAGCGCCACGCGGGTCATCTCCTCCGCGCGCACCCCCATCTCCGCCAGGCTCGCGACGATGCGCGCGTCCGCGGGAGCGGCGGCGGCCATCTTCGTCAGCTTGGCGACGGTGACGCAGTAGTCGGCCATCCGCTCCAGGTGAAGGTTGATGTGCAGGATCGCGAGGACGAGGCGGAGGTCGGTGGCGACGGGAGTCTGGCGGGCGAGCAGCGACTGGATCGCCTCCTCGATCGCGAGGTAGGACGAGTCGACGTCGTCGTCGAAGGCGATCACCTCCTCGGCGAGCTCGACGTCCTGCTCGACCAGCGCCCGGCTCGTCGCCTGCACCGAGCGGACGACCAGCTCCCCAAGCCCCTGCAACGAGTGCTCGAGCTCCTCGAGCTCCTCGTGGAACGTCACCCTCATCGATCTCGTCTCACGGTCGGGGGCGTATCCATCGGACGATGCTAGCTGGCTTCCGGAGGGGGTCGGTACGCTGGCGGCCCGGAGACCCGCCGATCAGACGCCGACGGCGCCCGGGCGACCGGCGTCGGTGTACTCGCGAAACTCCCCGGTGACGAGGTAGACGGTCTGCTCGCCGATGTCGACGGCGTGGTCCCCGATCCGCTCGAGCGACCGGGACACGATCAGCATCCGCAGGCCCCAGCGCCGCGCCTCGACGTCGTCGGCGATCGCGAAGACCTGCTCGAGGGCCCGGCGGTTCGCACGGTCGATCAGCTCGTCCAGCTCGACCAGCGTCTCGGCGCGGGCGACGTCCCGCGCAGCGAACGAGTCGATCGCAACGCGGATCATCTCCTCGGCGCGCGAGCCCATCTCCTCCAGCGCCTCGATCAGCGCCGGCTCCCCGGGAAGGCCTTCCGTGAGCTTGATCAGCTTGGCGATCGTCACGCAGTGGTCGGCCATCCGCTCGAGGTGCAGGTTGTTGTGCAGGATCGCGAGGACGAGGCGGAGGTCGGTGGCGACGGGGGTCTGGCGGGCGAGCAGGCTCTGGATCCCCTCCTCGATCGCCAGGTAGGACGAGTCGACGTCGTCGTCGAACGCGATCACGTCGTCGGCGAGCTCGCAGTCGCCGCGCTCGAGCGCGGAGAGCGCCGCCCTCAGCGAGCGGAGCACGAGGTCGCTCTCGGTCTGCAGCTGGGCCTCGAGCCGATCGAGCTCCTCGTGGAAGCTGGTCCTCACGATGAGCACGCTCATCCGAAACGACCGGTGACGTAGTCCTCGGTTCGCTTGTCGGCCGGGTGGGTGAAGATCTTCGAGGTCTCGTCGTACTCGACGAGGACGCCGTACCGATCCGCGTCTTCGACCTCCAGGCTGAAGAAGGCGGTCATGTCGGCGACCCGGGCCGCCTGCTGCATGTTGTGGGTGACGATCACGAGCGTGTAGTCCTTCTTCAGCTCGTGCATCAGGTCCTCGATCGCGGCGGTGGAGATCGGGTCGAGCGCCGAGGCCGGCTCGTCGAGCAGGATCACCTCCGGCTCGACCGCGAGCGCCCGGGCGATGCACAGCCGCTGCTGCTGGCCGCCGGAGAGGGCGAGCGCGCTTCGCTTCAGCCGGTCCTTCACCTCGTCCCAGAGCGCCGCCCCCTGGAGGGCGCGCTCGACGCGCTCGTCGGTGTTCCCGCGCATCCCGAGCACTTTCGGCGCGAAGGCGACGTTGTCGTAGATCGACTTCGGGAAGGGGTTGGGCTTCTGGAAGACCATCCCGATCCGGCGTCGCACCTCGACCGGGTCGGCGTTCGGCCCGTAGAGGTCCTCGCCGTGGTACAGCAGCTTGCCGCCGACCTTGACCCCGGGGACGAGGTCGTTCATCCGGTTCAGGCAACGGATGAACGTGCTCTTGCCACAGCCGGACGGGCCGATCACGGCGGTGATCAGGTTGCGGTAGACGTCGAGCGAGACCTTCCGGACCGCGACGTTGCTGCCGTAGGCAACGCTGAGGTCGTCGATCCCGAACACGACCTCGCGCCTGGCGACCGGCGGCTGCTCCGTCTTCAGGCTCGAGGCGACGTCGATCGCTGCGACTTCGGCTGGCACGCGGGGAGTTTCGCTCATCGCAGATCGGCTCCGGGTCTAGGGGATGTGAACGTGTGGTGTCGAGGTGGTGAAACGGCTTCCGAGGCCCCAGCGGGACTGTAAAGCTCCCGACCCATGGATGCGCCCGGCTCCGAGCTGCTCGCAGGCCCGCTCGCCTCTCGCCGCCGGTTGAGCGACCGCATCGGCGACACCGCGCTGCACGTCCTCAGCGCGCTCGCCGGGCTCGGCTCGGTCGTGCTCGTCGGCCTGATCGGCTACCGGGTCGTCTACGGCGCCTGGCCGGCGATCCAGAAATTCGGAATCTCGTTCGTCTGGCATCAGACCTGGAATCCGGTCACGAGCCGAGTTCGGCGCCCTCGACTTCCTCTACGGGACCGCAATGACGTCGTTCGCCGCAGTGCTGATCGCCGGGCCGCTGGCGATCGCGATCGCGCTCTTCCTGACCGAGCTCGCCCCGTCGGCCGTCCGCGGCGTGATCGGCTCGCTGGTCGAGATGCTCGCCGCCGTGCCGAGCGTCGTGCTCGGCCTGTGGGGGATCTTCGTCCTCAGCCCGTTCCTGCACGCTCACGTCGAGCCCTTCCTCCACCGCTGGCTGGGGTTCATCCCGATCTTCGGGCCGCCGAACCCCGGCGGCGGCGACATGTTCACGGCGGTCCTGATCCTGACGATCATGATCGTCCCGATCACCGCGAGCGTCAGCCGGGAGCTCTTCAAGAGCGTGCCGCAGGAGCTGAAGGAGGGTGCCTACGGGCTCGGGCTGACGCGCTGGGAGATGGTGCGCGGCGTCATTCTCCCTTACACGCAGGGCGGCGTCGTCGCCGCGGTGCTGCTCGGGATGGGCCGTGCGGTGGGCGAGGCGATCGCCGTCACGCAGGTGATCGGCGGTCTGACCAGCATCCCGACCTCGCTCTTCCAGTCCGGCGACACGCTCGCGAGCCGGATCGCCGCGCAGTACCAGGCGGCGGCCACGAACATCCACCTCGCCTCGATCGTCTACCTGGCCGTGATCCTGCTCGCCTTCGCGCTGCTGACGAACCTCGCCGCCCAGGTGGTCGTCAACCGGTTCGAGCTCCAACGGACGGGTGGGAGCTGATGGCGGCGCAGCAGGGGCTGCTCTCAGCGGGCGGCCGCGTACGCCGCCGCAAGCGGATCAACCGGGTCGTCGAGGGTACCTGGCTGGTCGCCTCCGGCGCTCGCCGTCGCGGTGCTCGGGATCGTCACCGGCTCTGTCCTCGTCAAGGGCATCCCGGCGCTCAACCTCGATCTGTTCACGAAGACGCCGGTCACCTTCGGCGAGACGGGCGGCGGGATCGCGCACGCCTTCGTCGGCAGTCTGGTCCTCGTCGGCCTGGCCGCTGCGATGGCGCTTCCGGTCGGCGTGCTCGTCGCGATCTACGTCAGCGAGTTCGCCGATCAGCGCGTCGCCCGCGGCATCAAGCTGACCCTCGACGTCCTGAACGGGCTTCCCTCGATCGTGATCGGCATCTTCCTGTACGTCGCTGCTGGTCGTCGGCCGCGGGCAGAACGGATTCATCGGGGCGATGTCGCTGGCGATCATCATGCTGCCGCTGATCTCGCGCGCGACCCAGGAGGTGCTCGCGCTCGTTCCCAACCACCTGCGCGAGGGAAGCCTCGCGCTCGGCGTGAGCAAGTGGCGGACGATCGTCGGCGTGATCCTGCCGACCACTTTCAGCGGCATCCTCACCGGCACGACGCTCGCGATCGCTCGCGCGGCGGGCGAGACGGCGCCGCTGCTCTTCACGAGCGTCGCTGTTCGGCAACTGGGTCTCGGCCGATCCGAACCAGGCCATCGCCTCGATTCCCGTGATCATCTTCGAATACTCCGAGGCGCCCGACCCGCACCTGAACGACCAGGCCTGGGCGGCGGCGTTCGTGCTGATCACCTTCGTGCTCGTCACTAGCCTCGTCTCGCGCGCGCTGCTCGCCCGCAGCCGGCGCAAGCTCGAAGCGCGGCTAGCACGAACCGTTCACATCCTTTTCACCACAGCTTCACCGGCCGGGTTCCCACGCGCCGGGCGGCGCTGGCGACACTGGCGCCGTTGGCATAACACCGGAGAAAGGGAGGCATGAAGACCAAGTTTCTGTCCATCGCTGCGCTTGCCGTCGACCGCGCTCGTCGCGACCACGGCTGCGCTCGCCGGCGGGTCGGCGAAGAGGGCTTCTGGCGTGCTCACCGGCGCCGGCGCGACGTTCCCCTTCCCGCTGATCTCCCAGTGGCAGAAGGACTACGAGTCGAAGACCGGCGTGAAGATCAACTACAACCCGATCGGCTCGGGCGGCGGAATCGCCGCGATCACCGCCCGCACGGTCGACTTCGGCGCCAGCGACGCGCCGCTGACGCCGGATCAGTTCGCCGCCTGCAAGAGCTGCGTGGAGATCCCGTGGGTGCTCTCCTCCACGGCCGTTCTCTACAACCTGCCGGGCGTCCCGAACAACCTGAAGCTGACCGGCTCGATCGTCTCGAACATCTACCTGGGCAACATCACCCAGTGGGACGACGCGGCGATCAAGAAGATCAACCCCGGCGTCAACCTGCCGAGCACCAAGATCACCCCGGTCTGGCGCTCCGACGGGTCGGGGACGACCTACAACTTCACCGACTACCTCTCCGCCGTCAGCCCCACGTTCAAGAGCAAGGTCGGCAACTCGACCCAGGTGGACTGGCCGGTCGGGGTCGGCGGCCGCGGCAGCTCAGGTGTTTCGGGCGTGGTCAAGAACACCGCCGGCGCGGATCGGCTACGCCGACATCGCCTACGCGCTGGCGAACAAGATCCAGTTCGCCCGCATCCAGAACCGGGCCGGTAAGTACATCACCCCCGGCCTGCGTGCGATCACCGCGGCGGCGTCGACCGTCAAGTCGGTTCCGGCGAGCAACGAGATGCACCTCGTCAACCCGCCGAAGACGAACCCGCTCGCCTACCCGATCTGCACGTTCTCGTACGTCCTGCTGCCGACGCAAGTCGGACCGGGCGGCGGATCTGCGGAAGTTCGTGTTCTACGCCCTCACGCAGGGGCAGAAGCTCGGGCCGAAGCTCCTGTTCGTCCCGATTCCGAAGGTCGTGCTGGTCGCGGCCGAGAAGACCCTGAAGAAGGTCCAGAGCTAGCACCAACCCGCTCCGGTGCTGGTGTCGCGGGCGCCCCTCGGGGCGCCCGCCTCTCTGTGCGCGAAGCCGAGGGCTCCTACGGGGCGTACGCGTTCGCGAGCGCGAGCGGGCTGAAGGCCGCGGGGTCGGCGACGATGTCGACGATCGGGAACCGCGCGTGCCGCTCGGCGATCGAGAAGAGCGCGTACTCGTCGTTCAGGGTCGCGGGCACGTCGACGCCGCCCACTGCGCGCTCGGCGGGGAGGACGTGGTACCGCCGGGGCGGGCGGCGGCGTGACCGTCGGGTCGCAGGCGGGGAACGCGGAGAAGAGCCGTCAGGCCTTCGTCAGGTCGCCCTGCTGGACGTCGCCGAGGAAGCGCTCGACGAGCATCACCGCGCCGGGTGGCACGTCCGAGCGCACGCGAAGGGGCGCCCTTCCCCGGAGGCGCCCCTCGCGTGCCGTGTCGGCTTCTCAGGCGGCCGGCAGGACGGCGACGTCCGAGCCCAGGAGCCGCTCGAGCAGGGCGTGCTCGAGCTCGTCCAGCCACCAGTTGTCCTCGACCACCCGGAGGATGCGCACGAGCGCGAGTCGCTCTTCGCTGCTCAGGAGGAAGACGAACCCGGCTTCCGCGCGCTGGGCTTCCACGCGCAGTAGCCTGACGCGGCCGGCGGGCCCGTGGGCGGCCGAGCGGTGAACGGGCGGGGAAGGTCCGGCTATCCCTCCGAGAACCAGCAGGTGATCGTCAGGCCGCCGCCGGGCGTCTCCGACGCCTCCACCGTACCCCCGGCGGCGGCGACGACGTGCTTGACGATCGCCAGGCCGAGCCCGGTCCCCCGCGACGAGCGCGCGCGGTCGGCCCGGTAGAAGCGCTCGAAGAGCCGGACCAGGTCCTCGGGGGAGACTCCGGCCCCGTCGTCCGAGCCGGAGAGCGCCACCCGGCCGTTCTCGCGGCGCGCGGCCAGCGTGAAGGTGGTGCCCTCGCCGGCGTAGCGGATCGCGTTCTCGGCGAGGTTGGCGGCGACGACCCGCAGCATGCGGGGCCGCATCGGCAGCTCGATGCCCTCGTCGCACTCGACGATGATCCCGACGCCCGCGCGGGCTGCGCGCTCCGCCACCTCGTCGACGACCTCTCTGAGCACCGGACAGACCGCGGTCGCGCCGAGGGCGACGACCTCACGCCCGGTCTCCAGCTCGCTGAGAAAGAGCACGTCGTCGATCAGCTCCCGGATCTGGTCGACCTCGGCCCGGGCCTGGGCGACCACGTCGACCGGGTCCGTCCCGGGCAGCTCGGCCGTCTCGAGCAGGACGAGCAGGCGCGCAAGCGGTGTGCGCAGCTCGTGGGAGACCGCGGCGGTGAACCCGGCCCGCAGCTCCTCGTAGGCGGCGAGCTCGCCGGCACGGCTGCTCAGGTAGACGAGCCGCTCGCGCCGACCGTCGAACTCGTAGGGAATCACGACCGGAACCCGGGCGGCGTCCTCGTGGAGCAGCTCGGAGGGGATGCGCGCTCCCTCGACCACCCCCGAGAGCGAGTCCCGCGCCCGCCGGCTGGCGGCGACCACGACGTCGCCCTCGTCGAGGACGAGCACGATCTCCGGGCTCTCCTCGACCAGGAACCGGCCACGGGCGGCCTCGACGGCCATGTGGTCTCCTTCGCCGGCGTCCGCCCGACTCCCACGGCGGAAACGTGGAATCACCACTTGTTCACCGAACGTTCACTGGCATGGCACCCGGGGAAAGCACCGGCGAGACGATCATGCCACTGACGCATGGCCAAGGTGCTCATCGTCGAGGACGACGCGGTCATCGGCCGGGGAATGGCGAGCCACCTGGCACTGGCCGGCTTCGACCCGCTGCTCGTCGAGCAGGGCGAGATCGGCCTGGCGCGCCTGCGCTACGAGCGGCCCGACGCGTGCGTGCTCGACCTGATGCTTCCCGGGCTGGACGGATGGGAGCTGATCGAGACCGTGCGCGGCGAGGGGATCGGAACGCCGATCGTCGTCGTCAGTGCCCGCGGGACCGAGGGCGACCGCATCCGCGCGCTCGAGCTCGGCGCCGACGACTACCTGGTCAAGCCGTTCTCGATGGGCGAGCTCGTCGCCCGCGTCCGGGCCGCCGTCCGGCGCGGCGTCCGCGCCCAGTCGCCGGACCGGGGCGAGCGGATCGAGATCGAGGAGCTCGTGATCGACCCCAGAAACGTCCAGGCGTACGTCAACGGCGAAAGCGCCGAGCTGACGCCGACCGAGTTCCGGCTACTGCACGCCCTCGCGCTGGAGGCGGGCAGGGTGGTGACGCGGGAGGAGCTGATGCAGCGCATCTGGGGTCGCCGGCACCGGTATCGTGACCGCACCGTGGACGTCTTCGTACGCAAGCTCCGCGACAAGATCGACCGGCGCGCCGCCGGCCACGTCTTCATCCACACCCGCCACGGGGTCGGCTACAAGCTCGAAGCCCAGGCGAAGTAGTGGCGAAGTAGTGGCGGCGACGGTCCGGCGCCCGAAGGCGGCCGACAGGCTGCTCAACCGGGAGATCTCGCGAATCGACTGGAGCACGCGCGTGCTCGAGCAGGCGGCCGACACGGCGTTGCCGCTGCTCGAGCGGGTCAAGTACTGCGCGTTCTTCTCGTCCCACATCGACGAGTTCTTCGCCGTGCGTGTCGCCGGCCTGCTCGACCAGGCGGCCTCGGGCCTGGCGGTACGCTCGGACGACGGCCGTTCGCCGAAGGCGACGCTGGCCGAGATCCGCAAGCGGGTCGAGGCGCTGATCGAGCGGCAGGCGAGGCTCTGGAGCCGCGAGCTCGTGCCGGCGCTCGCCGAGGAGGGGATCGTCGTCGGCCGGGTCGAGGACTGCACCGAGGAGGAGTTCGCCGACCTCGCCGTCCGGTTTCACACCGACATCTACCCGGTCCTGACCCCGCTCGCGGTCGGGCCGGGCCAGCCGTTCCCGTACATCTCCGCCCTCTCGCTCAGCCTCGGCGTCTTCGTACGCGACCCCGATTCGGGTGAGGAGCGGCTCGCGCGGGTGAAGGTGCCCGAGGGAATGCCGCGGTTTCTGGAGGTCGGCAGCCGCGGGCTGTTCGTCCCCCTCGAGGACGTGATCGCCCACTTTCTGCCCTCGCTCTTCCCGCAGATGGAGATCAGCGAGCGGACGATCTTCCGTCTGACCCGCGACGCCGACTTCGAGGTCTCCGACGAGGCGGACGATCTGCTCGAAGCCGTCCAGCTCGAGCTCCGCCGCCGCCGGTTCGGGGACATCGTCAGGGTCGAGGTCGCGTCCTCGACGTCCAGCGCGATGCTCGACCGGCTCAAGCGGGGCCTGGCCGTGCCCGACGACCAGATCTATCTCGTTCGGGGACTGCTCGACCTCGCCGACGCGATGCAGATCGCGGAGCTCGACCGGCCGGAGCTGAAGGAGGAGCCGTGGGTGCCGGTCACCAACCCGCGCTTCGCCGCCGGCCCGGGCGTGATCTTCGCCGAGATCGCGAAGGCCGACGTGCTCGTCCACCACCCCTACGACTCGTTCGCGACCAGCTTCGAGGCGTTCGTGCGCACGGCGGCGAGCGATCCGGACGTGATCGGGCTGAAGGCGACCGTCTACCGCACGAGCGACGAGACCCCGCTCGTCCCCGCGCTGATCGAGGCGGCCGAGAACGGCAAGCAGAGCGTCTGCCTGGTCGAGCTGAAGGCGCGCTTCGACGAGCGCCGCAACATCGAGTGGTCGCAGGCGCTCGAGCGGGCCGGCGTCCACGTCGTCCACGGCTTTCCGAACCTGAAGATCCACGCGAAGGCGACGCTCGTCCTGCGGCGAGAGGACGGCGCGCTCAGGCGCTACGTGCACATCGGCACCGGGAACTACCACTCGGTGACCGCACGCGTGTACGAGGACTTCGGCCTGTTCACCGCCGACCCGGAGATCGCGGAGGACGTCGCCAACCTGTTCAACTACGTGACCGGCTTCGGGCGGCCCGAGCGCTTCCGCAAGCTGCTCGTCGCCCCGTTCAACCTGCGCGAGCGGATGATCGAGGAGATCCGCAAGGTCGCGCAGGCGGCGGCGGCGAAGAAGCACGCGCGGATCCGGTTGAAGGTGAACAACCTCAGCGACCGCGCGATCATCGAGGAGCTGTACCTGGCCTCGCAGGCCGGAGCGAAGATCGACCTGATCACGCGCAGCATCTGCGCCTTGCGCCCGGGCGTGAAGGGGCTGAGCGACAACATCCGGGTTCGCAGCGTCCTCGGCCGCTTCCTCGAGCACAGCCGGGTCTTCCACTTCGAGGCTCGCGGCGATCGGTCGTACTTCGTCGGCAGCGCCGACCTCTTGCCGCGCAACCTCGACCACCGGCTCGAGGCGGTCGCGCCCGTGGAGGACGCGCGCCTCCAGCAGCGGCTGGGCGCGGCCCTGGACGCGTTGCTCCAGGACACGACCGCCTGGGGGCTGGAGCCGGACGGGTCGTGGAGGCGAGTCGTGCCCAAGAAGGGCGAGCAGCCCCGTTCCGCACAGGAGATGCTGATGCGGGCCGCGCGCCGCCGGCGCCGCCCACGGCGCGTCGCATAGCCCGACGCGGCCGCGTTCACCGACTCTTCACCACTCGCACCCCACTTGTCAGCCGGGGACGCAGCGAGAATGGCGCAACCATGAACGTCGCCGTCGTCGACGTGGGGTCGAACACGATGCGCCTGCTCGTCGCCGCACGCACGCAGCAGGGATTCGCGTCGGTCGCGCGCGGCAAGCGTGCGGTCGGGCTCGGAGCCGACGTGGAGCGCCTCGGAGCCGTGTCGGCGGCCAAGCTCGCCGAGGCGGCCGAGTGCCTCGAGGGGTTCACGGCCATCGCCCGCGCGGCCGGTGCAGGCGTCCTGGACGTGGTCGTGGCCTCGCCCGGCCGTCAGGCGGAGAACGCCGACCAGCTCGTGCACATGCTCTCACGCGCAGCCGGCGTGCCCGTGCGCGTCCTGTCGCAGGACGAGGAGGCGCGCCTGGCGTTCGAGGGCGCCCTGGCGTGGGCCGATCCGGCGGGCGCGGTCGGCGTCTGCGACATCGGCGGTGGGTCGACGCAGCTCGTGATCGGGACCGCGTCCGGAGGCCCGGCGTGGCTGCGCTCGATCGACCTCGGCTCGCTGCGTCTGAGCGCGCGGATCGCGTGTCCCGACCCGCCCGGACGCGCCGGGGTCGAGGCGCTCAGGTCGGAGGCGAGGGGGGCGTTCGAGCACCTGATCCCGCCGCTTCCGCGCGAGGCGATCGCCGTCGGCGGCACCGCCCGCGCGCTGAAGAAGCTGGTCGGCCGCTCGCTCGGCCCCGACGAGCTGAGGGCGGCGCTGCGGGTGCTGCGGAGCGAGCGGGCGGAGACGATCGCCGCGCAGTTCAACGTCGATCTCTGGCGTGCCCGCGCCCTCCCGGCCGGCACGGCGATCCTGCTCGAGGTGCAGCGCCTGCTCGGCGTCCCGCTCGAGGTCGGCCGCGGCGGCCTGCGCGAAGGCCTGGCGCTGGAGCTGCTCGAGCGCGTTCCGGCCGCTCAGGCCGGGGCGCGCACGTAGCGCTCGGGTCGAACGCCGGCGGCGCCGACGTCGATCACCCAGATCGCGCCCTTCCTGCACTCGCGTCCGGGCAGCAGTGCATCGATCACGTCGCCGTGCGTGCACAGCGCGGGGAGCGTCGCGTCCAGGCCGTCCAGGAGGGAGAGGACGCCGCCGCCCGATCCGCCCTCGGCGAGCTCGTCCCGCTTCTCGATCGGGAGGCCGAGCAGCGCGGCGGCCGGCTCGAGCGTCTGCACGCAGCGGAGGTACGGGCTCGAGAGCAGCCGGTCGGCGCCCAGCTCGGCCAGGGTCGCGCGAGCACCTTCGCCTGGCGGCGGCCCCTTCCGTCGAGCGGGCGCAGGCGGTCGTCGCCGTCCCACCGGTCGCGGTCTCCGGCGCGGGCGTGGCGTACGAGCAGGGCGCGCAGCGTCAACTCCGGCCGGCGAGCGACCGGAGCACGTCGCGGTCGCGCTCGTAGGTGAGGAGCTTCTCCGCCTCGTCCAGGGGCGACCAGCGCGCCTCGTCGACCTCGTTCGCCCCGCGCAGCTCGCCGCCTGCGGGCCGCATCAGCCAGTAGCGCGCCGTCTTCGGCCGGCCGGCGGCATCGCGGTACGACGCCGTCGCCAGCTCCGCGCCGAGCTCGCAGCGGAGGCCGGTCTCCTCTTCGACCTCGCGCAGCGCGCAGGCCTCGTCGCTCTCCCCGGGCAACGCCTTCCCCTTCGGCAGCGTCCAGTCGTCGTATCTCGGGCGGTGGACGAGGACGACCTCGAGCGTTCCGTCGTGGTCGCGGACGACGACGCCGCCGGCTGCGCGGACGACGACCTCGCTCATCGGAAGGCGGCGCGGCCGGCCTTGTCGAGGGCCCGCCACGCGTCCGGAAACGCCCGCCTGGCCGTCCGCCTGCGCAGGCGTTGCCGCTCGACGAGCCGACCGGCTGCGACACCGGTCTTGGCGCCGCCGCGTCCGGCGAGGGCGCGGATCCTCGCCTCCGCGACGCAGGCGTCCTGGTTCTCGCCGATCACGTCCTGCACCACCTTCGCGCGCTCGACGAGCCGGTCGCCGGCCTTGCCGAGCGCCGGCCCGGCGAGCTCGGCCGCGTATCGGGCCCGCTTCACCTCGATGCGCACACGGTGCAGCTCGTCGTCGGACGGGCGTTTGGGCAGGGCCTTCACGGCTTTCCGCAGCCCGGCGAACGCCTCTGCCGCAATCTCCGGCAGCGAGACCGAGACCGCGGCCCCCGGCGCGGCGGCGGCGCCCTCGAGCGTGTCGAGAAGCCGGAAGTACCGTTCCTCGCCCATCCCCTCCGCGAGGTCGGCGCGGGCGCCGTCGCGCTCGGCCGCCAGCCGCGAGCGCAAGCGCCTGAACGCGCGGGCGTCGTCGCCCTCGAGGGTGGACGCGTCCGCATCGAGGTGCTCGAGCAGGACGTCGAGATCCCGGACGGGGCCGAGCAGGCCGCCGAGCCACGCGAGCTCGGCCCGCAGCGGCTCGGCCCACTCCGGGGCGATCAGGCCGCGCGCCGCGCGCAGGAGCGCGCGCGACCGGCGGGTCGCGACACGGAGCTTGTGCAGAGCCTCGGGGTCCTCGCCGAGGCGGGTGCCCGGATCGTTGGCGACGATCGCCTCGTACTGCCTGAGGAGGAGAGCGCGCAGCCTCGCGCCCGGCTCGGTGGCCTCGTCGGCCGGCTCGCTCGGGGCTCCGAGCACGCGGCTCACCTTCGGGCGCCCGTCGCCGCGGCGGGCGCCGGCCTTCCGCAGCGCCTTGCCGATCGCGGGGAGCTGCGATCCGTCCCCCGCGACCACCTCGGCCTCGAGCTCGGCGAACGAGGAGGCGACGCGCCGGCCGTCGAGCACGGAGACGGTGTCGAGCACGACCTCGACCCGGTCGCCGTCGCCGCCGACGGCGACCCCCCTCCGGATCGTGCGCAGCCGGGCGACCGCGGCGAGGGTCGCCCCGCCGCGGAGCAGGGCGGGGAGCAGGCGGAGGAACGCCTCGGGCGGGCCGGCGGGCCCGCCGGGGAGCTCGAGCTCGAGCCGCCCCTCGTCCGCCGGGAGCTTGAGCTGCCAGAGCCCCGCCCGGTTCTCCACCCGCCGCCGCAGCGTGATCCCGGCGCGCAGCAGGCGGCGATCCTGGGTGTCGTAGTAGGTGGACGTGAACGACCGGGGTGCCAGCGCCGCCCCGCCCAGGTCGGGCAGGACGAAGCCGGGATCGGCGTCGAGCTTGAGCTCGCGTTCGAGCGTCTTCCTCACCGCTCGATCCTAGATGCCGCCTGCCGGGCGCCGGGTCGTTCACCGGATCTTCTCCGAGAGGTGCCACCGTCTCTTCCCCCGGCCTTCACCGTCACGACGCCCATCGAGGCGTCCGCTGCGCCTACGCTGGAGCCCGATGATGCTCGTACAGCGGCCGCCCGTCGTTGCCGACGGGCGGCATCCGTCTCGCGACCGGGCCTGCGCCCGGTGCGGCTACGGCATCGCCGCGGGACGCGTGCCCGACCGCTGCCCGATGTGCGGCGGAGCGGTGTGGCGCCCGCTCACGGTCGTCCAGACGCACCGCTAAGCTCGCCGCGATGGCGAAGGTGCTGATCGTCGAGGACGACGAGGTGATCGCGCAGGGGATGGCCGCCCATCTCTCCTCCGAGGGGTTCGATCCGATCGTCGTCGGCAAGGGAGAGCAGGGGCTCGCGCGCCTGCGTTACGAGCAGCCGGACGTGTGCGTGCTCGACCTGATGCTCCCGGAGCGCGACGGCTGGAGCGTGATCGAGACCGCGCGGGCGGAGGGGATCGGCACGCCGATCGTGGTCGTCAGCGCACGCGGCACCGAGCACGACCGCGTCCATGCGCTCGAGATCGGCGCCGACGACTACCTGGTCAAGCCGTTCTCGATGAAGGAGCTGGTCGCCCGGGTCCGGGCGGCGGCGAGGCGAGGCGTGCGCCCGGCGGAGGCACCGCGGGGCGAGGCGATCGTGGTCGGAGAGCTGCGGATCGACCCGCGCGAGGTGCAGGCGTACGTGAACGGGGAAAGCGTCGACCTGACGCCGACCGAGTTCCGACTCCTCTACGCGCTGGCACTCGAGCAGGGGCGGGTGGTCTCGCGGGACGAGCTGCTCCAGCGGCTCTGGGGCAGGCGCGAGACCCACCGTGATCGCACGGTCGACGTCTTCGTCAAGAAGCTCCGCGAGAAGCTCGACCGGCACGGCGCGCGGCACTCGTTCATCCAGACACGCTACGGCGTCGGCTACAAGTTCGAGCCGGTCGCCAAGGGCCCCGCCTGAGCGTCGAAGCGGCGGCCCGGCTCAGTGCGCCGGGCCTTCGAGGTATTCGCGGATCTGCCGCTCGCCCCGCTTCATCGCCCAGGCGTGGTTGGAGCGGAAGAGCGGGCGGAGCACCGGGGTCAGGTAGCGGATCAGCGGCTTTCGCACCCTGCGGACGCCAGTCGAGAACGGCCTCGGTCCCTTCGCCGGTCTCGGTCAGGCGCCATTCGCCCGTCCCGTCGAAGTCGCCGCTCAGGCGCGATGCGATCAGGCGGGGGCGCTCCGCCTCGACCACTTCGAGGCCGAAGCGAACCCTGTACGGCAGGTACGCCTTGACGAGCAGGCTGATTTCGCTTCCCGGGCTGCGGCTCGCCCTCGTCCCCCGTCGCCTCGATCACGAAGTCCGTCCACCAGCTTCCGTACCGGGCGACGTCTCCGATCGTGTCGTAGACGCGCTCGATCGGCGCCCGGACGAGCCAGCGGTCGACGAAGCGGTATGCGGGAGGCATCGGCGGTATCTTCGCAATCCTCGACGGAGGCGACCCGGCGACCGGGCCGACCCGCGGTGCGCATCGCCACCCAGCCGCTCGACCCGAAGACGACGCTCATCAGCGTCTCCAGGGCGTGGAAGGCGACGGCGGCCGCGATCGCCTTCGCAGGCGTCACTCCGGAGCGCTCGAGGGCGAGCGCCATGCCGACGCCGGCCACGCCCGCGCTGCCCGGGGCGAGGGGGATCGTCCCCACGACCGCCATCGCCGCAAGCCCGACGAGGGCGGCGCCGACCGCGTTCGCGACCCCGAGCGCGTGGAGGAGGCTCACCGCTCCCGCCAGCCGGGCGGCGGCGGCGATCGTCACCCAGCCGAGCAGCGCCCCTCCGGCGGTCGGCCTGAGCGATCCGGCCAGTCCGAGCCGGGCGAGGCGGCCGGAAGTTCGCCGGCGGCCGCCCGCGATCCCGAGGATCGTGATCCCGGCCGCGGCCGCGGGGCCGGCCAGCGTCCAGCCGGGGAGCAGGCCGGCGAGCGCCGCTCCGGTGCACGTGCACGCGTAGACGGCGCTGCGGGCGCCGGCCACCGCCAGGCACGCGCCCCCGCTCAGCCAGCGGCGGTCGCGGCCGTCGAGCCGGCCGGCGAAGAGCCCGACCCGCACCGCGTCGCCGAGCCGGGCCGGCAGCACGGCGTTCGCGAGCGAGCCGATCCCGTAGCAGCCCCAGGCCTCACGGAAGCGGAGCTCCGCTCCGACCGCCCGCAGTGCACAGCGCCACGCCCCCGCGGACGCGGCGAGGGTGACCAGCAGGGATCCCGCGGCGAAGGCGACCGGAAGCAGCTCGAGGTCGTGGAGCCTGGCCGCCGTCTCGCCGAGCGAGTGACGGGCGCCGAAGACGACGGCCGTGAGGGTGGCGAGCATCGCGGCCGCGGCGAGCCGCCGGACGGTGAGATGGGGGATGAGCGGAGATGTGCCCGCCCCGTTGATCGGGGCCGGCCGGAAGCTAGGCGGCAGCTTGGATGCGAGCAGGCTCCGCAAGGTCGACGAGATAGGCGGCGCGGGCCCGGCGTGCCTCCCGCTCGACCGCGATCACGTACTCCTCGAATCGCTCCGCGCCCAGGAGGCAGCGGGGGTCGGCCCAGGGCGCCTCGGTGCGGACAACGTGGTCGGTGACGCAGAGGACGTCGAAGCCGCTGCGCCCGTACAGGTCGACCAGCTCGCCGAGCGAAAGCTCGCCGTCGCTCCACGTCGAGTGGGCGTGCAGCTCGCAGAGGAGAGGAGTGCGGCCCGTTCTCACGCCTTCTTCTTCGGTCAGCGTAGGCGCCGTCCTCGCCTCGGTTCGGTGAGCGCCCGGTGTCGTGCTGGTAAACGTCGCGGCGGGCTCTCAGGCGGGGAGGCGGCCGGCGGCGCCGGTCGCGTCTCGCAGGCGCCGCGGCGAGTTCACGCGTCAGTTGCCCGGGCCGGAGCCGCCAGGTCCAGTTTCCGGTGGTCGTGCCGGGCATGTTCATCCGCGCCTCGCTCCCGAGCCCGAGCACGTCCTGCGCCTGCACGATCGCGAGCTCCGCGCGCGACGAGAACGCCGCCTCGATCAGCTCCCAGTGCGGCCGGGCGCCCGGAAGGCCGGTCGCGATGCGCTCGCGAGGGCTCAGCGACCTCCACCAGCCGAGCGCGGTATCGCAGTCGTGCGTGCCGACGTACACGACGCTCCGGCGCCGATGGTTCTCCAGCCGGTGGACGTTGGCGGGCGGCCCTCCGAAGGCGAACTGCATCACGACCGTCCCGGGGATGCCCAGCCGATCGCGCAGCGCCCCGACCTTCCCCGTGATCACGCCGAGATCCTCGGCGACGAGCGGCAGCGGGCCGAGCTCCTGCTCCGCGACCCGGAAGAGATCCGCCCCGGGACCGCGGCGCCAGCGCCCGTGCTTCGCGGTCCGGTTTCGCTCCGGCACGGCCCAGTAGGCGACGAATCCGCGGAAGTGGTCGATGCGGGCGAGGTCAACGAGCTCGAACGTGTGCCGCAGGCGCTCCACCCACCAGCGGTAGCGCCGGGCGCGAAGCGCGCTCCAGTCGTAGAGCGGGTTGCCCCAGAGCTGGCCGACCGCGCTCAGGTCGTCCGGGGGCGCACCGGCGACGAACCCGCGCTGGAAGAGCTCCGGATGCGCGGCGACGTCCGCGCCGCTCCCCGCCACGTAGATCGGCACATCCCCGAACAGCCGGACGCCACGCTCGGCCGCGTACCGCCTCAGCGCGGCCCACTCGCGGTCGAAGCGAACCTGGTCGGCGATCGCGCCCGGCCCCGCGAAGGCGGCCCAGTCGCCGATCCAGTACGCCTGGCGGGCGACAAGCTCCTCGAGCTCGCCGGTCGTGACCTTCGCGGCCGGGCGCTCGAGGTACCCCGGGTGCCCGGCGAAGGCGGACGAGGACGCATACGGAGAGCCGGCCCGGTCCGGCGGGGAGAGCGGCAGCAGCGCCCACCACGACTGCCCGGCCTCGGCGAGCCAGTCGACGAAGCGGAACGCCTCGCGGCCGAGCCTGCCGCCGGGCAGCGAGGACACGTGCAAGAGCACTCCGCTCGATCGTCGAATGTGCATACGGTTTGGGCGCCGCCGTTTGCTGAAACCTGACCGTACGCGATGCCAGTTCCCCGAACCAGACCGCCACGCATCCAGATCGAGGACGTCCGGCCGCAGCTCGACTGCGGCCGGTACCCGGTCAAGCGCTCGGTCGGCGACGAGGTCGAGGTGGGGGCGAAGATCTTTCGCGACGGCCACGAGGTGCTCGGCGCCGCCGTCGCCGCCCGGCCGCCGGGATCGGCGAGCTGGCGCCAGGTTCCGATGGTCGAGAGCGACCCCGACCGGTGGACGGCGTCGTTCACGGTCGAATCGTGCGGGCGCTGGGAGTTCACGGTGCAGGCCTGGGTCGACCGCTTCGCGTCATGGCGCGACGAGCTTCGTCGCAAGGTCGAGGCCGGACAGACCGATCTCGCCAGCGAGCTGCAGGAAGGCGCGGTCTTGCTGAACGTGCGTCGGCTCGACGTCGAGACCGCCCTCGCCGGGACGGAGGTCGACCGGTCCGAGCTCACGCAGCTCCCGCAGGCGCTCGAGGTCGACGTCGATCGGGAGCGGGCGCGTTTCGGCGCCTGGTACGAGCTCTTTCCGCGCTCGTGGGGCGGTTTCGCCGGCGTGGAGAAGGTGCTGCCCGAGCTGGCCGGGCTCGGGTTCGACTTCGTCTACCTTCCTCCGATCCACCCGATCGGAACGACCAACAGGAAGGGACGGAACAACGCCCTGGTCGCGGCCTCCGGGGATCCCGGCAGCCCCTGGGCGATCGGGAGCAAGGAGGGCGGGCACACGGCGGTCGATCCGCACCTGGGCACGATCGAGGATTTCCGCCGGCTCGTCGCCGGCGCCCGGAAGGCCGGCCTCGAGATCGCGCTCGACTTCGCGATCCAGTGCTCGCCCGACCACCCCTGGCTGACCCAGCATCCGGAGTGGTTCCACCGGCGACCGGACGGCACGCTCAAGTACGCCGAGAACCCGCCCAAGCGCTACCAGGACATCTACAACGTCAACTTCGACAGCGAGGACTGGGAGCGCCTCTGGGCTGCGCTCCGCGACGTCGTCCTCTACTGGGTCGGCCAGGGCGTGAAGGCGTTCCGGGTCGACAACCCGCACACGAAGCCGCTGCCCTTCTGGGAGTGGCTGATCCAGCGAGGTGCGCGCCGTCGACCCGGAGGTGATCTTCCTCTCGGAGGCGTTCACGCGGCCCGCGGTGATGGCCGCGCTCGCGAAGGCGGGCTTCAACCAGTCGTACACCTACTTCACCTGGAAGAACACGAAGGCGGAGCTGATCGAGTACATGACGCAGCTGACGCGTTCGGATCTGCCGGAGTTCTTCCGGCCGAACTTCTTCGCGAACACGCCGGACATCCTCCACGAGTATCTCCAGCGCGGCGGGAGGCCGGCCTTCGAGGCTCGGCTCGTGCTCGCGGCGACGCTGTCTCCGAGCTACGGCATCTACTCCGGGTACGAGCACTGCGAGAGCGTTCCCGTGCACGAGGGGAGCGAGGAGTACCTGGACTCGGAGAAGTACGAGCTCAAGCAGAGGCGGCTCGACGGACCGCTGCTCCCGCTCGTCAAGCGCCTGAACGCGATTCGCCGCGAGAACCCCGCGCTCCAGCGGCTCGAGGGGGTCGACTTCCTCGAGACGGAGAACGACCAGCTGATCGCATACATCCGGCGCGCGGAGGGCAATGTCGTGCTCGTGTGCGTGAACCTCGACCCGAAGGCCGAGCAGGAGGGCGTCGTGGTCGTCCCCGTCTGGCTCGGTCTGCCGCCCGCCTACCTCGTCGCCGACCTGCTCGCCGGCGAGCGCTTCCACTGGCGCATCGGCCGCAACTACGTCCGCCTCGGCCCCGGCCAGGCACACGTGCTCCGGGTGGAGACGAGATGAATCCTGTGGAGAGATCGTCCCACGATCGGCACACCTCCAGTGCCAGGCACTGGTTGTGGAAAACCTCCGGCCGGCGGCGGGCTTTGCCCGCCGCGCGCCGCCGTCCCGCGTCCGCGAACCTGTTCGCGCCGAATGGATCTCAGAAGATCATCGACGCGCAGCGCCGGATCTTCCGAGATGAGCGAGCCGGGCCACTGGTTCGAGCAGGACCCGCGGTGGTTCAAGCACGCGGTCTTCTACGAGATCCACATTCGCGGCTTCTTCGACGGCAACGACGACGGCTCCGGCGACTTCAGAGGCCTGACCGACAAGCTCGACTACCTCCAGTGGCTCGGGATCGACTGCATCTGGCTGCTGCCGATGTACCCCAGCCCGCTCCGCGACGGCGGCTACGACATCGCCGACTTCTTCGGCATCCACCCCGACTACGGGACGGTGGACGACTTCAAGTCCTTCGTCGAGGCGGCGCACCAGCGCGGGATGCGCGTGATCGCCGACCTGGTGATGAACCACACGTCGAGCGACCATCCGTGGTTCCAGGAGTCCCGCTCGAGCCCGGACTCGCCGAAGCGCAACTGGTTCGTCTGGTCCGACACGGACGAGCGCTACCGCGACGCGCGGATCATCTTCATCGACAGCGAGGTCTCGAACTGGACGTGGGACCCCGTCGCGGGCGCGTACTACTGGCACCGCTTCTTCGCCCACCAGCCGGACCTGAACTACGACAATCCCGAGGTGCAGGAGGCGATGCTCAACGTCCTCCGCTTCTGGCTCGACCTCGGCATCGACGGATTCCGCCTGGACGCGGTGCCCTACCTGTACGAGCGGGAGGGAACGAATTGCGAGAACCTCCCCGAGACCCATGCGTATCTGCGACGCGTGCGCGCCGAGATCGACGCCCGCTACCCCGACCGCGTGCTGCTGGCGGAGGCAAATCAGTGGCCCGAGGACGTCGTCCACTACTTCGGCGAGGGCGACGAGTGCCACATGGCCTTTCACTTCCCGGCGATGCCGCGGATGTTCATGGCGCTCCGGCGCGAGGAGGCGAAGCCGATCCTCGAGATCCTCGACCGGACGCCGGCGATCCCGGACAACTGCCAGTGGGGCCTCTTCCTCCGCAACCACGACGAGCTGACGCTGGAGATGGTGACCGACGACGAGCGCGACTACATGTACGAGGAGTACGCGAAGGACCCGCGGATGAAGATCAACCTCGGGATCCGCCGCCGACTCGCGCCCTTGCTCGACGCCGGCCGGGACGAGATCGAGCTGATGCACGCGATCCTCTTCTCGCTTCCGGGTGCGCCCGTTCTCTACTACGGGGACGAGATCGGCATGGGCGACAACGTCTACCTCGGCGACCGGGACGGAGTGCGCACGCCGATGCAGTGGACGAGCGACCGAAACGGTGGCTTCTCGCGGGCCGACTTCGCGCGGCTGTACCTGCCGCCGCTGATGGATCCCGTGTACGGCTTCCAGGCGGTGAACGTCGAGGCGCAGCTGCGCACCCCGACCTCCATGCTCCGCTGGCTGCACCGGTTCATCGGGCTGCGGAAGGAGCATCCCGTGTTCGGGCTCGGCACCTACGAGCCGCTCCGACCGGAGAACCCGCGCATCTTCGCGCACGTCCGCCGGTACGGGGAGGAGGTCGTCTTCTGCGTGCACAACCTCGCCAGATCTGCGCAGGCGGTGGAGCTCGACCTGTCCGAGTTCGAGGGCTACGTCCCCGAGGAGATGCTCGGCCGGACGCGCTTTCCGCGGATCGGAGCGCTGCCGTACCTGCTCACGCTCGCGCCGCGCGGGTGGTTCTGGTTCCGGCTCCGGAAGGAGGACGATGAACAGGCCTGAACGAGCGGTCTGGGCGCTCGACGAGGGCGTGCTCGGCGACTACGTCGCCGGGCAGCGCTGGTTCGGCGCCAAGGCGCGCGAGCGGGTCGGCGCCCACATCGTCGACACCGCGGTCCTCCGCGGGCAGGAGCCGGGCCTGGTGCTCGCGCTCCTGGCGATCCGCTTCCAGCCGGGAACGCACGAGCTCTACCAGCTCCCGCTCGGGCTCCGGCCGGAAAGCACGGGCTGGGCGGACGTCTCGATCGGCAGCGCGGGCGGCTTCACGATCTACGACGCGCTCGACGATCCCGCGCTCGCGCGGGAGCTCGTCCACCTGATCCGCGCGGGCGCGGACCAGCCGGCCGGCGAGGGAGACGGTCGAGTTCCACCAGCTCGAGGGCTTCGCCGCTCTCGGCGGCGAGCTCGGCACCGCGGGGCTGATCGGAAGGGAGCAGTCGAACAGCTGCGTCGTCTTCGACGAGGAGCTGATCCTGAAGGCCTACCGGCGCCTCGAGGCGGGGCTCAACCCGGAGCTCGAGATGCTGCGCTTCCTCACCGAGCGCAGCTTCGCGAACATCCCCGCGCTCGGCGGCTGGTACGCGTACGTCGGCCGGCCCCTGGAGGCGACGCTGGGGATCGTCCAGGAGTTCGTTCCGGACGGTCTCGACGGCTGGGAGCTCGCCCTCGACGAGCTGGCCGAGGCACCGGACCGCTTCCTCGGCCGGCTGCGGCGCCTCGGCCACGTGACCGCGCAGATGCACAACGCGCTCGCCTCCGAGCCCGGCGACCCGAACTTCGCCCCGGAAGAGCCGAGCCCGGAGGCTCTCGGCCTCCTGACCGCGACGGTCGACGAGGAGATCGAGGCCGTGTTCCTGGGGTTGCCGCCGGACGTGGAGGCGCTCGCCCCGATCGCCGGGCGGGCCGAGGAGGTCCGCGAGCGCCTCCGTCAGCGCACGCACGCGGGGACGACCGGCCGCGTGATCCGCCACCACGGCGACTACCACCTCGGCCAGACGCTCTGGGCGCCGGGGGCTGCGGCGGAGGGACCGGCGTCGGGCGACTGGGTGATCCTCGACTTCGAGGGCGAGCCCGCCCGCTCGCTGCCCGAGCGGCGCCGCAAGCGGTCGCCGCTGCGCGACGTGGCGGGGATGCTCCGCTCGTTCGCCTACGCTGCATCGGCGGTCGACCACCTCCGCGGTGCGAGCGCTCCGCCGGGCTGGGAGGAGCGCGCCCGAGCCGAGTTCCTGGGGAGCTACATCGAGAGCGTCGACCCGACGATCGTCCCCGCCGGGCGGGAGGCGTTCGATCGGCTTCTCTCCGTGTTCGAGCTCGAGAAGGCGGTGTACGAGCTGCGCTACGAGCTGAACATGCGGCCGGACTGGCTGTCGATCCCGGTCGCCGGGATCCTGCGCCTGCTCGAGCAGCCGGTGGGCGCATGACACCCGGGAGCGGCCGATGACCGAGATCTACGAGCTCGCCGATCCGCACGCCTACCTCGGCGCGCATCCGGCGAAGGGCGGCGTCGTCGTCCGCACGTACCGCCCGGACGCGGAGTCGGTCCGCGTGCTGCCGATGGGGGTCGAGCTGCCCCAGTCGAACGGCAGCGGCGTCTTCGAGGGGGTGGTCGAAGGGGCCTCGCTGCCACTCGACTACCGACTCGAGGTGCGCTATCCGGCGGGCGACACGTACGTCCTTCGCGACCCGTACTCGTTCCTCCCGACGGTCGGGGAGCTCGACCTCCATCTCGCCGCGGAAGGCCGGCACGAGGAGCTGTACGCGCGACTCGGCGCCCATCCGCGCGAGATCGACGGGGTGGCGGGCGTCGCGTTCGCGGTCTGGGCGCCGAACGCGACCTCGGTCAGCGCGGTCGGCGACTTCAACGGCTGGGACGGGCGGCTCCATCCGATGCGGACGCTCGGCTCGTCCGGGATCTGGGAGCTGTTCGTCCCCGACCTCCGGCCGGGGACGAAGTACAAGTTCGAGATCCGGACGCGCGCGCGTGCGCTCCGGATCAAGGCGGATCCGCTCGCATTCGCGACCGAGGTGCCTCCGCGCAATGCCTCGGTGGTGGCCGAGTCCGCGTACGAGTGGCACGACGCCCGGTGGCTCGAGCAGCGCCGGTCGGCGGACCCGCTGGCGGGTCCGATGAGCGTGTACGAGGTCCACCTCGGCTCGTGGCGGCTGAACCCCCTCGAGCAAAACCGTCCGCTCACGTACCTCGAGCTCGCCGACGAGCTGGCGGAGTACGTCACCGACATGGGCTTCACCCACGTGGAGCTGTTGCCGGTGATGGAGCACCCCTACGCGCCGTCCTGGGGGTACCAGGTCACCGGCTACTTCGCGCCGACCGCCCGCTTCGGCGGGCCGGACGACTTCCGCGCGTTCGTCGACCGGCTGCACGGCGCGGGCGTGGGCGTGCTCCTCGACTGGGTTCCCGCCCACTTCCCCCGCGACGACTGGGCGCTCGCCCGGTTCGACGGGACGGCCCTCTACGAGCACGAGGACCCGCGCCGCGGCGCCCACCCCGACTGGGGGACGCTCGTCTTCAACTTCGGCCGGAACGAGGTGCGCAACTTCCTGATCGCGAGCGCGCTCTACTGGCTGCGCGAGTACCACGCCGACGGCCTGCGGGTCGACGCGGTCGCCTCGATGCTCTACCTGGACTACTCGCGCAAGGCCGGCGAGTGGGAGCCGAACGCGTTCGGGGGCAACGAGGACCTCGATGCCGTCTCGTTCCTGAAGGAGCTGAACGAGGTCGCGTACGGACGCGAGCCGGGCGTGGTGATGGCGGCCGAGGAGTCGACCGCCTGGCCCGGCGTGTCGCGGCCCGTCTACCTGGGCGGGCTGGGCTTCGGGGTGAAGTGGAACATGGGCTGGATGCACGACACGCTCGCGTACTTCGAGCGCGACCCGATCTACCGGCGACACCACCATCACGAGCTCACGTTCAGCCTGGTCTACGCGTTCTCGGAGAACTTCCTGCTGCCGCTCTCGCACGACGAGGTCGTCCACGGGAAGGGCTCGCTGCTCGCGAAGATGCCGGGCGATCCGTGGCAGCGGCTCGCCAACCTGCGCGCGCTGTACGCGTACATGTGGGCCCACCCGGGGAAGAAGCTGCTCTTCATGGGCGGGGAGCTGGCTCAGGAGCGCGAGTGGCAGTCCGAGGGCTCGCTCGACTGGCACCTGCTCGAGCGGCCCGAGCACGCGGGTGTCCAGGCGCTCGTCCGCGACCTGAACCGGCACTACGGCGGCCGAGCCGGCCCTCTGGGAGCTCGACTTCGACCCGTCCGGCTTCCGCTGGCTCGAGCCCAACGACGCGTCCTCGAACGTCGTCGCCTTCGTCCGGCTCGCCGCAGGTGGCGCGCGGCCGATCGTCTGCGCCTGCAACTTCGCGCCCGTTCCCCGCCACGGCTACCGCCTCGGCCTCCCGGCCGGCGGGCGCTGGCGCGAGCTGCTGAACACCGACTCGGAGCTCTACGGCGGCTCCGGGGTCGGGAACCTGGGCGGCGTCGCCGCCGAGGCGAAGCCGTGGCACGACCAGCCGTTCTCGGCCGAGGTGGCGCTGCCGCCGCTCGGCGTCCTCTGGCTCGCGCCCTCCTAGTCTCGGTCGCCGCCGGTGAAGAAGGCCGCGAAGGAGCCGGCCACCGACGTCACGACCACGAGTGCCCAGATCTCGAGGCCGACGTCGACGACCCGGCCGGCGGCCGTGAGCGGGTTCTTGAGCTGCGACGAGACCGTCAGCAGCTGCACGGTCGAGAAGAAGAACGCGTCTCCGAGCCCGTGGATCTCGGTGCCGTGCGCGTGGCGCTCGAGGCGCCACATCAGGATCGCGGCGACGACGTCGACGGCGATCGTCAGCTCGAGCGCGATCACCAGTCGCGCCACCAGCCGGCGGTGGCGCTCGCCCCAGCTCCACAGCCGGCCGGCCTCCTCGCGGATCACCGCTCGAGTGTCGCGGCCGGAGCGGACGGTCCTGCTTGGATGAGAGCCGTGCGCCTCCTCGCAAGGCTCGTCCGCCTCGTCTGGGGCGACGAGGTCGACCGCGCCCTGCGGCCGGTGCTCGCCGTCTCCTTCGTCGGCTCCGCCTCCTTCTCGGCGGGGTGGGTGTTCGTCGGCATCTGGACGATCCAGAAGCTCGGCGCCACCAACCGGCAGCTGAGCGTCGCCTTCCTGATCGCCGCGGTTGCCGGGATGGTGTTCGGCTACCTCGGCGGGCATGCCTCCGACCACGTCGGCAGGCGGCCCGTGATCCTCCTCGGCTGGGGACTGCTCGCCGCCGTCTTCCTCTCCTTCGCCTTCGTCGGGGATCACGTCCTGGTCGGGCTCGGGCTGATGGCGGCGGCCGGGATCGGCGGCTCGATCGGCGGCGGTGCCGACCAGGCGATGGTCGCCGACCTCGTCCCGCCGGAGCGCCACGAGGCCGGGTACGCCTCCGTGCGGGTCGCCTCCAATCTCGGCGTCGCGTTCGGCCCGCCCGTCGGCGGCCTGCTTCTGATCGGCCGGCACTGGCCGCTGCTCTGGGCCGGCGTCACCGCCCTCTGCGCGGTCGCGATCGCGATCGCCTACCGGTACCTGCCGCGCCGCGGCGCCTACGCACCCTCGGAGCCGCCGGCACGGGGCTCGTTCGACGTCATCCGCCGAGACAGGGCCTTTCTGGTCTTCCTGCTCTCGGGAGCGCTCGCCTACCTCGTCTACGTCGCGTACGAGACCGTGCTGCCGATCTCGGCGGTGGCGACGCACGGGATCGCCCCCTCGACGTGGGGCTTCATCGTGATCATCAACCCGGTGCTCGTGACGCTGCTCCAGCTGCGCGTGACCAGATGGACGGCGGCGTACCCGGCCGGCCCGAAGCTGGTCAGCGCGATGCTGCTGATGGGCGGGTCCTTCCTCCTGCTGATCCTCGGCGGCTCGGTGGCGATGTTCGTGCTCGTGATGTTCGTGTTCGTGGTCGGGGAGATGCTGTGGGTCCCGACCTCCCAGGCGATCGTCGCCGGTCTCGCTCCCGCGGACGTGCGCGGTGCGTACATGGGCGCGTTCGGGAGCACCTCGGCGGTCGGGTTCGCGCTCGGGCCGTTCAGCGCGCTGCAGCTGCGGGGCGCCTACGGAGACGACGCCGCCTGGTACTTCTTCGCCGCCGTGTCGGTCGCAGCCGCGGCCAGCGGAGCGGCGGCGGTGCGGGCCGCGCTCGGGCGGCGAGGCGGCGAGCCGTTGCCGTCGGCCGGCGCGTGAGCCGGCTCGGGGCGATCCCCGGGCCCGGCGGAACCGTCTCCTTCCGCGTCTGGGCGCCCCGTGCGCGAACGGTGTCGATCCGGATCGGCGGGGAGCTCCACGACCTCGAGCCCGGATCCGGCGGCGTGTTCGGCACCGTCCTCCGCGCCGAGCCGGGCGACGACTACCGCTACGTCCTGGACGGGGCACGCGCCCTCCCCGACCCGTGCTCGCGCTCCCAGCCCCAGGGCATGGGCGGCCCGTCGCGGGTGGCCGACGTTCCGCCGGGGAGCGCCGCGGGGGCTGTCGACCGACGAGCTGGTGATCTACGAGCTCCACGTCGGCGCGTTCTCGGGCGAGGGGACGTTCGACGCCGCAATTCCGCACCTCGGCGCGTTGCGCGAGCTCGGGGTGACCGCGATCGAGCTGATGCCGGTCGCCACCTTCCCGGGCCGGCACGGCTGGGGCTACGACGGCGTCTACCTCTACGCGCCGCACCACGCGTACGGCGGGCCGGGCGGGCTGAGCCGCCTCGTCGCGGCCGCGCATCGCGAGGGGCTGGGCGTGATCCTGGACGTCGTCTACAACCACCTCGGCCCCGGCTCCGAGGCGCTCACGGCGTTCGCGCCGTACCTCACCGCCCGTCACAGGACGCTCTGGGGCGACGGCGTCGACTACTCGCAGCCCGGCACGCGCGAGTGGGCGATCCAGAACGCGCTCATGTGGGTGAACGAGTACGGCGTCGACGGCCTGCGGCTCGACGCCGTCCAGGCGGTCCGGGACGAGTCGCCGCGCCACATCCTCGCCGAGCTCGACGACCGGGTCCGCTCCGGCGCGCCGCGGGCGCTCGTCATCTCGGAGACCTCGGCCGGGGACGACCGGCCGATCCGGAGCTGGGGGCACGACGCGCGCTGGGCGGACGGGCTCCATCACTCGCTGCACGCGCTCCTGACCGGCGAGCGCGAGGGCTACTACGCCGACGTACGGCAGCGTCGCGGACGTCGTCCGCGAGCTGGCGCGGCGGCCTGCGCCGAGCCACGTCGTCTACGCCCAGAACCACGACCAGATCGGCAATCGCGCGTTCGGGGACCGGCTGCCGCCCGAGCTCGCTCCGGCTCGCCTCCTCCGTCGTCCTCTGCTCGGCGCAGACTCCACTCCTGTTCATGGGGGAGGAGTACGGAGAGGACGAATCCGTTCCGGTTCTTCGCCGACCACGTCGACCCGGCCGTCGCGGAGGCGACGCGCGCGGGGCGGAAGCGCGAGTTCGCCGCCTACGAGGGCTTCGCGCGCGACGACGTCCCCGACCCGCAGGACCCGGCGACCTTCCACCGGTCGAAGCTCTCCCGCCGCGAGCTTCCCGGTGTGCGAGACCACTACCGCAGGCTGCTCGCGCTGAGACGTAGGCTGCCGCGCGTGGTCACGGTGAAGGCAGACGGGCAGGTGCTGACGATGCGGCGCGGCGGCGCCACGCTCGTCGTCGACTTCGGCGCACGGACGGCGGAGCTGCGCGAGTGAGGGTGTGGCCGGGCCGTCCCTTCCCGCTCGGAGCGACGTGGGACGGCGAAGGGACGAACTTCTCGCTCTTCACGCAGAACGCCGAGCACGTCGAGCTCTGTCTGTTCGACGAGCACGACCGCGAGACGAGCATCCCGCTCGGCGAGCGCACCGCCTTCAACTGGCACTGCTACGTCCCGGAGGTCGGGCCCGGTCAGCGATACGCCTACCGGGTCCACGGTCGCTGGGCTCCTCAGGACGGGCACCGCTTCAACGCCCACAAGCTGCTGATCGACCCGTACGCAAAGGCGATCGAAGGTGCGGTCGACTGGGACGCTGCGAGCACGCTTCCGTACGTGCCGGGCGGGGAGGACGCCGACCTCGAGGCCGACGACGAGGACGACGCGTCCGCGATCCCGAAGTGCATCGTGATCGACCCGACCTTCGACTGGGAGGGGGACGAGCACCTGCGCACGCCCTGGCACGACACCGTCATCTACGAGGTGCACGTGAAGGGCTTCACCGTCCGTCACCCCGGCGTCCGCGACGACCTGCGCGGCACCTACGCCGGCCTGGCCTCCGAGGCGTCGATCGCGCACCTGAAGTCGCTCGGCGTGACCGCGGTCGAGTTGCTCCCCGTCCACCACATCATCGACGAGCACAACCTCGTCCAGAAAGGGCTGACGAACTACTGGGGCTACAGCTCGATCGGCTACCTGGCGCCCCACGCCCTCTACGCCGCGACCGGCACCCGCGGCGAGCAGGTCCGCGAGTTCAAGGGCATGGTCAAGGCGCTCCACCGCGCGGGGATCGAGGTGATCCTCGACGTCGTCTACAACCACACCGCCGAGGGCAACCATCTCGGCCCGATGCTGAGCTTCAAGGGGGTCGACAACGCCTCCTACTACCGGCTGATGCCGGACGACCCGCGCTACTACATGGACTTCACCGGCACCGGCAACAGCCTCAACCCGGTCCACCCGAGCGTCCTCCGCCTGATCATGGACTCGCTCCGCTACTGGGCGATCGACTGCCACGTCGACGGCTTCCGCTTCGACCTCGCCTCTGCGCTCGCCCGCGAGTTCTACGACGTCGACCGCCTGTCGGCGTTCTTCGACGTGATCCACCAGGATCCGGTGCTCTCGCAGGTCAAGCTGATCGCGGAGCCGTGGGACGTCGGGCCCGGCGGCTACCAGGTCGGCAACTTCCCGATCCTCTGGACCGAGTGGAACGGCATGTACCGCGACTCGGTCCGCGACTTCTGGCGCGGCCGCGATTCGGTCGGCGAGCTCGCGCAGCGGTTCACGGGCTCGAGCGACCTCTACCAGTCGGACGGGCGCCGGCCGTTCGCCTCGATCAACTTCGTCACCGCCCACGACGGCTTCACCCTCAACGACCTCGTCTCCTACGACGGGAAGCACAACGAGGCCAACCTGGAGGGAAATCGGGACGGCACCGACGACAACCGCAGCTGGAACCACGGCGCCGAAGGGCCGACCGACGACCCCGCGGTGATCGTGCTCCGCGACCGGCAGATGCGGAACTTCCTGACCACGCTGTTCCTCTCGCAGGGGGTGCCGATGCTGCTCGGCGGGGACGAGCTCGCGCGGACGCAGGGCGGCAACAACAACGCGTACTGCCAGGACAACGAGATCAGCTGGTTCGACTGGGACGTGGACGAGCGCCAGAGGCGCCTGCTCGACTTCACGCGCCGGCTGATCCACTTCCGGCTCGCGCACCCGGTCTTCCGCCGGACCCAGTTCCTGACCGGGTCGGCCCCGCTCGGCTCCGGCCTGCCGGACAGCTGGTGGTTCCGTCCCGACGGCCGCAAGATGACGCGGGGAGACTGGGCGGACGGGGAGCGCCGCACGGTCGGGCTGTTTCTGAGCGGCGAGGAGATCCCCGGCGCGGTCCCGCCAGGGCGAGCAGATCACGGACGAGTCGTTCGTGCTCCTCTTCAACTCGAACCACGAGCCGGTCACGTTCCTCCTTCCGCCGCGGCGCTTCGGGCAGCGCTGGAAGCTGGAGCTGTCGACCGCCGAGCCGGAGGCGGAGGAGGGCGAGCGCTCCTGGGCGGCGCGGGGCGAGATCGAGGTCGACGCCCGCTCGATCGTCGTGCTCCGCCGCGGCTGGTAGGCGCTACGCGGGCGCGAGCTCGCTCGTGCAGAAGGCGCAGCGCCGCGCCTCGATCGGGATCTCGCTGACGCACTCCGGGCACGTTCGCGTCGTCGGGTCGGGGGTCGGTTCCCTCCGGGCGCGCTGCAGCAGCCGGTTCACGGGCACGACGACGAGGTAGAAGACCGCCGCCGCGATCGTCACGAACGCAAGCAGGGCGTTCAGGAAGCTGCCGTAGCGGAACACGCTGCCGTTGACGGAGAACGTCAGGCCGGAGAAGTCGTGCGAGCCGAAGATCGCCGCGATCAGGGGCGTGATCAGGTCGGCGACCAGCGAGGTGACGACCGCCCCGAACGCGACTCCGATCACGACGCCGACGGCCAGGTCGACGACGTTGCCGCGAAGCAGGAAGGCCTTGAAGTCGTTGAGCATGCTGTCCTCCGAGGTCGGGAAGCCTTTTCGGGTGGAACTAATCACGTTCGGGCGGGCGTGTCAGCAGTTCCCCCGGAGGTGCGTTCCGGCTCCGCCCGGATGGCACCGGGCGGAGCCGGTGCGACGCTGGGCTCGACCGAGAGGAGAATCGACATGGCAGGATCGATCCTGGTTGCACATGCGTCGCACTACGGCTCCACCCGCGAGGTGGCGGAGGCGGTCGCCGCGACGCTCCGCGAGCACCGGCTGATCGTCGACGTGCGCCCGGCGGCGGAGGTGGAGGATCTCGGCCAGTACGGCGGGGTGGTGATCGGCGGCGGCATCTACATCGGCCGCTGGCACCGCGACGCGCGCGGGTTCGTTCGCGTCTTCGAGGAGGAGCTGCGCCGGATCCCGGTGGCGGTCTTCGCGCTCGGGCCCGTCGGCGACCGGCCGGAGGACCTGGAAGCCTCGACCACCCAGCTGCAGCGCAACCTGAAACGGTTGCCGGTCGCGCCGGTCGACGTCCGTGTCTTCGGCGGCGCCTTCGACCCGGCCAGGGCGATGTTCCCGTTGAGCCGGATGCCGGCTGCGGACGTCCGGGACTGGAACGAGATCCGGGCCTGGTCGGCGTCGCTCGCCGAGCGCTTCGAGCAGGTCGCGGCGCTAGCCTGATCGGCCTCCGTACCGGTCGCGTCGCTTCCACTTCCGGGAGGCGCGCGGCCGGGTCGCGATCACCGCGAGCAGCGCGATCGCGACGAAGTTCTTGAACGTCGGCTCCGGCCAGCGCACCTGCGCCGCGCCGTGGAACCACGACGGGTCGGCGAGGAACACGATCGCGGTCACGACCATCTTTCCCGTCCAGCCGAGGCCGAGGAAGAGGGCCGCGAGCACGATTCCCCAGAACCCCAGCTCCGGGAGCCCGACGGCGTGCGCGAAGTCGAGCACGTTCCAGGCGAGCCAGAAGAGGATCGGCCCGATCAGGACGGTCGCGGCGAGCAGCGCGAGCACGACCACGACGCTGCCGGCCACGAGCGCGCCGATCCCGAAGGCCCTCATCAGCAGCCGATCCTAACGAGGTGGCCGCAGCACCGCGAACTGATCGGTGATCTCGAGCTCCGAGGCGCGGAAGCGGTAGACCTCGGCGGGGCGACCGCCGCTCGGGCCGGCCGGCCTGCGCTCGCCGGTGGCGGCCAGGACGCCGCGGCGGAGGAGCACGCGCTGGAGGTTCGTCGCCGAGACCTCGTGCCCGAGCGCGGCGGCGTACAGGTCGCGGAGCTCCGAGATCGTGAACGTCGCCGGGGCGAGCGCGAACCCGAGGTTGGTGTAGGAGAGCTTCGCCCGCAGCCGCTCCCGTCCCGCGAGCGCGAACACGCCGTGGTCGAAGGCGGTGCGGGGGAGACGCTCGACAGGGTGCCAGCCGGTGTCGGCCGGGACCGCCGGGTCGAGTCCCGTGCGAACGAGCCCGAGGTAGGCGGTCGTGACGCGGCCGCTCGGCCGGGTCGGCGCGCGTCTCCAGCTGCTCGAGGTGGGAGAGCTCGCGGACGTCGACCTTCGCGGCCAGGTGACGGCGGATCGACCGCTCGAGCGTCTCGCCCGGATCGAGGCGGCCCCCGGGGAGCGCCCAGCGCCCGGCGAAGGGCGGGCGGGCACGCCGCCAGAGCAGCACCTGCAGACGACGTTCGCGCACCTGGAGCACCACTCCGACCGTCTCCTGCAGGTGGCTGGTATGGTCCAGGGGAGGTTTTCGATCCACAGTCGTAAACTAGCGAAAGGTCGGAGATGACGGCGAGACGGACAAGGGTGCTGGTGCTGGGAGCGACCGTGGCTCTGGTCGCAGCCGGCTGCGGCGGGGGCGGTAAGAAGAGCACGACCGCCACGGCGAGCGGCCCGAAGATCGGCATGGTCACGGACGTCGGCGGCCTCAACGACCGCGGCTTCAACCATCTCGCGTACGCCGGGCTGCAGGAGGCGCAGCGCCGGCTCGGCGTCCGGATCCAGGTCGCGGAGTCGAAGTCGCCCGCCGACTACATCCCCAACCTGGCGTCGTTCGCCCGCCAGGGCTACGACCTCGTGCTCGGGGTCGGGTACACGGAGATCGGCGCGATGGGCGCGGTCGCGAAGCGGTTCCCGAACACGCACTTCGCGATCGTGGACGTCTCCGACCAGGACCTCGCCGGCCACCCGCCGAACGTCCTCGGCCTCCTCTTCCGCGAGGAGCAGGTCGGTTACCTCGCCGGCTACCTCGCCGGACTGGAGGCGAAGCGCGCGCCGGGGCCGAAGGACGTCGTCAGCTCGGTCGCCGGCGAGCGGCAGCCGCCGGTCGACCGCTTCGTCGCCGGCTTCCAGGCGGGCGCGAAGAGCGCCGACCCGGGGATCGCGACACTGAACGCGTACTCGCAGGACTTCAACGACCAGGCCAAGTGCAAAGCGCTCGCCCTGAACCAGATCGCGGCCGGTTCCGTCGTCGTCTTCCAGGTCGCAGGCGGTTGCGGCCTCGGCGCTCTCGACGCCGCCCGGGAGCAGAACGTGTGGGGGATCGGCGTCGACGCCGACCAGTCCTTCCTCGGCCCGCACATCCTGACCAGCGCGACGAAGAAGGTCGACCGCGCCGTCTTCCTCGCGATCGAGGCGGTGACGAAGGGGAAGTTCCACGGCGGCGACGCCGTCTACGGTCTCGCCCAGGGCGGCGTCGGGCTCGGGAAGATCAGCCCGAAGGTACCGAAGACCGAGGTCGCGGCGGTCGACCGGGTCCGGCGGGAGATCATCGCGGGCACGATCCGGATCCCGCGCACGCTTTCCGGCTAGGCCCGTACCTCGTCGCGCTGCCCGCGTGGCCGGATCAGCCGCCGGCGACCGCCTGGACGATCCTCAGCGTCTCACCTCCGGCGAGCGGCCGAGCGACGCCGCCGTCCCACCGCGCGTCCGTTCCGTCGACGTAGACGTTCACGAGCGGGCGCAGCACGCCGCGCTCGTCGAAGAGCAGGTTCGCGACGGGAAGCGCCCGCAGCGCGTCGCCGACCGTCCTTGCCTCCAGCTCGAACCGCTTCCGGCCGCCCGCCTCCGTCGCCAGCAGCGACGGGAGCACGACGACGACCATCAGACGGCGACGGCCTCGACCGAGAGCACCGGCGGCAGCCCGGCGGCGGCCTCCACCCAGTCGTCGCCCTCGGTCGGGCGAGACCCACACCGAGCCGCTCTGCGTGCCGAAGTACATGCCCGCCGGGTCGAGCCGGTCGAAGGACGAGGCTTCGCGGAGGATCACCGCCCACGCCTGCTCCGGAAGCCCATTCGACGCGAGCTCCCAGCTCGCGCCGCCGTCGCGCGTGCGGTAGACGCCGAGCCGGCCGTTCGAGGTCACCCGGTTCTCCGCCCCCTCCTCCGGGATCACGAGCGCCGTGTCCGGGTCGCGCGGATGGAGCATGATCGGGAAGCCGAAGCTGCTCGGCAGGCCGTTTCCGTCCAGGCGCTCCCAGTTGTCGCCGCGGTCGTCGGAGCGGTAGACGCCGATGTGGTTCTGCTGCCAGAGCCGATCGGGCCGAGCGGGGTGGCACAGCAGCTTGTGCACGCACTGGCCGACGTCGCGTGGCGCCTCTTCGGGCAGGAAGTCGGCGGCGACGTCCTTGTTGATCGGGGTCCAGGTCTCGCCGCCGTCGTCGGTCCGGAACCCGCCGGCGGCGGAGATCGCGGCGTAGATGCGGTTCGGCTCCGACGGGTCGAGCGAGATCGAGTGGCAGCACAGGCCGCCCGCACCCGGGTTCCAGCGGTCGCGCGTCGGGTGCAGGGTCAGGCCCCGCACGATCTCGAAGCTCTCGCCGCCGTCCGTCGAGCGAAGCAGGGCGCCCGGGTCGCCGCCGAGCCACAGCGTGCGCTCGTCGTGACCGGGCTCGACGTGCCAGGTACGGGCCAGCTTCAGCTGCGAGTCCTCGGGCAGGCCGATCTCGGCGGCCCGCTCCCAGGTCGCCCCCCGGTCGGTGGAACGGTGCACGGTGGCGCCGTAGACGAAGTTGTTCGTCGCCGCGTAGATCGTCCCGTTGCGCGGGTCGAAAGTCGCGTGCATCACCTCCCAGCCGCTCAGCAGCGGCCCCTCGAGCCGCCAGGTGCGGCGACCCTCGTCGCCCTCGAGGACGAAGAGCCCCTTCCGGGTGCCGGCCAGGACGAGGACGCTCACGCGCCGGAATTCTAGTCGTTGCGCTCTCGTCACACCTTCGGTGCCAGGCACCGGCTGTGGACAGGCTTGGCACGCTTTCGTCACAGCTCGAGTGCCAGGCACTGGCTGTGGACGGTTTGGCACGCTTTCGTCACACGTCGGGTGCCAGGCACGGGTCGCGGCCGAAACCGACCTAGCCGAGCCGGACGATTCCGTCGGCCGCCAGGCTCGCGATCTCATCCTCGGAGTACCCGACCTCGGCCAGCACCTCGCCGGAGTGGGAGCCGACCCGGGGAGGCGGAGACGGGTACCCCGGGCGCTCGCCGTCGGCCGAGAACGCCGGGCCGAGCGTCGTGAAGCCGGCCAGATGCTGCAAGATCCCGATCGCCTCCGTCTGCGGGTCGGCGGCGACCTCTCCGATGTCCTGCACCGGCGCGGCCGGCACGCCCGCCGCCTCGAGCCGCTCCAGCCATGCCGCCCGCGTCTTCTCTCGCAGCCGGGCGGAGAGCGCGTCGACCAGTGCCTCGCGGTTCGCGACCCGGTCGGGGTTGGTCCGGAAACGGGCGTCGACAGCGAGCTCGGGCAGGCCGATCGCCTCCGTCAACCGCGCGAACAGCCCGTCGTTCGCGGCCGTGATCATCAGCCCGCCGTCCGCGGCCGGGAACACCTGGTAGGGCGCGATCGCGTGGAACGCCGTCCCCTGCGGCGCCGGCACGGCGCCTGTCTCGAGAGTGCCGATCAGGTGGTAGGACACGAACGAGAGGGCGGTCTCCCAGAGCGAGACGTCGATCGTCCGACCCCCGCCCGCGTGGAGGGCGGCGAGGATCGCGAACGCCGCGTACATCCCGGTCGCGTGGTCGATCAGGGAGACGCCGACCCGCACGCCCTCGCCGCCCTGCTCACCGGTGACGCTGATCAGGCCGGCCGCCGCCTGGAGCAGCGGGTCGTAGCCCGGCAACGCCCGCTTCGGCCCGGCCCGCCCGTAGGACGAGATCGTGCAGTGGACGAGCTGCTCGCGGCGGGCCCGCAGCGCCTCCGCGTCCAGCCCGAGCTCGTCGGCGAGGCCCGGTCGGAGGCTCTGGACGAGCACGTCCGCCCGGTCGACGAGCCGGAGCAGGACGTCGGTGCCGCGGCGGAGATCGAGTGAGAGCGAGCGCTTCCCCGAGTTGACGGCGACGAACAGCGCGCCGAGCCCATGGACGAACGGTGGGCCCCAGAGCCGGGCCTCGTCGCCTGCGATCGGCTCGACCTTGATCACGTCGGCGCCCAGCGCGGCGAGCAGCTGGGTGCAGGTCGGGCCGGCGTACGAGGTGGTCACGTCGAGGACACGCACTCCGGTGAGGGGCGTAAAGGGCACGGCCGCGATTATCGTGCCCCGGGTGAGCGGGATCCCGGTCACAGGCGTCAACGAGCTGGTGCTCGAGGTCGTCGACCTGGAGGCGGCGGAGCGCTTCTATGCGGACGTTCTCGGCCTGCCCGTCGTCGACCGCTGGCCGGATCGCGAGGCCGTGTGGGTGATGGCGGGCGACAGGACGCGGATCGGCCTCTGGCGTCCGCAGGTCGGCGTCGCGGGCGGACGCGGCGGCGTCCACGTCCACTACGCGCTGCACCTGCCCGAGGCCGACTTCGACGCCGCCGTCGGCCGTCTCCGGGAGCACGGCTGCCCGCCCGAGCTGTCCGAACGGGGAGACGGCAACCGGAGCGCCTACGTCACCGACCCGGACGGGAACGTCGTCGAGCTCTGGACGTGGGATGTCGGGGGGCACCTTCGATGAACCGTCTGGCCGGGGAGACGAGCCCCTACCTGCTGCAGCACAAGGACAACCCCGTCGACTGGTACCCGTGGGGAGAGGAGGCGCTCGACCGGGCCCGCGCCGAGGATCGTCCGATTCTGCTCTCGATCGGCTACGCGGCCTGCCACTGGTGCCACGTGATGGAGCGTGAGTCGTTCGAGGACGAGGAGACCGCGGCGCTGATGAACGAGCGCTTCGTCAACGTCAAGGTCGACCGGGAGGAGCGCCCTGACCTCGACGCCGTCTACATGGACGCGGTGGTCGCGATCACCGGGCAGGGCGGGTGGCCGATGACGGTCTTCCTGACCCCGTCCGGCGAGCCGTTCTTCGGCGGGACCTACTTCCCGCCCGCCCCGCGTCACGGCCTGCCGAGCTTCCGGCAGGTGCTGGAGGCGGCTGCGCGGGCGTACGGCGAGCGGCGCGAGGACGTGGGGCGGTCCGCGGCCCAGCTGGTCGAGGCGGTGCGCTCGACGAGCGAGCTGGCGCCGTCGAACGAGCCGTTGACGGATTCGCTGCTCTCGGAGGCCGTGCGCGGCCTGCGGCGGTCGTTCGATCCGCAGTGGGGCGGCTTCGGCCGTGCCCCGAAGTTCCCACCGGCTTCGACGCTCGAGCTGCTCCTGCGGCGCGGCGAGCTCGACCTGGTCACGAGGACGTTGGACGCGATGGCCGCGGGCGGGATGTACGACCTCGTCGGCGGCGGCTTCCACCGCTATTCGGTCGACGAGCAGTGGCTCGTGCCGCACTTCGAGAAGATGCTCTACGACAACGCGCTGCTCGTCCCCGCCTACCTGCACGCGTGGGTCGTGACCGGTGAGGAGCGCCACCGCCGCGTCGCGCAGGAGACCTGCGAGTACCTGCTTCGAGATCTCGCGCTGCCGGACGGCGGCTTTGCTTCCTCCCAGGACGCCGACACGGACGGCGTCGAGGGCCTCACCTACACGTGGACGGCGGACGAGGGCGTGCCGGCCGAGCTGCTTCGCCCGTTCGAGGACGGCCGCGCGATCATCCGCGGTGAGCTCGACCCGGAGCTGAGGACGCGTCTGCTCGAGGAGCGCTCGAGCCGGCCCCAGCCCGGCCGTGACGACAAGGCGATCGCCGCCTGGAACGGCTTGACGCTCGCAGCGCTCGCGGAAGCCGGCCGCCGGTTTCCAAGTGACAGACTGGTACTGGGTGCCGAGCGGCTCGCAGAGTTCCTGCTCAGCGGGCTGTCCGGGGCGGACGGTCGGCTCTTTCGGACGTGGCGGGAGGGCCGCGCCGGAGTCGCCGGCTACCTCGAGGACTACGCGGACGTCGCCCACGGCCTGCTCGAGCTGCACGCGGCGACCGGCGAGCTGCGCTGGCTCGAGGAGTCGAACCGGCTGGCGCGGCTCGCGGTCGAGCTCTTCGCCGACGACGAGCACGGCGGCTTCTTCATGACCGCCCACGACGCCGAGCCGCTCGTCGTCCGTACGAAGGACCTCGACGACAACCCGGTGCCCTCGGGGAACTCGATGCTCGCGCACGTGCTGCTTCGGCTGGCCCGGATCTACGGCGACGACGAGCTCGAGCGCCGTGCGGTCGGCGTGCTCCGATTGCTGCACGGCGGGCTCACGCGCGCCCCGTCCGCCTTCGGCTGGGCCCTGTGCACGCTCGATCTGTACCTGGCGGCGCCGCGCGAGCTGGCGATCCTCGGCCGGCCCGAGGACGAGGTCGCCCGCGCCGCGCTGGCGCCGTTCGATCCGAACACGGTCGTCGCCTTCGGCCCGAGCGACGGGATCCCGCTGCTCGCCGGGAAGAGGCAGATCGACGGCAAGCCGACGGTGTACGTGTGCGAGCGCTTCGCCTGCCGGGCGCCCGAGACCGATCCGGCCGCGTTCCTCGGCGCCGGAGCGCCGATCAGATGACGAAGCGTTCGGGCCGCCCCTCCCCGCGCTCGAAGCGGGCGACGTCGAAGGCGGCCAGATCGAGCGCGGGCCGGCGGCCTGCGATCAGCTCCGCGACGTGCTCCCCCACGGCCGGCGCCTGCTGGAAGCCGTGACCGGAGAACCCGGTTGCGTAGAAGAACCCCTCCGGCTCCGAGGTCTCCCCGACGAGCGCGTTCCAGTCCGGGCTGAGCTCGTAGAACCCCCACCACGACGACTGCACCGGCAGGTCGGCGAGCAGCGGCAGCCGCCGCGCGGCGTGCTCCGCCACCTCCGCCGGCTCCTCCTCCTTTCCGCCGAAGGCGATCCCCGGCCCTTCGCGGTGGAAGTAGAACGAGGTGGTGAAGTCGATCGTCAACGGCAGCCGCTCCGGCAGGCCGCCGTCCTCGGGCGAGAACCAGATCCACCGCTTCTCACCCGCCACCGGGAGCTCCACCCCGGCGAGGGCGGCGACCTCGCGCGACCAGGCGCCCGCGCAGCAGACGACCGCGCCGCACGCCACCGGCCCCTTCGAAGTCTCGACGCCGGCGACTCGCCCGCCGTCGACGTGGATCCCGGTCACCTCGCAGCCCTGACGTACGTCCAGCCCGCGTGCGTACCACTGGACGACCGACTCGGGCGAGGCGTAGCCGTCCAGCTCGCAGAACGTGGCCGCGAGCAGGCCCTCCGGATCGAGCTGCGGCACGATCGCGAGCGCCTCCTCGACCGACAGCTCTCGCGACGGCACCCCGAGGCGGTGCTGGAGCGCGAGCGCGTCCCGGAACCGCTCGACGTCCTCGTCGCGGTCGAGCAGGAAGAGGTAGCCGTAGCGGCGGAAGTCGATGCCCTCCATCCGTTCGAACTCGGACAGCGAGCGGAGTGCGATCCGGACGTTCAGCTCGTCCGAGAACTGCGTCCGGATCCCGCCGGCGGAGCGGCTCGTCGAGCCGGCCGCCAGGACGTCGCGCTCCAGCAGCACGACGTCGTCGACCCCGAGCTCGCGCAGGTGCCAGGCGACGCTGGCGCCCATCGCGCCGCCCCCGACGATGACCACGTCGTGCGTCTCCATCCGCGTCGACGCGACCTTAAGGTACGGCGGTGCCGCTCCTCGAGGTGAAGAGCATCACCTGCCGGTTCGGCGGCATCGTCGCTCTCGACGAGGTCTCCTTCGACGCGGACGAGGGCGAGATCGTCGGGCTGATCGGGCCGAACGGCGCCGGCAAGACGACCGCTTTCAACGTGATCACGCGGCTGTACCGTCCGGACTCGGGGGAGCTCGAGTTCGAGGGACGGTCGTTGCTCTCGACGCCGCCGCACCGCGTCGTGCGGCGCGGGATCGCGCGCACCTTCCAGAATCTCGAGCTGTTCAAGACGATGACCGTCCGCGAGAACGTCCTCGTCGGCGCGCACGCCCGCACCGGGACCCGGACCGCCGACGAGGTGATCGCCTACGTCGAGCTCGGCGACGTCGCCGACCGGATCGCGGGCTCGCTTCCCTACGGAACGCTGAAGCGGGTCGAGACCGCCCGCGCGCTCGCCTCGTCGCCGAAGCTGCTCCTGCTCGACGAGCCCGCCGGCGGCCTCTCGCACGAGGAGGTCGAGGAGCTCGGCGCCTTCATCGTCCGCACGCGCAGGGACTTCGACCTGACGATCCTGCTGGTCGAGCACCACATGAACCTGGTGATGGGGATCTCCGAGCGGGTGCACGTGCTCGACTTCGGCCGGAAGATCGCGGCCGGCACGCCGCAGGAGGTGCAGCAGGACCCGGCCGTGATCGAGGCCTACCTCGGCACCGACGAGGTCGAGTAGGGCTTAGCCGCCGAACGCCGAGTCGAGCAGGTCGCGCGGGGCGTTCGCCTGCGCGTAGTGCGAGGTGCCGGCCTCGAGCAGCTCTCGCGCGCCCCCGACCAACGCTCCGTAGGCGGCGCCTGCCAGCAGGCTGCCGGTCGAGACCCGGCGCACGCCCGCCGAAGCCAGGTCGGCGATCGTCGGGCCGGCCGCGAGCGTGAGCACGTTCACCGGCGCGCCGACCGCCTCCACCACCCTCCGGATCCGGTCGAGGTCGGTCAGGCCCGGCGCGTACAGGCAGTCCGCGCCCGCGTCCCGGTAGGCGACGAGGCGCGCGATCGTGTCGTCGAGGTCGTCGACGCCGCGGATGTGGTTCTCGGCCCGCCCGGTGAGCACGATCGGCGCGTCGAGCCTGTGCGCCGCCTGGGCCGCCTCGGCGACCCGCCCGGCCGCGACCTCGACGTCATCGATACGGTCGGCCGCGGGGTCGTAGTCCTCGATCGAGCAGCCGGCGGCTCCGGCCTCGGCGAGCAGGCGGACGGTCTCCGCGACGCCGCCGGGGTCGTCCGGATAGCACCGTTCGCTGTCGACGTTCAGGGGCAGCGACGTCGCGGCGGCCAGCGCCCTGACGTGCGCGACCAGCTCGTCGCGGGTGACGCGCTGGTCGAGCTTCCCCAGCGACCAGGCGAAACCGGCGCTCGTCGTCGCGAGCGCCTCGAAGCCGAGCGACTCGAGCAGCCGCGCCGAGCCGACGTCCCACGGGTTCGGCATCACGAAGAGCCGGCCGCCGGCGTGGAGTGCTCGGAAGCGGGCCGGGCGGTCGGCGGGCATCGCCGCCAATCTAGCCGAGGCCGGGAACCCGGCTGCTACCGTGGTCCGGCGTCGAGCCGCAGGTTCTCCTCGCTGGGACCTCAACTCGACCCGGCGACAGAAGGGAAACGATGAAGAAACGGCGACAGACGATGGAGAAGTTTCGGCGTGAGCAGGCGGTCAGGCAACGCCGCGCCGACAAGCTGCAGAAGAAGGAGGCCGCCCGCATTGCGAAGGCCTTCGGCGTCGACGGGCAGCCCACGGGCCTGCCCGGGCCCGAGGCGGCGAACGCCGAGGGGCAGGATGGAACCAGCTGAGCAGAGGAACTACCGCGAGATCGAGCGCCTCGAGCATCTCTTGACGGAGCTGCGCGGCGAGGGGTCGACCGCGCGCGAGACGGAGGCGATCCGCGAGATCGGGCTCGAGATCGCGATCGCCATTCGCGAGGTGGGGGCGATGATGGTCAACGTCGGCTGGGAACAGTCGTACGCCTCCGAGCACCCGACGCGAACGTAGCGCAATCCGATCGAGCTACGGCCGGTGCGAGCGACGCGCGGCGGCCGCGAGCTTCTCGGTCGCGCTGCCCGCCCGATGCTCGATGCCGGCCGCCGCGTAGGCGTCGTCCTCGTCGAGCGTCTCGTGCTCGATCAGCGCCTGCGCGAGCGCGTCGAGCCGTTTCCGGTTGTCTTTCAGGAGAGCGATCACCTCCTCGTGGGCGGCGGCGACGAGCTGCCGGACCTCCTCGTCGACCATGCGCTGCGTCTCCGCCGACACCTCGGCCGCGCCGGGCAGCAACGGTCCGGCCCCGTCGGCAGGGAGGACGGTGACGGTGCCGATCGTCCGGCTCATCCCCCAGCGACCGACCATCTGGCGGGCGATCTGCGTGAGCTGCTGGATGTCGGACTCGGCGCCGGTGGTCAGGTCGCCGTAGACGACCTCTTCCGCTCCGCGCCCGCCGAGGGCGACCCTGATCTTCGCGCGCAGCTCCCGGTCCGAGTAGTTGAAGCGGTCGGCGTCGGGCGCGGAGAACGTGACGCCGAGCGCCTGGCCGCGCGGGATGATCGAGATCTTGCGGACCGGGTCCGCTCCCTCGGTCAGCATCCCGACCAGCGCGTGCCCGCCCTCGTGATACGCGGTGCGCTGCCGGTCCTCGGCGCTCATCATCACCTTCCGCTCGGCGCCGAGGACGATCTTCTCGATCGCGTCGGTGAAGTCGGCTTCCTGGACCTGGTCGTGGTTGCGGCGCGCGGCGAGCAGCGCGGCCTCGTTGACCAGGTTGGCGAGATCGGCGCCGACCATGCCCGGGGTGGTCGCCGCGATCGCGCCCAGGTCGACGTCCTCGGCCAGCGGGACGCCGCGCGTGTGCACCTCGAGGATCTTCTCGCGGCCGAGCTTGTCCGGCGGCTGGACCGTCACCCGGCGGTCGAACCGGCCCGGCCGGAGCAGCGCCGGGTCGAGGACGTCCGGCCGGTTGGTCGCGGCGATCACGATCACGCCGGTGGAGGAGTCGAACCCGTCCATCTCGGTCAGGATCTGGTTCAGGGTCTGCTCGCGCTCGTCGTTGCCGCCGCTGAACCCGGCGACGCCCGAGGTCCTGGAGCGGCCGATCGCGTCGAGCTCGTCGATGAAGATGATCGCCGGTGCGGCCGCCTTCGCCTGGGCGAAGAGGTCGCGGACGCGCGAGGCGCCGATGCCGACGATCGCCTCGACGAACTCCGACGCGGACAGCGAGAAGAACGGGACGCTGGCCTCGCCCGCGACCGCCCGCGCGAGGAGCGTCTTCCCGGTCCCGGGCGGGCCCGACAGCAGGACGCCGTGGGGAATGCGGCCGCCGAGCCGCCGGTAGCGGTCCGGGTTCCGGAGGAAGTCGACGATCTCGGCCAGCTCCTCCTTCGCCTCGTCGATCCCGGCGACGTCGGCGAAGGTGACCGGGTCTCCGGTCGGCGCGTAGCGCCGGGCGCCGGCGCGGCCGAACGAGCCGAGGACGTTCTGCATGCTCCCCGCGCGGCGCGCGAGCCAGAACAGCAGCCCGACGAAGAGGATCGTGGGGCCGAAGCCGAGGAGGAGGTTCTGCCACCAGGGGGCGCCGGTGTCGAGCGGCTGCGCGTTGACGACCACCTGCTTGCGCTGGAGCAGCTGTGAGAGCGCGTCCGTGTCGGCGAAGGCCGGCACCTCGGTCTTGAAGAGCCTCGTCGGCTTCGACTTCGCGTAGCTCTCGGCCTTCCGGAACGTGCCCTGGATCGCCGTCCCCTTCGAGCTGATCTGGGACACGTTCCCGGCCTGTACCTGCCGGAGGAAGAACGGGCTGTACGGAACGCGGACCCGGGACTGCGCCTCCGTCGCGCGCGACCCCGCCCAGTAGTTGAGGGCGAGCAGCGAGATCGCGAACAGGATCCACCAGCAGCTGATGCGAAAGCGCGGACGCTGCGGCGGGGTGCCCTGCGGCGGCGTCCCGGGCGGCGGCGACTGCTGCGCTCCGGGCTGCTGCCTCGAGGGGTCCGCGCTCATCGGACCTGGATCGTACGCCCCGCGGAGCCGGCGCGGCCGGGCCGCCTACTCCTGGTGGGCCGGGCGCCCGGCGGCTCCCTCGACCTGGACGCGCGGCAGCCACCGGAGCCACTCCGGCAGGTACCAGTTCCAGCTCCCGAGCAGGTGCATCGCGGCCGGGAGCAGCACCGAGCGGATCAGCGTCGCGTCGATCAGGAGGGCGGCGGCGACGCCGAAGCCCATCTGCTGGAACATGACCAGCTCGCCGGCGGCGAAGCCGGAGAAGACGGCGACGATGATCAGCGCCGCTCCGGTGATGATCCGCGCGGTCGAGGCGACACCGAACGACACGGCGGCGGTCGTGTCGCCGGTCTGGTCGTAGCGCTCCCTGATCCGGCTGAGCAGGAAGACCTGGTAGTCCATCGAGAGGCCGAACAGCACCGAGAACAGGAAGAGGGGTACCCAGGCCTCGATCGTGTCCACCTGGTGGAACCCGAGCAGGCCGGTGGCGAAACCGTGCTGGAAGACGAGCACGAGCAGCCCGTAGGCGGCTCCGACCGAGAGCAGGTTGAGGACGACCGCCGTGCCGGCGACGACCAGCGAGCGGAAGATGACGGTCAGGAACACGAACGTCAGCCCGAGCACGAAGACGATCACCCAGGGCGCGGGTCCCGTGACCGCGTCGAAGTAGTCGATGTCCTCCGACGTCGTTCCCCCGACGAGCGCCTCTGCGCCGGTTCCCTCGAAGGCGGCCGGGACGACCGCCGACCGGAGGTGGCGGACGGCGGAGACGGCGGCGCCGCTGCGCGGGATCACCCCGGACGGGAACGGACAGCACCGCCACCTCTCCGCTCGGCGAGCGCTCGATCCGGCCCGGGCCGAAGGCCGGCTCGGTTGCGAGCTGCGTCCGGAGCCGGTCGAGCGCCTGCTCGGCGGCGGGTCGGGTCGCTCCCTTCGCGACCACGATCTCGACCGGGTTGGCGGTCGCGCCGGGGAAGTAACGCTGGAGCTCGGCGAAGCCCTGCCGGGCCTCGAAGCGCTCCGGCAGCAAGGTGACGCCGCTCGTCCCGATGTGCAGCCCGAAGATCGGCGAGGCCGCCGCCAGCAGCACCGCCACCGTCAGCGTGAGGCTGACGACGGGTCGCCGCAGGACCGCGTGGACGATCGCGCCCCAGAAGCGGCCTTCCGGGTTGCTCGTCTCGAGCGAGCGTCTGCCCACGACCGGAATTCGTCAGCCGGTCGACACCGTCGCCGATCAGCCCAAGCAAGGCGGGCAGCAGCGTCGCCGAGGCGACGACCGAGACGACCCCGACGACGATCGCGCCCACCGCGAGGCTGCGCATGATCGAGCTCGGCACGATCAGCATGCCGAACATCGCGATCACGAATGTCGTCCCGCTGAAGATCACGGCCCGGTTCGCGGTCACGGCCGAGGCGGCGATCGCGTCGAGCTTCTCGCGGCCCCGGCCGCGCTCCTCGCGGAAGCGCGAGACGACGAACAGCGCGTAGTCGATTCCGAGCGCGAGCCCCATCCCGGTGAGCATGTTCACGACGAAGACCGAGAGGCTGAACGCGTGCGCGAGCACGGCGACGAGACCGAGAGCCGACGACGATCGAGGGCATCGCGATCAGCAGCGGCACGAGCCCTGCGACCACGGTCCCGAAGACCAGCAGGAGGACGACCAGTGCGGCGGGGAGGCCGAACTGGAGCTCGCCCGACTGGAGATCGTCCTGGGAGAGCTTGCTGAAGTCGTGGTTCAGCGTCCGGTCGCCGGTGACCGTGACCTCGAACGCCGGCCCCGAGTCCGCCCGCCGGACGGCGCCGATCACGCTGTCGATGCCGGAGGTGGAATCCTTCGGCATCGCGAGCTGGATCATCGTCGCGTGCCGGTCGCGCGAGACGAGCGAGGCGTCGCCGGGCGCGGTCAGATACGTGCGGACGCTCTTGACCCCCTTCGCGTCGCGTACCTCGCCCGCCAGCGTGCGGAGGAGCGTGCGGAAGGGCGGCGAGTCGACCGTGTAGCGCGACGAATGGACGACGACGAGGTCGGTGATCGCTGCCCGCGAGGTCGCCGGGAAGGCGGCCTCGCGCACGTGCTTCGCGCGCTGCGACTGTGGGTTGTTGGTCGGGTTCCCCTCGGTCGTCAGCGCGCCGCCCAGGAGAGCCCCGATCGCGACGAACGCCAGCACCATTGCGGCGAGCCAGGCGCCGATCGTCCGCCACGGGTGCCTCGCGCTGGCCAGTACGACGGTCCTGAGCATCGTGGCGTTCATCGCCGATTCCCTTCCCCACCGTCCGGAAGCCGTGTCACGATTAGATAGCACAACTTCCCATTAACGGCACGTTACACTATCCATGTGTTCACACGGGAGGATCGATGCGGATCGCGGAGCTGAGCCGGCGGAGCGGCGTGACGGTACCGACGATCAAGTACTACGTGCGCGAGGGTCTGCTCCGGCAGGGTGAGCTGACGAGCCCCAATCAGGCGCAGTACGGAGACGATCACCTGCGGCGGCTGAAGCTGATCAGAGCGCTGGTCGAGGTCGGTGACCTGTCGATCGCCGAGACGAGGGACGTGCTCGCCTCGATCGACGCCCCGGGGAGGACGCTCCACGAGCTGCTGGGCAAGGCGCAGCACGCGGTCGCGCCGCGGGTCGAGCGGGATACCGACGACGCCGCGTGGGCGGTCGCGGCCCGGCAGGTCGACGACCTCGTCCGCCGGCGGGGCTGGCAGGTGGAGCGGGCGAACCCCGCGTGGGACCTGCTGATCCGGGTGCTGGCCGCACTCCACGCTCTCGGCCAGGAGGATCTCGCCGGGCTGCTCGACGACTACGCCGACGCGGCCGAGCGGCTCGCCGGCGCCGAGGTGCGCACCGTGCTCAGCCGGTCCGACGTCGAGAGCATGCTCGAAGCGGTGGTCGTCGGGACGACGCTCGGAGATCCCATGCTCGCCGCCCTCCGGCGGCTCGCCCAGGCGAACGTCTCGGCGGAGGTGAGCCCGCAGGTGGCGGAAGCGCGAGGAGCCCGAGCCGGCTGACATGTCCGTGGACGTCCGCGGCGGCCTAGCGGCTGGCATCCTGGGACGATGGACGGGCAGCTCGCGATCCGGCTCCGCGGAGTCGTGAAACGGTACGGGCCGATCACGGCGGTGAACGGTCTGGACCTCGACGTGCCGGCCGGCACCTGCGTGGGTCTGCTCGGGCCGAACGGCGCCGGCAAGTCGACGACCATGCGGCTGCTCACCGCGCAGGCGATCGCCGACGAGGGCGAGCTGGAGGTGCTCGGCTTCCGGCTGCCCGGCGAGTCGAAGCAGGCACGGGCCCTGTGCGGCGTGTCGCCGCAGCTCGACAACCTCGACGTCACCCTCACGGTCGAGCAGAACCTGCGCGTCTTCGCGCATCTGTACCGGGTCGGTCACGGCGAGCGGCACGAGGCGATCGAGCGGGCGCTGAGGATCGCCAACCTCGGCGACCGCCGCGACTCGCGGGTGGACAAGCTCTCGGGCGGGATGCGCCGCCGACTGCTGATCGCGCGGGCGCTCGTGCATCGCCCGCGGCTGCTCCTGCTCGACGAGCCCACGGTCGGCCTCGATCCGCAGGTCCGGCAGGAGCTCTGGGCCCTGATCGACCTGCTGCGCGCCGAGGGGACGACGATCCTGATGTCCACGCACTACATCGAGGAGGCGCAGCGCCTCGCCGACACCGTGCTGATCATGTCCCACGGCCGCGCGGTCGCGACCGGCCCGCCCGCCCGGCTCGTGAGCGAGTACGCGGGGCGCGAGGCGGTCGAGGTGTACGGGCCGCCGGCGAGGCTCGCCGAGGTCGAGGCGTCCGCGCAGGCGGACGGACTGCGCACCAGGCGGACCGGGACGAGCATCTCGGTGCTCGGCGTCGACGGGGCCGACGGGAGCGTGCCGGACGGCGAGCGCCGTCCGGCGACTCTCGAGGACGTGTTCGTCCTGCTCACCGGCGAGGAGATCGACTGATGGCGGTCGCGACCGCGCAGCGCGCCGTCCGGCTCGGCCGCCTCGAGCGTCCGGCCCTCACGGGCGTGCTCGTCCGCGAAGTGATCAACTACTCGTCGTACTGGCGCTCGGCGACGTTCTCGTCGACGGTCGAGCCGACGATCTACCTGCTCGCGTTCGGCTTCGGCTTCGGCTCGCTCGTCAGCAGGATCGGGGGCTACGACTACGTCCAGTTCGTCGGCACCGGCACCGTCGCCACCGCCGTCCTCTTCTCGAGCGCGTTCCCGGCCATGTTCGGGACCTTCGTCAAGTACCAGTTCCAGCACACCTACGACGCGATCCTGGCCGCGCCCGTCGATACCGAGGAGCTGGTCACGGCCGAGGCGCTGTGGATGGCGATTCGAGCGGGCGTCTACGGCTGCGTCCCGATGCTGGTCGCGATCGCGTTCGGCCTCGACCCTGCCTGGGGCATGTTGACGGTGCCGTTGATCGCCTTCGTCTCCGGCTTCGGGTGGGCGTGCTTCGGGATCGCCGTCGCCGGCTACGCGAAGTCGATCGAGAATTTCAGCTACATCGTCAGCGCGGTGCTGACCCCGCTGTTCCTGGTCGCGGGCACGTTCTTCCCGCTCGACCGGCTGCCCGAGTGGGCGCAGGTGCTGGGCGAGATCAACCCGCTCCACCACTGCGTCGTGCTCGTCCGCCACGCCGCCTTCGGCTGGCGATGGACGGATCTGGCCCGCATTCCCGCTCTGATCGGGTTCGGGCTCGCCGTCTGGCGCGTCGCCATCCACGCAATGACGCGCAAGCTGATCGACTAGACGTGCAACGCGAGACCCGCGTCGCCGCGGGTCTCGTCGGGATGCGAATCGGTCAGCTCGGTTGCGGGACGATCCGGATGTACGGCCGTGGCTCTTCCCACTCGCCGAAGATCTCCTTCGCCTCGTCGTTCGAGACGTTGCCGGCGATGATCACGTCCTCGCCCTGCTTCCAGTTCACGGGGGTCGAGACGCGGTGCTTCGCCGTCAGCTGCAGCGAGTCGATCACCCTCAGCACCTCGTCGAAGTTGCGGCCGGTGGTCATCGGATAGACGAGGATCAGCTTGACCTTCTTGTCCGGGCCGATCACGAAGACGTTGCGGACGGTCTGGTTGTCCGCCGCCGTACGATCGGCCGGGTTGCCCGAGACGTCCGCCCCGAGCATCCCGTACAGCTTCGAGACGTTGAAGTCGGCGTCGCCGATGATCGGGTAGTTGGGCGCCTGACCCTGCGTCTCCTCGATGTCCTTCGCCCACCCCTCGTGGTCGTCGGTCGAGTCGACCGAGAGCCCGATCACCTTGACGTTCCGCCGGTCGAACTCGGGCTTGACCTTCGCCATGTAGCCGAGCTCGGTCGTGCAGACCGGCGTGAAGTCCTTCGGATGCGAGAACAGCACCGCCCACGAGTCACCGATCCAGTCGTGGAAGCCGATCGGTCCCTCCGTCGTCTGCGCCTCGAAGTCGGGCGCCGTGTCGCCAATCTGCAGAGCCATCTCGCCTCCTCGTTTCCCCGGTTGTGGCAGTGGGCGGCTATCTAACCAGACGCGGAAGCTCCGCCGGTCCTCGTTCAGACGCCGATGGTCAGGCTCTCGAGGTCGCTCGGGTAGTCGGTGAGGATCTCGATCCCGTCGTCGGTCACGACCACCGTGTCGGAGTGGCGGAATCCGCCGGCCTCGCCCGAGTAGACCCCCGGCTCGATCGTGAAGACCATCCCGGGCTCGATCGGCGTGTGATCGCCGACGTCGAGGAACGGCGCCTCGTGGTTGCGGAGGCCGATCGCGTGGCCGGTGTGCTGCTTCCAGAGGGGGAGCAGGTCGTTGGTCTCGAAGTACCCGAGGACGGCCCGGTCGACGTCGGCGCAGGTGACGCCGGGCCGCAGCGCGGCGAACGCCGTCTGCTGCGCGGCGAGCATGTGGTCGAACAGGCGCCGCACCCGGTCGGTCGGCGTGCCGATCACCATCGCGCGCTCGAGCTCGGCGTTGTAGCCCCAGATCGGCGCAGCGGTCTCGGTGACGAGGACGTCGCCCCGCCTGAACTCGATGTTGTGCGCGACCGCGTGCGCCCACGCGCTTCTCGTCCCGATCTGGCCCCGGTAGCCGGCGGACGCGCCGTCGGCAGAGCTCTGCTGCCCGGCGTAGCTCGCGCCCAGCGACTCGAGCATCGCGAGCGTCGTCTCGTGGCCGGCGCGCAGGCTCGCCTCGGCCTCGGTCGCTCCCGGCCGCGTGTACTGCTGAAGGAGCCGGTGCGCGTGCTCGCACCACCGGGCGCTCTGCCGGATCAGCTCGACCTCGGCCGCGCTCTTGCGGCGCATCGCGCCCTCGATGTGCGCGGCGAGCAGCGTGACGGTGCTGCCCGTCACCTCGCTCAGCGGCGGGCCTTCGTAGCCGAGGATGCCGGGATAGCCGTCCTGGTCGGCGCCGATCTCCCCGGCGATGCCCAGATCCGCGAGCACGCGCGCGAGGACGCGCATCGGGTGCTCGATGCCCGGGTACTCGGGGTAGGACTCGACCCGCTGGAACTCGCTCTCGGCGAGCGTCCGCTCGACCTCGAACTCGGGCACGAAGACGGCCGCGTCGCCGGAGGCGGCGAGCGCGACCGCGACCGGCCGCTCGGTCGACAGGAAGTTGAAGCCCGTGAAGTAGCGGATGTAGTCCTGGGCGAACAGCACCACGCCGGTGAGCGTCAGGCCCCGGGCGTGCTCGAGCAGCCGCTCGCGCCTGGCTCGAAGCTCGTCCGCCGGGATCCCCGTCTCGGGCATGAGCGAGACGATAACCGTGAACATCTCACCCCGCCTCCGTCCCCGTCGGGAAGGGGTTCGTCGAGGGAGAGGCCCCTCTGCTTACGTCCCGCCCAGCTGCGCGAAGGCCCGCTCGAAGGCCTCCTTGGGATGGGCGCCGAGGACGAGCAGCCGGCGGTCGAGCAGGAACGCCGGGATGCCCGTGATCCCGATCGCGTGGGCGTCGGCGGTGGCGCGGCGGATGTCGTCGGCGTAAGCGTCGGTCGAGAGCACCTCGTCTGCTCCGTCGAGCCGCACGTCGGCGGCGAGCGCGCGCAGAACGTCCGGATCGCCGATGTCCGACCCCTCCGCCCAGTACGCCTCCATCACCCGGTCGTGGAAGGGCCGGTGGAGTCCCTGGGCCCGCGCGTGCTCGGTGAGCCTGAGCGCCTTCATCGAGTTGGGCACGACGTCCGGGTTCGGCCTGTACTCGAGGCCGTGGCTGTCGAAGAAGGCCCGCGTGCGCTCGATGCCCGCCGGCGTGTACCGGGCCACGAGCTGCGAGCGGGGGATCCCCTCGGCCGGGTACTCGGGGTGCAGGTCGAAGGGCAGCCACTCGACCCGTGCCCCGAACCGCTCCCGCATCCATTCGGCCAGAACCTGGCCGACCCGGCAGTACGGTCAGATGTAGTCCGACCAGACGGCGACCTCGTGCCCGGCCGTTGGCGAGGTCACGGCTCGCCCGCGATCAGGTCCGCGGTCGATTCGCGGGCCAGGATCGGTCGCACGCGTCCGCCCCCGACCAGCGCCGCCGCCGGGCGCGGGAGGGCGTTGTAGTTCGAGGCCATGGCCAGCGTGTATGCGCCGGTGGAGGGAACCGCCAGCAGGTCGCCCCGGCGCGGCTCGGGTAGCTCGGCTCGCTCGATCAGCACGTCGCCGGACTCGCAGTGCTTGCCGCAGACGGCGTACGTGCCCGCCGCCGGCTCGTCGGCGCGGCTCGCCAGCAGCGCGGAGTAGCGCGCGCCGTACAGGGCCGGGCGTGGGTTGTCCGACATGCCGCCGTCGACCGCGACCCACGTGGTTCCGCCGGTTCGCTTGACCACGCCTACCCGGTAGAGCGTGACGCCCGCTCGACCGACCAGCGAGCGCCCGGGCTCGAAGATCAGCTGCGGTTTCGGCAGGCCAACCGCCGACCAGGCGTGCTCGAGGCCCTCGACGAGCGCCCGCACGTAGCCCTCGGGCGACGGGGCCGGCTCGCCTTCCACGTACTGGATCCCCAGGCCGCCGCCGAGATTCACGATCGCCGGCGTCCAGTCGAGCTCCGCCCGGGCTTCCGCTGCGAACCCGGCCAGCCACTCGATCGCGAACCGCGCGGGGGACTCGTCGAGGAGCTGCGAGCCTAGGTGGACGTGCAGGCCGAGCAGGTCGAGGCCTGCTTCGCGGGCGGCGGCGATCACCCCCGGCGCGTCCTCCGGCGGGACACCGAACTTCGAGCCCACGTGGCCGGTCCTGATCGCTGCGTGCCCTCCCGCCTCGATGCCCGGGGTGACCCGCAGGAGGGTGCGGCTGACTCCCGCCGCAACCGCCCGCTCGACCTCCTCGGGCGCATCCAGGACGACCAGCCACACGTCCGCTTCCGCCGCGGCCGCGAGCTCCTCGTCCGACTTGTTGTTGCCGTGGAGGACGATCCGGTCCGGCGGCACCTGCGCGGCCTGCGCGAACCGCAGCTCCCCCAGTGTGGACACGTCCGCACCGATTCCCTCCTCCGCGAGCATCCGCATGATCGCGACGTTCGGAAACGCCTTTGTCCCGTAGACGATCGCCGCCTCGGGCGCGCCGCGCCGGTAGGCCCGTGCCGTCGCCCGGATCGTCTCCTCGCAGTACACGACCAGCGGCGTGCCGAGCTCCTCCGCCGGCGACGACGCGTGCACGCCGCCGATCGAGAGCTCGCCGCCCACGATCGCGGCCGTGTCGGGAAAGAGCTCGAGCACGGTGTTACGATTCTCGCTGTGAAGCAGCTGCTCGGATAGGGCAGGAAGCGAGCGCGGCGGGGCCGCGGCAGCTTCCCACGGCCTCTCGAGCGAGAGGCCTTTTCATTTCAAGGGAGCGCATGGACAGGTACCAACCGTACGAGATCGAGGCGAAGTGGCAGCAGGTCTGGGAGGAAGAGCAGACCTTTCACACGCCGAACCCGGCGCCGGGCGACCCACCCGACGACACGCACTGGTACCAGCTCGAGATGCTGCCGTACCCCTCCGGGACGCTGCACATGGGGCATGTCCTCAACTACACGATGGGGGACGTCCTCACGCACTTCCGCCGCCGCAACGGCTGGACGGTGCTGCGCCCGATGGGGTTCGACTCGTTCGGCCTGCCGGCGGAGAACGCGGCGATCAGGGAGGGCGGCCATCCGCGCGAAATCGTCGAGCGCAACATCGAGGCGATCCGAGTGCAGATGAAGCGGCTCGGGTGGGCGATCGACTGGCAGCGAGAGGTCTCGTCGCACGAAGTCGGGTTCTACCGCTGGACGCAGTGGCTGTTCCTCGAGTTCTTCGAGCGCGGGCTTGCCTACCGGAGGGCGGCGCCGGTCAACTGGTGCCCGAACGACCAGACCGTTCTCTCGAACGAGCACGTCGTCGACGGCCGGTGCTGGCGCTGCGGTGCGCGCGTCGAGGCCCGGAACATGGAGCAGTGGTTCTTCAGGATCACCGCCTACGCCGACGAGCTGCTCGAGTACGAGCTGCCGCCGGGCGGCGACTGGCCCGAGCGGACGAAGACGATCCAGCGCAACTGGATCGGGCGCAGCGAGGGGGCGGAGATCCTGTTCCGCATCGAGGAGCTCGACACCGACATCCCGGTCTTCACCACCCGGCCGGACACGCTGTTCGGCGCCACCTTCTTCGTGCTCGCGCCGGAGCATCCGCTGGTCGAGCGGATCGGCACCGAGGAGGTGCTCGCCTACGCGAGACAGACGGCGGCCAAGCGCGGCGAGGAGCGCGAGACCGAAGAGGTGAAGACCGGCGTCTTCACCGGCTACTACGCGACCAACCCGGTGAACGGCGAGCGACTGCCGATCTACGTCGCCGACTACGTGCTGATGGACTACGGCACCGGCGCGATCATGGCCGTTCCCGCCCACGACGAGCGGGACCGCGAGTTCGCGGAGGCGTTCGGCCTGCCGGTCGTCGAGGTCATCTCCGAGGAGGGCATGCTCGTCAACTCGGGCGAGTTCGACGGCCTGCCGGCCGCCGGAGGGCAAGCGGGCGATCGTCGAGTTGCTGCGCGAGCAGGGAAAGGGCGCGGCGGCGGTCTCGTACCGCCTGCGCGACTGGAGCATGTCGCGGCAGCGCTACTGGGGCTGCCCGATCCCGATCGTGTACTGCGACGGCTGCGGGCATCGTCCCGGTGCCCGAGGACGAGCTGCCGGTCGTGCTGCCGGAGGTCGAGGACTACCGCCCGAAGGGCGTGCGCGCCGCTCGCCTCCAACCAGGAGTGGCTGCACGTGCCGTGCCCTCGCTGCGGCGGCCCGGGGACGCGCGAGGCGGACACGATGGACACGTTCGTCGACTCGTCCTGGTACTTCCTGCGCTACGTCGACCCGCACAACGACCGGGCGCCGTTCGACCGGCGGGTGGTCGACTACTGGTGCCCGATCACGCAGTACATCGGCGGGATCGACCACGCCACCGGCCACCTGCTCTACTCGCGCTTCTTCGTCAAGGTGATGAACGAGCTGGGGCTGGTCGGGCTTCCGCGAGCCGTTCGCACGCCTGTTCCACCAGGGGTGGGTGCAGATGGGCGGATCGAAGATGTCGAAGTCGCGGGGCAACGTTGCCGGGCCGGACGAGCTGGTCGACGAGTACGGCGCCGACGCGGTGCGCCTGTACATCCTCTTCATGGGCCCGGCCGACCAGGACCTGGAGTGGACCGAGAGCGGCATCGAGGGGATCTCGCGGTTCGTCCGGCGGCTGTGGCGGGTCGTGCACGAGGTCGCCGCCTCGGCGCCGGCGGGCGAGCCGGGCAGCGGGCCGCTGGTGCGCAAGGCGCACGAGACGATCGCGCGCGTGACCGACGATGTCGATCGTCGATTCCAGTTCCACACGCCGATCTCGGCGGTGATGGAGCTGGTCAACGAGCTGGCGGACGACACGGGCGGGCAGGGCGCGAGATTCGCGGCGGAGACGGCGCTGTCGCTCGTACAGCCCTGGGCGCCGCACGTGACCGAGGAGCTGTGGCGGCGTGCTGGGCAACGAGCGCCTGTGGGAGCATCCCTGGCCCGCGGCCGATCCCGCGCTGCTCGAGCGCGACACGTTCGAGCTGGTCGTGCAGGTGAACGGCAAGGTGCGCGACCGGATCGAGGTCGCCGGCCGGCCTGCCCGAGGAGGAGCTCGTCGAGCGGGCGAAGGGGTCCGAGCGCGTGCGGGCCCACCTGGACGGCAAGGAGATCCGGCAGACGATCGTCGTCCCGGGGAAGCTCGTCAACCTGGTCGTCGGGTAGGAGCAGGGACAGACACCGGGGGTGCCTGTCCCTGCGCGCGCATTACAGGTTGAAGACGACCTCGCCGTCCGGGCTAACCGGCGGCGGCGACTGCGCCCAGTCCGACGAAGATTCCTCCCGAGGCGTAGCGCACCGTGCGGCGCCGCCGTCGGAGGAAGCGGCCGACCGTGCCGCCCGCCAGGGCGTACGCCCCGTCGCTGAGCAGGCCGAGCGCCACCCAGCAGAGACCGAGGACGGCGATCTGCGTCCACACGGTGCGGTCACGGTCGACGAACTGGGGCAGGAAGGCGAGGAAGAACAGGGCGGTCTTCGGGTTGAGCACGTTGACGACGACGCCCTGGGTGAAGACACGGCGGCCGCTGCGGGGCGGCCGGGCCGGAAGCTCCGCCGGCTCGTCTCGCTCGAGCCACTTCCGGATCCCGACCAGAACCAGGTATGCGGCGCCGACGTACTTGACGCTCGAGAACGCGATCGCCGAGGAGACGATCAGGGCCGAGAGCCCGGCGACGGCGGCGGCGACGTGGACGAGCGAGCCGAGGTGGATGCCCGCGACCGAGAGCAGCCCGTTGCGGCGGCCTCCCTCGGCGCTGGTCGCGACGATGTAGAGCACGGCCGGGCCGGGGATCGCGAGCAGCACGAGCGCAGCCGGAACGAAGACGGCGAACGCGTGGGTGGCAGGCATGGTCCCTAGCGTATGCCGGTGTCGATCGAGAAGTCGAGCCGGTCCACGTGCGCAGCACGGACGTGGACGGCGTGCGGCCGGATGTTCCTCGTCGGCCCCACCCGCTCGAGGGTCGTGACCGAGTAGTAGCCCGGCGCGAGCGCGATCCGGTAGCGGCCGTCGGCCCCGGAGCGCGTCCGGTACGTATGCCCGGCCCGCCGGAAGAGCAGGGTCACCCGGGCCGGCGCGGTGCACTGCTCGCCGACGCGGCAGACGGGCCTGGTCGGGCCCTTCGTGATGGTGCCGTGAAAGCCGCTGACGGCTGCGAGAACGGCGAGCAGCACGCGCATCTCACCGGTGATGGTGCCCGATCCGGGCGGGGGTTGCCGGATTTACGCCTTCGTCACGTTTGCGTCGCACGCCCGTGATTCGGCTGTTGTCACAATGGACTACATGCAACCGATCGTCCTCTCCCGGCGCAATGTCCTCGGCGGCGGGCTGGTGCTCGTGCTGCTGCTTCTCCTCGGCGCGCGGTTTCTCCTGCACAGCGGGTCCGCCGCGGGGCCCGCCGCACCTCCGATCATCGGGTCGGCCGCCGCGCCCGCGCCGGCGCCGCGGCTGGTCGTCTACGTCGTCGGCGCGGTCCGCCGGCCCGGGCTGTACCGGCTCGCGGACGGGTCGCGCGTCGCCGACGCCGTCGCCAGAGCAGGCGGTCTGAACAAGCGGGCCGACTCGGCCGGGGTCAATCTGGCGGCGCCGGTCGCGGACGGCGAGCAGGTCGTCGTACCGGCGCGACTGCCGCGGGCGGTGGCCGCCGCGCAAGGGGTCCCCGCCGAGATGGGCGGCTCGATGCCGTCGGGACCGGTGCAGCTCAGCGTCGCCACCGCGGAGCAGCTCGACGCGCTTCCCGGGATCGGCCCGGTGACCGCCCAGAAGATCATCGACTACCGCACGGCCCACGGCGCGTTCCGCTCGGTCGGCGAGCTCGACGAGGTCCCCGGGATCGGCCCGGCGCGCGTCGAGCAGCTCCAGGGTCTCGTCGTGCCGTGAACGAGCGAGCACTGCGTAACTACCCGTACCTCCTGGGGGGTGCGACCTGCTTCGGACTGGCGCTCGCCAACGGGGCCCGCGGGCATGGACCGGTGCTCGTGGGGCTGACGCTGGCGGCCGCGCTTGCGGGTGTGTGCGCCGCAGAGCCGCTCGTGCGGGTCGCCCTGATCGCGCTCTCGCTGCTGCTCGCCGGCTGGTGGTGGGGGAGTGCCAGGCTCGACGCGCTCGACGCCAGCGCCCTACTCCCCCGCGCCGGCGAGTCGGCGCCCTCGGTCGTGGTCGTAACCGGACCGGCGCGGGAGAGCAGCTTCCAGCTTCGCGTCCCGGCGACCATGGCCCGTTTCGGCTCGCTGACGGTCGACGAGCCGGTGCTGCTCGAGTTGCCGCTCGGGCGGGCCCTTCCGCAGGGCGCCCACCTCGAGCTGGTCGGGCGGCTCCGGCTTCCGCAATCCGCCTCACACGGCTTCGACGAGCGCACATGGCTCCGCCGGCACGGCGTCCACGTCGTCGTCGCCGCGCGAGACTGGCGCATCGTCGGGCGCCGCGGCGGGCTCGGCGGCTACGCGGATCGCGTCAGGGCGTGGCTGGCCGGCTCGCTGGCCCCGGGCCTGGGAGGCGAGCGGCGCGCGGTCCTCGAGGGCATCGTCCTCGGCGAGGATCAGGGCCTGTCCCCCGGCTTGCGGACGAGCTTCCGAGCGTCCGGGCTGTATCACCTGCTGGCGGTGTCCGGCCAGAACGTCGTCTTCGTCGCCGGCGGCGTGCTCGGGCTCGCGTGGCTGCTCGGCCTGCCGCGATGGCTCGGGGAGCTGGGCGCCCTCGCCGGGATGGCCTCGTACGTGCTAGCCGTCGGCCCGCAGCCGTCGGTGATCCGGGCGGGGATCGCCGGCGCCCTCGGCTCGCTCGCCTGGCTCTCGGCACGGCAGCGCGACCGCTGGCACTTCCTCATCCTCGGAGCCCTGGTGCTGCTCGCCTGGAACCCGTACAACCTGTTCGACGCCGGCTTCCAGCTGTCGTTCACGGCGGTGACCGCGATCTTCGTCGCCGTCCCCCGGGCAAAGCGCGTCTTCGCGGGCTATCCGCTGCCGAAGGGCGCCGCCGAGGTAATCGCCGTGTCGCTGGCGTGCGGACTGGCGACCGCGCCGATCCTCTGGCTCCAGTTCGGGCGGATTCCCGTGTACACGGTTCCGGCGAACGCCCTCGCGGCGCCCGTCGTCGCCCCGCTCCTCGGGCTGTCGCTCGTCGCAGCGGTCGTCGCGCCGCTGTCGCCGGCCGCGGCGGGCGCGATCGCCTGGGCGAACGGCTGGCTCGCCGCGTATCTCGCCGGCTGTGCGCGCCTCGTCGGTGGACTGCCGGGCGCGACAGTCTCGTCCGGTCGAGGCCTCCTGGCTCTCGGTGCGCTCGCCTTCGCAGCGCTCGCGCTCGGCATGTCCGCTCGCAACCGAAGGCGGGCTTGACCGTCGTCCCGAGAACCGCGGGTTCCCCCGCGGCTTCTATGCTTGCCCGCGGTGCCCGCCGACCTGAAGGCCGCCTATCTCCTGACCGGCAGCGATCGTCCGAAGATCGAGCGCGCTCTCCGCCGCCTGCGCGAGCGCTTCGGGGAGGACTCGGTCGAGCGGCTGTCGGCGCGAGAGGCGTCGGGGGAGGATGCCGTCGCGGCGTGCAACGCGATGGGCCTGTTCGCCTCGAGCGGGCGGCTCGTGCTCGTCGACGAGATCGAGCGGTGGAAGGCGGCAGACGCGAAACCGGTCGCCGACTACCTCGCCGCGCCGACCCCGGAGACGGTGCTCGCCCTCGTCGGCGAGGGGATCAGGCGGGATTCACCGCTCGCGAAAGCCTGCTCGAAGGCTGGAGACGTGCTCGTCTACGAGGTTTCGAAACGCGACCTGCCGAAGTGGGTCGGCGAGCAGTTCGGGCGGCACGGCGTCAAGGCGAGCGCCGAGGCGGGCCGGGCGCTCGTCGAGCTCGTCGGCGACAACCTCCGGGAGCTGGCGACCGAGGTCGACAAGCTCGCCGCGTTCGCCGGCAAGGACGAGATCGGCGTCGAGGAGGTCGAGCTGCTCGTCACCGCGCGCGCCGAGGTGCCGCCGTTCGTCCTGACCGACGCCTGGGGCCGCCGCGACGTCGGCGCCGTTCTCTCAGCCTGGGAGTCGATCCTCGAGCGCTCCACCCCTCGCTCGCGGGAGGTGCACGCGCTCGTCGGCCGGCTGGCCGCCCACGTGCGACGTGTGCGCGCATGCCGGTGCCTCGACGCCGAGGGCGTGCACGCCCGCGACGCCGCCGGGCGGCTGAAGATGCACCCGTTCGCGGCCGAGAAGGCATTCGCTCAGGCCCGGAATTTCTCCACCGACGAGCTGGACGAGGCAATCGTCCGGCTCGCCGACCTCGACCTGGCGCTCAAGGGCGGCAGTCGCCTGCCTGCCGAGCTCGAGCTGCAGCGCACGCTGATCGCGATCACCGGACCCGCTCCTCAGGCGGCGCCGGCCCGTCAGCGCTAGCTCAGTCTCCGGCCGGACCTGCTCGGGCCGGGGACCAGGGCGAATCCGGGGAGAGGGGGAGGGGACGCCGGGTCACCGGCGAGGAGTGGATCAGCGAGGTGGTCGTGCGCCCGTACGGGGTGAAGCGGTCGAGGATCGGCTCGAGGTCGTCCATCGAGCGGAGGTGCAGCGTGAGGAAGTAGCAGTCCTCGCCGGTGATGCGGTGACATTCGACCACCTCCGGGCTCTCGCGCACGAGCTCCCGGATCTTCTCGAGCTGGCGCGTGGCCGGAGCGATTCGGACGATCGCCGCGAGCGGGTAGCCGATCTTCTTCGGATCGACGCCGGCGTGGTAGCCGGTGATCAGGCCGTCTCGCTCGAGCCGTTGCACGCGCTCGGCGACGGCGGGCGCCGAGAGGTTGACGCGACGGCTCAGCTCGGCGATCGTCAGGCGGCCGTCGGCCTGGAGCTCCTCGAGGATTCGTCGGCTCGTCGCGTCCATGGCTCGAAGAGCATAGGCGATCGACGGAGATCTCCGTCGATCGCCAAACGAACAGGCCATGGTTCCTTCGAAACCCCATGTCGGTTTGGGCCCCCGCCGGGCACCATTCCGGCGTGGCCACGGCAGCCGTTTCCGAGCATGCGCGGTTCGCGACCATCCGGGCGCGTGCGGCGGCAGCTCCGGGGTTCAGCTACTTCGTCGTCAGCGCCGTCTTCCACTACCTCGGCCCGGCGTTCGCCGTGCTCCTCTTTGCACGGGTCTCGCCCCTCGGGGTGGCGTGGCTGAGGATCGTCACCGCCGCCGCCGTGTACGCCGCCTGGCGGCGGCCCTGGCGCGGAAGGCGGCTCGCCACCCGGGAGGAGGTATGCACGATCGCGGCGATGGGCTGCACGCTCGCGCTGATGAACGCCAGCTTCTACCTCGCGATCGCTCGGCTCCCGCTCGCGACCGTCGCCGCGGTCGAGTTCCTGCCCGTGATCGCGCTGGCCGCGATCGGAGCGATGACCGTCCGCAACGGCCTGGCCCTCGTCACCGGAGCCGGCGGCGTCTACCTGCTCACCGGCGTCCACCTGGGCGGCGGGGCAGCGGGCCTCGCGTTCGCCTTCCTGAACGCCGGTCTGTTCGCCCTTTACATCGTCCTGGCCCACCGCATCTCGCGACTCGGCCGGCTGGGCGGGATCGACGGGCTGGCCGCGGCGATGCTCGTCGCTGCCGCCGTGGCGACGCCGATCGGGAGCTGGCAAGGCCTCGCGGCCCTCACCGATCCGGTCGTGCTCGCCGCCGGGATCGGCGTCGGCGTCAGCTCGTCGGTTGTCCCCTACGTGTGCGATCAGCTGGCGATGGCGAGGATGGCCCGTGCTACCTACGCGTTGTTCGTCTCGCTCCTACCCGCGACCGCGACCATCGTCGGCGTGGTCGTGCTCGCGCAGCTGCCGGGCCCACTGGAGCTGATCGCGATCGCCCTGGTGATCGGAGGTGTCGCGCTCCACCGGGAGCCGGCGTTGGAGGCGCCGGCCGCCGGCTAGGAGGCGGCCCCGGCGACCAGCCGGGCAGCCTGCGACTTCTTGCGTGCGGCCGTGTTCGGGTGGATCGCCCCGCGCGTCGCCGCGCGGTCGACCCAGCGGACGAGCGCCAGGTGCTCTGCCGCGATCGCCGCCGCGTCGCCCGCGTCGACCGCTGCCTCGAGCCGCTTGGCCAGCGTCTTCACGGTCGAGCGGTAGCGGATGTTCTCGGCCCGCTGGCGGCTCGCGGTCCGGACGCGCTTCTCCTGTTGCTTGATGTTCGGCATAGCGTGAAAAGACCCGCATGGCGGGCGGCCCGATGGTAGCAACAGGCGCTCTCCCTATGCTCACGCCATGACCGCGCCCTCCGACGAGGCGGTTCCCGCGCGGGTCGGCGCGCGGCCCGGAGGCCGACTCGCCCGGTCGACCGCGGTCTTCTCGCTTGCGACCGGCGTCTCGCGCGTCCTCGGCCTGGTCCGGGAGATCGTCGCCCGGTACTACTTCGGCACCGTCGGCGCGATCAACGCCTTCGAGGTCGCCTTCCTGATCCCGAACACGGTGCGCGCGCTCGTCGCGGACGCGGCGCTCTCGTCCGCGTTCGTCCCGGTCTTCAGCGACCTGCTCGTGAAGGGAGAGCGCAAACGCGCCTGGCGGGTCGCGTCGAGCCTCTTCTGGCTCGTCCTGCTCGGACTCGGCGGGCTGACGGCGCTCTTCATCGTCATCTCCCCGTGGATCATGCGCGCCTTCGGGTACGGCTCGCTCGCGGTCGGCCTCTCGCGCGTCCTGTTCCCGATCGTCCTCCTGCTCGGCCTCTCGGGGATCGTCGTCGGGATCCTGAACAGCTACGAGCACTTCAGCGTCCCGGCGCTGACGCCCGTCTTCTGGAACGTGGCGATCATCGCCGGCCTGCTGATCGGGATCCCGCACGTGCACGGCATCGACCACGAGCTCTACGTCTACGCCTTCTCGATCCTGATCGCGACCGTGATCCAGTTCCTGCTGCCGATCCCCTGGCTGCGCGGACGCGACGGCCGCCTGCACGTCGTGATCGACTGGCGCGACCCGGCCGTGCGCCGGACGCTCGTCCTGATGGTCCCGATCACGATCGGCCTCGGGCTGATCAACTTCAACGCGGTCGTCGACACGTTCTTCGCCGCCCGGCTGATCGACCGAAACCACGCGCCGAGCGCGATCAACGCCGCCTTCCGCCTCTACATGCTCCCGCAGGGGATGTTCTCGGTCGCGGTCGCGACCGTGCTCTTTCCGTCGCTCGCGCGGCTCGCCTCCCGCGCCGATCTGGACGGATTCCGCACCACCGTCTCCACGGGATCCGCCAGATCGCGTTCCTGCTCGTCCCGGCGAGCGTCGTCTGCGCTGTGCTCGCGGAGCCGATCGTGCGCGTCGTCTACCAGCGCGGCGACTTCACCCCCGGCCAGACGCCGGCCATCGCCGCCGCGCTCGCCGCCTTCTCCCTCGGCCTCTCGTTCAACGGGTTGATGCTGATGCTGAACCGCGCCTTCTTCTCGCTGCAGTCGGCCTGGATCCCGACCTGGGTCGCGCTCGGCAACCTCGGGCTGAACGCGGCGCTCGACGCCGCCTTCTACCGGCTCGGGATCTGGGGGATGCCGCTCTCGACCTCGATCGTCAACATCGCCGGCTCCGCCGCGCTGCTCGTCCTGCTCCGGCGCCGGCTCGGCCGGCTCGAGCTGGGGGAGACGAGGCGGACCGTCGTCCGCGTCAGCGCCGCGAGCGCCCTGCTCGCGGGAGTGGCCTACGGCGTGTGGTGGCTGCTCGACCGCGGCCTCGGCGACTCGTTCGGCGCCGCACTCGTCGCTTGCTGGTCGCGCTCGCCGCCGGGATCGGCGTGTACTGGCTCGCGTGCCGGCGTTCGGCGTCCGCGAGCTGGAGGCGCTGCTGTCGCTGCGCTCCCGGCGCAGGCGCTGATCTTTCCTCGGTCGCCGGGTGCGCTCTGCCATTCTCGCGGTCCCGCTACCCAGGAGGAGACCCGATGCCAGTCGGATTCGTCGCCGAGATTCCCGGCATGACCGCAGAGACCTACGACCGTGTCATGGACAACCTCAACTGGGGCGCGGACAACCTTCCCGTGGGGCTCATCTCCCACTACGCGTGCGAGATACCGGGAGGCATGTTCATCTTCGACGTCTGGGAGCGCGGACGACTGGCACCGCTTCGCCGACGCCTCCCTCGGCGCGGCGATCGCCGAGGCGAGCGGCGGCCAGGCGGCCCGCCGCAGCCGGAGTTCTATCCCTTGCGCCGGGAGGAGCATCGCTAACGCCGGGACGGCTGCAGTGGTCGCCACCGTCGAGGAGCCGAACCGCCGGTCGCGGCGGGTCCTTCGAGAAGGCGGGCTTCCGGCACGTCCGCTACGTCGAGGAGGACGGCCTGCCCCACCGCTTATGCGGCTCGACCGCCGCGCCTGACGCCGTCGCTACGCTCCGTCGGCATGGACCAGGGCAAGATCCGCAACTTCTCGATCATCGCGCACATCGACCACGGCAAGTCGACGCTCGCCGACCGCATCCTCGAGGTGACCGAGACCGTCACCGGCCGCGAGATGCGCGAGCAGCTGCTCGACTCGATGGAGCTCGAGCGCGAGCGCGGGATCACGATCAAGGCGCAGGCGGTGCGCGTGATGTGGAAGGGGTACGAGCTGAACCTGATCGACACGCCCGGCCACGTCGACTTCACCTACGAGGTCTCGCGCTCGCTGCAGGCGTGCGAGGGCGCGCTGCTCGTCGTCGACGCCGCCCAGGGGATCGAGGCGCAGACGGTCGCGAACGCCTACCTGGCGATCGAGAACAACCTCGAGATCGTCCCGGTCGTGAACAAGATCGACCTGCCGCAGGCCGACCCGGAGGGCACGTCGGCCGAGGTCGCGGAGCTGATCGGCGGGGACCCGGCGCGGGTCCTGCGGATCTCGGCGAAGACCGGCGAGGGGGTCGCCGAGGTGCTCGACGCGATCGTCGAGCGGATCCCGGCTCCGTCCGGCGACCCGGCCGCGCCGCCTCGCGCTCTGATCTTCGACTCCTCGTACGACCAGTACCGCGGCGTGGTCGCGTTCGTCCGGGTCGTCGACGGCACCTTCCGGAGCGGCGACAGCCTGCGTGCGATGGCCCAGGGAACGCGCTTCGACGCCGAGGAGCTCGGCTTCATGTCGCCGACCATGCGGCCGGTGAAGGAGCTCACCGCCGGCGAGGTCGGCTACGTCGTCACCGGGCTGAAGGACGTCTCGCGCCTGCGGGTCGGCGACACGCTGACGTCGGTCGCCCGGCCCGCGGCCGAGCCGCTGCCCGGCTACAAGGACGTGAAGCCGATGGTCTTCGCCGGGCTCTTCCCGACCGACTCCGACCAGTACCCCGAGCTGCGCGACGCGCTCGAGAAGCTGAAGCTGAACGACGCCTCGCTCTTCTACGAGCCGGAGTCCTCGCAGGCGCTCGGCTTCGGCTTCCGCTGCGGCTTTCTCGGCCTGCTGCACATGGAGATCGTCCGCGAGCGGCTCGAGCGCGAGTTCGACCTCGACCTGCTCGTCACCGCCCCGAACGTCGCGTACCGGGTGCTGACGAAGGCGGGCGAGGAGGTCGAGGTGCACAACCCGGCGGAGATGCCGCGCGAGGTCGAGGAGGTCGAGGAGCCGTACGTGAAGGCGTCGATCATCGTCCCCAAGGACGGCGTCGGGGCGGTGATGGAGCTGAACAACGAGCGGCGCGGGCGCTTCGACCACATGGAGTACCTCTCCGAGGGGCGGGTGCTGCTCTCGTACGACCTGCCGCTCGGCGAGATCGTCCTCGACTACTACGACCAGCTGAAGTCGCGGACGCGCGGGTACGCGAGCTTCGACTACGACTTCGCCGGCTTCCGCGAGGGCGACCTGACGCGCGTGGACATCCTGATCGCCGGCGAGCCCGTGGACGCGCTGTCGCTGATCATCCACAGGGACGGTGCGTACGCGCGCGGGCGCGCGCTGGTCGAGCGCCTGCGGGAGGAGATCCCGCGCCAGTTCTTCGACGTCCCGGTGCAGGCGGCGATCGGCTCCCGCGTGATCGCGCGCGAGACGATCAAGGCGAAGCGCAAGGACGTGCTCGCGAAGTGCTACGGCGGCGACATCAGCCGCAAGCGAAAGCTGCTGGAGCAGCAGAAGAAGGGCAAGAAGCGGATGAAGCAGGTCGGCTCGGTCGAGGTGCCGCAGGAGGCGTTCCTCGCCGTGCTCAACCTCGACTCGGAGAAGAGATGAGCGCGCTCGAGACGGAGCGGCTCGTGCTGCGGCTGCGCGGCTCGAGACGCGGCGCCGCGCGAGTACTGACGGAGGAGGTGATGCCTGGCGGGAGACGTTCTGGAGGATGAGGCGCGGTCGTCCAGAGGTGGCTCGATCGCTGGGGCGACAACGGCACGGCCGTTCGCGATCGAGCGCCGCGAGGACGCGTTTCTCGGGGGACCGGGATCCTGGTGTGGGACACGCGGGACTGGCGCCAGCCGCCGCGCCGCCGGCCGGCACGCGCAGCTCGAGCTGGGTTGGGGCTGGCGCGGGAGCACTGGGGAGGGGGTACGCGACGGAGGCGGCGCGTGCCGTGCTGGACTGGATCCGGGCGGAGCGGCTCGGAGCGTCTGATCTCGCTGATCATCGCGGCAACTCCGTCGCAGCGCGTGCGGCCCGTCTCGGCGCGCAGCCGCCGAGACGGTGACGATCTTCGAGCGGGTCCGGCGGTCGTCTGGGAGCACGAGGGCTGGATGGCGCTCGAGATGCGCGGCGAGTGTGAGCGGTGCGGGGCCGCGCTGGCGGCGGACGGATCGGCGGCGATCTGCTCCTACGAGTGCACGTTCTGTGCGCCGTGTGCCGAGGCGATGGCGAACCTGTGCCCGAACTGCGGCGGCGAGCTGGTCGCGCGGCCACGGAGGGTCGGGGCGTGAGCGGTCGCGGCAAGCGGGCAGGGCTGACCTGGGACGACGTCGTCCGCATCGGCCTCGAGCTGCCCGAGGTCGAGGTCGGCAGCGCGTACGGCACCCCGGCGCTGCGCGTGCGCGGCTCGTTCATGTGCCGGGTCCGCGAGGACGGCGAGACGCTCGCGATCCGCTGCGACCTCGACGAGCGGCCGTTCCTGATCGAGGCGAACGCCGGCGTCCTGTTCGTCACCCCGCACTACGAGGCGTGGCCGATGGTCCTCGTCGCGCTGCCCAGGGCGGGCGAGCAGCTCGTTCGCGAGCTGGTCGAGGACGCGTGGGTCGAGAAGGCCCCGAAGCGGCTCGCCTCCGCGTTCCTCGCGGAGCGGGGGGAGCCCGCGTGAGCGGCGCGCGCCACCTCTATGTCCACCTGCCCTTCTGCGCACACCGCTGCGGCTACTGCGACTTCGTCACCGCGGTCGGCCGGCAGTCGCAGCACGAGGCGTACGTGGACGCGCTCCTCGCCGAGCTGGCGCTCGAGGGCCACGAGCTCGCGCCGCGGATCGAGACCGTGTTCCTCGGCGGGGGGACGCCGACGTTCACCGAGCCGGTCGCGCTCGAGCGGCTGCTGGCGGCGCTTCCGGACGCCGAGGAGGTCACGGTCGAGGCGAATCCCGAGACGGTGACCGCGGCGCTCGCCCGCCTTCTGGCACGAAACCGTGTCAACCGTGTGTCGATCGGTGCGCAGTCGTTCCAGCCGCACCTCCTTTCCGTGCTGGAGCGGCGTGCACGGCCCGAGGACGTCCGCAGCGCCGTCTACCTTCTCCGTGATGCCGGATTTGACAACATCTCGCTCGACCTCCTGTACGGGATCCCCGGCGAGAGCTCCGCCGACCTCGACGCCGACCTCGCCGAGGCGCTCGCGCTCGAGCCCGAGCACCTGTCCTGCTACGAGCTGGAGGCCAGGCCGGGCACCCGCTTCACCCACGCGCACGGGGCCGAGCTCGAACGCCAGGCCGAGTCGATGGAGTCCCACTTCGAGCGTGTCGTCGAGACGCTGACCTCGGCCGGCTACCGCTGGTACGAGACCGCGAACTTCTGCGGGGCCTCGCACGGAGCCGGTGGGCGCGATCTTCGCGCCCGGCACAACCTCGGCTACTGGCTCGGGCGGGACTACGTCGGGCTCGGGATCGGCGCGGTCTCGACGATCGCGGGCGTGCGCCGGCGGAACACTCCGAGGCTCGGGCGGTACCTGGCCGCGCTGGCCGCGGGACGGCGCCCGCCGCGAGCTCTCGAGCCGCTGGCGGACGAGGTCCGCCGCCGCGAGCGGGTGCTGCTCGGACTGCGCCTGGACGAGCCGCTGCCGCTCGCCGGACTGGAGCCGGCCGTCGACCGGAGCGCGCTCGGCCGCCTCGAGCGCCTCGGCCTCGCAGCCCGCTCCGCGGACGCGGGTGCCGAGACGCTCGTCCTGACCGAGCGGGGGCGGTTCCTCGGCGGCGGCGTCACGGCCGAGCTGCTGACGTAGCATTTCCCTGCAGACGACGTGATTTCACCAGGCCCCGATCTCAGCGAGCGCCAGCGGCAGATCCTGATCTGCGTCGTCGAGGAGTACGTCGCCACCGGTCAGCCGGTGGGGTCGAAGAACATCGTCGAGCGGGCCGGGCTGCGCGTCTCCCCGGCGACCGTCCGTACCGAGCTCGCCGAGCTCGAGCGGCTCGGGCTGCTCACGCATCCGCATACCTCGGCCGGCCGGGTTCCGACCGACCGCGGCTACCGCTACTACGTCGACCGGCTGCTCGAGCGCCAGGCGCCGCGGCCTGCCAGCTTCCCGCTCGACCTCGGCCAGGCCCGGAGCGAGGTCGAATCGGCCCTGCAGGCGACCACGGAGATGCTCTCGCAGGTGACGCGGCTGATCGCCCTCGTCTCGGCGCCGCCGCTCGAGACCGCCACCGTCCGCCACGCCGAGGTGCTGCTGCTCCAGCCTCAGGTCGCGATGGTGGTCGTGATCACCTCCAGCGGCGGGGTGACGAAGCGGGTGTACGCGTTCGACGCTCCCGTCGATCCCGGTCTCGCGAACTGGGCCGCCCAGTACCTGAACGACCAGCTCGTCGGCCTCTCCATCGGCAGCGGGCAGCTGCGTCGCCGCCTCGCCGACCCGGGCCTGAACCGGGACGAGCGCGCCTTCCTCGAGGTGCTCGGGCCTGCCTTCACCGATGCCGAGGACGAGGAGCAGCGCGTCTACGTCGGTGGCGCGGCCGGGCTCCTGGACGACGTTCGCGACGAGGACCTCGGCGCGTACCGCTCGCTGATCGATCTGCTCGAGCGTCGCCGGGCGTTGCTCGACATGCTCGCCGAGGCGCTCGACCCGCGCCGGCCGTTCGTCCGCGTCGGCGACGAGCTTGCCGACCCGGCCCTGCACGACCTCGCCCTCGTCGGCGCCGCGTACGGGATCGCGAACCGCACCCTCGGGGCGGTGAGCCTGATCGGCCCCTCACGGATGGATTACGACAAGGCGATCAGGACCGTGCGCTCGGCGGCCTCGGAGCTGTCCCGCTTCGCCGAGGTCATCTACGCGAGAACTAGCGTACGGCGGACAACTGGCAGTGGCAGGGCGATGCACGACGGACGCGACTACTACGAGCTGCTCGGCGTTTCCCGTTCCGCGACCGAGGCCGAGATCAAGAAGGCGTTCCGGTCGCTCGCGCGCGAGCTGCACCCCGACGTCTCCGACGATCCGCAGGCCGAGGAGCGGTTCAAGGAGCTCGTGGAAGCGTACGAGGTGCTCTCGAACGCCGAGCGACGGCAGCTGTACGACCGCTTCGGCCAGGCCGGCCTGCGCAGCCGGGGCTTCGCGCCGTCGAGCTTCGACTTCGGCTCGCTCGGTGACCTCTTCTCCGCCTTCTTCGGCGACGACCTCTTCGGCGTGGGCGCGCGGCCGCGCGGCGGCGCCCGCGGGGCCGACCTCGCCGCCGAGGTCGAGATCGAGCTCGGCGAGGCGGCGCGCGGGGTGAAGCGGGAGGTGCCGATCCAGGTCGCGATCGCCTGCACGACCTGCGGCGGCAGCGGCGCCGAGCCCGGCACGTCGCCCGTCACGTGCCCGGAGTGCGGCGGCAGCGGCCGACTCCAGGCCGTCTCGAGCACCGCTTTCGGGCAGTTCGTGCGTACCCAGACCTGCGGCCGCTGCGGGGGCGTCGGCAGCATCGTCGAGCACCCGTGCTCGACCTGCGACGGCGCCGGCCGCGTGCTGGAGGAACGGAGGCTCACGGTCGAGATCCCGCCCGGGATCCACGACGGCCAACGGATCCGGATCGGCGGGGAGGGCCACGCCGGCGCTCTCGGCGGCAGGGCCGGTGATCTGTACGTGCTCGTCGGCGTCAGGCCGGATCCGCGCTTCGTGCGCGAGGGGCACGATCTCTTCTCGACCGTCGACCTGACGATGACGCAGGCGGCGCTCGGGGCAAAGGTCAAGGTGCCGACGCTGGAGGGGGAGGTCGAGCTCGAGTTCGAGCCGGGGACGCAGCCCGGCGACGTTCGCGTGCTCCGCGGCGAGGGGATGCCGGTCCTCCAGGGCCGCGGCCGCGGCGACCTCCGCCTGCTGGTCAACGTCGCCGTGCCGCGGCGCCTCTCGGACGAGCAGCGCCGGCTGCTCGCCGACTTCGAGGAAGCTGCGGACGAGGACACGTACAAGCCCGACGAGGGCTTCCTCGACAAGCTGAAGAGCGCCTTTCGCTGAGCGCCCTCCGGCGCCCACCGTCCTCGTCTGCACGCATAGTGGCCGGTGTGCCTCGTGACGGCTCGCTGCTCCGCGTCTCCGTGACCGTGCCTCCTGCCGAGGCCGAGCGGGCGCGCGCGATCATGCTCGAGCTCTTCCCGCAGGGCTTCGAGGAGAGCGACGGAGCCGACGGGGTCGAGCTCGCGGCCTATACCGACTCCGCCGGGGAAGAGCGGCTGTGGTCGGCCTTCGGCGGCGCCCGCTCGAGCCGGGTCGAGGAGGGCTGGGAGGAGCGCTGGCGCGCGTTCCACCGCCCCGTTCGCGTCGGCCCGCTCTGGGTGGGGCCCCCATGGGAGGAGCCGGACGCCGGCGCGCTCGCGGTCGTCGTCGATCCCGGGCGCGCCTTCGGCACCGGCGCACATGCGACCACTCGCCTCTGCCTCGAGCTGATGCTCGAGCTGCCCCGCGGCAGCCTGCTGGACGTCGGCTGCGGATCGGGCGTCCTCTCGATCGCCGCGGCGAAGCTCGGCTTCCACCCGGTGCTCGCGGTCGACCTCGATCCGCAGGCGATCGAGGCGACGGCGCGGAACGCGGAGCAGAACGGAGCGACGGTGGACGCACGGCTCGCCGACGCGCTCACCGACCCCCTGCCGGCCACCGACGCGGCGGTCGTCAACGTCGCGCTCGACGTCGACCGGCCGATCGCCGCCCGCCTGGAATGCGAGTGGCTGGTCGCGTCCGGCTACCTGGCCTCCGAGGCGCCCGAGCTCGCCGGCTACCGCCGCGAGGTCCGGCGCGAGGCGGAGGGCTGGGCCGCCGACCTGTACCGCGTGACGCAGTAAGGTCCCGCCCCGATGGCGAGCTTCTCGGTCGACTTCCTCGGCTGCAAGGTGTCCTACGCCGACGCGCAGGCGGTGCGCGAGCGGCTGCTCGCGGACGGACACGCCGAGCAGGCCGGCGGGGCGGACGTCGCGGTGCTCAACACCTGCTGCGTCACGCACGAGGCGCTGCGCAAATCCCGTCACGCCGCGTCGCGGGCGGCCCGGACACACGCACGTGTCTACGTGACCGGCTGCGGCGCGAACCTGCCCGCGGACGCGTTCGCCGGCCTGCCCGCGAACGTCGTCGTCGTCTCGGGCCGCGGCGAGGAGACCCCCGACGCGGTCGCCGGCGACGTCGGCGCGATCGGCTGCACCCGGTCCGAGGCTCGGCTCGACCGGGTTCGCGCGTTCGTGAAGGTGCAGGACGGCTGCAGCTTCTCCTGCAACTTCTGCGTCATCCCGCTGGTGCGCGGCGCCTCCCGGAGTCGGCGGGCGGGCGACGTCGTGCTCTCCGAGGTGCGCCGCCGGGTCGACCAGGGTCACCGCGAGATCGTGCTCACCGGCATCAACCTCGGTTGCTTCCGCGACCGCGACGCCGGCTACGACCTGCCCCGGCTGATCCGCGACGCCGGTGCCGTTCCGGGCCTCGCTCGGCTGCGGCTCTCCTCGATCGAGGTCAACCATCTGACCCGGGAGCTCGCGGACGCGCTGCGCGAGACTCCGGCCGTCTCCCGTCACCTGCACGTCCCGCTCCAGTCCGGCGACGACCGCGTGCTCCGCGCGATGGCTCGCCGCTACGACGCCCGCACGTACCTGCGCCGGGTCGCTCTCGTCGGCGACTTCAACCTGACCACGGACGTGATCGTCGGCTTCCCCGGCGAGGACGAGCCCGCCTTCGAGCGCACCATGCGCGATGGTCGAGGAGGCGGGCGCGACGAAGGTGCACGTCTTCCCGTACTCGCCGCGGCCGGGAACGGCGACCGCGGCGGCGGACACGGTTGCAAAGCAGGTGAAGAAGGACCGGAGCGCGCGGCTGCGCCGGTTCTCCTACGAGGCGTGCCGGCGGAGGTGGCGGCAGAAGATCGGCGCCGAGGACCTCGTCCTGGTCGACCGTCCGGGCCGCGGCTACGGCGACGACTACTCGCCGTGGCTGGTCGAGGCGCCGGTGGGCGAGCTCGTCCCGGTCCGAGGACATGCGGTCGCCGAGGAGGGGATCATCGCGGCATGAGCCCACCGGACTGCATCTTCTGCCGGATCCATCGCGGCGAGGCCCCTGCGACCGTGGTCAACCGAGCGGACGGGCTGCTCGCGATCGAGGACATCAACCCGAAGGCCGACGTCCACCTGCTGGTCGTCCCCGAGCGACACATCGAGACCTTTCGCGATGTCGGCGCACTGTCCGCGGACGAGTCCAAGCGCATGCTCGACTTCGTCGCCGAGACGGCCAAGGCGGCCGGGACTGGACGAGTACCGCCTGATGATCTTCTGCGGCGCCGGCGCCGGGCAGACGGTCTTTCACCTCCACTGGCACGTGCTCGGCGGCGAGGTTCGACGGGCTGCCGGCATGAAGCCGCTCGCCTATCGGCTCGCTCTCATGGGGGGAACGGCCGGTTCCCCAACCCTGCTCGCACCTCTGGTGCCGTTGGGTGCCGCGTCCGCCATGTCGGTCGCGGCGACGGAACCACACACGATCGCCGAGGCGCTTCCATGAGCCTGATCGCCCGGCTCGAGACCGAGCTGACCGCCGCGATGAAGGAGCGCGACGCGGTTCGGCGCGATGCGCTGCGCCTGATCCTCGCCAGCCTGCGCGGGGCGGAGAAGGAGCTGCAGCGGCCGCTCCACGACGACGAGGAGCTGCAGGTGCTGCAACGCGAGCGCAAGCGGCGGCTGGAGTCGATCGAGGCGTTCCGCGGCGGCGGACGCGAGGCGCAGGCGGAGGCGGAGGAGGCCGAGCTCGCCGTGCTGGAGGAGTTCATGCCCGAGCCGCTCTCCGAGGACGAGCTGGAGCGGATCGTGGACGACGCGATCGCGGAGGTCGGGGCGACGAGCATGCGCGACCTGGGACGCGTGATGGCGGACGTGATGCCGCAGATCGCCGGCCGAGCCGACGGCTCGACGGTCAGCCAGCTCGTGCGCGAGAAACTGGCCTGACGCCGAGGGGGGCCTGGCTCCCCCGTCGCCCTCCACCTGATCGGCCGCGTCTGCTCCGGGTCGTACCGGTGTACCCGGCCTCCTCCCCACGGCGAGCATAGTGAGAAAGGCGCGTCGCGCGGGTGACGTCGGCGCGTCGAACCGGTGCCGAAAACGCGATCGGTGTCCGGCATTCGCCGCCCGACCGACCCGTGCGGACGCGCAACACGCGGCCTGCCGGAACCGGGCGTTGGGACCGAGGCGAGCGGGCGAGGAGGGCGCCCGCGGAGGGACGTCGTTCCTCCGCGCTACCTACACTTCGGGCGTTGCAAGAGGTTCTCTCGATCTCGAACGACGTCGCCGCCGAGCTGGCCGGCGTCGGTGACGGTGTCCTCGGGGCGCTTCGTGAGCGGCTTCACTGCACGATCCGGCTTCGCGGGAACCAGCTGACCCTGGAAGGAGAGGGCGCCCGGGTCGCGGAGGCGCGCGCGGTGGTCGACGAGCTCGTCGAGCTGGTCGAGGGCGGGCACGACATCGGCCCGGGCACGGTCGACGCGGTCCTCGGCGCGCTCGACCAGGCCGAGGACATCCGGGACGTGTTCGAGGACGTGGTCTGGCGCCACCGGGGCAAGAAGATCGCCCCGAAGACGGTCAACCAGAAGCACTACGTCGACGCGATCCGAAAGCACACGATCACCTTCGCGATCGGCCCCGCCGGCACGGGCAAGACCTATCTGGCGATGGCTCTGGCAGTCGCGGCGCTGTCGGAGCGCGAGGTCGGCCGGATCATCCTCACCCGGCCCGCGGTCGAGGCGGGCGAGCGACTCGGCTTCCTTCCCGGCGACCTGCTCGCAAAGGTCGATCCGTACCTGCGCCCCCTCTACGACGCGCTCTACGACATGCTCGACGCCGACCGGCTGACTGCCTACATGGAGAAGGGCGCGATCGAGGTCGCGCCGCTCGCGTTCATGCGCGGCCGGACCCTGAACGACTCGTTCGTCATCCTGGACGAGGCGCAGAACACGAGCCCGGAGCAGATGCAGATGTTCCTGACGCGGTTCGGGTTCGGCTCGAAGGTCGTCGTCACCGGCGACGTCACGCAGATCGACCTCCCGCGGGACCAGGCGTCGGGGTTGATCACGGTCGAGGACATCCTCGGGACGATCGACGGGATCGCCTTCGTCCGCTTCAGCAACGCCGACGTCGTCCGGCACAAGCTCGTCCAGCGCATCGTCGAGGCGTACCGGGCGCACACCGAGGCGACCGGGACCGCGCGCCGGCGCTGACGTGGTTCAGGTCGAGGTCGACAACCGGAGCGGCGTCGAGGTCGAGGCCGACGCTGCCGCCGAGCTGGCCCGCAGCGTCCTCGCCCGCGAGGGGATCGAGGACGGCGAGCTCGGGATCGCCTTCGTGGGGGCGGACGAGAGCCGCTCGCTCAAGCGAGAGCACCTCGGTGTCGACGAGGCAACCGACGTGCTTTCCTTCCCGATCGACGGCTGCGACGACGTGCCCCCGGGCCTCCCCCGGCTGCTCGGCGACGTCGTCCTCTGCCCCTCGGTCGTCGGCAGCGCCTGGCGCCGCCCGCTCGCGCACGGGCTGCTCCACCTGCTGGGCTACGACCACGGGCCCGAGATGGCGAGGCGCGAGGAGGCGTACGCGGCATGAGCACGCCGCGGCTCTCCCTCCGGGAACGGCTCGCCCGGCGCGCCGGGAACGGGGCGGGCGCGCGGCTCCTGCCCGGGTACGGGCGGCGCCGCATCTCGATCCTCGAGAGCTTCAACTACGCGGTCGAGGGGATCATCCACGTCCTCCGGACGCACCGGAACATGCGGATCCACTTCGCCGCCGCGATCGTCGTGCTCGTGCTCGCGCTCGCCCTGGGCGTCGACCGGATCGAGCTCGTCGGCCTCTTGCTCTCGATCGCGTTCGTGCTCGTCGCCGAGATGATCAACTCGGCGATCGAGGCGGCGATCGACGTCGCCACGAGCTCGTTCGACCCGCTCGCCAAGCTGGCGAAGGACATCGCCGCGGGCGCCGTGCTGATCGCCTCGGTGAACGCAGTCGTCGTCGGCTACCTCGTCTTCTCGGCCCAGGTCAGCGAGCCGACCTCCAACTTCTTCGATCGGCTTCGCGACGCGCCGGCGAAGCTGACGATCATCGCCCTGATCCTCGTGATCTTCCTCGTGATCGCGACGAAGGCGCTGACCGGCCGCGGGACTCCGCTCCGCGGCGGTCTGCCCTCGGGGCACGCCGCGGTCGCGTTCGCCGCGTGGATGGCGGTCACCCAGATGCTCGGTCCGTCGGAGCACCGCTTCCTCGTTTCGACGATCATGTTCGGCCTGGCCGTGCTCGTCGCCCACACCCGGATCGAGACCGGCATCCACTCGACGATCGAGGTCGTCTACGGCGGCCTCCTCGGCGCGACGGTCACCCTCGCCCTCTTCCAGCTCTTCTGATGGACGATCGCGACCGGGAGCTGTACGAACGGGCGGTCGCGCTCTCCCAGAACGCCTATGCGCCCGTACTCGAGCTTCCACGTCGGCGCGGTCCTGCGCGCCCGCGACGGGACGCTGTTCGAGGGCGTGAACGTCGAGAACGCGGCCTATCCGCTTGGCGTGTGCGCGGAGAAGAGCGCCTACGTCACCGCGGTCACCGCCGGCTACAAGCCCGGCGACTTCGACCTGATCGCGATCACCGCCTCGCCGTGCGGCGGCTGCCGGCAGTGGCACGTCGAGTTCCGCGTCGACCGGGTGGTCTTCGCGACGAGCGAGGGCGAGCTGGTCGAGTACACGCCGGCGGAGCTGCTGCCGGACACGTTCGTCCTGTGAGGTCGGGATTCGTCGCGGTCGCCGGCCGCCCCAACGTCGGCAAGTCGACGCTCGTCAACGCGCTCTGCGGGGGCAAGGTCGCAATCGTCTCCGACAAGCCGCAGACGACCCGCCGGCGCATCCTCGGGATCGCGAACGGCGACGGCTCCCAGCTCGTCCTCGCCGACCTGCCCGGCTTTCAGCGCCCGCGCGATCCGCTCACCGAGCGCATGCAGCGGACGGTCGACCGGTCGTTCGAGGACGTCGACGCGGTGCTCTTCGTCGTCGATGCCCGCGAGCGCATCGGCGCCGGCGACCGCTTCATCGCCGCGCGCGTGTTCGCGCTCGGCGTCCCGGTGGTGATCGCGGTCAACAAGATCGACCGGCTGAAGGCGGCGCACATCGCCTCGCAGATGCAGACCGCCGCCGGGCTCGGCCCGTTCCACGCGCTGCACCCCGTGAGCGCCAAGACCGGCGACGGGATCGCCGAGCTGCGCGAGGAGCTCGTCGCGCTGCTGCCGGAAGGCCCGCTCTACTTCCCGCCCGAGCAGCGCAGCGACCTGGCCCTCGAGACCCAGATCGCCGAGCTCGTCCGCGAGCAGGCGCTCGGGCTCACCCGGGAGGAGGTCCCGCATGCGCTGTCGGTCGAGGTCGAGGAGATCGAGGGCAGGACGGTGCGGGCGGTGATCGCCGTCGAGACCGAGTCCCAGAAGCAGATCCTCGTCGGCAAGGGTGGCTCGATGGTGCGTCAGATCGGCACCCGCGCACGTCCCGAGATCGAGCAGCTGCTCGGCCGGACGATCTACCTCGACCTGCAGGTGAAGGTCCGCCCGAGGTGGCGCCGGGACGAGGCGGCGCTCGAGCGGCTCGGCATCTGAAATCCCACTTGCAAATGGTGTGGATAGCCGTATGGCTGCGGGCGGGGCCCTGTGCCACCATGCGCGTGTGCCCACCGTCCTGATCGTCGACGATCACCCCAGCTTCCGCTCCAGCGCCCACGCGCTGCTCGAGGCGGAAGGGTTCGAGGTCGTCGGCGAGGCAGAGGACGGCGAATCCGCGATCGAGGCGGTGAGGCGGCTTCGTCCCGACGTCGTCCTGCTCGACGTGCAGCTGCCCGACATCGACGGCTTCGAGGTCGCGCGCCGCCTGACCTGGAACGGAGGCGGCCCGTCCGTCGTGCTCCTCTCCAGCCGGGACGGGTGCGACTTCGGGCCCCTCGTCGCGCGCAGCGGCGCCCGCGGATTCCTGCCGAAAGACGAGCTCTCGGGAGCGGCGGTCACAGCACTCCTGCCATGAAGCTCTCGTCCAGGCTCTGGCTCGGGCTCTTTCCGGTTCTGCTCGGGCTCACCGTCACGGGGGCGGTGATCACCGCGGAGAGCGATCACGAGGCGCATCCGATCCTGCTCGCGATCGTCTCGCCGATCCTGACGCTGTCCTTCGTGGTCAGCGGCCTGATCGTCTGGACGCTCCGGCCCGGGAACGGCACCGGCCGCCTGCTGGTGCTCGTCGGCGTGCTCTGGACGGTGACCGCGTTGTGGGAAAGCGACGTCCCGGTCGTCTTCGGACTCGCGACGATCCTGGGCGGCCTGTTCCTCGCCGCCTTCGTGCAGCTGATGCTCGCGTTCCCGGAAGGACGGCTGTCCTCGCCGGCGCAGCGCCGCCTGGTCGCCGGCGTCTGGCTGACTGCGCTGCTGGCGAACGCGTCTCCCCGCGGTCTTCGACCGGCGCGCGAACGACTGCGACGGCTGCCCCGACAACCCGCTCGTGATCGCCGACCGGCCGGGCCTCGCCGGCGTGCTCGAGGACCTCTTCCTCGCGCTCGGCGTGGTGATCTTCCTCGCCGTCGTCGTCCTCCTCGCCGACCGGTGGCGGCGCGGGAGCGAAGCTCAGCGGCGTGTGCTCGGTCCCGTCTATCTGTCGGGCGGCGTCACCCTGGCACTCGTCGGAGCGCTCTTCGCCGTCGGCGCCGTCTCCAACGTCGCCGACCAGGTGCTCGCGGTCGCGGCCTTCTCGACCTTCGGCACGGTCCCGCTCTTCTTCCTCGCCGGGCTGCTGAGGGCGCGGCTCTACCGTGCCGGCGCCCGTCTGCTGCGCGAGGTGCCGGACCACCCGACCGCGGAGGAGATCCAGACCGGCTTCCGCAGAGTGCTCGGCGACCCGAGGCTCGTGTTCCTCACCTGGCTCGACGAGGTCGGCGCCTACGTGGACACACGCGGAAACCCGTCCGAGGTGCCCTGGGACACCGCCAGCCGGGTGGTGACCAGGATCGAGTACGAGGACTTCAAGCTCGGCGCGATCGTCCACGACGCGGCCCTGCTCCACGAGCAGGCGCGCCTGGACGAGGTCGTCTCCGCCGCGCGGATCGCGATGGCGAAGGACCGCGGCTTCGAGGCGCTACGGCGGAGCGAGATGCGGAGCCGCGCCCTGCTCGATGCGCTCCCCGACCTGATGTTCCGGATCGCCCGGGACGGTACGTACCTGGAGGCCAAGGGCGACCCGTCCGCGCTCGTCCGCTCGGAGGAAGAGCTGATCGGCGCCAACGTGCGCGACGTGCTCCCGCCGGAGGTGGCGGAGCCGTTCCTCGAGGCGCTGGCCGCCCCGGCCTCGAAGGGCGTCCAGACCGTCGAGTACCGGCTCCTGATCGAGGGTGTGGAACGCGACTTCGAGGCGCGCATGGTGCCGAGCGGAGACGACGAGGTCGTGATCATCGTCCGCGACTTCACCGACCGCACCAGGCTGGAGAGCGAGCTCGCCCGGCGGCTGGGCGAGGTCCAGCACGAGCAGGAGTTCACACGAACGGTCGTCAACACGGCGCCGATCGTCCTGATGCTCTGCGACGAGGAGGGCAGGATCCTCCGGTTCAACGACACCACCGAGGAGCTCTTCGGCTACGTCGACGACGAGACCATGCACGGCAGGTTCCTCTGGGAGGCTTTCGTCGCCGGGGAGGCACGCGCGCTGGTCGCCCATGCCTTCCGGCGCGTCCACCCGCTGCGGCCGGTCGACGTCGAGGCGCGCTGGCTGACGAAGGACGGCGAGGCGCGCATCATCGACGCCTCGATCGCGCACATCATCGACGGCCAGGGACGGCATCGCCGGATCGTCGCCGGGCTCGACGTCACCGACCTGATCGCCCAGCGCGAGCACGCGCGGGCGCAGCGCGACTTTCTCACCGTGGTCGCCGCCGCGACCCCGAGCCTGCTCGCGGTCGTCGAGCCCGACGGGACGGTGGCGGTCGAGGGGGTGAACAAGGCGTTCGTCGCCGCAACCGGGTACGACGACGACACCGCACCGGGGAACCCGTTCTGGGATCTCGTCGTCGAGCCCGAGCTCGTACCCGAGTTCCGGGCGCAGTTCGAGGAGGCGGTCGCGGGCGGCGTCGCCGTCGGCCGGGAGACGACCTGGGTCGGCTCGGGCGGCGAGCGATATCTCGTCGAGTGGTCCTGCCGCCCGCTGACGGAGCTCGGCAAGTTCCTGATCTGCGGCGCCGACATCACCGAGCGCAAGCGCCACGAGGACGAGCTCCACGCCTCGCGGGCGCGCATCGTCGAGGCCGGCGACGCCGAGCGGCGGCGGCTCGAGCGCGACCTGCACGACGGCGCCCAGCAGCGGCTCGTCTCGCTCTCGCTCGCGCTCCGCCTGGCCCAGTCCAGGCTGCGTGAGGACCCCGACGAGGCCGACCGGCTGCTCGCCGGTGCCGGCGAGGAGCTCACGCAGGCGCTGGGCGAGCTGCGGGAGCTCGCGCGCGGCATCCACCCGGCGGTGCTCACCGACCGTGGGCTGCCGGCAGCGCTCGAGGCGCTGGCCGCACGGACGCCCGTCTCCGTCGAGCTGACCGGGTCGCTCGGCGGCCGGCTGCCGGGGCCCGTGGAGGCGGCCGCCTACTACGTGGTCGCCGAGGCGCTGACCAACGTGGCGAAGTACGCCGACGCATCCGCGGTCCAGGTTCGGGCCGAGCGGCAGAACGGTCGGGTGCTGGTCGAGGTCTCCGACGACGGTGTCGGCGGCGCCGACCCTGCGCTCGGCTCCGGCCTGCGCGGGCTCGCCGACCGCGTGGAGGCGCTCGACGGCCGGCTCGAGGTGGAGAGCACGGCGGGAGCCGGCACGAAGGTGCGCGCGGTGATCCCTCTGTCCGGAGCGTAGGGTGAGCCGGGTGGGCCTCCCGACCGGCACCGTCACCTTCCTCTTCACCGACATCGAGGGCTCGACAGAGCTGCTCGGGCGGCTCGGGGACGCCTACGCAGACGTCCTCGAGCACCATCGGCGGCTCGTGCGCGAGGCGGTCGCGGCGGGCGGCGGCACCGAGCTCGACTGCCGCGGCGACGAGCTCTCGATCGTCTTCGCCGACGCCGGCCGGGCGGTCGAGGCGGCGGTGCGGGCGCAGCAGGCGCTCTCGTCGCATCCGTGGCCCGACGGGGGCAGGGTGCGGGTGCGGATGGGGCTACACACGGGCGAGCCCGCCGTTCAGGGCTCCGGCTACGTCGGGCTCGACGTCCACAAGGTCGCCCGGATCACCGGTGCCGGACACGGTGGGCAGGTGCTCGCCTCCGGGCGGACCTGCGCCCTCGTCGACGTCCCGGCCCGCGACCTCGGTGAGCACCGGCTGAAGGGTCTACCGGGTGCGGAGCGGATCTTCCAGATCGTCGCCGACGGGTTACCGGACGACTTCCCGCCGCTGCGCGTCGACCGCCTCGCAAGAACCGACGCCCGGGCGTCGAAGGAGAGGGGCATGCGGGTCGTCGTCGCCGAGGACTCGGTGCTCCTGCGCGAGGGAATTGCCCGGCTGCTCGAGGACGCCGGGTTCGAGGTCGTCGGCCAGGCGGGCACCGCGGCCGAGCTGATGTTGAAGGTGCGCTCGTACAAGCCCGAGGTCGCGATCGTCGACATCCGGATGCCGCCGACCCAGACCGACGAGGGCCTCCGCGCCGCGAAGGAGATCCGCGAGTCGCACCCGGCCACGTCCGTGCTCGTGCTCTCCCAGTACCTCGAGCCGGCTTACGCGCTGGAGCTGCTCTCCGAGAGCGCAGAGGGCGTCGGCTACCTGCTCAAGGACCGGGTCGCGGACATCCCCGAGTTCGTCGCCGCCGTCAGGCGGGTCGGCGAGGGCGGCTCGGCTCTCGATCCGGCCGTCGTCTCCCACCTGGTCGGACGGCACCGTCGGGACGATCCGATCGACGCGCTGACTCCTCGTGAGCGCGAGGTTCTCTCCCTGATGGCCGAAGGGCTCTCGAACAGCGCGATCGCCGAGCGGCTGGTCGTCACCGAGCGCGCGGTCGAGAAGCACGTCACCTCGATCTTCGGGAAGCTCCGCCTCGGGGCGGACTCGGAGCACCACCGCCGCGTGCTCGCGGTGCTCGCCTTCCTGCGCTCGTAGCCCTCTGAGGTGCGGGCAGCCGCACCTCCGGACGCGGGGTGCCTCGATTCCCTCGCGACCGCCGCCCGCGCACACTCGACTCCAGGTCAAACCGAAGGAGGAGTCGTGAGTCAGGCATTCGCGCACGCAGCCCGCCGCATCGCCCCGGTTCCAGCCCTCAGCTCGCTGCGCCGTCGCTTCAAGGGCGCTCTGATCGAGCCGGGGCGGGACGGCTGGGAGGACGCGACGCAGGCGTTCAACCTCACCGTCGTCCAGGCGCCGGCGCTCGTCGCCGTCCCGGCGGACGAGCAGGACGTGGTCGCGATCGTCGAGCTCGCGGGCGAGTACGGGCTGCAGGTCGCCGCCCAGCGCACGGGACACAACGCCGGGCCCCTCGGCGCGATGGACGACGTGATCCTGGTGAAGACGGACGCGCTCCGCGGGGTCGAGATCGACTACGAGCGCGGCGTCGCCCGCGTGCGGTCGGGCTCGAAGTGGGGGGACGTCGTTCCGCCCGCGTCCCGACTCGGGCTCGCCGCACTGCACGGCTCGACGCCGAACGTGAGCGTCGCAGGCTACTCGCTCGGCGGCGGCGTCGGCTGGTACGCGCGCAAGCTCGGTCTGTCCGCGAACAGCGTGACCGCGATCGAGCTCGTCACCGCCGACGGCCGGCTGCGCCGTGTCGACCGCGACCACGATCCGGACCTGTTCTGGGCTTTGCGCGGCGGCGGCGGCAACTTCGGCGTCGCCACCCGGCTCGACCTCCGGCTCTATCCGATCTCGGAGGTCTACGCGGGCGTCCTCTTCTTCCCCTGGGAGCGCTCGTCGGAGGTTCTCCACGCGTGGCTCGAGTGGACGGCCACCGCGCCGGAGGAGGTCACCTCCGTGGGGCGGATCATGCAGCTCCCGCCGATCGAGGAGGTACCAGAGCCGGTTCGCGGTCGCAGAGTCGCAGTCGTCGAGGCGGTCGTGCTCGGCGACGAGGCGTACGGCGCCGAGCTGATGCAGCCGATTCGAGCGCTGGGCCCGGTGGTGGACACGTTCGCGATGATGCCGCCCGCCGGCATCGCCGAGCTGCACATGGATCCGCCGGCGCCGGTCCCGTACACCGGCGAGGGGATGATGCTCGGAGCTCTCGACGGCGAGGCGATCGACCGCTTCGTCGCCGCCGCCGGCCCCGGGTCGAGCTCGCCGCTCCTGTCGGCGGAGATCCGTCACGTCGGCGGGGCCCTGTCCCGGCCGCGCCCCCACCACGGGGCGTTGGCGACCCTGGACGCCTCGTTCCTCACGTTCGCGGTCGGCATGGCTCTCGACGAGGCGGGTCACCGCGCGAACCGCGAGCAGCTCGAGGTGCTCGCCGACGCGCTCGAGCCCTACGACACCGGTCGGCAGTACCTGAACTTCACGGAGCAGCCCAGCCACGCGGCGCGCTTCTACCCGCCCGCCGTCCACCGGAGGCTCCGAGCGCTGAAGGCCGCGGTCGACCCCCGGAACGTCTTCCGCGCGAACCACCCGATCACGGCCGCCTCGTAGTCGAGGGCGCTTCCGCGGGGCCGTCCATCCGGCCGGCCCGCCCGTCTGCGGGGGTACGGACAACTGCACCCCAGGACACCGGGAAGCCCCATTCCGGCTCGCACGGTCCGGCTGCGACGCTCGAGGCACGACTGAATCCGAAGGAGGAAACGCCATGACCCCGATCCAGACCTCGTACAACGTCGCCGCCCGGATGGGGCGTTGGAGCGCCCGCCACCGCAAGACCGCGATCCTCGGCTGGCTCGCATTCGTCGTCGCCACGTTTCTGGTCGGCATCGCCGTCGGGACGAAGAAGCTGGACTTCAACGACACCGGCGCGGGGGAGACCGCGCGGGCGCAGTCGATCCTCAAGCACCACGGCTTCACCCAGCCGGCCGGCGAGTCCGTGCTGGTCGAGAGCGCCGCGCTGGCGTCGACCGGCCCGGCCTTTCACGCCGCCGTCGCCGACGTGGTCGAGCGCGTCTCGGCCCACGAGACGGTGAAGAACGTCCGCTCACCGTACTCGCCCGGGAACTCGGGGCAGCTGTCCGGGGACGGCCACGCCGCCCTCGTCCAGTTCCAGATCACAGGGAAGGCGGAGGACGCCAAGGGCAAGATCGACCCGATCATCGCGTCGGTCGCAGCCGCGCAGAACGAGCATCCCGCCCTGAGGATCGAGCAGTTCGGCGACGCCAGCGCCGGCAAAGCCCTCGACGATTCCGTCGGCAAGGACTTCAAGCGGGCCGAATACCTGTCCGTGCCGCTGACGCTGGCGATTCTCCTGCTCGCCTTCGGCGCGATCGTCGCTGCGGGCATCCCGGTGCTGCTCGCGCTGACAGCGGTGCTCTCGGCGCTCGGGCTGCTCTCGTTCGCCAGCCACATCTTCCCGGCCGACGACGCCGCCAACTCCGTGATCCTGCTGATCGGCCTCGCCGTCGGCGTCGACTACTCGCTCTTCTATCTCAAGCGCGAGCGAGAGGAACGGGCCGCGGGTGCGGGCCACGAGGCGGCCCTCGAAGCGGCCGCGGCCACGTCCGGGCGGGCGGTGCTCGTCTCCGGCTTCACGGTCCTGATCGCGATGGCCGGGATGTTCCTGACCGGCAACAAGGTGTTCACGTCGATCGCGGTCGGGACGATGCTGGTGGTCGCGATCGCGGTGGCCGGGTCGCTGACCGTGCTGCCCGCGCTGCTGTCGAAGCTCGGCGACCGGGTGGAGCGGGGCCGCTTGCCGCTCCTCGGCAGGCTGCGCAGCCGGGACGGCGAGGGGCGGATCTGGGGCTTCGTCCTCGACCGGGTGCTGCATCGGCCCGTCGTCTCGGTCGCGCTGGCCGGTGGGCTCCTCGTCGCGCTGGCGATTCCGGCCTTCTCGTTGCACACGAACAACCCGGGGCTCGCCGGCCTGCCGCAGAACCTGCCGGTGATGAAGACCTACAACCGGATCCAGAAGGAGTTTCCGGGCGGGCCGATCCCGGCTCAGGTCGTCGTCGAGGCGCGCGACGTGGGTAGCGGCGCCGTTCAGGACGGCATCCGGAGCCTGCGCCGGGCGGCGCTCGCGACCGGCGAGATGAAGAACCCGGTCACGGTCGACGTGAGCCGGGACCGGAGCGTCGCCCTCGTCTCGATCCCGCTCGTCGGCGACGGAACGAACGCGGTCTCGGAGCACGCGCTGGCGACGCTGCGGAAGCAGGTGATCCCGCAGACGATCGGCTCCGTCCCCGGCGTGACCGTCGACGTCACCGGCACCACCGCCGGCTCCAAGGACTTCAACGACCTGATGAAGTCCCGGGCGCCGCTCGTGTTCGCCTTCGTCCTCGGGTTCGCGTTCCTGCTCCTGCTGGGCGCGTTCCGGTCGCTGGTGATCGCGGTGAAGGCGATCGTGCTCAACCTGCTCTCGGTCGGAGCGGCGTACGGGATCCTCGTCGCCGTCTTCCAGTGGGGCTGGGGCGAGTCGATCCTCGGCTTCAAGTCGACGCACGGGGTGACGTCCTGGCTGCCGCTCTTCCTGTTCGTCGTCCTGTTCGGCCTGTCGATGGACTATCACGTGTTCATCCTCAGCCGGATCCGGGAGGCGTTCGACCGCGGGCTGAGCACGGAGGAGGCGGTCGCGCACGGGATCAAGACGACGGCCGGGGTGGTCACCAGCGCCGCGCTGGTGATGGTCGGCGTCTTCTCGATCTTCGCGACGCTCTCCCAGCTCGAGATGAAGCAGCTCGGGATCGGGCTCGCATCGGCGATCCTGATCGACGCGACCCTGGTTCGGGCGGTGCTGCTGCCGGCGGCGATGAAGCTGCTCGGCACCTGGAACTGGTACCTCCCGCGGTGGCTCGGCTGGCTGCCCAGGATCGGTCACGAGGGTGACGGTCGGGTGTCGCGGGGCAGGCCGGTTCCGGCCGAAGGGTAGAGGCGGGCGTTCAGGCAGGGACAGGCCCCGCGGGGTCTGTCCCTGCGTTGCGGGGCTAGACTCAGCACATGGCCAAGGCGCCTGCGCTTCCGACCGGCTTCGAGCTTCCGCTCGAGCCGCGTCTGCCCCGGATCGGCTCGATCGACGCCGTCTCCCTCGAGGAGCGCGCGGCCTCGCTCGCCCTCCGCTCGATCAAGAAGGAGGCGAAGCTGTTCGCGCTCGAGCTCGCGATCCGGATGACCGACCTGACCACGCTGGAGGGCGCGGACACACCGGGGAAGGTGCACGCGCTGGCGACGAAGGCGGTGCGCCCCGATCCCACCGACCCGTCGATCCCGTCGTGCGCGGCCCTGTGCGTCTACCCGAACCTCGTCCCGACCGCGGTCGCCCGCCTGCACGGCACCGGCGTGAAGGTCGCCTCGGTCGCGACCGCCTTTCCCTCCGGCCAGTCCCCGCTCGACGTGAAGGTGCGCGAGGTCGAGGAGGTCGTCGCGATGGGCGCGGACGAGGTGGACATGGTGATCGACCGCGGCGCCTTCCTCTCCGGCCGCTACGCCAAGGTCTACGACGAGATCGTCCAGGTCAAGCAGGCGTCCGGCGACGCGCACCTGAAGGTGATCCTCGAGGTCGCCGAGCTCGGCACGTACGACAACGTGCGGCGGGCAAGCCTGCTGGCGATCGCCGCCGGCGCCGACTTCGTCAAGACCTCGACCGGGAAGCTCTCGGGCGCGGCGACGCTGCCCGTCACGCTCGTCATGCTGGAGGCGATCAGGGACGTCTACGAGGAGACGGGACGGATGGTGGGGATGAAGCCCGCGGGCGGGATCCGCCAGGCGAAGCAGGCGGTCCAGTACCTCGTCCAGCTGCACGAGACGCTCGGGCCCGAGTGGCTGACTCCCGACCTCTACCGGATCGGCGCGTCCACGCTCCTGAACGACGTCTTGATGCAGATCCGCAAGGAGCGGACGGGCCGCTACCAGAGCCCGGACTACTTCACCGTTGACTGATCTCGAGCGGAGACGGTCGCAGGCGCCCGTCCCGTCGGGCTGGGACTACGCCCCCGCGCCCGAGTCGCGCGACATCGTCCACGTCGAGGAGCGCTACGGCCACTTCGTCGGCGGTGACTGGCTGGAGCCCAGCGAGACGTACACGACGATCGCGCCGGCGAGCGAGGAGCCGCTCGCGGAGGTCGGCCAGGCGACGCCGGAGGAGGTGCGCGGCGCGATCCAGGTCGCGCGCGAGGCGTTCGAGAACGGGTGGTCGGGCCTGCCCGGATCCGAGCGCGCCAAGTACCTGTTCCGGATCGCGCGCATCCTCCAGGAGCGCTCGCGCGAGTTCGCCGTGCTCGAGTCGCTCAACGGGGGCAAGCCGATCAAGGAGTCGCGCGACGTCGACCTGCCCCTGGCCGCCGCCCACTTCTTCTACTACGCGGGCTGGGCGGACAAGCTCGAGTACGCGTTCCCGAACCGCCGCCAGAGGCCGGTCGGGGTCGCCGGGCAGATCATCCCCTGGAACTTCCCGCTGCTGATGCTGGCCTGGAAGATCGCCCCGGCGCTCGCCACGGGGAACACGGTCGTGCTGAAGCCGGCGGAGACGACACCGCTGACCGCGCTTCTCTTCTGCGACGTGATCCGGCAGGCGGAACTGCCGCCGGGCGTGGTCAACATCGTCACGGGCGACGGGCGCACCGGCGCCGAGATCGTCAAGGGGGCGGTGGACAAGATCGCGTTCACGGGCTCGACGGAGGTCGGCAAGGCGATCCAGCGCGAGCTCGCCGGCACGGGCAAACGGCTGACGCTGGAGCTCGGCGGCAAGGCGGCGAACGTCGTCTTCGACGACTGCGCGCTCGACCAGGCCGTGGAGGGGATCGTGAACGGGATCTACTTCAACCAGGGTCACGTGTGCTGCGCCGGGTCGCGGCTCTTCGTGCAGGAGTCGATCTACGAGGACGTGGTCAAGAAGCTGAAGCGGCGGATGAAGACGCTTCGCGTCGGGGATCCGCTGGACAAGAACACGGACGTCGGCGCGATCAACTCGCGCCAGCAGCTGGAGAAGATCCAGGAGCTGGTCTCGGCAGGAGAGGAGGAAGGGGCGGAGATCTTCCAGCCGCCGTGCCGGCTGCCGGAGAAGGGCTACTGGTTCGTGCCGACCGTGTTCACGAACGTGGCGCAGAGCTACCGGATCGCGCAGGAGGAGATCTTCGGCCCCGTGCTGAGCGTCCTGACCTTTCGCACGCCGGCGGAGGCGGTGGAGAAGGCGAACAACACCCCGTACGGGCTGTCGGCAGGCATCTGGACCGAGAAAGGCTCGCGGATCCTCTGGATGGCCGAGCGCCTGCGCGCCGGCGTGATCTGGGCGAACACGTACAACCGCTTCGACCCCGCCTCGCCGTTCGGCGGCTACAAGGAGTCGGGCTTCGGCCGGGAGGGCGGCCGCCACGGCCTCGAGCCGTACCTGGAGTTCGAGCCGTGAGCAGAGCACTTGCACGTTCCGCCGAGACCGCCACGCTTCCGTCGCGGGCCCGGTACGGACACGGCACAGCTTCGACGATACGATCGCCGTGGGGAGGAGGCCGGGCACGCCAGAGCAGCCCGAGAGAGCCGATGAGCCGGCTTCCGGTCAAGAAGACGTACAAGCTCTACATCGCGGGCGCGTTCCCGCGCTCCGAGTCGGGCCGCACCTACCTGGCCGAGAACCAGAACGTCGCGCGAGCGTCGCGCAAGGATCTCCGCGACGCCGTCCGCGCCGCCCGCGCGGCGGTGCCCGGCTGGGCCGGCGCGACCGCCTACAACCGCGGCCAGATCCTCTACCGCGTCGCCGAGATGATGGAGGCCAGGCGGGCCGACCTCGCCGCCCTCTGCTCCGGCGTCGACGAGGTCGACCGCTCGATCGACCGCTTCGTCTGGTACGCGGGCTGGGCGGACAAGCTCGCCCAGGTGCTCGGCGGGACGAACCCGGTCGCCGGCCCGTACTTCAACTTCACGATCCCGGAGCCGACCGGCGTCGTCGGCATCCTCGCGCCGGACGAGCCCGCGCTCGAGGGTCTCGTCTCCCGGCTCGCGCCCGCCATCGTCGGCGGCAACGCGGCCGTCGCCGTCGCCTCCGAGCCGCACCCGCTGGCGGCGGTCGAGCTCGCCGAGGCACTCGCGACCTCCGACGTCCCTGCCGGAGTCGTCAACATTCTCACCGGCCACCGCGCCGAGCTCGCCCCGTGGCTTGCGGGGCACATGGACGTGAATGCGATCGACGTGACCGGCGCCGACGGGCTCGCCCCGGAGCTCGAGAGGCTCGCCGCCGAGAACGTCAAGCGCGTTGTCCGGGGCAGCGCCGAAGGCCAGAGCCCGTGGGAGATCGCGGCCTTCCTCGAGCTGAAGACGGTCTGGCATCCGATCGGCACCTGACACCCTGCAGTAGCATCTCCACGCAGTGACCGGGGCGCGACGCCTCAGCCAGGCGATTTCCGAGGGCGACGGGATCTCGATCATCGCGCTCGTCGCCGACGCCGACGGCGCCCGGGCCGCGGAGGAGCAGGGCGCCGAAGCGCTCGCGCTCCGTGCGCCGTCCCCGGGCGTCCGGGATGCGACCTCGCTGCCGACGCTCTTCCGGGTGGACGCGTCCCCGGAGGCGGCGCGGGACGCGGGGGCCGACGCCTGCCTGATCGTCGTCGAGGAGCACGACGAGGAGGAGCATCTCGAGGAGCTGCACGCCCGCGCCTCCGAGCTCGGGCTCGAGATCGTCGCGGACGTCCACGACGACGAGTCGATCGAGGCCTCGCTCGAGCGGATCGACCCCGAGATCTTCCTGCTGTCGCCGCGAGACGCCGAGGACGACGAGGACGACCTCGACCGCATCCTCGACCTTCTGCCCGAGGTGCCGGCAGGGAAGCTGGCGATCGCCGATCTTCACGCCGCGACGCCGGACGACGTGGTCGCCCTCGAGCGGGCCGGCGTCGACGCCGTGCTCGTCGAGTCGAAGAGGATCGCCCACCTCGTCGGCGGCGCGCCGCCCGAGGTTTAGCGCGGGGAAACCCCATGGTTTCCCCGCGGGCCCCTTCCTTCGGCGCGCGTGTCCGATCGCTCTTGCGCTTCGGCGAGAGCGCGGTCTCGCCTTCGCGCGCGGGACGGCGACGCACCGTGAGAAGCCCCGGTGTGGGGGCGCTCGGGGGCCTGCTCGGGCTCGGCACGGCGCTGCGCCTCGTCGGGATCGAGTACGGCCTGCCGTTCGGGGGGCTGCTCAACCCGGACGAGCAGAACATCGTCCCGCGGGCATGGGGGATGGTGCACGGCGCCGGGCTCGACCCCCACTGGTTCGACTACCCGACGCTCGTCCTCTACGTGCTCGCGCCCTTCCAGGCCTGGCAGGGCGGGCCCTCGTACCTGACCGCCCGTCTCGTGGTCGCCGCCGTCGGCGTCGGTGCGGTCGCGGCCGCATGGTGGCTCGGGCGGGCGGCGTACGGGAACCTCGCCGGGCTCGTCGCCGGCTCCGCCGTCGCGGTCGAGACGATCGGCGTCGCCTACTCGCACATGGCCGTGACCGACGTGCCGATGACGGCGCTGATCGCCGTCTCGCTCGCCTTCGCGGTGAGGGGCCGGCTCGAGTGGGCGGGGCTCGCCGCCGGCCTCGCCGCGAGCGCGAAGTATCCCGGCGTGTTCCTCGTCGCACCCCTCCTGGTCGCCGGCTGGGGGCGGTGGCGGCGGCTCGCCGGGTCGGTCGGACTGGCGATCGCCGCTTTCGTGGCGACGAGCCCGTACGTGGTCGTGCATCCGCACCGGGCCTGGGCGGACGCGAGCCGCGTGCAGCGGCTGGCCCGGGACGGCTGGCTCGGTTTCGAGCACGACTCGTTCGCGCTCTTCTCGTTCACCGGCAAGCTGTGGGACGGGCTCGGGCCCGCGCTCGTGGTCGCGGTGCTCGGCCTCGCCCTTGCTCTGCGCAGGAGGACGCGAACGGATCTCATCCTGGCGGTCTTCGTGCTCGTCTACCTCGCCGACCTGCTGACGATCCGGGCGCACTTCGATCGATACGTGCTGCCCTTGGTGCCGCCGCTGGCCGCGCTCGCCGGCCGGCAGCGCATCCTCGCGCCGGTGACGCTCGGCCTGCTGGTCGTGCCGCTCGTCTGGGCGATCGGCGACGACGTCCGGCTGACGAGGACGGACACGCGTGCCGTCGCGCACGGCTGGATCGTCGCGCACGTTCCGCCCGGCTCGACCGTCGCCGCCGAGTCGTCGACGCCGCCGCTCGCCGGCTACCGGGTCGTCGGCCTCGCGCTTCCCGGCCCCGGCCGCCGCTTCGATCCGGACCGGAACGTCGCCCGTTTGCGCGCCGAGGGAATCCGCTACGCCCTCGTCACCGGCGCCGTCGCCGACCGTGTGCTCGCCGCCCGTGACCGCTACCCGCGCGAGGCCCGCTTCTACGACGACCTGCGGTTGCAGGCAAGACGGGTCTACCATGTTCAGCCTGGGCACGGGCTCTCCGGGCCCTGGGTCTCCGTCTACCGGCTGTGAAGAAGCCTCTCGTCCCGATCCTCCTGGTCTCGGCCGCGCTGGCGGTCGCCGGCTGCGGTGCCTCGGCCACTGCCCGTGTCAGCGCGCGTCAGCCGGCAAAGCCGTCGTGCCCGAAGGCGTGGGCGGCGAGCTGGCAGAGGCTCGCCGACCGTATTCGCGCCCCCGTCTACTGCCCGAGCTGGTTGCCGGATCCGCTGACGGGCCAGATCGGCGGCCGCTGGAACAACATCAACTCGGTCGACGCCGACCGCAGCTACCTGATCGGCTTCGTCTGGCAGGAGATCGGCCAGGAGATCCACATCAACCTGCGCGGCTACCCGGGCGTCACGAAGGTGCCCACGTGCCGGTCGATCGAGCTCGTCAAGGGAAAGAGCCACGTCACCGCGGTGCCTTGCTTCGCCGACTCGCGCGGGGAGAAGACGATCGCAGGCTTCCGGGTGACGGAGTACACGGTCAACCAGGACGCCGACCAGTGGCACGTCCTCTACGCCTGGAAGCACAAGGGCTCGCTGTACACGATCAGCCAGCACGTGGCGCCGCCGCTCACGTTCCCGAAGGTCGTACGCGACCTGAACCGCGAGCTGGCCGCGCTGGCCCTGGTCGAGCCCGGCTCCGCCAGGTGACGTGCGCCTGAGCCGGAGGCAGCTTCTCGCCGGCGGCGCGGCAGCCGGCCTGGCCGCCGGCGGCATCTACGAGCTGGTCGACCGCCTCGGCAGCTCGCCCGCCCGGCCGTCCGCCCGGGAGCTGACCCCCGAGCAGCACCTGCTCCAGGGCGTGCGAATCGTCGAGGACAACGGTGTCGAGGTCGTCGTTCCGCCGCTTCACCACCAGCTCGTCACCGCCCGGGTGAAGATCGGCGAGAGCAAGCGGGAGCTGACGGGAGCGCAGCGCGAGCTCGAGAGTGCAATCGCCGGGCTCGAGCAGCGGTACGAGCCCACCCCGGCCGGAGTCGGGATCACCGTCGCCTGGGGCCTGCCGTACTTCCGGCGCTTCGTCCCGAAGCTCGCGGGCGAGCACATCCCGATCGATCGGCGCGCGACGAAGACGAGGAGCAGACCGGTCCGCGTGCTGCTCGACGCGGTCCGCTTCCCGAGCGACCCGGCCGAGACGATCCTCGAGGCCAACGACGTCGCCGTCCTGCTCCGCAGCGATCGGCTCGACCACATCGCGGTCGCCTCGAAGGCCCTGTTCACCGATCTCGACCTGCTCGAGGTGACGAGCATCCGCAAAGGCTTCGCCGGCGGCGGCTTCGACGGCGGGCAGAGCCTGCCGAAGCGGATGGCGGTTGCGGCGCAGGTGCCGGGCTCGTACCTGATCCCGGATCATTCGGAGCTCTTCCTCGGCTTCACCTCCACCCAGAAGGCCGGCCTCGGTCCGCCGAAGATCGCCAACGTCGAGGAGCTCGGCTTCAGCGGCGGCGGCTACTTCGCGCAGGGTACTCAACTCTCCGTCTCTCACATCGCGGAGGACCTCGAGGCCTGGTACGTGAACTTTCCGCACGACGAGCGGGTCTCGACCCTCTTCCGGCCCGGTCTGAAGGTCGGCGAGCGCGTCCTCACCGTCCCGCAGGGGCCGGACGAGGTCGTGGACGAAGCGCGCGTCAAGCGCGACTTCGGCCGGTCGAAGCAGATCGGCCACTCGGCGTCTCTCCAGACCGTCTCGCGTCTCTCGACGACCGCGGTCGGCGCGAGCGGTGCCGTCTACGGGCCGGGCACGGCGATCCCGCACCGGGCCGACTTCAACACGCTCGACAATCCGTTCTTCTGGAGCATCGACCCGGCGCGCGACGGGATGAGCGAGACGCCGGCCGCCGGCGTCCACTTCGTCGTCTTCAACCCGACCAGCGACGACTTCAACCGGGGTCGGCTGGCGATGGACGGGGTGCTTCCGGACGGGACGAAGCTGCCGTTCGCCCCACGCGACCGCGGACAGGGCATCAACTCGATCCTGCGCACGACCCACCGCCAGAACTTCCTCGTCCCCCCGCGCGGCCACCGCTCGTTCCCGCTGGTCGAGCTGATCGCATAGCCCTGTGAACAAGGAGTCACACTGGGTGTCAAACGCCACGAGCTTCGTGGCGCTCCCGGCCCTCTCCACGCCCTTCCCGGAGGGACGCGGGCCGGTCGCCTGCGAGCCGCGAACTACCGGCGAAGCAGCGGCAGGGTGAGGCACGTCGGCCCGCCCTCGCCCTTCGACAGCTCGTCCGCCCGGTAGACCTCGACCGCGACGCCGGCCGCTTCCAGCCGGCGGCGGGTCTCGACGTTGTGCGCCTGGACGAGCGCGACGCGCGGCCCCAGCGCGAGCGCGTTCGGGCCGAGCGTCTCGAACTCCTCGTCCGGGACCTCGACGATCCCGATTCCGCGATCGGCCAGGAGCAGGACGAGGCCGACCGGGAGAAGGGGCGGGTACGCGACCACGAGGTCGTCCGCAAGCGGGCTGAGGAGCGACAGGAGGTGCAGGCAGGAGGCGGGCCCGTGCAGGTGCACCAGATCGAAGGTGCGCACCTCGACCGCGAGCAGCCGCTCGAGCGCGGGGGCCGCGGCCGAGTTCGTTCGGTAGCCGCGACCCGCGCACAGCGTCCTCGGGTCCAGCCAGAGCAGGTCGCCGCCCTCCGCGACGGCCGGCTCGTCGAGCCGTCCAACGATCGCGACGCCGGCCCGCTCCAGCTCCCCGGCGAGAACGTCGACCTCGCCGCGCCGCACCGACTTGCCGGGCCGGAGCAGCACGGCGCCGGAATCGCAGACCAGTGCCGGGTCGAACGTGAAGATCGCGTCGAGCGTCGTCGAGGGCAGGACGACGACCTCGGCGCCGGCGGACTCGAGCGAGCCGCAGAGCGCCTCGTGCTCGGCTGCGAGCCGGGCCGGGTCGGGTGCCGCCCGCCAGCCGTAGCGTCGCCACTCCGAGCAGTCGGACGGAGGCCGCCGGACGAGCACCCGGCGCAGCGGCGCCGTCATGGTCTGTCCCCCGAGCTCAGCCAAAAAAGGCGCGCGCGACCTCGTACCGGTCGGGCGGCACGGTCTTCAGCTCGGCCGTCGCCTCCGCCAGCGAGACGTCGACGATCGCGTCGCCCTGGAGCGCCGCCATCCGTCCGAACCTGCCCTCCTCGACGAGGTCGGCCGCCTGCAGCCCGTAGCGGGTCGCGAGAATGCGGTCACGCGCGGTCGGCGAGCCTCCGCGCTGGACGTGTCCGAGCACGGTGACGCGGGTCTCGAAGCCGGTGCGCTCCTCGATCTCCCGCGCGAGCTGCTCGCCGACACCGCCCAGGCGTACGTGACCGAAGGCGTCGAGCGTGGCCTCCTGGGTCACCTCGCGCTGCTCGCCCGTCTGGTAGGTCAGCTTGTAACCCTCGCTGACGACGACGATCGAGAAGCTCTTGCCGCGGGCGTGCCGCTTGCCCAGCTCCGCGCAGGCCTCCTCGACGCTGATCGGCTGCTCCGGGATCAGGATCACGTCGGCGCCGCCGGCGATTCCGCTCATCACCGCGATCCACCCGGTGTGCCGCCCCATCACCTCGACGACCATGACCCGGTTGTGCGACTCCGCGGTCGTGTGCAGGCGGTCGATCGCCTCCGTACAGATCGCGACCGCGGTGTCGAACCCGAACGTGTAGTCGGTGCCGGAGAGGTCGTTGTCGATCGTCTTCGGGACGCCGACCACAGGCAGCTGGTGCTCGTCGAACAGCCGCGCGGCGACACCGAGGGTGTCCTCGCCGCCGATCGCCACCAGGGCGTCCAGGCCGTTCTCGGCGAAGTTGCGCAGAACGCCGTCGACGCCTCCCTCGACCTTGTAGGGGTTCGTCCGGGAGGTGCCGAGGATGGTGCCCCCGCGGGGAAGCAGCCCCGAGATCTCGCGGGCGGTCAGCGCGGTCATCTCGCCCTCGACCAGCCCTCGCCACCCGTCGCGAATGCCGATCACCTCGTAGCCGCGGTCGAACGACCGCCTCGCGACCGCACGGATGACCGCGTTCAGACCGGGGCAGTCGCCTCCGCCGGTGAGGATGCCGACCCGCTTCATCGAATCTGAGTCTATGCGTCCGGCAGACGCAGGCTCAGCCTGTTCCCCGGACGTTCACACGATGCGGCGGGTGGGACTCGAACCCACACGCCCCGAAGGGCAGCGGCTTTTGAGACCGCGCTGTCTACCAGTTCCAGCACCGCCGCGAGCACCGTGGATTGTAGAGCCGCGGCCCGCGATTGCCGGTAACGCTAACGGCTCGTAATGGCCGGGCGACCGGTTTAAGCTAGCCGCTCGCCGTGGCCACTCAGCCCGCCGAAGAAGCACTGCCCAAGATCCGGCGTCGGTACAGGCTCGCGCCGATCCAGATGCTCTCGATCGTCTTCGTCGTGCTGCTCGCGGTCTGGCTGTTCGTCAACCTCGCCAAGACCCCGAGCCACTGGTTCGACCTCTTCCTCGTCGGGATGACCATCGGGATGGTCTACGCCCTGATCGCTCTCGGCTACTCGCTCGTGTACGGGATCCTGGAGCTGATCAACTTCGCACACGGCGACGTCTTCATGCTCGGGGCGATGATGACGACGACGCTGGTCGGGACGTTCGGGCTCACGAGGCACGGCAACGTCGTCCTCTACATCGTTCCGATGCTGGTGATCGCGTCCGCGTTCACCGGGGTCCTGAACACGTTCATCGAGGTGGTCGCCTACCGGCCCCTGCGCAGCGCCCCGCGGCTGGCGCCGCTGATCACGGCGATCGGCGTCTCGTTCATCCTCCAGACCGCCGGGCTCGTCTGGAAGGGGCCGGCCCCGGTCGCGATCAGGGACAACATCCTTCCGACCGGGGAGATCTTCCACGTCGGCGAGGCGGACTTCAGCTGGAACCAGCTGATCATCTTCGTGGTCACGATCCCGACGCTGATCGGGCTCGTCTGGCTCGTCCAGCGGACGAAGCAGGGCAAGGCGATGCGCGCGGTCGCGCAGGACAAGGACGCGGCCGCGATGATGGGAATCGACGTCAACCGGACGATCTCGTTCACCTTCCTGATCGCGGGTCTCCTGGCCGGGTTCGCGGGCGTGCTGTACGCCCTCTTCATCACGAACGTCCAGTTCGACACCGGCTTTCGGCTCGGCCTGTTCGCGTTCACGGCGGCCGTCCTCGGCGGGATCGGCAACCTGCCCGGTGCCGTGCTCGGCGCGATCTGCATCGGCCTCGTCGAGCAGTTCAACAACGGCCTGACCTGGCACACGCCCGGCACCGACTGGACGAACACGATCATCTTCGTGATCCTGATCCTGATCCTCGTCTTCCGCCCCGAGGGCCTGCTCGGGGAACGGACTCCGGAGGGCGGCTAGCGATGCTCCGCGCCTGGCTCGAGCTCTGGGGTCGCCGCCGGGAACTCGGCACCCTGTGGTGGCGTGGCCTCGGCAAGGTCGGCCTCTCCCGCGAGCGCTTCCACTCCCTGCCCGGGTGGCAGCAGCGGGCCTGCAAGGTCGCCCTCGGGGGCGCGATCGCCTTCCTGCTCTCGGTCCTCGTCAACGTCCTCGAGCACTTCTTCGGCCGGGCGGCCTCGGGCTCGATCTTCACCTTCGACAGCTCGGCCTATATCGCCTTCGCGGTCGTCGCCCTGATCGTCGTGCCCGAGTGGAACGCGCTGCCGGCTCTGCCGCTGAAGGTCGTCATCCCCGCGGCCCTCCTGGTGGGCGGAATCGCCGGCCTGATCACCGCGCTCGCGACGAACAGCACCCGAAACGGTGTGATCGCCTCCGTCGGCTCGGTACTCGCGCTCGGCGCGCCGCCGTGGCTCTCCGCGGGGGCCCGGGAGCACGTCCCGCTTCCGGAGAGGGAGATGCCGATCGGCCGCAAGGTCGTTCCGCTCGCGGCTCTGGCGCTCGCGATCACCTTCCCGTACTACGCGCCGCACATGTTCACGATGCCCGTCTTCGGAGAGTTTCCCTCGGTCGAGACCGCCGTCTACATGGTCGTCTTCATCATGATGGCCGTCGGCCTGAACATCGTCGTCGGCTACGCGGGGCTGCTCGACCTCGGCTACGTCGCGTTCTATGCGGTGGGCGCCTACACCGCCGCCTGGTTCGCCTCGCTGCAGTTCCCGCAGATGATCGGTGCACTTCGGCGCGGTCGGGATCGACTCCCACCTGCCGGGGATCCACATCACGCCCTGGCTGCTGTTCGGGCTCGCGGGGATCCTCACCGCCGTGATCGGCGTGATCATCGGACTGCCGACGCTGCGTCTGCGCGGCGACTACCTGGCGATCGTCACCCTCGGCTTCGGCGAGATCATGCCGCAGATCGCCAGGAACGGAAACGACCTCGGCGGCTTCAACTTCACCGGCGGCCCGCAGGGGATCACGCCGATCGACGCGCCGGGCTTCGGGAACCGGCTCTCCCAATGGACGGACGGGTTCCTTCCCTCGAACTACCTGACGACGGGCACGGCGAACGCCTTCTACTGGACCGCGCTGGTCCTGCTCCTGTTCACGATCTTCTGCAGCCTCCGGCTGCGCGACTCGCGCCTCGGCCGGGCCTGGGTGGCGATCCGCGAGGACGAGGTCGCCGCCTCGGCGATGGGTGTGCCGCTGATGCGGACGAAGACCTGGGCCTACGCCTGTGGCGCGTTCTTCGGTGGGATCGCCGGGGCGTACTTCGCCGCGTACAAGAGCTCGACGTTCCCGCAGGACTTCTACTTCAACATCTCGGTCTTCATCCTCTGCATGGTCATCCTCGGCGGGATGGGGAACATCTGGGGGGTGATCCTGGGCGCCGCGTTCCTCGCGTACCTGAACCAGGAAGGCCTCGCGAACACCGGGGCGTGGCTCAACCTCCACTTCGGCACGAACATCGACGTGCCCGAGTACTCGGGCGGCATCTACGGTGTGATCATCGTGCTCGTCATGCTGCTGAGACCGCAGGGCCTGATTCCGAGCGCGCGCCGCAAGCGCGAGCTGGAGCTCGGTACCCACGACCAGCCGGCCTACGACGTGGCCCACTGATGGCGGATCTGCTCATTGCCCAGGGGATGCGCAAGGAGTTCGGCGGCCTGATCGCCGTCTCCAACGTCGACTTCGTCGTTCCGCAGGGAGCGATCGTCAGCCTGATCGGGCCGAACGGAGCAGGCAAGACGACCTTCTTCAACATGATCACCGGCGTCTACAAGCCGACCGCCGGTCGCGTCACGTTCGACGATCGCGACATCACCGGCAAGCCGCCGCATGCGGTCACCGAGCGCGGGATCGGCCGCACGTTCCAGAACATCCGCCTGTTCCAGGACATGACCGCACTGGAGAACGTGCTCGTCGGCATGCACTCGCGGCTGCGCGGCGGGATCATCGGCAGCATCCTCGGCACGCGGCGCGTCAAGCACGAGGAGGCGGAGGCGCACGAGCAGGCGGTCGCCCTGCTCGAGTACTGCTCGCTGCAGGGCCGCGAGGACGATTTCGCGCGCAACCTCCCCTACGGCGACCAGCGCCGGCTCGAGGTCGCGCGCGCGCTCGCGACCGAGCCGAAGCTGCTGCTGCTCGACGAGCCGACGGCCGGCATGAACCCGCAGGAGACCGCCGACTTCACCGCCTTCGTCCAGGAGCTCCGCTCCGAGCGCGGGCTGACGGTGCTGTTGATCGAGCACGACATGCGCGTGGTGATGGGCGTGTCGGACCGCGTCACCGTGCTCGACTACGGCGAGAAGATCGCGGAGGGGACGCCGCAGGACGTGCAGAAGGACCCGCGGGTGATCGAGGCCTACCTCGGAAAGGCGGCGGTCGCGTGAGCACGACCGAGAAGGGGAACGGCGTCGTCCTCTCGCTCGACGACGTCCACACCTACTACGGCGCGATCCACGCGCTCCAGGGCGTCACGTTGGAGGTCCGCGAGGGGGAGATCGTCACGCTGCTCGGAGCGAACGGCGCAGGCAAGTCGACCACGCTGCGCTCGATCAACGGGCTCAACCACCCGCGGCGCGGGCGCATCCGCTTCCGGGGTGACGACATCACGTTCGCCGCGCCGCACGACATCGTCGGCCGCGGCGTCGCCCAGTCGCCCGAGGGCCGCAAGCTGTTCCCGCGGATGACCGTGCTCGAGAACCTCGAGATGGGCGCGTTCCAGCGCAAGGATCGCAGCGGGTTGAAGGAGGATCTCGACCGCGTCTTCACGCTCTTCCCGCGTCTCGCCGAGCGCAAGACCCAGAAGGCCGGAACGATGTCCGGCGGCGAGCAGCAGATGTGCGCGATGGGGCGGGCGCTGATGGCGCATCCGAACCTGCTGCTCCTCGACGAGCCGTCGATGGGGCTCGCGCCGATCTTCGTCGAGAAGATCTTCGAGATCGTCGTCGAGATCAACAAGCAGGGAACGCCGATCCTGCTCGTCGAGCAGAACGCGCTGATGGCGCTCGACGTCGCCGACCGGGGCTACGTGCTCGAGACGGGGCGGATCGCGCTCGCCGACGATGCGAAGGCTCTGCGCGAGAACGAGCAGGTCCGGAAGACCTATCTCGGCGAGGAGTAGGGTCTAGCCCTCGACCTGCCCGCCCACGCGCAGGGGAAAGTAGGGCGGTGAGAGGAGGAAGCCGATGCGGGGGCTGCCGTCCGCGAGCCCGCGCGCCATCTCGAGCGCGGCGGAGACGCCGTGGGTCGGGACGAAGCCGAGCTGGCGGGCGGCGACGGAGTCGCGGCATCCGGCGACGACCACGGCCCCCAGCCGGTCGAGCGCCGGCCGGCAGGCGTCCCAGTCGGCGAAGGGGAGCCGCGGGTGACAGGTGCGACCCTGGCGGTACGCCTCGATCGCCCGGGGGTCCTCGGCGGCAGCGCGCTCGGCCTCAGCGAGCCTCTCCGGCTCGCGTCCGTCGCGGGAGGCGGTGAAGAAGGTGCGGTAGGGCTGCTGGGTCGGGTGGTGGAAGCGGCGGCGGAGCGAGCTGACGAGGATCGCGGTTCCGCCGTCGCGGACGGGAAAGGCGTCACGCCAGAGCCTCAGCGCGTACCCGAGCCCGAGCACCGCCGCGACGAGCGCGTTCGGGCGCTCCCGCGGCAGGAAGGGCGTCGTTCGGGGAATCCCGATGCAGATCGCGTCGAGCGGCTCGTCGAGCGAGGCGGACTCGGTCTCGACGCTGCGCACGAGCGCCTCGGCGTGGGCGACCGAGGGTGGGCCCGCGAACGCCGACGACGCCGTGATCTCGAGCGGGACGGAGGCGAGCACGCGCATGCGCACCGGGGCGGGGAGAAGCCCGACCGCACGCGCCAGCCGCGAACGCGTGACCCGCTCGACCGCCTCGGGCTCGTAGGGGTAGCCGCGCAGCGCTCCGGAGAGACGGGGCAGGTCGAGGTTCAACGAGGCGCCGATCAGCGGCACCCGTGCCGAGACGGCACGCTCGAGTGCCAGAGCGAGCTCCCAGCCGGGAGCGAGATGGGTCTCGAGCAGCGAGTCCGCGGTCGCGGCCCGCTGGGTCTCGGCGTCTGCGGCGGCGACGAGCGCGCCGGGGCCGCCGTTCAGGACGGTCTCCGCCGCGGTCACCGTCACCACCGCGTCCGCGTCGACCAGCGCCCGGTGGACGCGCAGCGGAACGCCGTTGTGCTCTCCGACGCGGACCAGCTCCGGATCCTCGGCGTCGTGCACGGCGACCTCGCCGCGAAAGCGGAGGGCGAACTCGCGCGTGACCATGCTCTCGACCGACCGGCGGCCGGCTCTCCGCCCGAGGCCTCCGGCGACGAGGATCGTCTGACGCTCGGTCGGGACGCCGATGCGCCCGAGCTCGTCGGCGGCGGCCGCGAGCGCCGCCTGTCGGGGGTCTCGCGCCGCACCCGGAATGGGCAGGACCGGTTGCTCGGTGAGGATCGTCACCCGCCCGTGGCGGGGAACGAGCGCCTCGAGCGGCTCGCCGGCCAGCGGAAACCGCAGGGCGTCGCGTACGGCCGCTCCCACGTCGGCGATCGGCTCGTCCGGCGGCGGGGGCGGGGCGACGACCACGGCGTCGTCTGGAACGCCGGCGACGATGAGCCGCGAGCCGTACAGGAGCGGGACGCGCCTCATTGCGCCCGGACGATAGCGTTGTGGTGTGTCCCCGAAGACGATCACCGGGGGCGAGCTCGAGCTGGACGACGCTCCGGCGCGTGACTGCGAGCTCTTCCTCGTCGACGGCAACAACCTCGCCTACCGAGCGTACTTCGCGCTGCCCGAGGAGCTGGCGACGAGCGAGGGCTTCGCCACGAACGCCCTGCTCGGCTTCACCAACATGCTCTTCAAGCTCCTCTCGGACTACCGGCCGAAGGGCGTCGCGGTCGCCTGGGACACGCGGCCCGTTCACCGGACCGAGCTCTCCGAGGCCTACAAGTCCGAGCGCCGGCCGATGCCCGACCTCCTCCGCGAGCAGTTCCCCTACTTCCGTCCGATCGTCGAGGCGTTCGGCTACCGCAACCTCGAGTTCGAGGGCTGGGAGGCGGACGACGTGATCGCGACGCTCGCGACCCGCGCCGACGCTGCCGGCATCCGCACCTGCGTCGTCTCCACCGACCGGGACGCCTTCCAGCTCGTCACCGACAACGTGTGCCTGATGATGACTCCGAGGGGCGTCTCGGACGTGAACGTCTATACGCCCGAGCGGGTCGAGGCTCGCCTCGGGATCACCGCCGACAGGGTGCCGGACTTCATCGGGCTCAAGGGCGACCCCTCCGACAACATCGAGGGCGTCCCCGGAATCGGGGACAAGACCGCCTCGCAGCTGATCGCCAGGTACGGCTCGCTCGAGGCCGTGCTCGAGCACGTGGACGAGCTCACCCCGGCCCGATCGAAGGCAATCCGCGAGCACGCGGAGCAGGCGCTCCGGTCGAAGGAGCTGGCGACGATGCGCCGTGACCTCGAGATCGACTGCGACCCGGCCGAGCTCGTCCTCAGCCCGCCCGACCGCTCGCGGCTGACGGAGATGTTCCGGCGCTTCGAGTTCCGGGGCCTGCTCCAGCGAGTCGACCTGCTGGACGCCGCCGTCCCCGCCGCCGCTCCCAGGCAGGTCGAGGGAGACGAGCTCCCGTGGCGCGAGGAGGCCGATCCAAGTAACACTGTGTTACAAGGCTCGACCGCCGGCTTCGCCGCGGACGGAGACCGCGTAGCGATCGCAACCGGCGCCGGAGCCGTCGTCGGCGCGAGACCAAGTAACACTGTGTTACAAGGTCTCGAGCTGGTCGTCCACGACGGCAAGGCTCTTCGCGTTCGGCCCCGCGACGACACGCTTCTCGCCGCCTACCTGATCGAGCCGGGGCGGGCGTCCTACGAGCTGGAGGACCTCGCGGCCGAGTACGGCGTCGGCGTTCGCCCCGTGCCGGAGGCGGACGAGGAGACGACCGCGCTTCTCCGGCGGGCCGCGCTTCCGCCGCTCCTCGCCGCCCAGATGCGGGCGCGCCTGCTCGAGCGCGGGAACCTCGAGCTCTACGAGACGATCGAGCTGCCGCTGACCGAGGTGCTCGCCGAGATGGAGGACGCCGGCGTGCGCGTCGACACCTACCGGATGGGCGAGATCACCGCCCGGCTCGCCGACCGGGTCGAGGAGCTGGAGGCGAAGGCGTTCGAGCTCGCCGGGGAGGAGTTCATGCTCGGCTCGACCCAGCAGGTCGCCCGGATCCTCTTCGAGAAGATGGGGCTGACCCCGGGGCGGAAGGGCAAGACGGGCTACTCGACCGACACGCGCGTGCTGCGGACGATCCGCGCCGAGCACGAGCTGGTCGGCGTGATCGAGGAGTGGCGCGAGCTGACGAAGCTGCTGAACACCTATCTCGGCCCGCTTCCCGCGCTGATCGGCCCGGACGGAAGGCTGCACACCACCTTCAACCAGGCGGTGGCTGCGACGGGCCGCCTCTCGACCTCCAATCCCAACCTCCAGGCGATCCCGATCCGTACCGGCCTCGGCCGGGAGATCCGCTCGGCGTTCGTCGCCGAGCCGGGCTGCCGCCTCGTCTCGGCCGACTACTCGCAGATCGAGCTCCGCATCCTCGCGCACGTCTCCGGCGAGCCGAAGCTGCACGACGCGTTCGAGCGCGGCGAGGACATCCACACCGCGACCGCGGCGGAGGTGCTCGGGAAGGAGCCCGCGACCCTGACCAGGGACGAGCGCAACGTCGCCAAGATGATCAACTTCGGGATCATCTACGGCATCTCCGCGTTCGGGCTCTCGGAGAATCTGGAGATCCCCCGCGAGCAGGCGCAGGAGTACATCGACGCCTACCTCGCCCGGTTTCCCCACGTGCAGGACTTCATCGCGCGGACGATCGAGGAGGCGAGCCGCGACGGCTACGTCACGAGCCTGCTCGGGCGCCGCCGCCCTGTTCCCGAGATCCGGGCCTCGAGCCGGCAGACGCGCTCCCTCGGGGAGCGGCTCGCGGTCAACTTCGTCATGCAGGGCTCGAACGCGGACATCATCAAGGTGGCGATGATCGGGATCCACCGGCGGCTCCGGACGGAGGGCCGGTCGGCGAGGCTGGTGCTCCAGGTGCACGACGAGCTGTTGCTGGAGGCGCCGGAGGCGGAGCTCGCCGGGGTGCGCGAGCTCGTCCGCGAGGAGATGTGCGGCGCCTACGATCTCGATCCCCCGCTCGCCGTCGACGTCGGCGCCGGCCTGGACTGGAACGAGGCGAAGAGCTAACCGCTTCGCAGTCCAGGCGTCTAAACAAGCCGGCGCTATACTGACCGGCTTCCGATGGCCAACGAGACAATCGACACGAGCGACGCCGGCGTCTGGACGACGGGTCCGGACGGCGAGCTGATCCCCGACTACGACTCGACCTTCCCGACGATCAACGAGGGGGAGGTCGTGCACGGCAAGGTCGTCCGGGTGGACAAGGACGAGGTCCTCGTCGACATCGGCTACAAGTCGGAGGGCGTCATCCCGGTCTCCGAGCTGTCGATCCGCCGCTCGATCAACCCCGCCGACGAGGTCGGCATCGGCGACGAGATCGACGCGCTCGTCCTGACGAAGGAGGACGCCGAGGGGCGCCTGATCCTCTCGAAGAAGCGCGCCCGGTTCGAGATGGCCTGGAAGGCGATCGAGCAGTCCGCCGAGAGCGGGCAGCCGGTGACGGGGCGGGTGATCGAGGTCGTCAAGGGCGGCCTGATCCTCGACCTGGGCGTTCGCGGGTTCCTGCCTGCGTCGCTGGTCGACATCCGGCGCGTCCAGGACCTGGACGAGTTCCTCGGCAAGGAGCTCCGGACGAAGGTGATCGAGCTCAACCGCTCGCGGAACAACGTCGTCCTCTCGCGCCGCGCTGTCCTCGAGGACGAGCGCAAGGAGATGCGCCAGGCGATCCTCGACCGGCTCTCGCCCGGAGACGTGGTCGAGGGCCAGATCTCGAACATCGTCGACTTCGGGGCGTTCGTCGACCTCGACGGCATGGACGGCCTGATCCACATCTCGGAGCTCTCCTGGAGTCACGTCAACCACCCGTCCGAGGTGCTCGAGATCGGGCAGACCGTGAAGGTGAAGGTGCTCGACATCGACCGGGAGCGCCAGCGGATCTCGCTCGGTCTGAAGCAGACGCAGACCGACCCCTGGCAGCAGGTGCTCGACAGCTACGGCGAGGGCGACGTCGTCCAGGGCCGCGTGACGAAGGTCGTCACCTTCGGTGCGTTCGTCGAGATCCTGCCCGGCGTCGAGGGGCTCGTGCACATCTCCGAGCTCGCGCAGCACCATGTCGAGAACCCCCGCGAGGTGGTGTCCCAGGGCGATCTCGTCAACGTGAAGATCATCGAGGTCGACGCGGAGCGTCGGCGTCTCTCGCTCTCCCTGAAGCGGATCGAGGATGGTGAGCAGGCCCAGCCGCTACCCGAGGGCGCCGAGCCGCTCCGACCGCAGATCGACCTCTCCGAGGAAGTGTTCGCCGACGAGCCGGCCGCCGCCGAGGAGACCGCCCCCGCCGAGGAGACCGCCGCCGCCGAGGAGACCGCCCCCGCCGAGGAGGCCGCCGCCGCCGAGGAGGCCGCCGCCGCCGAGGAGCCTGCGGTCGACGAGGAGCCGGTTGCCGGGAGCGAGCCGATCGCCGAGGCGGAAGCGGCCGAGGAGTCTCAGGCCGCATCGGACCCGGTCGACCACCCGGCCTCGTAGGCTTCACCGCATGGCACCGCTGAGGGTCGCCGTCACCGGCGGCGTCGGCGCGGGGAAGAGCCAGGCGCTGCGGTCGTTCGCGCAACGGGGCGTCCCGACGCTGTCCGCCGACGACATCGTCCACGAGCTGATCGCCGAGGGATCCCGAGGTGCGGGCGGCGCTCGAGGGGCGCTTCGGCACCACCGACCGGCGGCGGATCGGGGAGATCGTCTTCGCCGATCCGGACGAGCTCGCCTGGCTCGAGGCGCTGCTGCACCCTCGCGTCCGGGCAGATCAGGAAGCGTGGCTGGAGGGCGTGGCTTCGCCGATCGCGGTCGTGGAGATCCCGCTCCTCTACGAGACCGGCGGCGACGCTCGTTTCGACGAGGTCGTCGTGATCACGGCGCCCGAGAAGGTTCGCGTCTCGCGCACCGACCGTGCCGGCGACCGGCGCTCGGTCCGCCTGATCCCCGACGAGGAGAAGATCGCGCGCGCGGACTTCGCGTACGTGAACGACGGCACTCTCGACGAGCTCGACGCCTTCGTCGGGGGGGTGCTGAATCAGCTGCTCGCGCGATGAGGCTGCGCAGCCGTCTTGTCCTCGGGCTGACGGCGATCGCCGTTCTGGCGGGGATCTTCGGGACGATCCATCTCACCCACCCGGCCTGGTACGAGCGGCTGTGGTACCCGCTGCGCTACGGCGAGATCGTGCGCGGTCACGCCCGCAACTACCGGCTGGACCCCGCATTGCTCGCCGCGGTCATCTACCAGGAGAGCAAGTTCAGGGCGGACGCCCGTTCCGACCGCGGGGCCGTCGGTCTCATGCAGCTCCTGCCGGCGACGGCGAAGGGCATCGCCGAGCGGACGGGCGGCACCAGGTTCAGGGTGTCCGACCTCTTCGACCCGGAGATCAACGTCCGCTACGGCGCCTGGTACCTGCGCCACCTGCTCGACAAGTACGGCTCGGAACGGCTCGCGCTGGCCGCCTACAACGCCGGCCAGCGCAACGTCGACTCCTGGCGCTCGGAGGGCGTGGGGATCCAGTTCGCCGAGACCCGCCGGTTCGTCGACCGGATCGAGCGGCTGAAGACGATCTACCGGCACGCCTATCCGTCACTGCGACAGCGGAACGACACTTGACAAACATCATAGTGATGTCATAATGATGTCGCGATGCAGCTGGAACCCCATGTCGAGGCGCTGCGGACGGAGCTCGCCTCGCTGGCGAGCCTCGGCGACGAGCAGGTCGCCGCGGCGGCCGAGCAGCTGAGCCACGCACTCGCGTCCACGCTCGGGCTCCGGCTGCTCGAGGTCCTCTCCGAGGCGGCTCTGGAGGTCAGCTCGCAGCTGCCCGCCGGTCACGTCGAGGTTCGACTCGCCGGGCAGGAGCCTTCGCTCGTCTACGTCGAGCGCGAGGAGACCCCGTCCCCACCGTCCGCCGCGGACGGCCTCGCCGCCCGGATCACCCTGCGGCTGCCCGAGTCGCTGAAGGAGTCGCTCGAGCGGGCGGCATCCGGCGAGGGCGTATCGGTGAACACCTGGATCCTGAAGGCGCTGGCCCGCTCGCTGTCGACCGCGACGGCGTCGAGAGGGGTCGGCAGCCGCCTGACCGGCTACGGCCGGAGCTGAGAGGAGGAGGAGAGATGACGTTCGTACCGGGACCGTTCGGACACTACGAGGACTGGCGCGTCGACCGCCGCGACCCCAGGCCGCCGCGGATCACCGCGAGCATGCTGCGCCGGAGGAGGGGATCGAGATGAGGTACGAGTTCGCAACTCCCGAGCCGCCGAAGCTCCGCGGCGCTGTCGCCGCCGGCCGGATCGTGATCGAGACGGCGGAGACGGCGGAGACGGTCGTCGACGTGGAGGCGATCCGCGGCGATCTCGACGGCCTGAAGGTCGAGCAGCACGGCCGCGACGTCATCGTCGAGCAGCGCAGGCGCTTCGGGCTCAGGAGCGACGAGTACGAGGTGCGCATCCGCGCCCCGCACGGCAGCGACATCGATCTCAACCTCGCCTCCGCCGACATCCGCGCCGAGGGCAGGTTCGGCTCGCTCGAGGTCAACACGGCCTCCGGCGACGTCGAGGTCGGCGAGGTCGGGGGTAACGCCAAGGTGCGCTCGGCGAGCGGGGACGTGCGGCTCGGGCCCGTCGGCGGCAGCGTCGGCGTGAACACCGCGTCGGGCGACGTCCAGATTCACTCGGCCGGGGCGGGGGCGACCGTCCGCTCCGCGTCCGGCGACGTGATCATCGGCGAGGCGGCAAGGCGCGTCGTCGTGCAGACCGCGTCGGGCGACCAGCTGATCCAGTCGGTCGCCGAAGGCTCGGTCAACCTGAAGTCGGCCTCCGGCGACGTCCAGCTCGGCATCAAGACGGGCTCGAGGCTGCACGTCGACGCACGCTCGATGAGCGGCGACGCGACGTCCGAGCTCGAGCTCGGCAGCGTGGAGACGGGCGACGACGGTCCGCTGGTCGAGCTGAAGGCGGCGACGATGAGCGGCGACATCCGGGTCGTCCGAGCGTGACGCGCCGACGAGCACGATGACTCACGTGGAGATCGAGGTCACGACCCGGGACGGGCGTGTCGTCCGCGCCGCATCGTTCGGTCCTCCGGACGGCGTGCCGGTGATCTGGCACCACGGGAATCCGGGCGCCCGCGTTCGTCCCGTCGCCGAGTCGGTGCTCGAGGACGTCGGGGTCCGGCTGATCGCGTACGACCGCCCTGGCGGCGGCGGATCGACGCCGCGTCCCGGCCGGCGGGTCGCCGACCTGAAGGACGACGTTGCCGCGATCGCCGGGGCCTTCGAGATCACCAGATTCGGTACGGCCGGCATCTCCGGCGGGGGTGCCTTCGCGCTGGGAACGGCGGCCCTGCTCCCCGAGCAGGTGCTCGCCGCGGCCGTGCTCTCGGGGGCGGCACCGATCGATGCCGCGGGCCTCGATTTCCGGGAGGGCATGAGCGAGACCAACGTCCGCGCGGCCGACGATCAGGAGGAGCCGGATCGGGCCGCGGCGCTCGCCGAGATGGAGCCGATCCGCCGTGAGATCCTGACGGATCCTCAGCGGGCATTGCTCCGCTTCGCCGAGGAGTTCCACGAATCGGATCGGGACGCCCTGACTTCGCCGGAGATCATGGTTCCGATCGCGAGCGGAATGGCGGAGTGCCTGCGCGTCTCGGCCGAGGGATGGCTCGACGACTCGATCGCCTTCGCGCGACCGTGGGGGTTTGACGTGGGCGCGATCTCGACTCCGGTGGGAATCTGGCAGGGGCGCGACGACACCGCCACTCCCATCGGCCACGCACGCTGGCTCGCCGACCGGATCGCCGGGGCCGAGCTGTTCGAGCTCGAGGGCGGCCACTACGCGCCGTATCTCGCGTTTCCCTCCGTGCTGCGCTGGCTGGCGGCCCGTTCCGCCTGAGCGGATCGTCAGGGTCTCGCCAGGCGGGCCCAGAGGTTCTCGAGCATCTGCGCGATCGGCACGGTCGTCGCCGAGCCGCCGAAGTCGAGCGCGCCGGCCGCGAAGACCTTGGCGCCCGCCGCCGTCTCGTAGTACGTCATCTGAGCGGTCAGGCCGGGACCGAGCAGATCGGGGATCTCGGCGAGCACCATCGTCCCCGGCGGCGACTCGGGCGCGGTGTGGTCGATCTCGATCCCGTAGCCGCCGACCGCCTCGCCGATCGTCGACCCGTCGACCAGATCGGTGCCGTCCCAGAGCCAGGGAGCGGCCGCGGCGCCCTCGACCGTGAACAGGCCCTGGTGCTCGCCGCGGTCGTTGGCCAGGTACTGATCTCCGATCAACTCGGCTTCGGGCCGCCCCACGTCCCGCCACTGTGCGACTCGAGTGAGCACCGAGCCGGCCCTGGTCACACGCCAGAAGAAGTTGTTCGCCGAGAGGAAGATCAGGTTCCCGCCCAGGTCGCGGTAGCTCTCGATCGCGTTGCGCTCCTGGTCGGTGACGTACTCGGTGTGGCCTGGATACACGATCAGGTCGTACGTGGCGGCGAGGCGGTCGCCGGTCAGTCCCTCGACGTCGTCGTCGGCAAGGAAGTCGACCGTCTTGTCCGTCCAGTACAGCCAGTGGAGGAAACCCTGGTCGTAGCGGTAGAAGAAGGGCGGCACGCCCCGGTGGAGGAAGGGCCGGTCGAGCGCGACCGTCCGGTGCGGCGGGCCCGCGTACCACGTGTCCCCCCAGCCGTCTCCGTCGGCGTCGTAGAAGTTGTACGCCTGCCAGGTGTTGGTCGGGAGCACGACGGCGACCCGCGATGCCGACCCGAGCACCGACGGGTGGACGACGAACGGCGCGTATCCGATCCGGCCGTCCGGCGCGGTCAGCTTGGCGAAGTACAGGCCTGACGGCCAGTCGCCGATCAGGACGCGCGTGGTGCCCGGCGCATCACGCCGGCGCCACTCGAGCGTCGACGGCTCGGTGACGGGCACGCCCTCGAGCAGGTTGTCCGCATACGTGACGAACCGCTCCGGTCCCGTGCGGAACACCTGCAGCTGCAGCCGGGGCTCGTCGGTGGCGATCCGGAGCACGCCGAACGAATCGGGGGCGTAGCTCTGCCTGGTGAACGTCGCGTCGATGCCCATCAGCCGTACGACCGGGGCGCGGGGGTAGCGGGCGACAAACGGATCGGGTGACCCGTAGGTGAGCTCGTTTCCGGCGGTGTCCTCCGTCGTCAGCGAGAGGACGTAGGTGCGCGGGGCGACATTCGGCGCGGGCGACCAGCCGAGCGTGTGTGGCCCCTCGCGGAAGCGCCAGGTACGGGTATAGATCGTGGTCGTATCTGCAGCGGTGCGCTCGACGTTCAGCGTCACCGAGGCGGGCTCGGTGAGGGTGAAGTGGACCCGGGCGATGTCGCGGAAGCCGTCGCCGTTCGGGGTCAGGGTGGTCAGCAGCGGCGTGTCCCCGGCGAACGGCGCGCCGTTCGTGACCCGGAGGTGCTCGAGCCTGGCCGGGGTGGCGTCGAGATGGAAGCCGGCGGCTGCGAGGACTCGCCCCCGGGCGACGAGCTCCACCTGGTAGTAGCCGTCGCGGACGGGCTTGCCGTCCAGGGTCCCGTCCCAGAGGACGAGTGCCTGGCTCCGGGTCGCGGGAGGGTCGAGCCAGCCGAGCGATCGCCCCTGCAGGTCGGAGAGACGGACGCCGAGCGGGACGGCGTGGTCGACCCTGGCGGTGACCGTGAGCGGTCCCGCGGACGGCGAGAAGGTTCGCGTCGAGATCTCGATCGTGGCCCCGTTGGCCGCCGGGGCGAGAGCGAGCGCGCCGAGCAGGAATACGACCGCCCTCACGGCCAAGACGTTAGCGTAGCCTCGTGAAGCCGGTTCGCTCGCTGTCGGAGGTCGAGCAGGCCCTGCGCGGCGCCGGGTTCTTCGAGGGCGGGGCGGACGGCCTCGTCGCCGACCTCTACCTCGGCTACCCCCTCTCCCGGGCGATCCGCCGCACGCACGCGCCCGACCCGCCGGAACCGTGCCCGCTGCCGCCCGCCGCGGTTCGGATCAGGCCGGCGGACGGGGAGCCGGCGCCGGCAGGAGGCTTCCGGGTCGGACGGTGGGAGCGCAGCTGGACGGACGAGGGGTACGGCAGTGCGATCGAGTCCGCCAGGGCTGCGATCGCCCGGGGGTCGGTCTACCAGGTCAATCTCGTCCAGCACCTCTCCGCATCCTTTCGCGGCGACCCCGCGGGGCTCGCCGTCGCGCTCGCTCCCCTCCACCCACTCGAGCCGCGCCCGCTGATCGGCGACGGCTGGGCGATCGTCTCCGCTTCGCCCGAGCTGCTCCTCTCGCGCCGTGGACGGCGCGTCTGGACGATGCCGATCAAGGGAACGCGGCCGCTGACGCCGCCCACGACGAGCTCGGCTCTCCGAGAAGGACGCCGCCGAGCACGTGATGATCGTCGACCTCGAGCGCAACGACCTCTCGCGCGTGTGTGAGCCGGGCAGCGTGCGGTGGCCCCAGCTGATGGTCGAGCACGAGCTCGCCGGGGTCAGGCATCTGATCTCGCTCGTCGAAGGTCGCCTACGCGAGGGTGTCGGCCTGACCGAGCTGCTCGCGGCGATGTTCCCCGGCGGCTCCGTCACCGGCGCACCGAAGATCTCCGCGGTCGACCACATCGCCTCGCTCGAGCCCGTCGGCCGCGGTGCGTCGATGGGGGCGCTCGGACGCGTCTACCCGAACGGCGACCTCGATCTCGCGCTGACGATCCGCACTTTCGCGGTCGCGGAGGGGCGACTCCACCTCTGGGTCGGCGGCGGCATCGTCTGGGACTCCGACCCGGACGCGGAGATCGAGGAGTCGCTGGTCAAGGCGCGGCCGCTGCTCGAGGCGATCGGCGCGCCGCTCCCGAGCCAGTCCGGTCGTGAAGCTTCTGGCGGTCGCCGTCGCCGGCCGAGGCGTGGTCTCGCCGGACGAGCCGGTGATCTATGCCGACGACGAGGCGCTCCTCCGCGGCCGAGCCGCCTTCGAGACGCTCCGCGTGTACGGCGGCCGGCCGTTCCGCCTCGCCGACCATCTCGCCCGCATGCGGGATCGGCCGCCGGCTGGCGTGGCCTGGCCGGGCGGCTCGAGGAGCTGGCCGGCGGGCGCTCCGGGCCGCAGCCGCACCCGACGCCGTCCTCCGCGTCTACCTGACCCCCGGCCGTGAAGGTGCGGGCCGGCCGGTCTCGCTGGGCTGGTCAGCGGGCTCCCGCCGGATCTCGAGGAGCGGCGCGAGCGGGGGATCGCGCTGATCTCGCTGCTGGGCGTTCGCGCGGAGGCGCCCTGGCTGCTCGGCGGGGTCAAGTCGACGAGCTACGCGGTCAACATGGCCGCCGAGTCCGAGGCGCGGAGACGTGGGACGGACGATGCGCTGTTCGTCCGCGACGACGGCGTCGTGCTCGAGGGGCCGGTGACGAACGTCTGGTGGCGGCGCGGCGCGTCCCTGTTCACCCCGGCTCTCGACCTGGGGATCCTGGCCGGCGTCACCCGGACGGTGCTGCTCGAGGCTGCGCCGGCCGCCGGCTACGAGGTCGCCGAGGGAGCCTACCCACTCGACCACCTCCGGGCTGCGGACGAGGTGTTCACGTCGTCGTCGGTCCGGGAGGTGATGCCGGTCGTCGAGGTCGACGGGCGCGGGTTCGCGCTCGGCCCGGCGGCGGCGACTCTCCAGCAGGCGTTGCGCTCGCTCGCGACGGATGAGCAGGGGCAGGCTTAGAGTCTGTCCCTGCAGCGGTGGCTACGCTTGCTCGTGTGACGGAGCTCAGGACTGCAGAGACCTACAGGCCGACCGGCGACCAGCCGCAGGCGATCGACGAGCTCGCGGCTTCGATCGTGGCCGGCAACCGCTACCAGACGCTGCTGGGGGCGACCGGCACCGGCAAGACCGCGACCATGGCGTGGATCATCGAGAAGCTCGGCCGGCCGGCGCTGGTGATCGCCCACAACAAGACTCTGGCCGCCCAGCTCTGCAACGAGTTCCGCGAGTTCTTCCCCGAGAACGCGGTGGAGTATTTCGTCTCGTACTACGACTACTACCAGCCGGAGGCGTACGTCCCGCAGGCCGACCTCTACATCGAAAAGGACTCGTCCCGGAACGACGACATCTCGCGACTCCGGCTGGCGGCAACCTCGGCGCTCTTCACGCGACGCGACGTCGTCGTCGTCGCCTCGGTCTCGTGCATCTACGGCCTCGGCTCGCCCGAGGAGTGGCGCGGCCGTGTGCTGATCCTCAACGTCGGCGAGTCGATCGACCGCGACGAGGTCCTCCGCATGCTGGTCGAGAGCCAGTACGCCCGGAACGACAGCGTGCTCGCGCGCGGGCGGTTCCGCGTCAAGGGCGACGTCGTCGAGGTGCAGCCGGCGAACTCCGAGACCGCCTACCGGGTCTCCTTCTTCGGCGACGAGGTCGAGTCGATCTCGCACTTCGACCCCCTCACCGGCGAGATCTATGCGCGCCTCGACAACCTCGTGATCTGGCCGGCGACCGAGTACGTGACCTCGACGCCCACGATCGAGCGGGCCGTCGACGACGTCCGAGCCGAGCTGGAGGCCCAGGTGCGGACGTTCGAGTCGCAGGGGAAGCTGCTCGAGGCCCACCGGCTGCGCCAGCGGACCGAGTACGACCTGGAGATGATGCAGGAGCTCGGCTTTTGCTCCGGGATCGAGAACTACTCCCGCCACCTGGAAGGTCGGCCCGTCGGCTCCCACCCGTTCACGCTGCTCGACTACTTCCCGGACGACTTCGTCGTGTTCGTCGACGAGTCCCACCAGACCGTCCCCCAGATCGGCGGCATGTCGGAGGGTGATCGTTCACGCAAGCAGACGCTCGTCGACTTCGGCTTCAGGCTGCCCTCGGCGCTCGACAACCGGCCGCTCCGCTTCGACGAGTTCCTCGCGAAGGTGCCGCAGATGGTGTTCGTCTCCGCGACGCCCGGGCCGTTCGAGCTGCGCAGCTCGCAGGTCGTCGCCGAGCAGTTGATCCGCCCGACCTTCCTCGTCGACCCGGAGGTCGACGTGCGCGCGACCAGGAACCAGATCGACGACCTGTTGAACGAGATCCGCCGCCGCGAGGAGGTGGGCGAGCGCGTCCTGGTCACGACGCTGACGAAGAAGATGGCGGAGGACCTGACCGACTATCTGCTCGAGGCGGGGGTGAAGGCGCGCTACCTCCACTCCGAGATCGACACGCTGGAGCGGATCCAGATCATCCGCGGGCTGCGGCTGGGCGAGTACGACGTCCTCGTCGGCGTGAACCTCCTCCGCGAGGGGCTCGACCTGCCCGAGGTCTCGCTGGTCGCGATCCTCGACGCCGACAAGGAGGGCTTCCTGCGCGGGAAGACCGCGCTGATCCAGACTATCGGCCGCGCGGCGCGCAACGTGAACGGCAAGGTGCTGCTCTACGCGGACAAGCAGACGGAGGCGATCCAGGGCGCGCTCGAGGAGACGAACCGGCGGCGGGCGAAGCAGCTCGCCTACAACGAGGAGCACGGGATCACGCCCGAGTCGGTGGTCAAGGCTGTCTCCGACATCGCCGAGTTCCTGATGCTCGAGTCCCCGACCGTCCCGTCGCGCCGTCGGCGCGGCAAGGCCGAGGTCGAGGGGCTGAGCCGGGAGGAGATCGAGCGCCTGGTGATCGAGCTCGAGGAGGAGATGTTCACCGCCGCAGAGGAGCTGCGGTTCGAGTACGCGGCGAAGCTGCGCGACGAGATCAAGGAGCTGCGCCGCGAGCTGCTGGCGGTGACTGCCTGAGCCTTTCGGAGCGCCTGCACGAAGAGCATGGTCGCGCCGGTCGCGTGCCCGCAATCGGCCTCTCGAGACGTAGGCTCCGAGGACCGCGACGACGAAGGAGAACGCCATGTGCCGGAACATCCGCACGCTGCACAACTTCGACCCGCCCGCGACCGACGAGGAGGTGCGTGCGGCCGCGCTCCAGTACGTCCGCAAGATCAGCGGCGCGTCCAAGCCCTCGAGGGCGAATCAGGAGGCGTTCGAGCGCGCCGTCGACGCGGTTGCGGCCGCCTCCGCACGACTGCTCGGCGAGCTGAAGACGTCGGCGCCGCCCCGGGACCGTGAGGTCGAGAGGGCGCGCGCCCGGGCCCGGGCCGAGCAGCGTTTCTCACGCAGCCCGGCATGAGACGGGCGGAGCCCGCACGATCGCGGGCCCCGCGAACCGATCCTCAGTTGACGTTGACCCGGTCGGTCCCGAGGGCGTCGGCGAGGGCGATCGCGCCGAGAACCCCCGAGTGAGGGCCGAGGGCGGGAAGGACGATGTAGTCGCCGATCCCGTCGTTCAGACCCGGGGGGCTCAGGTACCCGTTCAGCAGCTCGACGACGTGCCGGTGGACCCGCGGCAGCAAGCCGGCAGCGGTCCCGACCCCGCCCCCGACCACGATCCGCTCGGGCGACAGCACGCAGATCACGCAGACGAGGCCGAGCGCCACGTACCGCGCCTCGAGCTCCCAGACCTCGTCCACTCCCCCTAGCTCCTCGGCCGGTCGTCCCCAGCGCGCCTGTATCGCCCGGCCCGACGCGAGGCCCTCCCAGCAGTCGCCGTGGTACGGGCAGACGCCCGGGAACGGGTCGGAGGCGGGGTCGTGAGGGATGCGCATGTGACCGAACTCCGGATGCAGCAGGCCGTGCAGGAGGCTCCCGCCGGCCATGCCGCCGCCCCCGATTCCGGTGCCGACCGTGACGTAGGCGAAGGTGTCGAGGCCCTGCGCGGACCCCCAGCGATGCTCGCCGAGGGCGGCGGCGTTGACGTCCGTGTCGAAGGCGACCGGCACGGACAGGCGGCGGCGAATCTCGGGCGCGATGTCGGCGCCCGCCCAGCCGGGCTTCGGGGTGGTAGTGACGTGCCCCCAGCTCGGTGACGAGGGCGACCGGTCGACAGGACCGAAGGAGCCGATCCCGATCGCGTCGACCGGGCCTTCCCGCTCGAAGAAGGCGATCGCCCGTCCGACCGTCTCGGCCGGCGTAGTCGTCGGGATCGTCTCCACCGATATCAGGTCGCCGGGTCCGGTCCCGATCGCGCAGATCCACTTGGTGCCGCCGGCCTCGATTCCGCCAAGACTGCGCACGCTCGCCCGTGGTGTCATCCTGAGCAAACGATGTCATGCCACGCGTCGCCGAACGTGCCCGAGGAGGCTCCATGACCTACGTTCCGGCTCCGGATCGGTATGCGGAGATGCGCTACAACCGCAGCGGTGCGAGTGGGCTGCTCCTGCCGGCGGTCTCGCTCGGGCTCTGGAACAACTTCGGTCACGACCGGCCGCTCGACTCGGGCCGGGCGATCGTGCGGCGCGCATTCGATCTGGGGATCACGCACTTCGACCTCGCGAACAACTACGGCCCGCCGTACGGTGCAGCGGAGGAGAACTTCGGCCGCCTGCTGGCGCGGGATCTCGCTCCGTACCGCGACGAGCTGGTGGTTTCGACGAAGGCCGGTTACGACATGTGGCCCGGCCCGTACGGCGAGTGGGGCTCCCGCAAGTACCTGCTCGCAAGTCTCGACCAGAGCCTGCGCCGGACGGGGCTCGAGTACGTGGACATCTTCTACTCGCACCGCCTCGACCCGGACACGCCGCTCGAGGAGACGATGGGCGCCCTCGACACCGCCGTGCGCCAGGGCAAGGCCCTGTACGCCGGCATCTCGTCGTACTCCCCGGCGAAGACCCGCGAGGCGGCGACGATCCTCCGGGCCCTCGGCACCAGGCTACTGATCCACCAGCCGTCGTACTCGATGCTGAACCGCTGGATCGAGCCCGAGCTCCTGGACGTGCTCGGGCAGGAGGGGATCGGGTGCATCGCCTTCTCGCCGCTGGCGCAGGGAATGCTCACCGACCGGTACCTGGACGGGATCCCGGTCGGCTCGCGGGCGAGCCGGGAGAGCTCGCTCTCTCGCGATCTGCTCACGGAGGAGACGCTCGCCAAGGTCCGGGCGCTGAGCGAGATCGCCGCCGCGCGCGGGCAGTCGCTGGCGCAGATGGCGGTGGCGTGGACGCTGCGCGACCCGCGCGTGACCTCGGCGCTGATCGGGGCGAGCGGCGTGGCCCAGCTGGAGGCGAACGTCTCCGCTCTCGATCGGCTCGACTTCAGCGCCGAGGAGCTCGCGGAGATCGACCGGTACGCAACCGACAGCGGGATCGACCTCTGGGCCGCGTCCAGCCGCGAGTAGACGGGCCGACCGACGAGATGCTGGTCGAGCGGCTGCTCGCCCGCGTCGACCGGCTCACGGGCCGCTACCTGCTCGGGATCACGGGTCCTCCGGGTGCGGGAAAGTCGACGGCCGCGGCGGCGCTCGAGCGCGCCGTGACCGCCAGGCGCGGCGCCGGGTTCGCCGTCGTCGCCCCGATGGACGGCTTCCACCTGTCCGACGAGACCCTCGACGAGCTCGGCCTGCGGACGGTGAAAGGTGCTCCGGAGACCTTCGACGTGGACGGTTTCGTCGGCCTCCTCCGGCGAGCCGGGCGCGAGGTGCAGGGAACGATCCGCTGGCCCGGCTTCGACCGCTCGCGCGAGGAGACGGTTCCCGGGGCGGTCGCGATCGTGCCGGGGACGAGGCTCGTGGTCACCGAGGGCAACTACCTCTTGCTGGATCGCCCCGGCTGGCGCCAGGTACGCCGGCTGTTGGACGAGGTCTGGTACGTCGATGCGCCGCCGGAGGTTCTCCGCGGGCGCCTGCTCGAGCGCGCTCTCGCCGGCGGCCGGACGAGGGCGGAGGCGATCCGGCACGTTGACGGGAGCGACCTCCGGAACGCCGAGCTGGTCGCGGGGACGAGGGCCGCCGCCGACCGCGAGCTGTCCGCTTAGCCGAGCACCAGGCGGGCGCCGATCGCCAGGGCGATCGCGGCGACGATCACGATCGTTCGCAGCATCCTGGTATCGAACCGCACGGACCGGACATATCGACGGGCCGGCTCGATCATCCCCGCGGGGACGGGGCCCTGGTCAAGGGCTCGGAGCCCCGCGGAAAGCGGCGGATCGCCGTCAGGCCCCAGTCTCCCGCCCGCCAGACGTAGGTTTGGACGGAGATCTCGGCGGCGTCCGCCTCGTAGACGATCAACCCGCGTGCCTCGCCCCGACGCCGCGGCCGCGGCTGACCGAGTCCGGGCGCGACCGAGACGACCACGCCGTGCTGACCCTCGTTCCAGATCTCGAACTCGTGCCGTTCGCTGACCGCCCCCTGGTGGATGTGACCCGAGAGGATCAGCTCGGCCCCCGCGTCGACGAGCGCCCCGAGGACATGACTGCGTCGAGCGACCGGCCGCTTCCGCGTCCGCCACGGCGCGCCGGTGAGCTGGTGATGGAGGAGGGCGACCCGCAGCGCGCCGGCCGGGGCTTCGGCGAAGGCCCGCGTGGCCCGGGCGAGCTGGCCGTCCCGAAGGCCGCCCGACTGGTGGCGCCACGGTCGCACGGAGTTCAGCCCCACGACGCAGAGTACGTCGGAGCGATGCACCGGCTCCGTCGTCTGCCAGAGACGCTCGAACTCGGCCCACGGCCGGACGAACCGGGCCGGGAAGGAATACGGAATGTCATGGTTGCCCGGCACGGCAACGGCCGGCGGCCCGAGGCCGCGGAGCAGGGTCGCCGCCCGCTCGTGTTGGTCTCGCCGGCCGCGATGGGTCAGGTCGCCCGTGGCGACGACGAGGTCGGGCTCGATCAGGCAGGTGAAGGAGGCCAGCGACGTCTCCACCGCCGCGTCCTCGCGGGTCCCGGTGTGGAGGTCGGAGACGTGGAGAATCCGCACGGCCACGGCCGATCCACCCTATAAACTCGGCAGAGTGGTAGACGAGCCCGCCGAGATCGTCGACGACCTCTACCTCGGCCTACGCGCAGGCGGAGCGCTCCGAAAGCAACGCCGCGGCGAGCCGCTCACGGCCGAGGAGCAGGAGGCGCTGGGCCGCTGGCAGCAGATGTCGACGTGGCGGAAGGCGATCGCGATCGGCGCCTTCTCGGTGGGGACGTTCGGGCTCGGATTCACGCTCGGGGGTCTCGTCTTCGGGCGCTGGCGCCCTCGCCGCAGCTAGCCAGAGCAGCCGTCCGACCGAGACACCGAAGAGAGCCCGAAAGCACGGCCGCCCCGGCCCCGATGACTCTTGGCAGTTTTCGGACATAATCGGAACTCTTGCGCCCCGCTGGGGCGCCCGAACAAGGGGGGCGGCGTGAAGCGATTCGTTCTCATCCTGTCCATCGTCGGTACCGCCGCGTTGGCGACGATGGCAACGCCGGCGTTCGCGAAGGACCTCACGGTCGGAACCTGTGACGGAGGCGGGTTCGCGACCATCCAGGCGGCGGTGACGGCCGCAGGCGCGGGTGACCACATCAAGGTCTGCCCGGGTACCTACGTCGAGCAGGTGACAATCCCCGCCGGCAAGGATCACCTCTCGCTGGAGTCGCAGAAACCGCTGCAGGCGATCATCCAGGCTCCGGCAGCGATGGCGAGCCCGAAGGCGATCGTGCGCGTGACGGGCGCCACTGACGTCAGCATCAAGCAGTTCACGATCCAGGGCCCGGGCGGCGGCGGGTGCGACAGCCTCGAGTACGGCGTCCGCGTGGACGGCGGCGGCTCCGCGAAGATCGAGAAGAACCACATCACGCACATCCGCGACGAGCCGTTCAGCGGTTGTCAGAACGGGAACGCGGTCCAGATCGGGCGAGCGGCCGAGAGCACCACCGGTTCCGCGTCCGTGAAGGAGAACGTGATCGACGACTACCAGAAGACCGGCGTCGTGGTCTCCTACGCGGGCTCGTCCGGGACGGTCGAGCACAACACGATCGCCGGCGTCGGCCCGACCGCGGCGATCGCCCAGAACGGCATCCAGGTCAGCGGCGGTGCTGACGCGAGCGTCAAGGAGAACGACGTCTCCGGAAACGCCTATACGCCGCAGACCGTCGTCTCGACGGGCATCCTGCTCTTCACTCCGGGGGTGGTCACGATCGAGAACAACAAGGTGCATGCGAACGACGTCAACGTCTACGACTTCGGGTCGTCGACCGCCGTCAGCATCAAGAACAACGAGGCCTACGGCGGCACGTTCGACGGTCTCGACGTCGTCGGCTCGTCGGGTGCAACCCTCGAGAACAACAAGGCACACGACAACGCGTTCGACGGCATCTACCTGAACGACACCGGCAGCGGCAACACGCTGAAGAACAACGAGCTGACCGGGAACGGCGAGGACGGGATCAATCTCGACTCGGCGAACGACAACGCGCTCGAGAACAACAAGACGAAGGGGAATACGCGCGACGGCGTGCATGCCGACTCCTCGTCGACCGGCAACACGATCAAGAACAACGACGCGAAGACGAACACACAGTTCGACTGTCACGACCTGTCCGCGGGTGCCGGAACCGCGGGCACCGCGAACTTCTGGTTGAACGACAAGGGCGACACGAGCTCGCCGCTCGGTCTCTGCAAGAAGTAACGGTCGCCATCAGGCTCCCGGCAGGGCTCGACGCTCCGCCGGGAGCCCGGCTGTCCCGGCGATACGAACACGTGTTCCCGTCCGATTCGGCTCGGTAGACTGGACATCGATGACGCAGGAAGAGCTGGTCGTTCACGGCGCCCGGGAGCACAACCTCAAGGACATCACCGTCCGGCTGCCCCGGAACCGCCTGATCTGCATCACCGGGCTCTCCGGATCGGGAAAGTCGAGCCTGGCCTTCGACACGATCTACGCGGAGGGTCAAAGGCGGTACGTCGAGTCGCTCTCCGCGTACGCCCGGCAGTTCCTGCAGATGATGGAGAAGCCGGACGTCGACTCGATCGACGGCCTCTCGCCGGCGATCTCGATCGACCAGAAGACGACCTCGCGGAACCCGCGCTCGACCGTCGGCACGGTCACCGAGATCTACGACTATCTGCGCCTCCTCTACGCGAGGGTCGGACGGCCGCACTGCCCGGTCTGCGGCCGCCCGATCGCCGGACAGTCGATCGAGGCGATCGTCGACCAGGTGCTCCGGCTGGAGGAGGGCACGAAGTTCACGGTCAACGCGCCCGTCGTCCGCGACCGCAAGGGTGAGTACCGGGACATCTTCGACCACCTGCGGGCGGAGGGGTTCACGCGCGTGAAGGTGGACGGCGAGCAGCGGCTGCTCGAGGAGGAGATCGTCCTCGACAAGAAGTTCAAGCACACGATCGAGGTGGTCGTCGACAGGCTGGTGATGAAGCCGGACCTGCGCACGCGGCTGGCGCAGTCGATCGAGACCGCGGTCGCGCTCGCCGAAGGGCTGGTCGTGATCGACGTGGTCGACGGTGAGCCGATGACGTTCTCGGAGCGGTTCGCCTGCCCGGAGCACGGAGTGTCGCTGCCGGAGCTCCAGCCCAGGATCTTCTCGTTCAACTCGCCGCACGGGGCGTGCCCGCGCTGCACCGGGCTCGGCTCGCAGCAGGAGATCGACCCCGACCTGCTCGTCCCCGACCCGACCCTCTCGATCGCCGAGGGCGCCCTCGTCCCCTGGTCGGTCGGCAACTCGAGCTTCTACGAGTCGGTGATCCAGGCGATCGCCGACCGCTGGGAGATCGATCTCGACCGGCCCTGGCAGGACCTGACGCGGGAGCAGCAGGACCTGTTCCTCTACGGCACCAAGGGCGAGCGCGTCTACGTCCAGTACCGGAACCGGATGGGCCGGCGCCGCTCCTACATGCTCGCGTTCGAGGGGATCGTGCCCAGCCTGCAGCGCCGCTACCGCGAGACCGACTCGGCGCAGCAGCGCGAGCGGATCGAGGAGTACATGAGCTTCAGGCCGTGTCCGGCCTGCGACGGGGCGCGGCTGAAGCCGGAGGTGCTCGCAGTCACGGTCGGCGGGGTCAACATCCACGAGTTCACGCAGATGTCCGTGACGCAGGCGCTCCGGTTCCTCGACGAGCTCGAGCTGACCGAGGTCGAGCAGCTGATCGGCTCCCGGATCGTCAAGGAGATCCGCGAGCGGCTGACGTTCCTCGACGACGTCGGCGTCGGCTACCTCGACCTCGACCGGGCGAGCGCGACGCTCTCGGGCGGCGAGGCACAGCGGCTGCGGCTTGCGACGCAGATCGGCTCACAGCTGGTCGGGGTCCTCTACATCCTCGACGAGCCCTCGATCGGGCTCCATCAGCGCGACAACGCCCGGCTGATCGGTACGCTCGACCGGCTGCGGGACCTCGGCAACACCGTCGTCGTGGTCGAGCACGACGAGCAGATGATGCGCTCGGCCGACTGGCTGGTGGACATGGGGCCCGGCGCCGGCGAGCACGGCGGTCATGTCGTCGCCGAGGGGCCGGCGGCGAAGGTGGCGCGGAACCGCGACTCGGTCACGGGGCAGTTCCTGTCGGGGGCGAGGGAGATCGCCGTTCCGGAGCGCCGCACCGACGATCTCGGCTCGTTCTGGGTTCGGGGCGCGTCGCAGCACAACCTGAAGGGGATCGACGTCGAGTTCCCGATCGGGAAGCTGGTCTGCGTCACCGGTGTCTCCGGCTCGGGGAAATCGACGCTGGTGAACGAGATCGTCTTCAAGGCGCTGGCGAACCGGTTGCACAAGCTGCGGGTGAAGCCCGGCGAGCATCTCGGCTGCGATGGGATCGAGTGCTTCGACAAGGTGATCGACATCGACCAGTCGCCGATCGGGCGGACGCCGCGATCGAACCCGGCCACCTACACCGACCTCTTCACGCCGATCCGCGAGCTCTACTCGCTCACCCCCGAGGCGAAGGTGCGCGGGTACAAGCCGGGGCGCTTCTCGTTCAACGTCCGCGGCGGCCGCTGCGAGACCTGCAAGGGCGACGGACAGATCAAGATCGAGATGCACTTCCTCCCCGACGTCTACGTGCCGTGCGAGACCTGCAAGGGCGCGCGCTACAACCGGGAGACGCTGGAGGTGCGGTTCAAGGGCAAGAACATCTCCGAGGTTCTGGACATGTCTGTCGAGGAGGCGCTCCAGTTCTTCGCGAAGATCCCGAAGATCCGGCGCAAGCTGCAGACCCTGCACGACGTCGGGCTCGACTACATCAAGCTCGGCCAGCCGGCGACCACGCTCTCGGGCGGCGAGGCTCAGCGCGTGAAGCTGGCGAAGGAGCTGTCGAAGGTCGCGACCGGCCGGACGCTCTACATCCTCGACGAGCCGACCACCGGCCTGCACTTCGCGGATATCGACAAGCTGCTCGAGGTGCTGCAGCGGCTCGCCGACTCGGGCAACACCGTGCTCGTGATCGAGCACAACCTCGACGTGATCAAGCAGGCGGACTGGATCGTCGACCTCGGCCCCGAGGGGGGTGAGGCGGGAGGCGAGGTGATCGCGACCGGCACGCCCGAGCAGGTGGCCGGGGTCGAGGATTCGTACACCGGCCGGTTCCTGCGTGAGCTGCTGCCGGCAGTCGCAGCCGCTGCGTGAGCCGGCACGGCTGTGGACGAATCGTCCCGCTTTCGTTCCAACCGTAGTGCCAGGCACTAGCTGTGGATAAGGCGCGCGCGCGGATCCTCGAGGCACTCGCCCGCGACCGGACGATCGACATCACGACGAAGGGCGCGAAGAGCGGACGCCCGCAGCGGATCGAGATCTGGGCCTGGGTGGCAGACGGAGCTGTCTACCTGACCGGGACGCCCGGTCGCAGGGACTGGTACGCGAACCTGCTGGCGAACCGGGCCTTCACCTTCCACCTGAAGCACGGCGTTCCGGCCGATCTGCCGGCGCGGGCCCGCCCGATCGATGATCCGGACGAGCGGCGCGCGGTGTTCGAGCGGCTGCGTCCGGGGCAGGTCGAGGCCTGGACCGCCGGCTCGCCGCTGGTCGAGGTCGAGTTCCAGGAGTGAGAGGTCAGACGACCGTCGCGGCCGGCACCGCCTCGTCCACCCGCTGCAGCCAGACGGTCGCACCCATCTTCTCGAAGAGCCGGCGCGCCTCGGCGAGCAGCGGGGCGGCGTCCTCGGGCCGGCCGTCGGCGACGAGCCAGCGCGCGTAGTCGTACAGGATCGGGGCGAGGAAGGGAGGGAAGCCGAGGTTCCTCGCCGCCGCCAGCGCGAGGCCGAAGGCGTCGGCGGCGGCCGCGCCGTCGCCGCGTGCGGCCGCTGCGTTCGCGCGGATCCGGTGGAGCTGCGAGTCGATCGCGCGCGTGTGCGCCGAGGGCGGCAGGGCCTCGACCGCCGTGGCGGCCCGCAGGGCGCGCTCCGGGTCGTCCAGCGCCGTGGCGAGCGCCGACGCCGAGTGGAGGAGGTCGGCGAGACCGAGGGTCATGTCGACCTCGACACTCCAGGAGAGATCCGCCTCGATCGCTGCGAGCGCGTCCGCGGTCCGGCCGTCCGCTTCCGCCCCCAGATTCACGGCCCAGCGCGCGACCGAGAGCATCTGCAGGTCCACCGTCGCCTCGTCTCCCGGCTCGGGTATCCCTTCGAGCCAGCGCTTCGCATCCTCGGGCCGTCCGCGATGAAGCTCGATCGACGCGGCGGCGCATCGCGACGCCAGGACCGCGACGTCCACGCTCTCCTGAGGAAGGCTCTCGGTGAGAGCCAACACTTCGTCCCAGTCGCCCTCGTCGCGGCAGACCCAGGCGAGCGACGTCGTCAGCCGCATCTCCCAGAAGCGATCGCCGCGACGCCGGGCGAGGGCGAGCGCGTCCTCGACGACGGCCCGGACCTGCTCCGGCCGGTCGGCCATGTGGAGGAAGACGATCGAGTTGTTGTAGGCGCGCAGCGCCTCCGCGGCGAGGTCGTTCTCGACTGCGATCCGGAGTGCCTCGTTCAGGAGTGCCTGGCTCTCGTGGGGACGCCGGTGGAGGATCAGGCTCTTCGTGTTCAGTGCGCCGGCTAGCAGCCGCGGTATCCGCAGGGCCTCAGCCACCTCGAGCGCCGAATCGATGCGCGCGAGCGCGGTCTCCCGGTCTCCGGCGAAGTGGTGAAGTCTTCCGAGCTCGGCTGCGAGCCTCGCAGTGTCCGGATCGGGCTCGTCGCTCGCGAGGACGTCGAAGGCCCGCTCCATCAACGCGATCGCCTCCTCGATCCGGCCGCGCAGCCAGATCGTCAGGCCGAGCGCCGACGCGGCACGCGCCGCCTCGTGGGTTGCCCCGACCGCCTCGTGGAGGGCCTGGGCCTCCCGCAGTCGCTCCTCGGCTGCGTCGAGTTGGTTGCCTGCAAAGGCGAGCTCGCCGGCCCGCTCGAGCAGCCGTGCGCGCACCCGCGGGTCGTCCGCCAGCTCCGCGGCTGCTTCGAATGCCCGCTGCGCGTCGTCGGTGGCGGCGAGGCCGGCTGCCCGCTCACCGGCGCGCCTCAGCCAGTCGAGAGCTCGCGCCTTGGTCTCGGGTGCGTCGTCCGCGTCCTCGTCCGCGCGGTATGCGTCCAGGTGATGGGCGGCGATCACCTCGGCGATCTCGTCCGGGTCGATCCCCGCCTGGCCGGCCAGGTAAGCGGCGGCGGCGAGATGCTTCGACTTGCGGTCGTGTCTCGAGAGCGTCTCGTAGGCGACCCGCTGCACGAGCGCCTGCAGGAACCCGTAGTTCCCGCGCTCGGGCGAGCGGGGATCGGACTCGAGCGCGAGCACCTCCTTGCGCACGAGCGAGGCGAGCAGCGGCTGGACGGTCTCCTCGGGAAGCCCCGACAGCGCCGCGAGCCCCCGGGTCGAGAACGTCTTGCCGAGCACCGACGCGTCGCCGAGCAGGCGACGCTCGTCAGGCTCGAGCCCGTCCAGCCTGGCCGCGATCAGCGCCTGTAGCGACTCGGGCACGTCCAGCGCCTCGATCGTGCCCACCGGGCGGTACTCGTCTCCGTGCCGCTCGAGCAGCCCTCGGTCGAGCAGCATCCGGACGGTCTCGACCGCGTAGAGCGGGATTCCGTCCGCGCGGCCGCGGATCTGCGATCGGGCCTCGTCCGACAGGCCGGGAACCAGGCCCTGCAGCAGCGCGTCGACCGCGTCGTCCGACAGGCGCTCCAGGAAGATGGAGGTGAAGCTGCGCGTACTCGCTCCCCACGACGGGTGGCGATCCGCAAGCTCCGGGCGCGCCAGGGTGATCACGAAGATCGGGAAGCTGCGCGACCACTCGAGGAGGTACTCGACGAACTCGACGAGGGCCGTGTCAGCCCACTGCAGGTCCTCGAAGAGGAGCACGACCGGCCCGCCCTCGGCCATCCGCTCGAAGAACAGCCGCCAGGCCGAGAACAGGTCCTCACGGTCCGGCGCGGTCCGGTCGGTCAGGCCGAGCAGGTGCTGGAGGCGGGGCTCGACGAACGCCCGCTCGTCGGCGTCCGGAATCAGCTCGCCGATGACAGACCGGAGCTTCGTCGTCGCGGAGTCGGACGGCTCGTCCTCGCTGATCCGGGCCCGCATCCGCACCATCTCCGCGAGCGCCCAGTAGGCGATTGCGTCGCCGTAGGCGAGGCAGCGGCCCTTGTGCCACCACACGTTGTCGATCAGGCCGTCGAGGTACTTCTCGAACTCCCAGGCCAGGCGCGACTTGCCGATCCCGGCGACGCCCACGACCGAGAGCAGGTGGGCCTTCCCCTCGTCCGCGGTGGCGTGGAAGAGATCCTTCACGAGCCGAAGCTCGCGGTCGCGGCCGACGAAAGGCGCCTCGAGGCCGGCGGCGCGACCCTCGCCTCCCCGGTTCGCGATCACCCGCAGCGCCCGCCAGAGCCGGACCGGCTCGGCCTTCCCCTTAAGCTCATGGGAGCCGGCCTCCTCGTAGGCGATCGCAGCCTCGCTGGCGCGCCGGGTGCTCTCGCCGACGAGCACCGTCCCCGGCCGGGCTGCGGCCTGGATCCTGGACGCCGTGTTGACGAGGTCGCCGGCGACCATGCCCTGACTCTCGGTGCCGAGGGTCACGGCCGCCTCGCCGGTGAGCGTCCCGGCCCGCAATCGCAGGTCGGGAGAACCCACCTCGGCGCCGAGCGCGTCGACCGCGGCGACCAGGTCGAGCGCGGCGCGCACCGCCCGCTCGGCGTCGTCCTCCTGTGCGACCGGCGCACCCCAGAGCGCCATCACGGCGTCGCCGATGAACTTCTCGACCCGGCCGCCGTAACGCTCGATCACGCTCTGGGCGGTCTCGAAGTAGCGGGAGAGGAGCTCGCGGACGTCCTCGGCGTCGCGGCTCTCGGACAGCGGGGTGAAGCCGACGAGGTCGGCGAAGAGGACGCTGACGAGCCTGCGCTCGGCCGCCGGCGGGGCAGGCGCCGTTGCCTCGACGGCGGGCGGCGGCGAGCCCGTGAGCGGGGTACCGCATTCGGCGCAGAACTTCGCGTTCGCGGCGCGCGACGGTTCCGCACGAGGAACAGGTGACGGCGAGCGCGCTTCCACACTCGCTGCAGAACTTCCCGCCAGGCACGTTGGCCGCCTGGCAGGCGGGGCAGATGACGCCGCCGTCCACGCGCGGATCATCGCATCGCGGAGCCGGTCGCCGTCAGACGGAGGGGTCGGCGCCACTAAGCTGGCCGCCGTGAGCGTCGAAGCGCACGAGCCGGCCCAGATCGAGCGCGAGTGGTGGCTGCGCCTCGCACTCGTCCTTCAGTCGCCGGTCTCCGTCTTCGCCTGGGTCCGGGACGACTCCGACGAGGCCGCCGCCGCCCGCCAGGAGCCGATCACCGCGATCGTCTTCCTCTCCGGGATCTCGATCTTCCTCTCGACGCCGACCGCCGGCCGCGTGTTCGACGATGCCGAGTTCAACAACCACTATCTGCTGCTCGTCGTGGAGTGCATCGTCGCCGGCCTCCTCGTCGGGATCCAGAACTTCTGGATCCTCGGCGGCGCGGTCGCGCTCGGAGGGAAGGCGGCGGACAGCGTCGCCACCTACCGCCAGGCGCGCCATGTGGTCGGGCTCGCGTCGGCGCCGTTCGTCCTCTCGCTCTTCACCGTCTGGCCCGTCCGACTGGCGGTGTTCGGCAGCGACAGCTTCCGGAGCGGAGGCTCCGACCACGGAACCGCGGAGACGGTCTTTCGGGCGCTCGACGCGACCTTCGTCGCCTGGGCGGTGCTGCTGCTCTTGATCGGCGTGCGCACGCTGAACGGCTGGAGCTGGCCGCGCACCGCCGCCTCGCTCTCCGTCGCGGCGGTCGTCTTCGCAGCCTTCGCCGTGCTGTTCGTCGTCTTCTGAGCCGCTACGCCCGCGTGCGGGCGAACATCTCCAGCTCGTCGTCGGCCATCGAGTAGGTGTGCTCCTCGCCCGGGAAGGTCCCGGCCCGCACGTCGGCGGCGTACGCCTCGAGCGCGTCCCGGATCTCCCGAGACAGATTGGCGTAGCGCTTGACGAAGCGGGGGAGATGGCCCTCCGTCAGGCCGAGCAGGTCGTGGTAGACGAGCACCTGGCCGTCGCAGTCAGGGCCGGCACCGATCCCGATCGTCGGGATCGCCACCTCGCGGGTGATCCGGGCGGCGACCGGGGCGGGGATCGCCTCGAGCACGATCGACATGCAACCGGCCGCCTCGAGCGTCCGTACGCCTCCGCGACGAGCCGGCGCGCCGCCTCGGCCGTCTTCCCCTGCGTCTTGAAGCCGCCGAGCATCGTCGCCGACTGCGGGGTCAGCCCGACGTGGCCCATCACCGGGATCCCGGCCTCGACGATGCTGCGTACGCGAGAGACCGTCGGCCCGGCGCCCTCGAGCTTGACGACGTCGGCGCCGCCCTCCTTGACGAAGCGGATCGCCGTTCGCACCGCGTCCTCGTCGGACACCTGGTACGAGCCGAACGGCAGGTCGCCGACCACGATCGGCCGGCGCGCCTGGCGTGAGACCGTCCGGGTCAGGAGCAGCATCTCGTCGACGGTGACCGGGACGGTGGTGCCCTCGTGGCCGAGGACGACCATCGCCGCGGTGTCGCCGACGAGGACGATGTCGATGCCGGCGTCCTCGGCGAAGCGTGCGCCGGGGGCGTCGTAGGCGGTGACCATCACGATCCTGTCGCCGCGCCTCTTCATCGCGGCGAGCTCCGGCAGCGGGAGCTTGCCGGGGGCTGGAAACGACGCCGGCCAAGCCGGCGCCGCCCGGCCGGCAAACCGGGACGCCTCAGGCGTCCCCGGTGGGGGTGTGCTCACTCGAGGTCTCCTTCGTCGAGGGGGACGTTGTCGATCAGACGGGTGGTGCCGACGCGAACCGCTGCCGCCAGCACGGGCGGGTCGAAGGGGGCGACCTCCACGTACTCGACCTCGAGCTCGCCGAGCAGGGCGCGCGCGGTTGCTGCGTCCCTCGTGGCCAGGGCCCGAGGAAGGGCGAGCGCGCGCTCGCGCTCCTCGGCCGAGAGCAGGGCGTTCCGCGAGGAGAGCGCGAGACCGTCGTCGTCGCGCACCGTCGGCAGCACCCGCAGGTCGAGCTCGAGGTTCAGGTCGCGGATCATCCGGCGCACGACCTCGACCTGCTGCGCGTCCTTCTGGCCGAAGTACGCGCGGCGCGGACGGACGATGGTGAACAGCTTCAGACAGATGGTGGCGACCGCGCGGAAGTGGCCCGGTCGGTGGTCCCCTTCCAGCCCGCGCGAGGCCTGCCCGACCTCGACCCAGGTCTCGAAGCCCGGCGGGTAGATCTCCTCCACCGAGGGGACGAAGAGCAGATCGACCCCTGCCCGCTCGGCGGTCGCAGCGTCGCGATCCTCGTTCCGCGGGTAGGCGGCGAGGTCGGCGGCGTCGCCGAACTGCGCGGGGTTGACGAACAGGCTCGCGACCACCGTTTCCGACTCTCTCCGCGCCGCCTGGAAGAGCGACAGGTGGCCGCCGTGGTAGGCACCCATCGTCGGGACGAGGCCGACGTCGTCGCGTCCGCGCAGCGCCCTGCGCGTCTCGGCGACCGTGCGGGTGATCCTCACGCCGCCGTCGCCTCCGCGAGCGCTCGGTACATCGGCTCGAGCTCCGGGCGGGCCTCGTGCAGCGCGTCCAGGTGCGCGTCGACCACCGCCCAGTCGCCGCGAGAGATCGGCCCGGTGAGCTGGAATCCGTTCTCGACCGTCCGGGTCATCAGCGGGACGAGCGCCTCCGGGGGCGCGCCGGCGTCCTCGAACAGCCGCGCCGCCGCCCGGTAGAGGGTGACGAGGTAGTTCGAGGCGATCGCCGCGCCCGCGTGGTAGAGCGCGCGAGCAGCGTCGTCGAGGTCGAACGGACGGAGGCCGAGTGTCTCCGCCAGCTCACGGGCGAGCGCCCGCGCCTCCCCGGTCTCCGCCGTCACCGCGGCCCAGGCGCCGTCGAGCTGCTCCGGCCCGCGGTCGAGCGTGAACGTCTGCAGGGGATGGACGGAGAATCGGCGCCGGTGCGGGTCGAGCGCCGCGAGCGGCGTCGCGCCGCTGACGTGGGCCACCCAGGGCCCGGGCTCGATCGAGGAGGCGACTCCGGCGATCGCGTGGTCGGGGACACACAGGAGAGTGAGCCCGGCGCCGTCGTCGCGCAGCTCGACGCCGCGCTCGAGCAGGCGCGCAGCCAGTGCCGAGCCGGCGCGGCCGCGTCCGATGACGTTGACGCTCTCGATCATCTTCGGCTCCGGTTCCGCAGCGGATACCGGGCGCGGAAGAAGTCTAGCTGCCCGCCTGGAGCCTGAGCTCGAGAGCGGCCTTGACCTCCGGCCAGTCCTCGTCGATCACCGCATACCAGGCCGAGTCGCGCCGCTCGTCGCCGCGGACGACCATGTGACTCCGGTGGATGCCCTCGAACTCGGCCGGCAGCGCCGCGAGCGCCGCCCGGGCGCGCCCGTTCTTCGCGTCCGTCTTGAACTCGACCCGCCGGGCCCCGAGGACCTCGAAGGCGTGGCGGAGGAGCAGGTACTTCGCCTCGGTGTTCACGCCGGTGCCCCAGGTGGACGGGTTGTTCCAGGTGTTCCCGATCTCGAGCCGCAGGTGCTCGGGAACGATCGACAGGTAGCTGGTCGAGCCGACGACGACGCCGTCGCGCAGGACGGCGAAGTGCCTGGCGTCGGTCGCCGAGAGCGCCCGCGCGATCCAGGCCTCGACGTCTCGGGTGATCATCCACATCCAGATCCGCTCGTCCGCCGCGGCCGCGCGAATGCCCTCGACGTGCTGCGGGCCGAGCGGCTCGAGCACGACGAGCTTTCCTTCGAGCCGCTCGCCGAGTCGCTCCCACACACCGGTATGTCTATCGAAACGGAGCCGCTACACTCCGTTTCGATGCCGATCTACGAGTACGTCTGCATGCAGTGCGAGTCGCACTTCGAGGAGCTCGTCCGGAACGGCGACGAGCCTCCCTGCCCGGACTGCGGGGGGACGAAGGTCTCGAAGCAGTTCTCGGTGTTCGCCGCGCACGGTGCCGGCGAGCAGCCGAGCTTCGGCGGCGGCGGGGGCTGCTGCGGCGGCTCGTGCGGCTGCGGCCACTGAGCGTCCGCCCGCTCGCCTAAACTGCCGCGTCGATGCTCGACGCGCTCAGGACGGAAGCCTCGGCCTGCACGCGCTGCCGCCTCCACGAGGGGCGCACGCAGGTCGTGTTCGGAAACGGCAACCCGAACGCCGACCTGCTGTTCGTCGGGGAGGCGCCCGGCTTCCACGAGGACCGGCAGGGAATCCCGTTCGTCGGTCAGGCGGGCAAGCTGCTGGATCGGCTTCTGGCCGGCATCGGGCTCACGCGGGCCGACGTCTATGTGGCGAACACCCTGAAATGCAGGCCGCCGGGCAACCGCGATCCGCTGCCGGACGAGAAGCACGAATGCGAGCCGTGGCTGTTCCGGCAGATCGAGCTGATCCAGCCGAAGGTGATCGCGACGCTCGGGAACCACGCGACCAAGCAGCTGACGGGCAAGGAGACCGGGATCACGCGCGTCCACGGGCAGCCGCAACAGGTCACCTACGGCTCGATGCCGGTGACGATCTTCCCGATCTACCACCCGGCTGCCGCGCTCTACACGCCCGCGATGCTGAAGGTGCTCGAGGAGGACTTCGCCCGGATCCCGGCGCTGCTCGAACGCGAGGTGGCCCCCGTGATCCCGTTGCCTCTCGCATCCGCCGCGGAGCCGGAGCCCGAGCGGGTCGCCGTCCAGCTCGGCCTGTTCTGACCGAGGTCGAGACACGCTCTCCCGAGGAGACCGAGGCGCTCGCGGCGCGCGTCGCCGTGCACCTGCGCCCCGGCGACGTCGTCACCGTCTCCGGCGAGCTCGGCTCGGGCAAGACGACGTTCGTCCGCGGCGCCTGCCGGGCCCTCGGCGTCACGCGGCCGGTGACGAGCCCCACCTACACGATCGGCCACCGGTACGAGGGTCGGGTGACGATCTCGCACCTCGACCTGTACCGCTTCGCCGGAGTGTCAGCGGCGGACTGGGGCGCCCTCGAGCCGTACCTCGACGACGCCGTCTGCTTCGTCGAGTGGCCCGAGGCGGCGGTGGGGTCGCTGCCGGCGCCCCGCCTGCGGGTACGGTTACGCCACGTGGACGAGAGGCGGCGGCTGATCGTGCTCGAGGGCGATGCTGACCTTGGCGTTTGACACTGCGACCGACGTCGCCACGAGCGCGCTCGTGCGCGACGGCGACGTCCTCGGCGAGCGCAGCTCCCGGGCGGTCACCGTGCTCGCCGACGCGGACGAGCTCGTGCGCGGCGCAGGGCTCCGGCCCGCCGACCTCGACCTGCTCGTCGTCGGCGTCGGGCCGGGCAGCTTCACCGGCGTCCGGATGGGTCTCGCCGCCGCGCGCGGGGTGGCGCTGGCCCTCGACCTGGACGTCGCCGGCGTCTCGACGCTGGACGCGCTGGCCGCGGGCGCTGCCGGCGCCGTGCCCGTGATCGACGCCAGGCGGCGGGAGGTCTTCGTTTCCGTCTCCGGACACGTCCGGTGCCTGGCACCGGACGTGCTCGAAGTGGACGTCGGCCGAACCTACGTGGGGTCCGGTGCAGTCCGGTACCGCGCCGTGATCGAGGCGGCGGGCGGGGTCGTTCCGCCTGACGAGAGCGAGCTGCACCTGCCGCGTGCGCGCTTTCACGCCGGGCTCGCCCACGACGCCGGCCCGGCCGAGCTCGTCGAGCCGATCTACGCGCGCCCGCCCGACGCCGAAAAGGCGGTTGCGTGATCGACATCCGCCGGCTCCAGCTCCGCGACCTGTCCGCGATCGAGGAGATCGAGCGATCGGCCTACCCGACACCGTGGTCGCGGTCGATGTTCGCGGGCGAGCTCGCGAAGCCGTCGTCGATCTGCCTGGGCGCCCTCCTCGGCAACCGGCTCGTCGGCTACCTGATCGTCTCGCGATACGTCGACGCGTGGCACGTGATGAACGTCGCCGTCGACCCGGAGCACCGCCGGCGCGGCATCGCGTCCACGCTGCTCGCCGAGCTGTTCGAGCTGACGAGCGAGGACGACCGCCGCGGCTACACGCTCGAGGTGCGCGTCTCGAACACGGGCGCGATCGCGCTCTACGAGCGGGTCGGTTTCGAGTCTCGCGGCGTCCGTCGCGGCTACTACACGGACAACCGGGAGGACGCCCTGATCATGTGGAGGGATCCCGGCCGTTCGGGACTCCGTCCCGAACCGTTAGGCGCCGATGATCCTCGGGATCGAGACCTCGTGCGACGAGACGGCCGCGGCGGTCGTCACCGCCGACGGCAGGATCCTGTCGAACATCGTCGCCTCGCAGTCGGAGCTGCACGCCCCGTACGGCGGCGTCGTCCCCGAGGTCGCCTCCCGCCGGCACCTCGAGCTGATCTCGCCCGTGGTGCGGGAGGCGCTCGAGCAGGCGGGCGTGACGCTCGCGGACGTCGAACGCATCGCGGTCACCCAGGGGCCGGGCCTGATCGGGGCACTGCTGGTCGGGCTCGCGGCCGCGAAGGGGATCGCCTGGGGCCGGGGGTTGCCGCTCGTCGCCGTCGACCACCTGCAGGGCCACGTCGCCTCCCTCTACCTCCAGCCGGAGCCGCTCGACCCGCCATTCCTCTGCCTGCTCGCGAGCGGCGGGCACACCCTGCTGCTGGACGTGCAGTCGCGAAGCGGCTTTCGCGTCGTCGGGACCACGCTCGACGACGCTGCCGGAGAGGCCCTGGACAAGGGCGCCCGCCTGCTCGGTCTCGGCTACCCCGGCGGAGCCGAGATCGACCGGCTCGCGAAAGCAGGCGACCCGGACGCGTACGAGTTCCCGGTCGCACGCGTGCCCGGCCTCGACTTCTCGTTCTCGGGCGTGAAGACCGCGCTGCTCTACACCGTCCGGGAGCTCGGTGTGGACGAGGCCGAGGCCCGGCGCGCCGATCTCGCCGCGTCGTACCAGCGGGCGATCGTCCGAGCACTCGTCGAGCGGACACGCGACGCGGCCGCCAGGCTCGGCGCCGACCGGATCGCGATCGTCGGCGGCGTCGCCGCCAACTCGGAGCTGCGCGCCGCGCTGCCGGACGCGACTGCGGCCCCTCTCCGGCTCTGCACCGACAACGCGGCGATGATCGCTTCCGCCGGCCGGTACGCCGAGCCGGTCGCCGATCCGCTGCGCCTGGACGCCTATGCGGCTGCGTAACCTCGCGGCGATCGCCGCCGTCGTCGCCGGCCTGATCGTCGCCGCCTACGTCGCGGTGTCGACCGGAGGTGGCGGCGCCGCGCGATCGGACCCGCCGCCCCAGGTTGCGAGGCGCGGCCGGCTGGAGCGGGCTGGTCGGCGGCGCCCGTGCACCGGTGGCGAGCGGTGCACGCGTCCTCGTGGTGCTCACCGCCTTCTCGCTCGCCGACCGGGTGGAACGCGCCGGCGGCCTCGCCGCCGACAGGGACGAGCGGCGCTGGTCGGCGACGGCCCTGGCGGCGCAACAGCAGTTCATCGCGAACCTCGCGCGCCAGGGCGTGCGCATCAAGCCTGAGTTCCGGTTCACCCGGACGCTGAACGCGTTCTCGGCCGTCCTCGACCCGCGTGCGATCGCGCTGCTCGAGCGCACCCGCGGGGTGAAGGGGGTCTACCCCGCGCGGGTCGCCTTCCCCGCTTCGATCTCCTCGAGCGTGCTCACGCGGCAGGTTCGCGCCGCCCAGCAGCCGGGCGTGCGCCTGGCCGGGATCGCCGGCCGCGGGGTGACGATCGCGCTCCTCGACACAGGAGTCGACCTGCACAAGGCCTACCTGCACGGGCACGTCCTCGACGGGATCGACATCGTCGGGGGCGGCGCCGACGCGCGGGCGCACGCGAAGCCGACCGATCCCACGCAGCTGGAGCAGCACGGAACGGAGATGGCCGGCCTGCTCGTCGGCGCGGGCGGGCCGGAAGGGCTCGAGCGGGGTGGCGCCGGCCGCGACCGTCCTGCCGATCCGCGTCGCCGGCTGGCAGACGGACGAGCGCGGCGGCTACACCGTCTACTCGCGCACGGATCAGCTCCTCGCTGGCCTCGAGCGGGCGGTCGACCCGAACGGCGACGGCGACGCGCACGACGCCGCGCGGATCGCGGTCGTTCCGCTCGTCGAGCCCTTCGCCGCCTTCAGCGACGGTCCGCTCGCCCGGGCCGTCGCCGGAGCGCTCAGGCTGGACACGCTGGTCGTCGCCCCGGCAGGGAACGACGGTCCGGCGGGGCCGTCCTTCGGGAGCATCGGTGGGCCGGCAGGCGCGCCGGCGGCGCTCGCGGTCGGCGCGGCCGACGCCCGGCGCGCCACGCAGGAGGTCCGCGTCGTCGTCCGGGCGGGGCTGAGCGTGTATCTCGACCGCCTCCTCCCGCTCGCCGGCTCCGTGCCTCCGGCCCGGACTCTCGTGCTCACACCGGCCGCGCCGCACGGGACTGCGACGTCGGCGCAGGACTTCTTCGACCGGGGACTGTCCCTGGTCGCAGGACGCGCGGCGATCGTGCCGGCAGGGTCCGACCCGGCTGCGGCCGCCCGCTGGGCGGCGGATGCCGGCGCGGCTGCGGTGCTTCTCCACGGACGGCAGGTGGCGCCCGGCGCCATCGGGCTGGACGAACGGGTCGGAGTCCCCGTGCTCTCGATCCCGGAGCCGACCGCGCGGACGCTGCTCGGCAGGCCGGGCGCGCTGGTCGCGATCGCCGCCCCGCGCTCGAGCGCGGCGGGCGGCGAGCGGGTCGCACCGTTCTCGTCGTGGGGCCTCGCGTTCGACGGCGGGGTGAAGCCGGAGCTGCTCGCGCCGGGGGTGGGGCTGATCACGGCCGAGCCCGGGACGACGGAGGACGGAGCGGCGTCCTTCGGCACCGTCAGCGGGTCGAGCGTCGCGGCGGCGGTCGTCGGCGGTGCAGCGGCCCTGCTCGCCGAGGCCAGGCCCGACGCGGACGCGTCGACACTCCGTGCGCTCCTGATCGGCGGGGGCGACGCGGTGCCGGGAACACCCATGCCCGCACAGGGAACCGGGCTGCTCGATCTCGGCCGCTCGGCCGCGTCGGAGCTCGTCGCCGACCCGGCCTCGATCACGTTCGGCCGTGGAACCGGCGACGGCTGGCAGGGGAATCAGGAGCTGTGGCTGCACAACGTCTCCACCCGCCGTCTGACCCTCTTCGTCGCCACCGGCCAGGGCACGAAGGCCCGGGTGCCGCTGGTCGTCGCCCCCCGGCGGCTCGAGATCGAGCCCGGGCGCACGGGCGTGATCACCGTCCGGACGCGCCCGCTGACGATCACGAACGGCGCGGCCGCCTCCGGGACGCTCACGATCACCCCGCTCGGCGGCGCCGCCGTCCGGGTGCCGTGGGCGGTCGTCCTTCGCCGGGGCACAGGGCTGCTCGGCCCGCTGTCCCTGACGCGGCACCGCTTCAAGCCGTCGGAGCGGCAGCCGGCGGTGGTCGTCCTTCGCGCGGGTCGCGTGATCCGGTCGCCGAACGCCAACGGCATCGTCCCGGTCCTGCGCCTGGACGTCGAGGTCTGGACCGCGGCGGGCAAGCGGCTGGGCCTCGTCGCCCGTCTGCGCGACCTGCTTCCGGGCCGGTACGCCTTCGGTCTCACCGGCCGCGGTCCCGGCGGGAGGATCCTCCCCCGGGGCCGCTACCGGCTTCGCGTCTTCGCCTGGCCGACCGGGGGCGGGGAGCCCGACTCCCGATCGGTCGCATTCACGATCCGTTGAATCACGGAGGCGCCGCGACCGGGTACGGGCCACCATTGGAGCGGGCATAGACTCCCGCAGGTACGGCGGGACTTCCACAAGGAGTGTGACCGTGAGCACAGTGCAAGAGACCGGCTCGCATCTTCGCGAGAACCCCTACCAGATCGCCCGCGACCAGCTGCGCAAGGTCGCGAAGGCGTTCAGCATCGACGACAACCTGGTCAACGTCCTCTCGACGTGCAAGAAGGCAGTCACCGTCTCGATCCCCGTGACGATGGACGACGGCACGATCAACGTCTTCGAGGGCTACCGCGTCACCCACAACATCGCGCGCGGCCCGTCGAAGGGGGGCATCCGTTACCACCCCGACGTCACGCTCGACGAGGTGCGCGCTCTGTCGATGTGGATGACCTGGAAGTGCGCGCTGATGGGAATCCCCTTCGGCGGCGCCAAGGGCGGCGTCAAGTGCGACCCCAAACGGCTCTCCGTCCGTGAGCTCGAGGGGATGACCCGCCGCTACACGAGCGAGATCATCAACGAGATCGGACCGGAGAAGGACATTCCGGCCCCGGACGTGGGCACCAGCCCGCGCGAGATGGCGTGGATCTTCGACACGTACTCGATGAACAAGGGGCACTCCGTGCTCGGCGTCGTCACCGGCAAGCCGCTGACGGTCGGCGGATCGCTCGGCCGACTGGAGGCGACCGCCCGCGGCGGCCTCTACTGCACCCTCGAGGCGATCGACAAGCTGGGCCTCTCGATCGGCGACCTGAAGGTCGTCGTCCAGGGCTTCGGCAACGTCGGCAGCTACTACTCCCTGTTCATGCAGCAGGAGGGTGCGAAGGTGATCGCCGTCTCCGACTCCGGCGGCGGCGTCTTCAACCCGAACGGCATCGACATCCCCTCGGCGATCGCGCACAAGCAGGAGCGCGGGACGCTGAAGGGCCTCGGCGGGGTCGAGCCGATCACGAACGAGGAGCTGCTCCTGCTCGACTGCGACATCCTCGCCCCGTGCGGCCTCGAGCAGGTGATCAGCGACGAGAACGCCGACAAGGTGAAGGCGAAGATCGTGTGCGAGGGCGCGAACGGCCCGACCACTCCGGCGGCCGACGAGATCCTCGAGGAGAAGGGCATTCTCGTCCTGCCCGACGTGCTCGCGAACGCGGGCGGCGTCGTCGTCTCCTACTTCGAGTGGGTGCAGGGGCTCCAGGAGTACTTCTGGAAGGAGGACGAGGTCAACGCCAAGCTGAAGGAGATCGTCGACAAGGCGTTCGAGGAGACGTGGCACGTCCACACGAGCCGCGACGTCAGCATGCGGCTCGCGGCGTACGGCCTCGCCGTCCAGCGCGTCGCCGAGGCGACGATGACCCGGGGTCTTTATCCGTAGGAAGAGCACGGGGGAACCACAGGGTTCCCCCGTGGCCCCCTTCCTTCGGCCCACGCGTGTCGAGACGGCCGGTCGGGCTCACGCCGGGCACAGCCCGGCTTCGCCCGCACGGCATGCGTTCGAGTCGTGTGGGGACACGCCTTGATCCGAGTCGTCCTGTATTCGGCACGGGACTGCCACCTCTGCGAGCGTGCGCGGAGCACGCTCGCAGAGCTCCGGCTGGAGCACGAGTTCGACCTGGAGGAGGTCGACATCGGCGGCAACCCGGAGCTCGAGGCGCGCTATCGCGAGTGGCTGCCGGTGGTCGAGATCGACGGCGAACGGGCCTTTGTCTACCACCTCGACCGGGACGCGTTCATCCGCCGGATCGACGCACAAAGTCGGGGCTCCTGAGCAGCCGGCGCACGGAACGAACACCGCTGGCAGAATGCAGACGGTGTTACAAACAGCGACCCAAGGAGCGGGTGTGTCGGATCGGTTGACGGTCGGGGTCGCCGCGCGGCTGAGCCGGTACCTCCAGGTGCTCACGCAGGCGAAGAAGATGGGAAAGGAGCGCATCTCCTCCCAGGAGATGTCCGACTACACGAACATCAACGCGACGCAGATCCGTCGCGACCTGTCCGCGTTCGGCAAGTTCGGCAAGCGCGGGGTCGGCTACAACATCGACAGCCTGCTCGGCGAGATCCGCAAGATCCTGCGCACGCAGGGACAGCACAACATCGCTCTCGTGGGCGCCGGCCGGCTCGGCCAGGCGATCGCGAGCTCTCCGATCTTCGCCGAGCACGGGATCAACATCGCGGCGGTGTTCGACCGCGACCCGGAGGTCGTCGGGCAGCGTGCGGGCGGGGTCGAGGTGGAGCCCTACTCGCACCTCAGAGGCGCGGTCCACGACAAGAACATCATCGTCGGGGTCCTCGCGGTGCCCGCCACCGCCGCGCAGGAGGTCGCCGACGACCTCGTCGACGCCGGCGTCCGGATCATCTTCAACTACAGCGAAGGTCTGCTCGACGTCCCGGGCGACGTGCAGGTGCACACGTCCAACCCGGCCGTCGAGCTCCTGCACGCGCTCTACTTCCACCTCGCTTGACGCGGGGAGCCCCGGTTCCCTCGCGGGTCCCCTCCTTTGCTCGCTCGCTTTGCTCGCGCCCCTGCTGCCGGCAGCAGGCGTTGCTGCCGCGGCCGCCCCGGTCGGCCGCGGTGACGAAGGCGCGCTAACTAACCTCGTTCCGATGCGCATTCTGCTCTGGCACGGGTACCTGCTCGAGGGCACCGGCTCGAACGTCTACACCCGCGCGATCGCTCGCGAGTGGAGCCGCGCCGGGCACGAGGTCGTCGTCTTCTGCCAGGACCCGGATCCCGGCCGGTTCGACCTGGGTGGAGCGGAGGTCGTCCGGCCCCCGATCGGCCCGCTGCTGCCGGTGTTCGTGCTCGACCGCTACGAAGGCCTCGAGCCGATCCTGCTCCAGGACATGTCGCCGGACGAGCGTCGGCCGCTACGTGGCGCTCAACGCCGGGGCGCTCGCCGCCCACCTGCCCGCCGACCTCGTCTTCGCCAATCACGTGCTGATGGGGGCGCCGGTCGCCGCCGCCACCGGTGCGCGCTTCGCGGTCAAGGCCCACGGCTCCGAGCTCGAGTACTCGATGCGCGGAAATCCCGAGCTGGAAGCATGGGGCGCGCGATCGCTGACCCGGGCCCAGGCCATCTTCGTCGGCTCCGCGCACATCAGGGCGGTGCTCGATGAGGTCGTCGGCCACGTCGATCGGGTGCACGAGGTGCCGCCGGGCGTGGACGTCGACGAGTTCACGCCGAGACCGCGCCCCGAGGCGCTGGCCGCGCTGCTGGACGAGTGTCGCGCCGATCCGCCCAACCCCGGCAACCGCCAGGAGCGGCTGCCGGACGAGGGGAACGCCGAGCGGCTCGCCGAGTTCCTCGCCGGCGAGGCGCCGACCGTTCTCTACTTCGGAAAGCTCCTGTACAACAAGGGCGTCCACGTGCTCCTGGAAGCCGTGCGCGGCATGGATGCGCGGACGGTGGTCGTCGGCTTCGGCGACTACCGCGACGAGCTCGAGCGGATCGCGCCGCCGCGCACCCTCTTCACCGGGCCGCTCGAGCACCGGCATCTCGTCCACCTGATCCCGCTCGCGGACGTGACCGTCGTTCCGTCGATCTTTCCCGAGGCGTTCGGGATGGTCGCAGCCGAGGCAGCCGCAGCGGGCTGCCCGCCGCTCGTCGCTCGGCACTCGGGCCTGGAGGAGATCGCGCAGGGGCTCGAGGAGGGTTACCCCGCCGACCTGCGCGCGCCGGCGAGCTTCGAGACGGGCGACTCGCTCGACCTGGCCGACAAGCTGCACGAGCTGCTCGCCCTCACACCGGCGCAGCGGGCCGAGCTGGGGGCGGCGGCACGGCGCGTGACGGTGGAGAAATGGTCGTGGGCCGGCGTTGCCGGCCGGCTCCTGGAGCCGTTCCAATAGGCTTCTCACTTCAATGGGTGAAGCGCAGCGAGTCTCCTACGAGCGGCTGATCCGGGAGGCCAGGGAGGCCTACGACGAGGGCACCGACCTCACCGTTGCGGTCGAGGAGGAGTTCGCCATTCTCGACCCCGAGACGCTTTCGCTCGTCAACCGCTTCGAGGAGCTGAAGGCGTCCGCCGCCGGAAGCCCGGTCGACGAGCACCTCGTCGGCGAGCTGATCGCCTCGGAGGTCGAGGTCCGAACGGGGCGCTGCGAGAGCTTCGCCGAGGCCGCGGAGCGGATGGGCGAGCGCCGGGCGCAGCTGGGCGCGCTCGCCGGCTCACTCGGGGTCTCGCTCGGGGCGACGGGCACCCATCCCTGGAGCCGCTGGCAGGACCAGCGCATCATCGACACCCCGCACTACCGCCGAAACGACGAGCTCCTCCGGTACGTCGTCTGGCGGAACAACACCTTCGGGCTCCACGTCCACGTCGGCATCCGCGGAGCCGACCGCGCGGTCGCCGTCCACGACGGCCTGCGGCCGTTCCTTCCCCATCTGCTGGCGCTCTCGGCGAGCTCGCCGCTCGTCGAGGGCGTGAACAGCGGACTGCACTCGGCGCGGACGGAGATCTTCACCCGTATGTTCCCCCGTTGCGGCGTCCCCGATCCCTACGGGAGCTGGGATCAGTTCGAGGCCTACGTCCGCCTGCTCTTCGCGACCGGGTCGATCGACGAGCACACGCAGCTCTGGTGGAGCGTCCGTCCGCACCTCGCCTACCCGACCGTCGAGATCCGCATCTGCGACGGCCAGCCCGACCTCGCCGAGGCCCGCGCGCTCGCCGCGTTCGCCTATGCACTGACGGCGCGAATCGCCCGGGCCGTGGACGAGGGTGAGCCTCTGCCGGCGCCGCCGCCGCGGATGATCGAGGAGAACACGTGGCGCGCGATCCGCTACGGGCTGTCCGGCAGTCTGCTGGATCCCGTGACCTACGCCGCCAGACCGGCACGCGCCGAGCTCGAGCGCCTGATCGAGTGGGCCGGCCCGGTCGTGGACGAGCTCGGCCTCTCGCTCACGGTTCCGGCCGAGAACGCAGCCGAGCGCCAGATCGCGCGGGTCCAGGAAGGATGGACACTCGAGGAGATCTACGCCGAGCAGGCCATGATCGTGGGGACGTTCTCCTCCCCCGGCTAGCGCGAGGAACCGGCGGGTGGGGGCCGAACGAGACTCTGCCGTGAAGGAATCCGAGCCGGGACACGACCCGCAGGCGATCCGCGCCCGCGCCCACGAGATCTCCCGGAGCGCGGAGGCGGGGACGCCGGAGGAGAACTGGCTCCGCGCCGAGCGCGAGCTGACCGTCGCCCACGACTACGACACCGTCGACTTCGATCTCGAGCGGGTGGGCATCACCGTCTCGCGAATCCCGGTCGAGGCGGGGGTGATCTGGCGGCTGCAGCTGCCCAGGGGCGAGCGAACCGAGGCCTGGGAGCCCGGGAACAACGGGCTCACGCCTCCCGCCGAGATCGCGAGGCTGATCGAGGGGGTCCTCGCCGGGAAGGAGCTCGTCCCGATGCCTCCACTGAGCTCGGACCCGGGCGCGATCCGCCTGCGGGCGACGATCGAGGCCCAGCGGCGGGCGCTCCTCGCCCACGATCCCGGTACCAGGCTCGGCGACGACCCCGAGAACCTGCACCAGCACCGAGTCGCGGCTCGGCGCGTCCGTGCCTTCCTGCGTGCGGCGCGGGCCGAGGTCGATCCGGACTGGCGGCGGTCGCTCGACGAGCCTCTCCGCGAGCTCGGAGCGGCCACCGGCCGGGTGCGCGACCACGACGTTCTGCTCGAGCACGTCCAGGGGGAGCTCGGATCGCTCGAGGAGCACGACCGGGCGGGAGGGGCGGCACTGGTCGAGCGGCTCAGGTCCGAGCACGAGATCGCCAGGCGGAAGCTCCTGAGTGCCCTCGACGGCAGCTCCTACCGCGCGTTGCTGTCCCGGCTTCGCCTGCGGCCGAGGCTGGCGCCCGGTGTCGAGACCGTCCCGCTCGAGCGCATCGCACGCAAGGAGTTCCGCCGGCTCGTCAAGGCGGTCGACCGGCTCGGCAAGCGTCCGGACGCGGCCGCGATCCACGCACTGCGGATCAGGCTCAAGCGGGCTCGCTACGCGGCCGAGCTCTCGGCTCCGAAGGGGCAGGCCGGCGAGCGCTTCCTCGCCGACGCGAAGGCACTGCAGGGGCTGCTCGGCGAGCATCAGGACGCCGTCGTGGCCGAGCAGCGGCTGCGCGAGGTGAGCGTCGTCGACTCCCCGACCGCGGCGGCGTTCGTCGCCGGGCGAATCGCCGAGCGCCAGCGAACCCGCCGAGAACGCGTGACCGTGCGCCTCCCTCCCGCCTGGAAGCGGCTGCGGAAGAGCGGCGCCGGCCTGCATTGACTGCGGCAGAGGCAGAGATCGGCCTGTTCGGACGGAACGCGACCGCGCTGCACGGCACCTCCTTCCGATCGGATAGGCTCTCGCGCTTGTGAGAAAGGATTTGGCGCGCCGAGCGGGGCCGGCGCCGACTTTGTGACCGTGAAAGGGGTGGAGTGAACTTCTTCAAGGACCATGCCGTGCTGTTCGCGCTGATCTGCGCCGGCTTCGGCATTGCGTACGGCATCGGGTTGACGATCTGGCTGCTCCGGCAGCCGACGGGGAGCGAGCGGATGCGCGAGATCTCGCGCGCCGTCCAGGAGGGAGCGGCGGCATACCTGCGGCGCCAGTACACGACGATCGCGGTCGTCGCGATCTTCCCCTTCCTCCTGCTCGGCTTCTACCACAAGCTCGGCTGGGGCACCGCCGTCGGGTTCTTGATCGGCGCCACGCTCTCCGCCGCCGCCGGCTTCATCGGCATGAACGTGGCGGTGCGCTCGAACGTTCGCACCGCCGAGGCGGCGAAGTCCGGGCTCAGACCGGCGCTCAACGTCGCGTTCCGCGCCGGCTCGGTGACGGGCCTGCTCGTCGTCGGTCTCGGCCTGCTCGGCGTCGCCGGCTACTACGGGGTGCTGACCGACTGGCTCCACCACAGCCGCGAGTCGGCGATCGACGACCTCGTCGGGCTGGCCTTCGGCGGCTCGCTGATCTCGGTGTTCGCGCGGCTCGGCGGCGGCATCTACACGAAGGCCGCCGACGTCGGCGCCGACCTCGTCGGCAAGATCGAGGCCGGGATCCCGGAGGACGACCCGCGCAACCCGGCCGTGATCGCGGACAACGTCGGCGACAACGTCGGCGACTGCGCCGGCATGGCCGCCGACCTGTTCGAGACCTACGCGGTCACCGCGGTCGCCGTGATGCTGCTTGCGGTCAAGACCTTCCCGGGCGAGCACATCGAGCTCTACCCGCTCGCGATCGGCGGCGTCTCGATCGTCACCTCGGTGATCGGCACCTGGTTCGCGCGGGTCGGCAAGGGCGGCTCGATCATGAACGCGCTCTACCAGGCCGTCCTCGTCGCGACGGTGCTGTCGGCCGCGGGGTTCATCCCGATCACGATGGCCTTCGACGGGTCGAAGTTCAGCTTCAGCGACCTCTACGTCTCGGCGATCGTCGGCCTGGTCGTCACCTTCCTGCTCGTCGCGCTGACCGAGTACTACACGGGAACGCGCTGGCGGCCCGTGAAGTCGATCTCGAGCGCGTCCCAGACCGGCCACGCGACGAACATCATCTCCGGGCTGGCGTGGGGGATGCAGGCGACGGCGCTGCCGGTGATCGTGATCGCCGCCGGGATCCTCGTCGCGCACCACTTCGCCGGGCTGTACGGAATCGGCGTCGCCGTGATGGCGCAGCTCTCGATGACCGGCCTGATCGTCGCGCTGGACGCGTACGGGCCGGTGACCGACAACGCGGGCGGGATCGCCGAGATGGCCGACCTGGACGAGTCGGTGCGGGCGATCACCGACCCGCTCGACGCGGTCGGGAACACGACCAAGGCGGTGACGAAGGGTTACGCGATCGGGTCCGCGGCGCTCGCCGCGCTGATCCTGTTCGACAGCTACACGAGCGGCCTCGGCCGCGAGGGGCTCCCGACCGTCTTCCGGCTCGACGACGCCTGGGTGATCGCCGGGCTCTTCATCGGCGGCCTGATGCCGTTCCTGTTCGCCTCGCTGGCGATGCAGGCGGTCGGCAAGGTCGGCGGCGAGGTCGTGCTCGAGGTGCGCCGCCAGTTCCGGGAGCACCCGGGGATCATGGAAGGCACCGAGCGCCCGGACTACAGCCGCGCGGTCGGCATCGTCACGAAGTCGGCGATCAAGAGCATGCTCGCCCCGGCGGCGATCCCGATCCTGTTCCCGATCGTGGTCGGGATCATCAACGCGCGCATGCTCGGCGGCCTCCTGATCGGGACGATCGTCACCGGCCTCTTCCTGGCGATCGCGATGACGGCAGGCGGCGGCGCCTGGGACAACGCGAAGAAGCTGATCGAGGACGGCGCCTACGGCGGCAAGGGCTCCGAAGCGCACGCCGCCGCGGTCACCGGCGACACGGTCGGCGATCCCTACAAGGACACGGCGGGGCCTGCGATCAACCCGATGATCAAGATCGCGAACATCGTCGCGATCCTGATCATCCCGCTGATCGTCTCGATCCACGGCTAATAGCACGGGGGGAACGGCCGGTTCCCCCCGTGAACCACCCTCCCTTGCTCGCTCGCCTCGCTCGCATCGCCTGCTGACGGCGAGCGGCTGGGTGCCGCGCCCGCCGTGTCGGTCGCGGCGTCGTTGACGAGCGAAGGCCCGAGGCGTCGCTCCTCACGCTGATTCTTCAGGGACTGTCCCTGGGACACGGCCGGCGGTGGAGGGCGCGTCACGCTTCTGTTCCAGGGACTGTCCCTGCCTTCGGCTCGGCGCCGCAGCCGGGCTTTGCCCGGCGGAGGCAAGCTGCGGCCTGAACGATCGGCACGCCGAAGGAGGGGCTCATGGGGGAACCATGGGTTCCCCCGTGATTAAGTTCGGCGGTGCCTCGGAGGCGGCGGCAGCAGCAGGGTCTCGAGCGCGTCCTCGGGACGCCTGCGCTCTTCTCGACCGCGTACGGAAACGTCGGCTCTTCGATCTACTACGCGCTCGGCGTCACCGCCGTCTTCGCGCTCGGGCTGACCCCGCTCGTCTTCCTGATCGCCGGCGTCTTCTTCTCGGCGACCGCGGCGACCTACGCAGAGGGAACAGTCCGCTATCCGGAGGCCGGGGGCTCGTCCAGCTTCGCCCGCCACGCGTTCAACGAGCTCGTCTCGTTCGGGGCCGCCTGGGCGCAGATGCTCAACTACGTGGTCACGATCGCGATCTCGGCGTTCTTCGTCCCTCACTACCTCTCGATCTTCTGGGGCCCGCTCCGGGACAACCCGTGGGACGTGATCGGCGGCGCCGCCGTGATCCTGATCCTGGTCGCGCTGAACATCGTCGGGATCCAGGAGTCGGCGCGGGTGAACATCGTCCTCGCGCTCGTCGACTTCGCGACCCAGCTGCTGCTCGTCCTGCTCGGGTTCGTGCTCATCTTCAGCCCGTCCACGCTCGTCCACAACGTGCACTTCGGCTCGGCCCCGACCTGGGGCAACCTGCTGCTCGCGATCCCGGTCGGGATGATCGCCTACACCGGGATCGAGACCGTCTCGAACCTCGCCGAGGAGGCGCGCGACCCCGCTCGCAGCATCCCGTCCTCGATCAAGCTCGTCGCGGTCGCCGTCTTCGCCATCTACCTGACGATGCCGCTGATCGCCCTCTCGGCGCTGCCGGTGCACAAGGTCGGCGACGACTACAAGACGCTGCTCGCCCTCCCGCCGGACAAGGGCGGCTTCCAGAACGATCCGGTCCTCGGGCTCGTCGAGCACATGGGGATCGGAGGCACGCTGCTCGACGCGCTCAAGCTCTACGTCGGCGTGCTCGCGGCGACGATCCTCTTCATCGCCACGAACGCGGGCGTGATCGGCGCCTCCCGGATCACCTACTCGATGGCGAGCTACCGGCAGCTGCCGGAGATCTTCCGCCGGCTGCACCCCCGGTTCAAGACGCCGTGGCTCGCGCTGATCGTCTTCGCCGGCTTCTTCTCGATCCTGGTCATCCTCCCCGGCAAGGTCGACTTTCTCGGGACGATGTACTCGTTCGGCGCGATGCTGTCGTTCACGGTCGCGCACGCCTCGGTGATCGCGCTGCGCGCGCGGCAGCCGGACGCGGAGCTCGAGTTCAAGGCGTGGCCGAACCTGCGCCTGCGCGGCATCGACTGGCCGCTGTTCGCGATCTTCGGCGGGATCGCGACCGCGGCCGCCTGGTTCGTCGTCGTCGTACAGCAGCCGACGACGCGCTGGGCCGGGCTCGGCTGGCTGGCCCTCGGCTTCACCGTCTACTGGGTCTACCGCTCCCGGGTCGTCAAGCGTCCGCTGCGGCAGACCGTGCGCGCGCCCGCCTTCGTCCTCGGCCCGTCGCTGACGATCGAGTACCGGACGATCGTCGTGCCGGTCGTCCGCACCGGAGAGACCGAGGAGGCGCTCGTCGCCGCCGCCCGGCTCGCGGCCGAGCGCGGGGCGACCGTCGTCGTGATCACGGTGATCGAGGTTCCGCTCTCGCTGCCCCTGGACGCCGAGATGCCCGAGGAGCAGGCCGAGGCCGAGGCGCTGCTCGACGACGCGCAGGCTCTGGTCGAGAGCTACGGCGTCCGGGCCGTCACCCGGCTGGTTCGCGCCCGGCGGGCCGGCCCGGCGATCGTCGAGGAGGCGCGCCGCCGCAACGCCGAGCTGGTCGTCCTCGGCGCGCCCCGGCGGGCGGTCGCCGGCCGTCGGCGGCTCTTCGGGGGTACCGTCGACTACGTCCTTCGCGAGTCGCCGTGCCGCGTGCTGATCGCGGCCGGGAAGCGGGCGGCGTGAGACGCCGCGGAACGATCGTGCTGTCCCTGCTGATCGCCGCTCTGGGGATCGTGGTGATCGCCCGGACCGTGCAGGCGGGGGTGGGCGGCGGGCTCGGTCTGCTGCTCGGCGGGATGCTGGTCGCCGCCGGCGTCCTGCGCCTCTATCTTTCGACCCGGTAATGCCCCGCAGGCTCCCTGGGCTCGTGCGCGGACTGACCGGGGGGTCCCTGGCCTCGGTTGCGTTCGGCGAGGTCGGCTCGTCGATCTACTTCGCGCTCGGGATCATCGCGCTGTTCGCGCTCGGGCTGACCCCGTGGGTGCTGCTCGCGGTCGGCCTGCTGTTCATGCTCGTCGCGCTGTCGTACGCGGAGGGCACGGCTGCGATCCCGGAGACGGGCGGCGCGGCGACGCTCGCCCGGCGCGCGTTCAGCGACCCGGTCGGCTTCCTGACCGGCTGGGTGCTGCTCCTCGACTACGCGATCGTGATCGCGCTCGCGTCGCTATTCGCCTCGCACTACTTCGGACACGCGGTCGGGTGGGATCGTCTCACGCGCCATCCCTGGGACGTCGTCGCCGCCGTGTTCGTCATTCTCGGGATCACCGTCCTTCGCCTGGTCCGCCGTCCGGCGCTCTACCGGATCGCGGTCGTGGTCGCGGTGGTCGCGTTCGTCACCCAGCTGATCCTGATCGCGCTCGGGTTCGCGTTTCTCTTCTCGTTCTCGGATCTCCGCCACGGCGTCCATCCCGGGGTCGCGCCGACCTGGCACGCCCTCGCCTTTGCGCTGCCGGCGGCGATGCTGGCCTACACCGGGCTGGAGACCGTCGCCAACCTCGCCGAGGAGGCCCGCGAGCCCGGGAAGGACATACCCCGCAGCCTGTTCGGCGGGCTGGGAACCGCGGTTCTCCTCTCCGTCGTGATGGGCATCGTCGGGATCGCCGCGTTCCCCGCCGTCGCCGGCCCGAAGTCGGTGACGACGCAGCTCGGCAGCGACTGGCTGCGCGCGCCTCTGGTCGGGATCGTCGCCGCGCTCGAGGGCCATCTGCCGGCCTTCCTCGTCGACGTGCTCCGGGTGGTCGTCGGGCTGAGCGGCGCCGTCGTCCTGGTTGCCGCGGCGACCACCTCGATCTCGGGGATCGGCCGCGTGGTCTACACGCTCGGCCGCCATCAGATGCTCCCGCACGTCTTCGGCACCTTCGGGCGGAGAAGCACGCTGCCGCCCGCCGCGATCCTCGGCGCCGCGCTGGTGTCGAGCACGCTGGTGATCCTCGCGGCCGCGGTCGGCAACGAGGTCCGGTTCCTGGCGAGCCTGTACAGCTTCGGGGTGCTGATCACCTTCGCGATCGCGCAGGCCGCAGTCGTACGCCTCCGGTTCACCGACCCCGACCTGCCGCGGCCGTTCCTCGTCCCCGTGAACCTGCGGATCCGCGGCCGCCCGGTGCCGGTCGCGGCGCTGATCGGGATCCCGTTGACGGCCGCCCTCTGGGTTGCCGCCCTTGCCACCCACCAGGCGGCGCGCATCGGCGGTCCCGCCTGGCTCGCGCTCGGAGCCGTCCTCTACGTGGGCGCGCGGCTTCGCCGCGGGGCGGGCCTGCTCGAGCACGTCGAGGCGCCCGTACCCGACCTCGTCCCGGCGGTCGAGGGCGTCTACGAGCGGATCCTCGTCCCGGTCAAGATCGGCCCGATCGGGGAGGAGATGCTCGCCACCGCGATCAGGCTCGCCGAGGAGCGGGGCGGCACGATCCACGCCCTGCACGCGATCCGCGTCCCGCTCGACCAGCCGCTCGACGCCGAGCTCCTCGACGAGGAGGAGCGTGCGAGTGCGTCGCTGATCGACGCGAAGCTGCTCGGCGCCGAGCACGGCGTCACGATCGAAGGGCACGTCGTTCGCGCCCGCGCGATCGGCGAGGCGATCGTCGCCGAAGCCGAGGAGATCGGCGCCGACCTGATCCTGCTCGGCTCGGCCCCCCGCTGGCGGCGTCAGTCGCGCTTCTTCAGCCCGACCGTCGACTACGTCCTCCGCCGCGCGCCGTGCGAGGTGATGGTGATCGCCTACCCGCAGGGCCTGCTCGAGGAGGAGGCGGCACTACCGTGATCGCCTGGGCTACGCTGATTCCATGAAGGCAATCGTGATCGGCTGTGGCCGGGTCGGCTCGGCGGTCGCGCACGAGCTGCGCAGCGAGGGCTGGGACGTGGTCGCGGTCGACGAGAAGGAGGAGGCGCTGAGCAGGCTCGGCGAGAGCTGGGACGGCGGTTTCGTCGTCGGCCACGGGATGGACACCTCGGTCCTGCGCCGCGCGGGAATCGACGAGGCGGACGCCGTCGTCGTCTCCACCGACGGCGACAACACGAACATCGTCGTCGGCCAGGTGGTCCAGAAGCGGTTCGGCGTCGACTGCGTGGTCGTCCGCCTGCTCGACCCCGCGCGCGCAGAGTTCTACGCCGCGCAGGGCATGCGCACCGTCTGCCCGACCTCGCGCGCGATCGAGGTTCTCACCGAGAACGTCCGCAGCTGCGCGGCGCCACAGCCGGCGACGACGGCGACGCCCTGATGTACCTCCTGATCGCAGGGGGAGGGAAGATCGGCGCGAACCTCGCCCGCAGCCTGCTGCGCGCGGGGCACGAGGTGACGCTGGTCGAGCAGCGGCGCGACCGCTACGAGCGGCTCGAGGACGAGTTCGAGCACGTGGTCGTCCAGGGCGACGCGACCGAGATCCGCGTGCTCGAGCGGGCCGGCATCCAGCGGCCGCCCAGCATCGTCGTCGCCGCCACCGGCGACGACGAGGACAACATCGTCATCTGCCAGCTCGCCCGCGAGAAGTACGGCGTCGAGAAGGTGATCGCCCGCGTGAACGACCCGCGCAACCAGGTGCATTTCGACCTGCTCGGGGTCTCCCCGACCGTGTGCGCGACCTCGTCGATCATGGCGCTGATCGAGCACGAGGTCCCGGAGCACGGCCTCGTCCACCTGCTCGAGCTGCCGAAGGAGAACGTCGAGATCGTCGAGGTGCAGATCTCCGCCGACGCCACGTGCAACGGCCAGCCGATCGAGCGACTGCAGCTGCCGGAGGGCTCGCGCCTGATCTCCGTGAAGCGGAACGGCCAGTTCGAGATCGCCGAGGGCTCGACCGTCCTCCGCCCCGGCGACCAGGTGCTGGCGATCCTCCAGCCCGGCAAGGAGGATGAGCTGCGCCGCGTCCTGCTCGAGCGCTAGCTCGTGCTTCTCGCCGTCCTCGCAGCCGGGGTCGCCCTCGCCGCGCCGGCGCCAACCGTGGTCGTTCGCGGGCTCGACGACCCCACCCACGTGACGGCCCCGGCGAGCGAGCCCGGGAAGCTCTACGTCGTCGAGCAGGCCGGGACGATCAGGGTGGTGCAGAACGGGAGGATCCGGCCGCAGCCCTTCCTCGACATCCGCAGCCTGGTCTCGAGCGGGGGAGAGCGCGGCCTGCTCTCCGTCGCCTTCCATCCGCGCTACGCGACCAACCACCTCTTCTACGTCGACTACACCGATACGAGCGGCGACACGCGGGTCGTCGAGTACCGCTCGAACGGGACGCGGGCGATTCCGTCGTCGGCCCGGGAGCTGCTCTTCGAGCACCAGCCGTTCTCGAACCACAACGGCGGCCAGCTCGCATTCGGGCCCGACGGGCTGCTCTACATCGGGCTCGGCGACGGCGGCTCGGGGGGCGACCCGAACAACAACGGGCAGACGTTCACGACGAAGCTGGCGAAGATCTGGAAGCTGAACGTGAACAAGCCCGGCGCGCAGCCCGTGCTGGTCGCCTACGGCCTGCGCAACCCGTGGCGGTTCTCGTTCGACCGCGCGAACGGGGATCTCTACGTCGGCGACGTCGGCCAGGGCGCGTGGGAGGAGATCGACTACGTCGCCAGCGCTCAGGTCGGCAGCCTGATGAACTTCGGCTGGGCGGTCTACGAGGGGCGGGCGCGCTACGACGCGAGCCGGCAGCTCGATCCGCGCGGTCGGCTGGTGTGGCCGGTTCGGGTGTACAGCCACCAGCTCGGCTGCTCGGTGACGGGCGGCTTCGTCTACCGAGGCAAGGCCAGGCCCGACCTGGCCGGGCGCTACTACTACGGCGACTACTGCTCCGGCACGGTCTGGAGCTTCCGGATGGTCAAGAAGCGGGTCACCGGCTGGCGCAAGGAGTCGTTCACGATCCCCGAGCTGACCTCGTTCGGCGAGGACGCGCGCGGCGGCCTCTACGCCGTCTCCCAGAACGGGACGCTCTACCGGATCGCCGGCTAGGACGCCCGGCGCCGGCGAACGTGCGGGCCCTGCTGTCCGAGCGCCGCGTAGGCGAGCGCGGTCAGCGACTCGTTCAGCGCGCGCAGCTCGTACACGACCGGCGCGAGGTGCTCGCCCGCGTCGAGGCGGCGGTTGATCGCGTGCAGCTCGGCGGTCAGGCGGTCGAGCCGCGCGAGCAGCGCGTCGAGCTGGCGGTCGCCCACTTCCTTGCGTTCCATGGCTCCGATTGTACGAATGCTGGCCGCCGCCCGGTGGTAGGCTCCCGCAAAACAGGCGCGCGGTGAGGGAACTCCGGTGCGAATCCGGGACGGTCCCGCCGCTGTAAGGGGAGATGCCCTCCGCCGGAAGCCACTGGTCACCGCCCTCCGGAAAGGGCGGGCCGGGAAGGCGGCGAAGGGGGAGCCCCGAGTCAGAAGACCTGCCGCCCGCCGCGAACACCGAACCCCTCGCGGAAGGAGGATTCGTGTCCAGGCTCTTCCTCGGACTCCTCGTAGCACTCGCCGTCGCCCTGGCGGCCGCTGCCGGCTCGCCGGCCGCCGCTCCGCAGCGGATCATCTCCCTCTCGCCGACTGCGACCGAGACGCTGTTCGCGATCGGCGCCGGCAAGCAGGTCGTCGCCGTCGACGACCAGTCCGACTACCCGAAGCAGGCCCCGCGCACGAGCCTGTCCGGCTTCACCCCCAACGTCGAGGCGATCGCCGGCTACAAGCCCGACCTCGTCGTCGTCTCCTACGATCCCGGCGGCCTCGTCGGCACCCTGCGCGGGCTCGGCATCCGGGTGGTCGTCCAGGACGCGGCGAAGACGCTCGACGGCGCGTACGCCGAGATCCAGCAGCTCGGATCGGTGACCGGACATGCGCGGGAGGCGCGTGCGCTCGTCGCCCGGATGAAGAAGCGCATCGGCGAGCTGGTCGCGTCCGGCGCGAAGCGGGCGCGCGGGCTGACCGTCTTCCACGAGCTCGAGCCGGATCTCTACTCGGCCACGTCGAGCACGTTCATCGGCCGGATCTATTCGCTGTTCGGGCTGAAGAACATCGCCGACGCCGCCGACAAGGACGGCTCCGGCTACCCGAAGCTGTCTGCCGAGTACGTGGTCTCGCAGAGCCCGGACATCGTCGTGCTGGCGGACATCAAGTGCTGCGGGCAGACGCCGCGGACGGTTTCGTCGCGACCCGGGTGGAGCCATGTCGCGGCCGTGCGGACGGGAACGATCGTCCGGATCGACGACTCGATCGCCTCCCGCTGGGGGCCGCGGATCGTGAACTTCGTCCGCGCCGTCGCCGCCGCCCTCGCGCACCTGCAACGGCATGCGCCGTAGGCGCTCGAAGGAGCGGAGGTGCCGGCGTTGCCGGTGCCGGAGCGGGAGGTGAGCGGACGGCTCTGGATCGTCGGGGCGGCCGCGTTCCTGGCGGCCGCCCTGCTCACCGGGGCGCTGGTCGGGCCGGTTCACATCGGGCTCGGCGCCGCGCTCCAGTCCGTCGGCGCGAAGCTGCCGCTCCTGCACGTCCACTCGCCGCTCTCCAGCGCCGACGAGGACATCCTCTGGAAGATCCGGCTCCCGCGCGTCGTCCTCGGCGCGCTCGTCGGCGCGATGCTGGCCGTCGCCGGAGCGTCGTACCAGGGCGTCTTCCACAACCCGCTCGCCGACCCGTACCTGCTCGGGGTCGCCGCGGGAGCGGGTCTCGGCGCGACGGTCGCGGTCGTCTACCTGCCGGCGGGCTTCGGCTTCCAGAACGCGCTGCCGCCTGCGGCTTTCGCGGGCGCGAGCCTCGCGGTCACCGTCGCCTACGCGATCGGGCGCTCGGCGGGACGGGGAAGCGGCGGCGCGACGCTCGTCCTCGCCGGGGTGACGGTCGCGTCGTTCTTCACCGCCGTCCAGACGTTCGTGCAGCAGCAGCACTCGGACACGCTCCAGGAGGTCTACTCGTGGATCCTCGGACGGCTGCCGAGCTCCGGCTGGAACGACGTCGAGATCCTGCTTCCCTACGTCGGCGTCGCCGTCGCCGGGATCCTGCTCCATCGACGGCTGCTCGACGTGCTCAGCGTCGGCGACGAGGAGGCGGCGAGCCTCGGCGTCCATGTCGGTCGCGTGCGGCTCGCGGTCGTCGTCTGCGCGACGGTCGGGACGGCGGCCGCGGTCGCCGTCAGCGGGCTGATCGGTTTCGTCGGGATCATCGTCCCGCACGCGATCCGGCTCGTCGCCGGCCCGAGCTACCGGCTGCTGCTGCCGCTCTCGGTGCTCGTCGGCGCCGGCTTCCTCGTTCTCGCCGACGTGATCGCGCGGACGGCGCTGTCGCCGGCCGAGCTGCCGATCGGCGTCGTCACCGCCTTCTTCGGCGCGCCGTTCTTCGCCGTCGTCCTGCGCACGTCGAGGCGGATGGTGACGTGACGGTCGCCCTCTCTCTCGACCGCGTGACCGTGGAGCTCGGCCGCCGGAACGTGGTCGACGGTGTCTCGCTCGCGGTCGAGCACGGCGAGTGGGTGACGCTGATCGGGCCGAACGGGGCGGGGAAGACGACGCTGCTGCGGGCGGTCGCGGGGCTGGTCGGCCACGGCGGCGCGATCGCGGTCGACGGCGAGCCGGTACGGCGGCTGGGGCGGCGCGAGCTCGCGCGGCGGGTGGCGGTCGTCCCGCAGGTGCCGCTGATGCCGGCGGGGATGACCGTGCGCGAGTACGTGCTGCTCGGCCGGACGCCGTACGTCTCCTACGCCGGTCGGGAGGGAAGAAGGGACCACGCCGCGACCGAGGAGTCGATCGGCCGCCTCGACCTGGTCGAGCTCGCCGACCGGCGGCTGGGGACCCTCTCGGGCGGCGAGCGGCAGCGGGCGGTCCTCGCGCGCGCGCTCGCGCAGGAGGCGCCGCTGCTCCTGCTCGACGAGCCGACGAGCGCGCTCGACGCGGGCCGGCAGCAGGAGGCGCTCGAGCTGATCGACGCGCTGCGCCTCGACGCCGGGCTGACGGTGGTGGCCGCGATGCACGACCTCACCCTGGCCGGTCAGTACGCCTCGCGCCTGCTCCTCCTGGCGGGCGGACGGGTGGTCGCACAGGGAGCGGCGGCCGAAGTGCTGACCGCGCCGCTGATCGCAGAGCACTACGGCGCGCGCGTCCGGGTGCTCGACGGCGCCGTGATCCCGGTCCGCGCCTAGGAGGGACAGACCCCGGGGCCTGTCCCTGCCGGGACACGCCCCGCCCGCTCGCGCCCGGTCGGTCCTATACTCGCTCGCATGTCGCGGGCCGCGATCGTCACGATCGGGAACGAGCTCGTCTCCGGCGACGTCGAGAACACGAACGGAAGCTGGCTCGCCCGGCGGCTCGCCGGGCTCGGCGTCGAGGCGGCCCTGATCGCCGTGCTCCCGGACGCGGTGGAGGAGGTGGCGGCGTTCGTTCGCGAGCAGGCGGCGACCGTGGACGTGGTCGTGGTCACCGGCGGACTCGGCGGGACGCCCGACGACGTCACCCGCGAGGCGATCGCGGCCGCGTTCGGGGTCTCGCAGGCCGAGCAGCCCGAGGTGGCGGAGAGGCTGCGCGACCGCTTCCGCCGCGACCCCGAGTACGCCGCCCGCTGGGCGCTCCTCCCCGAGGGCAGCCGCGCGCTCGAGAACCCGCTCGGCGGCGCGCCGGGCTTCGCGATCGAGAACGTCTACGTCCTGCCCGGGCTGCCCTCGGAGATGGAGGCGATGTTCGAGACGCTGGTCGACGAGCTCAGATCGGGAAGCCCGATCGCCACCTGGCGGCGCACGTACCGGACGACCGAGAGCCGGATCGTCGCCGTGCTCGAGGCGATGGGAGAGCGGTATCCCCGCGTGCTGGTCGGCTCGTACCCGAGCTTCCCGGAGGGCGGAAGCGAGGTCGAGGTCGTGGTCAAGTCGAGCGACCCGGAGGCTCTCGCCGCTGCGACGGCCTGGGTCGAGGCCGCGCTCGAAGCCGCCGTCGAGTAGTCCACCCGAACGGGGGACGGAAAGCGTGCGCCGTTGCGCCGATGGTGCGAGACGTGGCCTTCGAGCGTCCCACGCGCAAGTTCCTGATCCCGGCCGCGATCGCCGTCGCGACCGTCGCCGGGTTCGCCGTCGTCGCCCGGCAGACCGCGGCCGGCGCGATGAGCGCGGCCGCGAGCCCGGACTGGTTCCTGCTCGGTCTCGCGTTCGCCGTCGGTGCCGTCGTCCAGCCGCTGCGGGCGCTGGCGTGGCGGCAGACGCTCGGCTCCCCGGTCGGCTTTCGCGCGATCTACGTCTCCAGCTCGATCGGCTCGTTCCTCGACACCGTGCTTCCCGGCCGTCTCGGTGAGGCGTCGAAGGTCGCCGTGCTCCGCGCCGCCGCCGCCGAGCGCTGGCCCGGCCTTCCCCGCGCAGGCGGCAGCCTGCTCGCCGCGCACCTGATGGAGGCGATCGCGTTCTGCCTCGTCGGCGCGACCGCCGGCGTCTTTCTCCCCTTCCCCGCGTGGGCGCGCGGCGCGCTCGTCGCCGCTCTGTGCTTCGCCGCCGGCGGGATCGTGGTCGCGTCCGCACTCCACCACAAGCTCGGTCGCCGCCTGCCCAAGTGGGCGGACGGCTTCCTCGCCGCCGCCGCTGCTCCCCGACCGGTGCTGCTGCGCGCGCTCGCGATCCTGGTCGCCACCTGGGCGGTGCGCTGGATCGGCGTGCTCCTCACCCTGAACGCGGTCGGCGTGCACGTCAGCCTCGGCGCGGCATTGATCTTCATGACCGTCACGGGCCTCGCGAACACGGCGCCGGTGCTGCCGGGCAACGCCGGCCTCTACCAGGGCGCCGCGGTCGGCGCGCTCGCGATGGTCGGTCACGCCGGCGTGCACGCGGTCGCCGCCAGCCTCGTGATGCCGGTGATGGCGAGCGTGATCACCGCCTGCGCCGCGGGCGTCGGGATCGCGCTCTACGGCCGCCGCTTCATGGCGCTGCCGCGCGCCGCCTTCAACCGCTGAGGGACCGGCTCGGCCGGGCCCGGCTGCGTCCCCGCGCGCCCCGGGTAGCATCGAGCCGTGAGCGCCGTCGCGCCCGATCGCTACCTCGCGGACCTGAATCCCGCCCAGCAGGAGGCCGTGCTCGCGACCGAGGGGCCGCTGCTGGTGGTCGCCGGCGCCGGCTCCGGGAAGACGCGCGTGCTCACAAGACGGGTTGCGCACCTGATCGCCGCCTGCGGCGTGAAGCCGAACGAGATCCTCGCGATCACGTTCACGAACAAGGCCGCGGGGGAGATGCGGTCGAGGCTCGAGGAGCTGCTCGGCGGCGTCGCGCGGGCGATCTGGATCCTCACCTTCCACGCCGCCTGCGGCCGGATCCTGCGCCGCGAGGCGCCGCGGCTCGGCTACAGGACCAACTTCACGATCTACGACCAGGCTGACCAGGTCCGCCTCGTCAAGCAGTGCCTGGAGGAGCTCGATCGCGACCCGAAGCGCTTCGTCCCGCGCGGCATTCACGCGCAGATCTCGAACGCGAAGAACCAGCTGATCGGCCCGGCCGAGTATCTGCGGCGCGTCCAGTCGTTCTACGACCAGACCGTCGCCGAGACGTACGACCTGTACCAGCGGCGGCTGCACGCCTGCAACGCGATGGACTTCGACGACCTGCTGATGCTGACCGTCGAGGTGCTGGAGCGCTTCCCGGAGGCACTCGCCCGCTGGCGCAAGGCCTTCCGCTACGTGCTCGTCGACGAGTACCAGGACACGAACCACGCCCAGTACCGGCTTCTGCAGCTCCTCGCCGGCGAGCACCGGAACCTGTGTGTCGTCGGCGATCCAGATCAGTGCCTTGTTGCCGGCACGGAAATCACAATGGCCGACGGATCTGTCCGGCCGATCGAGGGTGTCCGGGCAGGCGACGAGGTACTGTCGTGCTACGGGAGCGGGGTCTTCGGCCCGGCGCGCGTAGCGCGCGTCCACCGGCGCCGGAGGCACGACGGAATCGCGATCACGACCTCATCGGGGCGTCGAGTCGTGTCCACCCGTGAGCATGTTCACTTCGCCGGTTTCAAGGCCGGGAAGACGCCGCAGATCCACATGACGTACCTGATGTGGAAGGCCGGCTGGGGTTTCCGCGTCGGGACGTCGAGGACGTACACCAAGGGCCAGCGGCAGCCGATCGCCGGTCCCCAAGTTCGCCTCAACGGTGAGCACGCCGACGCGGCCTGGGTGGTCGCAGCCTACGAGTCGGAGGCCGAAGCGCGCTTGGCCGAGACGATGCTCTCCCTGCGCTATCGGCTGCCGACGCTGCCCTTCGTCGCCCGCCCCTATCGAGGCTTCGAGGATCGAAGCCTCGTCGGCAATCAAGCGCTTCTCGATCGCGTCTTCGCCGACCTCGACACCGAGTCCGGAGGCCGAAGACTGCTCGGAGACCATGGTCTGAGCTTTGAGCATCCGCACTTCAGCGCCCCGACCACGACGCAGGGGAAGCGGGTTCGCCGACGGCTGAGCGTGACGCTCTGCGGCGACGCTCGCGGCGGCCTGCCACTTCACCGGATCGCCCTCTTCGGCTACGACGAGGCCGGAAGGCGCGCAGTGGAGCGGCTCGGCCTTTCGGTGCGGCCGTCGAAGCTGAATTCGCGTGGCTGGCGGTATGAGTCTGCGAATGCCGACCTGGAGCGGCTATCAGAGATCGTGGGACGACTTCGGGAAGTACTCGGGGTGTCCGTTCGGTATTCGGCTCGCCTCGCCTCCAACAACGGCGCACGTGGGAAGGAGCGGAATGCCCTGCCCTTCATGCCCGCCTCGTCAGTTCGCCCGGGCATGGCGATGGTGAACCAGCGTGGGGAGCTCGAACTCGTCGAGCAAGTCGAGCAAGTCACACTCGACGGGCCGGTCTACGACCTCGACATCGAGCGCACGCACAACTACGTCGCCAATGGCCTGGTCACACACAACTCGATCTACGCATTCCGAGGAGCCGACATCCGGAACGTCCTCGAGTTCGAGCGCGATTTCCCGGGCGCGCGTACCATCTCGCTCGAGCAGAACTACCGCTCCACGAACACGATCCTGCGCGCCGCGAACGCGGTGATCGCGCACAACCGCGAGCGCAAGGAGAAGAACCTCTGGTCGGAGCTCGGTGAGGGCCTCCCGGTGCACGCGGTCGAGGTCGAGGACGAGCACGCCGAGGCGCGTTTCGTCGCCGCCGAGATCGCCGCGCTGGTCGAGGAGGGGTACTCCGCCGACGAGATCGCGGTCTTCTACCGGACGAACGCGCAGTCGCGGGTGCTCGAGGACGTGCTCGTCCGCCAGGGGATCGCCTACCAGGTGATCGGCGGCCCACGCTTCTACGAGCGGGCGGAGATCAAGGACGTGGTCGCCTACCTCCAGGTGGTCGACAACCCGTTCGACGCCGTCTCGCTCCTGCGGATCGCCAACCGCCCCAGGCGGGGCATCGGCGACGCGACGCTCGCCCGGCTGCAGGCCTACGCGGACGGGCGGGTGATCCCGCTGTTCGAGGCGCTCGCCTACCCGCAGGAGGCGGGCGTCGGTGCCGCCCCGCTCAAGAACGTCGGCGCGCTGCGGACGCTGCTGATCTCGCTGCAGGCCTCCGTGCAGGAGCTGACCGTGCCGGAGCTGGTCGAGGCGGTGCTCGATCGGAGCGGCTACGTCGACGCGCTCGAGGCGGAGCGGACGATCGAGTCGCAGGGCCGGCTCGAGAACGTCCACGAGCTCGTCGGCGTCGCGCGCGAGTACCTCCAGCAGTCGCCGGAGCCGAGCCTCTCGGGCTTCCTCCAGGAGATCTCGCTGTACGCCGACCAGGACGCGATCCGCGGCGAGCAGAGCCTGGTCACGCTGATGACGCTGCACAACGCGAAGGGGCTCGAGTTCAAGGCCGTCTTCGTGATCGGCCTGGAGGAGGGGATCTTCCCGCACGTCCGCTCGATCGAGGAGCAGGGGGTGGAGGAGGAGCGCCGGCTCTGCTACGTGGGGATGACGCGGGCGGAGGAGCGGCTGGTGCTCACGCACGCGACCTCGAGGTCGCTCTGGGGGAGCCGCGCGTTCAACCTCCCCTCCCGGTTCCTCGAGGAGCTGCCGGAGGACGGAGTCGCGTGGGAGCGGCTCCGGCCCGCCTCCTGGGGCGGCTACGGCGCGCCGGTGCAGCCGCGCGAGCACGTCCCCGACCTCGCCACCGGCGACTCGGTCCGGCACGGCACGCTCGGCGAGGGCGTGGTCGTGCGCGTCGAGCCGGGCGGGGTGGTGACGGTGCGCTTCGCCGACGACGGCGCCGAGCGCCGCCTGATGCTCGAGTACGCGCCGCTGGAAAGGATCGCGTGATCGACGTCCGTACCTGCTCGAGCGTCGAGGAGCTCCGGGACGCGGCCGGGGCGATCGTCCACTACTTGGGCCGCGAGAAGCCGGACGAGGCCTGGGCCGAGCGCTGGCTGAAGAACTTCGAGCTCGACCGGATGCACGCAGCCTTCGACGGGGACGCGATCGTCGGCGGGGCCGGCGCCTTCGGCTTCCGGACGACGGTGCCGGGCGGCGCGAGCGTGCCGACCGCCGGCGTGACGATCGTCGGCGTCCTGCCCACCCACCGCCGGCGCGGGATCCTCCGCGCGATGATGCGCGCGCAGCTCGACGACGTGCACGCGCGCGGGGAGCCGCTCGCCGTGCTCTGGGCCTCCGAGGAGACGATCTACGGACGGTACGGCTACGGGCTCGCGTCCCTCTTGCTCGAGTTCGAGGTCGCCAGGACCCACGCCGCCTTCCGGCCGGGGGTCGAGAACGTTGGCCGGGTGCGGCTCGTCGAGGCCGCGGACGCCGGCGGCCTGATGCCGCCGGTCTACGACGCCGTCCGCCGGGCGACGCCGGGGATGTACCAGCGCGGCCCCGCCTGGTGGGAGCACCGGCTGCTGGCCGACCCGCCGGAGTTCCGCGGCGGCGGCGGCCCGAAGCTCTTCGTCGTGCTCGAGGTGGACGGCGAGCCGCAGGCGTACGCGATCTACCGGCTGCACGTCGCCTTCGGCAACCTCGGGCCCGAGACGACGCTGCGGACGCACGAAGTGATGGGCGTCACTCCCGAGGCGACGGCCTCGATCTGGCGCTACCTGCTGGACGTGGACTGGACGCACACCGTCGCCGCCCGGTTCCTGCCGGTCGACCATCCGTTGTTGCTCCTGCTCGCACGGCCGAATCTGTCGCGGCCGACGGTCTCGGACGGGCTCTGGGTTCGACTCGTGGACGTGGGCGCAGCGCTCTCGGCGCGCTCGTTCGCCGACGACGGCCCGGTCGTGCTGGAGGTCCGCGACGAGTTCTGCGACTGGAACGCCGGCCGCTGGAAGATCGAGGGCGGCGAGGCTTCGCGGACCCAGGAGGAGGCCGATCTGGCGCTCGACGCCGCCGACCTCGGCTCGGTCTACCTGGGCGGCTTCACCTTCCGCGAGCTGTGGCGGGCCGGGCGGGTGGAGGAGCTGCGCGACGGCGCGATCTACCGCGCCGACTCGAGCTTCCGCACCGACGTCTCGCCCTGGTGCCCGGAGATCTTCTGACCGCGGCTCTGGACGATCCGCTGCGAAAAGGCCTGGGAGATGTCGTCGTGAGCGCTCGAGTACACCCGCAGATCGGTGGGGAGCGACGTGAGCGCCTCGCGGTAGCAACGGAGCGGGTACGTCCCGTCGATGCGGCCGTCCGACCAGTCGGTGACGAGCCGTTCGGCGCAGGCACTCCGGGGCGCCGCCTCTCGTGATGCGGTCGTAGGAACTCCCAGGACCAGCGCAGTCACGCCTACTCCGGCGAGCACCACGACCGCCGCAGCGGCCGGGCGAAGGCCCCGGGACCGCATGCTTTCCGTGTCCCCCCGTTATCAGCGGACCAAACGTCCGAGCCGGGCACGGTCGCCAGCGCTAGAATGCCCGGCCGAGGGCGGTTAGCTCAGTTGGGAGAGCACCAGGTGTTTGGGCTGGTGCGGCGTGGACGCGTGAGCGTCTATCGGGTCAGCCGGAGCTGCGTGGGCTTTGGGCGCTGGGGTGCGACCACGACCGTTCCCTCGAACACTTCAGGACCGAGGAAGGCCTTCATTAGCCTGTCGTGGGCACGGTGGCGGAGGATTTGAGCCTCCATTCGGACGGCGGCGGCGTACTCGACGGGGTCGGCGGGGCGCTCGACGGGGAGCCGGCGCTCGAGGATCCGTTCGGCGGCCCACCAGTAGACGGCGTTGGCCGCGACCTCGACCTCGAGCATCCGGTAGGGGACGTACTCGCGCACGCGTGAGCGGGCGAAGCCCGCGTTGCGGGCGGCGCGCTCGAGAGCCTTGAACTCGCGCCGGCCCTCGTAGACCGTGACCACGCCGGTCTCGTGTTCGAACTCGGCCTCGACGTGGGAGTCTTCTTCCTTGCGGGCGATCTCGCGCACCCAGCCGCTCGCGTGGTGGCGGACGACCAGGACGATCAGCTCCGCGTCGTGGCCGCCTGCTTCGGCGAAGACGGAGAGCTGGGAGCCGGGCTCGGCGGAGACGAGCGCGCGAAGCTTGCCGCTGACGCGCGACCAACCGCCCGTGACGGGCTTCGGGACGTCCTGGCGGTAGAGCCGCAGGGAGATGCCCGGGTCGGTCGCGATCTCGATCGGCGTCCCGGGCGGTACGCGCGCCGGGTCGAAGAGCAGGGAGACGCCGCGCTCCTCGCCGGGATGAAGCCTGACCGGCGATTGCTTGAAGCGCATCGCCGTTTCGAGCGAGGGAGGCGACGGTGAGATCGCGAGTGGCTGCGGCGGGACGATTCGCGGTTCCTGTTCCTCGATCGGCCGCTGCTCGGAGGCGCCGCCGCGGGCGAAGCCGGCCTGACCTGGTGCGTCGAACGCGGCTCGGAGCGCGTCGTTGAGTGCGCGCAGGCCGACCTCGTCGCGGGCCGAGATCTCCCTGCCGGCGCGGACGAGGCGCGCGCCGGCGCGCCGCTCCTCGGCATCGACGATCGGGCGCAAGATCCGCCCCAACCCCGCGTAGAGGCGCTTCACGAGCAGGTGCGTGTCGTTGAGGCCGCTGCGGTCGACGCGGACGACAACCTGCGGCCTTGGCGCGTCGAGTGCCTCCCGCTGCAGGTGCTCGATCGCCTCGCAGCGGACTTCGCCGTACAGGTGCCGGGCGCCAGGGCGTGCCTCGAGTCCGGCGAGCGTCGTCTCGTGCGCCGCCCGGCCTGACATGACGACCAGGCCGCCGCGGCGGGCGGCGCGCGCCGGGCTCAACGGAATCGGCTGCGCCGCGCGCCGGACGACGACCCGGGCGGTGACGCCGCGCCCGAGCTCGATCTCGTCGTCGAAGAGCAGCGGCCGTTCCGAGTCCGGCTCGGGAGGCGTGTACCGGACGAGCTGGAGCGGCTCCCCGGGCAAGTCGAGCAGCATCTCGCGGCTCTCGTCTTCGAGGATCGGCCGCAGCTGGACGAGGTCGGCGACCAGCCGGCGCAGGCGCGCGCTCGGGGGCAGGCGCCGGTCGGCGAGCGGCACCGTCACCCGCGTGCCCTCGTGTGCGATCCCGATCTCGCGGCGGATCGCGTACGTCGCAGGGCCGTCCAGCACGTGCGTGTAGACGTAAGGTTCGTCTCCGCCGCCCGGCAGGAACCAGGACTCGACCGCCCGTTCGCCGCGAACGCCCTGGATCCGCCCGCCGCCCTGCGCGATCCAGACGTCGCGAAGGCCCCGGCCGAAGAGCCCGCGCTGACCCTCGTGCTCAGGGACGACGCCGAGCGCACCGAGGCGCTGGTCGACGATCTCTGCGTCGACACCTTCGCCGTCGTCAGTGCAGACGATTTCATGCCGCCAGCTCCGGAGCGCGGGCACGCGCAGGCTACGCAGAGTGGCCTTCCATGCTCGGAGGAAGTCCGGATCGGCAGGCCCGATGCGGAGCTGGATTCGGCCGCGCTCGCGCCCGGCGGCGGCGATCGCCGCGTCCGCGTTCGTTACCAACTCCGGGATGATCTGCGTCAGGTCGATGCCGGCCTGCGCGAAGTTCTCGCGGAAATAGCGGCCCCGGACACGGCCGTGTCGCAGCCTTGACGCGTCGATCACCACGACGAGAGGATAGGCGGCTGCCTCGACGGCGGCCCCGTCCGGCGCCCCCACTACGGTCCTCTCGGATGGGCGGTCGGTCGATCTCACGGAACGCGCCGTGTCCGTGCGGCAGCGGTCGCAAGTACAAGCGGTGCTGTCTCGCTGACGAGGAGCGGGCTGTGCGGGAGGCTCGCTTCGACGACGCCGTCGGCCGCCGGATTCAGGACTGGTCGTCGAAGCTGCTCGGCGACGAGATCTCGGTCGCGCTCGAGGAGTTCGTCGGCCCGGAGCGCGTGATGGACGACGCCGACATCCAGATCTTCGCCACCTGGTTCCACAACGATCGCCAGCTCGCCGGCGGCGGCACTCCGGCGGAGCGCTACGCGGCCCGTCCGGACCTGTCGCCGACCGAGCAGGAAGCGGCGTCCCGCATCGCCGCAGCCCGGCTCGGCCTCTACCGCGTGCTCGCCGTCGAGCCTGGCCGCTCGCTGGCCTTGGAGGAGCTCGTCAGCGGCGGGCGGGTTGAGGTGCGGAGCCCACACGTCTCGCGCGAGGCGGTCCGCTGGGACATCTTGCTTGCCCGCGTCATGGACGGCGATCCACCGAGCCTGTGGGGCCCGGCGCGTTTCTTCGAGCCGTGCGAGGAACCCGAACTCCGGGCCGAGCTGGCGCGGCTCGCCGGCTCGCTGCTCGACGAGCAGGCGCTCACTTCGACGGTCCGTCGTCATGCGCTCGAGCTGATGCGGTTCATCCCGCCGAGCCGCACCGCGGAGCCGAGCTTCTTCACGCTTGAGGGCGACCCTGTTGTCTTCGCGTCGGCGACCTGGCAGGTGCACGACCGCGCCGCTGCCGCCGAGAGGATGCGCGAACTCGGCGGGCTGCTACCGGACGATCCGATCGAGATCGACATCACCGCCCAGCGCGCGACGCTCGTGAGGCAGCGTCCGCCGCTGCCCCCGGGTGCGCTCGTCCTCGAGTCGAGCCCGGTCGGTGGGAACGACACGATCCCGATCGCGACGTTGCGGCTCGAAGGCGACGAGCTCCACGCCGAGGCGATGTCTGAGCAGCGGCTCGCCCAGACGCTCGAAATCGTCGCAGACGACTTCGGCGGGCTCGTCGAGCTCCGAAGCCGGGTGGTGACGTCGGTGGACGAAGCGCTCGCAGCACGCCACGCGGGACACCACGAGCCAACGTCGGAGCGAGTCGACGCCGGTGAGCTGCTGCTCGCCGGCGGCTTCGTGAACGAGCGGATGCGCCGATGGCTCGACGAGCCGCATCAGCTCCTCGACGGCCGCACGCCGCGAGAAGCCGTTGCGGGTGCGGGCCGGGCAGAGGTCGTTCGCCTCCTCCGCCAGATCGAGAACGGCTCCGAGCGGGCCCGGCGCCGCGGCGAGCCGGCCGCGGACGTCGGGTTGCTACGAGGGGAGCTCGGCTTGAGCGACGAACTCGCAGCCTGAGCGCTGCATCTCAGGTATTGTGACCACTGAGGTGATCACATGAAAGTCGTGACTGTTCGGGAGTTCCGCGATCGGGCGACGGAGATGCTGCGCTCCGCCGAGGTCATTCTCATCACGCGCGGCGGTCTTCCGGCCGGATTCTTTCTGCCATGGGAGGCCCGCGAGTTACCCGCCGACGCAAGGCGCGAGGTCTTTCTCCGCCTCAGCGAGCAGATCGGCGCGCAGCTGAAGGCGCAGGGCGTGAGCGAGGAGGAGGTCGTGCACGATTTCGCTGCCCGCCGCCGTCGCAGCTGACGCGAACGTTCTCCTCTCGGCGCTGATCGGCGGACGAGCGCGCCTCGTGCTTGCATCCCCTCGCGGGCCGCGCTGTGTTGCGGCGGAAGCGGTTGCAGACGAGATCGCCGAGCATCTGCCCGAGCTTGCGTCGAAGCGCCGTCTCGACCTCGCACTTCTCCTCGCTGCGCTTCAGCTGATGCCGGTCGAGTGGCAGCCTGCCGCGAGTTATGAGCCCTTCCGTGACGAAGCTGTCAGCAGGATGGCCGATCGCGACCCTGAGGACTGGCCGACGGTCGCGGTGGCGCTCTCCCTGTCCGTCCCGGTCTGGTCGCAGGACCGCGACTTCGAGGCGTCTGGCCTGCGGATCTACACGACAGGCGAACTCCTCGATGCGTTCGGGGGAGCAGAGGCGTGAACGAAGGAAGGAGGGACGCTAAGATGTTCGGACTGCAAGCGCAGTTGGGAGAGCGTCACAGCTCCAAAAGCTGCTCATTTGCAGGCAAAAGGGCGGTTAGCTCAGTTGGGAGAGCACCAGCTCGACAAGCTGGGGGTCACTGGTTCGAG
>CAWIKS010000002.1:0-158643 GCA_963836685.1 uncultured Actinomycetes bacterium
GCCGCGGGCCGTCTACAGTCTGGCGGTGCGCGGCGGCATCGATCTGGGCGGGACGAAGATCGAAGCGGTCGTCGTCGACGACGACGACCGGGTCGTCGGGCAGGCGCGCCGACGGACGCCGAGCGAGGGCGGCCCGAAAGACGTCGCCGAGCAGATGGTCCTGGCGCTGCGCGAGGCGGCGGCCGCGGCAGGACTCGACCCGAACGCACTCGACGGGGTCGGCGTCGGGGCGCCCGGCAGCGTCGACCAGGACGCGGGCACGCTCGCCGACGCGGGCAACCTTCCCGGCTGGCGCGGCCCGTTCCCGCTCGCCGCCACGCTCGCGGACGCGCTCGGCGTGCCGGTCCGGCTCGGCAACGACGTCGGGGTCGCCGTCGAGGCCGAGGCGGCACTCGGAGCCGGACGCGAGTACCGCTCGTTTCTGGGCCTGTGGTGGGGGACCGGGGTCGGCGGCGCGATCTTCTCGAACGGCGAGCGATGGCTGGGCCGCGGCAACGCCGGCGAGATCGGCCACATGGTCGTCAAGCTCGGAGGCGCCCGGTGCCCCTGCGGACGACGCGGCTGTCTGGAGGCCTACGCCGGCCGCAACGCGATGGAGGCGCGGGCACGGCGCGCACGCGAGAAAGGGGCGAAGACGAAGTTGTTCTCGATCATGGAGACGAAGGGCCATCCGCGGCTGACCAGCAGCGTCTGGCAGGCGGCGCTCGCCGAGAACGACGCGCTCGCCGAGCGCTTGATCGCGCGTGCGCTACGTGCGCTCGCCGCCGGCGCCGCCTCCGCGATCAACCTGCTCGACCTCGAGGCGGTCGTGCTCGGCGGCGGGCCTCGGCAACCGGCTCGGCGAGCCGATCGTCGAGCGGCTCCGGACGGGGATGCTTCCGAACCTGTTCCGGGACGACCGGCCGCCCGACGTTGCTTCTCGCGGCGCTCGGCGACTCCGGCGGGGCGGTCGGAGCGGCGCGGCTCGCGCGCACGCGCTGACCGCGCCCGTCGGCGTACTCTGAACGTCGATGGGCATGTTCTTCCACTCGTCCGACGCGCCGCCCGAGCGTCCGGCCGACCCGGCCGTGCGCCGGGCCAACCTGCGCCGCATCGGCCGGCTGTTCGCGCCGTACAAGCTGCGGCTCGGCGGCGTCCTCTGGCTGATCGTCGTCTCGGCCGGGCTCGGGGTGATCCCGGCATTCCTGCTCAAGCGCGTCCTGGAGGCGATCGCGCGAAACGACACCACCTCCCTCTCGCTCAACGCGGGCGGGATGATCGCGATCGCGATCGCGACCGGCGTGCTGGGCGTGATCCAGACTCTGCTCTCGAACCAGGTCGGCCAGCGCGTCATGCACGACCTGCGGGCGGCGGTCTTCCGGCACCTGCAGCGCCTGTCGCTCGCCTTCTTCACCCGCACGCGAACGGGCGAGGTGCAGTCGCGGATCTCGAACGACATCGGCGGCGTGCAGAACGTGGTCACGAACACGGCGACGTCGATCGCCTCGAACGTGACCACGGTCGCCGCGACGATGGTCGGCATGCTGGTGCTGAACTGGAGGCTGGCGCTGTTCGCGTTCGCGCTGATCCCGTTCTTCGTGCTGCTCACCCGGCGGGTCGGCAACGAGCGGCGCCGGATCGCGAAGACCACGCAGGAGACCCTCGCCGACATCTCCAGCCTCGTGCAGGAGTCCCTCTCGGTGTCGGGGATCCTGCTCGGGAAGACGATGGGGCGCGGGGACGAGCTCGCCGACCGCTTCGAGGCCGACTCGCAGCGGCTCGCCGACCTCGAGGTGCGCCAGCGGATGGCGGGGCGCTGGGTGATGGCGGCGATCCAGACGAGCTTCGCGATCATGCCGGCGGCGGTCTACTGGTTCGGCGGCCTCGCGCTCGCGCACGGGTCGCACGCGGTCTCGATCCCGATGCTCGTGTCGTTCACGACGCTCCAGACCCGCCTCTTCTTCCCGGTCGGCTCGCTGCTCGGCGTCGGGCTCGACGTGCAGACGTCGCTCGCCCTGTTCGACCGGATCTTCGAGTACCTCGACCAGCCGATCGACATCGCCGAGAAGGCGGACGCAGTCGCGGTCGGGCGGGCGGGCGACGTCGTGTTCGATCACGTCTGGTTCCGGTACGGGGAGGACTGGACCCTTCGGGATGTCTCGTTCACGGTCAAGGCCGGGACGACGACCGCGCTGGTCGGGGAGACCGGTTCGGGGAAGACCACGCTCGGATACCTGGCGGCCCGGCTCTACGACGTCAGCCGGGGCAGCATCACGATCGGCGGCGTCGACGTTCGCGACCTGAGCTTCGCGGCGCTGGCCGACCTCGTCGGGGTCGTCTCCCAGGAGACGTATCTGTTCCACGCCTCGGTGCGGGAGAACCTCCGGTTCGCCAAGCCCGACGCGACCGACGAGGAGATCGAGCAGGCTGCGGCGGCGGCCCGCATCCACCACGTGATCGCGGCGCTGTCCGACGGCTACGAGACCGTCGTCGGCGAGCGCGGCTACCGGTTCTCGGGCGGCGAGAAGCAGCGGATCGCGATCGCCCGCACCATCCTCCGCAATCCGCCGATCCTCGTTCTCGACGAGGCGACCAGCTCGCTCGACACCCAGACCGAGCGGCTCGTGCAGGAGGCGCTCGACCGGCTCTCCGAGGGCCGGACGACGATCGCGATCGCGCACCGGCTGTCGACGGTGCGTGACGCCGATCAGATCGTCGTGCTCGACGCGGACGCATCGTCGAGTCCGGTCGCCACGTCGAGCTGATCCTCGCGGGCGGGCGTTACGCGGCGCTCGCCGCCCGCGACGCCGAGCTCGTCGACACCGCCGGACCGCTCGAGGCCGTCCTGCAGGAGTAGGGGAGAGGGGCTCGCCCTGGGCGGGCCCCTCTCTTCCGAGCTAGGCGGCGTCCGCGAGCTCGTCCGGTTCGACCGCGACGACGCCCTCCAGCTCGCCCGCCAGGTGCTCGAGCGCGACCCGCTCGAGCTGGCGGACGCGCTCGCGGGTGATGCCGAGCTCGCGGCCGATCGCCTCCAGCGGCATCATCTCGCCGTCGAAGCCGAAGCGCAGCTCGATGATCCTGCGCTCTCGCTCCGGCAGCCTCGCCACCGCCTGCCGAACCGCGGCGCCGCGGACCGCGTCGACGGCCACGGACTCCGGATCGACCGAGTCGGGATCGGCGAAGAGCTCGCCGAGCTCGACGTCGCCGTCGCCGACCGCCTGGTTCATCGACACGGTCGCCTCGACCGCCTCCAGCGCCTCCCGCGCGTGCTGCACCGGCATCCCGGCGGCCTCGGCCAGCTCCTCCAGGGTCGGCGTGCGCCCGTTCGCGATCTCGAACCGCTGGCGGACACGCGCGAGCTTGTTGCGGCGCTCGTCGACGTGCACCGGGATCCGGATCGTCTTCGACTGGTTGGCGATCGCCCGCTGGCACGCCTGCCGGATCCACCACGTGGCATAGGTCGAGAACTTGAAGCCCTTGCGCCAGTCGAACTTCTCCACCGCGCGGTTGAGGCCGACGACACCCTCCTGGACCAGGTCGCCCATCGAGACGCCGTGGCCGGTGTAGCGGCGAGCGTTGTGGACGACGAGGCGCAGGTTCGAGTTGATCATCCGCTCCTTCGCCTTCGGGTCGCCGCGCTCGATCCGCTTCGCCAGCTCCACCTCCTGAGCCGCGGTCAGCAGCGGGTACCGGCCGAGCTCGCTCATGAACAGCGTCAGCGAGTCGGGGACGCCGTCGGCGGTGACGTCGAACGAGAGATCGAGCTCCCGCTCTCCGTCGTCGTCGGAGGGCACGTCCTCGATCCGCACCGCGCGCGCCTCGAGCTCGGCGCGCAGCGCCGCGACCTCGTCCTCCTCGAGCTCGTGCTCGGCCGCCAGCGCCTCGAGCGCCGACTCGGTCACGAATCCATCGTCTTCGGCGGCGTCGAGAAACGCCCCCAGATCAGCTGTGAAAACGTTCATCGGTTCCTTCAATCCTTTCCTCCTGTCAGGCAGATGCCCCGGTCGGGTTCGCCCGGGCGCGCCGCCGCTCGAAGCGGTCGACTCGACTGCCGGGCTGCAGGGTGCGCTCTACCCCCGTGTACGCCGGGTGGCAGTTCGAGCACACGTCGACCGTGATCTCGCTGCGGGTCGAGCGGGTCCTGAACACCTGACCGCAGGACGTACAGCGAACGGTTGCAATCACACGTACCGGCTGAGCCTTCACGCTCTCTTCCTTCCTTCGTCTGGAAACCACTGCCCGGGCTCGACCGCTCAGCTGGCGTCGCCGCCTCACCTTCGTCGCACCCGCGCGTACTTCTAGAAACGTTCCGGACAGCTGCGATATTCCGCCGCAGTGCGGAACGGTAATACCCCTGATGGGGTATGATAGCCGGGAATGGGCCCGGGCTACGCTCGCCGGCAAGGACGCCCTCGTCAAGCGGCTCCACCGCATTGAGGGCCAGGTCCGCGGGATCGAGCGGATGGTCGTCGACGAGCGCTACTGCATCGACGTCCTCACCCAGATCGCCGCCGTCGGCACCGCGCTGGAGGCGCTCGCGCTCGAGATCCTCGACGACCACGTCACCCATTGCGTGGCGGACGCGTTTGCGTCGGGCGACGAGGCGGAGGCGGCCGACAAGGCGAGCGAGCTTCTGGCCGCCGTCCGTCGGTTCGCGCGCACGCGCTGATGCCGCTCGCGGTCGACGTCGGCGGCGAGGTGGTCGACGCCCTCTCCTTCGCGTTCGGGATGTTCTGGGAGATCCTCTGGGCCCTGATCCTCGGCTTTGCGCTGTCGGCCGTCGTCCAGGCGGTCGTGTCGAAGCGGGAGATGCGACGGCTCCTCCCCGACGACTCGCCGAAGACGATCGGGGTTGCGACCGCGCTCGGCGCCGCCTCCTCGTCCTGCTCCTACGCCGCGGTCGCGCTCGCCCGCTCGCTGTTCCGCCGCGGCGCCGACTTCACGGCCGCGATCGCATTCGAGATCGCGTCGACCAACCTGGTCTTCGAGCTCGGGATCGTGATGGCGCTCCTGCTCGGCTGGCAGTTCGTCGCGGGCGAGTTCGTCGGAGGGCCGCTGATGATCGTCCTGATCGCGCTCGTCTTCCGCGCCTTCCTGAAGCGTCCGCAGGTCGAGGCGGCCCGGGCGCAGGCCAACCGGGGCCTGGTCGGGTCGATGGAGGGCCACGCGGAGATGGACATGTCGGCGGGGGGCGAGGGGAGTTGGTGGCGGCGGCTCCGCAGCCCACAGGGCTTCACCGCCACCGCGGACTACTTCGTGATGGACTGGGCGGCGATCTGGCGAGACATCGCCGTCGGCCTCCTCGTCGCCGGCGCGCTCGCCGCCTGGGTGCCCCACTCGTGGTGGCAGTCGCTGTTCCTCGTCCACCATCCGACCGCGGCCAAGTTCTGGGGGCCGCTGATCGGGCCGATCGTCGCGGTCCTCAGCTTCGTCTGCTCGGTCGGGAACGTGCCCCTCGCCGCCGTGCTCTGGAACGGCGGGATCAGCTTCGGCGGCGTGCTCGCCTTCATCTTCGGCGACCTGATCGTCGCGCCGATCCTCAACATCTACCGCAGGTACTACGGCCTCGGATGGCCGCCTTCCTCCTCCTCTCGTTCTACGCGACCATGGTCGCGGCGGGGCTGATCGTCGAGCTGGTCTTCCAGGGCCTCGGTCTCGATCCCACGGCGCGAAACGCGAAGGTGACCGAGGCGAGCGTGACCTGGAACTACACCACCTACCTGAACCTCGTCTTCCTGCTCCCGGCCGCGGCGCTCGTCTGGCGCTACTTCCGCCACGGCGGCGGGCTACCGATGCTCCGGATGATGAACCGGCCGGCGGAGCACGGTCACGAGCACGCGTAGATGGTTGACCGGTAGCCCTACGCTGCCACCAGCTCCTCCCGGATCCGACGAAGCTTCGGCTCGACGCCGCGGAACGCGTCGACGACGTCCGGGTCGAACTGGTGACCCGACTGGGAGACGATCTCGTTCGTCGCCGTCTCCCACGGGTAGGCGTCCCGGTAGGGGCGGTCGCTCGTCATCGCGTCGAGGGTGTCGGCGACGGCGAAGATGCGGCCGCCGAGCGGGATCTCCGTCTGCTCGAGCAGATCCGGGTAGCCGCTTCCGTCCCAGCGCTCGTGGTGCGAGCGGATCACCGCGAGGCCCTGACCACGGAGCAGCGGCACCTCGCCGAGCAACTGGGCTCCGAGAAGCGTGTGGCTGCGCATCACCCTGCGCTCGTCCCGCGTGAGCCGGGCGGGCTTCTGGAGGATCGAATCCGGGATGCCGATCTTGCCGACGTCGTGGAGGAGAAAGCCGTACTCGAGGCTCGGGTCGTCGAGCAGCGCCGGCTCGAGCGTCCGGGTGAGCTCGCGCGCGTAGCGCACGACCCGCTTCGAGTGGGCGCCGGTGCCGAAGTCCTTGGCCTCGAGTGCGCCCGCGAAGGCGCTGATCGTCTCCTCGTACGCGGTCTTGAGCAGGAACCGCTGACCCCGCTCGAGCTCGAGCAGACGCCTGAGGTCGTGGGCGTAGAGGAGCAGCTGCTCCTCCGGCCGGTCCTCGGCCATCAGCGTGAACGGGCCCTCGAACAGCCCGCCTGCCAGCTCCTCGACGATCGCCAGCAGGTCGAGCGGGCTGAACGGCTTGCGCAGGAACGACTCGGCGCCGGCCGCCTCCGCCTCGGCCTGCTTGCTCTCGTCGCCCGAGAGGATCACCACCGGGATCGAGCTCGTGGTCGCGTTCGCCTTCAGCGTCCGGCAGAACGAGAGCCCGTCCACGACCGGCATCGCCACGTCGAGCACGATCACGTCCGGAGGATGGACCAGCACGGCGTGCTGCGCCTCGGCGACGCTGCGAGCCTCCTCGATCTCGATGTCGATGATCTCGAAGGTCGTCCGCAACAGCATCAGGAGGCCGGGGTCGTCGTCGACCAGCAGGAGCCGAAGCCGCCGGGTTTCCGGGACCACGGTCGCGGTCTCGTCCTGCGCCTCCCTGACCACCCTGAGCGGCCTCGGCGGCGCGACCTCGTCGGCGACGACCACCCGGTCACGCCCTCCGTCCTTGGCCCTGTACAGGGCCGAATCGGCCCGGGCGACGAGCTCGTCCTTGGTCTCTCCGACCGTCCGGCCGGCGACGCCCGCCGAGAGCGTCGGCAGCGTCCGGCCGCGGCGCTGCACCCCCGCCCCGCGAAGGACGCGCTCGCCGACCCGGACGCCGGCCCCCGCGTCACCCGCGATCACGATCGCGAACTCGTCGCCGCCGATCCTGAACGCGTGCTCGTCGGCGCGCACGGCCCGAAGGATGATGCGGGCGAGGCTGGAGAGAACCTCGTCCCCGGCCGCGTGCCCGCCCGTGTCGTTGACCTCCTTGAAGCCGTCGACGTCCAGGAGCACGAGCGACAGCGGCTCCGTCGGCCCCGGCTCGCGCAGGAGACCCTCGAGATGCTCGTCGAAGGCTCGACGGTTCAGGAGCCCCGTGAGCGCGTCACGTCTCGCCTCTGCGTACGTCAGCGCCAGCCGCCGCTCCTGTGCCAGCGCGGCGGCGGCGAGATCGGCGACCGCGGCGACCAGCCCCTGATCGAGCTCGAGCTGGACGTTGGCCGGCATCGCCACGAACAGCGCGCCGAGCCGGACGCCGTCTCCGAGCAGGGGGACGGCCAGCGCCTCGCCGCACGGGATGCCGAGCCGGTACAGCTCGGCGAGCTCGTGAGCGGTCGCGTGACCGGCCGCCGCCTCGGTGAACGCCCGCACGACGACCCCCGGAGCGCTGCTCAGGCGATCGCGGGTCGGGGCGCCTGCGATCCCGGCGAGCGACAGACCCGCCTCGGACGAGGTCAGGTACGCCGCCGCGCAGAGCGCGCCCGTGAGCTCCGCGAGCTCGCGGGCGAGCAGCTGGCCGAGGCCGCCCGGAAGCGCGCGGCTGAGCAAGTGGGCGAGACGGACGAGCGGCTCGCCTGCGCCCATGATCGCCCGCTCGAGCTCCCACAGGGGAGCACCCTTGACGCAGTAGGCGCTCGCACCCGCGTCGAGCATCGCGCTCACGACCACCAGGTCGTCGGAGCCGGCCAGCGCGACCACCCTGGTTGCGGGGAGCAGCTCGTGCAGTCGCCGCGTCGCCTCGACGCCGTCCAGAATGGGCATCCAGACGTCCATCAGGACGACGTCGGGCACGAGGTCGGCGGCGAGCGCGATCGCCTCGCTCCCGTCCGACGCCTCGCCGACGATCTCGATCTCCCGGTCGTCCGCGAGGATCGTGCGGAGCATGTTCCTCGCCTCGGCGGAATCGTCGCAAATCAGCAGTCGGATCATCTCGGCCTCCCCGGGCGGTGCGTTGTCGTGTGCTGAGGATCGGCGGACGACAGCCGGCGCTCGACTGCCAGGTTTCGAGAGATTTCGCCGGCCTACCCTGCGCGAACAGCACCAAGACTGCCGGCCGCCCGGGCCGCGAACCCCCCGGACGGGGGAGATGAGATCCCCCCTTGGAGTGACTCGAGCGCCGGCGGCCGCTCGTCGCCGTTTCCACGGTCGAGTGCCCTAAGCTCCCTGGAGGCATGAGGGGCAAGCTGCGCAGCTGGGGTCTGGTGCTGCTCGCGATGCTCGTGCTGGGCGTCGGCGGCGCCGGCGGCCGCGCACTTGCGACCGGAGCGGTCGCCGTCCAGGTGCTGGGCGGCGGCAGCGTCTCCGCCAACGGCGGCCAGATCAACTGCGGGAACGGCAGCACGACCTGCTACTTCTCGACCAGCTCCAGCGCCGACATCACGCTGACCGCCACCGACGTGGACGGCTGGACCTTCGCCGGTTGGGCCGGCTCCGACGACTGCGGCGGCCTCACGCCCACGTGCACCTTCACCCTCGACTCGACCGACGACAACGAGGAGATCGCCACCTTCACGACCACCCTGGCGCCGACCACGAACACGGTCACGGTTGCCGCCAACGGAGACGCGAGCGGCCACGGTGGGAACGTGTCCGGCGGCAACGTCGACTGTGACACCGGCAGCACGTCCGGCTGCACCTGGGAAGTCCCCACCGGGTCGACGGTCACTCTGGTCGAGAAGCCCGACGACGGCTTCGTCTTCGGCGGCTGGAGCGGAAGCTGCAGCGGCAGCGGCAGAAGCTGCGTCCTGGCGGTCGGCGGCAACCTCTCGGCCGGTGCGACGTTCCGGAAGCCGACGCTGACCGTCAAGGTGACCGGCAACGGCACCGTCACCGGCGGCGGGAATCACCTGCACGTCGGCGGGCGGCTCGGGCTGCACCGCTACCGAGACGACGGGTGACGAGGTGACGCTGACCGCGACCCCGGCCTCAGGGGGCTCCTTCACCGAGTGGGGCGGCGCCTGCAGCGGCAGGAATGCCTGCACGATCACGATCGCCGGGGACGCCAGCGTGACGGCGACGTTCTCCGGCTCGGGCACCGCCGGCGCCACCTTCCCGCTCACCGTGTCCGTCTCCGGCGAGGGCACCGTCACCGGCGGGGGGCTGAACTGCGGTACCGCGGGCTCGGTCTGCTCTCAGAACGAGACGGCCGGCTCGGCGGTGACGCTCACCGCGACGCCCGCCTCCGGAGCCGCCTTCACCAGGTGGGGCGGCGCCTGCTCGGGCACGACCAGGACGTGCTCGGTGACGATGTCCGGCGCCAAGAGCGTGACCGCCGCCTTCGCCGGCGGATCGTCGGCCGAGGTCGCGCTGTCCGTTACGGTCGCGGGCAGCGGCACGGTCACGGGGGGAGGGATCCGGTGCGGGAACGGGGCGAAGACCTGCAGCGTCGACCAGAGGCAGGGCTCGGCCGTGGCGCTGACCGCCACCCCTGCGCCTGGCGCGGGGTTCGCCGGCTGGGGCGGCGCCTGCAGCGGAGCGACCCCGACCTGCACGGTCGAGATGAACGCGGCGAAGAGCGTCTCGGCGAGGTTTGCGTCCGCCCCGGGCGCGACGGGAACCGGCGCGGCGGTGCTCCGGAGCCGGGGTCGTCCGGTCGTCACCCGGACGGCGACCGGCTTCTCCGTCACCCTGCGCTTCCGCACGAATCGCCCCGGAACCGTCCGCGTGCGTGCGTTTCGCGCCGGCAGGCTCGAAGCCGCGCTGTCGTTCGCGGCGCCGTCCGGCTCGGCGGCGGTCGGTCCGTTCCCGCTCGGCAGAGCGGGGTTCTACGCTCTCGACCTCACCCAGGCCGGACGGGCGCTTCACTGGGGGGCGTGCCTGGGACGGTGCGGCGAGGCGGCGGGACGGGCGGCGGGCGCGTTCGTGCTCGGCCGAAAGGCGGCGAACGTCGTCGACGCAGGCGCGCTCTGGTCGGTCACGTTGAATTTCCGCTCGAGCCAGCCTGCCGGCGTCGACCTGCGGGTGTACCGAGGCGGGCAACTCGCCCGCCGCGTCCGCTTCCCGGCCCGGCCGGGGCCCGGGTGCCGCAGGCCCGCTCCTGCTCTCGCCGGGGAGCTACCGGCTTCGGCTGATCGCCACGGATGGGTACGGACGCCTCCGCTCGCTGACCTGGTTCGCACTGCTGCCGTGAGACGTAGCGAATGGTGGTCGTAGTGCGTAAGCTCCTCGGGCGTTGGAGGGGAGAAGCAAGCCCTTGAGGAGAGGCCTGCTGCCGGTGTTGTTGCTGATGGCGCTCGCGCTGGGCGTCGGCAGCGCGGGTGGGCGCTCGCTCGCCACCACGACGGTCACGGTCAGCGTGGTCGGCAGCGGTACCGTCACCAGCCTCCCTGCCGGGATCGACTGCGGGAACGGAAGCACCGCCTGCTCCAACGGCTTCACCGTCTCGACGACGATCACGCTGGCGCCGACCAACACGGTGAGCGGCTGGACCTTCGACAGCTGGAGCTGCTCGGGGACCGGGGAGACGGTGTTCGGCAACACCTGCCAGATCACGCCCGACACCGTCGACACGACCCACAACGTGACCGCGACGTTCGTCTTCAGTGCGCCGACGCCGCCCGCTGCCAGGGGCCTGGTGGCGGTCAGCGCGGTCGGGAAGGGCCGCGTGACGAGCAGTCCGGGCGGAATCAAATGCGGGGACGGGAAACAGGCGTGCTCCGCCAACTCGGGGAGCGGGGTGACCCTGACCGCCGGCAACACCGCGAGCGGCTGGACGTTCGACACCTGGAACGACTGGGATCTGACCACGGGCGCGGCGGGCCCGTGCGACGGAGCCGGCGGCACCTGCGGCGTCTCGGACGGGGACGATCACCAGATCACGGCGAACTTCTCCGGCCCCCCGTCGACCGCGAGAACGCTGTCCGTGGGCTACACCGGCTCCGGGGAGGTGACCGGCGGCAACAGCGACGTCGACTGCGGATCCTCGGGCAGCGACTGCAGCTGGAACGTCCCCGACGGCTCGACACTGACGGTGCTGGAGACACCGGATGCCGGGAACGTCTTCAGCGGCTGGGGCGGTGACTGTTCCGGCACGAACATGGCCTGCACCGTGGAGATGAACGGCAACCGGGCCGTGAACGCCAGCTGGTCGAACGCCGCTACGGCGACCGCGAACCTCGAGGTCGCAGTCTCCGGCAACGGCACCGTCAAGGGCGCCGGCATCGACTGCACCGGCCCGGCCACCTGCTCGACGGCCGAGCCCCTCAACTCGACCGTGACGTTGTCGGCGAACCCGAAGGACGGATACGTCCTCACCGGGTGGACTGGCGACTGCACCGGCACCGGCCCGACCTGCACGGTGACGATGGCGGCCGACCGCGCGGTCACCGCCACCTTCACGCCCGCCGTCCAGCTCACGGTCGCCGTCAACGGCAACGGCGCGGTCAGCGGGGGCGCCGGCGCGATCAACTGCGGCAACGGTGCCACGATCTGCTCGGCGACATTCGCGCAGAACGCGACCGTCACGCTGGTCGCGACGCCGACGACCGGAGCGACGTTCGGCGGATGGACAGGGGCGTGCGGCGGCACGGCGACGACCTGCACCGTCCTGATGGGTGCGGCGAAGAGCGTCAGCGCGAGCGTTCATCGGCGGGACGCCGGGCGGCGCAACCGGATTCACGCTCAGCGTCACCGTCTCGGGCAACGGGACGGTCACCGGCGGCGGGATCAGCTGCGGTGCCGGCGGATCGACGTGCAGCAAGCCGGGCCTCGCGCCGAACACGACCGTCAACCTGATCGCGACCCCGTCCTCCGGCGCGACGTTCGGCGGGTGGAGCGGCGCCTGCTCGGGGACGGCGACGACGTGCACGGTGGTGATGACCAGCGCCAAGACGGTGACTGCGACGTTCCAGGGCGGGACGTCGTCCTTCGGGCTCTCGGTCTCGGTCTCGGGTTCCGGCAGAGTGACCGGCGGCGGGATCAGCTGCGGTAACGGTGCATCGGCCTGCACGGCCACCCAGGCCGCCGGCACGAACGTCACCCTCACCGCCACCCCGGTCACCGGCGCGACCTTCACCGGCTGGGGCGGCGCCTGCACCGGCACCGCGAAGACGTGCACGGTGACGATGACCGCCGCCAAGAGCGTCTCCGCCGCCTTCGCCGGCGGGGGCCCGCCCGGGACGCTCACGATCGTGGTCACCGGTCGTGGCAAGGTCTCGACCTCGGCGGGGTCGTGCTCCTCCACGGGGCCCCAGAAGGCCTGCGTCCAGCGCTTCAGGGCCGGAGCGAGCGTCACGCTGACCGAGACTCCCTCGGCCGCGGCGACCTTCCTCGGCTGGAGCGGGAGCTGCGGCGGCACGACGCGCACCTGCAAGGTCGCACTCGCGACCGCGAAGTCGGTGACGGCGAAGTTCTCGGGCGCGACCACCTCGCCGCCGCCGGCGCCGGCGGGCAAGGCGGTCCTGACCTCGCTCGGCCTGCCCATCGTCAGGCATACCGGTTCGGGCTTCCGGGTCACGTTGCGGTTCAGGACGACCGCCGGTGGGCTCGCCCGGGTTCGCGGTCTGCGTGCGGGCCGCGTCGGCGTCTCGCTCTCGCTCCGCGTCGCGGCGGGGCGCGCGACGATCGGCCCGTTCCCGGTCGCGAAGTCCGGCTTCTACACCTTCCAGGTCACGCTCGCCGGTCGCACGATCCACTGGCGCACCTGCCTCGGGCTCTGCAGGGCGGCCGCCAGGGCCGGACGCTTTCTGCTCACGCGCGAACCGCCGACGGTCACCCGTACGGGCGACGTCTGGTCTCTCGTGCTCCACTGCCGCGAGAACCGGATCTCGGATGCGCGGATCCGTGTCTACCGCGGCGGCAAGCTCGTCGTCAACCGGCACTTTCTCGGACGCGCAGGCAGCATCGTCCTCGGCCCGTTCCTGGTCGGCCAGGGCAGCTACACGCTGAAGCTCACCGCCGTCGACGCCTACGGACGTGCGCGCGCGCTCACCTGGATCGTCGCACTCGCACGCTGACGGGAGCGCGACCGGCCGCCGACGCCTGGACGGCCGGTCAGAGCGGGTAGACGAGCCAGAACGCGACCACCGAGTACTGGAGCGCGACCGCCGCGACCACGAGCAGGTGGAAGATCTCGTGGTAGCCGAAGACGGCCGGAATTGGATCGGGACGGCGCAGCGCGTAGACGAGGCCTCCGACCGTGTAGAAGAGCCCGCCGACGAGGATGAGCGTGGTCCCGTCCCAGCCGATCCCGTCGATCATCTGGGGGAAGACGATCACCGCGATCCAGCCGAGGGTGATCGCGATCGCCGCGGCGAGCCACTTCGGCGCGTCGACCCAGACGAACTTGAGCAGGATCGCCGCCGCGGCTCCGCCCCAGACGACCGCCAGGATCACGATTCGCCAGGCGCCGACGAGGACGAGCAGGCCGAACGGCGTGTACGTGCCCGCGATCGCCAGGTAGACGCCGGCGTGGTCGATCCGGCGCGACCAGCGGTAGCCGCGCTCGCGCCAGGTGACGCGGTGGTGCAGGGCGCTCGCGCCGAACATCGTCGCGACCGCCGCCGCGAAGATCGCCGCCGCGACCCGCGCTCTCGTGTGCGGCGCTGCGGCGACCAGCAGGCCGCCTACGACCAGCGCGACGAAGAACGCATAGAGGTGGAACACGCCCCGAAGCCGCGGGCGGGGCCGCGGGCCGTGCGGGTCAGCGGAAACGGAAGACGATGCGGCCACGATTCAGGTCGTATGGGGAGAGCTCAACCTTGACGCGGTCGCCCGGGAGGATCCTGATCCTGTACCGCCTCATCTTTCCGGCCGTGTAGCCGAGGGTCTCGTGGTCGTTGTCGAGCTTGATCCGGAACATGCCGCTCCGGAGTGCCTCGATCACCTCACCCTCGAACTCGATCTTCTCTTCCTTGCCGGCGATAAGCCAGCCCCTTTCCGAGCAGCGGCGCGCCCCGTGGACGGGGCGCGCCGCCGGTCGTTGTCTAGGCCGCGACGGGGGTTACGCTCGTCGCCTCGGGGCCCTTCTGTCCCTCGCGGGACTCGAACTCGACCCGGGCGCCCTCGTCGAGGGACTTGTATCCCTCGCCGGTGATCTGCGAATGATGGACGAACAGATCCTTGCCGCCCTCGTCGGGCGTGATGAACCCATACCCCTTCGCAGCGTTGAACCATTTCACGATACCGGTAGCCATGTAAACACCTCCCTTACCACTCACGAACGGGTAGAGAAGGCGCTGACTGCGTCGTCGGTACTCGTTCTTGTTCGCCGCGGAGCGTAGCAGGCGCGATACAACACTGCTGTGAGCGAGAACCGGTCGGTGAGCTCGCTGCTTCCCGAGCTCGCCGCCGAGCTGGACCGGTCGCTCCGGCAGCAGGGCCGGCCCGACCTGGCCGAGCAGGTGCCGTCTCTGCGAATCGTGGCCGTCTGCCCGTGCGAGGTCGAGGGCTGCGGCAGCTTCTACACCGGCCGGCCGATGAAGCGTTGGTTCCGTCGCGGCAGGCAGGTCCCGGCCGGGGACCTGGTCGTCGACACGATCGACGGCGAGATCGTCTTCGTCGAGGTGCTCGGCCGTCCGGAGGTTCGGGCCGCTCTCGTATCCTTGGCCTCGTGAAGGTCGTCCTGCCCGACAACTCCGAGCTCGAGCTCCCCGACGGCGCGACCGGGCTCGACGCCGCGCGCGCGATCGGCCCGAAGCTGGCCGCCGAGGCGGTGCTCGTCAGGTCGAACGGCGACCTGCGCGACCTGCGTCTCCCGCTCGAGGACGGGCAGCGAATCCAGATCCTGACCACGCGCGACAGGGACGACGCCGATGCTCTGTACGTGCTGCGGCACTCCACCGCGCACCTGCTCGCCGAGGCGGTGCGACGCCTCTACCCGGGCGTGAAGATCGCGATCGGGCCCGCGATCCCGAACGGCTTCTACTACGACTTCGAGTTCCCGGAGCCGATTCACGAGTCGGACCTGGAGCGCATCGAAGAGGAGATGCGGCGCGAGCTGGACGAGGGTCAGCTTGGTCACGGCAGACAGGTCTCGCGTCAAGGAGGCACGTGCGCGCTTCGTCGAGCAGCAGGAGCCGTACAAGGTCGAGCTGGTCGACACCGCCGACGGCGACATCTCCCTCTACACGCAGGGCGACTTCACCGATCTCTGCCGCGGACCGCACCTCCAGGACTCGTCGCCGATCAAGGCGGTCAAGCTGACCGGGCTGGCCGGAGCGTACTGGCGCGGCGACGAGAAGAACAACCAGCTCACGCGGATCTACGGGACCGCGTTCTACACCCAGGACGATCTCGACGCGTACCTGGCGCAGCTGGAGGAGGCTCGGAAGCGTGACCACCGAAAGCTCGGGCCGCAGCTCGACCTCTTCCATCTCTCGGACCAGTCACCCGGCTCGCCGTTCTGGCACCCGAAGGGCCTCGTGATCTGGAACGAGCTCGAGGCGCTGACGCGCCGCGAGAACGAGCGCCGCGGCTACCTGGAGGCCAAGACGCCCGTCATCTACGAGCGATCCGTCTGGGAGACCAGCGGCCACTGGGAGAAGTTCCGCGACAACATGTTCCTCGTCGTCACGACCGACGATCCCGAGCCCGCACGCCGGGTTGAAGCCGATGAACTGTCCCGGGCACATGCTCCTGTTCGGCTCCCGGTTGCGGAGCTACCGCGACCTGCCGATCCGTTACGCGGAGCGAGGCACTCTCCATCGGAACGAGCCCGCCGGCGCCGTCCACGGGCTCCTTCGCGTCCGTCACGTGACCCAGGACGACGCCCACATCTTCTGCACCGACGAGCAGGTGCCCGAGGAGATCGACGGTTGCATCTCGTTCGCGAAGGATCTGTACGCGATGTTCGACCTCGTCCCGCACGCCGAGCTCTCGACGCGGCCCGACGAGCGGCTCGGCACGGACGAGGAGTGGGACCGCGCCGAGGGCATCCTCCGCGACGCGCTCGAGCGCCACGGCCTCAGCTACGTGGTCGGCGAGGGCGAGGGGACGTTCTACGCGCCCAAGATCGACCTGCACATGACGGACTCCCTCGGGCGCTCGTGGCAGATGGGGACGATCCAGGCCGACGCGCAGATGCCGAGGCGGTTCGGCCTCACCTACATGGGCGCCGACAACCGCGAGCACACGCCGGTCGTCATCCACCGCGCGCTGTTCGGCTCGCTGGAGCGGTTCATCGGCATCCTGATCGAGCACTACGGCGGCGACTTCCCGCTCTGGCTCGCGCCGGTGCAGGTGCGGATCCTGCCGGTCGGCGCCGACCACCGCGAGGCTGCTGAGGCGGTCCGCGCCCGGCTACGGGAGGCGGGCGTACGCGTCGAGGTGGACGACCGGGACGAGACGATCGCCAGGCGGATTCGCGACGCGGAGCTGGAGAAGATCCCCCGGGTCGTCGTCTACGGCGATCGCGAGTCCAGCGCCGCGCTCGCTGTGCGCGAGCGCGGCGGGGGTCAGTCGACCAGGAGCCTGGACGAGCTGATCGGAGAACTTGGTAGTCTGTGAGCCTGCTCAAGCAGGGACGACCCGTTCCTCACCTCCCGGGCGATTCGGCCCGCCGGGGGTTCAACCGAGTCGAAGGACGAGGAAACCGGGCCGCTGCTTGCAGCGGTCTTGTCATTTGATCAAGGAGGACCGAGCGAGCTTGGTGAATAGCCTTTGAGACCGCGGCGGAGCCCGGAGCCTCCGGTTCGCCCGGTCCCGCAGACCCGGATCAACGACGCGATCCGCGCCCCCCGGGTCAGGCTGGTGGACGAGGACGGTGCACAGGTCGGGATCACGCCGATCGCCGAGGCGCTCGAGCACGCCTACTCGAAGGGCCTCGACCTCGTCGAGATCGCGGCGCAGGCCGACCCGCCCGTGGCCAAGGTCATGGACTACTCGAAGTACCGCTACGAGCAGGAGCAGAAGGCGAAGCAGGCGCGGAAGCACCAGTCCCAGATCCACGTCAAGGAGATCAAGCTCAGGCCGAAGATCCAGTCCCACGACTACAACACCAAGAAGGGCCACGTCGAGCGCTTCCTCAACCAGCGCGCGAAGGTCAAGGTGACGATCATGTTCCGCGGGCGCGAGACGTCCCATCCGGAGCGGGGCCGAGACCTGCTGATGCGACTCGCCGAGGACGTGAAGGAGATCGGGACGGTCGAGCAGCCCCCTCTCCTCGACGGTCGGAACATGGTGATGGTCCTGGGCCCGACGAAGCACGCCGGAGTGCAGCGTCCATCAGGAGGAACGAGAGATGCCGAAGCAGAAGACACACAGCGGAGCGAAGAAGCGGTTCAAGGTCACGGCCGGAGGCAAGCTCCTGCGCCGCCGGGCGATGAAGAGCCATCTGCTCGAGAAGAAGTCGGCGAAGCGGAAGCGCAGCTTCCGTCGGGACGCGCCGGTCGCGCCTAGCGACGAGAAGGCGGTCCGGAAGCAGCTGGGGATCTAGCGGTGCCGCGCGTCAAGCGATCGGTCCACGCGCGCAAGAAGCGCCGCAAGGTGCTCGAGCAGGCGAAGGGGTACTGGGGCCTCAAGTCCAAGACCTACACGCACGCGAAGGAGCAGGTCGAGCACTCGCTGGTCTACGCCTACCGCGACCGGAAGGTACGGAAGCGGACGATGCGGAGCCTCTGGATCATCCGCATCAACGCGGCCGCGAGGCAGCACGGGCTCTCGTACAACCAGTTCGTCGCCGGCTGCCGCAAGGCGGAGATCGAGCTCGACCGGAAGGTGCTCGCCGACCTCGCGGTCAGCGACCCGGCCGCGTTCGGCGCCATCGCCGAGCGGGCCAAAGCCGCACTGCAGGCCTGAAAGCAGGGACAGTCCTAGGACTGTCCCTGCTTTTCGCGCCTAGAGTGCGGTTGTGATCACCTCGGCGGCGAATCCGCGGCTGAAGCTGGTTCGCCGCCTCGAGAGCCGCCGGCAGCGCGCGCGGCTCGGTCTCTTCGTCTGCGAGGGCGAGGATCTCGTCGACGCCGCGCGGGCGGCGGGCATCGAGCCCGTCGATCTGCTGGTCGCAGGCGAATCGGTCGAGCCCGATCTGCTCGCCGCGGTCTCGACGCTGCCGCACCCGCCGCGGGTGGTCGGCGTCTTCCGTCAGGCGGATCTGCCCCCGTTCGAGCCGCGGCCGGTCGGGCTGGCGCTCTGGCACGTGGCCGACCCGGGAAACGTCGGCACGCTGATCCGCTGCGCGGATGCGTTCGGAGCCTCGGTCGCGGCTCTCGGCGGGCTGCGCCGACCCTACCGGTCCGAAGGCGTTGCGCGGGTCGGCGGGCGCGATCTTCCGGGTCCCGGTCGGGCGCTTCGACCAGGCGTCCGGCCGGCGCATCGCCCTCGTCGCCCGCGGTGGGGAGCCTCTCGACCGCGCCGAGCTCGAGGAGGGGGCGATCTTCGTGCTCGGCGCCGAGCGCGAGGGGCTCCCCGCCGAAGTGATCGCATCGTGCGACGCGGTCGCGTCGATCCCGCTCGCCGGAGGGGCCGAGTCCCTGAACGTCGCGGTCGCGGGTGCGATCGCCCTGTACGAGTGGAGGCGCCGGCGCGACTGACTACCAGGCGCCGCCGCCGCCACCGCCGCCACCGCCGCCGCCGCCGCCCCCGAACCCGCCGCCGAAGCCGCCTCCTCCGGACGACGGCGGCGCCAGGGCGGAGCCGAAGCCGGCGCTGAGGTCGCCGATCCCGAGCGAGGTGGCGCCCGAGCCGAGGTCGCCGTACGGCGTGATCCAGAAGATCGTGCTCTGGTCGTGGAGCGCCTGAGGCATGTGTAGCTGCGCGCCCTGGAGCACCCGCTCTGCGATCCCGAACGCGATCCCGTAGACCAGGAACCGCTCCCAGAGCTCGAGCGTCGCCGGCGGCGCCTCCTGCAGGCGCGGGAAGTCGGTCAGATAGCGCCGGAAGGCGTCCCAGCGCTCCGCCTCGGTCTGGCCGGCTACGGTGCGCCGCCGCCAGAGCCGAACACGGGTGAACGCGCCCAGGAGGAGGAGGGCGTTCGCGACCGCGCAGCCGCCCAGCGCAACGAGGACGACGTCGCCCCAGCGCGGCGCCGCCGAGCGCCAGCCGTCGATGCCGACCCAGAGGAGGACGACCGCGGCGACCGCGAACCCGATCCACGCGATCAGGATCGCGGTGCTTCCCGCCTCGGCGTACCACTTCCTCGCGTCGATCGCGGTCACGACCCTCTCCTTGAACGTGGTGAAACGCTTCGAGTTTGCGGTCCGGTGCTGCTCGATCTTCTCCCTGAACTCGCTCAGACGCTCGCCGCCGGCGTCGACGACCGAGTCGATCACGTCCGCGACCGGCTCCTCGAAGCGCGCGAGCGCGACGCTCGTGTCGCCGGGCGTGAGGAGCAGGTCGGACACGGTCTCGTGACGGATCCCGCCCCAGACCTTCTTCTCGGTGTTGACCGGCTTCGACGCATAGCGGCCGCGCCGGATCAGGTCGAAGAGCGTGGCGGTGAACTCCTGCGAGCCGGCGGCCTTGTCCTGGCGGATCAGCGCCGGGACGAGTGCCGGCTCCGTGTCGGTCGGCGGCGCCTGCTCGTACTCGCGGTCGTATCCCGTCCTGCGCTCGCGGCCGTAGAAGAACCAGACGAGCAGCATCACTCCGAACGCGGGCCCGGCGCCGAGCAGGAACAGGTAGAGGAGGGTCCGGCCGATGTGCCGCTTGGCGCTGTCGAGCCGGTCGCGGTCGTGCTGGTAGCTCGCCCGGTCGTCCGCCTCCTGCTTGACGATCAGGGCCAGCCCCTTCCCCGGACGCACCTTCGTCCCGCCGGTCGACCGGAGCAGGCCACGGGGGAAGACGGCACGCAGCTCCACGAACTGGTGACTCGGGACGTCGACCGCGCGCAGGCTCGCCGCTCTCGGCGTGCGCGTGGCGATGCCGTTCACCCAGGCCGGATGCCCGTACACGCGGTAGAGCGCGTTCAGCGACGCCGGTCGCGGGAGGGTGAGCGAGGCGGTCAGGTTCGAGAGCGGCACCGCCCAGCCTGAGCCCCAGACCTTCAGGTCCACGTCGACGACGTCGTCGTAGGCGACGGCGAGCCCGCGGAAACGGTACGAGATCGTGAACGTCCGGGCCTCGCCCGCAGCCTGGAAGTGCCAGACGATCCGGACCCGCTTGCCGTTCGACACGTAGTTGAACGTTCCCGGCGTGTCGATGCTGCCGAGCTCCGTGCTCCCTCCCCGCGTGTAGGCCGTTCCCTGCTCGCTGACCGAGATCCGGTCGATCGACTCGCCGCTGCGCAGCGGGATGTCGCGGTTGGCGCCGTGAAACGCGCCCGCGATCGTGATGTGCTCGGCGACGAGCAGCGAGCCGTCGGGCGCCACCTGGACGGCGACGTCCGCGTTCGGGAGGCTGTAGGCGCCCGCTGCCGCCGGCGCGAGCAGCGCGAGCGCCGCGAGCGCGGCCGCCACCGGCAACGCCCGGCGCATGCGGCTCAGCTCGACTGGGCCGGGGGCGGAGTCGGAGTCGCCTGTGGCTCCGTGAACTGCACGCGGGGCGCCTCCCGGGTCGCGTCCTCGGTCTGGAAGTACTCGCGCGCGCGGAAGTGGAAGAGGCCCGCGATCACGTTCGTCGGCACGGTCTCGAGGGCGTTGTCGTAGGTGAGCACGGTGTCGTTGTAGACCTGGCGCGAGACCGCGATCTGCTGCTCGACGTCGGAAAGCTGCGCCTGCAGCTGCTGGAAGTTCTCCGTCGCGCGCAGCTGCGGGTACGCCTCGGCGACCGCGAACAGGCGGCCGATCGCCGCGGTCAGCGCGTTCTCGGCCTGCGCCTGCTGTGCCACGCCCTGGGCCTGCTGGGCGGCGGTCCGCGCCTGGGTTACCTGCTCGAACGTCTGCTGCTCGTGAGCCGCATAGCCCTTGACCGTCTCGACCAGGTTCGGGATCAGGTCGTAGCGCTTGCGGAGCTGCACGTCGACCTGCGCCCAGGCGTTCTCGGCGCGGTTGCGAAGCCGCACGAGCCTGTTGAACATGCTCACCACGACGAGCAGCAGCAGGACGACGATCGCGACCACGATCACGACGACCCAGATCACGACCGGAACCCTACGTCACCCGGCGCGCGCGAGCCAGACCGAGTCCTCGCCGTCCTCGTACGGGCGGCGGTCGAACCAGCCGAAGCAGGCCTCGACCTCGAAGCCGGCACGCACGAGCAGCTCGTTCCACTCGGCCGCCGACACCCACGAGAGCGTCATCGTCGCCTCGGAGCCCTCGCTCCGGACGCTGAGCGTGAGTCGTCGCTCTCGCTCGTCCCAGTCGGCGCGCTCCCAGATCCCGGGCTCGCGCTCGAGCCAGCGCGCGTGGGTCTCCTCGACGTCATCCCGCGAGGGGGCGAACACGTCGAACACGAGCCGGCCGCCCGGAAGGAGGAGCCCGCGCGCGGCGCGGAGCGCTGCGAGGCGTTCGTCGTCGTCGGCGAGATGAAGGTACGCCCTGAACGGGCAGGTGACCAGCGGAACGCGCTCCGGGATCGGCGGATCGCGAAGGTCGCCGAGGCGAAGGTCGAGCAGGCCGGCGACGCCGGCGTCTGCTGCGCGCGCCCGGCAGATCTCGAGCATCCCGGAAGAGGAGTCGACGCCGATCACCCGCACCCCGGCCCGCGCGGTCGGCACCGCGATCCGGCCGGTGCCCACTCCGAGCTCGACCACCGGGCCCCGCGCCTTGCGCGCCTCGGCGACGTAGAAGGCGATGTCCTCGGTGACGCTCCGGCTCCAGGGGTCGTAGACGCCGGCGATCCGGTCGTACGGGCTCGCCTCCGGGGCGGCCTCGGTCGGGCGGGCGCGGCCGGAGGGGGGCACGGAGGCCGATGATACAGTCGCCTCGTGGACGCAGAAGGGCTGAAAAACGAGGCTCTGAGCGCGATTTCCGGCGCTGCGACGCTCGACGAGCTCGACGATGTGCGCGTCCGCTACCTGGGCCGGAAGAGCGAGCTCGCGCAGGCGCTGCGGGCGGTCCGGGACCGGGAGACGGGGATGCTGCTCAACGCCGTGCGCGATGCGCTGGAGGCCGCCGTCGCCGATCGGCGCGCCGAAATCGAGCGCGCCGAGCTCGAGCGAACACTCACGGAGGACGTCGTCGACGTCACGCTTCCGGGCGACGAGCTGGAGCGCGGTCACCTGCACCCGCTGACGCTGACGCGACGGCAGATCGAGGATGCCTTCGTCGGCCTGGGCTACGAGGTGCGCGACGATCGAGAGGTCGAGACCGTCGAGTACAACTTCGACAAGCTCGCGTTCGACCCGTGGCATCCGGCCCGCTCGCCACGAGCGACCTTCTTCTTCGACGAGCGCCGCCTGCTCCGCACGGAGACCTCGCCCTCCCAGATTCACGCGCTGGAGGAGCGAGAGCCTCCGATCTACATGGTCTCGATCGGCCGCTGCTACCGCCGCGACGCGATCGACGCCACCCACTACCCGATCTTCCACCAGTTCGAGGGCCTGGCCGTCGACCGCGGGCTGACCCTCGCGGACCTGAAGGGCACGCTCCTGCACGTGATGCGGGCGATCTTCGGGCCCGACCGCCGCGTTCGTTTTCGCACGCACTACTTCCCTTTCACCGAGCCGTCGATGGAGCCGGACGTCTCGTGTGGGATCTGCGGCGGCGCCGGGTGCCGGACGTGCCGCTACTCGGGCTGGCTCGAGATGGGCGGCTCGGGGATGGTCGACCCGCGCGTCTTCGAGAACGTCGGGCTCGACCCTCAGGAGTGGTCGGGCTTCGCGTTCGGGTGCGGGATCGAGCGAGTTGCCCAGCTCGAGTACGACTTCCCCGACATCCGTCCGCTCTGGGAGGGCGACCTGCGCGTGCTGACGCAGTTCTGATGCGGGTCCCGGTCTCCTGGCTGCGCGACTACGTCGCGCTCGAGATGCCGCTGGCCGACCTGGCAACGCGGCTCTCGATCTCCGCCGCCGAGGTCGAGGGAATCGAGCGGCGAGGCGTTCCCGACGCCGACGGGAACCTCGGCCTCTTCCGGGTCGGCAGGGTGCTGGAGGCGGCCAAGCATCCGAACGCCGACCGGCTTCAGCTCTGCCGGGTGGACGTGGGCGAGGGGGAGGCGCGGCAGATCGTCTGCGGCGCCTGGAACTTCGGCGCCGGCGCGACCGTGGCGGTCGCCCTCCCGGGCGCGGTGCTCTCCGGTGGGCTCGCGCTCGAGCGTCGGGAGGTCCGCGGCGAGCTCTCCGACGGCATGATCCTCGCCGAGGACGAGGTCGACCTCGGAACCGATCACTCCGGGATCATGGTGCTTCCCGAGGCGGAGCCGGGGACGCCGCTCGGAGACCTCCTGCCGCTGGTCGACGACGTGCTGCTCGTCGAGCCGACCGGGAACCGGCCGGACCTGCTCGCGGTCTACGGGATCGCACGCGAGGTGGCAGCGCTGTTCGATCTGGAGCTCTCCCCGCCGCCGGGCGTCGATCCTCGGCCGGACTCGAGCGACCCCGTCGCGATCGAGATCGAGGACCTCGACGGCTGTCCGCGATACATCGGCCGTCTGTTCCGGGACGTCTCCGTCGCGCCGTCGCCCGTCTGGCTGAAGGCGCGGCTTTCCGCCGCCGGCCTGCGGCCGATCTCGAACGTGGTCGACGTGACGAACTACGTGATGGTCGCCCTCGGCAACCCCCTGCACGCGTTCGACTTCGCGACCCTTCGAGGGGGCAGGATCGTCGTGCGCCGTGCGCGGCCCGGCGAGACGCTGCGTACCCTCGACGGCGTCGAGCGGAGGCTCGACGGCGCCGATCTCGTCATCGCCGACGCCGAACGGGCGGTGGCGCTCGCCGGGATCATGGGCGGAGAGGAGACGGAGATCGGCGAATCGACGACCGACGTCCTGCTCGAGGCCGCCAACTTCGAGCCGACGGCGATCTTCCGCAGCTCCGAGCGCCTCCACCTCCGCACCGAGGGCTCGAACCGCTGGGAGAAAGGCGTCGACCCCTACCTGGCGGGGCAGGCGGCGAGGTTTGCGACGCAGCTGCTCGTCGAGACGGCGGCCGCCCGGTGGGTCGGGCACGCCGACGTCAAGGGCGAGCTGCCGGAGCGGCCGGTGATCCGGTACCGGCCGGAACGCGCCGACGAGGTGGTCGGACTGCCGACCCCACCCGACGAGCAGCATGCCATCCTCGACGGGCTCGGCTTCGAGCGACGCGCCGACGACGTGATCGCGCCGACGTGGCGCGCCAGGGACGTGCTGCGCGAGATCGACGTCGTCGAGGAGGTCGCCCGCTTCCGGATGGACGAGGTTCCGTTCACCCTGCCGGCCCGCCGGGCGATGTTCGGTGCGCTGACGCGGCTGCAGCGGCTGCAGCGGCAGGTCGAGGACGTCCTCGTCGGCCTCGGGCTCGTCGAGACGTACACCGCCTCGCTCCGGGAGGACGATCCCGACCCGGCCGCCTGGCGTCTGCCCGAGCCGGTCTCGGTCGAGCTCGCCGTTCTGCGGACGCGTCTGCTTCCGAGCCTGATCGATGCCGCGAGGCGCAACCTCGATCTGGGAGCTCGAGGAATCGCGCTGTTCGAGCTCGCGCACGTCTACCTGCCCGGCGACGAGTTGCCGGACGAACGCCGGCACGTCGCGGGAATCGTCGAGGGCGGTTGGAGTCGTGCCAAGGGCATCGTCGAAACGCTGTACGCGGCCCTGAACGTCGAGCCGCGCTTCAGCCGCGCGTCCGACGAGCTGCTCCACCCGGGAAAGGCGGCCTCGGTCGGGGCCGGCGTGGTCGGTGAGCTCCATCCGGGCCTGATCGAGGGCGTGTGGGGAGCATTCGAGCTCGATCTCGCGTTGCTGCTCGATGCAGCACCCGACCGGGTCACGTTCGAGGACGTGATCGGCTACCCGCCGGTACAGGGAGGACCTGGCCTTCGCGGTCGCCGAGGAGGTGAGTGCCGGCGATCTGGTCGACGCGGCCCGGGAGGCGGCGGGGCCGGAGCTGCGCGAGATGCGACCCTTCGACGTCTACCGCGGCGGGCAGGTCGGCGACGGGCGCAAGTCGATCGCGTTCAGGGTCACCTACCAGTCGTCCGAGCGGACGCTCTCGGACGAGGACGCCGCGGTCTTGCGCGAGCGGATCGTCGGCGCGCTCGCCGACCGCTTCGGCGCGACGCTGCGCGGCGGGTAAATCCGATCCGGCGGCGGGCGCGTATTCCGTGACCGATGCGCCTCCTGTTTGCCTCCGTTGCAGCCATCCTGCTGCTCGTCCTCGCGGCCGGCGCAGGCGCCCAGAGCCCGACGTTGTCCGGGACCGTCGGGCCCGGCTTCCAGATCCGTCTCGCCGACGGCTCCGGGAACCCGGTGCGACACCTCGATCCGGGCACGTACGCGATTCAGGTCGCCGACAAGTCGGACATCCACAACTTCCACCTGACCGGTCCGGGCGTCGACCTGGCGACCCAGGTCGAGCAGGTTGCGACCGTGACGTGGACGGTCACCTTCACCGACGGCACCTACCACTTCCAGTGCGACGCCCATCCCTCGACATGAAAGGCGACTTCACGGTCGGATCGGTCTCGACGCTTCGCCTCCGTCGCCCGCCGCGCCGGCAAAGCCGGTCGTGCTCGCCGGGGCCGTGGGCCCCGGGAGGAGGATCACCGTCGCCAGGCTCGGTGTCCGGCTGAAGACGATCAGGGCGGGAAGGGTGGCGCTTACCGTCAACGACCGGTCGGCGAAGGACAACTTCCACCTGACCGGTCCCGGGCGTGAACCGCGCCACCTCGCGGCGTGGCAAGACGAAGATGACGTGGCGGCTGACGCTGAAACGCGGGCTCTACGCGTACCGCTCGGACGCGACGCCGCGCTTGAGGGGATCGTTCCGCGCCGTACTAGCGGTCGCGCGGCGCTCCAGCTCCGCGTCCAGCTCGGCGCCGAGCAGTAGCGCGATCGCCGAGTAGTACAGCCAGAGCATGAGCACGACCGCGCCGGCGAGCGATCCGTACGTCCGGTCGTACGAACTGGAGAAGGTCGTGTACAGGGCGAAGAGACCGGACAGCGCAAGCCAGACCAGCGCGCCGGTCAGCGAGCCCGGCAGAGATCCAGCGCCGGCTCGGGGGGCGGCGGCTCGGCGCCAGGTGGTAGACGAGCTCGAAGAGGGTGAGGATCGCCGCAGAACGCGATCGGCCAGCGGAGCGCATCCCAGAGGACGTTGAAGGTGCCGCCGAGGTGTGCTCGCCGCGCGACCGCGTTCCCGAGCGGGCCGCCGAACACGATCAGGGCGAAGAGGCCGGCGGTGACGATGCCCGCGACCAGCACGAGCGTGATCGCAAGCAGACGCACGCGCCAGAACGGCCGGGTCTCGGGCAGCTCGTTCGCTCGGTTCACGGCCTTGATCATCGATCCGGTTCCGCCGCTCGCCGCCCACAGCGCGCCGATCGTCCCGGCTGCGAAGGCGATCGCCGACCCGCCTCTTCCCGACGCGCTCTTCTTGGCGACGTCGATCGCGTTCAGAACTGCACTCGGGGCGACCGTTCCGAGCAGGTGGTGAAGCGAATCGTAGGCGCCCGGACCGATCAGCCCGAGCAGGCCGACGGCGAGGATCACTGCCGGGAAGAAGGCGAGCAGAGAGCTGAATGCGATCTGCTGGGCGAGGCCGAGGCAGCCGTCGTCGAGAAAGCGCTTCCCGGTCGCGTGACCACGTCCGGCCACTCGCGGAGGGACAGCCTGGTGCGGAGAGGGTGCGCGACGCTCAGCGGCCGTCGAGAAAGGAAAACCGCGCACGGCTTTCCGTCCCCGACGCCGGCGGTGAAAAACGCGCTTCGCTCCGGTGCGAAGGACGATTCCGAGCCCGGCGGCTCCGAGCGCGACGACCGGAAGCCTGCGCCGCACCGCCCCGGCCTGCGTACGGAGCGCGTGCACGGCGCTGCCGAGCCGCTCGCGCTCGGACTCGAGGTCTCGCTTGACGTCCTCGGTCGACCTACCGTGCCCATCGCTCCTCAACACGTCCGTCGTCCGGCGGGCCTCCTCGATCGCCTCTTCCGGAAGCGGGGGTGTTCCCTCGCCGCAGCGAGCCCAGCGCGAGGATGATGAGCACGGCTGCGGCGACGAGCAACGCACCGCCGACGATCAGCAGCGACGCCCAGACGGGCACCGCGAGCGCGAGCGCGGCCGCGCCGCCCGCGGCCAGAAAGGCGAGCGCGAACACGACGAGGACCAGAGCGCCGGCGCCCAGGCCGATCCCGACCGCGATCCGCACCAGCTTGCGCTTGACCTCGAGCAGCGCCAGCTCGATCTCGAGCCGCGCGATCGATCGGGCGCGGTCGACGACCTCCCTGGCCGCCCAGCCGACGCCGTTCGTTTTCGTCCCGGCCACCCAGAGACCTTATCGCAGGGCGCCTCAGCGCCGAGACCGCGGGTCCGGCCCGAGCTCGTCGACCTCGGCCGGGGACAGGTCGAGCAAGACCCGGCCGTCTCTGATCTCGTGGATGCGCTCGGCGGCGACGTACACGCGCCTGGAGACGAGCCCGGTCGAGATCGAAAGGCCGTCGAAGATGTCGAGCTCCTCGTCCCCGAGCGTGCGGTCGACTTTGCCGACCCTGCTGCCGTCCGCGGCCAGCACCTCCCAGCCTCGTTCGATCAGCAGCCACGAGACCGGATCGGACATGTGTCGCTACACGACCTTGCCGCCGACGTACCAGACGGGGCCCTGCGTGCCCACCGGCTTCGAGTCGGAGAGCACCCGCAGGATCCGGACGGTGCCGGGGATCACGCGTTCGTCCAGTCGGGCGAAGCACCGCCTCACCATTCCGGGCGACGCCCCGTAGCCGTACACGCGCGCGCAACGGAACCGGAAGCCCGGAGTGGAGTCGTAGCGGGCGGGGTTCAGAGGGGACAACGCGAGCGCGGCCGGCTCGAGGTGATCGCTCGAGGTCAGACTCGACCTCGGCGTAGACGTCGGTCCAGTCCGAAGGGAGCCCGGCCACCAGGTCGTCCCAGGACTCCGCCAGGCCGCGCTGCGGCGCCGGCTCCGGGGCGAGCCCCTCGGCGGTGCCGACGAGCTCGAGCTTCCCGGCGATCCCCTCGGCGTCGAGCCTGGCGAGCGCCCGCTCCACCGCTGCGGGAGGAGGGGCCGTCCGCGGCGCGCGCGGCGTAGAAGCGAAGCTCGCGACCGGCGCGGCCGGGATTCAAGGGCCCGAGCAGTGCCGCCGCCCGCGCCGCGCGGTCCTCGTCCACGAGGCGAAGCGTGAGCCGCGCGTCCGCCCAGTCGACCGGCAGGTCGGCCCGGATCCGCTCCCACTGCGCGACGAGGGTCACGGGCCGGAGCATAAACTCAGGCCCGTGGCGAAGGTCGAGAGCAAGCGGGGAGCGCTCTCGCAGGAGCGGCTGCGCGAGTTCCTGCGGGAGATGCTCCTGATCAGACACTTCGAGGAGAAGGTCGAGGAGCGCTTTCGGGCGGGGGAGCTGCCCGGATTCCTCCACGTCGCGATCGGCCAGGAGGCGGTCGCCGTCGGCGTCTGCCGGGCGATGGCCGACGGCGACGTGTTCGCCTCGACGCACCGCGCGCACGGCCACACGCTCGCCCGCGGGACACACCCGAACGAGGTGATGGCAGAGCTGTACGGGAAGATCGAGGGCTGCTCGCACGGCTACGGCGGCTCGATGCACCTCTACGACGTCGAACGCGGCAACCTCGGCGCGAACGCCGTCGTCGGCGGCGGGCTGCCGGCGATCGCCGGCGCCGCGCTCGCCTTCAAGCTGCGTGGAGAGCCGCGCGTCGCGGTCGCGTTCTTCGGAGACGGCGCGACCAACATCGGCACCTTCCACGAGGCGCTCAACCTCGCCCAGCTGTGGAGGCTGCCCGCCGTGTACGTGCTCGAGGACAACCACTACGCGGAGTCGACTCCGGCCGCCCAGGAGCTGCCGATCAGAGATCTGGAGAAGCGGGCGGTCGCCTACGGGATGCACTCGGTCAAGGTCGACGGGCAGGACGTCGAGGCCGTTCACCGCGCAGCCAAGCGCTCGCTCGACTACGCGCGGAGCGGCAAGGGCCCGGTCTTCCTCGTCTGCGAGACCTACCGGCTGGTCGGTCACTACGTCGGCGATCCCCAGGTGTACCGGCCGAAGGGCGAACAGCAGGAGCTGCGCGAGACGCAGGACCCGATCACCAAGCTGCGCGCGAAGCTCGACCTCTCCGACGAGGAGTTCGAGGCCCTCGACCAGGAGGCGCGCGAGATCGCCGAGGCGTCGGTCGAGTTCGCGAAGGCGGGCACGGACCCGAAGCCCGAGGACGCGCTCAAGAACGTCTATGCCTGAACACCGCGAAAAATGCTTCGCATTTTCCGCGGGGCGGGTTGATCCAAGTCGCTTCGCTCGGGAGCCTGGAAAATGCCTGAGTTGACGTACCGGGAAGCGGTTCGAGATGCGCTGTCTCGTGCGATGCGGGAGGACGGCGACGTCTTCATCATGGGCGAGGACATCGCCGAGATGGGCGGGTCGATGGGCGTCACCCAGGGGATGCTCGCCGAGTTCGGCCCGGACCGGGTTCGCAACACGCCGATCTCCGAGATGGCGATCGTCGGCGCCGGGATCGGCGCGGCGATCCAGGGGATGCGCCCGGTGGTGGAGATCATGTACGAGGACTTCACCACCCTGGCGATGGAGCAGATCGTCAACCAGGCGGCGAAGCACCGCTACATGTCGGGCGGCCAGCTGACCGTCCCGCTCACGATCCGAACCCAGGGCGGAGCAGGGTGGTCGCCGGGCGCCCAGCACGCCCAGCAGCTCGAAGCCTGGTTCGTCCACGTGCCCGGGCTGAAGGTCGTGTTCCCTTCGACGCCGACCGACGTCCGCGGCCTCCTCTGGTCGTCGATCTACGACGACAACACCGTGCTCTTCTTCGAGCACCGGACGCTCTACCCGATCAAGGAGGACGTGCCCGAGGAGCTGGAGCCGATCCCGCTCGGACGTGCGCGCGTGCATCGCGAGGGCGAGGACGTGACCGTGATCGCCACCGGCCGGCTCGTGCACGAGGCGCTCGGCGCGGCGGCCGAGGCCGAGCAGGAGGGCATCTCCGTCGAGGTGGTCGACCCGCGCACGCTCCAGCCGCTCGACGAGCAGGCCCTCGTCGACTCGGTCAAGAAGACGAACCGCTGCGTCGTCGCCCACGAGGCGGTCGTGCGCGGCGGCTTCGGGGCGGAGGTGGCGGCGGTGATCCAGTACCAGGCCTTCGACTGGCTGGACGCGCCGATCGAGCGGGTCGGGTCGAAGTTCACGCCGCTGCCGTTCGCGCCCGGTTATGGAGGAGTTCGTCGTTCCCCACCAGGCGGACGTGCTCGCGGCGATTCGCAGGACGGTCGGGCGTGGCTAGCCAGGTGATCCTGCCCCGGCTCGGCCAGGGGATGGAGTCCGGCACGATCGTCCGCTGGCTGAAGTCGGAGGGCGACGCGATCGAGAAGGGCGAGCCCCTGTTCGAGCTCGACACCGACAAGGTGACGCAGGAGGTCGAGGCGGAGACCTCGGGCGTGCTGCTCAGGATCGTCGTCCCGGAGGGGGAGGTGCCGGTGGGCCGCACGGTCGCGTTCATCGGCGAGCAGGGGGAAGAGGCTCCCGTGGAGACGGATGGCGCTCCGGTCCAGGCAGGGACAGTCCCCGAGCCACGGCCGGAAGAGCCGGTTCGCCGGGAGGGGGCTGTCCCTGGGCCACGGCCGGAAGAGCCGGTTCGCGACGAGGGGATCGTCCCTGAACCGCCGCCGGGCGCAGCGGGGGAGGACGGCGGCCGCATCAAGGCGAGTCCGCTCGCGCGGCGGATCGCGCGGGAGCGCGGCATCGACCTCGCGGCGCTGGCCGGCACCGGCCCGGAGGGACGGATCGTCGCGGAGGACGTCGAGCGGGCGGCGGTCTCGTCGCCACCTGCGCCTGCGCCGGCTGCCGCGCCTGCTGCGCCCGGCACGGTCGAGCGGGTCGAGCTCACGAACGTCCGGCGCACGATCGCCCGCCGGCTCACGGAGGCGTGGCAGGTGCCGGTCTTCCAGCTGCAGACGTCGGCCGACACGACGCGGGCGAACGAGCTCGTCGCGCGCCTGCGCGAGCGCGACCCGGACGTGCGGGTCACGTTCACGGACGTCCTGACGAAGGTGTCCGCCGCCGCGCTGATGCGCCACCGCGAGGTGAACGCCCGGTTCGCGGACGACGCCGTCCTGCTCTTTCCGACGGCGAACGTCGGGATCGCCGTCGCTGCGCCACAGGGGCTGGTCGTCCCCGTCATCCGCGGTGCGGAGCTGCTCCGGCTTGCGGACGTCGCCGCCGCGCGCGCCGACCTCGTCTCCCGCGCTCGGGAGGGGAAGCTGCGCCGGGAGGACCTGGAGGACGGCACGTTTACGATCTCCAACCTCGGCATGTACCGGGTCGAGCGCTTCACCGCCGTCCTCAACCCACCGCAGGCGGCGATCGTCGCCGTCGGCGCGACCGAGGACCGCGTCGTCCCCTTCGACGGAGAGATCGCAGTGCGGCCGATGACGACCCTGGTGGGGACCTTCGACCACCGCGCGGTCGACGGCGCACCGGCGGCCGAGTTTCTGCAGACGCTGAAAGAGCTCCTCGAGGAGCCCGGCCTGGCGCTGTGAACGACGACCGTCGAACGGGGACACGGAGCTGCGGGAAGAGGCCGTGAACGTCTGGTACCGCGTCCGCGACCTCGACGCCGGTCGTGCGTTCTACGTCGACGTCCTCGGGTTCGAGGAAACCTTTGCGGACGCGGACGCCCGGTGGGCGCGCTTGCGGCGCGGGGACATGGAGATCGCGCTGTGGGAGGCGAGGGGCGACGAGGGCGGAGTGGCGTCGGTGACGGTGCCGGACGTCCGGGTCGAGGCCGACCGGCTGCGTGCGGCGGGCATCGAGGTCGGCGTCATCGTCGAGCTGCCCGGGCAAGTCCGCATCGTCGACGTGTTCGACCCGGACGGGAACCGGGTTCAGCTCACCGAGGAGGTCGAGTGATCCGGCAGGCCGGGGCCCACGACCTGCCGTTTCTCCGCGACATGCTCCGCCACGCCTACTACGCGCGCTGGGGCGACGAGGCGGACGTTCCGCTGGAGCGGTACGTCTCCGGGTGGGGCCGGCGGGGAGACACCGCTCTGGTCGCGATCGATCAGTTCCAACCGGTCGGCGCCGCCTGGTACCGCCTCTTCTCGGCGGACGAGCCCGGCTACGGCTTCGTCGACGAGAGGACGCCCGAGCTGACGATCGCCGTCGTCCCGAGCCGGCGTGGCAAGGGGCTGGGAGAGGAGCTGCTCGAGACCCTGCTCCGGCAGGCGCGCTCCGAGGGTTACGAGCAGATCAGCCTCAGCGTCGAGCCCGACAACCCGGCGCGACGCCTCTACGACCAGCACGGATTCGCGCAGGTGGGCGAGTGCGGCGGGGCCCTGGTGATGAAGGCCGGGCTCTAGGGCGCGGACGTTCCGGCTGCTCCGCCGCCGGAGTACGCTTAGAAACCGAGATGGACACTGGGATGCGGTGCTCCGCCTGCGGAAACGAAAACGAGGTCGGAAGGAAGTTCTGCGGCGAGTGCGGAAACGCGCTCGCGGTGGTGTGCGCCTCCTGCGGCACCCCGAACACGCCGGGCGTCAAGTTCTGCGGGGAGTGCGGCAGCTCCCTTCAGCTCGCGACGCCCGCCGTGCAGCCGGCGCAGGCAGCCGAGCGCAAGCTCGTCGCGGTGCTGTTCGCCGATCTCGTCGGCTTCACGTCAGCGTCCGAGAGTCGCGACGCGGAGGACACCCGCGAGCTGCTCTCGCGCTACTTCGACACGTGCCGGCGGCTGATCGAGCTCTACGGCGGGACGGTCGAGAAGTTCATCGGCGACGCGGTGATGGCGGTCTGGGGCACGCCGACCGCGACCGAGGACGACGCCGAGCGTGCGGTCCGAGCGGCGCTCGACCTGGTCGCGGCCGTGACCGCCCTCGGCGACGAGATTGCCGTGCCCGAGCTTCGGGCGCGGGCAGGCGTGCTCACGGGCGAGGCCGCGGTGACGGTCGGAGCCGAGGGTCAGGGCATGGTCGCCGGCGACCTCGTCAACACCGCGTCCCGGATCCAGTCCGTCGCCGCGCCGGGGAATGTGCTCGTCGGCGAGACGACCCGCCGCGCGACCGATCAGACAATCGTCTACGCGGACGCGGGGACGCACGAGCTGAAGGGGAAGGTCGGCCTCGTCCCGCTCTGGCAGGCGCTTCGTGTCGTCTCCGGGGCCCGCGGGGCGCTCAAGTCGACCGGCCTGGAGGCGCCCTTCGTGGGCCGGGACGGCGAGCTGCGCCGGATCAAGGATCTCTTCCACGCCAGCGCCGACGAGAGGAAGCCGCACCTCGTGTCGATCGTCGGCATCGCCGGGATCGGCAAGTCCCGGCTGGCCTGGGAGTTCTACAAGTACTTCGACGGCCTGCCTCAGATCACCTACTGGCACCGGGGTCGCTGCCTCTCCTACGGCGAGGGCGTCACGTACTGGGCGCTCGCGGACATGGTCCGCATGCGGGCCAGGATCGCCGAGGACGAGCAGCCTGCCTCCGCGCTGGCCAAGCTGGCGGAGGTCGTCGAGGAGCATCTGCCGGACGCCGAGGAACGCCGCTTCGTCGAGCCTCGACTCCGGCACCTGCTGGGGCTCGAGGAGAGCACGCGGTTCGAACGCGAGGATCTCTTTGCGGCGTGGCGCCTGTTCTTCGAGCGCCTGGCGGACGTCTATCCGACCGTCATGGTCTTCGAGGACATGCAGTGGGCGGATGCGTCCCTGCTCGACTTCATCGAGTACCTGCTCGAATGGTCGCGGGCATCGCCGCTGTTCGTCGCCACGCTCGCGCGCCCCGAGCTCCAGGATCGCCGGCCGACGTGGGGGGCGTCGACGCGGAACTTCACCTCCCTCTACCTCGAGCCGCTGCCGGCGCCGGCGATGGAGGAGCTGCTGACGGGGCTCGTGCCCGGGCTACCCGAAACCCTCCGCCGTCAGATCCTCGAGCGCGCGGAGGGCATCCCGCTCTATGCGGTCGAGACCGTGCGCATGCTGCTCGACCGGGGAGCGCTCGTCCAGGAGGAGTCGGTCTACCGGCTGACCGGAACCATCGAGTCGCTCGAGGTCCCGGAGACGCTGCACGCGCTGATCGCCGCCCGCCTCGACGGTCTCGGCCCCGAGGAGCGTCGGGTCCTGCAGGACGGCGCCGTCCTCGGGAAGAGCTTCACGAAGCAGGCGCTCGCCGCCGTCTCGGGCCTCTCGGAGGGCGAGCTCGATCCGATCCTACAGTCGCTGGCGCGGAAGGAGCTGCTCGGCGGTACAGGCCGACCCGCGTTCCCCCGAGCACGGGCAGTACGGCTTCCTCCAGGATCTGCTGCGCCGGGTCGCGTACGAGACGCTGTCCAGGCGCGACCGGAAGGCACGTCACCTCGCCGCCGCCGATCACCTCCAGGGGGCCTGGGGCGAGCACGAGGTCGTCGAGGTGGTCGCCTCTCACTACCTCGACGCCTACGAGGCCGATCCCGCCGCGCCGGACGCGCCGGAGATCAAGGAGAAGGCGCGCGCGGCGCTGACCCGAGCCGGCGAGCGCGCGGCGACACTGGGCGCGGTGGAGGAGGCCCAGCGCTACTTTCAGCAGAGCGCGGGTCTCACCGAGCAGCCGCTCGAGCAGGCGGAGCTACTGGGGCGCGCAGGAGAGATGGCGGGGCGCACCGGCAATCCCGAGGCCACCCGCGAGCTGCTCGAGCGTTCGATCTCGATCTACGAGGCCGAAGGGAAGACGCATGCGGCCGCTCGCGTCTCCGGGAGGTTTGCCCAGCTGCTCGGCTTCACCGAGCACCGCGCCGAGTCGCTGGAACGCATGGAACGGGCATTCGAGGTCATCTCGGCAGACGAGCCCGACGAGGACCTGGCGCTGCTCGCCGCGCTGCTGTCGCGCGCCTACTGGTTCGGCGGCGACCTGAGGCGGGCGGGCGACCGGGCCGAGCTCGCGCTCGAGATCGCCCAGGCGCAGGGGCTGATCCGGGCGACCGTGGTCTCGTTGCGAGCGCAGTCGGCGGTCCTCTTCAGCCGGCGCCGATACGAGGAGGCGCTTGCACTGCTCAAACGAGCGCTGGAGCTGGCGCTCGAGCACGACCTGACCGAGGATGCGAGCACCTGCTACTTCATCCTCTCCGACCGCTGCTTCCGGCTCGACAAGTACACGGAGGCGCTCGCCTACCTCGACGAGTCGCTCGCGCTGGCACGCAAGCTGGGGAACCAGCCCTTCGAGTGGGCTGCTCTCGCCGAACGCACGTACCCGCTGCTGATGCTGGGGCGCTGGGACGAGGTGCTTGCAGCCAGGGAGGAGTTCACGCCGGAGCAGATCAACTCCGGCGGCGTCGTCCTGAGCCTCCTCCAGGCCGGAGTCGAGATCAACTGCCACCGGGGCGAGCTCGACGACGCGCGCCGGCTGTACTCGTTGTTCGCAAGGCTCGACGACTCCACGGACGTCCAGGATCGGAGTGCCCGCCTGGCGGTGACGGCGGCCCTCCGCCGCGCCGAGGGCCGCCTCGAAGAGGCGCTCGAGGCCGGCGCGGCCACGATCGAGACGGCCGAGATCCTCGGGTCGAGCTTCCAAGGTGTCAAGCACGGCGTCGTCGACGCGCTCGAAGCTGCGCTCGCGCTCGGCAACACCGAGCGCGCCACGGAGCTCTTCGCGTTCGTCGACGAGCTCTCGCCGGCGGTACGGTCGCCGTACCTGGACGCTCACGTTCTGCGACTCAGGGCTCGACGCGACGGTGACGCAAAAGGCCTCGCAGCCGTGGCGGCGCGGTTTCGTGCGCTCGACATCCCGTTCTGGCTCGCCGTCGCGCTGGTCGAGCAAGCTGAGGTGGAGGACGGACCGGAGGTCGGGGGGCTGCTCGCAGAGGCGCGCGAGATCTTCGAGCGGCTGGGCGCGGCGCCGTGGCTCGAACGCGCCGGCGGTGCCCGTCAGGCCGTCGAGGTGGGCGTGTGAGCTGTCCCAGCTGCGGCGTCGAGAACCGTCCGGAGGCCAGGTTCTGCCTGAGCTGCGGTGCCGGCCTCGCCAGGGTCTGCCCGAACGGCCATCCCGTGTCAAGGGAGGCTCGCTTCTGCGACGAGTGCGGGGACGCGCTGGACGGCGGCCCGGCGCCTATCGCCCCCGCCCCGACGCCGGCCGCGGAGCGCAAGCTCGTCTCGGTGCTGTTCGCGGATCTCGTCGGCTTCACCTCCGCGTCCGAGAGCCGCGACGCCGAGGACACCCGGGAGGTGCTCTCCCGCTACTTCGAGACCTGCCGGCGGCTGGTCTCGCTGTACGGCGGGACGGTCGAGAAGTTCATCGGCGACGCGGTGATGGCCGTCTGGGGGACGCCGGTCACGAACGAGGACGACGCCGAACGGGCGGTGCGGGCCGCTCTCGACCTCGTCGCGGCCGTGCCCGAGCTCGATTCGAGCCTGGCCGTCCGGGCGGGAGTGCTGACCGGCGAGGCCGCGGTCACGATCGGCGCCGAGGGGCAGGGGATGGTCGCCGGCGACCTGGTCAACACGGCCTCGCGCATCCAGGCCTCGGCCGAGCCGGGTGCCGTCCTCGTCGGCGCGGCGACGAGGCGGGCGACCGAGGCCGCGATCGCGTACGAGGCCGCCGTGGAGCACGAGCTGAAGGGAAAGGCGGAGCCGGTTCCGCTCTACCGCGCGCTCCGCGTCACCGCCGCCCGGGGCGGTGCGCAGAAGTCGGTCGGGCTCGAGCCGCCCTTCGTCGGACGCGACCGCGAGCTGCGGCTCGTCAAGGAGCTCTTTCACGCCTGCGCCGAGGAAGGGAAGGCGCAGCTCGTCTCGGTGGTGGGGATCGCCGGCATCGGCAAGTCGCGACTCGCCTGGGAGTTCGAGAAGTACGTCGACGGGCTGGCGGATTCCTTCTGGTGGCACCGGGGTCGCTGCCTCGCGTACGGGGACGGGGTGGCGTACTGGGCGCTCGCTGAGATGGTGCGGATGCGTGCCGGGATCCTCGAGGAGGAGCAGCCGGAGTCCGCGCTCGCGAAGCTGCGCTCCGCGATCGATCAGCATGTCTCCGACCCGGAGGAGCGGAGCTGGCTCGAGCCGCGCCTCGCTCATCTGCTCGGTCTCGCGGAGCGGACGGCGACCGACCGCGAGGATCTCTTCTCCGCCTGGCGGCTCTTCCTCGAGCGTCTGGCAGAGCAGGGGCCGGTCGTCCTCGTCTTCGAAGACCTGCAGTGGGCGGACACCGGGCTGCTCGACTTCGTCGAGTACCTGCTCGAATGGTCACGCAGCCATCCACTGTTCGTGCTCGCGCTGGCGCGGCCCGACCTCTCCGAGCGGCGGCCCGGCTTCGGCGCGAGCGGCCGGAACGCGACGACGCTCTCGCTGGAGCCGCTCCCGGAGCCGGCGATGGAGACGTTGCTCGACGGGTTCGTCCCGGGCTTGCCCGGCGAGCTTCGCGCGCAGATCCTCGATCGGGCGGAAGGCGTACCGCTCTACGCGGTCGAGACGGTACGCATGCTGCTCGACCGCGGCCTTCTGGCCCGCGAAGGAGACGTGTACCGGCCGACCGGATCGATCGAGGCGCTCGACGTCCCCGAGACGCTCCACGCCCTGGTCGCGGCGCGGCTCGACGGTCTCGAGGCGGACGAGCGGCGGCTGCTCCAGGACGCCGCCGTGCTCGGCAAGTCGTTCACGAAGTCCGGCCTGGGGGCGCTGTCCGGCCTGAACGAGGGAGAGCTCGACCCGCTCCTCACCTCGCTCGTGCGCAAGGAGGTCCTTTCGGTTCAGGCCGACCCGCGCTCGCCCGAGCTCGGCCAGTACAGCTTCCTTCAGGATCTGCTCAAGCGGGTCGCGTACGACACGCTGGCCAAAGGTGAGCGGAAGGCTCGCCACCTCGCAGCCGCCACCCATCTCGTACAGGCCTTCGGCCCGGGAGAGCAGGAGATCGTCGAGGTGATCGCGGCGCACTACCTCGACGCCTATCGGCTGGCGCCCGATGCGGACGATGCGTCCGAGATCAGGACCGAGGCGCAGGAGATGCTCACACGCGCCGGCGAGCGCGCGGCGTCGCTCGCTGCGAACGACGAAGCCCAGAACTACTTCGAGCGCGCCGCAGAGCTCGCCGGGGAGCCGCTCGCCGAGGCTGCGCTGCACGAGCGCGCGGGTCAGACCGCACGCGCCGCCGGGCGCTCCGACGATGCGCAGTCGCACTTCGAACGGGCACTCGAGCTGTATCAGCGAGCAGGGGCTCACCCATCCGGCTGCCCGCGCGGCTGCGAGTCTCGGCGTCGTCGAGTGGCGCGCCGGCCGGCTCGAGCAGGCGCTCGAGCGGATGGAACCGGCGTTCGCCGTCCTCACCGGCGACGAGCCCGACGCCGACCTGGCCACGCTCGCCGCCGAGCTCGGCCGGCTCCACTTCTTCAAGGGCGAGATCGACCTCGCCGCCGAGCGGATCGACACGGCAATCGAGATCGCCGAGTCGCTCTGGCTGCCCGACGTCCTGTCGAACGCGCTGAACACCCAGGGGCTGATCGCGGGGTCGCGCGGTCACTTCGAGCAGGCCCGCGCTCTGATCGTGCACGCGCTCGAGCTCGCCCTCGAGCACGACCTGAACGGCGCCGCCCTGCGCGCGTACAACAACCTCGGCGACCTGCTCGATCGCCGTGACCGCTACGAGGAGGCGATCGTGCTGCTCCAACGCGGGCTCGAGCTGGCCCACCGGGCCGGCGACCGGCGCATGGAGTGGCTCCTGCTCGGTGAGCTGGCCTGGTACCTGACGCGCGTGGGCCGGTGGAGCGAGGCGCTGGAGCTCGCGGCGCAGGTTCCGCAGGACTCGCCGAGCGCCTCGCCCGCCCTCCCGCACAGCCTCGTGGAGATCGCAGCCGCCCGCGGCGACCACGCCGAGGCGCGGCGACTGCTGTCGTCGATCTCCGACTGGAGGGACTCGGCCGACGTCCAGGCCCGGTCGTCCCATGCCGTTCTGAACGCACAGGTGCTCCGCGCCGAGGGGCGCCACGCCGAGGCGCTGGTGGCATGTGACGAGGTATTGAACGGCGAGTTGCTGGGCGAGCCGGACGACTTGGTCACCCGGAACGTGCTCGGCGAAGCGCTGCAGTCTGCGCTCGCCCTCGGACGGCTGGACACGGTCGGAGAGTTGCTCGCCCGCATCGAGGCGATCCCCCCGGGGAAGCGGCCGCCGTCGCTCGGCGCGCAGGCGGCGCGCTTCCGGGCCCTGCTCGCCGCGGCTCGGGGCGAGCGCGACGGCGTCGAGCAGGGGTTCAAGACCGCCGCCGCCGTGTTCCGGGAGTACGGCCTCGGCTTCCACCTGGGGCTCACCCAGCTGGAACACGGCGAGTGGCTCACGGAGGAAGGCCGGCCGGAGGAGGCCGAGCCGTTGCTCGACGAGGCGCGCGAGATCTTCGAACGTCTCGAGGCGACGCCGTGGCTCGACCGGGCCGGGGTGATGGCCGAGGTCGAGGTGAGCGCGTGACCTGCCCCGACTGCGGCACCGAGAACCGAGAGGGACGCAAGTTCTGCGCGGCCTGCGGCAAGCCGTTGAGCACGGCGTGCCCCGCCTGCGGCGCGGCCAACGAGCCGGGCGAGCGGTTCTGCGGCGAGTGCGGGTCGCCGCTCCAGTCCGCGCAGGCGCCCGCCGCCCCGCCGGCGGCCGAGCGCCGCCTCGTCTCCGTCCTCTTCGCCGACCTCGTCGGCTTCACGTCCCTCTCCGAGCGCCGGGACGCGGAGGAGACCCGCGACCTGCTCTCCCGCTACTTCGAGACCGCCCAGCGGCTGATCTCGCTGTACGGCGGCACGGTCGAGAAGTTCATCGGCGACGCGGTGATGGCCGTCTGGGGGACGCCGGTCGCGACCGAGGACGACGCCGAGCGGGCCGTCCGCGCCGCGCTCGACCTCGTCGCCGCCGTGACCGCGCTCGGCGACGAGCTCGAGGCGCCCGAGCTGCGCGCCCGGGCAGGCGTCCTCACCGGAGAGGCGGCGGTCACGCTCGGCGCCGAGAGGCCAGGGCATGGTCGCCGGCGACCTCGTCAACACCGCCTCGCGGATCCAGTCGGTCGCCGATCCGGGGACGGTCTTCGTCGGCGAGGCGACCCGGCGCGCCACCGAGCGCACGGTCGTCTACGAGGACGCCGGCTCGTTCGAGCTGAAGGGGAAGGAGGGCCTGACGCCGCTGTGGCGGGCGCTGCGGGTCGTCTCGGGCACGCGGGGCTCGCTGAAGTCGGAGGGTCTCGAAGCTCCATTCGTCGGCCGCAACCGCGAGCTTCGCCAGATCAAGGAGCTCTTCCACGTCTCGGCCGAGGAGCAGAAGGCGCACCTCGTCTCCGTCACCGGCATCGCCGGCATCGGCAAGTCGCGCCTCGGGTGGGAGTTCTACAAGTACTTCGACGGCCTGCCCCAGCTGACCTACTGGCACCGCGGCCGCTGTCTCGCCTACGGGGAGGGCGTGACCTACTGGGCCCTGGCGGACATGGTGCGGATGCGCTGCCGGATCGCCGAGGACGAGGAGCCGGCGTCCGCGCTGTCGAAGCTGCTGGCAACGCTCGAGGAGCACGTCCCGGATGCCGACGAGCGCGGCTTCGTCGAGCCGCGGCTGGCCCAGCTGCTCGGCCTCGCCGAGCACGAGGTCGGCGACAGGCAGGACCTGTTCGCGGCCTGGCGTCTCTTCTTCGAGCGCCTCGCCGACGTCTACCCAACGGTGCTCGCCTTCGAGGACATGCAGTGGGCGGACGAGAGCCTGCTCGACTTCGTCGAGTACCTGCTCGAGTGGTCGCGGGCGTCGCCGCTGTACGTGATCACGCTCGCCCGTCCGGAGCTGCTGGAGCGGCGTCCGACCTGGGGCGCCGGGCATCGCAACTTCACCTCCCTCTACCTCGAGCCGCTGCCGGAGCGGGCGATGGAGGAGCTGCTCGCGGGCCTCGTGCCCGGGCTGCCGGAAGGCGTTCGCGCGCAGATCCTGGCCCGCGCCGAGGGCGTGCCGCTGTACGCGGTCGAGACGGTGCGCATGCTGCTCGACCGTGGCCTGCTGGTCCTGGACGGAGCCGCGTACAGGCCCGTGGGCGAGATCGAGTCGCTCGAGGTGCCGGAGACGCTCCACGCGCTGATCGCGGCCAGGCTCGACGGGCTCCCGGACGTCGAGCGCAGGCTGCTCCAGGACGGCGCCGTCCTCGGCAAGACGTTCACGCGCGCCGGCCTGGCCGCCCTCGCCGACCTCGCGGAGACGGAGCTGGAGCCTCTGCTCACGTCGCTCGTCCGCAAGGAGGTGCTCGGCGTGCAGGCCGACCCGCGCTCCCCCGAGCACGGCCAGTACGGCTTCCTCCAGGACCTCGTCCGCCACGTCGCCTACGAGACGCTCTCGAAGCGGGAGCGCCGCTCCCGTCATCTCGCGGCGGCGGCGCACCTCGAGTCGGCCGGCGTCGAGGAGGACGAGCTCGTCGAGGTGATCGCCGCCCACTACCTGGCCGCGAACGAGGCCGCTCCGGACGCTCCCGACGCCGCCGAGATCAAGGGCAAGGCGTGTCAGACACTCGTGCGTGCCGGAGATCGGGCCGCTTCGCTGGGAGCATCGGGCGAGGCCCAGCGCTACTTCGAGCACGCCGCGGAGCTGGCCGAAGCTCTGCTGGAGCGGGCGGAGCTGCTCGACCGCGCCGGCTGGCTCGCCCACTCCGCGGCCCGGCCGGAGCACGCGGTCGAGCTGCTCACCGAGTCGCTCGCGCTCTACGAGGGCGAGGGCCAGACGCACACGGCGGCCCGGGTGGCCGGCCGGCTCGCAGAGGTCGAGTACCGCTTGGGTGGGATCGAGGAGGCGATCGCGCGAATGGAGCGGGTCTTTCGACGTCATCTCGAGCGACGAGCCCGACGAGGACCTGGCGCTCGTCGCGGCGCGACTCGGCAGTGGCTACGCCTTTGCCGGCGACCTCGAGCGGGCAGCCGACCGCACCGACCTCGCCCTCGACATTGCCGAGTCCCTCGGCCTGCCCGAGCCGCTGACGCGCGGTTTCGTCACGAAGGCGTTCCTCGCGGAGAGCAAGGGGCACCCCGAGGAGGCGTTCGCCTACCTCACTCGTGGGCTCACGATCGCCCTGGAGCACGAGCTGCACGAGGGGGCGGCCACGATGTACTTCAACCTCTCGGACCGGTCGTTCCGGCGCGACAGCTACTCCGACGCGCTCGGCTACCTGGAGCAGGCGCTCGAGCTCGCGCGCAGGCGCGGGAACCGGCCGTACGAGTGGTCGATCCTCGCGGAGATGACGTATCCGCTGTACATGCTGGGGCGCTGGGACGAGACCCTCGCGTTGCTGGATGACCTGACGGACGAGCAGATCGGGTCGGGGGCGATGTTTCTGAGCGTGCTCACCTCGGACCTCGAGATCCACATCCACCGAGGCGGGCTCGATCTGGCTCGACGGTTGTACTCGCTGTTTGCTCGGCTCGAGACGTCCCCCGACGTCCAGGAACACGGAATCTGGTTGGCGGCGACCGCTGCGCTCCGGCGGGCCGAAGACGATCATGCGGGGGCGCTCGATGCCGGCGAGGCCGCGGTCGCGACGGCCGACAAGCTCGGGCTCGGCCATCAGATCGTGAAGCAGGGGCTCGTCGAGGCGATCGAGTCGGCTCTTTCGCTCGGGCGCGAGGACCGTGCGCGCGAGCTGCTGGCAAAGCTCGACGCGATCCCGCCCGGACTCCGGCCGCCGTACCTGGGCGCCCAGGCGCACCGCTTCCGTGCCCGGCTGGACGGAGATCCGGCCGGGTTCGAGACGGCAGCCGACGCGTTCGGCGAGCTCGGCGTGCCGTTCTGGCGGGCGGTCGCCCTGCTCGAGCACGGCGAGGAGGCGGGGCTCGAGCAGGCGCGGAAGATCTTCGAGCGGCTCGGGGCGGCCCCGTGGCTCGAGCGCGTCGACGCGGCCCGTCCGGGCCTCGCTAGGATCGGCGCGGAAGCCAACTAGAGGAGCGAGATGGATTGTGACGTCGCCGTCCTCGGGGGCGGGCCCGGGGGGTACACCGCAGCGATCCGCGCGGCCCAGCTGGGCGCGAGGGCGGTCTGCATCGAGCAGGAGCCCGAGCTCGGCGGGACGTGCCTGCGGGTGGGCTGCATCCCGACGAAGGCCTGGGTGCAGACTGCGTTCTCGCTGAAGGAGGCCGAGGAGACGTTCGCCAGGCTCGGCGTTCGGGTCGGCGCGCCGGAGCTCGACCTGGCGACCGCGAACGAGTGGAAGGCGCAGGTGGTCAAGCAGATGACCCAGGGGGTCGCCGGGCTGTTCAAGGCGAACGGCGTCGAGTGGGTGCGGGGCACCGGGCGGTTCAAGGACGCGAACACGATCGCGGTCGAGGGCGGCGAGGACGTCACGTTCAAGAGCGCGATCGTCGCCACCGGCTCGTTCCCGATGCGGCCGCCGATCGAGGGGCTCGACTCCTCGCTCTGCGTCGACTCGACCGGCCTGCTGGCGCAGGAGCAGGTGCCGGGTCGGCTGGTCGTCCTGGGCGGCGGGATCATCGGCTGCGAGTTCGCGTCGATCTTCCGGCGCTTCGGCTCCGAGGTGACGATCGTCGAGATGCTGCCGCGCCTGATCCCGATGGAGGACGGGGACGCGTCGACCGAGCTCGCGAAGCAGTTCGGCAAGCGGGGGATCACGCTCCACCTCGAGAAGCAGTGCACGAAGGTGGAGGAGGCACGGCGGCGCGCTGACCGTCCACTTCGGCGAGGGGGAGAGGGTCGAGTGCGACCTGATGCTCGTCTCGGTCGGCCGCGCGCCGCTCGTCGAGGGCGTCGGGCTGGAGGAGCTCGGCGTCGAGCTCGACCGGGGAACGGGGATCGCCGCCGACGAGCACCGGCGGACGACCGTCTCGAATATCTACGCCGTCGGCGACTGCGCAGGATACTGGCAGCTCGCGCATACGGCGTTCCGCGAGGGCGAGGTCGCGGCCGAGAACGCGATGGGTCACGACGCGGTCGTCGACCCCCGCGGCGTTCCGCGTCCGATCTACACCGACCCGGAGATCGCCTCGGTCGGCCTCACCGAGGCGGAGGCCCGCGAGCAGTACGGAGACGACGTCGCCGTCGGCGTCTTCCCCTGGATCGCGAACGCCCGCGCGGTGATGCAGAACGAGACCGCCGGCTGGGTGAAGTCGATCCACGAGACCCGCTACGGCGAGCTGCTCGGTCTCGTGATGGTCGGCCCCCACGTCACGGACATGATCGAGGCGGGAGTGATCGCGCTCGACGCCGAGGCGACCGTCGAGACGGTTGCCGACGGGATGGCACCGCACCCGACGCTGTCCGAGGCGATCAAGGAGGCCGGGCTCGTGGCGCTCGGGCGGCCGATCCACCTGCCGCCCAGGCGAAGGGCCGCGGCCAAGGCATAGATGGTCGATCGGCAATTCAACGCCGCCACGGCCGGGGACCTGCACACGGCGCATTGCGGCCGCCTCGCCCGGCATCAAGGCCCACCGGCCTTGCCACCGGTCGAGTCGACCCAACTGCTTGGTGCATGCCCTCCCCGCGACGACGGCAATTGCCGATCAACCATCTACCGGAAGGGAGCGAGATGGGAATCGTGAACAAGCGGAACGCCGTTCTCGGGTGGCTGACCTGGAACGTCGGCAAGCGCCTGGCGCGGAGGAAGGCGAAGGCGGCGGTGCCGGCGGTCGAGGGCGGCAAGCCGAACAAGCCCGCGATCGCGGCCGGCGTCGCGGCGCTCGTCGGGACCCTGCTCTTCTGGCGCAAGGCGAAGAAGCGCGGGGACGGCGAGCCCGAAGCCGAATAGCTGCTCGAAGTCACGCTTCCGGCACGATCGCGTCGCCCACGTGTGAGTGGCTTTCCTGCTCGAATCCCCGCATGGGGAACGAGCGGGCAACGGTGACCGTCCGGCATCCGGAGGCGAAGCCGACTCCGAAGCAGGTCTACGCGCTCGCGCACGCGCTCTGCAGACGGAGCGGCGAGACGTTTCCGTCCACCCGCGGGGCCGCGTCAGCGCTGATCGAGAGGCTGCGTTCCGAGCAGGGGGAGGGCGAGGACGTGTAGAGGCTGCTACAACCGGGCCGTGGAGCTGACGAGCGCGGCATTCGCCGACGGCCGGCCCATTCCGGAACGGCACACGTGCGACGGGGACGACCTCTCGCCGGCCCTCGCATGGACGCCCCCGCCGGACGGGACCGTCGCGCTCGCCCTCTGCGTGGACGATCCGGATGCCGGCCGCTACCCCTTCACCCACTGGCTGGCCTGGGCGCTCCCCGCCGCCGCCGGCGGCCTCGGCGAGGGCGAGGCGGCTCCGGGCGAGGGCAGGAACGACTTCGGAGCGCCCGGCTGGCGCGGTCCGTGCCCGCCACCCGGGAAGCCGCACCGATACGTCTTCACCCTCTACGCCCTCGACAGCGAACCGGGGCTCGAGGCGAGCGACCGGCGGCTGAGCTTCGATCGGGCGATCGAGGGTCACGTGGTCGCGACCGCGAGGCTGACCGGCACCTACGGCCGCTGACCGCTCTTTTCGGCCGGGCTCCGAAGCGCGCCGGGGCCGCGGCCGACGGCGGTTGTACGATGGCCGTCCGGTGTCCGAGGCGCCTTTCGTCCACCTCCACGTCCACTCCGAATACTCGATCCTCGACGGCGCATGCCGGATTCCGGCGCTGGCGGCCAGGGCGGCCGAGCTCGAGATGCCGGCGGTCACGCTCACCGACCACGGGTCGCTCGCCGGCGCGGTCGAGCTGCACCGGGAGGCGAGGAAGCAGGGGATCAAGCCGATCGTCGGCTGCGAGCTGTACGTCGCCGACGACCGGCACCGGCAGGAGAAGGGCTATGCGCACCTGACCGTCCTCGCCGAGTCGAACGAGGGCTACGCCAACCTGATCAGGCTCTCGTCGCTCGGGTACCTCGAGGGCTACTACTACAAGCCCCGCGTCGACTGGGAGCTGCTCGAGCGCCACGCCCAGGGCCTCGTCGTCCTCTCCGGCTGCCTCTCCGGACGGGTCTGCAAGGCGCTCGAGGAGAGCCGGCCTCAGGACGCGGCCGCCGACCTCGACCGGCTCGTCCAGATCTTCGGTCGCGACTCGACGTACGTCGAGATCCAGAATGCGGGCCTCGAGCCCCAGCAGCGGATCAACCCCCAGCTCGCCAGGATTGGCGGAGGCGACCGGGATACCGCTCGTCGCCACCGGGGACGTCCACTACCTGCGCCACGAGGACGCGCGCGCACACGAGGCCCTGCTCTGCATCCAGTCGGGCGACTCGCTGAAGAACCCGAACCACTGGCGGTTCGACACCGACCAGTTCTTCTTCAAGTCGCCGGCGGAGATGGCGGCCGACTTCGCCGCCTACCCGCAGGCGCTCCGCCGGACCCTCGAGGTCGCCGAGCGGTGCACGGTGACGATCGACACCGACCGGCTGCTCCTGCCGAGATTCCCGACCCCGGAGGGGCGGGACGCGTTCGAGTACCTGGCCGAGCTGTGCGAGACCGGCCTCGCCCGCCGCTACGGGTCGGTCACCCCCGAGCTGCGCGAGCGTCTCCAGTTCGAGCTGAAGACGATCCGGGAGATGGGCTTCGCCGACTACTTCCTGATCGTCTGGGACTTCGTCCACTTCGCGAAGACGCACGGGATCCAGGTCGGGCCGGGCCGCGGCTCCGCCGCGGGCTCGCTGGCCGCCTACTGCCTGGAGATCACCGACGTCGACCCGATGCGGTACGGCCTGCTGTTCGAGCGTTTCCTCAACCCCGGCCGCAAGTCGATGCCGGACATGGACATCGACTTCGCGGTCGCCGGCCGCGAGCAGGTGATCAACTACGTCGCCGAGAAGTACGGCCGCGACCGCGTCGCCCAGATCATCACGTTCTCGACGATGATGGCCCGCGCGGCCGTTCGCGACGCCGGCCGCGTGCTGGAGATCCCCTACGGCTCCGTCGACAGGGTCGCGAAGCTGATCCCGGAGGGGCCGAAGGTCTACCTCGACGAGTGCCTGAAGCCGGGGCAGGAGCTGAAGGCCGCGTACGACGCCGATCCGCTCGTCCGGGAGATCGTCGACCTGGCGAAGCCGCTCGAGGGTCTCGTCCGGGCCGACTCGATCCACGCCGCCGGCGTCGTGATCGGCGACCGGCCGCTGATCGAGTACGTGCCGCTGCAGCAGAAGGGCGCAGACCAGGAGGTGGTCACGCAGTTCCCGATGGGCGACGTCGAGAAGCTGGGGCTGCTGAAGATGGACTTCCTCGGGCTCCGGAACCTCGACGTGATCGACGCGGCCGTCAGGCTCATCGGCGACCTCGACATCGAGACGATCCCGCTCGACGACGAGCGAACGTACGAGATGCTCCGTCGCGGCGACGCGATCGGCGTCTTCCAGTTCGAGTCGTCCGGCATGCGCGAGGCGCTCCGGCAGGTCAAGCCGACCGAGTTCGAGGACCTGATCGCGCTCGTCGCGCTCTACCGCCCCGGCCCGATGCAGTACATCCCGGTGTATGCGCGCCGAAAGCACGGTGTGGAGCAGATCGTGTACGCGGACGAGCGCCTGCGCCCGATCACGGAGCCGACGCACGGCATCGCGATCTACCAGGAGCAGTCGATGGAGATCGCCAAGCAGATCGCCGGTTTCACGCCCGCGGAGGCGGACGATCTCCGGAAGGCGATCGGCAAGAAGATCCACTCGCTGATGGCCTCCCTGAAGGAGAAGTTCATCGAGGGCTGCATCGCGAACGGAACCACCCCGCAGGTCGCCCGCCAGCTCTGGGACGACATGGAGAAGGCCCAGGACTACTCCTTCAACAAGTCGCACGCTGCAGGCTACGCGCTGATCGCCTATCGAACGGCCTGGCTGAAGGCGCACCACCCGCAGCGAGTACATGGCCGCGCTGATCTCGTCGGTGATGAGCACGAAGGACCGGGTGCCCTTCTACGTGAACGCCTGCCACGAGCTCGGGATCGAGGTGCTGCCGCCCGACGTGAACACCTCCCAGGTCGACTTCGCCGTCGTCGAGGGGAAGATCCGTTTCGGCCTGAACGCGGTCAAGAACGTCGGCGAGACGGCGTGCCGCGCGATCATCGCCGCCCGCGAGGAGGGCGAGTCGTTCAAGTCGATCTGGGACTTCACGGAGCGCGTCGACCCGCAGGTCGTGAACAAACGCGCGCTCGAGTCCCTGGTGAAGAGCGGCGCGCTCGACTCGACCGGCGCCTCCCGCAAGGGGATGACCGACGTACTCGACCAGGCGCTCTCCTGGGGCGGGAGCGAGCAGGACGCCCGCAGCAGGGGGCAGGGGTCGATCTTCGACCTCGCCGAGGAGAGCGGGACGGAACGGCCCCGGCACCACGCTCCCATCCCGGGAGACGAGTACGAGAAGAGCGAGCTGCTCAGGCTGGAGAAGGAGACGCTCGGGCTCTGGGTCTCGGAGCACCCGCTGGCCGGGATCGGCGACCAGCTTCGTCGCAAGACCGACCGGCCGCTCGCCGAGCTCGAACGCTGCCGGGACGGAGAGATCGTCGTGGTCGGCGGGATCGTCTCCGCGGTCAAGGCGCTGACGACGAAGAAGGGAGACCCGATGGTCTTCCTCCGCCTCGACGATCTGACCGGGAGCGCGGAGGCGGTCGTCTTCAACTCGGTGTACGCCGCGTCGCGGGAGCTGTGCGAGCCCGACCGGGTCCTGGTGATGAAGGCGCGCATCGACCACAAGGAGGGCGAGTCGAAGCTGATCGCAATCGAGGTCGACGAGTTCGAGGCATACGTCCCCCCGTCGGAGGTGCGGCTCCGCGTCGACGCCCGGAAGGCGCCCGCGGGCGCCCTCCGCGAGCTCGGCCACGTCGTCCGCGACTACCCGGGCGAGGCGAAGGTCGTGCTCGCGCTCGAGACCTCGGAAGGCCCCCGCACGCTCGAGTTCGGTCCCGGGTACCGCGTCCGTCCGGTGCCCGACTTCTTCGCCGAGGTGAAAGCGCTCCTCGGCGAAGCCGCCGTCCTGTGACGCTCGAGGGGCACGCGACCGTCCTTCTCGTCGAGGAAGTTCGCCGCTCCGTCGAGTACTACCGCAACCGACTGGGGTTCGAGGTCGACCTCTACGACGCCGACCCGGCGCACTACGGGTACGCGCGCCGCGACGCGTGCAGCGTGCACTTCGCCCACTGGGACGGAGTCGGGCCGAGATCGAACAGCGCTGTGGTGCCGCCGGACATGTTCGACCTGTACGTCTACGTCGACGAGGTCGACGCTCTCCACGAAGAGCTGATCGGACGCGGCGCCGAGGCGCTCGGCCCGCCGGTCCGGCAGGGCTACGGGATGTACGACTTCCGGGTGCGCGACCCCGACGGGTACGTGCTCGCGTTCGGCCGTCCGCTAGATGGTTGACCATCTAGTAGTCGGCGAGGCCCTTCGCGCGCAGCTCGGCGATTGCCCGTTCCGACTTGTCGAGCCCCTCGAGCCCCATTCCGGCGAGGACCCGTCCGGTCTTCGTGAACTGGACGTCGCGGTAGCCGACGACCTGGAAATGGTTGCCCCAGGGGTCTCGGAAGTCGTTGTCCCCGATCATCTCCGCACCCGCCTCGCGCGCCGCCGCCAACGCCGCTTCGCGGTCGTCGACGACCAGCCCGATGTGCCGGGCCTCGTCGGGAGGCTGTGTTCGACCGGTGGAGAGTGCCAGGAACTGATCCCCCATGTCGACGAACGCCATTCCGGCCGACCGGCCACGGAGCGAGAGCTCGAAGATGCGGCCGTAGAAGGCAAGCGCCTCGTCGAGATTCCCGACCTCGACCGCGACGTGGTTGATCCCGACCGCCCGTGGCATCAAACCAGGCTACCGCGGAGCTATCCAGCCGCGGGGTACCGAGCCCGATGTCAGCGCTGGTGGGCCAGGTCGGGCGAGGACCGGCGACCGCCGAGTGCCCGGCGCATGTGCCCGGTTCCGGCGAGCACGAGGCACAGGCCCCAGATCGCTCGGAGCTGCCCGCGGGAGGCGTCCCGGGGCAGCTCCGAGCCGTTGCGAAGCAGCCGCCTGCAGGCCGGCGCGGCGAGATCGAAGCGGCTGTGCCAGAGGGCTAGGTGGATGCAGCCCAGAAGCCGCTCTGAGGGCGTTCGCCCGTCGTGCGCCTCCTCTTTCGCCTCGTCCAGTAGCTCGGCCCAGGCCTGACGGCCCCCGCCGCCGAGCGCGAGCCGGTAGGCGGGAGCATCGAATCTGCGGGCGACGCGGTAGCCGACGCTCACCGGGTGGACGTTCGGGAGCTCCCGGAACGTGCGCGACAGCATCGCCGCCAACCGGCGCGGCGGGTAGGGCGACGAGTAGACCACCGGCTCGAAGAAGGTCGGGTCCTGCGACCCGATCAAGCGGTGAGGCTCCTCGCGCGCGATTCGGGCCAGCGGCGTATGCGGGTAGACCCGCGCTCCGGCCGAATAGCTGACTCGGATCTGGGCAGGCAGGGAGCGGACCCAGTCCGCCGTCTCGGCGATCGTCTCATCGGTCTCGCCCGGCAGGCCGAAGATGAGACCCACGTCGCACGAGACGCCGTGCTCGACCAGGCGCGGGATCAGGTGGTCCAGGTGCCGGCGGCGAAAGGGCTTCTGCACACGCACCATGACCGGCTCGGCGGCCGTGTCCACGGTGACGCTCGCATGCCCGTTGGTCGCCGCCACGAGCCGGGCAAGCTCGTCCGAGAACGGCGTCGGGTTGAAGTAGGCGCGCCACTTCAGCTTCGGGGTCAGCCCCCGCTCGAGCAGGCCGCCGAGGACGCCGAGCACGTGGTCCTCACTGGGAAGGTTGAGCTCGTCGTCGGCGAAGAACAGCGGCGTCTGCCCGACCCCGTGCTCGTGCGCGTGCTCGATGGTCGCCTCGATCTCTGCGAGCACGGCGTCGCGCGCAGCGACGGAATGGGTGCGGCCGAGATTTGCCGTGAGGCAATAGGCGCATTGCATGGCGCAGCCGATCCGCGTCCGCACCGGGAACGACACCAGGGGCGCGTAGAGAGGATCGCGGCGGGTCGGCCCTCCGCTTGCGTGGACGTAGGCGCCGGGGCTTGCGTCCGCGCCTCGCTTGACGACGCCCGGGATCGTCTCCGGATCGGCACCGCGCGCGAGACCGACGAGCAGAGCCTGAAACGCCTCTTCGCCGGCTCCTACGATGCCGAACTCGACGTCGAAGTAATCGAGGCACTCCTGCGGGAATGCCGAGAACGCCGCGCCTCCGAGCACGAAGCAGGCCTCCGGCGCGGCTCGTCCCAACGCATCGCGCAACTCCCGGATCTCGGGAGCGAACCAGGCGATGTCGAACGGCCCCTCGCCTGGATCCTCGGGACGGGCGACGACGATGCAGTCGTCGACCACCCGGAGCCCGAGGCCGATCAGGTCCGGCTGGAAGCGGCGGGCCGCGTCCGCGGCGAGCGAAACCGGCGAGTCCGAAAGCAGGAAGGGATCGAGCAGCTCGATGTCCACGTCCACGTCGGCGGCTGCCGTTCGCAGCCGTTCCAGCCCGTAGGGCGGCACCGGAAGAACCCGCTGGAACGGGTTCGCATGCACGAGCAAGCAGCGAAGGCGGCGCCCCGGCGGCGGGCGTCCACGGATCAGCGGTCGTGCTCCCACCGCCCGGTTCCCCCTCGCCGCATCATGCGCCTTCCACACCGGCTGCACTCGACCTCGGCGATCGACGCCGTGACGCGGCGTATCTCATGAGGCCGACCGTGGAGGCCGAGCCTGCACAGAAGCGGCGAGAGACGTTTGGCGAGCGCGGCCAAGCCGCGCAGATCGTACTCGATGGATCGAACCGAGCAGCTGCGCAGAACCGGGGACGAGGAAGCGGTGTATACGCACAGGTGGTGGGCCGGCCACTCGACGAATCAGACCTCGTCGCCCGCGCGAGGCGGGGCGACGCCGACGCCTACGAGGAGCTCGTACGCATGCACCAGGGGATTGCGCTGCGGACCGCCTATCTCGTCGCCGGCACCGCGCCGGACGCGGAGGAGGCCGTCCAGGACGCTTTCGTGAAGGCCTACCGGGCGCTCTGGCGCTTCCGCCCCGGCGCGCCCTTCAAGCCCTGGCTGCTTCGCATCGTCGCCAACGAGGCGCGCAACCGCCGCCGCTCGGCCGGACGCCGCACCGCGCTCGCGCTGCGGGTCGCCGGGGACGCGGCCCCGGGGGACGCGGCCCCGTCCCCCGAGGCGGCGCTCCTCGGGGCCGAGCGCCGCGACCGGCTGGTCGCGGCGCTGAACCGCCTGTCCGAGCGCGACCGCGAGGCGGTGGTCTGCCGCTACATCCTCGACCTTTCCGAGGCCGACACCGCGGCCGCGCTCGGCGTGCGGCGGGGGACCGTCAAGTCGCGTCTCTCGCGGGCGCTCGAACGGCTGCGTGCCGAGTTTGGAGAAGACGGATGATCGAGCGCGAGCTGAGAGCCCTCGCCGCCTACGTCGACTTCCCGGACGACCGTGACCTCGCGCCCGCAGTGCTAGCGCGGCTCGCGTCGCGACCGAAGAGACGCCGCACCGCCGTGCTCGTCCTCGCGGCGCTTGCGGTCGCACTGGGGATCGCGTTCGCGGTTCCGCCGGCTCGCTCGGCGATCCTGCGCGTGTTCCACCTTCAGGGAGTGCGAATCGAGTACGTCGATCGTCTCCCCGAGGTGACCACGGCGGGCCCGCTCGATCTGGGTGTTCGGCTCCCGCTCGCCGACGCGGAGCGAACAGCCGGGTTCCGTCCGCTCACCTCACCGCTGCTCGGCGTACCGAACCGGGTGACCTGGGACGGCGAGATGCTCTGGTTCGCGTACGGGCACGTGCGTCTCCTGGTCTCGCAGTTCCGGGCGGCCGAGCGCGTGGAGCTCGTGAAGAAGCTCGCCGGCCCCGGCACCTCGATCGAGCCGGTCCGGGTCGACGGCGGCCGGGGTTACTTCATCTCCGGCGCGACGCACTTCCTCTACGTGGCGCCGACGAGCGTGGTTCGCGACGAGCGGGTCCGGCTCGCCCGCAACGTCTTGCTCTGGCAGCACGGGCCGCTGACGCTCCGCCTCGAGGGAGATCTGACCCGCGCCGAGGCGCTGCGGATCGCCCACTCCTTCCGCTGAGACGGTGGCGGGGCGGCTCTCGCCGCCCCGTCCCGGTCGAGCATCGCGCCCCAGGCCTCGGCCGGGGCTTCTTTCTCCGAAGCTACGCAGGCCCCGCGGTACGGGAATCCCCCCGAAGGGGGAGATCCGGTCCGGGCTTCCCGCCGAACATCCGGGTACAGCCGACAAACCGAAGGGATTTGCATGATGTCTGCGGCCGAGCTCGACGTATATGTGGAAACCGAGGGTGAGCGGATCCACCGCTGGCGCTCGGAGGAGCTCGAGCGGGCCGGCTACGACGAGTTCCAGGCGGCGGAGCTCGCCGGCCGCGTAGACGTCGACCTGCACCTCGCGGTCGAGCTGCTCGAGCGCGGCTGCCCACCGCCGACCGCGCTCCGGATCCTTCTCTAGGAGCGCGGGAGAACCCCTGGTTCTCCCGCGGGCTCTCTCCTCCCGGTAGCGGACGTCCAGCGGCATGGGCAGAATCGAAGGGCTGACCGTGTTCCCGCTCGCCTCCATCCCGTCTCCGCATACCGGCGTCGTAGATCTGGGCCCGCTGCACATCCACATGTACGGGCTGATGCTGCTGGTCGCGATCGCGGCGTGCATCGGGCTCACCGGCCTGCGCTGGACGAAGCTCGGCGGCGACTGGGACCTCGTCGTGCGGGTCGCCGTCTGGGGGGTCGCGTTCGGGATCGTCGGCGCGCGGGCCTACCACGACGTCACGAGCTGGAACGAGGTTCCCGACCACTGGTGGGGGCCGTTCGCGGTCTGGCAGGGCGGGCTCGGCGTCTGGGGCGGGATCCTGTTCGGGGCGATCGCCGGGGCAATCGTGATCCGCCGCTCGGGGGAGAGCGTGCGCCTGTTTGCCGACGCGGTCGCGCCGGGGCTGCTGGTCGCGCAGGGGATCGGCCGGTGGGGCAACTGGTTCAACCAGGAGCTCTATGGCAAGCCGACGAACCTTCCCTGGGGCCTGAAGATCGACCCCGAGCACCGGCCGCTGCAGTACGCGGGATCGCCCACGTTCCACCCGACCTTCCTCTACGAGTTCGTCTACGACCTCGCGCTCGCCGGGGTGCTGATCTGGATCGGCAGCCGCTTCCGCATCAAGCCGCCCGCGCTGTTCTCGCTCTACGTCGCCGTCTACTGCTTCGGCCGCACGTTCGAGGAACTCCTCCGCATCGATCCGTCGCACCACTTCCTCGGCGAGCGGATCAACTTCTGGGTCTCGATCGTCGTCTTCGCCTGCTCGGCCGCGTTCTTCGTCTGGTGGCAGTTCTTCCACTCGGAGGGGGCGCAGCCGTCGGTCAGGCGGCGGCGCGCGATCCCGAAGGGGCCGGCGATGGCTGTGCCGAAGAGCCGCGTCCGCCCGCGCCGCTAGCCTGCGCGCGTGCACGTCCGCGAGCTCGAGCTCGACCTCGACGCGTTCGAGGGCCCGTTCGACCTGTTGCTGACGCTCGTGCTCCGCGAGGAGCTCCAGCCGCGCGACGTCGACGTGGCCGACGTCGTCGCCACCTTCGTCGAACGCCTCGCCGAGCGCGAGGAGCTCGATCTGGACGCCTGCGGCGAGTTCCTCGTCCTCGTCGGCGCGCTGCTGGAGCTGAAGGCGAGGGAGCTCTTCCCCGACGAGGAGGCCGAGCTCGCCGACCTCGACCCGGAGGAGGCGGCGGAGGAGCTCGCCCGCCGGCTGGAGGAGTACCGGCGGGTGAAGGAGGCGGCCGGCTGGCTCTCCGACCGGCTCGAGCGGGAGCGCGACCGCTACTTCCGGCTCGGCCCCGCCCCGCTCGCGCCGCGGGCCGAGCCGCGGATCGCGCCGCAGCGGCCGGAGGCGCTGGTGCTCGCCCTGCGCTCGCTCGCGACCGAGCCGCCCGACGTCTCGCTCTCGCACATGGGCCTGCGCTTCCCGCCCGTGTCCCGGTTCGTCGAGCGCTTCCGCGCCCTGATCCGCCGCCGCCGCCGGTTCGACTTCGACCGCGAGCTGGCCGGGCTTTCGCGCGTCGAGCAGGCGGTCGCGTTCCTGGCCCTGCTGGAGCTGCGCAAGACGGGCGAGATCCGGATCGAGCAGGCGGCGCCGTTCGCGCCGATCCGGATCGAACGCGCCGTGGAAGGAAAGACCAAGGCCGACGAGGAAGGAGAGAGCCCGTGGAACGCCCGCTCCGCCTGATCACCACCAACCCGCTGGACGACCTGGCCCGCACGCTCGAGGCGCTGCTCGTGGTCGCCTCCCAGCCGCTGTCCGTCGAGGATCTCGCCGTCGCCGCCGACGACGACCTGGAGCGGGTCGAGGACGCGCTCGAGCTGCTCGGCGAGCGGTACGCCGAGGGCCGGTCGGGGATCGTGCTCGAGCGGGTGGCCGGCGGCTTCGCGTTCCGGGCCGCCCGCGGGGCGGCCGACGCGTGCGCCCGGCTGTTCGAGCTCCCGGTCGAGCGCGGACTGTCCCAGGCCGCGCTGGAGACGCTGGCGGTGATCGCCTACCTGGGGCCCTGCAGCCGTCCGGACGTCGCCCGCATTCGCGGCGTCGCCGCCGACTCGGTCGTCGCCGGCCTCGTCGAGCGGGGCCTGATCTCCGAGTCGGGGCGCGACGAGGGCGGCGCCGTCCGCTACCGGACGACCCCGCTGTTCGAGCGCGTCTTCGGGCTGGAAAGCCTGTCCGAGCTGCCGCGGCTCGACGATCTCGGCGGCACCGCCGAGGAGATCCGCGGCCGCCTCGAGGCGATCGCGGAGCGCCGCCCGGCCTGACGCTTTCGGCGGGGCCGTGGGGGCGAGCTCGCCCTTTCCCGCGGGGAGGGCCCGGCCGGGCCGACCACGACCAGCCTCGCTCTGTCGTCTTTGTGCTGGAAGAGGGACATGCCCGACATGACACTCTGGGGCGAAGAACGCTTAGTGCCGAAGCTCTCGCTCGAATGCCGCCAGGTCTTTCTGGTGCGCGGCGTTCATATCGATGACGCACCTTGCGTGTGCAAGAGGCGATGCAGTACCACCCTCGTGATGTCTGAGCGGCTTGTGCACGTTGCGCGCCGATAGCTGAGCCACGCGCGCTCGCCACTGACGAAGTGCCGGACGGCCCTCGCGCTCCGAGGCTTTGGACCAGGAAGAAGATCACCTGACGCGCCTGTTGATCACCGCATCGAGGCGAGTCTGGACACGGCAGCCGGGTGAACGTCTCCAATGGAATCGCTAGCCCTCCCAGCACACTGTCGTCTTTTCGGTAAACAGCGACGCAGGCCAGACGTGCTCCGCCATAGGGCCACCGGCATCGTGAAGGCGGCCCACTCCCGGCCCGGCGCCCGGGTTCCCGCCCGCCGCGCCGGTCGCGGCGACGCGGGGCACCCGGTGCCAGGCACTGTTAAGGGCGCGATGGACGTCACCGACGAGACCTTCTACGCCGACGTCTTGCAGCGCTCGCACGAGACGCCGGTCGTCGTCGACTTCTGGGCGGAGTGGTGCGGGCCCTGCAAGGCGCTCGGCCCCGTCCTGGAGCGCGAAGTCGCGGCGCGCGACGGCGTCGTGCTCGCGAAGCTGGACGTGGACGCGAACCCGGCGTTGGCGCAGCACTACCAGGTCAGCGGCATCCCGGCCGTAAAGGCCTTCCGCAACGGCCAGGTCGTATCCGAGTTCGTCGGGGCGCAACCTCCCCAGGCGGTGGCCTCGTTTCTCGACGGCCTGCTCGGCCCGACCGCCGGCGAGCGGCTGCTCGACGAGCTGCGGGAGCGGGGGGGCCAGCCCGACGTCGTCCGTGCCCTCGAGGCCGGCGACAACGAGCGTGCGCTCGAGCTGCTGCTCGAGCAGATCCGCGCCGCCGAGGGCGAGCAGCGAGACGAGCTCCGGAGATTCATGGTCGCGCTCTTCGACGAGCTCGGCCAGGACCATCCGCTCAGCTCGCGCTTCCGGCGGCAGCTCGCGAGCACCCTGTACTGAGGGGCGGCGGGCCGGAAGCCGCACCGCCCCTCGTGCGTCGGTGCTCCGTCGCCTTGGAGCCGTTGCCTACGACGGTACCTTCATCGCCGTTTCTCCTTTCGTCGGGGACAGTGGCGATGGTCGCCGCCCGCGCTGAGAGGAACGTGAGGCACGGCTGAGCACGGCCGAAGAAGTCGGTTAAGGATTCGGGGGTGCGGCTGAACGCCTACCTCGCCCGCGCCGGGATCGCTTCGCGCCGCGCCGCCGACGAGCTGATCAAGGCCGGCCGCGTGCGGGTCAACGGACGGCAGGGAGAGCTGAACACGTTCGTCGCCTCCGGCGACACGGTCGAGGTCGACGGCCGGCCGGTCGGCAAGCAGGAGCTCGCGTACCTCCTCCTGCACAAGCCGGCGGGGGTGGTCACCACCGCCCGCGACCCCCACGGCCGGCCGACCGTGGTCGGGCTGGTGCCCGCCGAGCCCCGCGTCGTCCCGGTCGGGCGGCTGGACGCGGACACGACCGGCGCTCTGCTGCTCACCAACGACGGGCAGCTCGCCCACCGGCTCGCCCACCCCCGCTACGAGGTGGACAAGGTCTACGAGGTCGAGGTCGACGGCGAGCCGCCCGGGGATGCGCTCCGCCGGCTCGCGGACGGCGTCGAGCTGGAGGACGGGCGGACGGCTCCGGCGTCGGTCCGTCGCCTCGGCCGCAGCCGGATCGAGCTGACGGTCCACGAGGGTCGCAAGCACCAGGTCAAGCGGATGTGCGAGGCGGTCGGGCACCCGGTGAGTCGATTGCACCGAAGCGTCTACGCGGGTCTCGAACTCGGGGGCCTCGCGCCCGGCGAGTCGCGGGAGCTGACGCGCGGGGAGGTCGTGCGGCTGCGTCGACAGGTCGGGCTCTGAGCCGTCCTGCGCGGGGCGGCTAGAGCTTGCGAATCCGGACCGCGGTTCCGTAGGCGCAGATCTCGGTCCAGGTGCCACCCAGCTCCGAGGTGTCGAAACGCATCGCGAGGACCGCGTTTGCGCCCCGGGCCTTTGCCTCTTCGACCATGCGGTCGATCACCTGCCGGCGACTCGAGACGAGCACCTTGGTCATCCCTTTCAGCTCGCCGCCCGCCAGCGACTTGAGCAACGCGCCGACCATGGAGACGATGTTCCGGGAACGTACGGTGAGCCCGAACACCTCGCCGAAGACCTCGTCGACCTCGTGCCCCGGAACGTCGTTCATCGTCGAGATCAGCACGAGGCCAGCCTACCGCTCGGCGAACCCCATCCGGTCGTACATCGCGGCGAGCGTCGGCGCCGATGCCTCGCGCGCCTTCCCGGCGCCGACGGCGAGCAGCCGCCGGAGCTCGCCCTCGTCCTCGCGGAAGCCCCGGTAGCGCTCCTCGATCGGGGCGAGAAGGGCAATCGCCGCCTCCGCCACCTCCTCCTTGAAGCGGCCGTAGCCCTGTCCGGAGAAGCGCTCCTCGATCTCCTCCGGTGTGTCGCCCGTCGCGACCGACATGATCTCGATCAGGTTCGAGATTCCCGGCTTGTCCGCCGCCCGCCGGATCTCCGACCCGGAGTCGGTGACGGCGGTCTTGAACTTCTTCCGAACCACGTCCGGCCCGTCGGTGATCAGCACGGTGCCCTGCGACGTGCCGCCCGTCGTCGACATCTTGTTCGCCGGCTCCTGCAGGTCCATGATCCGTCCCCCGACCGGCGGCGTCTCCACCCTCGGGACGGTGAACGTCTCGCCGAACCGGGTGTTGAAGCGCTCGGCGACGTTGCGCGACAGCTCGACGTGCTGCCGCTGGTCGTCGCCGACCGGGACGACGTCGGTCTGGTAGAGGAGGATGTCGCCGGCCTGCAGGACCGGGTAGGTGAAGAGCGCCGCCGAGACGAACTCGTGCTTGTCGGCCTTCTCCTTGAACTGCGTCATCCGGCGCAGCTCGCCGAAGCTCGTCACCGCCGACAGGAGCCAATTCGCCTCCGCGTGCGCGGTCACGTGACTCTGGCAGAACACGGTCGAGCGCTCCGGGTCGAGCCCGGTCGCGAAGAGCATCGCGGCGAGATCGAGGGTCGCCCGGCGCAGCTCCGCCGGGTCGTGCTCGACGCTGATCGAGTGAAGGTCGACGATGCAGAAGAAGGCCTCGCCCTGCTCCTGGACGGCCGCGTACTGGCGGAAGCCGCCCGAGTAGTTGCCGAGGTGCTTCTGTCCGGTCGGCTGGATGCCGGAAAAGATCTTCATGGTCCTGCATTCTCCTTCAACGAGGGGAAAAAAGAGGCCTCTGGCGAGGCCGGGGGAGGGGGAGACGGCTGTGCGTACGGTCAGGCCGCGCGCGCGCTTCCGCCTCGCCCGCGGCGCCGGTACCAGCCCCGATACGAGACGGTGACCATCCGGCCGCATGATACCCGGGCAACGAGCTTGCGCTGCCAGGGCCGCGGTCCGTAACGTGCCGGGAAGTGCTGGAGCGTCTCGCCCACCTCGTCATCCGCCGCCGGCGCTGGGTCGTGCTCGCCTGGATCGCGCTCACCCTCTTCGGGCTCTTCACGACCACGCGTCTCTCCGATCGCTGGTTCGAGTCGTTCTCGATACCGGGCTACTCGGCGTACGAGGCGAACCAGCGCGCGCTGAAGACCTTCGGCACCGGCGAGCAGGCGCCGCTCGTCGCCGTCTTCCGGTCGAGCGGGGACGTGACGCAGGAGAAGGGAATCGAGGCCGCGGTCGCCAAGGCCGCCGCGGTCAACCCCGGCTCGCGCGTCAGCTCGTACTTCACCACCGGATCGAGCGCGTACCTCTCGAAGGACCGGCACACGACTTTCGCCGAGATCTATCCGCCCGGAACGCCGGGCTTCAACTCCAACGTCCACATCAAGAAAATCCGCGCCGCGCTGAAAGCGGCCGCGCCGCCAGGCCTCACCGTCCACCTGACCGGCCGCGACGCGCTCGAGGAGGACATCGGCGGCACCGGGGGCCCGAGCCTCGCGATCGAGATCCTGATCGGCGGCGTCGGCGCGCTCCTCGTCCTGCTCTTCGTCTTCGGAACGCTCACCGCCGTCTCCCTGCCGCTGATCGTCGCCGCGACCTCGATCCTGACCACCTTCAGCCTCGTCTGGGCGTTGACCTACGTCACGAACGTCTCGATCATCGTCCAGTTCCTGGTCGCGCTGGTCGGCCTCGGCGTCGCGATCGACTACTCGCTGCTGATGCTCTTCCGCTTCAGAGAGGAGCTGCACCACGGCCGCGACGTCGAGAGCGCGGTGGTCGAGACGATGACCCACGCGGGCCGCTCGGTGGTCGTCTCCGGGTCGACGGTGGCGATCGGCCTGCTCAGCATGGTGATCCTGCCGCTGCCCTTCATCCGCTCGATCGGGATCGGCGGGATGCTGATCCCGGCGGTCTCCGTCCTCGCCTCGATCACGTTGCTGCCGGTGCTGCTGTTCAAGCTGGGCCACCGGATCGACAGCCTGCGCGTGATCCCGAAGCGGATCGTCTCCGCCGACCCCGGAGAGACGGGCTTCTGGCACCGCTGGGCGGACACGGTCGTCCGGCGACCGGTCGTGGTCGTCGTCTGCGGGCTGGCGATCGTCGCCCTGCTCCTCGTTCCCGCGTCGAAGCTGAACCCGGCCGAGGCCCAGGCGAAGAACCTCCCGGGTACCGGCGACGCCTTCGCGGGCCGCAACGCGCTCGCGGACGCGGGGATCTCGGCCGGGGTGTTGAAGCCGTTCGACGTCCTCGTCGAGCACGGGGCCGGGCCGCAGGTACTGTCGTCGCTGGTCTCGACGCTCGAGCGGACGCCCGGTATCGTCGGCGCCGCCGCTCCGCCCTCGTGGCGCAAGGACGATACGGCGCTGGTCGAGGCGTTCCCCGCCACCGACGCGGCGGCGAAGTCGGCACGCAAGACGATCTCGCATCTCCAGCACGACGTCCTGCCCGCCGCCGCCCGCGCGGCCGGCGGGAACACGGTGATCACGCTCGGCGGCGTGGCGCCCGAGGAGCGCGACTTCGTCCACGCCGTCTACGGCAACTTCCCGTACGTGCTCGCCTTCGTCGTCCTGCTCACCTTCCTGCTCCTGATGCGGGCGTTCCGCTCGATCGTGCTGCCGCTGAAGGCGGTCGTGCTCAACCTGATCTCGCTCGGCTGCGCGTTCGGAGTGGTCGTCTTCATCTTCCAGCAGGGCCACGGCAGCGACGCGATCTGGGGGATCAAGGCCACCGACGCGGTGATCTCGTGGATCCCGTTGATGATCTTCGCGTTCCTGTACGGGCTGTCGATGGACTACGAGGTCTTCATCGTCACGCGCATCCGCGAGGCGTACGACGAGACGCGCGACACCCGGAAGGCGGTCTCCCTCGGGCTCGCCCGCACCGGCAAGCTCGTGACCAGCGCGGCGCTCGTGCTCGTCTTCGCGTTCTTCTCGCTCTCGACCGGCCCGGGCCCGGACATCAAGCAGTTCGGGATCGGCCTCGCCGCGGGTGTCCTGCTGGACGCGACCCTGATTCGCGCCCTCCTCGTGCCGTCGATCATGCTGCTGCTCGGGCGGGCGAACTGGTGGATGCCGCACTGGGTGCGGCGTGCCCTGCTGGTGCCTGCGGCCGAGCCCGAATAGCTCCACCTAGACTGCGGGCTTGGCCACCGTCCACTCTCCGGAGGTCCTGATCGTGATGGCGCCCGGCGCCAGCACGGACGAGGTCGACCACGTCGTCGCCCGGATGCAGGAGGCGGGCGTCGACGCGCGGGTCTCGGTCGGGCGCGAGGCGACCGTGATCACCGCCACCGGCGACCGCGAGCTGCTCGCGACCCTTCCGCTCGAGGGCTTTCCGGGCGTCGAGCAGGTGCTCCCGATCCTGAAGCCGTACAAGCGGGTCGCGCGGGAGGTCTCCGCCGATCCGACCGTGATCGACGTCGACGGCCACCGGATCGGCGACACGTGGTTCGGGCTGATCGCCGGGCCGTGCTCGGTCGAGTACCGGGAGCAGACGCTCGAGACCGCCCGGGCGGTCGCGGCTGCCGGCGCGACGATGCTCCGTGGCGGCGCGTTCAAGCCGCGCACCTCGCCGTACAGCTTCCAGGGGCTCGGCGCCGAGGCGCTCGCGATCCTCGGCGAGGCGCGCGCCGAGACCGGCCTGCCGATCGTCACCGAGCTGATGGACCCGCGGCACGTCGAAGAGGTGGTCGACGCCGCCGACGTGATCCAGATCGGCGCGCGCAACAGTCAGAACTTCCTGCTGCTCGCGGAGGTCGGCCGCGCGGACAAGCCGGTGCTGCTCAAGCGCGGCCTGTCGACGTCGGTCGAGGAGCTCCTGATGTCGGCCGAGTACATCGCGAAGGAGGGGAACGAGCGGATCATCCTCTGCGAGCGCGGGATCAAGACGTTCGAGACCTCCACCCGCTTCACACTCGATCTCGGCGCCGTCGCCGTGCTCAAGCACGAGACGCACCTGCCGGTGATCGTCGATCCCTCGCACGCCGCCGGGCGGCGCGACCTGGTCCTCCCGCTCGCCCGCGCCGCGGTCGCGGTCGGCGCCGACGGGATCATCGTCGAGACGCATCCGCGACCCGAGGAGGCCCTGTCGGACGGGCCGCAGCAGATCCCGGCGGCCGAGTTCGGCGGGTTCGCAGACGACGTGCGCGAGCTCGTTGCCCTGATGGGCAAAGAGATCGGCTAGCGGATGAGGGTCGCCCTGGTCGGAACGGGCCTGATGGGCGCGTCGGTCGGTCTGGCGGCGAAGCGCGCCGGCGTCGACTGGGTCGGCGGGTACGACGCCGACGAGTCCGCGGCCGCCACCGCCAGGGAGCGGGGAGCGATCGACGAGGTCGGCGCGCTCGCCGACGTGCTCGCGGACGCCGAGCTGGCGATCGTCGCCGCGCCGGTCGCCGTCCTCCCGCCGCTCGTCGAAGACGTGCTCGCCCGGGCTCCGGAGACCTGCACGGTCACCGACGTCGGCTCGACGAAAGACTGGTCGCTCCGGTTTCCCGAGCGGTTCGTCGGTGGCCACCCGGTCTGCGGCCGCGAGGCCCGCGGCCCGGCGCACGCGAGCGCCGACCTCTTCGACGGAGCGACCTGGTTCCTCACCCCGGTCGCCGCCACCGACCCCGACCGCTACCGGCTCGTGCACGGGTTCGTCGCGTCGCTCGGCGCGGTCCCGGTCGCGATCGACCCCCGGGCGCACGACCGGCTCGTCGCGCTGACGAGCCACCTGCCGCACGCCCTCGCGAACCTGCTCGTCAACCAGGCCGGCGCGGGCCGCGTCGAGGGTCACGACCCGCTGTCGGCAGCCGGGGGCTCGCTGCGGGACATGGCCCGGGTCGCCGGCGCTAACCCGCGAATCTGGGTGGACATCTTCCTCGACAACGGCTCCGAGCTCGCGGAGGCGCTCGCCGAGCACCGCCGCCGCGTCGAGCAGCTCGAGCGGTGGCTGTCCGCCGGCGATGCGGGCTCGCTCGCGCGCTGGATCGGAGAGGCCGCCGAGAATCGCCGCCGCATGCTCGCCGAGGCCTACCCGGACCCGGGGGCGCTGCAACGGGTGACCGTGCACGTGCCCGACCGGCCGGGCGTGCTCGCCGGCATCACCCAGGCGCTCGGCGCCGAGCGGATCAACATCGAGGACTTCGAGCTGCACCACTTCTCGCCCGAGCGCGGCGGAATCCTGACGATGCTCGTCACCGGCGAGCGGGAGGCGGAACGGGCGGCGCAGCTGCTGGAGGCGCAGGGGTACGGCGTCTCCGTGTCGCCGGTGCTCGAATGAGGATCGAGCCGGCGGCCTCCCTTCAGGGTGGGGTCGCGCTCCCCGGCGACAAGTCGATCTCGCACCGCGCGGTCCTGCTCGGGGCGATCGCAGACGGCGAGAGCCGGATCGCCGGGTTCGGGCGCTCGGGCGACACCGAGTCGACGATCGCGGCCGTCCGCGCGCTGGGGGTCGAGGTCGAGGAGTCGGGTGACGACCTGCGCGTGCACGGGGTCGGCCTGCGCGGGCTGCGCTCACCGGGCGGTCCGATCGACGCCGGCAACGCCGGGACGCTCGTCCGCCTGGCGGCGGGGATCCTCGCCGGCCAGCAGGGGCAGCGATTCGAGCTGACCGGCGACGAATCGCTCCGGCGGCGGCCGATGGGTCGGATTGCGGAGCCGCTGGCAGCCATGGGGGCACGAATCGAGACGGACGGCGGGCGGCTGCCGCTCCGGGTCGAGGGCGGAGTGCTGCACCCGATCAGCTACGAGCTTCCCGTTGCAAGCGCGCAGGTCAAGTCGTGCGTCCTGCTCGCCGGGCTGTACGCGGAGGGCGGGCCGACGGCGGTGATCGAGCCCGTTGTCACCCGAGACCACACCGAGCGGCTGCTCCGCGCCGCCGGCGCACAGGTGACCTCGCGACCGGGGCGGGTCGAGATCCAGCCGACCGATCGGCTCGAGCCTCTACGGCTCGTGGTTCCGGGCGACTTCTCGGCGGCGGCGCCGTTCCTCGTCGCCGCGACCCTGCTTCCGGGATCCAGGCTTCGCCTGAGCGCCGTAGGCGTGAACCCGACCCGTACGGGGCTGCTGCACGTGCTCGAGCGGATGGGGGCGCGGATCTCGATCTACAACCGCGGGACTGCCGCCGGCGAGCCGGTCGCCGACATCGAGGTCGAGCACGCCGACCTGGTCGCAACCGAGGTCGAGCCGCAGGAGGTGCCGGCGCTGATCGACGAGCTGCCGCTGTTCGCGCTCGCCGCCTCGATGGCGCACGGGGAGAGCAGCGTGCGCGGCGCCGCGGAGCTCCGCGAAAAGGAGACGAACCGGATCGAGACCGTGACGAATGCACTACGGGCCCTTGCGGTGCGGATCACCGCGACCGATGATGGCTTCAGGGTGAGAGGGGTCCCAACCCGCCCAAAGGGTGGGGGTGTGGCCTCCGGCGGGGATCATCGCATTGCGATTCTCGGGGCGGTCGCCGGTCTGGTCTCGCGCGAGGGGGTCCGCATCGAGGGCCCGGAGGCGGTGTCGATATCCTTCCCCGGATTCTTCGAGACCCTTGCGCAGGCGGCTCAGCGGTGAGCCGCCGCCCGGGCCACTCTCACGATGACCGCCATCGTCCTTCAACCGCCGGCTGACGCTTTCGACGGAGTCGAGAGCGGATGATCGTCTCCATCGACGGCCCGGCCGGGGCCGGCAAGAGCACCGTGGCCAGACGCCTCGCCGAGCGGCTCGGCTTTCGCTACCTCGACACCGGAGCGATGTACCGGGCGCTCACGTGGCTCGCGCTGCGCGACGGGGTGCCGCTCGACAAGGGCGGGCGGCTCGGCGAGCTCGCGGCGGAGAACCCGGTCGACTTCGACGAGCGCGGCCGCTGCTTCATCGCCGACACCGACGTGACCGCCGCGATCCGGCGCGCCGAGATCGACCGGCTCGTCCCGGTCGTCGCCCGCCACCCCGAGGTGCGCGCGGTGATGCGCGACCGCCAGCGGGAGATGGCCCAGGAGGGCGACGCCGTGATCGAAGGGCGCGACATCGGCACCGTCGTCGTCCCCGGCGCCGAGGTGAAGGTCTACCTCCAGGCCGACCCGCAGATACGCGCGAGCCGGCGGCTCGCCGAGCGCCCGGAGATCGGAGCGGACGCGCTCGCCACCGATCTGCGCCTCCGCGACGAGCACGACGCCGAGCGCATGCGGCCCGCCGGAGACGCCGAGCTGATCGACACCACGAGCCTCACCGTCGAGGAGGTCGTCGACCACATCGAGCGGCTCGTCCGCGAGCAAGCCCCGGCCTGAGCCGCTCATGGCGGAGGCCCTCGCCGGGACCGTGGCCGTCGTCGGCTTCCCCAACGTGGGCAAGTCGACGCTGGTCAACCGGCTGACGGCGTCGCGCGCCGCGGTCGTCCACGAGACCGCCGGCGTCACGCGCGACCGCAAGGAGCTCGTCTGCGAATGGGCGGGGACGCAGTTCCTGCTGATCGACACGGGCGGCGTGGACGTCGTCGATCCCTCGCCGATCACTCGCAGCATCGTCGAGCAGGCCCGGGCGGCCGTCGCCGAAGCCGATCTGCTGCTCTTCGTCGTCGACGCGAAGCTCGGGATCACCCCCGGCGACGAGGAGGTGGCGGCGATCCTCCGCGCGTCGCACAAGCCGGTGTTCCTGCTCGCGAACAAGATCGACGACCCGGCGCGCGACGTCGAGGCGCTGGAGTTCCACCGGCTCGGGCTGGGCGAGCCGATCCCGCTCTCGGCGCTGCACGGGCACGGGACCGGCGATCTGCTCGACGCGATCGTCGCCCGCCTGCCCGGCTCGGGACCGGCCCAGGTCGGCGACGAGGCGATCCGGGTCGCGATTCTCGGCCGGCCGAACGTCGGCAAGTCGAGCCTGCTGAACGCGATCGTCGGAGAGGACCGGGTGATCGTCTCGGACGTTCCCGGGACGACGCGGGACGCGATCGACACCGTGCTCAGGCGGGGAGAGACCACCTTCGTCCTCGTCGACACTGCGGGCCTGCGGCGCAAGCGGCGTCAGCGCCAGGGGATCGAGTACTACTCGGAGCTGCGAGCCCTCGACGCCGCGGAGCGGGCCGACGTCGCGCTCGTGCTCGTCGACGCGAGCGAGGGGCTCGTCGATCAGGATCTCGCCGTCGCCGACGTCGCGCGCAAGGCGAACTGCTCGACGCTCGTCGTGCTCTCGAAGTGGGACGCGGGCCTGGTGAAGGTGGAGGACGTGCGGCCCAGGATCGAGCAACGCCTCCGCCAGCGGCCGGGGCTCGTCACCGTCTCGGCGAAGACCGGCCGCGGGGTCGCCCGGCTGCTCGACCGCGTCGAGCAGCTCTTCGCCAAGCACACGAGCCGGATTCCCACTCCGGCGCTGAACCGCTTCCTCGAGGATCTGCGGGCGGCCCGGCAGCCGCCCTCGCGCGACCGCCGGCGGCTCAACCTCCTCTACGGGACGCAGACGCAGACCCGGCCGCCCCGGTTCCGCTTCTTCGTCAACGATCCCGCGCTCGTCACCCGCGACTACGGCTACTGGGTCGAGAACCAGCTGCGCGAGCGGTTCGAGCTCGAGGGGGTTCCCGTCTCGATCGACTTCGTGAGACGCTCCTGACGTGAACGTGGTCGTCGTCGGCTGTGGCACCTGGGGAACCGCGTTCGCGCGCCTCCTGGCCGACCGCGGACACGAGGTCACGCTCGCCTGCCGCGATCCCGCCCAGGCGGCCGCGATCGCGGAGGGCGGCCGCAATCCCCGCTACCTGGCGACGGTCGACCTCCGCGACGTCGGCGCCGTCTCCGAGGTGCCGGCCGGGGCCGATCTCTACGTCCTCGCCGTTCCGAGCCGGGCCTTCGCCGAGGTCGCCGGCAGACTGCCCCCGGGCGGCGCGGCGCTCTCGCTGACGAAAGGGCTCGACCCGTCGAGCGGCCGGCGCCTTTCGACCCTCGTCCTCGACCGGCCGGTCGCGGTGCTCTCCGGCCCGAACATGGCCGAGGAGATCGCCGAGGGCCTGCCCAGCGCCGCGGTGATCGCGAGCGACGACGAGGAGCTCGCGGTCCGGCTCCAGCACGAGATCAACTCGACGGTCTTCCGCGTGTACGTCAATCCCGACGTGACCGGCGTCGAGCTCTGCGCCGCCGCCAAGAACGTGATCGCGCTCGCCGCCGGCGGCGTGGACGGGCTCGGCCTCGGCGACAACGGCAAGGCCGCGCTGATCACGCGCGGGCTCGCGGAGATGGCACGCCTGGGCGAGGCTAACGGCGCCCGCCCGGAGACGTTCGCCGGCCTCGCCGGGATGGGCGATCTGATCGTCACCTGCTTCAGCCGGTACGGCCGCAATCGCCACGCCGGCGAGCTGATCGCCCAGGGCGCCTCCGCGGAGGAGGCGGCCGCCGAGATCGGCCAGGTGGTCGAGGGGCTGACGACCGCGCCGGTGCTCCGCGACCTCTCCCACCGGCTCGGGATCGAGCTGCCGATCACCGAGGGCGTCTGCCGGGTGCTCGCGGGCGACAGCCTCGGCGACCTCGTCGCCTCGCTGATGGGCCGCCGCCCGCGCGGCGAGTAGCATCGGACGGTGCGCAGGCTTCCGATTGCGCTCCTCGCGGTGCTCCTCGCCGGGTGCGGCTCGGCGGTCGAGACTGCGGGACCGGAAGGCGGCGCCGCTGTCGCCCCGCGCTCGACCGCGCTGCTCGTACGCCTGAACACGCGCGATCCGGCGCAGTGGCAGGCGGCCCGAAGGCTGCTCGGGCTCTTCCCGGCCGGCGCCCAGCTTCGGCCGGAGCGGTCGACCAGGTGCAGCCGGCGCTCGGGCCGGAGACGGACGTTCTCGCGCTCACCGCCGACGACCTGACCCGGGGCGTCCTCGTCGGCCTCACCCAGCCGGCAGACCCGGCCAAGCTCGACTCCGAGCTCGCGAAGACGAAGCCGCGGCTCGTCTCGGAGGAGGTCCAGAGCTGGCGCGTGATCGCGCGCGACCGGGCGACGATCGACCGGCTCAAGGTCGCCCGGAACGCCGGATCGCTCGCCGGCGACGAGAGCTACCGGCAGGCGACGAGCAGGCTGCCCGCGGACACGCTCGCGACCGTCTACGTCGACGGGGCGGCCGCGACCGCGGCGGTCGACGAGCGCGCGAAGACCGGCACCGGCACCGGCCCCGTCCCCGGCCTCGGGCGGATCGGCTGGGTCGCCGCCGCGCTCGCCCCCCGGCAGAACCGTCTCTCCGTCGACGTGCGCGTCAAGGCGGACGAGATCGAGGCCGCCCCATACACGCCCGAGCTGCCGGCGGAGGTGCCGGCCGGCGCCGCTCTCTTCGCCGACGCCAGGGGGCTGGACGCCACCCTCGACGAGCTCCGGCGCTCCCCTGCGCTCTCGGATCGGCTCGGGGCGGTGGCGAAGGCGCTCGGCGGACTGCTCGACGACGCGATCGGGCTCTTCAAGGGCGAGGCCGCCCTCTACGTCCGCCGGACCGCGGGCGGGCCCGAGGCGACGCTGGTGATCCAGGTCTCCGACCAGCAGTCGGCCGAGGCCACGCTCGAGCGGCTCGTCACCCTGGCCGGCGCGCTCGGGCAGAGGCCACCGGAGTCTCTCCGGATCGCGGGCGTCCCGTCGACTCGCTTCGTGCTCGAGAAGCGGACGTACTACTACGCCGTCTTCGGCGGCAAGGTCGTCGTCACCACCGCGAAGAGCGGGATCCGCGGGCTGCTCGCGCCGTCTCCGCGGCTCGCCGACTCGTCCCCGTGGCGGTCGGCGACGAGCCTCGCGGCGATGCCGGACGACGTCGCGGGGATCGTCTACGCGGACGTCCCTCGCCTCCGCCCGCTGCTCGCGCGGCTCGGCGTTACCCCCGCGCGTCCCCGCAGAGCTCGGGCGCTTGCTCCTGTTCGGCTCCGTCGACGCCGACGTGCTCTCGGTCAGAGGGTTCGTCGCCTTCCGCTAGCCTTCCGCCGTGCCCGAGCGCTCGTTCCTGTTCACGTCGGAGTCCGTCACCGAAGGCCACCCCGACAAGATCGCCGACCAGATCTCGGACTCGATCCTCGACGCCGTCCTGGCGCAGGACCCTCACGGCCGGGTCGCGTGCGAGACGCTCGTCACCACCGGACTCGTCGTCGTCGCCGGCGAGATCACCACGGAGACGTACGTCGACATCCCGCGGCTGGTGCGCGCGAGGGTGCACGAGATCGGCTACGACCGGGCGAAGTACGGCTTCGACGCCGAGACGTGCGGCGTGATCGTCGCGATCGACGAGCAGTCGCCGGACATCGCCCAGGGGATCGACGCCTCCTACGAGGTCCAGCACGATCCCGGGGACGACGATCCGCTCGACCGGATCGGCGCCGGCGACCAGGGGATGATGTTCGGCTACGCGACCGACGAGACCGACGAGCTGATGCCGATGCCGATCACGCTTGCGCATCTGATCTGCCGGCGACTGGCCGAGGTGCGGAAGGCGGACGTCCTCCCCTACCTGCGGCCGGACGGAAAGTCGCAGGTGACCGTCCGCTACGAGACCGACGAGCACGGGCACCTCCGGCCGGTCGAGATCGTGCGCGTGCTGATCTCCACCCAGCATCGCGACGGGCTCGACGCCGACGCGCTGATCAAGCCCGACCTCGCCGAGCACGTGCTCCACCCGATCCTGCCCGGCCACCTCTACGACGAGAAGCGGCTCCTCGGCGACAAGGACTTCTTCTACTGCAACCCGACCGGCAAGTTCGTCGTCGGCGGGCCGATGGGCGACACGGGCCTGACCGGCCGGAAGATCATCGTCGACACCTACGGCGGCGCCGCCCGCCACGGCGGCGGTGCGTTCTCAGGCAAGGATCCGACGAAGGTCGACCGCTCCGCCGCCTACGCCGCGCGCTACGTGGCGAAGAACATCGTCGCCTCCGGTCTCGCCAACCGGTGTGAGTTGCAAGTCGCCTACGCGATCGGGGTCGCGCACCCGGTCTCCCTCGAGGTCGACTGCTTCGGCACCGAGCGCATTCCGGTGCCCAGGATCGAGCAGCTCGTCCGCGACCACTTCGACCTCCGCCCGGCCGCGATCATCCGCGACCTCGACCTCCGCCGCCCGATCTACGCGAAGACGGCCGCGTACGGCCACTTCGGCCGCGACGACCACGACTTCACGTGGGAGCGGACCGACAAGGCCGAGGCCCTGCGCGAGGCGGCCGGGATCGCGGGCGCGAAGGCTCCGGCGTAAACAGGGACAGGCCGGAGCCTGTCCCTGGAGGCTACGCCCGTCGGACGAACAGGCCGTCGGCAGCCTTCTCGCCGACCACCCGCTCGCCCCCGTTCAGCCTGACGGTGAACTGGCCCGCCGCCGCCTGCGCGTCCCGCACCTCGACCTCGGCTCCCGGCACCAGCCCCTGGTCGTAGAACCAGTGCAGCAGCTCGCCGTCGTGCTCGGCGAGCCGGACGATCGTCGCCCGCTCCCCGGGGGCCAGCGCGGAGAGCGGAGCCAGCTCGCGATTCTCGCTCTGCTCCAGGTCGGTGTTCACCGGCCAGCCGTGAGGGCACCGCTCCGGATGACCGAGCTTCTCCTCCATGCGCTCGATCATGTCGTCCGTGAACGTGTCGCCGAGCTCGTCGGCGTGGACGTGCGCCTCGGCCGCCGTGTAGCCCATGAAGTCGGTCAGGAGCCGCTCGATGATGCGATGGCGCCTGACCACCCGTTCCGCCCGCGCGCGTCCGGACGACGTCAGGATCGCCTCCTTGTGCGCGCCACGCTGGACGAGCCCGTCGCCCTCCAGCCGCTTCAGCATCTCGCCCGCCGACGCCCGGGAGACGCCGAGCATCTCGGCGACGCGGGAGGCGAGGGTGGGCGTCCCGCCGGTCGCCGGGCGGTACTCGCCGATCGGGAATGCGAGAAACCAGATCGTCTCGAGGTAGTCGTCGACTGAGTGCCGGTGCGCCATCACTGACCTGATTTGACTAGGGCCGGGCCTGCCACTATAGTCGCGACCGTTTGTAAGGCACGCCTTACAGCGACGCGAAGGAGCACCTGACGAATGTCCTCCGGCCAGATACTCGCCCTCGGAACACTCGCCGGCGCGACGATCTTCCTCGGCCTTCCGCTCGGCCGGCTGAAGAGCGCCGACCGCAGGCTGAAGGCGGCGTTGAGCGCGGTCGCGACCGGGATCCTCCTGTTCCTGCTGTTCGACGTCCTCTCGAACGGCGTCGAGCCGGTCGAGACCGCCCTGTCCGACGCCCAGGGCGGCGGCAGCTGGTCGCACTTCGCGGGTCTGGCGGCCCTGCTCGCCGGCGGTGTCACCGTCGGTGTGATGAGCCTCGTCTACTACGACCGGTGGATGAAGCGGGAGCGGGAGCGCGCGATGCTCGGCCCGGGTGCCGCCTCGGCGGCCGAGTTCGAGCAGAGCTGGGTCGTCGGCCTCTCGCCCGATCGCTGGCTCGCCCTGCTGATCGCCACCGGCATCGGGTTGCACAACTTCTCCGAGGGGCTGGCGATCGGTCAGTCCGGGGCTCAGGGCGCGATCGGTCTCGCGGTCGTGCTGATCATCGGCTTCGGTCTCCACAACGCCACCGAGGGCTTCGGGATCGTCGCCCCGCTCGCCGGCAAGGGCGAACGGCCGAGCTGGCGGTTCCTCGGCCTGCTCGGTCTGATCGGCGGCGGCCCCACGTTCGTGGGGACCCTGATCGGCCAATCGTGGGTGAGCGAGAAGCTGTCGATCGCCTTCCTCGCGCTGGCGGCCGGCTCGATCCTCTACGTCGTCGTCGAGCTGATGAACGTCAACCGGCAGCTCGCGGCGAAGACGATCGTGATGTGGGGCTTGCTCGCCGGCCTCGTCCTCGGCTTCGCGACCGAGTTCGTCGTCGCCGCCGCCGGCGTGTAGCCGGCCCGGCTGACGCCCCCACTAGGCTGGGGCGGTGCCGTACGCCTCCGTCTATCCACTCGTCTCCGCACGGGCGGTCGCCCGTGCGTTCACGTACGAGGCGCCGGAGGGCGTGGGCAAGGGCTCGGTCGTCTCCGTCCGGTTCGGGAGGTCGAAGGTGCGCGGCGTGGTGGTCGGGACCGGCGACGAACCGCCTGCCGGAGTGGAGCCGGCGCTCGTCGGACCGGTGCTCGACGAGGTTCCGGCGGCGCTCGTCGACCTGGCGCTCTGGGTAGCGGACTACTACGGGTCGACGCCCGCACGGGCGCTCGAGCTGGTGGCGCCGCTGAAGCGCACGCGACGGGGAGAGCGGAGGCCGAGCGCTGCGGGCCTCCCCGGCGAGCCGCCGCCGGTGCGGCTGACGCCGGAGCAGGAGGCCGCCGTCGCCCGGATCGTCGAGGCGATCGACCGCGGCGGCGGGCGCTTTCTGCTCTACGGTGCGACCGGCAGCGGAAAGACCGAGGTCTACCTCCAGGCGTGCGCTGCGGCGCTGGAGCGCGGGCTCGGCGCGATCGTGCTCGTGCCCGAGATCGCGCTGACGCCGCAGGCGGTCGGCCGGTTCCGGGCCCGGTTCGGCGACCGGATCGCGGTGCTGCATTCCGGGCTCGGCGATGCCCAGCGCCGGGACGAGCGCGAGCGGATCGCCGCCGGGGAGGCGCGGGTCGTCGTCGGCGCGCGCTCGGCCGTCTTCGCGCCGGTGCGCGGTCTCGGCCTGATCTGCGTCGACGAGGAGCACGACGCTTCGTACAAGCAGGAGTCGGACCCCCGCTACGACGCGCGCACGGTCGCGGCGAAGCGCGCCGCGCTGGAGGGTGCGGCCGCGGTCTACGGGAGCGCGACGCCCCGTCCCGAGAGCTGGGCGGCGCTCGAGCGGCTGGAGCTCGGCGGGCGTCTGTCGGGCCGCTTGCCCCCGGTGCGTGTCGTCGACCTCCGGCGCGAGGCCGGCTACCCGCTCTCGGCGCCGCTCCTCGCCGAGCTGGGTGCGATCGCCCGGCACGGCGGCAAGGCGATCCTGCTCCTCAACCGCCGCGGCCTGGCGCCGGCGATCCACTGCCGCTCGTGCGGCGTCACCCGCCGCTGCCCGAATTGCGACGTCGCGCTCGTCCTCCATGCGGGCGGCGAGATGCGCTGTCACCACTGCGGCCACGCCGAGCCCGCGCCGGTGCTGTGCCCGGAGTGCGGCTCGGCCGAGCTCGCGCGCCTCGGCGCGGGTACGCAGCGCCTCGAGCGCGAGCTCGCCGCCCGGCTACCGGAGCTGGAGCTGATTCGCCTCGATGCGGACACCGACGACGCCTCCGTGGCGATCGAGCGCTTCGCAGCCGCCGATCGCGCCGTCCTGCTCGGCACGCAGATGGTCGCGAAGGGACATCACTTCGAGGGCGTCGCACTGGCCGCGGTCGTCGACGCCGACACCGGCCTGGCCCTTCCCGACTTCCGGGCCGAGGAGCGCACGTTTCAGCTCCTCACCCAGCTCGCCGGGCGGAGCGGGCGCGACGCGCCCGGCCGGGTCGTGATCCAGACCTTCCAGCCGGACATCCGTCCGGTCGAGCTCGCGGCCAGGCACGACGTCGAGGAGTTCCTGCGCGGCGAGCTCGACCGGCGGCGGGCGCTCGGCTACCCGCCGTTCCGGCACCTCGTCCGGATCGTCGTCTCCGGACCCGAGGAGGAGGCGCCGCTGCAGGCGCTGGAGGAGCTGAAGGCGGCGATCGGCGGCGACGAGCTGCTCGGGCCGGCGCCCCTGCTGCGCCTGCGCGGCCGGCACCGCGCGCAGCTGGTCGCGAAGACGGACCGGCCGGGGGCGCTCGCAGCGCGAGTCGCGAAGGCGCTCGCGACGGCGGCGCCGGCGATGCGCAAGGCCGGCCTCTCCGCCGTCGTCGACGTCGATCCGCAGAGTCCCTAGCTCTCACTACACTGCTGGCCGTGTCCGAGGTCGAGGAGCACGGACAGGTCCGGGACGAGCGGCTGGACGCGGAGCGCGAGGCGCGCCGCCGGCTCGCGCTCGCACAGATCCGCCAGTGGCCCGATCCCGTTCTGCGCCTGCGGGCCCACGAGGTCGAGGACTTCGACGACGACCTGCGCCGGCTCGTCGAGCGGATGGGGTCGCTGATGGAGGATGCGAACGGCGTCGGGCTGGCGGCGAACCAGGCAGGCGTGCTCCGCCGCGTGTTCGTCTTCCGGGCGGGCGAGGAGGGCGGGCCGGTAGCGGCGGTCAACCCGCGCATCGTCGACCCGAGCGAGGAGCAGGAGTCGGACGACGAGGGCTGCCTGTCCCTCCAGCGTGTCCTCGTCCCGGTCGAGCGCCACGTAGGAGTGACGCTGGAGGCCCAGGACCCGACCGGAGCGCCCCTCCGGCTCGAGCTGACGGGCCTCGAGGCACGCGTCGTCCAGCACGAGCTCGACCACCTCGACGGTGTGCTGATCGTCGACCGGACGACGCCGGATGCGCGGCGGGAGGCGATGGCCGTGCTCCGCCCGCAGCCCGTGCTCGGGTAGTTCGGTGCACCCGATCGGCTTCGCGGCCACTGCTCCCTTCGGTGCCGACGTCCTCGAGCGGCTGGCGCCGGAGCACGAGATCGCGTTCCTGCTCACCCAGCCCGACGCGCCTGCGGGTCGCGGCCGGCGACCGTCGCCGACGCCGGCGAAGGTGGCCGCGCAGCGCCTCGGGATCCCGGTCGTCCACGAGTACGAGCCGAGCGGCGTCGAGACGGTCGTCCTGGTCGCCTACGGGCGTCTGATCTCCCGCAAGCTGCTCGACCGGCATCTCTGGCTGAACGTGCATCCGTCGCTGCTCCCGCGCTGGCGCGGGGCTGCGCCGGTCGAGCGGGCGATCATGGCCGGCGACGCCGAGACCGGGGTGACGATCATCAGGCTGGTGGAGGAGCTCGACGCAGGCCCGATCGCGGCGCAGCAGGCGTTCCCGATCGGGGAGGAGGCCGACGCCGGAGCGGTCTACACGAAGACGGCCGAGCTCGGCGCCGCCCTGCTCGAGCAGGTGCTACCCGCCCCGTCGTTCACCCCGCAGCCGGACGAGGGGGTCACGTACGCGGACAAGCTCACCGCCGCCGACCGCGAGCTGGACTGGTCGCGTCCCGCAGACGAGCTCCTGCGGAGAGTCCGCGCGCTCTCGCCGCACATCGGCGCACGAGCGGAGCTGGAGGGGCGTCGAGTGCTGGTCTGGCGGGCGACGATCGACGACGGCCGGCTCGTACCGCTAGAGGTGCAGCCGGAGGGCGGCCGCCGCATGAGCTACGCCGAGTGGCGGCGGGGCCTCCGATAAGCGAGGCGCGGCGCGCGGCCTACCAGGTCGTGCTGCGCGTCTTCGAGGACGATGCCTACGCCGACCGGGCGTTCGCGACCGCGGCCTCCGACCTCGACGGTCGCGACCGTGCGCTTGCCCAGCAGATCGCCTACGGCACGGTCCAGCGCGTCCGCGCGCTCGACCACGCGATCGAGACGCTGGGCCGCCGCCCGGTGCGGAAGCTCGACCCGCCGGTTCGGGCGGCCCTGCGGATCGGCGCGTACCAGCTCGGCTACCTCGGAGGCGTCGCCGCGCACGCGGCGGTGAACGAGTCCGTCGAGCTCGTCCGCGCCGCGCGCCTCGAGCGCGCGGTGCCGTTCACGAACGCGGTGATGCGCCGGCTGGCGGCCGGGCTCCGCGACCTGCTCGAGGCGCTGCCGGCCGGCCCGCTCGAGCAGTCCTATCCCGACTGGATCTACGGGACGTGGTTACGGGACTGGGGCGAGGACGAGGCGCTCGCGCTGATGCGGGCGCAGAACGAGGCGCCGGAGACGGTCGTGCGCCTCGTCCGCGGCGAGATCGAGGGCGAGCCGACCGACGTGCCGGGCGCCTACCGCGTCGCACGCGTCGACCCGGAAGCGCTTGCCGCCGGGCGGATCTGGCCGCAGAGCCGCGGGTCGCAGCTGGCCGGTCTCGCGGTCGCGTCGCGACCGGCCGACCGCGTGCTCGACTGCTGTGCCGCTCCGGGCGGGAAGGCGACGCAGCTCGCCGGCGACGTGGTCGCGGTCGAGCTGCACGCGGGCCGCGCCCGCGAGCTCGAGGAGAACGCACGGCGGCTCGGGGCGGCGAACGTGCGGGTCGTCAACGCCGATGCGCTCGCCCTGCCCTCCGAGCTGACCGGCTTCGACCGGGCGCTGGTCGACGCCCCGTGCTCGGGGCTCGGCGTGCTCGCCGCCAGGCCCGACCTGCGCTGGCGCGCGCGCCCGCTGCCCGAGCTCCAGCTCGCGCTGATCCGCGCCGCGGCCGAGCGGGTGAAGGTGGGCGGCACGGTCGTCTACTCCGTCTGCACGCTGAATGCGGACGAGAACGAGGCGGTGGTCGACGCCTCCGGGCTGGTTGCGGACGACCTCGGAGCCGAGTGGCCCGGGTTCAGGCACCCCAAGCGCCCGGAGTTCCTGCTGACGGCGCCCCACCGGCACGGAACCTCGGGATTCTTCGTTGCCCGGCTGCGGGTGGGGACGAACTCACGGTGAGCCCGGCGTCCGGCAGTCATACTCGCCGGGTGACCTGGGACGAGTGGATTCGCAGAGTCGAGGTCGAGCCCTCGTTGTACGCGGCCGACTTCTCCCGGCTCGGAGAGCAGGTGGAGATCCTGCTCCGCGCCGGCACGCGTGTGTTCCACTTCGACGTCGGCGATGGGCACTTCGTCGAGCCGATCACGATCGGCCCGATCGTCCTCCAGTCGATCGCGCCCCTGATCCACCGCGAGGGCGGCGTCGTCGACTGCCACCTGATGGTCGACGACCCCGAGCACCACTTCGGCATGTTCCGGAGCGCAGGGGCGGACAGTGTCACCTTCCACTTCGAGGCGGTCGCCGACGCGCCCGCCGTCGCGGCGCGGGCGCGCGAGCACGGCTTCGGCGTCGGGCTGTCCTTCAAGCCGGAGACGAGCGTCGACGACGTCGTTCCCGTTGCGGGCGAATTCGATCTCGTCCTCTGCATGAGCATCCATCCGGGGTACTCGGGCCAGGCGTTCATGCCGGAGGCGCTCGACCGCGTCCGCCGGCTGCGCACGCAGGTGCCGGCCGGGGTCCATGTCCAGGTCGACGGCGGGATCACCGAGGAGAACATCCGCAGCGTGTACGACGCGGGAGCCGACCTGATCGTCTGCGGCACTTCGGTCTTCGGGGCGGAGGATCCGGCCCGGGCATACGGTCGCCTGGTCCAGACGCTGGCGTGAGCCCGCTCGACCGGGCGCTCGAGCTTGCGGAGCGGGGCAGGGGGACGACGCGTCCCAACCCCGTCGTCGGCGCCGTGGTCGTCTCCGGCGGCGAGATCGTCGGCGAGGGCTGGCACGAGCGGAAGGGCGGGCCGCACGCCGAGGTGGCCGCGCTCGAAGCGGCCGGAGAGCGGGCGATCGGCGCGACGCTCTTCGTGACCATGGAGCCCTGCAGCCACCACGGCTCGACGCCGCCGTGCACCGAGGCGGTCCTGCGGGCCGGCGTCGCGAAGGTCGTCGCCGGCTCGCTCGATCCGAACCCGGAGGCGGCGGGCGGCCTCGAGCTGCTGCGCGCGGGCGGCGTCGAGGTCGAGCACGCGGACTCGTTCGGGGCCCGTGCACAGAACGAGGCGTGGCGGACGTGGATCGCGGCCGGCCGGCCGTTCGTCACCTACAAGGTGGCGGCGACGCTCGACGGCCACGTCGCCGTCCCCGGCTCGCGGTGGGTCTCCGGCGAGGAGAGCCGGCGGCTGGTCCACGAGCTGCGCGCTGCCGCGGACGCGGTCGCGGTCGGGATGGGAACTGTGCGGGCGGACGATCCGCGACTGACCGTCCGCGGGGTGGACGCGGCCGTGCAGCCGCGGCGAATCGCGTTCGGCCACGGCCCTCTGCCGGAAGGCTCGGAGCTCGAGCTTCTCTCCGGCCCGATCGGCGAGGAGCTCCTGCGGCTCGGCTCCGAGGGCGTGCAGTCGATGCTCCTCGAAGGGGGGCCGACGCTCGCGACCGCATTCTTCGAGCAGGATCTGGTCGACAAGCTGCTCCTCTTCGTCGCGCCGACGCTGGCGGGCGCGGGGCCGACGACACTGGGCGCTCTCCCGTACCCGGTGGAGCTCCTCCGCTTGAGCGCGCTGTCCGTCGGAGACGACATCCTCCTGAGCGCCTATGTCCACGAGCCCTGAGGACCGCATCGTCGGCCTGCTCTCGCAGTGGCTGGCCCGCCACCTCGACAACGCACGGCTGCTTGCCGGGCTCGAGGCCGCCGCGCGGAACGGGCTCTCGGCCGAGCAGGCGGAGATCGTCGACGAGCTGCTGGCCGAGCTGGCGCGCGCGCCGTCGACCGATCGGGGTACGCTCGAGCCCCTGGTCCGCGAGGCGCTCGAGGCGCTGGCGCTCGGCTGACCGCTACCCGTCCGGCGAGTAGCGGTACCCGCCGCCTCGCACGGTCACGATCCGGGTCGGGTTACGGGGGTCGCGCTCCACCTTCTGCGGCGGTTCGAGAAGTGCGCCTCGCAGGTGTGGCCCCCGCCCGTGTGCGCGCTGCGCCAGAGGTGGTGCATCAGCTCCTGCCGGCTGACCGTGCGACCGGGGCTGCCGGTCAGGGCGACCAGCAGCTTGAACTCGGCCGGGGTCAGGTGCACGGCCCGTGCGTCGACGAGCACTCGGCGCTCGACGAGGTCGATCCGCACCGGCCCGACCACCCGGACCCGAGCGTCCGCCACCGCCGTCGGATCGGGAATCTCCCGCACGAATCCCTCGACCGCGAGGAGGCCCCCGGAATCGTCGTACACCGCCACCGTGCGCTGTTCCGTCCAGACCAGGCTGCCGTCCTTTCGCCGGAAGCGCAGGAGGTGCGGCGTCGCGACGCCGCCCATCATCGCCTCGGCCAGCAGCGGCCGGTCGTCGCGGTGGACGATCCTCAGCCGCAGCTCGGGGTCGGCGTAGTACTCGGCCGGGGTGTAGCCGCAGATCCGCGTCGCCGCCTCGCTCACGTAGTCGTACCCGGGTTGCGGCCGGAGGCGGTAGCGGAAGATGATGTGGGCCGCGCGATCGGCCGAGCCGCCGCAGGTCACTGTCGAGATGTTGGGTGTCGCGGGCACGCAAACGGGTTCGGGCGTGGCGGCGCGGGCGGAATGCTACGGGGCGCGGCGGACGGCCGACCAAGTTTTCTGAAGCTTTCTTGAGCCTCCGCAAGGTTCGGTCGTTTCCGTCCGATAGCTGGGGCGTTCCCGGCCTCTTCCAAAGGAGACATCCACCGATGCGGCTCTGGCGTAACTCCAACCTGACGACGAAGGTCCTCTTGACCGTCGCCGTCCTCGCTGTCGCCGGCGGTCTCGCCGGTCTCGGCACCTACGCGACGTGGACGAGTTCCGCGACCGCGAGTCACAGCATCTCGTCCGGCACGATCACGATCGCGCTCGGTGCGACCGGCGCGGCGACGAACCGGCTGACCGTGAACGCGACGGGCGTCGTCCCTGGCGACACGATCCAGCGCAGCTTCGACCTCTCGAACACCGGTACCGCCGACTTCGCGAGCGTCACGCTGACGACGTCGGCGACAACCAGCACCGCCCTCGACACGGACGCGACCGACGGCCTGCAGATGGTGGTCGACAAGTGCTCCGTCGCCTGGACGGAGTCCGGGCCTCCGTACACCTACGCGTGCAGCGGTACGACCTCGACCGTTCTGGCCTCGCGGGCCGTGATCGGCTCGAACCTTGCGCTCGCGAACCTGGCCGACCTGAACACGGCCGGCACGACCGATCACCTTCGGGTGACGCTCACGCTTCCGTCGACCGCCCCGAACGGCCTCCAGGGGCTGACCTCGACGATCCAGTACGCGTTCACCGGCACCCAGCGCGCCGGCGGCGCCGCCTAGCACCACCTCCTCACCTGGCCCCCAGCGAGGAGCGCCCACGGGCGCTCCTCGCGCTTTCTTGAAGAAGGAAGAGGATCGCGAGCCGGAGAAATTGCCTGCCCCCGCGCGGATCGCGCGCGTCGAGGTGCGGCGATGAAGCTGAGAAAGCTCACAACCATCTGGTCTCTCCTCGCCTCCTTCGCGTGCTCGGCGCCGCGGCCGGAGTCGGCGGCCTGGGTACGTTCGCGACGTTCACGAGCGCGGCGACCGCGGGTCACTCGATCACGACCGGGTCGGTGACGGTCGCGCTCGGCGCGGCCGGCCCGGCCAACAGGCTCGGGGTCAACGCCACGGGGGTCGCGCCCGGCGACACGATCCAGCGTGCATTCGACCTCTCCAACTCCGGCTCGCTCACGCTCGCGTCCGTGACCCTGACGACGACCGCGTCGCCGAGCTCGTTGCTCGACACGGACTCCACGAACGGCCTCCAGATGGTGATCGACAAGTGCTCGGCCGCCTGGACGGAGTCGGGGCCGCCGTACACGTACACCTGCGGCGGTACGACTTCGACCGTTCTCGCCTCGCGGGCGGTGATCGGATCGAACCTCGCCCTCTCGAACATCACCGACCTGAACACGCCGGCCACGACCGACCACCTGCGCCTGACGTTGACCCTCCCCTCCGGCGCCGGCAACACCTTCCAGGGCCTGACCTCGACCGTCACCTACAGCTTCACGGGCATCCAGCGCGCCAGCACCAGCCAGTGATGCCACCCATCCGGCTCGCATCCGAGGAGAGCGTCGCCCTCGTCGTGGTCCGCGGCCTCTTCGGCGGCATCGTCGTCTTCTCGCTGCTCGTCCTGCTCCTGCTCGGCGTTCTCCCGCGGACCGGGTGGTACCGGCCGATGACGGTGCTCTCCGGGAGCATGCAGCCGAGCTTCCACGCCGGCGACCTCGTGATCGTCCGTCCGAAGGCGACCGGGGACGTCCGGGTCGGGGACGTGATCACGTACAACATCCCGGTCGCCGACCACCACGTCGAGAGCCACCGGATCGTCGACATCCTGCGCCGGTCCGACAACCGGCTCGTCTTTCGCACCAAGGGAGACGCGAACAATGCGGTCGACCCGTGGACGGCCGCGGTCGAGGCGAGACGCCTGTGGATCGTGTCGTTCTCGTTGCGCTGGTTCGGCTGGCCGATCGTCTGGATGCGCGACCCGCTCGTGCACAAGCTCGCGATCTACGGCGGGGCGGGCTTGGCGGCGCTGCTCAAGCTGATCTCGATCTGGCGGCCGCGGCGGGCGAAGCAGCAGCCGTCGCCGCAGAGCGCGTCCGATGCGCCGGCCGGGTGAGCCCGGGCGGGCGCCGCTGTGGGCCGCGGTGGCCGGGTCGTTCACCGCGGGGCTCCTCTGCACCTCGATCGCGATCGCGAGCTTCGCCTCGCTGACCAGCTCGGCGGGGTCGGTGACGACGAAACGCGTGTTTCTCGGCACGAGGACGACGCCGGCCTGGGGCCTCTGGGACAACTCGAACGGCGGCGGCGGCGCCGACAAGACGGACGTGCTCGGCGAAGTGGACGGGCTGTACGACAAGACGGCCAACTGGGCGAAGACGTTCAGCTCCGGCCGCTACTTCGACTTCGACCTCTCGAGCGGGGCCCCGGCCGGCGTCGCGGTCACCGCTGCGACGTTCGACCTGACGTACGCCAGCGACGACAACGCTGCCGCCTGCTTCTACTTCGAGGTGCGCCGCGCAAGCGACGACACGCTGCTCGGCACGCACGGGTCCGCCTCCAACACGGTCGCTTGCGTGTCCGGGCAGACGATGCAGACGATCTCCACCTCGATCGCCGCCCAGGTACCGAACACCGACGTCGCGAACAACCTTCGCATTCGCGTCTACGTGACCCAGGCGAACGCTCACCCGACGCGAATGGACGCGGGGACGGTCTCCGTGACGACGGGCGTCGCGACGCAGACCCTCTCCGACCGGCAGTCGACCGATTCGGCGGACGGCTCGCCGGCGACCACGGTGTGGCCGCTGGCAGCGGGGGGCGACTCCGCGTTCTACGTCGCGGCGAACAACTGGCAGAACACCTTCTCGACCACGCGCTGGTTGCAATTCACCTTCCCCGCCGGCCATGTCCCGTCGGGGGCGACGATCACGGCGGTGACGCTCGACCACTCGTACGCCTCCAACTCCACCGGCAACACGACCAGCGTCTACTACGACGTCTACAGCGGCGCCACGCTGATCGGCTCGCACGGCAGCTCCGGCTCGCCCTACTCGTCGGCGACGAGCACGACGTTCGTCACCGATCACGTCCCGCTCTCCGAGGTGACGACGCCGGCGATGGCGAACGGGCTGATCGTCAAGATGTACGTCAGGAACTCGAACAACAAGAAGTCGAACCACGATCTCGTCGCGCTGAGCGTCACGTACTACGTCGACTAGCCTTCGGCCATGTTCACCGGACTGGTGCGCGAGGTCGGCACGGTCGTCTCCTTCGAGGACGGCCGGTTGCGGGTCGAGTCGAAGCTGGCGGCATCGATCGGCAACTCGGTCTCGGTCGGCGGCTGCTGCCTGACGGTCGTCGACGGCGACCGGCGGACGCTCGCCTTCGACGCCGTGCCGGAGACGCTCGCCCGGACCACGCTCGGCCGGCTCGAGCCCGGCGCCGGTGTCAACCTCGAGCCGGCCGTCAGGGCCGGTGAGCCCCTCGGAGGGCACTACGTCCAGGGGCACGTCGACGGCGTCGGCACCGTGCGCTCGGTCGAGCCCGAGGGAGAGGGGCGCCGGGCCTGGTTCGACGCGCCCGCGGAGATCCTTCGCTACTGCGTCGAGAAGGGCTCGGTCGCGGTCGACGGGGTCTCGCTGACCGTCGCCGAGCTCGACGACGACGGCTTCGCCGTCGCGCTCGTCCCGCACACGCTCTCGGCCACGACCCTCGGCTCCCTCGCCGCCGGCGACCCGGTCAACCTCGAGGCCGACGTGCTCGCCAAGTACGTGGAGAGGCTCACCTGGCTACGATCTTCGCATGAGCCGTAGGCTTGACGGAGGCGCCCGAGAGCGGAGGTGCCGGCTTCGCCGGCACCGGAGCGGCTAATGGCGACGACGGCTGAGCGGCGCACGTTCGCGACGATCGAGGAGGCGCTCGAGGACTTCCGCGCCGGCAGGTTCGTGGTCGTCGTCGACGACCCGGACCGCGAGAACGAAGGCGATCTGACGATCGCCGCCGAGTTCGCGACGCCGGAGGCGGTCAACTTCATGGCCACTTACGGGCGGGGGGTGATCTGCCTCTGCCTGACGGAGGCACGCTGCGACGAGCTGCAGCTGCGGACGCTCGCATCGAGTCGGGAGTCGCGGCTCGGCACCGCCTACACGACCACGATCGACGCGCGCGACGGGATCACGACCGGCGTCTCCGCGGCCGACCGCGCGCACACGATCGCGGTCGCGATCGACCCGGCGACCGCACCCCACGACCTGATCGAGGGCGGCCACATCCTCCCGCTGCGGGCGCGCGCCGGCGGCGTCCTCCAGCGGGCGGGCCAGACCGAGGCGGCGGTCGACCTGGCGCGACTCGCGGGCCTGAACCCCTCGGGTGTCGTCTGCGAGATCATGAACGACGACGGGACGATGGCCCGCGTCCCGGACCTGATCGGGTACTGCGCCCGCCACGGTCTGAAGATGATCACCGTCGCAGACCTGATCGAGTACCGGCGCCGGCACGAGAAGCTGGTCGAGCGGATCTCCAGCGTGCGGCTGCCGACCGCCTACGGCGAGTTCGTCGCCGTCGCCTTCCGGGAGAAGCTGAGCGGGAAGCACCACGTCGCCCTCGTCAAGGGCGAGATCGGCGAGTCACGAGAACGTGCTCGTCCGCGTCCACTCCGAATGCCTGACGGGCGACGTCTTCCACTCTCTGCGCTGCGACTGCGGCGAGCAGCTCGAGCTCGCTCTCGCCCAGATCGGTACGGAGGAGCGCGGCGTTCTGCTCTACATGGCGCAGGAGGGTCGGGGAATCGGCCTGCTGAACAAGCTGCGCGCCTACGAGCTGCAGGAGCGTGGGCTCGACACGGTCGAGGCCAACCTCGAGCTCGGCTTCCCGGCCGACTCGCGCGACTACGGGATCGGTTACCAGATCCTCGCCGACCTGGGTCTCTCGACGATCCGGCTCCTGACCAACAACCCGAGAAAGATGGAGAGCGCGGTCGCCTACGGGCTTGCCGTGGTCGAGCAGGTGCCGATCGAGGTGCCGCCGAACGTCGAGAACCTGCGCTACCTACGCGCCAAACGTGAGAAGCTCGGCCACCGGCTCCACCACCAGGACCTCAAGTTCGAGCCGAGCGAAGAGTGAGCGAGCGCGACCACACCGACGAGCCGCAGGACTGGCCGCTCCGCGACTGGTCGACGCGCCTTCGCCCTCCGGGCGGCCCCCAGCCGCTGGAGGACGAGGAGGCTCCCGAGGCGGAGGCCTTCGGCGGGCCGGAGATCCTCTACGAAGAGGAGGGCGACGAGTCCGAGCTCGTGGAGGTTCCCGCGGAGGAGCCGGCGGAGCCTGCGGCGGCCGAATCCGAGGAGCCCGACGCGGAGGGAGGCCGGAGTCGGAGCCCGAGCCGGAGCAGGAGCCCGGCGAGGGCGAACCGGCCGTGGCGCCCGTCGAGGAGCACGCGGAGGGCGAGTTCCGGGTCCCGGGCGGATACTCCGTGCTCGAGGGCGCTCCGAACGGTCACCGCCGCTCGGTCGCGATCGTGGTCAGCCGCTTCAACGCCGAGATCACGAATCGCATGCTCGACTCGGCGCTCGCCGCCCTGGAGGAGGCGGGGGTGGCCGAGGAGGCGATCCTGGTCATGCCGGTGCCCGGCGCGTTCGAGCTGCCGATCGCCGCGATGGCGCTCGCGAAGACGAGGCGCTACGCGTGCGTGGTCGCAATCGGGTGCGTGATCCGCGGCGAGACTCCGCACTTCGACTTCGTCGCGGGCGAGGCGGCGAGCGGTCTCCAGCTGGCCGGGATCGAGACCGGCGTGCCGGTCTCCTTCGGCGTGCTCACGTGCGACACGCCGGAGCAGGCCGAGGCCAGGGTCGAGCGGGCCGCGTGGGCGGCACGCTCGGCGCTGGAGATGGCGGACGTCTTCGCGCAGCTCCGGACCGCGGCTGCGGCGGCCAGGCAGTAGCTACACTTCCGGGCCGCATGTCCAAGGTCTGCTCCATCTGCGGGAAGAAGCCGGGCTTCGGCAACCACCGGAGCCACTCGATGGTGGCGACGAAACGCCGCTTCGACCCGAACCTCCAGCGCGTCCGGATCCTCGTCGGGGGCACACCCCGGCGGGCGTACGTCTGCACCCGCTGCCTGAAGAGCGGCAAGGTCACGAAGGCCTAGCAACCCGGTACCCGCGTCCGAGGTCTAATCTCGCGCGGTGCTGTTCGTTCTCGCCACGTCCGACCTCGGGCAGGTCGCGATCGCCGACGACGCGATCGCCCAGATCGTCGGGCTGACCGCCGCGGAGTGCTACGGCGTCGTCGGGACGACCGCGCCCCGGCGCATCGGCCGGCTCCTCGCGCGTGACCGGACGACCCGCGGGATCGAGATCGCCGGCGGCGAGGACGGTCTCTCGATCGCGCTGCACGTCGTCGTCGCACACGGCCTCAACCTCGCCGAAGTGGCCTCCACGGTCCGGAACCGGGTTGCATACGAGGTCGAGCGGATGACCGGGCTGCCGATCGCCGCGGTCCAGGTGCACATCGAGGACGTGAAGGTGAGCGCGTGAGGGACGTGGAGGCGGTGCGGCGGCTCGCTGGGCCGACCGCGGCCGCGCTCGAGGCGAGCCGGCGGCGGATCGACGACCTGAACGTCTATCCGGTTCCGGACGGCGACACGGGTACGAACCTGACCCTGACCGTCCGCGCGGTCAAGGAGGCGCTCGAGCAGCTCGACGAGGACGACCGCGAGCGCCTCGCCCGCGAGATCGCCCGCGCGGCGCTGATGGGCGCGCGCGGCAACTCGGGCGTGATCCTGTCGCAGATCGTCCGCGGCTTCGCCGACGTGCTCGGCGGGTCGACCGCGATCGACTCCCCGACGCTGGCGCGCGCCTTCCGGTCGGCGAGCGACGCCGCTTACCGCGCGGTGCGGAAGCCCGTCGAAGGGACGATGCTGACCGTGATCCGCGAGCTCGCCGAGGAAGCCGAGGCGCGGGCGACTCCCGAGCTCCCCGTCGGGCGAGCTGCTGCGGGTCCTCGTCCACCGGGGCGAGGACGCGCTCGCGCGCACGCCGCAGCACCTCGAGATCCTGCGCGAGGCCGGCGTCGTCGACGCCGGCGGCGCCGGCCTGCTCGAGCTCGTCCGCGGCCTGGCGTCGGCCGTCACCGGCGAGGAGCTGCCGGAGGTGCCGCCCGAGCTCGAGGAGGTCGGTTTCGACGCAGTCCATCAGGAGCTCTCGCGCTACCGCTACTGCACGGTGTTCGTCGTCGAGGGCGAGGGGCTCGACGCCGCGGTGCTCGAGCGCGAGCTCGACCGGCTCGGCGACTCGGTGATGGTCGTCGGCGACGACACTGCCCTGAAGGCGCACGTGCACACCGACGACCCGGGCGCGGCGCTCAGCCTCGCCGTCGTTCAGGGCATGGTCGAGGGCGTCGAGATCGCGAACATGCACCGCCAGGCGGAGGAGCGCGAGACCCGGCTGCTCGAGCTCGTTCGCGCACCCCGCGCGAGCGACGTCGTCGCCGTTGTCGCGGGTGCGGGCAACGTCGAGCTCTTCCGGAGCCTCGGGGCGACCCGGATCGTCGAGGGCGGGCAGTCGATGAACCCGTCGACGGCCGAGATCCTGCGCGCGCTCGACGCCGCCGGAGCTCCGGAAGTCGTCGTGCTCCCGAACAACCCGAACGTGATCCTCAGCGCCGAGCAGGCGGCCGAGCACGCTGGGAAGCCCACCCGCGTCGTCCCCACCCGGTCGATCCCGGCGGGGATCGCGGCGATGGTCGCCTACGACCCGGGCCGCTCGGCGGAGGCGAACGCGGCGGAGATGGAGGAGGCGGTGGCCGCCGTCGCGACCGGGGCGGTGACGACCGCCTCCCGCGACGTCGAGCTGAACGGCCTCTCCGTGAGGAAGGGCGCGTATCTCGGGCTCGCCGACGGCGAGCCGGTCGCGGGCGGCGCCGACTTCGAGAAGGTCGCCGGGATCGTGGTCGAGAGCCTGCTCGCCGGATCGAGGACCGTGCTGACCATCCTCACGGGCGACGGGGCTCCATCGCTGAACGGCTTGCTCGAGCGGCTCGCCGTCGAGCCATCCCGAGGTCGAGATCGAGGTGCAGGAGGGCGGCCAGCCGCACTACCACCTGCTCCTTTCCGCCGAGTAGAGTCGGCGGGGTGGCGATTCGAGTCGTCCTGATCGAGGACAACGAGGTCTACCGCCAGGCGCTCGAGGTGCTGCTCCCCCTGCAGGGCGAGATCGAGATCGTCGCCTCGGAGCCCGACGGAACGCGCGCGGCCGAGATCTGCGCCGAGCTCCGCCCCGACGTCGCGCTCGTCGACTTCCGGCTGCCGGGCCTCGACGGCGTCCAGGTCACGCGCGCGGTGCACGAAGCCTCCCCGGCGGTCGCGATCGTCGCCCTCACGGCCGCAGCCGGGGTGCGCGAGATCGAGGCGATGCTCGAGGCGGGAGCGGTCGCGTCGGTCGGCAAGGACGAGTCCCTCGACACGATCGCGGATGCCGTTCGCGCCGCCGCGGCGCGCGTCGGGGCGGGCTGATGGAGCTGAACGCAGGCAACACCGCGATCGTCCTCGACTCGACCGCCGACTACCCGGAGGGCCCGGAGCGCTTCCCGGGCTGGCGCGTCGTACCGCTCTACGTCCGCTTCGGCGAGGAGAGCTTCCGCGACTACGCCGAGCTGGGGCCGCACGAGTTCTACGAGCGGCTGCGGCGGGCGTCGGAGCTGCCGACCACCTCGCAGCCGACCCCGGGGGACTTCCTGGCCGCGTACGAGGAGCTCGGCGGCTACGAGCGGATCCTCTCGCTGCACCTGCCGCTGAAGCTGTCCGGGACGGTCGAGAGCGCGCGCACGGCGGGGGAGGAGCTCGGCGGGGGAAAGGTGCGTGCGATCGACACCGGCACCGTCTCCGCCGGGCTCGCGATGCTGGCGCTCGCCGTCCAGCGGCGCCTCGAGCGCGGGACGACCGACGAGGAGGTCGACGGCCTGGTCGAGCGATTCAAGCGGGAGAGCGGCATCGTCTGGACGGTCGACACGCTCGAGTTCCTGGCCAGGGGCGGTCGGATCGGCAAGGCGTCGGCGATGGCCGGACAGCTCCTGAACATCAAGCCGATCCTCGGGATCGAGGACGGCGAGGTCGTCCCGCGCAAACGTGTCCGGGGCGCGCACAAGGCGTTCCTCGAGTTCGCGGACGCGTTCCGGACCGGGAGCAGGGACCGTCCCTCGCTGCGGGTCGGGATCGCCCACGCCGACGCGCCGGAGCGGCTTGAGGCCCTGCGCGAGCTGGCCGCCCGGACTCGGCCGCAGGCGCAGATCGAGGTCGAAGCGATGCTCGGCGCGGTCGTCGGCACCCATGCCGGGCCGGGCGCCGTCGGGTTCTTCTGGTTCGACGATCCGGACGGGGAGGGCTAGTCGTCCTGCTCGCGCCCGGGTGCGGGCGTCGGCGGCGGGGTGGGCGCAGGCCCCGGCTGGAGGCTCACCAGTGGGCTGAGCTTCCCGACCGGGTCATTTCGCGGCTGCGCGTAACCGAGCAGCGCCAGGTTGAGCAGGATCGCCGCCGCCGCGGCGGCGGCGACCACGACGACGAGGAGGGCGACCCTCAGGCTGCGGCGTGATCCCACAGTGTCGAGGCTAGCTCACGTCGCAACCGGCCGACCTCGTGCGGGCGGTTGACGAGCAGCGCGGCGACCAGGCGCCCCCGCCGGTCGAGGTAGCGCGCACGCAGCGAGTCGAGACCTCCGTCGAGCTCGACGGTCGCCGCGCCCCGCGCGTCGCCGACGTGCTGGAGACGGAGGCCGAGCTGGTCCGACCAGAAGTACGGCACGTCCTCGTACGGACGCTCGCTCGCCCAGGATCGCCCTGGCGACGGCCGCTCCCTGCCCGGCTGCAGCCGTCCAGTGGCCCGTGCCGGTGACGTCGCCGCACGCGTAGATGCCGGGAACCGGCGTCCGTCCGCACGAATCGGCAACGACGCTGCCGTCGCGGCGGAGCGGAACGAGACCCCGGAGCCAGCGCGTCGCCGGTCGGACGCCGACGGCGTCGAGGACGACGCCCACCGGCTCCGTTCCCCGCGGTGCGAGCCGAACGCCGTGATCGAGGTGCCGCCGGGCGAGAAGAGCGGCGACCTCGGGCCCGAGGAGGCCCTCGAGTGGTGGGTCGCCGACCAGCATGACCTCGACGCCGAGCGAGGCAGCCGTCGCGGCGGCCTCGGTGCCGACAAGCCCCGTGCCGACGACGGTCAGCCGTCGCCCGCGGTCGAGCGCGGCCCGGAGCCTCGTGGCGTCCGTCAGCGTCCGCAGGCGGTGACGTCCCAGGCCGAGGCCGCGTGCACTCGCACCGGTGGCCACCACCAGCGCGTCCCAGTGGAGGACGCCGCCGTTCGCGGTCCGGGCGGTGCGGCCGAGGATCCGGGTGATCCGTGTTCCGGTCATGAGCTCGATCCCCCGCTCCGCCCAGCTCGCCGCCGGCCGGAGCGCGAGGCTTTCGGCGTCGCGTGTCCCGGCGAGCAGCTCCTTCGAGACGGCAGGCCGCTCGTACGGCGCGGTCGGCTCCTCTCCGACGAGGGTGATCCGGCCGTCGTAGCCCTCTGCGCGGAGGGTCTCGGCGCAGCGGGCGCCGGCGAGCCCGGCGCCTGCGATCAGGATGGTCATTGGAGCTCTTCTCCGGTGTCGGCGTCGTGGACGGTGATTGCGGCCATCGGGCAGCCTCGGGCTGCGTCGAGTGCGCGCCGGTCGTGGTCGTACTGGCGTGCGGCGGCGGTGCCGTCGTCGCCGAGGACGAACGAGTCGGGGGCGGTGTCGATGCAGGAGGCGAAGCCGCTACAGAGCGACCGGTCGATCTCGATGCGGTAGTGGGGCACGGGTTGTTCCTCCTTTGGTGAGTAGCCGCCAGGTGGTGAGGGCGCAGACGGCGGCGAGGGAGCCGGTGTAGAAACCGAATGCCCATCTGTCGGTACCGGCGGTGAGTCCGTGGGCGGTGGCGGCGGCGAAGACGGCGAAGGTGAGGTAGTGGAGTCGACGCCAGTTGCGGACGCCGATCCGGAGGCGGAAGCGGAACGAGAGGTAGATGACCAGCATCAGCTCGGCGGCGAGGACACCGATTCCGGTCGCGAGCGGCCGGTAGGGGCTGAGGCCGGGGACGAGCAGGGCGGCGAGCGGGAGGCGGACGGTCTGGTCGAGGGTGAGAGTGAGTCCGTGGAGGGCGATCGCGCCCAGCGCGAGTAGCGAGACGAAGCGGTGCAGGTCGATGGTCGGCCCGGTCCTGATCCGCGGCCCGAGCGGCCGCGACTTGGCGGTCAGCCCGGCGAGCACGGCGACGGAGAGAAGCGCGTAGGCGGTCAGGCCGCTCGCCCGCGCCAGCAGCCAGAACGTCGGATCGCTCTTCACGCCAGGCCTCCCGTCAGGACCGTGCGCCCGTCCGTCGTGACGAGCACGGACGGGGTCGCCGGCGAGGCGCCGAGGAAGACCGCTTTGGCGAGCACCTCCGCGGCGACCGCCGTCTCGGCGACGACGGTGACACGAAGGAATTCGCCCTCGGCCGGCGCGCCCGTGACCGGATCGATCAGATGGTGAGACTCATTGCCGTTCCGCCGCCAGCGGCGGCGGTCGCGGCCGGAAGTGGCGATCGCGCCGTCCTCCAGTCCCAGCGTGATCTCTCCCTCGGCGGTCTCGACGCCGACGGGCCAGAGCCGGCCGCTGCCGACGAGGTCGCCGCCCGCGTTGACGAGGCACGGGCCGGCTTCCGCGAGAATCGTCGCCGCCCGGTCGACGGCATAGCCCTTGGCGATCCCACCGAGGTCGAGCCGGTAGCCGGGCTCGAGCTCGATCCGCCGGCCGCTGATGTGCACCTCGCCGCCGCAGGCCTGGGGCTCACCGGCGCCTCCCCGTCCGGTAGGAGCTCGTCGAAGGTGCGGTCGTATCCGGCCGCGACGAGCGCGTCGTGCACGGTCGGGTCGAACAGCCCGCCGGTCCGGTCGCGCGCCTCGATCGCCAGCCGCGTCACCGCGACCAGATCGGGGCCGGCCTCGAGAGCGCCGGAGCGGTTGAGCGCCGAGAGCTCCGAGCCGGGACGGAAGCGCGAGAGGAGCTCCTCCAGCCGCTCGAACTCGCGCTCCGTCCAGGCGAGGGCGAGCCCGCTCCCGGCGCTCGGTTCGGCATCCAGCAGGAGCTCGACCTGCGTGCCCATGGCGGGGAAGGTGCGCCGTTGCATCAGGAGGTCCTCGTGATCGTCAGCGGCGGCAGCGTGACGACGCGGACGGAGGGGGCGGTCGCGGTCGGACCGGCCGGCGACGCCGCCCGAGCCGACGCAAGCGACGCTCGTTGCGCCTTCGCGTTCGCACCCTTGATCGCGGCGATCTCCTGCCTGCGCACGGCGAGCTGGGCGCGGTAGACGGCCCAGCGCTTGTCGACCACGCGCTTGACGGCGAGGGCCTCGGCGCGCAGCCGCTGCTCGCGCAGCTGGAGCGCGGCCACCCGCGGGTCCTGGGCGGCGGCCTTCCTCGACTGCCACGGATGGGCGGCGATCGCTGCCCAGGCGAGGAAGAAGACGAGAACGGCCGCGGCCAGCGCGTACAGGCGGACGGTGTGGTTAGTCATCGAAACCGCCTCCGCCCTCGTGCTGCGATCCGCCCTCGGCCTCGTGCTCGCCCTCGCCGCTTCCGGCCCGGTGGACGTGGCGGACGATCGGTGCCGGTCTCACGTAGACGACCCGCTGGCCGGCCGACGGCTGCGCCGGGGCGCTGATCGGCGCGCCGGACGCGGCCGTGGCCGCGGTCTTGGGCAGCGGCGGGAGCTTCGGCGGCCGCTGACTCAACGCCTTCCGCAGTGCGGCCTCCGTCCGGTCGAGCGCCTTCGTTCGCTGGACGATCGCGGCCGATGTCGTCGTCGGCCGGGCGGCGGCGGGATGGCCGAGCTGAACCGTCTTCGTTGCGGCGACGGTTCCGGCGATCGCGGCGATGCCGACTGCGAGCGAGATCGAGAGTGCGTGCCTTCTGTTCATGCCGGCCTCCGTTCGGTTGACTGATGCGACGGTAGGCCGGGGGCGGTTAGGCGCTGGACAGCCCGCGGCGAGGATTCGCCAAGGGCCCGGTAAAGGTTCGGAAAAGCCCGGATGCCCGTTCCGGAGGCCGGTGCGACGATGGGGACGTGAAGATCCTGGTCGTCGAGGACGAAGACGCGATCGCCGAGCCGCTCGCCGAAGGCCTGCGCCGCGAAGGGCTCGAGGTCGAGCGGGCGGCGACAGGGCAGGAGGCGCTCGACGCGGACGAGCCCGACCTGGTCTTGCTCGATCTCCGCCTGCCGGACCTCGACGGGCTCGAGGTTTGCCGCCGGCTGCGAGAGCGGTCGCGGGTGCCGATCATCGTCGTCACCGCCAGAGGTGAGGAGGTCGACCGGGTCGTCGGCCTCGAGCTCGGAGCCGACGACTACCTGGTCAAGCCCTACGGTCTCCGGGAGCTGATCGCCCGGATCCGTGCGGTGATGCGCCGGCTCGAGCCGCGCGGATCCCGGGACGCGCCGATGCGGGTCGACGGCCTCGAAGTCGACCGGCGTGCCCGGCGCGCGATGCTCGACGGCCGCGAGCTGTCGCTCACGCCGCGCGAGTTCGACCTGCTCGCCCTGCTCGCCTCCGAGCCGGGCGCCGCGTTCAGCCGCAGCAGGATCTTCGAGGAGGTCTGGGAGACGCGCTGGTTCGGGTCGCCGAAGACGATCGACGTGCACGTGGCCGCGCTGCGGAGGAAGCTCGGCGACGCGGGCTGGATCGAGACCGTGCGCGGCGTCGGCTTTCGCCTGCGCGGCTGATGACCCGCCGGCTGCTGCTGAGCTACCTGAGCCTGACGCTACTCGTGCTCGCGGCGCTCGAGGTGCCCCTCGGCGTCACGTACGCCCGCAACGAGCGCGGCGACCTCGAGTCGAAGGTGGAACGCGATGCGGTGACGATCGCCTCGCTCTCCGAAGGCGTGCTCGAGGGGACGGGGGAGACGTCCGCTTCGGGACTGGCCGCGATCGCGCGCCGCTACCGCGCGGACACGGGAGGCCGCGTGGTCGTCGTCGACCGGAGGGGCATCGCGGTCGTCGACTCGAACCCGATTCCGGGGGATTCGAGCTTCGGGAGCAGGCCGGAGATCGCGACTGCGCTCGCGGGCCGGGTCGCCTCCGGGACGCGTCACTCGAACACGCTCGGCGCCGACCTGCTCTACGTCGCCGTCCCGGTCGCCTCCGCCGGGAAGATCCTCGGCGCGGCGCGGATCACGTATCCGACCTCGACGGTCGACCGCCGCGTGCGCCGCTACTGGCTGACGCTCGCCGCGATCGCCGGGATCGTGCTCGCCGGCGTCTCGCTGCTCGGCCTCTGGGTCGCCCGGAGCGTGTCCCGACCGCTCCGCGGCCTCGAGGCCGCCGCGGCCTCGGTCGGAGCCGGGCAGCTCGACGTGCGGGCGCCCGAAGAGGGGCCGGACGAGGTGCGTCGGCTGGCGCGCGAGTTCAACTCGACGGCGGCGAAGCTCCAGCAGCTGCTCGAGTCGCAGCAGGCATTCGTCGCCGACGCCTCGCACGAGCTGCGAACACCGCTGACCGCTTTGCGCCTCCGGCTGGAGAACATCGGCACCGAGCAGGCCGGGCGCGCGCTCGCAGAGACCGACCGGCTGGCCCGGCTCGTCGAGGGCCTGCTGTCGCTTGCGAGGGCGGACGCCGGGACGGCGGCGAGCGAGCGGGTGGACGTGGACGCGGTCCTGTCCGACCGGCTCGCGCTCTGGAACGGGGTGACCGCGACCGGGGAGCGCGGCCTGACCGTGCGGAGCACGCCGGACCGGCTCGGCCAGATCGTGGACAACCTGGTCGCGAACGCGGTCGCCGTCTCGGACGACGTCACCGTGTCGGCGCGCCGGGCCGGCGAGTGGGTCGAGCTCCACGTCGTCGACCGGGGCCCCGGGCTCGGCGATGAGGAACGGAGGCGCGCGTTCGACCGCTTCTGGCGCGGGCGCGGGACGCGTGAAGGGTCCGGACTGGGGCTGGCGATCGTCCGGCGCCTGGCGGCCGCGGACGGCGGCGAGGCGGAGCTCCGGGAGGCGGCGGGCGGCGGGATCGACGCGATCGTTCGGCTGCACGCGGCGTAGGTCCCGCCGGGCCCCTCCCTATACTCGAATCGAGGTGACGCGCCCGACGGGCTTCGCCAGTCTGGACCGACCCGAGGGCTGGCCCCGCCTGCGGGGCGAGCCGCGGCCCGAACGGCTCGAGGCTCCGCTCGACTCGCTCCCCGGGATCGGTCCGAGGATCGCAGCCCGGCTCCGCAAGCTCGGCCTCGGCACCGTCCGCGACCTGCTCGAGCACCGCCCCCGCGACTACCAGCGCGCCGTCGGCGAGAGCCGCATCGTGGATCTCTTCGGCGAGCAGGAGGCGGTGATCGTCGGCGAGGTGCGGAGCGTCGCCTTGCGGCGGACCCGCCGCCGGTTGACCGTGCTGAAGGCGACGGTCGCGGACGAGAGCGGCTCGATCCCGGCGGTCTGGTTCAACCAGGACTGGCTCGTCGACAAGCTCCAGCCGGGAACGCGGGTGCGGTTGCGCGGCCAGCTCCGGCGCAACGAGTTCGCCGTTCGCTCGTACGACCTGAACGGCGCCGCGTCGACCGGCGACCTCGCCCCGATCTACCCCGCAGGGGAGGAGATCACGCCGCCGCGGATGCGGGCGCTGGCCGACCAGGCGCTCGCCCTGGTCGCGAACATGCCCGACCCGCTGCCGGCGGCGGTCAAGCACCGCGAGCGGCTGCCGCAGCGAGCGGACGCGTTCCATGCGCTCCATCGTCCGCGCACGCCGGAGGAGGCCGAGACCGGCCGGCGGCGCCTGGCCTTCGACGAGCTCCTGCTGCTCCAGCTCGCGCTCGCGCGGCGAAACCGAGAGCGCGGGCGTGAGGTCGCACCGGCGCTCGCCGGCCCGGGCGAGCTGATCCGCCGCTACCGGGAGCGACTGCCGTTCCGGCTCACGCCGCACCAGGAGCGCGTGATCGAGGAGCTCGACCGCGACCTCGCGCGGGAGGTGCCGATGCAGCGGCTGCTCCAGGGCGACGTCGGCTCCGGCAAGACCGCCGTCGCGCTGTACGCGCTGCTCCGCGCGGTCGAGAAGGGCTTCCAGGGCGTCCTGATGGCGCCGACCGAGACCCTCGCCGAGCAGCACTTCCTCACCGTCGAGGAGCTCTGCGGCGACCTCGGCGTCGGCGTCGGGCTGCTGACCAGCTCCGCCGGGAAACGCAGGCGGGCCGCGGCCCGCGACGCTGCGATCCTGATCGGCACGCACGCCCTGATCCAGGAGGGGGTCGAGGTCGACCGGCTCGCGGTCGCGGTCGTGGACGAGCAGCACCGGTTCGGGGTCGAGCAGCGCGCGGCACTCGCCGAGGGGCGCTCGCCGCACGTCCTGCACATGACCGCGACTCCGATTCCCCGCACGCTCGCGCTGACGGTGTACGGCGATCTCGCCGTCAGCGAGATCGCGAAGCCGCCGGCGTCGAGGAAGCCGATCGTGACGCGCTGGATCCCGGAAGAGCGAGCGCCGGAGGCCTACCGGCGGCTGACCCGGCTGCTTCGCGAGGGCCGGCAGGCGTACGTCGTCTGCCCGCTGATCGAGGAGTCGGAGACCTCGCGTGCCCGGGCGGCCGAGCAGGAGGCCCGCCGGCTGAGCCGGGCAGAGCTGAAGGGCTTCCGGATCGGCTGCCTGCACGGGAGGCTGAAGCCCGCCGATCGCCGCGGGCTGATGGCCCGCTTCAAGGCGCACGACCTCGATGTCCTGGTCGCGACGACGGTGATCGAGGTCGGCGTCGACGTTCCGAACGCGACCGTGATGATCGTTCAGGAAGCCGATCGCTTCGGGCTGGCCCAGCTGCACCAGCTGCGCGGCCGGGTCGGGCGCGGGGCCGAGCAGTCGTTCTGCCTGCTCGTCTCGCGCCCGAAAGAGGATCTGACGGAGGCCGCCGTCCGCCGGCTCGAGGCGCTGGTCGGGACGACCGACGGCTTCGAGCTCGCCGACGTCGATCTCGAGCTGCGCGGCGAGGGGCAGCTGCTCGGCACCAGGCAGTCCGGCCTCTCCGACCTGCGGTTCACGAAGTTGCGGGCGGACCGGCCGCTGCTGGAGCGCGCCCGGGCGGCCGCGCAGCAGCTGCTCGACCACGAGGGCCCGCTCGACGACGAGCTGGCCGCGTTCTTCCCCGAGCAGGGCTTGGCCGTCTAGGACATGTCAGGGGTCTGACCCCGGCCATGTCCGACGTAGCCTTCGCCCGTGCGGATCATCGCGGGCAGCCGCAAGGGGGCACGGATCTTCGCCCCGAGGGGCCTCGACACGCGGCCGACCTCCGACCGGGTCCGCGAGGCTGCGTTCAACCTGGTCGGCCCGGTCGTGGGTGCCTCCGTCCTCGATCTCTTCGCCGGCTCCGGGGCGATGGGCCTCGAGGCGCTCTCCAGGGGAGCCGTCTCCGCCGTGTTCGTCGAGTCCGACCGTGACGCCTGCCGGACGATCGAGCGGAACCTGGAGAAGCTGAAGCTCACCGGCGCCCGCGTACTCTGCCGGGACGCGCTCCAGGCTCTTGCGACCGACACGGGAAGGTACGACCTCGTCCTCTGCGACCCGCCCTACGGATTCGCCGACCACGCCCGGCTCGGCCCGTACCTGGCCCGCGCCCTGGCCCGGACGGGCTGCTCGTCTACGAGACGGGCGCGAAGCAGCAACCGGAGATCGACGCCCTGACCGTCCGCACCTCGCGCACGTACGGCTCCGCACGCCTTACGCTGTTCGAGGCGATCTCGCTTGCGCGAGACGGTTAGGAAGACATGAACACGTCCGACGCCAGATTCCCTGACCATTTCCCGACCGGAGGGAGGGAAATGGCGTGATCACCGCGATCTACCCGGGCACGTACGACCCGGTCACGTACGGCCACGTCGACGTGATCCGCCGCGCGGCGGCGATCTTCGACCGCGTCGTCGTCGGCGTCGTCCGCCACCCGACCCACAAGGAGCCGACGTTCACGATCGAGGAGCGGGTCGAGTTCGTCCGCGAAGCGCTCGGGGGCGTTCCGAACGTCGAGGTCGACGTCTTCGCCGAGCTCGTCGTCGCCTTTGCGCGCCGCTGGGACGCGAAGGCGATCGTCAAGGGCCTCCGCGTGACCTCCGACTTCGAGTGGGAGTTCCAGATGAACCAGCTGAACCGCCATCTCGCTCCCGAGATCGAGACGGTGTACGTGATGGCGAGCCCGCTCTACTCGTTCATCTCGTCGAGCGGCGTGAAGGAGATCGCCGCCTTCGGGGGAAACGTGGACGAGCTGGTTCCGCCGGCCGTTGCCCGCAGGTTCCGGGAGCTGTTCCCGGAGGGGCGAGGCGGTGCCCCTACGAGCCCGCAAGAGTAGACTGAGAGACATATGGACGTTCTCGTTCTGATCGACAAGCTCGACGACCTCGTGCACAACGCGAAGGCCGTGCCGCTGACCGACCAGGTCCGCATCGACCGCGAGGAGATCTACGACATCCTCGACCAGATGCGGGCGACGATCCCGGAGGAGATCAAGCAGGCCCGCTGGATCGTCAAGGAGCGCCAGGAGATGCTGGCCGAGGCCAAGCGCGAGTGCGACCGGATCCTCGGCGAGGCGCGCGAGCAGGCGGCGCGGGAGGCCTCGCAGACCGAGATCGTGAAGCTCGCCGAGCGCCAGGCGCAGGAGATCATCGACGAGGCACGCCGGCAGGCACGCGAGACGCGCCTCGAGATGGAGGACTGGGCCGACGGCATCCTCTCGACGCTCGAGGTCAACCTCGACAAGTTCCTCAGCGCGGTCAAGCGTGGCCGTGAACGGCTGCACGAGCGCTCGCAGGAGACGGTCGTCGCCGGTGTCTCCGGCAACAGCGACGAGCCCTACTAGCTAGTTCACGAGCGGAGCGGGCTATGCCGCCACGGCGGTCAGGTCGAAGCCGGCCGTCACCTGCTGGGCGAGCTCGACGAACGCCTCCGCGGCCCGCGTCCGCCGGCGGTCGCGGTGCCAGGCGATCCCGAGCAGGCGGGGCGGCACGCGGTCTCCGAGCTCGACGACCTCGATCGCCTCGTCGGCGGCGTCCACGGTCAGGCGCGGCACGATCGCGATCCCCACCCCGGCGGCGACGAGGCCCTGCACCGTGCCGTTGTCGTCGGAGCGGAACACGATCTGGGGATCGCGGCCCGCCTGGCGGAGGCGTTCCTCGACGCGCTGGGTCGTGCGGCAGGTGCGATAGCTGATCAGGGGGTGGTCGACCAGCTCGCGCAGGCTCGGCGGCCGGTCGCGCTCGCCGAGCGGGGAGCCCGCGGGCACGACCAGCACGTACGGGTCGCGCATCAGCTCGGCGGTCTCGTACGGGCCCGGGCTCGAGCGGGAGGACGACGAAGCTGAGGTCGAGCTCGCCGCGCTCGACGAGCTGGACGAGCTCGCGGTCGTCGGCCGACTCGCGCAGCGTGACCTCGACCTTCGGCCACCGGTCGGCGAACTCGCGCAGCAGCGTGGGGAGGATGCGGGCGCCCACGCTCTGGTACGTGCCGACGTGCAGCGGCCCGGCGTCGCCGGCGTCCAGTGCCGCGAGGTCGGCCTGCGCCGCCTGCAGGCGCGCCGCGATCGCGTCGGCGTGGCGGAGGAGCAGCTCGCCGCCCTCGGTCAGCGAGACCGGCCGTGGGCCGCCCGGGCGCTCGATCAGCCGCTGGCCGACGATCCGTTCGAGCGTCGCGATCTGCTGGCTGACAGCCGACTGGGTGTAGCCGAGACTGGCGGCGGCACGGCCGAACGTACCCTTCTCGGCGATCGCCTTCAAGGCGATCAGATGCCGTAGCTCCAGCCCCAGCCAACCATCAGGTTCCATGATCAACACAACAGATTACACGACTAGCTCTTATCGCAAGGCCCAGGCAGTCTGTGCCCATGGAGATCATCGTCCTCCTCACGCTCCTGCTCCTCGCCGGCGTTGTCTCGGTCATGGGCCCGGACGCTCACGACTACGACGACACCGACCGGCGGGGCTGGTGGCCCGGCCGCGCCAGGTAAGGAGACCGCTGCCATGACGGACGGTGCCTCGCGCGCCCGGGTCTGGGCCGCCCTCGCCACCGTCTACGTCGTCTGGGGCTCCACCTACCTCGGGATCGACCTCGCCGTCCGGACGATTCCGCCGTTCCTGATGGCGGCCACCCGGTTTCTCGTCGCCGGCGGACTGCTCTACGCGTGGGCGATCCGGCGCGGGGACCGCGCGCGACCGGCCGACCGCTCGCCACTGGCTGTCCGCGTTCCTGATCGCAGCGCCGATGCTGGTGGTCGGCAACGCCGCCGTCGGTTGGGCCGAGCAGACCCTCGACACGGGCACCGCGTCGCTGATCATCGCCTCCGTGCCGCTGTGGATGGCGCTGCTCGACCGCGTCTTCTACGCGCAGCGGCTCGCCCGAACGATCGTGCTCGGGCTCGTGATCGGGTTCGGCGGTGTCGGCTCTGCTCGTCGCGCCGGGCGGCGCCGGAGGAGCCGGAAGCCGCGCCGCCTTCGTGCTCGTCTTCGGCTCGCTCGCCTGGGCGATCGGCTCACTCTACTCCCGCCACGCGCAGCTCCCGCGACCGGCCGCTCGTCGGCGCGGCGATGCAGATGCTCGCCGGCGGCCTGATGCTGACCATCGTCGCCGCCGCCAGCGGCGAGCTCGGCCGCATCGCATCCGCGTCGTCGATCTCGCTCGAGTCCTGGCTCGGGCCTCGCCTACCTCGTCGTCGCCGGCTCGCTGCTCGGCTTCACCGCCTACATGTGGCTGCTGCGGGCGGCGCCGACCTCGCTCGTCGGCACCTACGCGTACGTCAATCCCGTCGTCGCCGTGCTGCTCGGGCACGCTCCTGCTCGGCGAGCCGCTGACCTGGCGGACGCTGGTCGGAGGCGCGAATCATCCTCGCGTCGGTCGCAGCTGATCGTCCGTGCGCCGAAGGGCGCATAGCGCAGCCTGCCCTCGAGCCCCGGCCGGCGGCTGTGGGCGCGCGCGGCCGCTAACCTCTCTCGCATGACCATGTTCGACCTGCGCAACGTGCGCGTCAGGTCGGGGGAGGAGCACCGCGAGGCCCTGGAGGTCGCGATCGCGCCCGTGGCGCTCGGCGGTCAACGCTACGTCGCCGTCCCCGAAGACGTGCCCGCCGAGCTCGCGGTGACGCGGGCCTCCACCGGCTGGGTGTTCGAGCTGCGCTTCGGCGTCCGCCTCCACGGACCGTGCATGCGCTGCCTCGCGGACGCGGCGGTCGACGACCGGCTTGCGCTCCGCGAGTACCAGGCGACGAGCCCGGATTCGGACGAGCTGACGACCCCGTACCTGGTCGACGACCGGCTCGACCTCTCTGCCTGGGCGCGTGACGCGCTGATCCTCGCCCTCCCCGAGCAGATCCTCTGCAAGCCCGACTGCGCCGGCCTGTGCCCGGCCTGCGGCAAGGATCTGAACCTCGAGCCGCACGAGCACGGCGAGCAGGAGCCCGACCCTCGCTGGGCCGCCCTGGAAGAGCTGAGGAACCGCCTCTAGCTATACTCCCCGACCGCATGGCTGTCCCGAAGAAGAAGACCTCGAAGTCCCGCCGCGACAAGCGCCGCGCCCAGCACGGCATCGAGGCGCCGCGCGTGAACGTGTGCCCGACGTGCGGACAGCCGAAGCGCCCGCACCGCGTGTGCCCGAACTGCAAGACGTACAAGGGCCGCGAGGTGGAGCCGCTCCGCTCACCGATTCCCTAGCCTTGACCGTCCGAGTTGCCGTCGACGCCATGGGCGGCGACCGCGGGCCGGACGAGGTCGTCGCCGGAGCGCTCGACGCCGCCTCGGACGGGATCGCTCCGATTCTCTACGGCCCGGCGTCGCTGGACGCGCGAGGGCTCGAGCACGTCATCGCCGAGCAGGTGATCGCGATGGACGAGAAGCCGGCGGAGGCGGTGCGGGCCAAACCGGATAGCTCGCTCGTCGCCGCCTGCCGCGCGATGTCCGAGGGCAGGGCCGACGCCGTGGTCTCGGCCGGGAACACCGGGGCGATGCTTGCGGCCGGGCTGCTCGCGATCCGCCGTCTGCCGGGTGTGCTCCGACCGGCGATCGCGGTGCCGATCCCGGCCCGCGACGGCCCGTCCGTCCTGCTCGACTGCGGCGCGAACGCCGACGCGCGTCCCGAGCACCTGCTCCAGTTCGCGTACATGGGGGCGATCTTCGCCGAGGAGATCCTCGCAATCCCCGACCCGGAGGTGCGGCTGCTCTCGATCGGCGAGGAGCCGGAGAAGGGAAACCAGCTCACCCTCGAGGCGCACCGCCTGCTCGCCGAGAGCACGCTCGACTTCAGGGGCAACACGGAGAGCCGCGACCTGCTCGTCAAGGCCGCGGACGTCGTCGTCACGGACGGGTTCACCGGCAACGTCGCGCTGAAGGCGCTCGAGGGGACGATCCGGACGGTGATCCAGGGGCTCCGCGACGAGATCACCGCGACCGCCGTCGGCAAGCTGGGCGGGCTCCTGATCCGGCCGGCCTCGCGTCGGCTGCGTAAGCGGCTCGACCCGGACACCTACGGCGGCGCGTACCTGCTCGGCCTGCGCGGCCTCGCGGTGATCGCCCACGGCAACTCGTCGCAGACCGCGATCGCGAATGCGATCCGGCTGGCCGCGCGCGGCGTCGAGCACGACGTCACGGGGCGCCTCGCGGCGCGGTTGCCCGAAAAGGCCGAATCGGACGCCTGACCTGTGTATGATCGGCGCGCTCTTTTTCCCCGTCTACGAGTGAGGTGACATGGCAGCGTCGAGAGAAGAAGTCTTCGAACGGGTGAAGGAAGTGCTCGTCGAGCAGCTCGGCACCGACGAGGATCAGATCACCGAAGAGGCTTCGTTCCAGGAAGACCTCGACGCCGACTCCCTCGACCTGGTCGAGCTGATCATGGAGCTCGAGGACCAGTTCGGGATCAAGATCTCGGACGAGGACGCCCAGAAGATCACCACCGTCGGGCAGGCCGTCGACTACGTCACGTCGCACCAGTAGCGCCGAGAGCACCGGCCCGCGCGCGCTGCGAACACTGATCGACTCGCTTCCGGCCGAGAGGCTGGCGCACGTCTTCACGCATTCCTCGTGGGCGCCCGACCGCGCCTCCTCGTACGAGCGCCTGGAGTTCCTCGGGGACAGCGTCCTGGAGCTCGCGGTCGCACGCGCGCTCTACGAGCGCTATCCGGACTTCTCCGAGGGCCGGCTGGCGAAGATCCGCTCGCACGTCGTCTCGCGGCAGAGCTGCGCGGAGGTCGCGCGAACGCTCGACCTCGGGCCGATGCTGTCGAAACGGGGAAACACGCTGCCGCCGGAGGAGCTCGAGCGCCTCGTCCGCAACCGCAACGTCCTGGCGGCGCTGCTCGAGGCGGCGCTCGCGGCCGCCTTTCTCGAGTGGGGCTTCGAGCACATCGAGCAGGCGGTCGTCGCGGCGTTCTCGGAGCAGATCGACTACGCGGCGACCCAGCACGTCGACTACAAGACCGAGCTGCAGGAGGCTCTCGCCAGGCGACGGCGGCAGGTGACCTACTCGGTGCTCGAGGTCGAAGGCCCCGCGCACGACCGCCGTTTCACGTGTGCCGCGTTGATCGACGGCGAGCAGGCCGGCACGGGCACGGGCAGGACGAAGAAGGACGCCGAGCAGGAAGCGGCGCGCGAGGCACTCGCCTCGCTCGAGCCCGGGGCGGCCTGAGGAGGAGTCGGAGGCGGTCGGCTCATCCGAGCCGCCCGCTAGCGTGCGCCTCTGCGTGCACCTGCGTGCGATCAAGCTGCGCGGCTTCAAGTCGTTCCCCGAACCGGTCGAGATCCGGCTGGAGCCGGGTGTCGCGGTGGTCGTGGGCCCCAACGGCTCCGGTAAGTCGAACATCGCCGACTCGCTGATCTGGGCGGCCGGGTCGCTCGCGCCCAGCGAGCTGCGCGCGGAGAAGCCGGACGACGTGCTCTTCGCCGGCTCGGCCTCGCGGCCTCCGGCGTCGCACTGCGAGGTCGAGCTGCTGTTCGACAACGCCGGCGGACACTTCGGCGATCTCGACTTCTCCGAGATCTCGATCATGCGCCGGCTGCATCGAGGCGGCGAGGGCCAGTACCTGGTCAACGGCGCGAACGTGCGCCGCACGGACGTCGTCGAGCTGCTGGCCGACGTCGGGCTCGGCTCGGCGATGGGCTCGATCGTGTCGCAGGGGCGGGTGGAGGCGATCCTCTCCTCGAAGCCCGACGAGCGGCGGCAGCTGGTCGAGGAGGCGGCGGGCCTGGGGCGCTTCAAGCGCCGCCGCCACCGGGCCGAGCTGAAGCTCGCGCGGGTGGCGATGCAGGTCGAGCGCGCCCGGGACGTCGAGGCCGAGGTCGCGAAGCGGCTGCGCCCGCTCGCGCTGCAGGCGACCGCTGCCGAGCGCGCGGAGCGGCTCGCGGTCGAGATCGCATCGCTTCGCGCCGGGATCGCGACCATGGATCTGCGCTCGCTCGACGCCCAGCTCGAGGACGCTGCACGACGGCGCGCCGCCCACGCGGAGGAGCGGCGGACGGCGGAGCAGGCGCTGGAGTGGGCTGCTCGCCGAGCGCGGTCGCGCCGAGGAGGCCCTGGCCGAGGCGGCGGGCGGGCGTGAGGGCGCGGCCGGGACGCTCTACCGGCTTCGGAGCGCAGCCGAGCGTCTCGACATCCGCCGTGAGGCCGCGCAGGCGCTGCTCCGGCGCCTGCGGGAGGCCCCGCCCGCCGCCGACGCCGGCCTGCTCGAGCGCGCCCGGCTCGCCGAGGCCCGTGCCGGGACGATCGAGCGCGCGATCGCAGAACGGGAGGGCCTGCCACCGGCTGCGCGCGCCCTCGCCGAGGAGGGCGCGTCCCTGGCGCTCTCGCTGGTCGAGGTCGACGCCGGCTACGAGCGGGCGGTCGCCGCCGCCGTCGGCGCCGCTCTGGTCGCGGCCACTCCGGAGGAGGGACTGCGGCTGCTGAACCAGGCCCGCGACCGGGGTCTCGGCAACCTGACCGTGCTGGTCCGCCCCGATCGCGTCGAGCCGCTCGACGGGATCGCGGTGGTCACGCCCGACGAGCTGCTCGTGGCGACCCGGCCCGCGGTCACCCGGGAGGGGCACTTCTACGACCCGCACCGGGGCGTCCTCTCGTTCACCGGCGATACGGCCGAGGCGGTGCTGCTCGAGCTCGAGGCGACGCGGCGGCGCCTTCAGGAAGAGGCGGCCGCCCTGCGCGAGCAGGCGGGCCGCGTTCAGGCACGGCTGCCGGATCCGCAGCTCGTCGCCGCGGGCGCGGCCCTCGTCGAGTGCCTGTCGGCCGCCGTGCGGGCGGCCGAGCGCCTCCAGGCGCCGCTGCTCGAGGACGCCGACCGCGGCGCCCTGCGGGCGAGCGAGCTGGCGGCCGAGCTGCGGGCTCTCGGGGGCCGGGAGGTGGAGCTGCGGCGCGGGCTGTCGGACGCCTCGGAGCGGGCTGCGGGCGTCGACGTCGAGGTCGCCCGGCTCGAAGCGGAGCGCGACGAGGCCCGGCGGCGGCTCGAGCAGGCGGCGGGCGAGCCGGCCCAAGGGCCGCGCGAGGAGCTGGCGGCGAAGCTCGAGCGGCTCGAGCGGCGCCGCGAGCAGCTCGGCGGCGTCAACCCGTTCGCGAAGGAGGAGTATGCGGAGGAGAAGGAGCGTCTCCAGGAGCTGCGGACGCAGCGAGAGGACCTCGAGCGCTCGCTGGACGAGCTGCGGAAGCTCCGCGACGAGCTCACCGAGACGGTCGAGCGGCGGTTCGCCGAGACCTTCGACGCCGTCCAGCGCAACTTCGCCGAGGTGGCCGAGACGCTCTTCCCGGGCGGTCACGGCCGGCTTCGTCTCACCGCGGGCGAGGAGGAAGGCGAGGAACAGGGGATCGAGGTCGAGCTCTCCCCGGCGGGCAAGCGGGTGACCCGGCTCTCGCTGCTCTCCGGCGGGGAGAAGGCGCTGGGCGCGATCTCCTTCCTGTTCGCGCTCTTCCTCGCCCGGCCGTGTCCGTTCTATCTGCTCGACGAGGTCGAGGCCGCTCTCGACGACACGAACATCGGCCGCTTCTGCTCGCTGCTGCGGCGGTTCGCCGACCGGGCGCAGTTCATCGTCGTCACGCACCAGAAGCGCACGATGGAGGCTGCAGACTCGCTCTACGGCGTCACGATGGGCGACGACGGCGTCTCGGAGGTCGTTTCGCGGAGGCTGCCGCGCGAGGACGCGGCCGCCGTCGCGTAGAGAGCTCCTCCAGCTTCGCGAGCGGTTCCTCCAGCCACGCCCGCCCCAGGCGCTGGAAGCGGAGGATCAGCTCGAGGTCCTCGTCGGTGGAGTCGGCGTAGAGCGGGACGTTGTCCTCCCAGCCGCCGTGGATCTCCTCAGCGTCCTCGTTCACGATCGGCGTGACCTCGATCAGCACGCGCCGCCGGTCGTCGGGGTCCGGCAGCCGCCGAGCGTAGCCGGCGCGCTGCTCGCCTGCGCGGTGCTCGGGACGCGGGCGTTCCGCTCGTACCAGAAGGCGGTCTGACCGGCACGGTTATCGTCGTGGGGTGACACGAAGCTGGTCGGAGCTGCTGGGGGAGGCGGGAGCCTCCCCCGAACCCGACGCCGAGCGGGCGGGCTTCCTCGGGCGGCTGCGTGACTCGCTCTCGAAGTCGCGGCGCGCGCTCGCCCAGCAGCTGGCGGTCGCCGCCTTCGACCCTGCCGACGAGGAGGCGTGGGAGCGGCTCGAGGAAGCGCTGATCGGTGCGGACGTCGGGGTGCAGGCGACCGCGGAGATCGTCCGGCGGCTGGAGGCCCGCGGCGCGCTGACGAGCCTCGAGGAGCCGCTCGCCGAGGAGCTCGCCGCGCTGCTCGGCGAGCCGGGCACGCTCGCGGTCGGCGCCCGGCCGGCGGTCGTACTCGTCGTCGGCGTCAACGGCACGGGCAAGACGACGACGATCGGCAAGCTCGCCGGGAAGCTCGCCGAGCACGACCTCACTGTGCTGGTCGCCGCCGCCGACACCTTCCGGGCCGCGGCCGAGGAGCAACTTGAGATCTGGGCGACGAGAGCGGGCGCCGACTTCGTCGGCTCGGCCCGGGGCGGCGATCCTGCCGCCGTCGCCTTCGACGCGATCGAGGCGGCGTCGGCGCGGGGCCGTGACGTCGTGATCGTCGACACGGCCGGGCGGTTGCACACGCAGGCGAACCTGATGGAGGAGCTGGCGAAGGTGCGCCGCGTGATCGCGGGCAAGCTCGACGGCGCGCCGCACGAGACGCTCCTCGTCGTCGACGCGACCACGGGCCAGAACGGTCTCCAGCAGGCGCGCCTGTTCGGCGAGGCGGTCGGCGTCACGGGCGTCGCCCTGACCAAGCTGGACGGCTCGGCGAAGGGAGGGATCGCGGTCGCAATCGCCTACGAGCTCGGCCTGCCGGTCAAGCTCGTCGGCGTCGGGGAGAGTCTCGACGACCTGCGCCCGTTCGATCCTCGGGACTTCGCAGAAGCACTCGTTCGAGGGTAGTGGCCGCGGAGGGGCGGAACGTACGATCCCGCCGTCCAACCTTCTTCGAAGGGAGAGCGATGAGACGGTGGAAGGCATTCGCCGCATTTGCCGCCCTCGGGCTGGTCGTGGGAGCCGGCGTCGCATGGGCGTCCATTCCCGACTCGAACGGCGTGATTCACACCTGCTACAAGAACAACGGCTGGCGCGTGGTCGATGCTCCCGGTGAGGCCTGCAAGCCGAGCGAGACGGCGCTGGCGGTCGACCCCGGCGCGGTGCACGCGGTGATCAGGACCGAGACGCAGACCATTCATCCCGGGCGAGGGGCACACGTTCACCGCCCACTGCAACCCCGGCGAGGTCGCGACCGGCGGGGGCTGGCGGCTCGTCGGCCCGGTTCCGATCTTCCCTCCCGGCACGCTCTGGATCACCGTCCAGGGCGAGGTGCCGCAGAGCTCGAGCCCGGAGCCGAGCGCGGGCGAGGTGCCGACCGGCTGGAAAGTGATCGGAGCGGTCAACCAGGACTCGAGCGACCACGACGTAACCGTGTTCGCCGTCTGCGCCCCTGCGTAGCAACGTCGAGCGAGGCCGGGCCGTGTCGCGGCCCGGCCTCCCTCGGTCTGTTGCTGCGCCCTAGTAGGATCCGGCCGATCTCCTTCGAGCGAAAGGAGCGGTGCATGTCCGTCGTCAAGATCATCGAACTGGTCGGTACCTCCACGAAGAGCTCCGACGACGCAGTGCAGTCCGGGCTCGCCGAGGCGCGGAAGACGCTTCGGAACATCAAGGCGGTCGACGTCGTCTCGGTCGGGCTCCGCGGCGACAACCTCGACGAGTGGCGTGCACACCTGCGCATCGGCATCCTCGTCGAGAGCGTCGACTGAGGCACTCGACGTAAGCAGGCTGATCGGTCGGCCGGGCTCGCGCTGCGCCCGGGATGGCGACGCCGGCCGACGCGTACACTGGTGGGCCGTGTTCGACGCGCTCTCCGACAAGCTCCAGCACGCCCTCGCCGACCTCCGCGGCCGCGGCCGTCTCGACGACGAGGCGATCTCGAAGGCGATGCGGGAGATCCGCCTCGCCCTGCTCGAGGCCGACGTCAACCTGCAGGTGGTGAAGGACTTCGTCGGGCAGCGTCAGGGAGCGCGCCGCCGGCGAGGAGGTGACCAAGAGCCTCACGCCCGGCCAGCAGGTGGTGAAGGTCGTCCACGAGGAGCTGACGGCGGTGATGGGCGGCGGCGATTCACGCCTCGCCTTCGCCGGGAGGCCTCCGACCGTGATCCTCCTGGCCGGGCTTCAGGGATCGGGGAAGACGACCGCCGCCGCCAAGCTCGCGCTGATGCTGCGGCGGGACGGCAAGACGCCGGCGCTCGTCGCCGCCGACCTCCAGCGTCCGGCTGCGATCGACCAGCTCGCCCAGCTCGGCCGTGAGCTTCAGGTCCCGGTCTACACGGAGGAGCGCAAGGATGCGGTCGCCGCCGCCCGCCGGGGCGTCGAGTGGGCGAAGGAGCAGGGCGCCGACGTCGCGATCGTCGACAGCGCCGGCCGGCACCAGCTGGACGACGACCTGATGAACGAGCTCGGACGGATCGCCGACGCGGTCCGGCCGACGAACCTCCTCCTCGTGCTCGACGCGATGACCGGCCAGGAGGCGGTGAACGTCGCGCAGGCGTTCCAGGAGCGAGTCCCGCTCGACGGGATCGTGCTGACGAAGCTGGACGGCGACGCCCGCGGGGGCGCGGCGCTGTCGGTGCGGGCGGTCACCGGGCGCCCGATCAAGCTCGTCTCGGTGGGGGAGAAGCTCGACCAGCTCGAGTGGTTCCACCCCGACCGCATGGCGTCCCGCATCCTCGGCATGGGCGACGTGCTGACGCTGATCGAGAAGGCGGAGGCGGCGGTGGAGGCCGACGAGCAGGCCGAGCTGGAGGAGCGTCTCCGCGCCGGCGAGTTCACGTTCGACGACTTCCTCGCCAGCTACAAGATGCTGCGCCGGATGGGCCCGCTGAAGGGCGTGCTCTCGATGATGCCCGGTGTCGGCAAAGCAGCTGCAGGGGTTGGAGGTGGACGAGCGCGAGCTGGGGCGCGTCGAGGCGATCGTGCTCTCGATGACGCCGCGTGAACGAAGCCTCCCGCAGGTGATCGACGGCTCCCGGCGTCAGCGGATCGCGCGGGGCAGCGGGACGACCGTCCAGGAGGTGTCGCGGCTCCTGAACGCGCGGAAGGAGATGCAGAAGCTGATGAAGCGGATGGGGCAGGGCAAGCTGCCCGCGTTCCCGCCGCAAATGACCAAAGTGGGACGGAGGTAGGGATGGCGGTACGGATGAGGCTGACCCGCGTCGGATCGAAGAAGAACCCGATCTACCGGGTGGTGGTCGCGGACTCCCGCTCGCCTCGCGACGGGAAGTTCATCGAGATCGTCGGGCGCTACAACCCGCAGTTCGACCCGTCGCTGATCGAGTTCGACGAGGCGAAGGTGAAGGACTGGCTGTCGAAGGGCGCGCAGCCCTCGGATGCGGTCTCGCGCCTGCTCAAGGCCAAGAACATCGCTTGACCGCCGACCTGGTCGAGTATCTGGCCCGGCGGCTGGTCGAGCAGCCGGACGCGGTCTCCGTCGAGGAGGCGGAGGAGGACGGCGCGCTCGTCATCCGCCTGAGGGTCGCGCCGGACGACATCGGACGGGTGATCGGACGCGGGGGCAGGATCGCGCGTGCGCTGCGGACGCTCGCCCGGGCGAGCGGCGCGCGCGGCGACCGGCGCGTCCTGCTCGAGATCGTTGAGGAGTGACCTCGTGCGGGTCGGGCGTGTCGGCCGGCCGCACGGGCTCGACGGCTCGTTCGTCGTCGAGGGCCCGAGCGAGAACGACGCGCTGTTCGCGCCGGGGGCGAGCCTCTATGCCGGCGGCGAGGCGGTGAGCGTCGCGGCCCGGAAGCGATCCGGGGGACGGCTCGTGGTCAAGCTCGATCGGTCCGTCCCGCGCGGAGCCGAGCTGGCCGTCGCGCGCTCGCTGCTGCCCGAGCCCGAGCCGGGCGCGTACTACGTCTTCCAGCTCGTCGGCCTCGACGTGATCGAGGAAGGCGGCCGCCGCCTCGGGGTCGTGCAGGATGTCGACCCCGGAGTGGCGAACGACGTCCTCCGGCTCGATACGGGCATTGCGTTGCCGATGCACGAGCACTGCGTCCGTGAGGTCGATCTCGCCGGCCGCAGGCTCGTCGTCGCCGCCGGATTCGCGGACGGGTAACCTCAAAAACGCCCTTGCAGATCGACGTCTTCACCCTCGTTCCGCACGCCTTCGCGTGGCTCACCGAACAGCGCCCGCTCGCGAATCTGCTCGGCTCGGAGCTCGATCTGCGGCTGTTCAACTACCGGGACACGACTCCCCTCGCCAACGGACAGGTCGACGACTCTCCCTACGGCGGCGGGCCGGGGATGGTCCTGCGGGTCGACGTCGCCGCCGCGGCGCTCGACGCCGTCTACGGAGGCGTGCCCGACCACCGCGTGATCGCGCTCACACCCCAGGGGCGCCAGCTCGACCAGGAGGTCGTGGCGAGCCTGGCCGGCGAGGAACGTCTCACCCTCCTGTCCACGCGCTTCGAGGGGTTCGACGAGCGGATCCTCACGCACCTGTGCTCCGACGCGATCTCGATCGGCCCCTACGTCCTCTCGGGCGGGGAGCTGCCCGCGATGGTCCTGGTCGACGCGGTCGCGCGGCTCCGTCCGGGCGCGCTCAGCGAGGGCTCCGCCGAGCGCGAGACGTTCTCGTCCGAGCTCGAGGGCGGGCTCGAATACGCCCAGTACACGCGGCCGCCGGAGTTCCGGGGCTGGGGCGTCCCCGACGTGCTGCTCACCGGCGACCACGGACGGATCGAGGAGTGGCGACGCGAGGAGAGCCGCGCGCGGAGCGCCCGGTGAAGGATCTCTACGCCGTCCTGGGTGTACCGCCCGAGGCGTCCCAGGAGGAGATCCGGGACGCCTACTACAGCCGGCTGCTCTTCGAGGGCATCGACGCGGGCGAGGACAACGCCCGGGCACGCGAGGTCCGCGAGGCCTACGAGGTGCTCTCGGATCCGGAGCGCCGTCACAGCTACGACGTCTCGAACGGCGTCTGGCAATCGACGGCGACCGCAGCCGCGCCCCGATGAAGCACCAACGGACCCTGAACCCGATCACGCGCATGACCCGCAACCTGCCGCGCGGCTGGCGGATCGCGATCGACTGGGTGGTGACGATCGTGGGCGCGATCGCGATCGTGCTCGCGATCAAGGCCTGGGTCGTGAATCCGTACCGGATCCCGTCGTCCTCGATGGAGCCGACGCTGCATTGCGCCCGGCCGGGGCCGGGCTGCGAGGCGCGTTTCTCCGACCGCGTGCTCGCGAACCGGTTCATCTACCACTTCCGCAAGCCCCACCGCGGGGACATCATCGTGTTCAAGACGCCGCCGCTCGCGAAGGTGCGCTGCGGCGCGGGCGGTACGTTCGTCAAGCGGCTGGTCGCGCTGCCGGGCGAGACGTGGCAGGAGAAGAACGGCTCCATCTACATCAACGGGAAGAAGCTGATCGAGCCGTACGTGAAGGGCGATCGCCGGGACATCGGCACCTCGTATCCCGCGCGGAAGATCCCGCTCGGGGATGTACTTCATGATGGGCGACAACCGCTCGCAGTCGTGCGACTCCCGCGAGTGGGGGCCGGTGCCGCGCAAGAACCTGATCGGCGAGGTGTTCGCCGTCTACTGGCCGCCGAACCGCATCGGATTCAGATAGCGGGAGAACCCATGGTTCTCCCGCTGGCCCTCTCCTTTGCTCGCTCGCTTCGCTCGCATCGCCTGCTGGCGGCGAACGGCGTGTGCCGCGCCCGCCAGGTCGGTCGCGGCGACGGATGCAGACAGCCCCGCGTATCCGGTGCCCGGAATCCGGTGACCATTCGGTAGCATTGTCCGTCGGCCCGCGGGCCGCTTTCCTATGAGCAAGACGATCGAGCTACTCGAGCAGCGCCAGCTGCGCAAAGACCGCCCGCGGTTCAAGGCGGGCGACACCGTGCGCGTCCACTTCCAGGTGATCGAGGGCCAGCGCCGTCGCATCCAGGTCTTCGAGGGGATCGTGATCAAGCGCCAGGGCCCCGGCGTCCGCGAGACCTTCACCGTCCGCAAGCAGTCGTTCGGCGTCGGCGTCGAGCGCACCTTCCCGCTGCACTCCCCGAAGATCGAGAAGATCGAGGTGATGCAGATCGGCGACGTGAACCGGGCCAAGCTCTACTACTTGCGGGAGAAAGTGGGAAAGAAGGCGCGCGTGCGGGCTGTCCAGCGGAGGGACAAGCTATCCTCGCCCGATGTCGCGGAGCCCGTCGACGAGAAGCTCGAAGAGCCCGAAGAGCCCGTCGCCGAGGCCGAGCCGGAGCAGGAGCCCGAGCCTGCCGAGCCCGACCCCGAGGCCGCGGTCGCAGAAGCCCCGGAGACCGGGGAAGAGGCTCCTTAGCTTCGACCGCCGGCTCGGCGCCCGGTTCGTCGCCGGCGCCGACGAGGCCGGGCGGGGCTCGCTGGCGGGGCCGCTGGTCGTTGCGGGCGTCCTGCTCGACTACGAGGAGCTGCGCGACCATCGCGTCCGTCCGCTCGCGCTGCTGAACGACTCGAAGCAGCTCACGCCGGAGCGACGCGAGGAGCTCTTCCGAGCCGTGGTCTCGTGCGCCTGTCAGATCTCCGTCCGCGTGATCTCGCACGGCGAGATCGACCGAAACGGCCTGCACCGCTCCAACCTCGCCGGGCTGCGCGCCGTCCTCGGCGAGCTCTCGCCGCCGGCGGAGGCGTGTCTGGTCGACGGCTTCCGGCTCGGACCCTCGGCGCCCGCGCACACCGCGGTCGTCGACGGCGACGAGAAGAGCGCGGCGATCGCGGCTGCGTCCGTGGTCGCGAAGGTGACGCGTGACCGCCTGATGCGCCGGCTGGACGCGCTCTTCCCGCACTACGGCTTCGCGTCGCACGTCGGCTACATCACCCCCGGCCACTCCGCCGTCGTCCGGGAGCGCGGGCCGTGCGAGATCCACCGCCGCTCGTTCCAGGCCCTCTGCTATGCCGGCGTCCCCGACGTCGGCATCTGACCGCGGGCGTCAGGCAGAGCGCCGGGCTCGGCTCCACTACCGGTTGCGCGGCTACCGCGTGCTGGACGCAAACGCGTGGGCGGGCGGGTACGAGCTCGACCTCGTCCTGCGGCGCGGACGCCGCCTCGTGTTCTGCGAGGTGAAGGCCAAGACTGGCGAGAGGTACGGCGACCCGCTGGAGATGGTCGGCGCCGAGAAGGTGCGGCGGCTCCTGCAAGCGGCCGAGGTGTGGCTCGCAGGCCGCCCGGACTGCACCGGCCTCGAGATCTCGTTCGAGGCCGTCGGGATCTCGTCCGGGCGGCTACAGCGGGTCGGTCTGGTACCCTGAATCCTTGATAACTGCCGAGGGGCACTATCCCCGAACGGGCGTTGCTCGTCAGAACGGTCGTCAGACCCGGGCGCGCCGGCCGACGGTGCCAGAACGGCACCGGCGGCGGGAGAAACCTTCGGCTGTACGTGTGGTCTAGCGTTCAGCCGAAAGGAGTGCCGTGAACGTCAACAGAGCAAGCTTCAGCACCAAAGCCCGCACCTGGCTTCTGCTCGCCGGGCTGACCGCCCTGTTCATCGGGGTCGGGGCCGCGATCGGCGGAGCCTTCCTGTGGTTCTTCGTCGTCCTCTCCGTGGTGATGAACTTCGCCGCCTACTGGGGCTCGGACAAGTTCGCGATCCGCGCCGCGAGGGCGAAGGAGGTGTCGGAGGCCGAGGCGCCCGAGATCCACCAGATCGTCGGGGAGCTCGCGCAGCTCTACGACGTGCCGAAGCCGCGCGTCTACCTGATCCCTTCGGATCAGCCGAACGCGTTCGCGACCGGCCGGAACCCGGAGCACTCCGCGGTCGCCGTCACCCAGGGCCTGCTCCGGTTCATGCCCCGCGACCAGGTTCGCGGCGTGCTCGCGCACGAGTTCGGCCACATCAAGAACCGCGACATCCTCGTCTCGTCGATCGCGGCGATGATCGCAGGCGCGGTCTCGGCGGTCGGCAACATCTTCTTCTTCGCCGCGATGTTCGGGGGTAACGACCGGGACAACCCGCTGGGGGCGTTCGGCGCGCTGGCGGCGATCATCATCGCCCCGATCGCGGCGACGCTGCTCCAGCTCGGGGTGTCGCGGCAGCGGGAGTACCTCGCCGACGCGACCGCCGCGCGGATGCTCGGCACGGGCGAGCCGCTCGCGGAGGCGCTGGAGACGCTCGAGCGCGGACGTCAGGCGGTGCCGCTGCAGGTCAACCCGGCGACCTCGTCGCTCTACATCGTCAACCCGCTCAAGGCGGTCGGGGTGGCGAATCTCTTCTCGACGCATCCGCCGATCGAGGATCGGATCGCCAGGCTGCGCGAGTACGACCGCTCCCGCGGCATCGTCTAGGGACCACGATTCGCATCCGCGCCGCCGAACTGCGGTCGGTGGCGCGGATCGCTGCTATGTGAAAGGCCTCGGCCGCCGGGCCGGCTGTGGAGGGCTCGCAAGCCTGTCCAGATCGAGGTTCCCGGAGCCATCTCCGAAGAGCTGTTCGGCCTCACCCTTGATGCGGACGATCTCGTCTGCCACTCGTCCGGCGATCAACACCGACAGGATGCTGGTCGACCGAATGAGCCGGACACGGAAGCCCGACACGCCGCTGAGCCTGTCCCAGAATTCGTCCGATGCGAGGACAGTGATGTTCGGATCGGCTGCAAGGGGGCTGGACCTGCTGCGTCCCGAGAGAACGGCGATGTGCATCTCCACCCGGCGCCGGCTCGATCGGAGGACCGCAGCAGCCGCTCCTCAGCGCGTTGACGTCGGAGCGACGGCCGCCTGCATTCTTTGTGTTCGGCGCACTCTGGAGCGCATACAGCTCGACCGTCTGGCTGTCATCCGGGCGGTCACGCTGCAGATCAACGCCGCTGCCGGGCTTGAACCCTCCGCTGACGATTCGGGCCACCTCCTCCATCCACGTGCCCAGATGGGCCTCGATCGCGGAGGTTTCCTTGTCGGCCAGCACCCCTTCGACCCAGTCGAAGAGCGAGGTGATGCCACGCGCTGTGTAGATCATTGGATTCCGTCTTGCGAGATCTCGTCCCGTGAGCCGTGTGAGGTTCAGCTCGAGGGGCTTGGCAACGAAGTCGTCAAAGGCGCGCATGATGTTCTCCGCGTGAGCCTCGTCGACGGCGAGGGTCTCCTGCAGATCGCGAACGAGGCGCGTGCGATCAGGAGCGGTCAACGCGGCAGACCAGGACTTCCTCGAAGAACTCACCCGCCCGCCGCCCGGTTCTTCGATTCACGTGGCGCGTCATCTGCTCTTCGAGCACAAGGCCTGACCTCTCCAGGATCTCGGGGTAGAGCCCTTTCGAGTCGTTGACGACAATGATGACCGGGGCTCCGCTGGGCAGCTGACGGGCGCTGTTCTCGAAGACGGCACTCATATCGGAGACATACTGGCTGAGAGCTGAGCGAGACGATCCCCGGGCGGCTGCGCCGATCTCGGATGCGCGGCGATCGTCGAGGCCGAGCAGCTCGTAGGCGTACCGATGCTGCTCGTGGTAGTCGATCAGTCCGGGATAGGGCGGGGACGTGATGATCCCCGTTGGCGATGTTGGCAACGACAGAGTGCGAGCGTCGTCGTGGAGAACGATCACTTGCCGGTCCGGAGCGCCTCAGCTGAGAGAAGTGCCGAAGGCGCGTGTTGGTGTCGGTCGTGTATCGACGAAGGAACTTGTCGGCCTCGTCGACCGGACGGCATATCCGCTTGTGCTTGTGGCAGTAATACGGTGCGCGAACGGGGTTCCTTGGGAAATCGAGGTCGAAATGCGTCGTAAGGCGGGCCGAGCGTGCGGCGCGCGTGAGTACGACTCTGGCGACGTCGCTCGCTTCGGCGTCAAGGTGCACGATGGAGGCGCGATAGGCGAGCAGGTCGTTCAACGCCCTCGGTGAGTACCACCTACGCAGCCATTCATTGGCCCCGGCAAAACTCGGCTTCCGCGTTCGGCGAGCGTTCTCGAGGGTTCCCTTCAGAGCAAGCTCGAGCGACGGAATCGAGTAAACCGCTGTCTTCACCTTCGAGAGAAGGCAGTTGAAGGCCGAGATGTCACAGCCGACGGCGTGACACCCGAAGACGTTCGCTTCGACAAGGGTCGTCCCTGAACCCACGAACGGGTCGTAGATGCAGTCTCCAGGATTGAAGTACCGCCGGAGGAACACCTCGACCAGCTGCGGAACGAACTTCCCCAGATAGGGATGGAGTGCATGCACGTGCTTGGTGCGCTCGACCTGCGGCAACTCCGATTCCGACCAGGACAGCTCGAGGTCAATTTGGGCGTACAAAGCTTCCTGTGTCTGCTGCGGCACGGAGATCGAGTCTAGGGCCGAGATCGGATGAATCTCCAGATGCCGCACGCAATTCGACACTCCGTTGACACAGACGCGTAGGGCGTCACCGGCTTCCATAGCAGGGTGCTCGCGCGCACGCTCACGCACGCGCTGGTCGGTCTCGACGCCCGCCGGGTCGAGGTGGAGGCGCACGTCGAGCTGGGGATTCCCGGGTTCACGATCGTCGGGCTCGCCGACCGTGCCTGCCAGGAGGCCAAGCATCGCGTCCGGAGCGGAATCGGCTCCGCGGAGCTCGACTGGCCCTCGCGCCGGATCACGGTCAACCTCGCGCCCGCGGCGCTGAGGAAGGAGGGCTCAGGCTTCGATCTGCCGATCGCGCTCGCCGTGCTCGGCGCCTCGCGGCAGGTTCCGGTCGACCGGCTGGCGGTGCACGCGGCGGTCGGCGAGCTCGCGCTCGACGGGCGGATCCGACCGGTCGGCGGCGTGCTCGCGGCGGCTGAGGGGGCGAGGAGGGCCGGGGTCGAGCGGCTGATCTGCGCTGCCGAGTCCGCCGCGGAGGCGGCGCTCGCGGGAATCGAGCCGGTGCCGGTCTGGCACCTGGCAGAAGCGGCTGCCTATCTCCGCGGCGAGGCCGAGCCATCGCCCTACGAGCCGCCCGGGAACGGGGATGCGCCCGCGACCACCTATCCGGATCTCGCAGACGTGAGGGGACAGGAGCGGGCGCGCCGCGCGCTCGAGCTCGCCGCGGCCGGTGGGCACAACCTCCTCCTCGCGGGGCCGCCCGGCACCGGCAAGACGATGCTCGCGCGCCGCCTGCCGGGCGTGCTGCCGCCGCTCGAGCCGGAGGAGGCGCTCGAGGTCACCCGCATCCACTCCGTCGCCGGCCTGCTCTCCCCCGAGCACCCGCTCGTCCGTCGACCCGCCGTTCCGGGCTCCCCACCACAGCGCCTCGATGGCGGCGATCGTCGGCGGCGGCCGCAGCGCCCGGCCGGGCGAGGTCAGCCTCGCCCATCGCGGCGTGCTCCTGCTCGACGAGCTGCCCGAGTTCATGCGGCCGGCGCTGGAGGCGCTTCGCCAGCCCCTCGAGGACGGCGTCGTCGGCATCGCCCGCGCCGAGGGGCGAGCGGTCTACCCGGCGCGGTTCCAGCTGATCGCGACCATGAACCTGTGCCCGTGCGGAGCGCGCGGCGATCCCGCCCAGGAGTGCTCGTGCTCGGCGCAGCGGCTCGCTAGATGGTTTACATAGACAAGCAACTGCGGCATGATGAGAACGTCAGGCGCGGGCGACTGCCCGCCGATGAGGAGGTCGGGATGACCAACAAGAAGGCGAAGAGGACGAGGCTCGTCGGGTACGTTCGGGTGTCGAAGGTCGCCGGACGGAAGGGTGACTCCTTCATCAGCCCGAAGGTGCAGCGGGAGAAGATCGACGCCTGGGCCAGGCTTCACGACGCGGACATCGAGGACGTGCTCGAGGAGCTCGACGAGTCGGGCGCCAAGAAGAACCGGCCGAAGTGGCAGGAGGCGCTCCGCCGGTGCAAGGAGGGCGAAGCGGACGGTGTCATCGTCGCCCGACTCGACCGGTTCTCCCGCTCCGTCATGGACACGCTGACCGCGGTACGGGAGCTTGAGAAGGCGGGAGCGCGCCTCGTGTCGGTCGAGGAGAGCATCGACGGCTCGACGCCGACGGGCCAGTTCGTGCTGACGGTGCTCGCCGGCCTCGGCGAGATGTACTGGAAGCAGAACCAAGCCTCGTGGGAGGAGGCCATTTCCCGCGCCGTCGCGGACGGCGTCCACATCTCACCCATGGCGCCGGCCGGGTACCGGCGCGAGAACGGGGGCAGGAGGCAGCGCCTGGTACCGGACGAGAAGACCGCCGAGGCCGTTCGGGAGGCGTTCAGGATGAGGGCCGCTGGCACGAGCGCGGGCGACATCGCCAGGATGCTCGAGTCCCGCGGTGCCCTACCGGCGACCGGCAACCCGCAGTGGAGCAGGCAGGGCGTCGTCGCCCTCCTCAAGAACCGGGTCTACCTCGGCAGGGCCAAGGGCTGGAACAGCATCGTGAACGAGACGGCCCACGAGCCCCTCGTAACACCGGAGGAGTTCGCGGCAGCACAGTCGGCGCCGATCTCGCGGAAGCACAGGCACGACGGCTCGATAGCCTCGCAGGCGATCCTCGTTGGGCTCCTCCGCTGCGCGGGCTGCGGACACCTGATGACGACCACCGGCACGACGAACCGCGACGGGACGAGGACGGCCTCCTACACCTGTCGGAGGCGGTTCGCGACGGGGGACTGCCCCGCCCCGGCGGCTTCTCGGTGCGCGATCGTCGACGGCTTCGTCCGGGACGCGATCTCGATGGGCCTGACGACCGGCGCCCTGAGGACGAGCTTCGACGAGGTCTCGCGTTGGCAGCAGGCGCAGTTAGCGGTCGCCAGGGCCGAGGCCGAGCTCGACTCGCTCGCCAGCGCGGAGCTCCTTCGGACGCTGGGGCCGGACCGGCTCGCGGCGATGGCGGAGCCGCTGGCAGCCGCGCTCGAGGAGGCGCGGGACGGGCTCCGGTCGACCCCACGGCCGGGCACGGCGACGGATCTCGTGCCGGACACCAGCCTCTGGATAGACGAGCCTGTCGACTGGGGCGACGGCTCGGAGCCGTACGTGCCCTGGCCCACAGAGCGGCAGAGGCGCTTCGTGCGGCAGTACGTGTCCGGCCTCGTGCTCCGCCGCGCGGGGGTGCCGGGGAAGGCGGCGGGCCCGGTCTGGTCGCGGCTCGCGCTGACATGGGCCGGGGACGAGGCACCCAACGGGACGCTCGGCGAGAGGGTCGATGCCTGGAGGGCCGCGACCCCACAGCTCGTCGACGGCAGGTTCGTCCTCAAGGCCTGACCGTCTCTGCCCCCGCGACCTCGCCGGGCGAGCCGTGTACGAAAAGGCCCCGGCGCGACAACATGCGCCGTAGTGCGCGGCGCGCGAGGCACCGCCCGACAGCTAGGAGGACGGAATGGCAACCAGCGACCGAGGCTGGACCGAGGAGGACGGCCGCGAGCTGCGGCTCCTGACCAAGCGGATCGGGACCGCGAGGTTCCGGCTCCGCCACGCCGGGACCGGCCGGGCCGGCGCGCCGGCGAAGAAGCTGACCGCCGCGGAGAAGGCCGAGGCCAAGAAGGCGATCGAGGCGATGACCGTCGAGAGGAGGGCGCTCCAGGACAGGCGGAAGGCGTCGCGCACGGCCGACCCCGGCACGATCGCGGACGACTTCGAGAGCGGGGTCGCGGCGTCGTGACCGCCTACGGGTACTGCCGGGTCTCGACGGAGGACCAGGGCGAGTCCGGCCTCGGCCTCGCCGCCCAGAGGGCGGCGGTCCTCGCGGCCCGGCCGGACGCCGAGGTCGTCGAGGAGGTCAAGTCAGGGGGCCGCGCGGACAACCGCGCGGTCCTCCGGGGCGTGCTCGCCCGGCTCCGGCGCGGGGACGTGCTCGTCGTGTCCCGGCTCGACCGGCTGACGAGGTCGCTCAAGGACTTCGCCTCGATCGTCGAGGAGGCGAAGGGCCGCGGGTGGTCCCTCGTGGTGCTGGACGGCGGCTTCGACATGACGACCCCGACGGGCAGGGCGATGGCCGGCATGCTGGCCGTGTTCGCCGAGCTCGAGCGGGACATGATCTCCCAGCGGACGCGGGAGGCGCTCGCCGCGAAGAGGGCCGGCGGGTGGGAGCCGAGGACGGCGTCGCTCGAACGGGCGCCGGAGTGCGCGAGGCTGAGGGACGAGGGCTACTCCCAGAGGCAGATCGCGGGGATGATGGGCATCGCGCGGGAGCAGGTCCGCCGCGCGCTGAGGGCCTGCTAGGACGGCGTCCTGCCGGCGGCGAGGGTCTTCCTCCAGGCCCTCGCCTCCCTCTCCCTCGCCGTGTGGTGGACGATCACCGTGGCGAGCGGGTGGACCGACGCGCACTCGGCGGTCGCGCCCAGGAGGACGGCGTCCCCGTTGGACGGGGTCCACCACCACGAGTGGCCGACCGGCGCGTCGAGGGCCGGCCTGCCGGGCCTGGCGGCCGTGGCCATGCTAGTCCTCGCCATCGCCGAACGGGTCCCTCATCACGATCACGCTACCCGGCGGGAGGTCGGGGCCGGCGGCGTCCTCGGAGAGCCCGAGCTTGAGGAGCTCCGACGCGGCGCGCTGCCGCACCGGCCAGTCCGGCGAGCCGCCGGGGCGGGTCGCCAGGAGGCAGGACTTCAGCGTCGCCAGGGCATCGGGGTCGAGGAGGTCCTGGGCGGTCTTGTCGGCGATGGCCTTCAGCTCCGGGTTCTCGCGGAACCAGCGCCTCAGGGAACGCTCGTGCGCCCCGACCGCCGCCGCCGCCTGGGCGACCGTCGCGCCGCCGCCGATGAGCTCGGCCGCCGTCCTCTGCTTCTTGGGGTCGACGCGGGCCATCAGGACGGGCTCCTTTTGGCCGGCGGAACGGCCCCGCGGACACCGCCCCGCTCGGAGCCTTGGCAAAGATGCTGAGGGGTCTCCGGGGCGGGACTTCGGCCCCTGGGGGCCTCGCGCGGGCATGCGGGCGCGCCCATGCGCGCGAGGTTGACCACCTTCGGCGTGTCGGCGGGAGGGTGCACGTTCACTGTTCTACCGCCCGGATCGAGTCCCGTGCTCGTCCCCGGGCACGGGACACCCCTGGCGTGCCCAGGGCCAGCATCCATAAGGCATCCGGGCCGCCCCCGCGCCCGTCCCGCGTCCGGCCCCGCCCTGACCGGGACGCCCGGGGGAGCGCCTCTGGCCCAGGCCCAGGGGACAGGCGGGCCGGCGGCGGGACGGCCGCCGGCCCTTCCTGCCCCGCCGACCTAGAAGGCCGGCTCCCCGGCCGGCGTCGGGGCCAGCGCCAGTACCGGCGCGACGGGCGGGCGCGCCTCCTCCGCATCCTCCGCGACGATGCGACGGATCACCTCTTCGATCCCCGCGGCGAGCTCCTCGGCGGAGCAGACGTCGAGCCTGATCTCGAGGCTGACCGGCCCGAGCTCGATGCCGACCTCGTCGACCAGGCGGATCACCACCTCGCCGCAGTCCCCGCTCTCGATCCTCATGACCCGCCTCCCTCGGCCAGCGTCGGGGGCGCCGTCCGGGGGCCCTGCGGGGCGACCCGCACGACCAGGCCGTCGGCCTCGCCGTCGGCCCCGTCTCCCAGGACGTCCAGCGCCTCCGAGGCCTTGATCGCGCCGAGCAGCAGGTGCCAGTCGCCCTCGAGCTCGACCGTGCAGGTGCCGCCTCCGCTCCGCATCGCGCCCGGGAAGTCGTTGATCTTGATGCCGAGCCAGGAGTCGCCTGCGTCGCCGGTGCTGACGTCGAGCGAGAGCACGTGCTCCCAGCCCTCACTGCCGCGCCACGCCCTGACCTCGGCGTCGACCACGACGCTGCCCGGCGGGTCGCCCCCGGGCTCGACCTCGAGGAGGTTGGTGCCGTCGAAGACCTTCATGTTCGCCTCGCTTTCTGTGCCGCGGCCGGCCCCGGTCGGGGCCTTCGAGCTTCGACTATCCGCGACGAGGCGAGAAGGTCACGCGCCCAGTCTAGGCGAGCCGCCGTCCCGGTGTGGTTTGTCGCAAACGAGACCCGCCATGGCAGGCGCCAAGGTGCCAGTCGAGTCCTGGACCGAGGACAGACGGACAGGACACTCGTGCATAGACGAGTGTCTCGTCCTGTTGCAGGGGGTGGACAGGACACTCGTGTGTGCCTTATGCACACGAGTGTCCGTCCCGTGCGTCCCGTGTCCTGAGGGCAGGGTTGTCCCGCGTCCGTCCTCGCGCCGCCGCAGGGGCGCGTTCTTCGCCCGCCACGGTACGATTCTGGGGCATCCGCACTTCGTCGGTCGGACGCATCTCAGGGTCGCTCGGGGCCCCTCTCGGAGGGGCCCCGATGTTTTCCGGCCCGCGCGGTATCGCGCCCGGGCCCGCTCGGTTTAATCGAAGGTGGGCGCCGCGACCGGCGCCGAGACCGACCGACGGAAGGAGCAAGATGCGGGACGAACACTACGACGGCGCCGCGGCCAGGCGGCCGCTGAACCTCTGGGAGGGCGTCGAGTGGGAGCGCATGCCGCGCGAGCTTCCGGCCGCGCACGAGGAGCTGCCCGAGGAGCCCGACGACCCGTCCACGGTCGGCGTCTCGCTGCTCGACTTCGTGGCGGCCGAGCCGGCGGAGCCGCGCTGGGCGGTCGAGGGGGTCTGGCCGGAGGGCGCGTCGGGGGTGATCGCCGGCAGGCCGAAGGACGGGAAGTCCACGCTCTCGATCGAGCTCGCGGTCAGCCTGTGGTCGGGCACGCCGATGTTCGCGCTCGACCGGTTCGCGGCGAGGGGCGGGGCGGCCGTCCTCTACGTCCAGCAGGAGAACTCGGACCAGCGGCTCAACCGCGACCTCCAGCGGGTGCTCGCCGCCAGGGGGCTCGGCGAGGTCGAGACCCTGGCCCGCTATACCGCCGAGGAGACCGGCGGCGAGGAGGTCACCGTCCAGCACTTCGAGCCCGACCTCTCCAGGTGGACCGAGTTCCACGAGGAGCCGCCGCCGTTCCGCGTGCTCAGCCACGCCGGAATCGACCTCTCGGTCCCGGAGACCAGGCCTGGATCGAGGAGGTCGTGGTCGCCGGCGGCTACCGCTACCTGTTCCTCGATCCGCTCTACATGCTCGTCGGGTCGGCGAGGGTCACGGACGGCGGGGACGAGCTCCGGCCCATCCTCACGTGGCTGACCCGGCTGAAGAACCGCACCGGGTGCGCCGCGGTCGTCACGCACCACATGACGGACAAGGGCGGCAAGAACGCCGCCGGCTCGCTGCTCGGCACCACCTTCATCCACGGCTGGTACGAGGCCTCGGTCTTCGTCCGGCAGGGCGAGCACAAGACGTTCGAGGTCCGGCTGGACGCCCAGCGCGACTTCGGGAGCTCCGACGCCCTGACGATGATCGGGCTCGGCGTCGGCCGGTGGTCGCTCGGCCCGACGGGCGGCTCGACGGACTCGGCCGGCAGGTCGTCCCCGCGGATCGACGGCAAGGCCGCGAGGGCGGCGAGGGCGCGGGAGCTCCACGAGATGCACCCGCTCTGGACCTACCAGGAGATCGCGGACGAGGTCGGCGTCACGTCGGTCAAGACGGTCCAGCGCTACCTCGCCGGCGCGGAGGACCCCGAGTGAGCGCGCCGAGGAAGAAGGAGGACCCGCGGAGGCACGCGGCGCGCAGCAGGCGCTGGGAGGCAGCGAACCGCGAGCGCGACCTGGAGCTCCGCCGGCGGGCGAACCGCGCGTTCCGTGCGAGGCAGAGAGAGTAGGGCGGACGCATGCGGCTCCGCCCCTCCGCCCGGGGGCGGACTCGAGGGGGACACAGTCGCGGGAAGCCCAAACCCCGGCTCGGATGGCGTCAGGGAGCGCGGTGTCTAGTCGGGAGAGCGGGTGCCCTCCTCGCGGGGAATCTACTGGCGGCCGGGGACCCGGCTGCCCCGCCAAAGGGTCGCCGGGCACATCGCGGGATGGAGGCCCGCCCGGCCGCCGGGTATCGGCTAGATCTCCTCCCCAGCCCTGGACGCCGCGCGCCGCATCGCCGCCTTCCGGCGCCTGGCCTCGACGGCCTTCCGGCGGCCGGCCTCGAGCTTCGCCCGCTGCGCCGGGTCCCGCCACCGCCGGCTCATGGCGGCCGACTGGAGGAGCGCGGTCTGGAGCGGCGTCTTCGATGGCACGCCGTATATCTACCGCCCGGACTACAGTCGCGCCCTCCGTCAGGGGGTTGAATCACTGCGGTGAGCAAGTCGACCGACATCCGCAAGTTCTTCCCGGACGACCAGGGCTGGGAGCTCTTCAGGGCCGCGTGCTCGATGGCCGACAAGGCCAGCGCCAGGGTCGCGACCCTCGAGGGTCAGGTCACCAAGGCCCGGATCCTCAAGGCCGAGACCGGCGCCCAGGCCGCGATCGCCCAGCTCATCACGAAGGGCGCCGTCTCCGGCCGCCCAGACCCCCGCATCAAGACCGCCGACTTCTTCCATCCGCGGGAGGCAAGTGAACGCCAAGAGCCCGAACGGCTTCGAGAGCACGGTCGTGACCGACGCCTCCGAGGCGCAGGCCTCCTACTTCGCCGGCCTGCCGGCGCCGAAGAGCGGCCAGTCGAGCTACCGCATCGAGTGGGCACTCGCGACGGCCGACGGCGTCTGGACGGTCTCCAAGGCCGCGTTCGAAGCCGCCAAGGGGCTCTAGCCCGTGGCCGCGGCCCAGACCGAGATCGCCGAGCTCGAGGCCCGGATGGCCGAGGCCGAGCAGCGCGCCAAGGAGACACCGGCGTTCTGGAAGGCCCGCCTCGAGGAGGCGACCGCCAGGGCGACCGAGCTCAACGCCGAGGTCCTCGCGGCCAGGGACAAGCTCGCCTCCGACCTCGCCGACGCGACGGCCCTGCTGGCCGACGCCCAGGTGGAGACCGCCGCCGCGATGGAGGCCTTCGTCAACTCCTGCTCGCACGAGCGGGCGTGCCGCGCCAGGTGGGTCAGCCTCTGGGAGTCGGCCAGGAACGCTGGGCTCGAGCCCGGGCCGCGCCTGCCGAACATCGGGACCCGCGCCTCAGGCGACCGCCGGCTCCACCACCTCGTCCAGTCCGCCCGCGACGCGTTCCACGGCCTGTAGGAGGACAGCCATCGAGCCGACCGACGCGATCAGGCATACGGAACCTGCACGACCAGGACGACACCAGGTCCTCCGCCCCCAAGTCGATGGGGGTCCAGTACGACAGGTCAGCGAACGATCTCGTAAGGCTTACCCGGCTCAGCCGGTAGCCCCCGTTGCTGGTAGATCAAGGAGGACGGCTCGATGACTGCCCGCCTGATGGCCTCCCTGAAGGACCTCAAGCGCAAGAGCGACGGCCTGCCGCCGGCGCGCCCGATGAGCCGCGTCGCCAAGGCGAAGGCCAGGCTCGCCGCCCCGCCGGCGTCGACGGCGGTCAACCCCGCGCTCACCCGGCTCAGGGGCGGCGTCGACGACCCCGCCTCCGTCGCCGCGCTCGGCTACTCCGGCGCCGCCGAGCTCGAGGCCGTCCGCAAGGACGCGGCCGAGGCCCAGATCTCCAGGGCGCGGCCCCCGGAGGTCCACATCCACGTCGAGCAGCAGCCCGGCCACGCGGCGGCGCTCGAGACCCTGCTGGACGCGCTCACGGTCGAGTCCGCCGCCTGCAAGGGCTGCGGGGCGAGCACCGCCGGCACGACGGCAGAGGTCGACGCCTGGTGCGAGGACCACGAGTGCCCGGAGGAGAAGGCGTGACCGACCACCTGCACCCCATCGACGGGCTGACAGTGTCCAGGGTCAAGAACACCGACGGCCGCGCCGGCATGTTCGTGAACGTCGACAAGTGGGACGACTACCTCGGCGGGCAGGACCACTACGACAAGCTGATCGACAGCCTCGGCGGCGCCCCGGAGGGGACGGTCGTCGAGACGGTAGAGGACGGGGTATGAGCGACGGCCGAGGAGATGGACGCCCGCGCCGAGCGGACGGCCAAGAGCCTGCTCGAGGTACTCAAGGCGCACCACAGCCTCTTCCAGCAGCGCGAGACCGCCGGCCAGTTCAGGCCATCGGTCTGGCGCACGCGCACGCCGAAGGCCAAGCGCCTCGGCCAGTTCTTCTGACCCACGACAGATCGGAGGTGGGGCCGTGGCCCTGACCGAGGAGACAAGGCCGTCATCTCGCGCGGCAAGCAGAAGGTGGACATCGACCGGCTCCTGCGGCGGCACGCCGAGGGGGCGTCCAACATAGACATGGCCAGGGAGTTCGGGGTGTCGGGGACGATGATCCTCAGGGCTCTGAAGAGGCGCGGGCTGAAGTCCAACTACCGCGGCGGCACCCCGAGGACGTCAGGGAAGCTGGACTGCCGGGTCGACGGCTGCGAGAAGGTGGCGGTGACGAGGGGCGTGTGCAAGGAGCACAAGGGCCACCCGGCCGCGCTGCCGGACAGGCGCGGGCGGAAGCCGGGGACGACGGGCACCGTCACGGCGCCGGCGGCGCGTTCGGGCCGAAGCTCCGGCAGGACCAGATCGACAAGGCCCTCGCCGCGGAGATGACCTCGCGCTGCCAGTGCGGCTGGTCGATGACCGGCACGGCGTCCAGGGTCATCGCCGCTGCGAGGGCGCACCGGCGGACGTGTCCGGCCCAGACCCAGGCGGCATGATCGTCCGCGGCGTCTCCGGGCGCATCCTCGACACCGACGATCCGAGGCCGGAGGACTGGACCTCGAGAGCATCGCCTGGGCGCTGTCGAACATCTGCCGGTGGGGAGGCCAGACCCGCCGGATCGTGACCGTGGCGCAGCACTCCTGCGTCGTGTCCGACTTCCTCGCCGCTACGGGCGCGCCGGGGCACGTCGTCCGCGCCGGCCTGTTGCACGACGCCGGGGAGGCGTACGTCGGCGACCTGAAGTCCCCGCTCCGGACCGCCAAGTTCGACCGTATCGAGGCCGGAGTGCTCCGCGCGGTCGGCGAGCGGTTCGGCTTCGAGCTCGACCGATGTACCCCGCGGTCAGGGACTGGACTACCGTTCCAGGCGCCAGGAGGCGGAGCAGCTCATCTCGAGGTCGTTCGCTGAGCAGGTCGTGCCGGGCGTCGAGCCCATCCCCGGCCTGATCGAGCCTTGGGGGAGGCGCCGGTCCCGGGCGGAGCTCCTCAGGCGCTGCCGCGAGCTCGGCATCGGCTAGCCGAACCGCCGAAAAGGGCCTCCCGGAGGCTCCTGCGGGGCCGCACAGAGCCCCGTGGGGCTGCCGGTCCTCGCCTGAGACCGTTGCGCCAGGCGACGAGGTCGGCACCAACCGGGAGCTCTGTGTGAGTCGGGCTTGGTGCGGGCTATGCGCGACGAACTAGACAGCTGAGGCGATCTTCCGAGGCTTGCCGGCAGACTTGCCCAGGTCGTCCGAGACCCTCGCCAAGGCATCGAAGTAGACGGCATAGCGGCGTTGCGTCCCGGGCTTGCCGCTCAGATACACGCCGATGCCGCTCCTCGTGATGCCGTTCTTCCCGCGCCGGACGGAGACTGGGAGGGAGCCGCTCTTCAAGGCGAGATTCATCGTGCTCACGGCGTTCGGGCTGCTATGCGCGAGTCGTTTCGGATCTTCTTTGTTGGTCTACGAACGCCCGCTGCCGAGCTGTGAGTTTCTGCGCGCGGACGCGTAGCGTGGGTGAGGTTGTCCTTTGCCTTCTTCTCGAGATCCAGATCCGTGACAACGAGGTCTCCGCCTGCTCCGAATAGCGAGCGCCTGACTCAAAGACGGGCGTCTCGGTATCCCCAGTGACGACGGGTGGTACTGCAGGTAGGCCTGGTAGCGACGGCTCTTTGGTCACCACGGCGTTCCTTGCGCCTTCACCAGCCCAGAATTCCTTTTCGGCCTGCTGTTGCAGGTGGTTGGCATCGAAGCTGACGCACCGAACGACCTCCGACAGGAACGTCTCGAGCGCGACCGCTGATCGGAAGAACGAATCCTCGACTTGCCGATTCGCTGATCCGCAGGCAACGCCTGTGCACGATCGCAGGCAGCGCACTACGCCGAGAGCTCGTCCAGGAACGGAAGCTTGCTACGAGCTAAACCCGCTGTCTTTTCGTCTACCCTTGGGCCCTGCTCCACGACTCTCTCTCACCCAGAGCGTTTTGTGTGCCGCTGTGCTATTGCTTGACAATTCACGCATTGTGTCTAAGCTTAGTAGCACACATCCGACCAGGGAGAGCAAATGCCAGCTACACCGGAAGTCTCCCCGACCCGAGCAGCGCTCGCGCCATCTTCGCAAGGCGGCCCGCGGCGCAGCCCGTATCTTCGAGACGCTCGCCGACGACCTCGCCTCGGAGTTCGGCGGCGCGGTCGTCGACCAGGAGCCCGACGTCCGCGTCCGCGGCGAGCGGCAAGCGCAGATCCTCCAGATCCCCGAGCTGTTCTCGACCCGCGGCCTGACCGTCGCCGAGATCAGCCGCGCCATCAGCTACGACGAGGCGAACTGCCACACGGCAGTCGCCCGCTCGAGAAGCAGGGCCTGCTCGAGATCGCCTTCGACGGACGGCCGCGGCGCTACCGGCTCGCGATCGAGTACCGCCGGAACAAGATCCTTCGGGCGGCGCGGGCGATCCCGCACGGCAGGTGGGCCTCATACGGCGACGTCGGCGTCGTCGCGACCTCGGCCCGGAACGCCGCCCGCGCGGTCGCCCGCTCGGCGGCCCACAACCCCGCGTTCCCGAACCCGTGGCGCGTCCTCGACCGCGACGGCGCGATCCCCGACGGCTGGCGCGGCTACGGCGGCGGCCCCGAGAAGTGCCGCGAGCTGCTCGAGGCCGAGGGCATCGGGTTCGAGGGCGGCCACGCCGACCCGGCCCGCCGGATCGGCTGGGAGGAGCTCGAGGGGCTCGTCGAGGCCGACGACCAGCCGGCGGAGGCCGCAGCCTGACGCTCGGCCACAGCTCCGCTCGACGAGAGGCCGCCTTCGGGCGGCCTCTCTCGTTCGGCCCGGGCCGGGGCGCGGGGTCGAACTCCTGCGCGCTCGGGTGCTTCCCCGCGATGCCCGGCCGAGCCCCAGAGTAAGGCCTCGTCTCTTGGTGCGCTATTGACCCTTGTGGACCTGTCGCCTCTCGCGCACGGCCTCCGCGATCCGCTCGGCGGCGGCCTGGGGCCGCTCGTGCTCCCAGATCCGGATCGGGAGCCAGCCGGCGTCCCGGAGGCGGGCGTCGGTGTCCGCGTCCCGCTGCGTATTGCGCTCGATCTTCGCGCGCCACCACTCGGCGTTGGCCTTGGGCCAGGTGCCGTGGTCCGGGCAGCCGTGCCAGAAGCACGAGTCCAGGAAGACCGCGACCCTCGCCCGCGGGAAGATCACGTCGGCCTCGCGCCGCAGGCTGACGAGCGGCCTGCGGTGGACGAAGTAGCGCAGGCCCAGGCGGTGGAGGGCCGACCTCAGGGCGAGCTCGGGCTTCGTGTTCCGCGACGGCTGCGCCTGCATCCGTGCCCGCGCGGCGGGCGACGAGGCGAACGGCTCGGTCTCTCTCGGCACGGTTACTCCCGGGGATCCTGCACGGGATGGCCGTCGTCCGTCCGCGTTATGTTCCTGGCATGGCGGCTCTCCGACAACGACGTCGACCATTCCCCCCGGCGTGAGCGCGATCGCCACGCGCCAGGCGGAGCTCCCGTTCGACACCGAGGCCGCAGCCGCGGCGTCGCGAGAGGACGAGCTCGACCTCGACTACCTACTTCGGGTGGAGCCGCCGCCGCCTGCCGTGGGCGGCGAGCCGATCGCGGTCGTCGACCTGTTCGCGGGCTGCGGGGGCCTGACCCTCGGCGCGCTCGAAGGGGCGCGGAGGGCGGGTCGGCCCGCGCACCTGGCGCTGGCGGTCGACAGCGACCCCGCTCCGCTGTCGGTGCTCGAGTCGACGCTCGGGGCGTCCGCCGAGAGCGTCTCGACTGCGGACCTCGGCGCCTCGCTCTCGGCGATCGGCAGGCGCATGACCAAGGCCGAAGGCTTGCTGCTCGACGGCGTCGCGGGCGACGTGCTCCTGCTCGCCGGCCCGCCATGCCAGGGGCACTCGGCGCTGAACAACCACACGCGGCACGACGACCCGCGCAACGACCTGTACCTCGCGGTCGCGCGGGCCGCCGAGCTTCTCTCCCCGCGGGCCGTCGTGGTCGAGAACACCAGCGCGGTCGGCAGCGACCGACGCTCTGCGATGGCCAAGTGCGCCGCCGCGCTGGAGTCGCTCGGCTACGTGGTCGACGCGCGCCGGCTCGACCTCCACCGGATCGGCGTCCCGCAGACTCGCGTCCGTCACCTGCTCGTCGCGACGCGGAACGCCGGCTTCGCGTGGGCGCTGCCCGAGGCCGCGGGCAGGAGCGTCGCCTGGGCGATCGGAGACCTCGTCGACTCGGCGGGCGAGACCCAGCTCGACACCGCCTCCATCTCGTCGCGCGTCAACCAGGAGCGGATCGAGTGGCTGTTCGAGCACGACCGGTACGACCTGCCGAACTACCTGAGGCCCGACTGCCACCAGGGCGAGCACTCGTACGTGTCGATGTACGGGAGGCTGCGGTGGGACGCGCCGGCCCAGACGGTCACGAGCGGCTTCGGGTCGATGGGCCAGGGCCGCTACGTCCACCCGCTCCGCCCGCGAACGCTGACGCCGCATGAGGCGGCGCGGCTCCAGTTCCTTCCCGACTTCCTGCGCCTCGACCTGATCGAGAAACGGGGCGCCCTCGCGCAGATGATCGGGAACGCCGCTCCGCCGCGGCTGACGATCGCGCTCGTTGAGGCTCTGGTCACCCAGGGGCTGCTCTGAGGAGGCGGGGCCGGGGGCGCTGAGGCCCCCGGCCCACCCGCCCGTTTCCTAGGCGGCGTCGGAGGCCGCGCGGATGCTCCCGATCGCGCGCTTGACCTCGCGGAGCGTGTGGTACCGGTCCGCCATGAAGGCGGCCGTGAGCGCGACGGGGCTGAGCGCCTCGTCGAAGTGCGAAGCGAGCCACGTGGAGCCGTTCTCGAGCTGGCGGAGCCCGTTCACGGCCTCGACCATCTTCTGCTCGACCCACTCCTGGGCGGCCTGCTCGATCGCCTCGGCCTTCGTCGTCGTCACCGTCGGGGTTCGCCCAGTCGTTCATTGCGGCGAGGATCGTCTGGTAGCCGCGGAACTCGCGGTTGAGGAGCGAGGGTGTCCGCCGTCGGCGCCGTTCTCGCCGACGAGCGCTGCGGCACGGTCGCGGATCCCGTTGCCGTTCCCGTTGACGATGGGACATCGTCTCCGCCTCCGCCTCGGTGACCCACACGGGGTTGAGGCTGAGAATGGAGTACACCTCCGACGTGTCGTCGTCGCCGTCCTGGTCGACCTGCGACAGTACGGCACCGATCCCGCGGGTCTGAGCCCCCTTGCGCTTGCCCGAGCCCGAGCCCGGCTGCCGGGTGATCGTGCTGCCCGGCCCTCCGTCGGGCCCAGTCGTGGTCGGCCCTCCCGCGCGGACCTGGCCGTCCGTCTGGCGGCGGAAGCGGCGCGGGCGCAGGAGAGACATAACGTCCTTCAGCCGCTCCCGGATCCGCCGCGCCCGGTCGGGGTCCTCCGCCTGGAGGCGGGCCTGCTCCTCGAGCATGGTCTGCTTGATCTGGTCGGGCATCGCCGCCCGGAACTGCTCCGACCAGACGTGCCAGGCGTCGGCCTCGAAGACGGGGCGCCCGCCGACGAGCACGTGCGCCCTCGCGAAGTCGGACGTGATCGTCCCGCCGAGAGGCTCGAGGACGAACGTGATCCTCGGCTTCCCGAAGAGGATGCCGAGCCGGGCGAAGAACGGGTTCGCCTGGTTGCTCATGCGCCAGTCGTGGAGCTCGTTCTGGAACAAGACGGCGAGGCTGCCGCCGCCGGCCGTCCGGGTCGAGACGTCGGTCCCGGGGCCGGTGGGCAGCACCCACCAGTGCATGTTCGCGGCCGGGATGTCCGCAGAGGCGTCGCCCGCGAGCTCGACCGTCCCGCGGAAGTCCTCGCCCTGGCGGTCGGCTGCCTCGTCCCAGATGTGGGCCGTGCCCCTGACCCGCGAGAGGTTGAAGGACTTGCCGCTGCCGCGCTGGCGCTCGGATGCCTCCTCGAGCGTCGTCGGCCAGTCCTCCTCGTCGCCGCTCGGCACGCGCACGACCACCTCGATGCCGTCGTCGGAGAAGCGGAAGAACCGCTGGTGGAGGTACTTGAACAGCCACCCGCGCGCCCTCCCCGGCGGCACGAAGGTGTTCTCGAGCTCGGCGTTGCCGAGGAACGTGACGACCGTCCCGGAGCCCTGCTCGCGGATGAACTCGGGGAACATCTCCTCGGAGACCGAGGTGACGAGCTCGCCCGTCCTGCCCGACCGGGATGAGGCCGTACTCCTCGCCGTTCCAGCCGATCTGGACCATCGAGCGCTCGCCATTCTTGAGCGAGCGGATCAGGACCCCGTTCTTGTGGCGGGTGGGGCCGCTGATCTTGAGGCCCATGCCCTGGTTCTCGCTGAGCGACTGGCTGTTGCCAGCCCCGATCACGGCGAGCGTCGTCATGTAGCGGTCGAGCTCCGAGTGGCTCATGCCGTCGCCGTTGTCGGCGCAGGAGATGAACCACCGCCCGGTCTGCTCGAGCATGGGCCAGTCGACGTCGAACTCGATCCGGCCCGGGCGTGCCGTCGGCCAGGATGCGGCGAAGCACCGCCTCCTCGGCGTTCTTCCCTGCCTCGCGGTACTCCTGGTCGGGCAGGAGCTCCGACGCGAGCTTGTCGGCGATGAAGTCGGCGTTTGCGACCTTGAACATGTAATTCCCTCCTTCGCGAGCGGCCCGTTGGGCCGGTGTCGATATGTGGGTATCGACCCCTGCGTTCGGAGGAGGACTTGTCGTCGTGCTCCGGTGGCTGGGGCTACTTCCATGGTACAGGCACCCCGGGATCGCCACAAGGTGTCTCCTTCACGCCGACGAGCAAGGCCAGAACGTCGCGCGGCGTCCGGCCGGAGGACCTAGAATCCAGGCGCCGAAGCCCTACTGGAACGGCGAGGGCCGGGGATCGAGCCCCGGCCCTCGCTCAGCTGGCCGATGCTACTTCGTCTTGTCCGGCTTGCCGTACCCGTAGCCGGGCTTCGGCGTGGGCGGAAGCGGTCGCCCCTTGATCGAGGTGACCTCCTGCCCCGTGTCGCCGCCCTTCGGGCCGATGATCGGGTACTGCCCACTCGCCGGTGTCTTGTCGCCGGGCTTGTAGAGCTGCTTGGCCATTCCTGTTCACCTCCTTCCTGAGGGGCTGACCGACGAGGGCAGGTTCACCCTCGGGGTCGCGCGGTCCAGGCTAGAGGCGGCGTCGGACGCAGCTAGGGGACAGCTCCGCACCCACGGAGCAGGCACCAGCAGGGTAGGGGACCGCCCGGACGGACATGACCCCGAACGGGCCTCTTGCTAGGCGGCCGGCGGCCGTGCCAGGATCCCCGGTGGGGCCGGGCTCCGTTGCAGCGCCCGGGCGTTCGGCTCGCCGCCCGGCCCCTGAGACCTGGCCGATCCAAAGGCATAGCTTGTCTGTGACAAGCATCTAGCCTCGTTTCGCGACCGGCTCTCGCGCGCGCTTCTCGATCGCTTCGACCTGATCGTGACGGTCCCGCGCTCGCGGGCGGACGAGCTGGCCGCGGGGCCCTCGGAGCCGTCTGCACAGGTGTCCGAGCGGGTGGCGGCGGCCCGCGGCCTCGCGCGAGGGCACTCGCCCAGGCGTACGCCCGAGGCGGACGAGCTGCTCGATCGGGCGGTCGAGCGGCTTCCCCTCTCGGGCCGCGGGCGGGCGCGGGTCGCCCGGGTCGCGCGGACCGCCGCCGCGCTCGCCGGCTCGGAGTCCGTTCTCCCGGAGCACGTCGCCGAGGCGCTCGCCTACCGCTCGCCGCGGGAGCTCGAGTCGACGTGAGCGACCTCGCCCTCGCCGCGTTCGCAGCCGAGACCGGCCGGCATCTCGTGTCCGAGCCGAACGACCGGGGCTTCCGGCGCTTCCGGCAGACCTTCGACGAAGCGGCGTTCCGGCGCCGGCTCAGCGAACGCGGTGTCCACTGGATCGGCAGAGCCGACTCGGGCTTTCCGCCGGCGCTCCGGTCGATCTTCGATCCGCCCGCCGGGCTCTTCCTCCGCGGCGGTGCGTCCCCGGAGGTGCTCGACCGCGCCGCGGTCGCGATCGTCGGCGCCCGCGCGTGCTCCGCGTACGGGTCCCACGTGGCGAGGACGCTCGGGCGAGAGCTCGCCGCCGCCGGGCTGGTGGTGGTGAGCGGGATGGCGCGCGGCGTCGACGGCGAGGCGCATCGCGGCGCCCTCGAGGCCTGCGGTGCCACGGTCGCCGTGCTCGGCTGCGGCATCGACCGGGACTACCCGGCGGCACACGCCGAGCTCGCCCGGCGGATCTGCAGCGAAGGGCTCGTGGTCTCCGAGTACGCACCCGGGGTCGAGCCGGCACCGTGGCGCTTTCCCGCCCGCAACCGGATCGTGGCCGGGCTCGCCCAGGCGACCGTCGTCGTCGAGGCGCGGGAGCGAAGCGGCGCCCTGATCACCGCCGACCTCGCGCTCGAGGAGGGTCGCGAGGTCTTCGCCGTGCCCGGAGAGATCACGTCCGCGCTCAGCGCCGGGACGAACGCGCTGCTCCGGCTCGGGGCGACCGCGGCCACCTCCGCACTCGATGTCCTCGAGACGTTCGGCCTGGAGCTGCCCGACCCCGCCCCACCGGACCTGTCTCCCGACGGGCAGGCGGTGCTCGGCCGTGTCCGGGAGGGGCCGGTCTCCGTGAACGAGCTCGTCCGGGCGAGCGGCCTGGACGCCGCCGAGGTCGCGGCCGCGCTGACCGAGCTCGAGCTACACGGACTCCTTACGGAATCTTCAGGCATCTACCGGGCCGCGGCTGCAACGATGGGCTAGATGGTCAGGATCGTCTCGCTGCTCGCGCTGACCGCGCTGCTCGCGGTCGGCCCGGCGGACGGCGCGCGAACCGAGACGCGGATCAAGAACACGAACGGCTGGATCGAGTCGATCGGGATGGACGGATCGCTGCTCGCCTACGACGTCAGCGGCCGGTCGTGCAACAAGGTGTTCGTCTGGAACGTTCGAACCGGCGGAGGCGCGCTCGTCAGCGGCAGGCGGACCTGCGGGGCCGACTCGACGAGCACCGGCGGGGGAGTCACCGAGATCGCCGTCGCCGGCCTCCGGGTCGCCTGGATCGTCAATCAGGGGGGCAACACCGAGAGCGACGACTACCTGTACACGGCGTCGCTGCCGAAGCCGAAGGAGACTCCGCTCGCGACGACGATCCGGACCGGCGACGTCGACGGCACCCTCACCGGGGGCTGGATCGGCGGCCTGGTCGGCGACGGCGACCTGCTCGCGGTGGACACGTGGCAGACGAACGCGGGCGGTGACGTCACCGACGCTGCGCTCAGGCGGATCCGCCCGGCCGGGCTGACGACGCTCGTCTCCGGCCCTGCAGCGGTGCGGGCGTCGTCCGCCGACACGGGCCGGATCGCCGTTACCCGCGACGACGGCACGGTCGCCCTCTACTCGCGGGCCGGAGCGCTCCTGCGGACCGTGACGCCGTCCTCGGTGAAGGAGGCCGTGCTCCACAAGGACTACCTGGTCGTGCTCACGAAGGCGAAGACGCTCGAGCTCTACAACGCGAACACCGGCGCTCTCGTCAAGAAGCTGACCGCGGCTGCGGGTGCCGCGCGGCTCGACGTCCACGCGGGCATCGCCGCCTACGCCGTCGGACGGAAGGTGCACGTGCTGCGGCTCGCCGACGGCAAGGATGCCGTGCTCGGGACCGCACCCCGGGCGGTCGAGGGTCTGGAGATCGAGGCGCCCGGCATCGTCTATGCGTACAACACGGTGAAGGGGATCAGGGAGGTCGGTAACCTCGCCTTCGTGCCGCTGGCGAAGGCGACCTCACTCCTCGGGTAGTGGCCGACTCCTACTGGCTCGACGAGCCGGCGCCGTCGATCCCGGTACGGCGGCTGGGCGGTCCACCCGACGTCGTCGTGGTCGGCGGCGGGGTGACGGGCTGCTCGGCGGCGCTCACGCTCGCCGAGGCCGGGCTGCGGGTCAGGCTCCACGAGGCGCGGGAGATCGCCGGCGGCGCGAGCGGACGGAACGGCGGCTTCGCGCTGCGGGGCGGAGCTGCTCCGTACGACGTCACCGCCGACACGATCGGTCGCGGCCGGGCCCGCGCGCTCTGGCGGCAGACCGAGGGGGCGCTCGACCGGCTCGAGTCCCGCGCCGGCGATGCGCTGAGGCGCACGGGCAGCCTGCGCCTGGCCGCCGACGACGGGGAGCGGATCGCCCTGCGGGTCGAGTACGAGCTGCTGCGCGAGGACGGCTTCGCCGCCGACTGGGTCGAGGGACCGCTGGACGGACGCTTCGCCGCCGCGATCTTCCATCCGGGCGACGCCGCCCTCCAGCCGGCCCGGTGGGTCCGGCGGCTGGCGGTTGCCGCGGCCGAGGCGGGGGTCGAGATCCGCGAGCACAGCCGGGTCGACTCGGCGGCCGGGCTCGACGCCGAGCACGTGCTTGTCGCGACCGACGGCTATCCGAGCGGTTTGCTCGGCCCGATCGAAGGGCTGATCGTCCCGACCCGCGGGCAGATGATCGCCACCGAGCCGCTTCCCGAGCGACTCTTCGACTGCCCTCACTACGGGCGCCACGGCTTCGACTACTGGCAGCAGATCCCCGACGGGCGCATCCTCGCCGGCGGCTTCCGCGACGCCGCGCTCGAGTCCGAGTTCACCGCCGAGGAGCAGACCACCCGGCAGATCCAGGAGGCGCTCGAGTCCTTCGTCGCCGGCCTCGTCGGCGGCCCCCTCACGGTCACGCACCGCTGGGCCGGGATCTTCGGGCTCGTGCTCGACTTCCTGCCGGTCGTCGGCCGGGTCCCCGGCGAGGAGCGGACCTGGGTCGCGGGCGGCTACTCGGGGCACGGGAACGTGCTCGGCCTGCTCTGCGGAGAGCTGGTCGCGGAGGCGATTCTCGGAGGCGACCCGGCCGAGCTCGCCCTGTTCGATCCGGCGCGGCTCCTGTAGAGGGGCCGCCCTACTGCGGCGGGCCGGACGCGGGCCGCACGGTGGCGCTGTGCTGCCCTCCGAGCTGATCGACCCAGCGAAGCGGCACCGCGGTGCCCGGCGACACCTGCAGGATCGCCCTCGTCAGCGCGGTCGGCGAGGAGATCGCCCGGCCGTTGAAGGAGACGATCACGTCTCCGGCGACGAGCCCCGCCTTGTCGGCCGGGGAGCCGGGCACGACCCCTCGGATCAGCGCCCCCGGCGAGCTCGGGCGCCGGTAGGAGCCGGGTTGCGCGACGTCGACGCCCAGGAACGCCGTCGGACCGACGTGCACGGAAGCCGACGAGTGCCCCGCCTCGATCTGCTTGACGATCGCGATCGCCCGGTTGATCGGGGTCGCGAACCCCTCGCTGCTGTTCGGGGCGGCCGTGAAGGTGCTCGAGGCCGCGGTGTCGATGCCGATCACGCGCCGGGCGCCGTTCAGGAGCGGGCCGCCGGAATCGCCGGGCTCGAGGGGCGCGTTCGTCTTGATCAGGCCCGTCAGCCGCTGTGCGCCGCCGCGCTCGTCGCCGACGGTGAGCGTCTGGCGGAGCGCCGTCACCCGGCCCTGCGTCACGGTCGGCGTGCCCCCGGCGCCGCGGGCGTTTCCGACCGCGGTCACCCGGTCGCCCACCCTGACGGCGGAGGAGTCGCCGATCGTCGCCGTCTGCAGGCCGTTCGCACCGGTCAGCCGGAGCAGCGCGACGTCGGCCGAGACGGAATAGCCGGCGACGGTCGCCCTGTAGCTGCGACCGGTGGTGACAGCGGTGACCCGGATCGCGGTCGCGCCGCGGATCACGTGGTTGTTCGTCACCGCCTCTCCGGAGCTCGTCAGCACGATGCCCGTGCCGGCCGCGCTCGCGCTCTGGTAGCCGAGGCTCGTGTACACGTCGACGACGCCGGCGTCGACCGCGGCGGCGTGAGCGGCGAGCGCAGGCTGTGCCTCGCGCGTCCAGAGGAGCGCGGCGGAAAGAGCCACGGCGACCGTTGTCGCGGCGGCAACCACGGCCAGACCCGATCTCTGCCACCGACGGGGCACAGGGTAAGGAGAGCAGGTCCGGCTGAGAGACAGCTGAAGAGGGCGTTAAGACTCTGGTCGAGGTACCGTCGAGGTCGATCGTCGGCAGATCCACTCACCGCGCGATGTGGGAAGCGGGCGCAACCGCCGCTACCCGGTCGCGCCCGCCTGGTGGAGCTATGGCTGAAGGCGGTCGACACCGAGATGGCCGAGATCAGGCGAGTCTTCCTCGACCGGTCAGTAAGTGCGTTTCGGGACTCCCGAACCGCGTGTTCGAGTTCGCGCAGAGAGGCAGGGACAGTCCTAGGACTGTCCCTGGTTCACGCTGACGTTCAGCTCACGCATCGGCAAGCGCCTCCGCGAGCTGGGGAAGAGCCTCGGCGAGCGCGACGAGGGCATCCTCGAAGCGCCAGCGCCCCCGATCCGTCTCGTCGGGGCTGTTGGAGATCGCGCGCACCTCGGCTGCCGGAACGCCCGAGAGCAGCGCCGCCCGCAGGACGCTGAAGCCTTCCATCGCCTCGACCTCGAAGGCCGCCCCGGCGCCAACACGCCCGCAGGTCGCGATCGGGAGAACGTACGCCTCCGGCAGCGCGCGGCGTGCCGCGCTGAGCAACTGCCCGTCGGGCTTCACCTTCGTCACCCGCGGCAGGGTCGCGGCCGGGTCGACAATGTCGCAGTAGACCGCCTCCGACCCGAGCACGAGTGTGGGTGGCGCCAGCTCCCGCGCGCCTGCGATCCCGACGTGGAGCACCGCCCTCGGCTGTCGCTCCGCAAGCGCCCGCACCGTCTGAAGTGCCGCCTCGACGGGGCCGATCCCGCAGCAGAACGGCTCGGCGTCGTCGACGAATGCCAACTCCCGCTCTGTGGCCGCGACGACGAGCAGCACCCCGGCCGTTCAACCTTCGGCGGCGCGCGATCGCCGCTCCAAACTAGAGATCGAGCTGCTGCAGATCGAGCTCGTCCCGGCGCTCGAGCGCGGCCAGCGCGATCGCGAGGTCCTGGATCGCGAGCCCCGTCGAGTCGAACGCGGTGATCTCCTCATCGGAGCGCCTACCGGGCGCCGAGCCGGCGAGCACCGCGCCCAGCTCGGTCGCGTCCTCGCGCGCCAGCACCCCCGCCTCGACCGCGTGAGCGAGCTCGCCGTTGTGGCCGGCCTGCTCCCGGTCGTCGCAGAAGACGTGCGTACGCGCCAGCTCGGCGACCGCGATCTCCGCCTTGCCGGGGCCGTCGGCGCCCATCAGGCTGACGTGCTGACCGGGCCGAAGCGAGCCCTCGCCCAGCAGCACCTCGTGGCCCGGGGTCATCGTCACGAGCAGGTCCGCGGACAGCGCCTCTTCGCGACTCGCGGCCACGCGCGCCCCGAGCTCCTCCGCCGCGGCACGGGCGCGACCCGCGTCGACGTCCCAGAGCGCCACGTCGTGACCGTGCGCGAGGAACGTGCGGGCGGCCGCCTTGCCGTTCACTCCGGCCCCGACGACGGCTGCGCTCCCCGGCCGCCCCAGCGTCTCGGCCGCCAGCACCGCCGCGGCACCGGTGCGCAACGCGGTCACGGCGGCGGCGTCGAGCACCGCGACGAGCCGCCCGTCGGTCGCGTCGGAGAGCAGCACGACCCCCATCACTGTCGGCAGCCCGCGGCCGGGGTTCCCGGGGAACGACGTCACCCACTTCAGCGAGGCGTGCCCGCCGCCGAGGGCGGGCATGGCGCGGAAGTCGCCCGCCGGGTACGCGGCGACGTAGACCTTCGGCGGCATCGTCCACTCGCCGCGGGCGTACGCGACGAACGCGTCCCGGACGGCCTCGAGCGCGCGCTCGGGAGACACCGCCTCCTCGACGTTCCGTCCGGTGAAGAGCGGGATCAAAGGTTCTTGACGGCCTGGACGAGCTTGACGACCGACTCGCGGGCGTCGCCGAACAGCATCTGCGTGACCGGCTCGGTGTAGAGCGGGTTGTCGACGCCGGCGAAGCCCGGTCGCATGCTCCGCTTCAGCACGACCACGTTCTGGGCCTTGTCCACGTCCAGGATCGGCATCCCGTAGATCGGGCTCGCCCGGTTCGTCCGGGCGTCCGGGTTGGTGACGTCGTTGGCGCCGATCACGAGCGCGACGTCGGTGCGCTCGAACTCGGGATTGATCTCGTCCATCTCGACCAGCTGGTCGTACGGGACGTTCGCCTCCGCGAGCAGCACGTTCATGTGTCCCGGCATCCGCCCGGCGACCGGGTGGATCGCGTACTTGACGTCGACGCCGCGCTTCTCCAGCTCGTCGGCGAGCTCGCGGACGGCGTGCTGCGCCTGGGCGACCGCCAGCCCGTACCCGGGAACGATGATCACGCGGTCGGCGTAGGCGAGCATCACGGCGATGTCCTCGGCGGTGGCCGAGCGGACGGTGCCGCCGCCGGCGGCCACGCCCCCTTCCTCCGGGACGTGGAGCTGGCCGAAGGCGCCGAAGAAGACGTTCGCGACCGAGCGGCCCATCGCCCGCGCCATCATCAGCGTCAGCAGGGTGCCGGACGCGCCGACGAGCATGCCGCTGACGATCAGCACGTTCTCGTGCAGGACGAAGCCGGTCGCGGCCGTGGCGACGCCGGTGAACGCGTTCAGCAGCGAGATCACCACCGGCATGTCCGCGCCCCCGATCGGGAGCACGAAGAGGACGCCGAAGGCGAGCGATCCGAGCATGATCGCCAGGAGCAGCACCTGCTTCTGGGGGCCGGCGACGATCACGACCCCGACCGCGACCAGCGCCGCGAGCAGACCCATGTTCCCGAGCTGCTGCCCCGGATAGACGATCGGACGCCCGCCGATCAGCTCGCGCAGCTTCGCGAACGCGATCAGGCTGCCGGCGAACGAGACGCTGCCGATCAACGCGGAGAGCACGATCGCGATCGACACGTCGGCGTGGATCCGGCCCGGCTCCGGGATCGCGTTGTGGAAGTCGGAGAACGCGACCAGCGCCGCCGCGCCGCCGCCGACGCCGTTGAACAGCGCGACCATCTCCGGCATCGCGGTCATCTTCACCGCGCGTGCCGCGTACGCTCCGATCGGGACGGAGACCGCCATCACGATCAGGATCGACGCGATGTTCGTCAGCCCTGGGCGGAAGAAGGTGGCGACGATCGCGACCGCCATCCCGAAGGCGCCGATCCACGTCCCGTGCCTGGCGCGGGCGGGGTGGGAGAGGAAGCGGAGCGCGAGGATGAAGCAGACGATCGTGACCAGGTAGGCCGAGTTGATCCAGTCGGTCCTGCTCACTCGTCCTTCTTCTCCCCGGCCGGCGCGGGCTTCCGCCGCTTGAACATCTCGAGCATCCGGTCGGTGACGACGAAGCCGCCGAAGACGTTGCCCGTGCCGAGGGCGACCGCGGCGAGCGAGACGATCCGCAGCCAGGTCGGCTGCCCGGGGACTCCGGCGACGATGATCGCGCCGACGATCACGATCCCGTGGATCGCGTTCGTGCCGGACATCAGCGGCGTGTGCAGCAGCGTCGGCACCTTGGAGATCACCTCGACGCCGAGGAAGCCGGCGAGGATCAGCACGGTCAGCTCGATGATGAAGCTGGTCGTCACGGGGCGACCTCCGGTTTCCGGGTCACACAGGCGCCGGCGGTGATCTCGTCGTCGAAATCGAGCACGAGCTCGCCCTCGGGCGCGAGGTGGGTCAGCAGCGCCTGGACGTTGCGCGCGTAGAGGCGGCTCGCGTCGCCCGGCATCTCGCTCGGCAGGTTGAGGAGCCCGACGACGATCACGCCCTCGCGGACGACCTCCTGCCCGGGCTCGGTCAGCTCGCAGTTGCCGCCGGTGTCGGCGGCGAGGTCGACGATCACGGAGCCCGGGCGCATCGCCCTCACCGCGGTGGCCGGGATCAGCTTCGGCGCGGGGCGGCCCGGGATCGCCGCGGTCGTGATCACCGCGTCGTAGTCCGGGAGGCGCTTCTCGAGCTCCGCCTGCTGCTGGGCCTGCTGCTCGGGGGTGAGCTCGGCCGCGTAACCGCTTGCCGTCTCCTCGCCGCGGACGCCGAGGTCGAGGAACTTGGCGCCCAGCGACTCGACCTGCTCCTTCACCACCGGCCGCACGTCGAACCCGTGGACGACACCGCCCAGCCGCCGCGCGGTCGCGATCGCCTGGAGGCCGGCCACGCCCGCCCCGAGCACGAGCACCCTGGCCGGCTGGACCGTGCCCGCCGCCGTGGTCAGCATCGGCATGAAGCGGGGGAGCCGGTCGGCCGCGATCAACGCCGCCTTGTAGCCGCCGACGGTCGCCTGCGAGGAGAGCGCGTCCATCGCCTGCGCGCGCGTGATTCGCGGGATCGACTCCATCGCGAACGCGATCACCCCGCGGGCGGCGAGCCGGTCGATTCCCTCCCGGTCGGTCAACGGCTGGAGGAAGCCGACCAGGACCGCGCCGCTCCGCAGCAGCTCCGTCTCCTCGGCGCCCGGCTTCTGCACCTTGACGACCGCCTCGGCGTCCCAGGCCGAGTCTGCGACGGTCGCGCCGGCCTCCTCGTAGGCCGCATCCTCGAACGACGCGGCGCTTCCCGCGCCGCGTTCGACCACGACCGTGTGCCCCGCTTCGACCAGCTTGGCGACCACCTCCGGCACGAGCGCGACCCGGCGCTCGCCGTCAACGGTCTCCCTCGGGACACCGATGTTCACATGCGCAACTCTATTCAGAGAGCGGGCGCCGTCGTGGTCAGGACTGTGCAGCGGCGCGCTTGCGCGCCCACCGCACCACCTCGACCCCGAACGTGATCGTCAGCGCGATCCCGAACGCGACCAGGAAGCCCTTGAACGGGCTGTCCTTGAACGTCTTCCCGCCGAAGTACCCGAGCAGGCCGGCATACGACCCCCAGATCGCGCCGGCGGCGACGTCGAACTTGATGAATCTGATCCAGGCCCACTGAAGGCTGCCCGCGGCGAAGGTCGCCGCAGTGCGCCCGCCCGGGATGAACCGCGCGATCACGATCAGGTAACCCCCTCGTTCCTCGAGCAAGCGATGCGCCCGGTCGAGATGCCGGCGCCGGTCGCCGGCGAAGAGCCTGTCCGCGATCCGCTCGCCGAGCGTGCGGCCGACCCAGAAGGAGACGTTGTCGCCGCAGATCGCCCCGACCGCGGCGGCCGGGATGATCAGCTCGATCCGCAGATCGCCGTTCGCGGCCAAGACCCCGGCGGCGATCACGGTCGTCTCGCTCGGGACGAGCGGGAAGAAGGCGTCCAGAGCGGAGACCCCGAAGACGATGGCGTAGCTCCAGGCCGAGCCGGAGACCGCGTTCACGATCGAGTGGAACACCGCAGCCATTCTCGCAGCCGGAGGCGGTATCACCCGAAAGGGGGATCGCCCGGTCACCCGAAAGAGGGATACGGCCTCGCAGGCCGAACTCGATCCGGCCGTGACTTCTCTCCTCGCGCTCTCGGAGGCGATCGAGGCCCGCGACCCGTACACGCGCGGCCACTCCGCACGCGTGGCGCGGATGGCGCACGCGGTCGGCCTCCGGCTCGGCTGCGACGAAGGGCGGATGGTCGGGCTCGACCTCGGGGGTGCGTTGCACGACATCGGCAAGCTGGCGATCTCCGAGGCGATCCTGCTCAAGCCGGGGCCGCTGACCGAGTCCGAGCTCGCAGAGGTGCGCGGGCACCCGGAGGCAGGCGCGCGCCTCCTCGCCCTCGACGGCACGCTGCGGCCGGCACTTCCGGGCGTCCTCTACCACCACGAACGCTGGGACGGTGAGGGCTATCCGACCGGCAGGGCACGTGAGGAGATCCCGTTCGAGGCGCGGATCCTCGCCGTCGCCGACAGCTACGACGCGATGACGTCGAACCGCCCCTACCGGCCGGCGCTGCCCGTCGACCGGGCGATCGAGGAGGTCGACCGCTGCGCGGGGACGCAGTTCGACCCGGACGTGGCGCTCGCGTTCCTGGAGGTGTGGGAGTCGGGAGCGTTCGCCGTCACCGCCGTGCCCGGTGACGCTATCGAGGCTACAGCGTCGCCCAGACCTCGAGCTTCGAGCGCACCCTCCGGATCACCTCGTCCGTGAACTCGGTCGTGCCGACGTGCCCGCCGAGGTCGGCGGTGCGCACTCCGTCGGCGACCGCCTCCAGGCACGCCTCGCGCACCGCCCGTCCGGCCTGCGCGGCCGCGCCACCGGCAAAGGTGAGCAGGGCCGCCCCGGCGAGGATCATCGCCATCGGATTGGCGACGTTCTTCCCCGCCAGCGACGGTGCAGTGCCGTGCGCCGCCTCGGCCATCACCGCGTCCGGCTCGAAGTCGTCGCCGAAGGCGACGACCAGAGACTCGGATCCGGCGATCGAGCCGAAGAGAGGAAGGACGAGGTCGGAGAGGATGTCGCCGTCCCGGTTCAGCGCGGGAATGATCAGCGGATCGCCGGCGGACGCGATCAGCAGAGCGAACGTGGCGTCGATCAGCTGCGGCTCGTAGGGCACGTCGGGATGGCGCGCCGACGGCCGCGTCCATCTCCTCCTTGAGCATCCCCTCGTAGGTCGGGCTGACGGTGTACTTCGGCCCGCCGAAGACCTTGGCCCCGCTCCGCTCGGCCTCGCGGAACGCGAACTCGGCGACCGCATGGCAGACCCGGCGCTCGATCCGCTCGGTGCGGAACGCGACCTCGTCGTCGCCTTCGCCCTCGCGCCACTCCGTCGCGCCGTAGGCGTCGCCGACCGCCATGCGGACGACCGAGATCGGCGCGTGCACGCCGCCGAACGGCACGACGCCGGGAATCCGTCGGCCGGTACGGACGATCACCTTGCCGCCGATCTCCTCGCGCAGGATCCGGTTCGGTGAGCCGACGTCGCCCGCGCCTTCGGGCGTGATCGTCGCCGCCTTCAGCCCGAGTCCGGCCCGGCGGATCGCGGCCGCCGCCTCGAAGACGACGCGGTTGTTCGTCGCGCGCCGGCTCGCCAGCGAGAGGTCGAACCGCGGAAACGCGAGCTCGACCCCGATCGCGTCCGGGGCGAGCACGCGCAGGGCTTCCTCGAGCAGCTCCTGCCCCGTCTCGTCCCCTTCGAGCACGACGATCGTCGAGGTCTCCACGGGGGATTCTGTCAACGGAGTGGTGACCGTGCCAATGCTGACGGATGTAATTCGGCTCGACCAATGCCAGATGCATTCTTGCCTTCATTTTGGGATAGGCTTCTCGGCACCCAAGAACCACAGAGGAGGAATTCGGTGGCTCGAAAGACGATTTTCGTGTGCGACTTGACCGGCAGGACGTCGACGAGAAAGACGCTGCGACCGTCACGATCAAGTACGCCGATGCGCGCAAGGGTAGGTCGTGCTCGACGTGAACGCAGGCGAGGTCGCCGATCTGGCGTCGAAGGGGACGAAGCAGGCGCGCCGCGGCCGAAGGCCGAAGGCCGCGACCGTCTAGACGTTTTTTTGCGAGCGGGCGCGGAGACCGCGCCCGCGTCTTTTTTTCCGCACTTTCCTCGGTTCCCGCAAAGGGCGATAAGGGGAGCCGTCGGTAGCCGGGACTACTATGGGCCGATGGCCTTGACGCTGCTGGCCGGGCCGGCAAACGCCGGCAAGGTTGCGTTGCTGCTCGACCGCTACCTCGCGGATCTCCCGCGGGAACCGACTTTGATCGTGCCGAACCGGTCGGACGTCGAGCGGGTCGAGCGCGACCTGCTCGGCCGTGCAGGTGCGCTGCTCGGCGGGTCGATCGGGACCTTCGACGACGTCTTCGAGCGGATCGCCGGGGGGAGCGGTGCCCGCCGCCCGGTGATCGGCGAGGCTCAGCGCTCGCTCCTCCTTCGGCGCGCGGTCGCCGCATCGCCCCTCGAGGAGCTCGGTCGGTCGGCGCGCTTCGCCGGCTTCGCCGACGCGCTCGGGACGACGGTCGCAGAGCTCGAGGCCGGGCTGCTCGACCCGGACGACCTCGACGGCGACCTCGCCGAGCTCTACCGCCGCTACCGTGAGGAGCTCGACCGCCTCGGGCTCTGGGACCGCGACCTGCAGCGCCGGTGCGCCGCCGAGCGCGTCGCCGGGCGAGCTCGACGCGTGGGACGGCCGCCCGGTCTACGCGTACGGCTTCGAAGATCTGACCGCGGCCCAGTGGCGACTGCTGGAGGCGTTCGCCGGCCGTGCCGACGTCACCGTCTCGCTGCCGTACGAGCCGGGCCGGGCCGCCTTCGCCTCGCTCGAGCGCACGGCCGGCGATCTCGCGCGTCTGGCCGACGACCGGCTCGAGGAGCTGCCGCCCCGGTACGGCGAGTACGCGCACCCCGCGCTCGCGCACCTCGAGCGGGCGCTCTTCCAGGACGTACCGCCGCCGGCACCCCCGACCGAGGGGGCGATCCGCTTCCTGGAGGGTGCCGGCACCCGCGCCACGCTCGAGCTCGTCGCCGACGAGATCCTGCAGCTGCTCCGCGCCGGCACGGCGCCCGAGGAGATCCTGGTCGTCTGCCCCTCGCTCGAGCGCATCCGGGCGCCGCTCGAGGCGGCATTCGGCGCGCTCGGTCTCCCGTACGGGCTCGACGGGCCGCTGCGCCTCTCCCAGACGCCGTTCGGGCAGGCGCTGCTCTCGCTGCTTCGCTTCGGCTGGCTCGGGGGTGGCCGCCGCGACCTCTTCGGCTTCATGCGCTCGCCCTACTCGGGGCTGCCGCGGGCGCACGCCGACTTCCTCGAGGGGCGGCTGCGCGGGCGAGGGATCCGGTCGCCGGAGCGGGTCGAGACCGAGATCGTCAAGCTGCGCGGCCAGCCGCTCGCGTTCCTCGACCGGCTACGCGCGGCCCCGTCCTCGACCGCCGGCGCGCGCGAGCTGGCGCGGACGATGCTGGGCGCGGCACACGGCCTCGACTCGCCGCCGGTGACCGACGCGGCTCGACTCGACCTGCGCGCGTACCAGGCGACGCTGGCGCTGCTCGACGAGCTCGAGGGCTGGCTCGAGCTCGGCGGCCGGGTGTCGCCCGAGGAGCTCGCGAACGCGCTCGAGCGGGCGCCCGTGCGCACGGGGCCGGTCCGGGCCGGGGAGGTCGCCGTCCTCGACCTGCTGCGCGCGCGCACCCGGCGCGCGGAGGTCGTGTTCGTGCTCGGGCTGGAGGAGGGCGTGCTGCCGCAGCGGACCCAGCCGTCGCCGTTCCTCGACGAGGAGCGCCGGCGGCGGCTGGACGGCCGCGCGCGGCTCGTGAAGGCCGACCCGGTCTCCCGGGCGCGGTACCTCTTCTACACCGCGTGCACGCGGCCGTCGCGGCGCCTCTACCTCGTCCGGGAGGCGGCGACCGACGACGGCGCGCCGCGCCAGGCGAGCCCGTTCTGGGACGACGTTCGCGCCGTGCTCGACCCCGAGGACGTCCGCCGCTGGACGCGGCGGCGGCAGCTCTCGGAGCTGGTCTGGCCGATCGAGGCGGCGCCGAGCGAGCGCGAGCGCCTGCGGGCGCTCGCCTCGCTGTCGACCACCGACCGTCCCGCCGCCGACGCGCTCGCGCGCGCGAACGAATGGGGGCGCCGCCTCGACCGTGCCCTGGAGGCGTTCGACCGCGACCCGCGCCTCACCGATCCTGCCGTGCTCGAGCAGCTCCGCGGCAAAGGCGACGTTCGGCGTGACGGAGCTGGAGGCGTTCGCCGGGTGCTCCTCGATCTGGCTCGTCGAGCGCGTGCTCGATCCGAAGTCGATGGACGCGGAGGTGGACGCGCGGATGAGGGGCTCGGTCGCGCACCAGGCCCTGTTCAAGTTCTTCTCCGGCCTGCCGAAGCGTCTCGACTCCGAGCGGGTGCCGGCGGAGCGGCTGGACGAGGCGCTCGACTTCCTGCACGAGTGTCTCGCCGAGGCGATCGCGGGCGGCGCCGAGTCCCGGCTCGAGCTGACCGACCTGCAGCGGAGCGAGCTGGAGCAGGGGCTCTGGCGCGATCTCGAGGCGCTCGTCCGCGCCGAGGCGGAGTCGGAGCTGCCGCTCGTTCCGCGCAAGTTCGAGGTCTCGTTCGGGTCCGACCGCTCCGCTCCGGAGCTCCAGCGCGGGCTGGACCTGGGCACGTTCCACCTCTCGGGGAAGATCGACCGGATCGACCTCGACCCGTTCGCGGCGCGCGGGATCGTCTGGGACTACAAGTCGGGGAAGAAGGCGCACTCGGCGGCGGAGATCGAGCGCGAGCTGCGGCTGCAGATCCCGCTCTACATGCTCGTGCTTCGCGACCTGGTCGGGGTCGAGCCGCTCGGCGGTCTCTACCGGCCGCTCGCCGGCGATCGCAAGGCGCGGGGGCTGCTCCGGGCCGGGGCCCGCGACGACGGCGTTCCCGGCTACTCGTCGCGCGACTACGTCGACGAGGCCGACTTCTGGGGCAAGGTGACGAAGGCCGAGGAGGCATCGCGCACGATCGTGGCGCGCATCCGCGAGGGCGACGTCAAGCACGATCCGCGCGAGGGCTCGTGCCCGTCCTGGTGCGAGCTCGGGCCGATGTGCCGGGTGAAACGGGCATGAGCCGTAGGCGCGGCCTGTGAGCGCCACGGTCGAGAGACCGCCGACCCCGGAGCAGCACGCGGCGATCGACGCGCCCGGGCTCGTCTTCGTCTCCGCCGGCGCGGGGACGGGGAAGACGACGGTGCTCGTCGAGCGGTTCGCCCGGGCGGTCGACTCGGGAGTCGACGTCGCCTCGATCCTCGTGATCACCTACACCGAGCGTGCAGCGGCCGAGCTGCGCACGCGCATCCGTGGACGGCTGGCCGACCTGGGGCGGCCCGAGCTGACCCGCGACCTGGACAGCGCCTGGATCTCGACCATCCACGGCTTCTGCCTCCGTCTGCTCAAGCAGTATCCGTTCGCCGCCGGTCTCGACCCCCGCTTCCGGGTGCTGGACGAGAGCCAGGGGGCCGTGCTCCGGGTCGAGGCCTTCGACGAGGCGCTGACCGAGTTCTGCGCGGGCGGGGAGCCCGAGCGGCTGGCGCTGCTCGCCACCTACGGCTCGCGTGCGCTCCGGCGGATGCTGACCGGCGTCTACGAGACGCTTCGCTCCGCCGGCCGCCCGCTCGAGCTCTCGCTCGGCGATGTCCCGGAGACGCCGGAGCGCGTCCAGGAGCTCCGCACGGCGGCGGCCGCGAGCGGCACCGACGAGGCCGCTCGGCTGCTCGAGCTGCTCGACCGCGACCCTTCGCCCGAGTCGCTGCTCGAGCTGTCCGCGTACGCGGTCAAGCGGACGGCGACTACGAGCATGCACGACTCGCGGTCGAGCAGGCGGCGCTGAACGCGGTCGCGGCCCGGGACCGGGAGCTGCTCCAGGAGCTGCTGCTCGGCTTCGAGCGCGCGTACCAGTCGGCGAAGGATCGGGAGTCGGCACTCGACTTCGAGGACCTCCAGCTGCGGGCGCGCGACCTGCTTCGCGATGACGAGTCGGTCCGCGAACGCGAGCGGCTCCGCTTCCGTCAGGTCTGCGTCGACGAGTTCCAGGATACGAACCGTCTCCAGTGCGAGCTGATCGACCTCGTGGCGCGGGGCGAGCTGTTCTTCGTCGGGGACGAGTTCCAGTCGATCTACCGGTTCCGCCACGCCGACGTCGAGGTGTTCAAGGAGCGGCGCGAGCAGGTGGGGGACGTGCTTCCGCTGACGCAGAACTGGCGCTCGCGTCCCGAGGTGCTCGCGGTCGTCAACCACCTGTTCGCCGCCGCCTTCGGCGCGCACTTCCAGCAGCTGGTCGCGGCCGGCCGGTTCCCGGATCCTGCCGCCGGGCCGGCGGTCGAGCTGCTCGTCACCGACAAGGCGAGCTACAAGGGAACCGCCGTCGGGTGGCGGCGGGGCGAGGCGCGGGCGGTGGCGCGCCGGGTCGCCGAGATCGTCGAGTCCGGAGAGGCAGACCCGGGCGAGATCGTGCTCCTGTTCGCCGCGGGGACCGACGCCGAGGTCTACGAGCAGGAGCTCCGCACCGCCGGCCTGCCGACCTATCGGGCGACCGGGCGCGGCTACTTCGGCCAGCAGCAGGTCGTCGACCTGCTCTCGTATCTGCGGCTGCTGCACAACCGGTACGACGACGAGGCCCTCGTCGCCGTGCTCGCGTCGCCCTTCGTCGGCGTCTCCAACGACGGGCTCGTGCTGCTTCGCCGCGCCGCCCCCCGCCGGCCGCTGTTCACGGGGCTCGAGAAGGGCCTTCCCGACGGCCTCGGCGAGCGCGACGCACGCCTGGTGCAGGCATTCCGGCAGCGCTACGACCGGCTCGCCGCGCTGAGCGGGAGCGTCGGGCTGGAGCGTCTCTGCGAGCAGATCCTCGTCGAGCACGACTACGACCTCGCGGTGCTCGCGCAGTGGGACGGCCGCCGCCGGTACGCGAACCTGCGCAAGCTCGGACGCCTGGCGCGGTCGTTCGAGGAGCTGCGCGGGCACGACGTCGAGGCCTTCGTGCGCTTCGTGCTCGAGCAGGACGCCGCCGGGGTGAGAGAGCTGGAGGCGGTGGCGGAAGAGGAGGGCGCCGGAGCCGTCCGGCTGCTCACCATCCACGCCGCCAAGGGGCTCGAGTTCAAGGTCGTGGTCGTCGCCGATGCCGGCCGGGAGCGGCCGCGTCCCAGCGGCGAGGAGATCATCTGCCTGCCGGACGGCCGGTTCGGCTTCAAGGTCGTCGACCCGGCGACGGGAAAGCGCAAGCCCGCGTTCTGCGTACGACGAGGTGAGGAGCGCCGAGGAGAACGCCGAGGAGGCGGAGCGGCTCCGGCTGTACTACGTGGCGATGACGCGGGCGATCGACCGGCTGATCGTCTCCGGCTCGATCGATCCGGGTCGCCGGGAGGCGCGGACGCCGATCGGCTGGGTGCTCGAGCGGCTCGAGCTCGACACGCTCGAGGACGGCCCGGTCGACCGGGGCGATGCCCGGCTGGAGCTCCGTGTCGACCGGTACGCCCCGGAGCCGGTCGAGACGGTCCCGGAGGAAGCCGCCGCCGCCCAGCTGACCCTGTTCGACACCCACGGATCGACGCCCGTGCTCACGGTTCCGGCGCTGCCCCCGCTCACGCCGCCGCCGTCGGCGCCGGTCGAGCGTGTCCGCCGGCTCTCGTACAGCGCGCTCGCCCTCTTCGAGCGCTGCCCCTACCGCTTCTACGCCGAGCGGCTCGCAGGCATGCGGCCCACCGACGCGAGCGGCCGGATCGCAGGCCAGACCGGGCTCGCGGCGACCGAGGTCGGCGACGCCGTCCACCGGCTGCTCGAGCGTGTCGACCTCGGCGCCCCGGCGGTGCCCGACACCGGGCACGTCCGCGGCTGGTATCCGGCTGCGACCGACACCGAGCTCGAGCGCATCGTGGCGCTGGTCGCGTCGTACTGCGGCTCCGAGCTGGCGGCCCGGGTCGCCTCGCTCGCGGGGGCGGCCTCGGAGCGGCCCTTTGCCTTCGAGCACGACGGCGGTGCTCTTCCACGGCGTCCTCGACGTGCTCCATCTCGACGGCGGTCGGGCACTCGTCGTCGACTTCAAGTCGAACGTGCTCGGCGAGCTCGAGCCGGCCGTCGTCGTCGAGTCCGAGTACCGGCTTCAGCGCCTCGTGTACGCGGTCGCGTGCTTCCGCGCAGGTGCGGACGAGGTGGAGGTCGTCTACCAGTTCCTCGAGCGGCCCGACGCGCTCGTCGGCGCGGTCTTCCGCCGGGACGAGCTGCCGGCGCTCGAAGGCGGAGCTCTCCGAGGCGATCGCCCGGATTCAGGCCGGCGAGTTCCCGCCCCGCCCGAGCGAGTTCGCGTGCGCGGGCTGCCCGGCGCTGGACGTGGTCTGCGCGGGCCCCGCGCTGCGCGGCTGACGGAGGCTCGAGTCAGGGACAGACCCCTCGGGGTCTGTCCCGACTGCGAAGGTGGGAGGATCGGCCTGTGGCACGCAGCTTCGTCAGGGAGGCCCGGAAGCGCGTCGGCCCGAAGAGGGAGCGCATCCGGCCGATCATCGAGCGGCTGCGAGCCGCGTACCCCGGGGCGACGATCGCGCTCCGCTTCCGGTCCGAGCTCGAGCTTCTCGTCTCGGTGATGCTGTCCGCGCAGACGACCGACGTGAACGTGAACCGTGTCACCGAGCACCTGTTCGAGAAGTACCGGCGGCCGGAGGACTACCTGGCCGTCCCGGCGGAGGAGCTGGAGCGTGACATCTACGCGACCGGGTTCTTCCGCCAGAAGGCGAAGGCACTGCGGGGGACGATGCAGATGCTGATCGAGTGTCACGACGGTCGAGTGCCGGATCGGCTCGAGGAGCTCGTGCGGCTCCCCGGGGTGGCGCGCAAGACCGCGAACGTGGTCGCCGCCGAGCTCGGCGACCCGCAGGGGATCGTGGTCGACACCCACGTCCGGCGGCTGTCGCAGCGGCTCGGCCTGACGAGGGAGGACGATCCGGTGAAGATCGAGGGGGACCTGCAGCGCATCGTCCCCCGGGCGGACTGGGGGGCGTTTCCGCACCTGCTGATCTGGCACGGCCGCCGGGTTTGCCTCGCGCGGGCGCCGCGCTGCGAGGACTGTGTGCTGAACGACCTCTGTCCGTCCTCTCGGGTCTGAATCGGCACACGCCGGATACACGGCCCGGCGCACGCTCGTGCGATGCGGTCGGTCGATCTCGCGATCTACGCCGACGCGCTCGCGGGCGAGGCGACGGCGGTCGCGGCCCGGGTCGAGCGGGCTCGTGCCCGGCTCCGCGAGTCGGCGATCGAGCGCGACGCGAGGCGTGAGCTGCCGCGTGCGGTGGTCGACCGGCTGGAGCGCCTCGGGCTGCTCCGGCCGGCCGACGAGCAGCGCCTGCGCGCCGAGCTGCGCCGGCTCGAGGCGGATCTCGCCTCGATCGAGGAGCTGCAGGGCTGGGTCGAGGCCCGTTTCGCGGCGTAGGCTGCGGGCGTGCCCGATCTGGCCACGCGCAGGTTGCTCCTGCGCCCGTTGACCCTTGAGGAGGGACGGGCGCTCCAGACCGGAGCCGGGCTGGCCGGGTGGGACTTCGCCCCCGAGTACCCGCTTCCCGACACCGGCGACGGCGTCTCCTTCCTCGTCCGGCACGGCGTCGAGGACTTCGGCTTCTACCTCGCGGTCCGTCGCGACGACGGGCTGGTGATCGGCGAGATCGGCTTCGTCGGTCCGCCCCGCGGCGGGGCGGTGATGATCGGGTACGCGGTCGTTCCGTCGGCCAGGCGGCAGGGCTACGCGACCGAGGCGATCGAGGCGCTGTCGGCCTGGGCGCTCGCACAGCCGGGCGTGGGGGAGGTGCGGGCGCACACGCTCCCGGACAACGAGCCCTCGGTCCGTGCGCTGCTTCGCGCCGGCTTCGTCGAGCAGCAACGGGCAGCGAAGGTCAGGCGGTTCGCGCTGACCGCGGACTGAGCGCGACGAGCAGCCCTCCGTCGTCGTCATACGCGGGGAAGAGGTCGGCGATCACCGGCTTGACGACGCCGGCCTTCGTCCGTAGCTCGAGCCGCTCGCCGAGGCGGCGGACGCCCCACTCGAGCGCGAGCGAGACCGGGTTCTTCTCCACGTCGAAGCCGGCGAGGCCGAGTCCCTCGACGACGCGTTCCCCCATCAGCTCGTTTTCGCTCCAGCCGGTCAGCTCGAAGACGCCCCTGCCCGAGGCGAGGATCCGGCCCTCCTGGTCGCAGACGACGAGCCCGGTGTTCGGCCCCGGGTAGTAGTCGTCCATCAGCTCGAACAGGAAGCCGAAGCCGCAGCGCCGGCAGGCGACCGCCTGGCGCGACATGCCCTCGTACCCGTCGATGTCGATCGACCGGTCCTTGCAGTTCGGGCAGATGTAGAACGGCACCGCCGTCCAGGGTAGCCGCGCTACAGCCAGCCCTTGCGCCTGAAGTAGACGATCTGCGCGACACCCGTCACGGCGATCAGCGCCAGCGAGTAGTAGTAGCCCCACCACCAGCGCAGCTCCGGCATGTGGACGAAGTTCTGCCCGTACAGGCCGACGATCAGCGTGGGCAGCAGGAGGATCGAGGCGATCGCGGTCAGCTTCTTCATCACGTCGTTCTGGTCGTTCGCGACCTTCGCCTGGTGGTAGTCGCGGACGCCTGCGACGAGGTCGCGCGAGAGCTCGAGCCCTTCGATCGCGCGCAGCAGCTTGTCGTACGCCGCGCCGAAGCTGAGCTCGACGTCGTGCGTGAACACCTCGTCGCCTTCGAACTCGATCCGGTTGTCGACGACGGCGCGGACGGCGTCCCGGGTCGGGGCGAGCGTGCGCCGGATGTGGAGCAGGTCGTGGCGCAGCAGGGAGAGGCGCTCGCGCACCCGCTCGGGCGGCCAGTCCTCCACGTGGTCCTCCAGGCTGTCGATCTCCTCGTCGAGCCCGTCGATCAGGTCGAGGTAGCGCTCGGCGATGTCGTCGACGAGTCGGTAGACGATCGTGCCGAGGCTCTCGTCGGGGCGGCAGGCGGCCTGCGCCGGCTCCGCGTCGTACGGCGGCCGGCCGGGGCCGGGTGTCTTGCGGACGGTGACCAGGACGTCGCGCGTGAGCACGAGGTCGACCTCCTGGTAGTAGACCTCGTTCCGCTCCGGGACCGCGACCGCGACGAGGAAGACGCCGAAGACGTAGTTGCCGTGCGACTCGAGCTTCGGACGCGGCTCGTCGGCGTGCTCGGCCGGCGCGAGCAGCTGCTCCAGCGCGCTCGAGTGCACGGCCGTCGGGACGCGCGCCGACAGCTCCTCGAGCTCGGGTCGAGCAGGTCGATCCAGCGGTCGCCCGCGGCCATCCGCAGGCGAGCGTAGCGGCCGGTTCGGCTAGACCTCGGCTGCTTCCGGGCGCGGCGAGGCGAGCGCCGTCCCCTCGTGACCGTGACGCGCGGCCAGCCAGCGCTCGGCGTCGAGGGCCGCCATGCAACCGGACCCCGCGGCGGTCACGGCCTGGCGGTACGAGTGGTCCTGGACGTCGCCGGCCGCGAAGACTCCGGGGACGTTCGTCTCCGTCGACCGGGGCTTCGTCACCAGGTATCCCGCCTCGTCGTGGTCGAGCTGGTCCAGGAACAGCCCGGTGGTCGGATCGTGGCCGATCGCGACGAAGAGGCCCTTCGCCTGAGCTCGCGCGACTCGCCGGTGTCGAGATCCCGCAGGACGACCGCCCGCATCTTCCCGCCGTCGCCGGGGAGCACGTCCTCGACCACCGCCGGGGTGACGAACTCGATCTTCTCGTTCGCACGGGCTCGGTCGACCATGATCTGCGACGCGCGGAACTCGTTGCGCCGGTGGACGATCGAGACCTTCGAGGCGAACTTGGTCAGGAACAGGGCCTCCTCCATCGCCGAGTCGCCTCCGCCGACGACGATCACGTCGAGGTCTCGGTAGAAGGCGCCGTCGCAGGTCGCGCAGTACGTCACGCCGCGGCCTTGCAGCGCCCGCTCCGACTCCAGTCCGAGCTGGCGGGCGGTCGCCCCGGTGGCGACGATCACCGCTTCCGCCTGGTACTCGTCGTCGCCGACCCAGACGCGCAGCGGCCGGCCCGAGAAGTCGACGCGCGTGACGTCGTCGGTGACGAACTCGGCGCCGAAGCGCTCGGCCTGGCGGCGGAAGTCCGCCATCATCTCGGGCCCCAGGATGCCGTCCGCGTAACCCGGGTAGTTCTCGACGTCGCTGGTGATCATCAGCTGGCCTCCCCACCGGAAGCCCTCGATCACGAGCGGCCGCAGGTTGGCGCGCGCGCTGTACAGAGCAGCCGTGTATCCGGCGGGGCCGCCCCCGATCACGATCAGTTCACGAATCTCATTCACATCTGTATCAAACGAAATATCCCGGCTGATCCTTCCTGCCCTCGGCCTGCTCGCGCGTGACTAGAATCGCGCGTCCTCGGGCAAAAGGGGGGTTTCAAGGGAATGGCGGCGACTGTCAGCTGGGATGCATTGCGCGACCTCGCCGCCTTCCGTGCCGTCGAGGGGCTCGCGATCAGCTTCTACCTCAGCCTCGAGCCGGGCGTGAGCGGTGCCGGGGACGGCGCCACGCGGGTGAACTCGCTGCTCTCCGACGCGACCCGGAAGCTGGAGCGGCCCGAGCTGACCCACGACCAGAGGCTCGGCCTCAGGTCCGACGTCGACCGGATCCGCCGCTACCTCCGGGAGGAGTTCGTCCGCGACGGAGCGCGCGGGCTCGCGCTGTTCGCGTCCGAGCTCGACAACCTCTGGCGGCCGGTGGCGCTGACGGAGTCGGTGGCCGACGCGGTCAAGGTGAACAGCGAGCTGTACCTGACGCCCCTGATCCCGCTCGTCGGTCGCGGCGAGGGAGCCCTCGTCGCCGTCGTCGGCCGCGAGCGAGGCGAGCTGTTCCGGCTGCACGGCGGTCGGCTCGAGCCGGTCGTCGACCGCACCGAGGCGCAGCCGAGAAGGCACGATCAGGGGGGCTGGTCGCAGGCGAACTACCAGCGCCACATCGATCACCTCGTCCACGAGCATCTGGAGCGGGTCGCGGAGGATCTCGACCGCTCCGTCCGGCGGCGATCCGAGCGGATCGTCGTGGTCGCGTCCGAGGAGACCCGGGCCGCGTTCGACGACCTGCTCTCGAAGGCCGTTCGGGACGCGATCGTCGGCTGGACGAGCGCGGAGGCCCATGCGGGCCCGGCCGAGCTGCTCGCGGCGGCGACGCCGGTCCTCGAGGAGTGGCGCGCGCGGGAGGAGCAGCGGGCGGTCGGGCGCTGGCGCGAGGAGCTGGGACGGCAGGGCCGCGCGACCGCCGGCTGGGAGCAGACCCTCGAGGCGGCCTCGGACGGACGCGTCGAGCTGCTCCTGTACACGAACGGGGTCGACCATCCCGCGTGGCGCTGTCCGGGCTGCGGCCGTCTTGCCGTTCGGGACGGCACCTGCCCGCTGGACGGCACGCGGATGGAGTACACCGACGACGGGCTCGACCTCGCCGTGCACCAGACGCTCTCGAACGGCGGCATCATCTGTGCCGTGACGACGCGCGCCGACCTCGACCCCGTCGGGGGCGTCGGCGCCCTGCTGCGGTACTAGAGGCTTGATGTGAAACTCGTCCCGTCTCGTCCAGCCAGCGGGCGTGGAAGCCCCTCAGACGGTACCTATGCCGCGTAGCGATGCTGGATAAGATCGGCGGGACCCCAAGCAGGGAGGATCGCATCATGAGCGTCGTTGCCCGGTTCAACCCCTCATCCTTGACGACAGAGCAGTACGACAAAAGCATCCGGCGACTCAAGGAGGCTGAAGGTGGATGGCCTCCCGAAGGACTTGACTACCACGTTTGCTTCGGCTCGGAAGGGAACCTCCGTGTCAGCGAGATCTGGGATTCCCGGGAGCAGCTCCAGGCCTTCGGTGAGCGGTTGATGCCCATACTGGCCGACATCGGAATCGAGCTTTCCGGCGAGCCGGAGATCTTCGAGGTTCACAACGTCGTGAAGCGCAGTTAAGCGCGGCACTTTCACATCAAGCCTCTAGTGGGGTCGACTCGACCGGTGGCACTTGGTGCCGGGCGAGGCGGCCGCAATGCGCCGTGTGCAGGCCCCCGGCCGCGGCGGCGTTGAATTGCCGATCAACCATCCAGCTACGCAGCGTCGACGGCGCGGCCGACCACCGGCGGTTCCTCGTCGACGAGCTCGGGAGCGGTCAACGGCCGGACCGCGAGCTCGATCGGCGCGACGGGCGGGAGCTCGGTCTTGGACGACACGCCCAGCTCCGGGAAGCGCCTGGCGGCCGGCAGCACGCGCGTCTCCAGTGAGCCAAGGGTCTCGTTGAACGCCTCGACCGCCTTGCCGAGCCGGCTGCCGAGCTTGGACAGGTGGCCGCCCATGGTGGCGAGACGCTCGTAGAGCTCGCGGCCGTGCTCGCTGATCTCGCGCGCGCTCTCGGCCAACGTCTGCTCGCGCCAGCCCGCGGCCGCGGCGAGCAGCAGGGTGATCAACGTGGTCGGGCTCGCCAGGATCACCTTCTGCTGCGGGCCGAGCTCGAGGAGCGCGGCGTCCTGCTCGATCGCGTAGCGGTAGAAGCTCTCGGAGGGCAGGAACATGATCACGTACTCCGGTGACGGGGCGAATTGCCGCCAGTAGGACTTCGCGCTGAGCTTCGTCATGTGGTCGCGAACGTGGCGGACGAAGTCCCGGAGCCGTTCGGCGTGCGCGGCGTCGTCGTCCTCCTGGGCCGCATCGAGCAGCGCCTGGAGCGGCACCTTCGCGTCGATGACGATGTTCTTTCCGCCGGCGAGCCGGACAACGACGTCCGGACGGAGAAGGCCGTCGTCGCCGCCCGAGGTGGGCTGCTCGTCGAAGTCGCAGTGGCTCAGCATCCCGGCCATCTCCAGCGCCCGCTTGAGCGCGGCATCTCGCCCCACCGGCCGCGCACGGCCGGGGCGCGGAGGGCGGTGACGAGGCCGGAGGTCTCCTTGCGGAGGCTCTCCTGGCTCGACCGGAGCAGTCCGATCTCCCGGGTGAGCTCCCCCTGTGCGCGCTGCCGGGACTGCTCGAGCGCGCGGACGTGGTCGTTGTACCGCTCGAGTGAGTCCTTGATCGGCTTGATCTCGGCGGCGGCCACGTCCTCGATCTTCCCCTTGGCCAGGTCGAGGAAGGAAACCGTCGTCTGCTGGAGGGTCTCGGCGGAGAGCGCCTTGAACGTGGCGGAGAGGTCGCCGGCGGCGCGGTGCCGGGCGGTCAGGCGCTCTCGCAGCACGAGCCAGGCGGCGAGACCGCCGATGAGTGCGCCAACCACGAATGCTGCGATCACCATCAGGGCCGCGAAACGCTAGCGGCACCGTCGGACGGACTGTCAGGGACAGGCCTGCAGCCTGCCCCTGACGTCGGCGGCTGGGCGGATCCTCAGCCCGTCGAGCCCTGATCCTCGTCGTGCTCGTGCGATTGGTCCTCGTCGCCGTGCGAATGCTCGTGCGCCTGACCGCTGCCGGCATCGATGCCGGGGGCGGGGCCGTCTGCATGCCCCTCGCTCGCGTTGCTCTGCTTGCGGCCGAGCAGCTTGTCGAGGAAGCCCATCGTGTCTCCTGTCGTCGTAGGA
>CAWIKS010000003.1:0-93597 GCA_963836685.1 uncultured Actinomycetes bacterium
CGACGCGATGATGAGCGACACGCTCTGGTCGGGATGGGGCGTGCGGACGATGTCGACCGAGGACCGGGCGTACAACCCGCTCTCGTACCACAACGGCACCGTCTGGCCACACGACAACTCCCTGATCGCGTGGGGGCTGATGCGGTACGCACGCTGGCAGGAGGCGCACCGGATCGTCCAGCGGATGCTGGAGGCGGCCGCCTTCTTCGACTACGAGCTTCCCGAGGTGTTCGCCGGGCTGCCGCGGTCGCAGACGCCGTTTCCGATCGCCTACCCGACCGCCGCCAGGCCGCAGGCATGGGCGGCCGGCACGCCCGTGCTGCTGCTCCAGGTGCTGCTCGGGCTGCAGCCGGACCGCCGGCGCCAGACGCTCGAGACCCTGGCCCCGCTGGAGCTTCCGTCGTGGGCCGGCTCGTTGCGGCTGTCGGGCGTGCGCGTGTTCGGCCGCTCGTGGGACGTCTACCTCGAGGACGGGAGCGTCCGGATCGAGGAGTCGTGACCGGCGCGCTCCGCGTCGCCGTGATCAGCCCGGTCTGGTTTCCGGTTCCGCCGACCGGTTACGGCGGGATCGAATGGATCGTCTGGCTGCTCGCCGACGGGCTCGTCGACGCCGGGCACGACGTCACGCTGTTCGCCTCGGGCGACTCCCACACGAAGGCGAAACTCGTCTCGGCGTTCGAGACCGCGCCCAGCATACGGATCGGGCAGACCCTGCCGGAGCTGCAGCACTGTCTCACCTGCTACGCACGCGCGGACGAGTTCGACGTGATCAACGACCACTCCGGGCTGCCGGCCGCGGCGATCGGCGGGCTGATCGACAAGCCCGTGCTGCACACGATCCACGGGCCGCTGGACGGGGAGGGCGGTGTGATCTACGAGCAGATCGCGCAGGTCGCACCGCGGATCGGGTTCATCTCGATCTCGATGAACCAGCGGAAGCCGAAGCCGCACTTCCCCTGGGCCGCGAACTGCCCGAACGCCCTCGACTTCTCGCTCTACCCGGTGAAGCCGCACCGCGGCGACTACCTCCTCTTCATCGGGCGGATGAGCCCGGACAAGGGCTGTCACCGGGCGATCGACGTCGCCGTCACCGCCGGCTTGCCGCTGAAGATCGCCGGCAAGAAGCGCGAGCCGCTCGAGCAGCAGTACTTCGACGAGTTCGTCGCCCCGCATCTCTCCGAATCGATCGAGTACCTCGGCGAGGTCACGCACGGCGAGAAGGTCGAGCTGCTCCAGGATGCCCGGGCGACCCTCTTCCCGATCGAATGGGAGGAGCCGTTCGGCCTCGTGATGATCGAGTCGATGGCCTGCGGGACCCCGGTGATCGCGACTCGCCGGGGGGCGGTGCCGGAGGTGATCGAGCACGGGCGGAGCGGCATCATCGTCGACGACTACCGGATCATGGCCGCCGCGATCGAGGAGGCCGACAGGCTCGACCCGATGGAGCTCGTGCGGTACGCGCAGGACCGATTCTCGCCCGAGCGGATGGTCGCCGACTACCTGCGTGCCTTCCGCGCCGCCCTCGCCGCCGGCTCTCCCGGCTAGACTCCGTCTCGAAATCACGCGGAAGGGGGCACGGTAGACACCTACGTGATCATCCGTCGGAACGGCTGGAAGACGGTGGAGGAGCTGGAGGAGGCGGCCGAACGCTCGCGCTCCGTCGGGGACGGCGAGATGTCCGACGACATCCGCTGGATCCGGAGCTACGTGCTCCAGGAGGACGACGGCACGGTCGGCGCGGTCTGCGTCTACCAGGCTTCCAGCGAGGAGAAGGTACGCGAGCACGCGCAGCGCGCGGATCTGCCCGTCACCGAGGTGATCCCGGCCGTCACGACCGTCCTCGTCCGGCCGGATCCCGAGCCGTCCGCCGTCTGAACCCCAGGGACAGACCCCTGGGGTCTGTCCCTGCGGTATTGCGGCGGCTAGCATGGCCCGCATGGCGACCGAGTCGCTGCGGGTCATGCTCGCCGAGGCTTTTCCGGACGCGTCCGAGCTGGACGTGCAGGACCGCACCGGCACCGGCGACCACTTCCAGGTCACCGTCGCGAGCGCCAGCTTCCAGGGGCTCTCGCTGGTCCAGCAGCACCGCCTGGTCTACGACGCGCTCGCGGCCCCTCTTGCCGACGGCACGATCCACGAGCTGCGAATCCGGACGAAGGGAGGAGCGTGAACACGAGCGAGCTGACCGAGGGCATCAAGCAGGTGATCGAGGGCGAGGACGTCGCCCTGTTCATGAAGGGCACGCCGCAGATGGTCATGTGCGGAAACTCGTCTCGCGCGCTGGAGGCGCTTCGCCGCGCGGGGGCGTCCGTGACCGCGGTCGACATCCTTCCCGATCCGGCGATCCGGCAGGAGCTCTCGGCGCTGTCCGGCTGGCCGACGATCCCGCAGGTGTTCGTGAAGGGCGAGCTGCTCGGCGGGGCGGACATCGTCGAGGAGCTGGAGCGGACCGGCGAGCTCGAGGCGAAGCTCGAGGAGCTGCTCGGTCCCGACTACCGGGCGAGCCGCGGCGAGAAGACGGTCACCGTCATCTCCTCCTGAGCTCGCGGACGTCGCGAACGGCGAAGACCGGCAGCGTCGCCGACACGACCAGGGCGGCGGCGCCGTAGACCGTCGCCCGCGTGCCGATCGCGTTCGCGAGCGGCCCGGCGACTGCAAATCCCGCCGGGATCATCGCAACCGAGCCGAGCTGGTCGTAGGCGTATACGCGCGAGAGCATCGCGCCGGGAATCTGCTGCTGCATCGTCGTGTCCCAGCAGACGGAGAAGACCTCGATCCCGAAACCCATCGCGAAGGCGGCAGCCGCGATCGCCGCCGCCGGCGCGGGTGGGCCGAGCAGAGCGAGTGGCGGCGCCAGCGCGAGGATCGCGAAGCTGGCGACCAGCAGCAGCCGCTGCGGCCTGAGGCGCAGCATGACCAGGCCGCCGAGGATCAGGCCCGCCGACTGGCACGCGAGGATCGCACCCCAGATGCCCGCCCCACCGAGGTGGGCCTTGGCCTGCACCGGCCCGAGGACCTGGAACGCGCCGGCGCTCGCCGCGTTCAGGAACGAGAACTGGAGGACGATCACCCACAGCCACGTCCTCGACCGGAAGGCGCGCCACCCCTCGACGAGCTCGCGGAGAAACGAGGAGGCGTCCTCCCGGACGCTCGGCGGCAGGCGCATCGCGGCGGCGAAGAGGGCGCCCGCGCCGAAGGTGGCCGCGTCGATCGCGATCGCCCAGCCTGGCCCGGCGGCGGCGACGATCCCGCCGCCGATCGCCGCGCCGATCACGAGGCTCGAGTTGAGCGCGAGCCGGAGCAGTGCGTTCGCCTGCTGGATGACCACCGGCGGCACCGTCTGGGGGACGACGCCTGCCGAGGCCGGGAAGAAGAACGCGGACGAGGTCCCGTTCACCGCGCTGATCGCGACCAGGTGCCAGAGCTCCGCGCGGCCCGTCAGCAGGAGCGCCGCGAGCGCCCCCTGGCTCGCGCCGCTGAGGACGCTCGAGGCGACCATCACGTGGTTGCGGGGCAGCCGGTCGGCCCAGATGCCGCCGATCAGCAGGAAGACGATCTGCGGCGCCGAGCGGGCGGCGAGCACGAAGCCGAGGTCGGACTTCGAGCCGGTCAGTTGCAGGACCGCGAACGCGAGCGCGATCGGGGCCATCGCGTTTCCGAGGAACGAGACGGCCCGCCCGAGGAAGAGCAGCCGGAACTCCCGCTCGGCGAGCGGGCCGGCGCGGCTCAGGCGGCTTCGCGCCTCTTGTCCCAGTACCGCTTCATCCCGACGTAGGACTGCCAGAGTGGGGCGGCGTGTACCCAGACGTCGGCCTCGTCACCGACCGCCGCCTCCAGGTCGCGGCGCGCGGCGCTCACCCACGCCTCCTCGTCCAGGCCCTGCTCGCACCGTTCGCTCCACTTCGTCAGCTCCTCGCGGGCGAGTGCGAGGTGCTCCGACGGCGAGCCGGCGACCCCGAAGTGGACCAGCGCGAGCCGCTCGGGCCGTCGGCGCTCGATCTCCTCGAACGTGCGGAACCAGGCCTCGACGTCCACCTCCGGCGGGGGCGAGACGGGCAGCACGTAGCGCTGAGGCTGGATCCGGACCCCGGCGGCGTCGCCGGCGTAGAGCGTCCCGTCCGCGTGGAGGTAGCAGACGTGGTGCGAGGCGTGGCCGGGCGAGGGGAAGCAGTCGAGGCCGAGCACACGGTCTCCGACCAGGTCGATGTTCGCCTCCGGAACCGGCGCGAGCCCACCCCAGAGGATGTCGAAGGCGTCTCCGTACAGCCGGCGGGCGCTTCGCTCGAGCCGACTTGGATCGGCGAGGTGCGGGGCGCCGATCTCGGACACGTGCACGCGCAGCGCGGGGTGCTCTCGAACCAGCGTTCCCGCCGCCCCCGCGTGGTCGAGATGGATGTGGGAGAGGAGGAGGTGATCGATATCCGTCAGCTCGAGGCCGCGCGCGCGGAGACCCGCGTCCAACGCGTCGACGCAGCTGGACGGGCCACAGTCGAACAGCGCGAGCCCGTCGCCGGTCTCGACCAGGTACACGCCGACCACGCGTTCGCTCTGATGGTGCAGGTCGATTGGATCGTGGCCGGCCACCGGCCTGATTCTCCCACCGCGGCCCGGAGTCGTGGACAAACAGTTCCACAATCGTCACACCTCGAGTGCCAGGCACTGGCTGTGGACGAGTTGGCACGAAATCGGCACACCGTCAGTGCCAGGCACCAGTTGTGGACGAATTGGCACTGAATCGTCACACCTCGAGTGCCAGGCACTCGCTGTGGACGAATCGGCGCGAGATCGTTAACGCCGCCCGCGGCGGGGAACGATTCGCCGGCGCCTCGGTCAGGCGGTGGCGGGCGACCGCGCGAGCGCCGCCTCGAGGTCGGCGACGAGATCGTCGACCGATTCGATCCCGACCGAGAGGCGGATGAGGTTCGGCGGGCAGGCGAACGGGGCGTCGGCGGTCGAGGCGTGCGTCATCCTCCCCGGCACCTCGATCAGGCTCTCGACGCCGCCGAGGCTCTCGGCGAGCTTCCAGATCTTCGTCCGGGCGACCAGCGCGACAGCCTCCGCGGCGCTGTCGGCGAGGAAGGAGACCATCCCGCCGAACCCCGCCATCTGGCGGGCGGCGAGCTCGTGGCCGGGGTGGCCGGGCAGGCCCGGGTAGAGGACGTGCTCGACGCCGGGGCGCCCGTCGAGCCACTCGGCGACAGCGCCTGCGTTGTCGCAGTGCCGCTGCATGCGCAGGGCGAGCGTCTTCACGCCGCGCAGGACGAGCCAGGAGTCGAGCGGGCCCGGCACCGCGCCGAGCGAGTTCTGCAAGAAGGCAAGCCGGTCGGCGACGGTCGGGTCGCTCGTGCAGGCGAATCCGCCGACGAGGTCGGAGTGGCCTCCGAGGTACTTCGTCGTCGAGTGGACGACGACGTCGGCACCGAGCTCGAGCGGCCGCTGCAGATAGGGCGTCGCGAACGTGTTGTCGACCACGACCATCGCGCCCACCTCGTGGGCGCGCCGTGCCGCGGCACCGATGTCGACGATGTTCAGCAGCGGGTTGGTCGGCGTCTCCAGCCACACGAGCCGAGTCCGCTCGTCGATCGCCGAGGGGACCCCGTCCGCGGGGGCGAAGTCGAACTCGTAGCCCTTCGGCGCGTAGACCTTGGAGAACAGGCGGTACGTGCCGCCGTACACGTCGTCGACCGCGACGATCCGGTCGCCGGGGGAGAGCAAATGCATCACGGTGGTGATCGCACCCATCCCGGACGAGAACGCGAAGCCGTGCTCGCCGCCCTCGAGGGAGGCCAGGCACAGCTCGAGCGCGCGCCGCGTCGGGTTCGCCGTGCGCGAGTAGTCGAAGCCCTTGTGCTCGCCGACCCGGTCCTGGACGTAGGTCGAGGTCTGGTAGATCGGCACGGTGACCGCTCCCGTCGCCGGATCGGGCTCCTGCCCCTCGTGGATCGCCCGAGTCTCGAAGTCCATCTAGCCGACGATGGTAGATGCTCGGAGCCAGGCGGGGAGCTGCGCCAACGCGTCGTCGGGCCGGTCGGCTGGGAGGGAGTCGCGGAGCGGTCCGGGAGCCGTGCGCGGATCGCGATCCGGCGCGCCTCGCCGCGCGAGACCTCGCTCACCGCTCGACCCGGTCCAGTCCGAGCACGCGCGCCAGCCGCCCGAGCGCCCGGTCGAACGCCGCCTCCAGGGCGGCGGAACGCCGCACCCTCGGCTCCAGGTGAAACGCGCGTAGGCGCAGAACGCCCTCGGCGCGGTCGGCTTTCAGGTCGGCGCGCCCGACCAGCCGGTCGCCGTGGAGGAAGGGAAGCACGTAGTAGCCGTACACGCGCTCGTGAGCCGGCTTGTACACCTCGATCACGTGCCGGAAGCCGAACACGCGCTCGACGAACGGGCGGTCCCAGAGCAGGTTGTCGAACGGGCAGAGGAGCACCCCGCCGCCGGCGCCGCCGTCGATCGCCGTCTCCGCCGGCACGATCACCGGCGCCCCGCCGTCGTCGACGGCGACCCGCCGGACGAGCCCCTCGCCGACGAGGCGGTCGACCACCGGGCTCATCGCCTTCGCGCCGCCGGGGAAGCGGCAGTGCTCGGCGATGCCCGACTCGGTCAGCGCGCCCCGACCCCGCACCGCGCGCAGCGCGTAGCCGCGAACGAACTCGTCCTCCCCCGGTGCGGGCGCGTCGAGGTACTCGCGCGGAATCACCTGCTCCGGAAGCGCGTACAGCCGCTGGAATCCGTCCCGGGCGGCAACGACCACCTCGCCGGCGGCGAAGAGGTCCTCGAGGATCCGCTTCTCGGGCTTCCAGTTCCACATCCCGCCGCCTCCGCCGCCCTCGAAGAACCGGGTCGGAAGCGCGCCGTGCTCGGTCAGCGCCTCGAGCACTCGCCGCTTCACCTCCGGGTCGTGGTCGTGCCGGCGGCCCCACCAGTGCCGCTCGCGGAGGTGCTCCATCCGGCGCTTGAAGAGCGGGTAGTCCTCGATCGGAACGAGGCAGGCCTCGTGCGCCCAGTACTCGAAGACGCGCCCGCCCGCCAGCAGCCGCGAGACAGTGCCCTGCTCGTACGCGCCGACGCGCGAGGTGAGCGTCAGCCGGTGGGCGCGGTCGACCGTCGAGATCGAGTCGAGCTGGACGCAGCCGAGCCGCCGGACCGCCTCGAGGACGTCGGCCGTCCGCCCTCGCCGGAAGCGGGTCGCGTAGCGCTGGCGCGCGACCACGTACCGGCGCAGTTGCGCGAGCGAGATCGTCTCCACGCCGCGTGACAACGTGATCGGGCGGCGACCTATGCCTCGAGCGGAACGTGCCCGGGCCGCTCAGACACCCGATCGAGCCAGCCGCGAACCGCAGGGTGCGGGGAGAGGTCGAAGCCGCCCTCTCCGGCGAGGTGCGTGTAGGCGTACAGCGAGACGTCGGCGATCGAGAACGTGTCGCCGACCATCCAGTCGCGCCGGTCCAGGTGACCGTCGAGGGCGGCCAGAGCGCTGTTCCCGGCCCGCCACTTCGCCTCCAGCTCCGCCGCGTGGCGCTCCTGCTCGCCCAGGATCGAGATCCAGAACCGGGCGACCGCGAGGTTCGGCTCGACCTCGTACTGCTCGAAGAACATCCACTGGAGGACGCGGGCGCGCTCGAGCGGCTCGTCCGGCAGGAACGACGTCCCGTCCGCCAGGTACCAGAGGATCGCGTTCGACTCGGCCAGGTGCCCGCCGCCGTCGAGCTCGAGCGTCGGAACGCGCAGGGCCGGGTTCTTCCCGCCGAGCACCTCGCGCCGGTTCGAACGGTCGACGACGTCGAGCTCGACCCGCTCGTACGGGATCTCGAGCAGGCTCAGCAGCTGCCGCACCTTCCAGCAGTTCCCGGAGAGCTGCGAGTTGTAGAGCCTCACCGCCGGTGGGCGAGGTACTCGAGCAGGTCGGAGCGAGTCAGGACCGCCTGCGGCCGTCCGCGCTCGGCGACCACGACCGCCTGGCGCTGTTCGCGGAGGTCGGAGAAGACCTGGTCGACGGTGTCCCGCGTGTCGACCGCCCCGAGCGGCGGCTGCATCGCCGCCGCCACCTCCTCGCCGAGCGCGTCCGGGTTCCGGAAGATCCGGTCGAGCAGCACGCGCTCGTTCAGCGACCCGATCACGTCCGCCAGGGTCTCGGCCGGGGCGTGGCGGACGACCGGGAGCTGCGAGATCCCGTAGCGCTGCATCAGCTCGATCGCCTCACCCAGCTTCTGGTGCGCCTCGCAGACGACGAGGTCGGGGACGCCGTTCTCGGCGTGCTTGAACGCCAGCACCTGCTCGACCGTGTCGGGGGTGACGTGCCGCTCCAGGAAGCCGTGCTCGAGCATCCAGTTGTCGTCGAACAGCTTCGAGAGGTAACCGCGGCCGCCGTCGGGAATCGTGGTCAGGACCGTCGCCTCCGGACCGAGGCGCCTGGCGACCTCGAGCATCGCGAACACCGAGGTGCCCCCGGAGCCTCCGGCGAGAATGCCCTCCTCGCGCGCGAGCCGCCGCGCGGTCAGGAAGGAGTCCCGGTCGGAGACGCGGACGTACTCGTCCACGACCGAGGGGTCGAAGCTCTCCGGAAAGGTGTCCTTGCCGATCCCCTCGACCAGGTACGGGTGAACCGGCCCGCCGGAGTAGATCGAGCCCTCCGGATCGGCGCCGACGATCAGCAGCTCGGGGTTCTGCTCCTTCAGGTAGCGCGCGGTTCCGGTGATCGAGCCGCCCGTTCCGACCGTGATCACGACAGCGTCGACCTTGCCGCCGGTCTGCTCCCAGATCTCCGGGCCGGTCGTGCGGTAGTGGGCCTCCGGGTTGCCCGGGTTCGAGTACTGGTCTGGCTTGTAGCCGCCCGGGATCTCCTCGGCGAGCCGGTCGGAGACGAGGTAGTAGCTCTCCGGGGAGTCCGCGTCGACCGCGGTCGGGCAGATCACGACCTCGGCGCCGAACGCGCGCAAGAGCGCGATCTTCTCCGAGGCGACCTTGTCGGGGACGACGAAGATCATCTTGTAGCCCTTGATCGCCGCCGCGAGCGCGAGGCCGACGCCCGTGTTGCCCGAGGTCGGCTCGACGATCGTCCCGCCCGGCCTCAGCTTCCCGCTGCGCTCGGCCCCCTCGATCATGGTTAGGGCGATCCGATCCTTGTTTGAGCCGCCGGGGTTCAGGTACTCGAGCTTCGCGAGGAGCGTGGCACCGAGCTCGCGGCCGACGTGCTGGAGCCGGACGACCGGCGTCGAGCCGATCAGGTCGAGCAGCGTCGGGTACTCGCCGGCCACGCCGCGCGGAAGCCTACCCGCCTTCGACTCGCTCGAGGAACGCGTCGACGACCGCGCGGTAGCGGTCCGGCTCCTCGGCGAACTGCATGTGCGAGCTGTTCTGGAAGGTGACGAGCTCCGATCCTCGGATTCCGCGGTGGAGCGCCTCGGCCTGGCGAGGCGTGAACTCGTCGTACCGGCCGGCGGTGATCAGCGTCGGCGCCTCGATCTCGTCGAGCCGGTCGGTGATGTCCCAGTCCTTCAGCGTCCCGGTGATCACGAACTCGTTCGGCCCCTGCATCGTGTAGTAGACGTCGGGATGCTCCTCCAGCCCGGCGAAGGTGCGGAGGACGTAGTCCGGCCACGGGTCGAGGCGGCACACGTGCCGCCGGTAGAACTCCGCCGTCGCCGCCTGGTACTCGTCCGAGTCGGTCGCGTCCGCCGCCTCGTGCTCGTCGAGCACCTGCTGCACCTCGGCCGGCAGCTCCCGGCGTAGCCGAGCGGTCTCGTCGGCCCAGACCGGAATGCTCGGCGGTGACGAGGAGAGAATCAGGCTCGCAAGCCCCGCCGGCTTCGTCAGCGCGTACTCCATCGCGAGCATGCCGCCCCACGAGGAGCCGAACAGGTGGACCCGGTCGAGTCCGAGCGCGTCCCGCACCGCGTCCACCTCGTCGACGAAGAGCTCGACCGTCCACATCGCCGGGTCATCCACCTGCAGCCACGACTTTCCGCAGCCGATCTGGTCGTAGAAGATCACGCGCCTGCCGCCGCCGGCTAGCGCCCCGAGCGGCTCGAGGTAGTCGTGCAATGCGCCGGGCCCGCCGTGCAGGCACAGGAGCGGCAGCCTGCCCGGCTCCTCGCCGTCGCCGACCACCTGGTACCAGGTCTCGCCGCCGCCGAACGGGATCCGGCCTTCGATCACCGGCGGGAGTCTAGATCGGCCGCGTCCGGCGAGAGCAGCTTGCGGAGCTGCCCGAGGCTCATGTTGCCGCCGCTGGCGACGATGCCGATACGTCTGCCGGCCACGCGATCGTGGAGCTTCAACGCCGCCGCGAGCGGGGCGGCGCCGGCGGCCTCGATCAGGTTCCGCGTTCGCTCGAGCATGTCCACCGTCGCGCCGCGGATCTCGTCCTCGGAGACCAGCACGAAGTCTTCGAGGCGCTCGCGCAGGATCCGCTGGGGAAGCTCGAACCCCACGCGGGTCTGGAGGCCCTCCGCGGCCGTGCGCATCTCGTCCTCGACCAGACGGCCCTCCTTCCACGAGCGGTAGGCGGCCGGTGCGGCGTCGGACTGGACGCCGATCACCTCGAGCTCCGGTCGCACGGCGTCGGCGACGATGCAGGCGCCGGCCGCGCCGCTGCCGCCGCCGATCGGGACGATCAGGACCTCGAGGGCGGGCTCGCGCTCGAGGATCTCGAGGGCGGCGGTGGCGACGCCGGCGATCAGGTCGGGCTCGTCACCGGAGTGGACGTAGCGGTAGCCGTGGTCCGCGGCCAGCGCCTCGCAGTGCTCGCGCGCCTCGTCGAAATCCCGCCCGTGGCAGACGAGGTCGGCGCCGAGCCCGCGCATCGAGGCGACCTTGACCGGGTTCGCCGCAACGGGGACGCAGATCGTCGCGTGAACGCCGAACAGGTGGGCCGCGTACGCGATCGACTGGCCGTGGTTGCCGGTCGAGGCGGTGATCAGGCCCCGGTGCCGCCCGTCGTCGGAGAGCTGTGAGACGAGGTTGACGCCCCCGCGCACCTTGAACGCGCCGATGGGCTGGTGGTTCTCGTGCTTGACCCACACCTCGGTGCCGACCAGCTCGTCCAGCGCCGGGTAGCGGTTGAGCGCGGTCGGGGGCAGGTACGGCGCGATCCGGCGCCGCGCGGCGAGGACGTCCGCGAAGGTGGGCGGCTCGGGCGGCATCTCGGCGAGACGCTACTGCAGGGACAGACCCCTGGGGGTCTGTCCCTGCCTGTGGAGCGCGCTGCTACCCGACCGCAACAGCAGGGACACAGGCACTCTGCTCGAAGACTCGTCCCCGATCCAGGTCCAGGGCCAGTCCTCGTCCGTTTCGCAGAGGCCGGCCTTCACAGGGTTGGCGGCGATGTACGCGCAGGCTTGCTCGAGATGCCGGGCGTCGCGGATCACGTACGCGGAGTAGCGCTGGGCGAAGACGTGACCGCTCCATCCGTGCCGCCGGTTGAAGCGCTGCGCGTAGCGGCCGTTGAGGTGTCGCATCGCGACCCCGAGCTCTGTGATGTCGCTTTCGAGAATGGCGTGGTAATGCGTTCGGTTTCTTAGTGACAGTAGAACTGGCCGGGGAGCGCCTGTGCCTTGTCGCAGTTTGTTGGAAAAGACGACGAAGGGCGCGCAGCTCTTCTTGCGGTCAAGTGCTCTCCGGTGCGTGTCGGCGATCGGAGTGTCGGCTGCCTATGCGCCGTTGCAGGGTGATCGCCGTTCCCGCCGACCCGGTGTCAACATCGACCGTGTCGACCAGCTGGCGCATCAGCGGGAAGCCGTAGCCGCCTTCTGCCCGTTGACGTTCGTCCCCCCACGGCCCGTAGTCACGGACGGTGAGCGTAATCCGCACCAACACCAAATCCGCCCGAAACCACCCGCCAGGCGGCCGGTCCGTCTCCAACCCCGACGCGACAGGGCGCTAAGGACTGTTGCTAGGGGTTCCTCCGCGCTGCTTTCCTGCTCGTCAAGCCGAATCCTGATCGGGTAGGGAACTACGGACGGTAGGGATCCGGGCCGCCGGCAATCGGCCAAGCTTCGAGCCGGTTCGGTCTCCATGTTCGGGTCGCACACGGCTGCCTAAGCGCATAAACAAGCAAAGAACCGGGGCTCGAGGTTAGGTAACTTCGGTGAGTTCGGCACCGAAGCGACCCTGTGCGTGGCGACCAGCCGCCCGGGCGAACGACCCCGCCAGCAACCGGGCGGCTTGGGTCGAGGCGCAACCATGACCGTCTCGTAGCACCGCACGCCGAGAAGTGCCCAACCCCTGATCTGATCAACGGTTGCAGGCTCACCGATGCCGTAAGACCGCACGTGCCGCAATGCGGCAGAGGGAGAGCGCATGGTGGGGCAGGCATCGTCTTTCACCGAAACTGCGACATGCGCCTGCTTCCGGGCTTCAGCTCGAAGTCTCGTCACCAACCCACTTCGAGGGTTCGTACCTGCACCTTTAGGTTCTCTCGGAATGGATCTGAGCCGGACTCGAACCGGCGACCTCCTGGGTGCGGTCCACCCAACTACGCGTGCCCGGAGATAGCGTGCGGCACGTACAGCTCCTCAAGCCGCTCGATCTCGTCCGCCGATAGTAAGAGCTGCTCCGCGGCGATGGCGTCGTCCAGGTGCTCGAGCTTCGTCGCGCCGACGATCGGCGCGGTAACGCCGGGCTTGTGCAGAAGCCACGTGAGCGCGACCTGCGCAGGCGGCACGCCGCGCGCGGCGGCGACTTCGGCGGCGCGATCGACGACGGCGAAGTCCACGTCCGGCGTGTAGAGGCTGTCGCTGAACGGATCCGTCTGAGCGCGCGTGGTCAGCTTCTCACCCTCGCGCGTGCGGTTGCCCGCCAGCAGCCCGCGGGCCAGCGGACTCCATGGCAGAACAGCGATGCCTTGGTCGATGCACTGCGGGATCATCTCCCGCTCCTCCTCGCGGTAGACGAGGTTGTAATGGTTTTGCATCGAAACGAAGGGCGTCTTCGCGACCGACTGCGCCTTCGCGAACTGCCAGGCGTACATGCTGCTCGCGCCGATGTAGCGCGCCTTGCCGGCGCGGACGACGTCGTGCAGCGCGTCCATCGTCTCCTCGATCGGCGTGCGGGGGTCCCAACGATGGATCTGATACAGGTCGACGTAGTCGAGCTCGAGCCGCTCGAGCGAAGCGTCGATGGACGCCAGAATGTGCTTGCGGGAAAGGCCGGCGCCGTTCTCGCCTGGCATCGTCTCGAAATACACCTTCGTCGCGACGACGTACTCCTCGCGTCCGCCGAAGAGCCTCTTCAGCAGCCGGCCCGTGATCACCTCGCTGAGGCCTTCGTTGTAGACGTCGGCGGTATCGAAGAAGACGATTCCGCTCTCGACCGCGCGCCGCACGATCGGCTCGGCCGCCTGCTCGTCGAGCGCCCACGACCGCTCGGCGCTGCCGCCGTAACTCATCATCCCGAGGCAGATGCGAGAGACGCGTAGGCCGGTCCGGGCGAGGTTGACGTATTCCACGAGCGGAACGGTAACAACAAGTCCGTCTGTTCCAGCCACGCGCCGTCCGGCGCTACGCGTGTCCCCGAGCGGGTGTCCCTCATACCCTGCATTCCCTCATCGGGCAGGTCCGAATCGGCTTGCGCAAACCGATAGAGCCAATTCGCAACCCCGCAGTTGAACCCCTCACAGCCAACCCAACCACTGCTCGTGGTCGACATCAAGCCTGACGAGCGTCGCCTTCGCCGCAATCTGCGACGAGGTGGTGGGGGCGTCGTGGTGGGTTGTGTGCGCTCAGCTTCGGAAGTTCAACGCCGCCCGTTGGCGATCGCTGAGCCCGCCGAGCGTCTTCGAGTCGTTGATTCGCGCCAGGGTCGGTAGGCGGGAGACGCGCACCGAGCCGTGCTTGGGGATGGCGAGCAGGTAGCGCGGAGACGCGCTCGGTCTTCGCGCACTCGGGCGGCCGATCGAGGATCTGCTCGATCGGTACCGTTCCGCTCGCCAGCTCCTTCTTCAGCTGCGCGCGCTCGACGCGGATCTGGTTCGCTTTGCGTAAAGCCTCGAGCCGCTGGGCCGAGCGCAGCGGGGTCGCCGCCTGCTTCCTCGCTTGCCCCACCGGCAGATCCTACGCGTACCCCCGGCGGCGAGGTGTTATCGGGGGAGGAGCCGGGGCGGGTCGTTGAGCAGGATCCGCCTCTGCTGGGCGGCGATCTCGACGAGCTCGTCGACGTTGATCAGTAGCCGCGTTCTGCCGAGCAAGCCTGCTCGCACCTCCAGTACCTCGGGTTCGTTCGAGTGCTCGCCGTAGCGGATCCCGACGACTCGCCCGATCCGTTTTGTCGGTGTTTCGACCAGGAAGCCCTCGCAGCGGCGGAGCCAGTATTCGCGCCCGTAGCTCGAGCGGGTCGGGTCGTTTGCCGTCTCCAAGGCGTTTGAGGCTAACGGCCAGCGCGGCTGATAGCGGTGCCGAACCCGCCCGGGCGCCGTGCGGTTCCTCGGTGGCGGTTCTGTCCGGTCGTGCGGGAAGGATGGGGTGATGGCTCAGGGCCGGAGTCGGGAATCGGGGCTGGGTGTCGTCCCGACGGCGGAGGAGATTGCTGCTGGGGCGCTGGATTGGCTGCTGCGCGGCGGCACCTGGGAGGGGCTTGCGCGCGAGCTCGCCTGGGAGGCGGTGCGCTCGACGGGCGTCGAGTTGTCGTGTCTTCAGTGGTTGCCGGCTCTGATCGAGCGGCACCTGTCCGAGTACGTCGACGGGCTCGAGTTCGTTCTCGAGGGCGCGCGCGGCTCGGCTCGAGCCGAGCAGTTCCGCGACTGGCCGGATGATCACGCTGGTGCGGAGGCGGCCGCGACACTGGCCGCCCATCAGAAGGCGGCTGGGGAGGTCAGCCGCATCTACCTGGCGACGCTCCAGTGGGCGGCAGACCTGCTCACCGACCGCCTGACCCGCAGGCCGCGCTCTGACCGGCCCCGGCTGCGCCCGCTTCGTCGGGAACGGCCGCCGGCTGAGCTAGAGGTGCCAGCACTGGTCGCGGATGGATTGACACAGGAGCGGCCCCGGTACGGGTGGCCGATGCGAGCGAGCGAGACGAGTACCCGGCGTCCTGAAGCCGCCTGAAACCAGCGCCTGGTTAGCGCAGGTGCCTCGGTTTCCATCCCTGCCTCTGGCGGGTATTGAAGCGGAGATGGCAGTTGCGGCCGATCCGCGGACTCTTCGGGACACCGAGGACTTCCTCTTCGAGTCGCCCCACGGAGCGATCGGGCTGGTCGAGGAGGTCTGGTTGGGTGAGAGGGCCGAGCCGCGAGCGCTCGCCGTTCGTACCAGGGATGGGCGCCATGCGCTCCTGCTCGACGAGGATGTCCTCTCCGTCGATCGTGAGCACCGGTGGATCGTGGTCGAGGCGGAGCCCGAGCTGCGGGAACTCGATGCTCCGCGCCTGACCAAGACCGCTGACGGCCAGCTCGTCGCCAGGTGGGCGACGACCGGCTCGGTCGTGCATCCGCGGCCGCTGCGGCGGCTGCCGTCGGTGAGCGTCTCGGCGGGCGCCGCCGTCGGGGAGCGTCCGCTCTGGCAGCTGATCGCGAGCCTCTGGATCGCGACCGGGATCCTGGTCGCCGGCTGCATAGCGCTGGTGTTTTTGGTCGCCTGGCTTGTCGCCGGGGCGCCATACTGAGTCCCCGTGCGATCCCTCTTGGGCTCCGGGTAGCGGCAACCGGTCAGCGTCGTCTTCTCGGTGAAAGACGACACATTGTCGTCTCAGAAGACTCCCTTAGCCGCCGTCAACGACCGAACCCCACGAGATCCAGTCCCGCCAGCAACCTTCTTCTGCCTCCGCGACGCGGCCGTTGACTCCGTCGGGTCAGCCTCTCTTGGCATCGTGCATTGGCACCATTCCACAGGCGCGCGAACCCTTACGCCATCGGCGTTCTCGACCCAGGCATGGCACCGCTGGCCCGCGTGGCAGGCGGGAAGCGCACGCAGCTGGTAGCCCGGCGTCCCGCTACCGGGCCAGCAGCGACAGCGGAGGGTGATCGCCCCGGGTAGGCCGCCTCTACCTGGAGGTGCTCGAGGTGGGCCTCCGGCCCGCTCGCCGGCCGCATCGCGCAGGCGCGGACGACGCGCCAGTTGCGGCTCGCGACGCTCCGCGAGCGGCTTCCGGCCGAGAACGACGTTCCCGTGCTCGTCGCGGAGAGCCTGGCTCAGAAGCCGCGCTACGGCTGGTCGAGCCGGTCCGGCAACGCCGACGTCGCGCGTCCCGAAGCCGCGTAGAGGTCGACCCGGGTTGCTGCGGGACAGACCCTCAAAGGGTCTGTCCCTCCTGGCTGCCGGTCGCCGCTACGCGGGAATCTCTGCTCGCGCGCCGGCCCGGACGGCGTCGAGTCGTTCCAGCCATGGTGCGGCCTCGAGCCGCTCGAAGGTCGCGTGGGCCTCGGCGAGTAGCGCCTCGGCCTCGTCTGCGCGGGCCTGCTTCGCGAGCAGCTCGGCGTGCTCGAGCAGGGTGACGGCGAGCCAGGAGGGGATGCCGAGCTCGCGGAACTTCTCGGCGGCGAACTCGTAGCCCGCTCCGTCCGCCGTCAGGCGGGCGCGGAAGCGCTTGGCCTGCGCGTCGAGGTAGGGTGGCCGCGAGCCGGGGGGGAACGGTCTCGATCGAGGCCAGCAGCTCTTCGATCTTCGCCGCCTCGCCTAGCGTGAACGCGGCTTCGATCGCCTCGACGATGGCCTGTTTCACGCCCTGGAAGGAGATCCCGAGTGTGCGCCCCGTCTCGATGGCTGCCTCGCTGTCGGCAAGCGCCTCCTGCGGTTGCCTCTCCGCCCGGTGCAGGCAGGCTCGCATTACCAGGAACATGGAGCGCTCCTGGACGTCGGTGGAGTCCTCGAGGCGTGAGAACATCGAGAAGACTCGACGTGCACCGTCGAGCTCTCCGCGCTGAATGTGGATCTCGACGCCCGACTGGAGCAGGCTCAGCACGACTCCGCCGGCGTCGATCTGCTCCTGCGTGAACTCCTGGCTCGCTGCCTGCGCCTCGTCCCAGCGGCCGAGCATGTACAGCGGGTAGGTCCGCTCGGCCAACACGGCCCATTCCTCGGTACGGTTCCCGAGCTTGCGTGCGAGGGCTAGGGCTTCGTCGAGGTATCCGAGCGCATCGGTGTACTCGTCACGTCGAAAGCATCGGTCTGAGAGGTTGAAGTAGCAGTTGCCCGCCTCGTTTCCGAGGTCGCTCTCGAGCGCTATCTCCAGGGCTCGCTTGAGGAGCGCGCCAGACTCCTCTGGGTGTCCCCGACTCTCGGCGATGCCCGCCTTCGCGCGGAGCGCAGACGCGAGCGACTCAGGGTATGCATGCGCCTCGGCTATGTCCAACGCCAACTCGGCCCGCTCGGTGGCGCGTTCGAGATCGCCGCCGAACCAGTACCCGGAAGCAAGACCGACGGCCAGCAGCGCGAGATCCTCGTCGGACTCGTCGCCTGAGATGACGGCGAAGGCGCGCTCCATCCGTGCCATTGCCTCGTCGCGTCGACCCGTGAAGGCGTCGACTTTCCCGAGCCTCCAGTGAACGCGGGCGGCAGCATGCGTGTCGCCCTCCTCCTCATGGAGTTGGATCGACTCCTCGAACAGTAGGCGAGCCGAGTCCGGATCACCGGCCATCCTGGCCATCTCGCCCGCCCGGTCGAGAAGCGCCGCCCTCACGGTCGGATCCTCCGTGAGCTCGGCCGCCTGCTCGAAGTAGCGCCTCGCCTCTGCGGCCGCGGCGAGCGACGCGGCGCGCTCCCCGGCTCGCGCCACCATTTCCTGCGCCTTGCTCTTGATCTCGGCTGCGTCGGCCGCGTCTGGGGCGGCCTCGTGCGCGGCGAGGTAGTGCGAAGCGATCACCTCGACCACCTCGTCCTCGTCGGCGGCGAACACCCCGCTCAGGTACTCGGCCGCGGACAGGTGCCTGGCACGACGGTCCCGCTTCGAGAGCGTCTCGTAGGCCACGTGACGCACGAGATCCTGCAGGAAGCCGTACTGACCATGCTCGGGCGAGCGAGGGTCTGCCTGAACGCCGAGCACCTCCTTACGCACGAGGGACGTGAGCAGTGGCTCGATCTCGATATCGGCGCCCGCGAGCGCGGCAAGTGCGTCTCGCGTGAAGATCTTGCCGAGCACCGCCGCGTCCTGGAGCAGTCGCCGCTCCTCAGCCGTGAGCCCATCGAGCCTGGCGGCGATCAGCGCGTGCAGCGTCTCAGGCACCTCGAGCGCCTCGACCGGCCCCGTTAGCCTGTAGGCGGGGCCTTCCTTTGCGAGCAGGCCGCGGTCGAGCAGCATTCGAACCGTCTCGACCGCGTAAAGCGGCACGCCCTCGGCACGCGCGAGGATCCCGTCGCGCACCTCCGGGGGAAGCCCCGGCACGAGCCCGGTCAGCAGCTCCTCCATCGCCTCCTGCGAGAGTGGCTCCAAGTACAGCGAGCTGAAGCTGCGTTGCCCGGCACCCCAAGTCGGTCGCCGCTCGAGAAGCTCCGGCCGCGCCAGCGTGACCACGAAGATCGGCGAGCTTCGCGACCAGTCGAGCAGGTACTCGACGAAGTCGAGCAGGCTCGCGTCCGCCCACTGCATGTCCTCGAAGGCGAGCACGGCCGGGTAGCTCTCGGCCAGACGCTCGAAGAAGAGAGGCCAGGCGGCAAAGAGGTCCTGCTGATCGCGAGCCTGGTGGTCGGCCAGCCCGAGCAGGTGCGCCAACCGGGGCTCGACGAAGCTCCGCTCCTCCGGGTTGAGGATGTGCTCCTCAACCGTGGCGTGCAGCTTGGCCTGCGCGGATGCCGGCTCCTCCTCCTCCGAGATCCGGCAGCGCATCCGCACCATGTCCGCGAGCGCCCAGTAGGTCACCCCCTCGCCATAGGACAGACATCGCCCGCGATGCCAGTAGACCGTCTCGGCAATACCGTCGAAGTACTTGTAGAACTCCCACGCCAGCCGGGACTTGCCGATGCCGGCGATGCCCGTGACGGAGACGAGGTGGGCCTTCTGCTCGTCGGCGCAGCCGTGGAAGAGGTCCTTGATCTGCCGCAGCTCGCGGTCGCGACCGACGAAGGGAGCCTCCAGCCCCTGTGACTTGAGCGAGCCGCGCAACCCGGAGACAACCCGCTGCGCCCGCCAGAGCGGCGTCAGTCCGTCCTTGCCCTTCAGCTCGAAGGCGCCTGCCTCCTCGTAGACGATCGTCTGCTCGGTCGCCCGGCGCGTCGACTCACCCACGAACACCGTCCCCGGCTCGGCAACCGACTGCACCCGCGAGGCCGTATTCACAAGGTCACCCGCAACCATCCCCTGCCCTTCGGCGCCGATCGTCACCGCCGCCTCACCCGTCAGGACGCCCGCACGGGCACGAAGCTCCGCAGCGCCCACCTCGTCGCCGAGTGCCGTCACCGCCGCGACCAGATCCAACGCCGCCCGCACCGCCCGCTCGGCGTCGTCCTCCGTCGCCGACGGCGTGCCCCAGACTGCCATCACCGCGTCACCGATGAACTTCTCGACCGTGCCACCGTACAGCCCGATCAGCCGCCGGCACGTGTCGAAATAGCGAGACAGCAGCTCCCGCACCTCCTCCGCATCCCGCGACTCCGACAACGTCGTGAAGCCGACCAGGTCGGCGAACAACACGGACACCAAACGACGTTCAGCCGCCGGCGTCTCGCGCGGCTGGGCCGGAACCGCCCCGGCCGATCCTGGCAAGCCTCCGAGTGACGCGCCGCACTCGTAGCAGAACTTCCGCCCCGGCTCATTCGGAGTGCTGCAGGCGGGGCAGAGCGCCGCCAACCCGGCGCCGCACTCGCCGCAGAACTTCGCGTCGGCCCGATTCTCTGCGCCACAGTTCGAGCAGGCGGTCACCTCGAGAGCCTAACCCGCCGACATGCGCACGGACACCTTGCGGACCCGGCGGATACGGAAATGCGATGTGCCGACGTGCACTGACTCACGGGCCGCCCCGGCCCGTGCGGCCCGGCTTGAGCCCCAAAGCGTCCAGCGATCAAGAATCCGCGACGCTGGCATCCGGCCCAAGAAGCCGGCCCAGATCCCGCTCCAAGCTGAAGAGATGACCAGGCCGGAGCGCTGTCGTAGTTCCCGCACTCTGCGACGGGGCCGGAGCATCAGCGTGCTCGGCTGAGCGAATAGCGGAACTGCCGAGAGCCCGTTGATCGTCGCCGGCCATTGCGGGCTCTGTACAGCGGCAACCAGTCGATGCCATACGGAGGAGAGGCCGCCGTCCTAGCTGCACCATCAGCGCACCAAAGAGGCCGAGGCCAAAGGTCGCGCACGACGCTGCTCCGGCGTTGCCGGAGCCCAGGCGGCGGCTACGGCGAGAACGGCGACGACTGAGATGAATCGGGCGCTCATCGCGTCAGCACCGGAAGCTGCCGGTGGCCCTCCGGCCGCCACTCGCGGGTACCCCGGTGACGGCGAACGTGCCGCCGTGAGCATTGCCCTTGAACCTCTCGCCGAGACCGGCCCAGCGCCTTCCGTTGTGCCAGGAGATCACGCTGCCGCTCGTCGGACGCGACAGCGGACCGTCGATCTGGATCTTGAGGTATGAGAGGCCGCCGTTCGTGCGGCTCCCCGGCGTCAGGGCGCCCAGCTCGAGGATGAAGCTCGGCTCGCCCGCGACTGTGCTCCGCTTGCAGGTCCCGTTCCTGAACGTGAAGCTCCCGAACACGCTCAGATGTCCCGTCGCGGGCCCGCAGAGGTGCATCGCGCCGTTGACGAATTTTGCGGTGCAGCTCGCCCGCTCCGTCAGAGCGACTCGCGCCCCAGCCGTGGAGGCGCCGAGCCCGAGAGCCGCGAACCCGATCGCGATCGCTGTGATTGTCGTCCTTCGAATCGGTCTGCTCATCATCGATCTCCTTCCTGCTCACTTCCGTCGACTTGGAGCGATTCGCTTGCCGATGTCGGGCTCGCCCTCGATGACGAGCCCTGCCGGTCCCTCCACACAGCGTTCGAGGAACGTCTTGAGCAGCGCAAGCTCCGTCTGCCGGCCAAGAAGCTCGTTCGCGGCCACACACGTACTGTGACTCACGATCCCGTCGTTGAGAAGGCGTGCCTAGCCCGGTCTGTCCCTGCAGGTCGAGCCGCGGTCAGTGGCGGAAGTGGCGGCGGCCGGTGAAGACCATCGTCGCCCCGGCCGCCTCGACCGCCGCGACCACCTCCGCGTCGCGCTTCGACCCGCCCGGCTGGATGATCGCCGCCACGCCGGCCTCGAGCGCGATCCGAGGGCCGTCCGGGAACGGGAAGAACGCGTCCGAGGCGAGCACCGCGCCCTCGAGCTCGTGCCGGTGCTCGCGCGCGCGATCGACCGCGATCCGGACGGCGTCCACCCGGCTCATCTGGCCGGCGCCGATTCCGACCGTGCGCAGCTCCCGGGCGATCACGATCGCGTTCGAGGTCACGTGCTTGCACACCCGCCACGCGAAGAGCAGGTCGCCCCAGCCGGCCTCGTCCGGGTCTCCGCAGACGACGATCATTCCATCGCGGTCCTCGACGTCCTCGTCGCGGTCCTGGGCGAGCAGCCCGCCGAGCACCCGCCGGTAGTCGCGCTCGCCCGCCGGCGCGTTGCGCCGCTCGGTGGAGACGAGGATCCGCAGCGCCTCCTTCGCCCGGAGCGCGACGAGCGCGTCCTCGTCGTAACCCGGGGCGAACACGACCTCGACGAAGTGCTCGGCCATTCGCGCGCCGAGCCCGGCGGGCACGGATCGGTTGAGCACGAACACGCCGCCGTAGGCGGAGAGCGGATCGGCGCCGAGCGCACGCTCGTACGCCTCCTCGATCGAGCCGGCGACGGCGACCCCGCACGGGTTGGCGTGCTTCACGATCACGCACGCCGGGAGGGTGAACTCCTCGACCAGCCGCCGGGCGGCGGAGAGGTCGTTGAGATTGTTGTAGGAGAGCTCGCGGCCGCCCAGCTGCTCGACGCGGGAGAGCAGGTGCCGGCGGGCGCCGGCCTCGTGGTAGTAGGCGGCGCGCTGATGGGGATTCTCGCCGTACGCGAGGTCGCGCTCCTTCCAGAAGGCGGGAATCAGGGCCTCGGGGAACGCCTCGCGGTCGGCGAACCAGGCGGCGATCGCCGACTCGTACGCGGCGGTGGCGACGAACGTCTCCGTCGCCAGGTGCCGTCGCGTCTCGGCCGAGAGCTGCCCGGTCGTCCGGAGCTCGGCCAGCACGGCGGGGTAGCGCTCGGGCCGGCAGACGGGCGCGACCCAGGCGAAGTTCTTCGCCGCCGCCCGGAGGAGCGCGGGCCCGCCGATGTCGATCATCTCGACCGCGTCTTCCTCGCGGACGCCGCGTCGGGACGCGACCTCCGTGAACGGGTAGAGGTTGACGACCACCAGGTCGAACGGCTCGAATCCGTGCTCGGCGAGCTGGGCGAGGTCGCCGGGCACGTCGCGCCTCGCGAGGATGCCGCCGTGCACCGCGGGGTGCAGCGTCACCACCCGGTGGCCGAGTAGCTCCCCGAAGCCGGTCAGGCTCTCCACGCGCGTGACGGGGAGGCTGTGCTCTGCGAGGAAGGCGGCGGTCCCGCCGCTCGCGACCAGCTCCCAGCCGAGCTCGTGCAGGCCGGCGGCGAGCTCCGCCAGCCCGTCCTTGTCGTACACGCTGATCAGCGCGCGCATCGCGGCCCCCGGTCGGCGCCGGCTCCCGCCGGGCGGAGCCCGGGGACCGCGACGAGCAGCTCTCGCACAACCGCCGGCAACAGCCGGTGCTCGACTGCGTGGATCCGCTCGACCAGCGTCTCCTCCGGCTCGACCGGAACCGGCTCCTGGCGCAGCACCGGCCCCGAGTCGATCCCCTCGTCGACGAGGTGGACCGTGACGCCGGTCGTCTCCACGCCGGCCGCGAGCGCGTCCTCGATCGGCCGCCGGCCCGGAAACGACGGCAGCAGCGAGGGGTGGACGTTCACGATCCGCCCCGGGAAGCGGTCGAGAAACGGCTTCGTCAGCAAGTGCATGTAGCCCGCGAGTACGACCAGCTCGACGCCGTGCTCCTCCAGCCAGGTGGCCATGACCAGGTCGCGCTCCTCCCGGGTCGCATGGCATTCGAGCGAGAACGTCGCGTTCGGGATGCCCGCCGCCCGAGCCCGCTCGAGGGCGCGAATCTCCTTCCTGTTCGACGCGACGGCGCCGACCGGCAGCCCGGCGTCGATCAGCGCCTGGAGGTTCGTGCCCTCCCCGGAGACGAGCACGCCGATCACTCGATGCGTCCGATCACCCGGCCGCCCGCCGGGTCGGGAACGACCGCGCAGTAGCCGATGCCGAGGTTGAAGACCCGCCGCAGCTCCTCCTCGCCGACGTGGCGGGCGAGCCAGGCGAAGACGGGCGGACGCTCCCAGGCGTCCCACTCGATCCGTGCGCGCAGGCCGTCGGGGAGGACTCGGGAGAGATTGCCCTCGATTCCGCCGCCGGTCACGTGCGCCAGCGCCCGCACGTCCGTGCGGCCCCGCAGCGCCCGCACGTCGTCCAGGTAGAGGCGGGTCGGGGCGAGCAGGTCGTCGCCGTCGTAGTCCTCGGCCTCGAGCACCCGGCGGACGAGCGAGAAGCCGTTCGCGTGCACCCCTGCGGATGGGAACCCGATCACCGCGTCGCCCGCCTCGACACGTGAGCTGTCGACCAGCCGGGCGCGGTCGACGATCCCGACGCATGCGGCGGCGAAGTCGAGCTCACCCTCCCGGTAGACGCCGGGAAGCTCAGCGGTCTCGCCGCCGATCAGCGCGCAGCCGGCCGCGCGGCAGACCGTCGCCGCGCCCTCGACCAGCTCGGCGACCTGCTCGAGGTCGAGCCGGTCGGCGGCGACGTAGTCGAGCAGGAAGAGGGGCTCGGCGCCGCAGGTGAGGACGTCGTTGATGCAGTGCGCCGCCATGTCCGCGCCGCAGTTCCCGAGCAGGCCCCGCGCACGGGCGACGATCGGCTTCGTCCCGATCGAGTCCATCGAGGCGGCGAGAAGGCGGTCGCCGTCGAGCGGGTGGAGGCCTGCGAAGGCGCCGAACCCCGCCGCTCCCGTGGACGCGACGGCGCTGCGCAGGCGCTCGACGACCGCGTCGGCGGTCACGAGCGAGACGCCCGCGGCCTCGTAGCTGGGCTGGCCTCCCACGGGGTCGAGTCTAAGGGCCGGTGGGGCCGCCCTACACTGCCCAGGTGGGCCCCTCGCCGCTGACGAGCTGGACGTTCGATCCCGCCCAGCTGCTCCTGATCGCCGCCGCCGGGTACCTCTACTACCGGCGCGCGGCGACGCTGGCCCGGCGGGGGACGCCCGTCGAGCCGTGGCGGCGCCGGATCTTCGGCCTCGGGCTCGTGCTCGCCTTCCTGGCGGTCGCCTCGCCGATCCACGCGCTGGGCGAGCAGCAGTTCCTGTTCGTGCACATGCTCCAGCACATCCTGCTCGGCGACCTCGCGCCGCTGTGCATGGTCGCCGGCCTCACCGGACCGCTGCTGCGGCCGGTGCTGGCGATCCCGATCGTCGTCCGGCTGCGCTTTCTGACCCACCCGCTCGTCGCCCTGCCGATCTGGGCGGTGGACCTGATCCTCTGGCACCTGCCGTTCGCGTACCAGGGCGCGCTCCACCACTTCGCGATCCACGCCGTCCAGCACATCCTCTTCTTCACCTGCGGCGCGCTGATGTGGGCGCCCGTGCTGGAGGTGCTGCCCGGACCGGAGTGGTTCGGAACCGGGATGAAGCTCGGCTACATCGTCGCCGTCCGCCTGGTCGAGACGATCCTCGGCAACGTGTTCATCTGGTCGGGCGGCGTCTTCTACCCGTTTTACGAGCATCCGGTCGACCGGTGGGGGATCTCGGCGCACGCGGACCAGGGGATCGCCGGCGGCCTGATGATGCTGGAGGGCTCTCTCGTCACCCTCGGCGCGCTCGCCTGGCTCTTCCTGCGCCTGGGGCGGGAGAGCGAGCTGCACCAGCAGCTGCTCGAGCAGGGCGTCGACCCGCGGGCCGCGGGTCGGGCGGTGCGGTACGGCCGCGGCCAGGAGCTATCCGGCCCGCCGTAGATCATTCGTGGCGGCCGGCCAGTGCGCTCCACGGGCGTTCACCACGTAGACCTCGTCGTCTCCTCGATACTCCGCAGCCTGCCCTTCTACCGGGCGCTGCTCGAGCCGCTCGGCTGGCACCGGGTCGGCGAGGTCGAGGGCGAGCGCGGCGAGACGATCTGGTACATCTCCGGTCCGGGCAGCTCGATCGGCCTGCGGGAGACGCAGTCCCCGTCCGCCGGCCCGTACGACCGCTACCGGGTCGGGCTCCACCACCTGGCGCTCGAGGCCCCGTCGCGGTTCGCCGTCGACGAGCGCGCAGCGTGGCTGTCCGAGCAGCCCGGCGTGGAGATCGAGAGCGGGCCGGAGGAGTACTCGTACGTTCCGGGCTACTACGCGGTGTTCTTCTTCGATCCCGACGGCATCAAGCTCGAGATCGTCCACGTTCCGGGCCACGCCGCGTAGAAACTGCGCCGGCGACCTGCTCTGGGCCTGGGGCTGGTGGGCTTCCAGGCGGCTTCCGTCCTCGGCTGCGCCAACGACGTTCCGAGGAGATACGGGCGCGGTTCTCCGCCTCTTCGCGCGGACGGCATGTGGAACGCGACCGCCCACTTGTCTTGCAGGAGCAAGCCACCGGGAACAACGACGTCGCCGCCGAGCTCACGGCAGACCGAGCACTGGCCTTCCACGGGCGGAGACTAGCCCCGTCCCGACGCGGCGATCGGTAGCGATCTTGGGAGCGACGACGACCGGCGGTCGCGTGCCCGAGCGGTAAAACGGTTCCCGAGACTCGAGCAGGCTTGATGGGCATCGTCTCTGTTCAGGGTCAGAGTGATCACCCAACGTACGATCGTGGCAACGTCGAGACTGCGGTGCAGCTTTGCGGCTGCAGTTCTTCTCTGCGTGATCAGCGGGGGCGTCGCAGGAGCGGCACGTGCCGACGGCGATCCGGCCAGTGACTTCCTGTACTCGGCAGACGTGTTTCTTCCGTACGAGGCTCCGATCTCGCAGGCGGTCAAGCGGCAGCTCGCGGCGACGGTGAAGGCTTCTCGTCGGGCCGGTTACAGAATCAAGGTCGCGCTGATCGGTTCCGCGTACGATCTCGGCTCTGTCCCGTCGCTCTACTTCAAGCCGCAGCTGTACGCGAAGTTCCTCTGGTTGGAGTTGAGCGGGTTTTACAAAGGCCCCCTGCTCGTCGCGATGCCGAATGGCTTCGGCTTCTACAACGGCAGACAATCGAAAAAGGAACAAGCGGTGCTCAGGCGGCTGCCGCGTGGTCACGACTCGAACAGCTTCGTCCGGGCGACGATCAACGCCGTGGTCAAGCTCGCCGCGGTCAGCGGGCATCGCTTTCGCGCTCCATCTGGTTCGGGCCAGAAGTAGGGGGCGAGGGTTGCCGCTTGCACTTGGATAACGGAGCGCGCATCCTTGAGCCTGTGCTCTTCCGGATCGCCCTGCGCGTGCTCGGTCGAGGACTTGCGGCGGCGGTCTGCGGGCTCGCGGGGCACGTCGCGCTCTACAGGGCGCTGTGGCCGAAGGGCGATCTCCACGGGTACCTGAACTGGTATGAGCCGCTCGTCGCTGCTCTGTCGCTGGCCGCGATAGTGGCACTCGTCGTGCTCGTGGCGCTTGCAGTCGCCGCGGAACGCCTCGGGTGGCGTTTTCATCTGCCCGGCTCGAATTTACGATGCAGGCCGTTTGGGCTGACGGCCGTCCAAGTGGGCGGCTCGGGACTCCTCTACCTGGCGCTCCAGGAGACGATGGAACGGAGCCTTGCCGCTCATTCGCCCGCAGTCGCCTCGTTCACGGCGAGCCAGTGGCTCGCTGCCCTGGCCGGAATCTTCTCCGCGGCGGTTGCGCTCACGTTCCTGATGCGGCTCGGCGAGACGATCGTGCGTGCCGTTTGCCGCCGTATGCCTGTCCGCAAGCCGGCTGCGCCGCTCTCCTGGAGCGCGCTGCCCGCTGAGCAGCGGCGGAGTCGCCCACTCGCGCTTCGGGCGGCGCTGCGTGCACCTCCCCGTTTCTCGTTGGCCGAGTAGTTCTTCCACCCCCGCTCCGGGGTGCGGTCGAAGGGAGAAAAAGTGCGTCAGGTTCTCGGGCGTGGACGCTGCGCGCGAGTCTGTGTTCCGATCGTCGCCGCGGGTGTATTCCTGGCTGCGCCGGGAACGGCCGCTGCGCACTCGGGCGCGCCGACGGTTGCGCTGGACTTCCGGCTGCGGCTGTCCGCGGCCACCCGGGCGTTGCCGGGCGTGCGGGCCGCGATCGTCGACGGCGACCGCGGTCTACGACTTGTGGTCGGCCGGGACGCGACCCTGATCCTCCGCGGCGATCTGGGCGAGCCGGTTGTCCGCTTCGACCGACGGGGTGTCTGGGTGAACCGCAACTCGCCCACGGCCCAGGGGGCCAAGCTCACTCCGCCGTCGACGGGGAGGGGTGTCGAGTGGTCGCTGCGGAGTCGTGGGCACACGTTGCGCTGGCACGACCATCGGCTCGCGCCGCCGTCCGGACTGCCACTGGGTGTCGTGGGACGCTGGTCGATACCGATCCTCCTCGACGGCCGCGCGCGCGCAATCGCGGGCACTTTCGTGCGGATGTCCCGCCCGCGGTACTGGCTGTGGGCGGTCGTCGCCCTCGGCCTGGCCTCGGCGGCCGGCGCGGCGTCGTGGCGGTGGCCGGGACACAGGCCGCATCTGCTGGTTGCTCTGGGAGGGCTTGCCGCGTTTGGTGCGCTGGCCGCAAGTGCGTCCTTCGCGACCGCCGACGAGATCGGCGGTGCGGGCCAGTGGGTTGAGGTCGGTGCCGTCGGCACGTTGGTCGCCGCGGCCGTCGCCTCGTTGCGGCCCCGCTGGCGCTCGCTTCGCATCTGGGTCGCCGCCGGGCTCGGCACCGTCTGTGCCACGCTCAGCCTCGGCTCGCTCGGGGTCTTCCTCCACGGCTACGTGATCTCGACACTGCCGGCCGCGGCCGCTCGCGTGGCTGTGCTGCTCGCGGTCGTGGCCGGAGCTGCGACGGTGCTGCTCTCGGTCTCCGTCGAAGTCGACCATGTGGCGGAGCAGGCCCGCAAGCGAAACAGGGCGGGCGCACCCGGGCAGCGAGCGGCGCTCTCTCGCGCGACCCGACCCGCACGGAGGAGGAGACGACGATGATGCTCGTCGCGCAGCTGCCCCCATGAGGCCTCCGGGCAAGCTCAGAGTCGGCGTCCTCGTCCCGGGTCGTCGGAGTCTGGCGCCTCTTCCTCCGGTGCAAGGTGGTCGGGCGGATCCTGACCGCGCCGTCCCCGCTGAAGTGACAGTCCATCCACGCAATCGAAAGGAGAACCGAATGAGCAACAGGAGCCGTGTCGCCGCCTTGGTGGCTGCGGGCTCGGCGGCGCTGGCGTTCGCGTCCGTCGCGTCGGCGCACGCGATCATGTCACCGCCGGTGGCCAAGGCGAAGGCCCTGCAGCAGTTCACGCTGTCGGTGCCCACGGAGAAAGAGAGTCTGACGACGACGAAGATCGAGCTGACTGTTCCGGCCGGGTTCGCGATCGACTCGTTCGAGCCGCCGCCCTCGCCCTGGACGCAGCAGGTCGAGTCGACGGGGTCCGGCGAGGAGGCGGTCGTCCAGAAGGTGACCTGGACGGGCGGCAACACCCCGACCGAGCAGGACGCCGTCTTTCGCTTCAACGCGAGCACCAACTCCGCGAAGACCTACGTCTTCCAGGTGCGGCAGACCTACTCGGACGGGTCGGTGGTGAACTGGTCCGGACCGGAGAGCTCGGACACCCCGGCACCGCGGGTCGAGTCGCTGAGCTCGTTTGCGAGCGGCGGCACCTCGATCCTGTCGATCGTGGCGCTGATCGTGGGCGGCGTCGGCCTGCTGGTGGGAGTCGTGGCGCTGCTCGGCCGGGCGGGAGGACGCCAGCTCGCGTGAGCCTGCGGCGGGCCCTGCTCAGCGCGATCGTCGCCGGGGCGACCGTCCTGGCCGCCCCGGCGACGGCCTTTGCCCACGCCTATCTGCTGCGGACGACGCCCTCCGCGAGCGTGGTCGTGAACAAGCCGCCGGCGCGGCTGTCGCTCACCTACGACGAGGCGATCGAGCCTCGGTTCGCGATCGTCTCGGTCACCGACGCCGCCGGTCACCAGGAGGTGGCGGGCAGGCCTCGGCGCGCGTCGGCCGATCCCGCCACGCTGATGACACCCTTGAAGCGAGTCGCCGAGGGCTGGTACCTGGTCTACTGGCGGGTGATCTCGGCGGACGGCCATCCGGTCCGCGGGGCGTTCACCTTTGCCGTCGGCCCGAACGAGGGACCGCCGCCGCAGTTCGTGATCCCCTCGTTGACCGAGTCGGCGACGACGCCGGGCCTGCTTGCGCTGCGCTGGCTCTCCTTTCTCGCGGCGATGACCGCGATCGGCCTCGCCGTGCTCAGGCTGGTGATCGTCCGGCCGCTGGTCGAGCGCGTCCCGGGCGCATCGCTTCGGCCGCTCTCACTCGCGTTCGCCGTCGCAGCGGGGCTCGCCCTGCTGGTGGTGCCGGTGTACGTGGAGGTCGCGAGTGCGCAGTTCGCGCTCAGATCGATCTTCGACCTGGGCGGGGTGCTCCCGCTGTTGCGGTCGTCGGCGTTCGGCCGCGGCTGGCTCGACCTCGAGCTCGTGTTCGCGCTCTTCGTCGCCGCCGCGGCGATTGCAGTCGTCGTCGATCGCCCCGAGCGCAGCCGGCGGACCCTGGCCGCCCTGCTCTCTCTGGCTGGGGCCCTCGCCTGCGCCGCCGCCGTCCTGCTCGTCCCCGCCCTCGCCGGGCACGCCGCCCAGACGCGCCCGCGGGGATTGTCGTTGCTGCTCGACTGGCTCCACCTTGCCGCCGGGTCGGTCTGGCTCGGCGGCCTGATCGGCCTGCTCGTCCTCTGGCCGAGCCTCGGGCCGGGCCGTCGTCGGGCCGGGCTCGGTTTCTGCGTGCCTCGTTTCTCCCGCGTGGCTCTGCTCTCGGTGCTCGCCCTAATCGGGTCGGGGATCGGCGCCTCGATCGTCCATCTGCCGACTCTCGGCTCGCTGTGGCAGACGAGCTACGGCAAGGCGTTGGTCGTCAAGATCGCCCTGCTCATCGCGACGATGCCGCTCGCCGCGGTCAACCTGCTCCGGAACCGGCCGAGACTGGCCATGGCCGCCGGCGGGCAGGCGCCGGGGGCGGGTGCCGCAGGCCTCCTGCGGGGGCTGGTCGGCGGCGAGGTCGTGCTCGTCACGGCTGCGCTGTTTGCGGCCGCGGTGCTCTCCAGCCTGCCGCCTCCCCCTCCTCAGCTCGCCACCCTCGGCCACGTCAACGCCAACGTCGGCCCCGGCTCCGTCGCCCGGGTCGTCCGGCACGGCCCCTACGAGCTCCGGTTCTTGATCAGCCCGAACAAGGTCGCGGTGCAGGACTCGTTCGCCGTCCGGATCACGAAGAACGGGCAACCCGTCCACGGTGCCGATATCGCGGCCACCTTCACGATGCTCGACATGGAGATGCAACAGCTCGCCTACACGCTGCCCGAGCGCGGCTCGGCCCTCTACAGCCGCTCGGCGCCCGCGCTCGTGATGGTCGGCCGCTGGGGGCTCTCCTTCGAGGTGCATCTTCCCGGTGTGGCCCCGTTCACCGTCCTGCTGGTCGATCACGCCAGAGGATGAAGACCAGTCGTCGATCGACCGCCGCGCGGAACGTCACCCTGCTGGTCTCGCTTGCGCTGGTCGCAGTCGCGCTTGCCGCCGCTGCCTGGACGGTCGTCGCGCTCCTCGCCCGACAGGTCGTTGGATGAGAACGCTCATGCACAGTTCCCTCGATCGGAAAGGACGGTGCTCGATGCCCTACCCCCGCCTTCGCCTGCTCCTGCTTGGCCTCGTCGCGATCGCCGCCGGCTGCGGCTCCTCGTCGAGTTCCCTGCCGCCGACGCCCACGATTGCCCCCGCCCGCGTGTTCCACCTCGCCGCGTTCACGCCCACACAGCCTGCCCGGGCAGGCAGAGCGACGCTGATCTCGTTCAAGATCATCCAGCCGTCCGGGGCGCCCCTGGCCGCCTACAGGGAGGGCAGCGGACCGCACAACGGGGTCGACCTGATCATCGTCCGGAACGACGACAGCCACCTGCTCTACGAGGACACCGATGTCGCGCCCGGAGGGAAGATCACCCAGCCGGTCGTGTTCCCGGCGCCCGGACGCTATCGGATCGTCATCGATGCCTACCCGAAGCAGACCAGCACGTCGATCCCCTTCAACTTCCAGCTCTTCACGTGGATCACGGTCGCAGGCGCTCCGAAGCTCGGTTCGGTGCCGAAGCCGGCGCAGACGACGACGGTGGACGGCTATCGCTTCACCTTGGCCGGCCGTCCGTCGCTGCATGCGATCCAGCCGACCTTCATCACCTTCAACGTCCGTGACCCGAACGGCCGGCCGGCCAGGTTCACGTCCTGGCGGGGCGCGCTCGCGCACGCGATCTTCATTCGCTCCGCCTCCCTCGACTACTTCCACACCCACGTGTGTCCGCCGGGAGCGGCCAACTGCGCGGCCAGGCTCGGCGCCGCCAGGGTGACGGGAACCTCGAGCACCCCCGGCAGGTTGAAGGTCGGTGTGCTCGTCCCGGTCGCCGGCACCTGGCGCCTGTTCCTGCTCACCTACATCGACGGCCACCAGCTCACCGCGCCGTTCACGCTCAAGGTGCGCTGACGCTGATCGACGGTGCGATGATCGGCATGCCGGTGTCCCGCTCGCGCTCAGCGCCGCCGTTGGGATCGGCGTCCCCAGGGTCGGGTTCCGGCCGCCGAGCGGCTCCGGTGGCAGCCGGGGCGGCTCATCGTCAACAGTTATGCTGGCAGGGTCGCCTTCCCGGACGGTCGACTGTCGGATGACCGAGCAGAGCTCCCCGTTGACAGGCAAGCATGCGCGCGGCGGCGGAAAGGGTGGTCGTCGGCCTTCGCGGCGCACCTTGCTGGTGCTCGTCGTGGCCGCGGTCCTGGGGGTGGCCGGGGGAGCCGCAGCCGCGGTGCTGAGCCGGTCCTCCACCTCTTCGACCGCGATCATCGGAGCGCCCAACGTGTCCTGGGCCCGCGGCGTTCGCGCTGCCCCTGGCTTCTCGCTACAGGATCAGAACCGGCAGACGGTCTCGCTCGCCGCGCTGCGCGGCAGACCCCTGATCGTCACCTTCATCGATCCTCTCTGCCGCAACTTCTGCCCGCTCGAGGCGAAGGTGCTCAACACGGTTGTCGGCGGGCTGCCCGCGACGAAGCGGCCGGCGATCATCGCCGTCAGCGTCAACCGCTGGGGCAACGCGCGCAGCAACCTCCTCGAGGACGTAGAGAAGTGGCACCTGGTGCCGGAGTGGCGGTGGGCAATCGGCCGCCCCGCCGCACTCGCCGCCGTCTGGCGCAACTACCAGATCGCCGTGCAGGCAACGAGCAAGACGATCGCAGGTGTCACCGTCCACGAGATCGCCCACACCGAGGCCTCCTACCTGATCGATGGAACCGGACACGAACGGGCGTTGTTCCTGTGGCCGTTCGGCGCGCGCGAGGTCGAACAGGCGATCACCGCGCTCGACAGCGCCTAGCTCGTGCGCGTCGTCCTCTCCCTCGACCGGTCCTTGCTCGGCCGGCGCGACGCCTTCGCTCCTCGCCCCGGGCAGGACGCATGAGAGCGTCGCCGCCCCGGCGGGCTCTGGCTGCCACCGCGGTCGTGGTCGCGTGCATCGCCGGAGTCGGGCCGCGACCGGCGCTCGCCGACGGGGATCCGGCGAGCGACTATCTGTTAACTGAAAAGGTCTTCGCCCCGTTCGACCTCAAGAACTCGGCGACGCTCGAGCAGCAGCTCGCCGCGCTCGCGTTCGAGGCGAGCAAGAAGGGCTATCAGATCAGGATCGCGCTGATCGCGACGCGGTACGATCTCGGCGCGGTCACGGCGCTCTGGAAAAGACCTCAGACGTACGCGCATTTTCTCGCCCAGGAACTCTCATTCTTCTACCGCGGGCGGGTCCTGATCGTGATGCCGAACGGGTTCGGCATCTACCGCCTGAACCGTTCAACGGCGACGGAGAGGCGTGTTCTCGCGAAGCTCACGGTCGGGCCCGGCGGCGAGGGCCTCGCGCGTTCCGCCGTCACCGCCGTCCAGCGCCTCGCCGCGGCCGACGGAGTCCGGCTGTCTCCGCCGCACGTTACCTCGCCTTCGGCGAAGAACAGCTACGACCGGCTCACGATCGCGGTCGCCGTCGGCGCCGTCCTTGTGGCCCTGACTGCGGCGCGCCTGCTTGTCCCCCGCCTTCGTCGCGAGGGACGTCGATAGCTGACGGATCCCGCCAGGCGTGCTCCGTCGTCTACGCGCGCGCCGGCGCGGGGGCCGGCTCGAACCTGAGCTTCGCCAGGCGGCGACCCTCCGGGATTCGGGTCGGATAGTCGCCGGTCAGGCACGCGCGGCACAGGGCCGACCGCGGCCGCCGCGTCGCCTCCTGCAGGCCGTCCAGCGAGAGGTACGCCAGGGAGGTCGCGCCGATCGACTCGCGCACCTGGTCGACCGACCGGGCGGAGGCGATCAGCTCCGCCTCGTCGGCGAGGTCGATCCCGTAGAAGCAGGGGCCGACCACCGGTGGGGACGAGATGCGCACGTGCACCTCGGTCGCGCCCGCGTCGAAGAGCATGCCGACGATCTGCCGCGTGGTGTTCCCGCGGACGATCGAGTCGTCCACGATCACGACGCGCTTGCCCGCGACCTCCGCGAGCGGGTTGAACTTCAGCCGGATCCCCTGCCGGCGGAGCTCCTGGTCGGGCTGGATGAAGGTGCGCCCGACGTACCGGTTCTTGATCAGCCCCTCGCTGAACGGGATCCCGCCCGCCCGCGAGAAGCCGATCGCGGCGGGCGTGCCCGAGTCGGGGATCGGCAGCACGAGCTCGGCCTCGGCCGGGGCCTCCGCCGCGAGCCGCTCGCCCATCCGCACCCGGGCGCCGTGGACCTCGATTCCCTCCAGCCGCGAGTCGGGGCGGGCGAGGTAGAAGAACTCGAAGATGCAGAGCGCTCCCGCCGCCGCCGGCACCGCCTGCCGGGCATCGACGCCCGACTCGTCGATCATCACCAGCTCGCCGGGCGCGACCTCGCGCTCGAGCCCGGCGCCGACCAGGTCGAGCGCGCACGTCTCGGAGACCACGACCCAGCCGTCGGCGAGCCGCCCGAGCACGAGCGGACGAAAGCCGTGGGGGTCACGGAAGGCGATCAGCCGGCCCTCGGCCAGCGCGGTCACGGAGTAGGCGCCGTCGAGCCGGCGCATCGCACCGGCGATCGCCTCCTCGAGCGGGGCCGGGTCGTTCGCGATCAGCGCCGCGATCAGCTCGGTGTCCGAGCTGGAGCCGAGCTTCACCCCGCCGGCGGCGAGCTCGGCGCGAAGCGCGGACGCGTTGACCAGGTTCCCGTTGTGGCCGAGCGCGACCGTCCGCACGCGGCCGTGCTGGAGGAGGGGCTGCGCGTTCGCCCACTGCGCCGAGCCGGTGGTCGAGTACCGGGTGTGGCCGATCGCGAGCTGGCCGCGCAGCCCGTGGAGCCTCTGCTCGCTGAAGACCTGCGCGACCAGCCCCATGTCCCTGAGCACCGTGAGCCGGCCGTGGTCGGAGACCGCGATCCCCGCCGACTCCTGGCCGCGGTGCTGGAGCGCGTGCAGGCCGAAGTGCGCCAGCCGCGCGACGTCGCGGTCGGGTGCGCAGATGCCGAGTACGCCGCACATTCAGTCGGGAGACCGTCTCGGCACCAGGATCAACCCGGTCACCGAGGCTCCTTCCCATCATGCCACTCCTTGCGGAGCTCCCCGAGCCCGACGCCGAGCACGCGGTCGCCCCCGACCTCGCCGACCGCGAGCAGGGGGACGCCGCCGAGCCGATCGAGCCGGTCGGGCGCGCACGAGACCACCGCCTGGCCGCCCCCCTCGCCGAAGAGCGCGACCGCGTCCTCGTCGAGCTCGACGTCGGTGCCGAAGCCGCTCCACAGGGCCGCCTCGGCGAGGGCGACCGCGAGCCCGCCCCCGGACGCGTCGTGGGCGAGCGTCAGGATCGGCGCCGTCCGCCAGAGGAACTCGACCAGCCGCGCCTCGGCCCCCAGGTCGAGGGTCGCCGGCTTCCCGCCGACCTCGCCGAAGAGCGCCTGGTACTCGGAGCCGGCGAGGGCCAGGTCGGGCGCGCCCGCGACCAGCACGACGTCGCCCTCGCGCCAGCGTCCGGGGATCGCCCGTACGTCCGGGACGAGGCCGACGCAGCCGACGACCGGCGTCGGCCGGATCGCCCGCCCGCCCGTCTCGTTGTAGAGCGAGACGTTTCCGGAGACGACCGGGATGCCGAGCGCCTCGGCCGCGCGCGCCATGCCCTCGATCGCCTCGGCAAGCTCCCAGGCGACCTCGCCCTTCTCCGGGTTGCCGAAGTTGAGGCAGTCGGTGAGGCCGAGCGGCTCGCCGCCGGCACACGCGACGTTCCGCGCCGCCTCGAGCACGGCCAGCGCGCCGCCTGTGCGCGGCGCGACGCCCGCGATCCGGCCGGGACCGTCGAGGGAGACGGCGAGCCCGCGGAGAGAAGGACGCAGCCGCAGGACGGCCGCGTCGAGGCCCGGACGCCGCACCGTCCGCGACCCGACGAGCTGGTCGTACCGCTCGTAGATCCAGGCGCGGCTGCGGATGTTCGGGGAGCCGAGCAGCTCGAGCAGGGCCTTCTTCGCCCGCGGGCCGGCCGGCGGCGGCGGGTCGGGTGCAGCCGCGCGCGGCACGGGCTCGACGCGATACCGCGGCGCCTCCTCGGTGAGGAAGTCCGCCGGGATGGCGCCGAGCAGCCCCCCGTCGAAGAACGCGCGCAGCTCGCCGGTGCCGGTCACCTCCCCGATCGGCGTGCAGCGCAGCTCCCACCGGCGGCAGACGTCCTCGACTGCATCCAGGAAGCTCTCGCGCACGACCGCGACCATCCGCTCCTGGCTCTCCGAGATCATGATCTCCCAAGGCTCGAGCTCCTCGCGCAACGGCACCCGGTCGAGGTGGACGTCGACGCCGGCGCCGTCGCGAGCCATCTCGGCGAGCGCGGAGGCGAGGCCGGCGGCGCCGCAGTCCTGGAGCGACTCGACCAGACCCCGTTCGACCAGCTCCACCGACACCTCGATCAGCCGCTTGCCGGTGAACGGGTCGCCGATCTGCACCGAGGGCCGCTTCTCTGCCGCTCCCTCGCCGAGCTCCTGGCTGGCGAGCACGCTCGCGCCGCCGATCCCGTCGCGCCCGGTGGTGGCGCCGTAGAGGACGAGCAGGTGCCCGGGAGTGCGCGCCCCGGCACGGGTGAGCCGGTCGGTCGGGAGCAGCCCGACGCACATCGCGTTGACGAGGCAGTTGTCCGCGTACGAAGGGTCGAAGACCGCCTCCCCGCCGACCGTCGCCACCCCGACCGAGTTTCCGTAGGCGCCGATGCCGGCGACCGCCCGGTCGAACGAATGATCCGGCTCCCCGAAGCGGAGCCCGTCGAGCAGCGCGATCGGCCGCGCGCCCATCGCGACCACGTCGCGGAGAATCCCCCCGACCCCGGTGGCGGCGCCCTGGAAGGGCTCGATCGCCGACGGGTGGTTGTGACTCTCGACCTTGAACGCGACCGCCTCGCCCTCGCCGAGATCGATCACGCCGGCGTTCTCGCCAGGCCCCTGGAGCACCCGTTCGCCGCCGCCCGGGAGGCGCCCGAGCAGCAGCGCCGAGTGCTTGTAGCCGCAGTGCTCCGACCAGAGCAGCGAGAAGACCGCGAGCTCGAAGTGGTTGGGGTCGCGCCCGAGCAGCTCGCGGATACGGTCCAGCTCCCCGTCGGTGAGACCGAGCGCCCGGTGGAGCGGCTGTTCCGCGATCTGCGCCAGAGACGACGAGTCTAGCCGGCCAGGCCGACATCGAGCTTCCCTCCATCGGGGGCTGGCCCCGGTCCGGTACCGGCGAATACGCTGCCGGTGTGCCGCTCGTCGTCGGGCGCGACCCGGAGCTCGCTGTCGTCGAGGCATTCCTGGGCGAGAGCCGCGCCGGCACGCTTGCGATCGTCGGCGAGGCGGGCATCGGCAAGACCACCGTCTGGAAGGAGGCGGTCTCGCGCGCGGGCGACCGCGGCGCCCTCGTGCTCGTGTCCCGGCCGGTCGAGTCGGAGGTGAAGCTGTCCTTCGCCGGGCTCACCGACCTGCTCTCCCCGGTCGGCCCCGAGCCGTTCGCGGCGCTCCCCGCGCCGCAGCGGCGGGCGCTCGAGGTCGCCTTGCTGCGGGTCGAGACGGCCCGCCCGCCCGAGCGGCGGCTCGTCGGGACCGCGCTGCTCTCGATCCTGCGCCACCTGGCTGCCGAGCGTGACGTGGTCGTCGCCGTCGACGACGTCCACTGGCTCGACCCGCCCTCCGCCGCGGTGCTCGAGTTCGCGGTCCGGCGGCTGGTCGACGAGCCGGTGCTGGTGATCGTCTCGCTGCGGTCCGAGGCGGGGCCGGGAGTCCTCGTCGACGTCGCCGCCGAGCAGCGACTGGAGCGGCTCGAGCTCGGCCCGCTGTCACTCGCCTCCCTGCAGCGCATCCTCGTCGACGGGCTGGGGCGCGCGTTTCCCCGGCCGACGCTGGTCCGCATCGCGCGGGCGTCGGCCGGCAATCCGCTGTACGCGCTCGAGATCGCCAGGCTCCTCGTCCGCGACGAGGGCCGGGCCGGGGCCGACACGGTGCCCGTACCCGAGAGCCTGAGGACGCTCGTGGCAAAGCGGGTCCGGTCGACGCCGGCGAGGACGCGCGCCGCTCTCCTACGCGCGGCCGCACTGGCGCGACCCGATCTGGACCTGGTCGACGCGCGCGCACTGGCGGCGGCCGAGGAGGCGGGACTCGTGCGGATCGGCGTCGACCGGCGGATCGAGTTCGCGCACCCGCTCTTCTCCTCCGCGGTCTACTCGTCCGCGTCGCTGAGCAGCCGGCGCGAGACCCACCGAGCGCTCGCCGACGTCGTTTCCGATCCCGAGGAGAAGGCTCGCCACCTCGCCCTGGCCTGCGATGGTCCGGACGCGCAGGTGGCGGAGGCGGTCGAGGTCGCTGCCCGCCAGGCCCGACTGCGCGGAGCGCCCGACGCGGCCGCCGAGCTGACGGAGCTTGCCCTCCGGCTCACCCCCGAGGGCAGTGCCGAGGCCGACGAGCGCCGGCTCGACCTGGCCGAGCACCTCGCGCTGGCCGGCGACTTCCAGCGTGCGGCGCGGCTGCTCGAGGAGCTTCGGAGCGGGCTCGAGCCCGGGAGACCTGCGCGCACGTGCTCTGCTCACCCTCGCCGACATCGACTTCTGGCGCCGGGGCGAGTCGGTCGCGGTCGAGCTGGCCGAAGAGGCGTTGCGCGGCGCGCGCGACCCGGTCGTGCTGGCCCGCTGCCACGCGGCGATCGCGCTGTACGCGGGGACGGTCGACCTGCCGAAGGCCGCCGCCGCAGGCCGAGCCGCGCTCGCCCTGCTCGAGCCGCTGCCGGACGCCGACCCCGGCCTCGTCGCGATGGCGTTGAGCGCGCGCGTGCGGGCGGACCTGTTTCTCGGGGAGGGGTTCGACACGGAGGCGGCCGAGCGGGCGCTCGCGCTCGAGGAGGAATCGCCGCCGACGACCGTCGACACGCGAGTCGTCTTCAAGCTCGGCCAGTGGCTTCGCTACGTCGACGACTTCGACGGAGCGAGGACGAGGCTCGCACAGGCCGAGCAGGCGGCACGCGAGGAGGGCGACGAGTCCTCGCTCGCGAACATCCTGCTCAACCGGGTGGTGGTCGAGTGCTGGGCCGGCGAGTGGGAGGAGGCGTCCGCGCTCGCCGCACGGATGGGCGACGCGTTCGAGCAGAGGGGCGTGGAGACGGAAGGCGCTGGGCCCGTGGCGGGCGTACGTCGACGCGCACGCCGGGCGGCTCGAGGCCGTGCGGGCGGCCGCCGAGCAGGCCCGGCCGCGCGAGCCGATCGTCGCGATGATCTGGAACCGCTGCCTCGGGCTGGCCGAGCTGGCCGTCGGTGACACCGAGGCCGCCGACCGGCACCTCTCGGAGGCGCTGGCCGAGCTCGACCGGGTCGACTTCCGCGAGCCCGCGGTCTGGCGCATCGACGGCGACGCGATCGAGGCGGCGATCGCGGTCGGGGATCTCGCCAGGGCCGAGGCGCTCAGCCGACCGCTTCGAGCAGCGGGCCGCGCGGTCGCGAGTTCCCTGGAGCCTGGCCGTCTCCTCCCGCTGCCGCGGGCTCGTGCTCGCCGCGCGCGGGGAGCTGGACGCCGCCGCCGAGGCGCTCGACCGGGCGGTCGCCGAGCACGAGCGCTGCGCGGTCCCGTTCGAGCGGGCTCGCACGCTGCTCGTCCGCGGCCGGGTCCAGCGGCGGCTGAAGCGGAAGCGGGAGGCGCGCGCGGCGCTCGAGGAGGCGCTCGCGATCTTCAGGCGCCTCGGCGCGGAGCCGTGGGCGGCCCGGGCGGAGGCGGAGCTGCAGCGGGTGGCGGTCCGCCGGGCGCCGCTCGACCTGAGCGCGACCGAGCTGCGGATCGCGCGCCTCGCCGCCTCCGGGCTCACGAACCAGGCGATCGCCGCCGAGGTCTTCGTGACCCGGAAGGCGGTGGAGGCGAATCTCGCCCGCGCCTACCGCAAGCTCGGGATTCGATCGCGCGCGCAGCTCGCGCGGGCGCTCGACGCACGCGACGCCCGGCTTCGCGCCTGAACGAAGCGGTCACTTCACCGCGAATTTGGCCGAAGCGCGCATGTACCCGGTCGCGGTGGCGCCCACCGAGTACGTGCCCGGCTTCAGGGTGAGCAGGGCGTTGCCCTTCGCGTCCGTCTTCACCTGCTTGCCGCCGACCGAGATCGCCGCCCCCGGGACGGGGTCGCCGGCGTCGCGCGCCGAGAGCGTGATCCGGGCCGCGGGCGCGTTCTTCGCACGGGTCGCCACCCTCGCCTGGAGCGAGAACACGGCCAGAACGTGCGTGTGCCAGAACCCCAGCCCGTTCGCCTTGTCCGCCACCTCGGCGAACAGGTCGACGGGGCCGGCGGAGCCTTCGCATTGCAGGTACCTGAGCCCGTTCGTCGTCCCCTGCGGGAGCGTCAGCTTCTGCACCGGCTCGAACGCGCCGGCAGCGCGGTTCGAGCGGGTGACGAAGAGCTCGTCGCTACTGTCTCCCCAGGCGACCCACAGGCGACCCTCGGGGCCGGCGCAGACGGTCGCGCTCGTGTACGACCCTCTGGCGAGGGTCTTCGAGCCGCCGCCGTAGCGGTACAGCCGGGCGGACTTGGTGTCGGCGTAGGCGACGTAGACGCCGGGCGCGCCGATCCGCGCGCTCAGTCCTTCGACCCAGTCGTTGTTGTTGCCGCCGTCCGACAGCACGACCGCCTTCCCGGCGCTCGGCAGAACCTGCTGGACGAACACGCCGCCCTTGCCGCCGCCGTACACGCCGGCGAGAACGACCGCGCCGCTTCCCGCGTCGGTGGCGAGGTGCGTGGCGAGCTGGAACGGCGCGTAGGCGTTCTGCGGGATCGAGGTCGGAGGAACGCCCTCGGCGGCGGTGCCGCGCCAACCGGTGACGACCTGGCCGTCCTTGGTCAGCGTCGCGCCGATCAGCCCGGTCGCCGCGGCGATCGGGCCGCCCCAGACGTCCGGCTGAAGCGTCCAGCCGGTTCCGCCCTCCGGCGCGGTGAAGGTGCTGATGCCACCGCTCGAGTCGGGGGACGAATGGCCGCCGCTCGCGAACAGGCGGAGTGTCCTGTCCGGCATCACGAGCAGGGCGAGCCCGTTCTTCACGCCGTCCCAGTGGCTCGAGACCGTCGTCGTCCCCAGCTTCGTGCCACTCGGCGAGAAGCGGGTGTCGAAGATCGAGCTCGGCGCCTGGTTGCCGCGGTTCCAGACCACGTGCAGCGTGGCGTTGGACGTGCGGGCGAGACCGAGCTGATCGCCGGCGTTGTTCGGACCGCTGATCCGCGACCACGCGGAGCCCGAGCCGGCGCTGGCAGCTCCGCCGGCTCCTGCGGCGAGGGTCACGGCTGTGAGGGCGAGGGCGACGCAAGTGCGGCGGGACGGACGCATGGTGCTGTGCCTCCTTCTCATGGTGTCTTCGGAATCGGCCAGGGTGAGCCGGTGGCTTCGAGGATCCGCTCGAACGGAACTCCGGCCTGCTCGGCGGCGCGGCGGACGGCCTCCTCGGTTCCGTCGTACAGGCAGAGCACGACCTCGTCCTCGCGCATCAGGATCGAGCCGAGGTAGCGCACCTGCTCGCCCGCGCCGGCCAGCTCGGCGGCGCAGCCGCCCGCCCGAGCGTCGAGGGCGCGCACCGCCCCCTCGTCGACGCCGGGCCAGAAGCACTCGGCGACGTACTCACTCGTCGGAGGCCGGTCGGCCATGACCCGAACCTAGGCCCCGGGGGCCTCCGGCGAAAGTGGGGGAAACCCTACGGAATCGGCCTTCGCACCCGTTCCTTGCGGCCGTGGGTCGGAGGTCTTCCGGCCGCTAGGCTGGGCCCGTGAGCCGGTCGTATCTGCCGCTGCTGCTCCTCCTCGCTGCGATCTGGGGAGCGTCGTATCTCTTCATCAAGGTCGGCGTGCGCGACTTCGAGCCGACCGTGCTGATCACGCTCCGCCTGCTGATCGCCGCGGTGCTGCTGATCGGGTTCCTCGCCGCCCGGGAGGGGACGCGGACGGCGGTCGCGCAGGTGGGCGGCGCGTGGCGCGAGGGCGTGATCTTCGGCGTGATCAACGGTGCGCTCCCCTTCACGCTGATCGCCTGGGGAGAGAAGCACATCGACTCGGGCGTCGCCGCGATCGCGAACGCGTCGGTGCCGATCTTCGTCGCGATCCTCGCAATCAGGTTCAGGCCGAGCGAGCGCTCGACCGGGCTGAAGCTGGTCGGGATCCTCGTCGGGCTCGCCGGCGTCGGAGTGCTCGCCGGGGTGCATCCCGAAGGGGGCCGCTGGGCGGTGGTGGGGACGCTGGCGGTCGTGCTCGCGTCGCTCTCCTACGCGGCCGGCGGGCTCTACGGTCAACACGCGCTCGCCCGCGTGCGGGGGCCGGTGGTCGCCGCCGCCTCGATGCTCTACGGCGGGCTGCTGCTCCTGCCGTTCGCCCTCCTGCAGCTGCCCGACCACGGCACCGGGCTGGAAGTCGGTGGGCTCGCTGCTCGGACTGGCGGTCGCCGGGACGGCGGTCGCGCAGCTGATCCTGTTCCGGATGCTTCGCCTGTTCGGGGCTGCGCGGCTCGCGCTCGTCACCTACCTGCTGCCCGTGACCGCCCTGATCTACGGGCGTGCGATCCTCGGCGAGCCGGTGCGGGCTGCTTCGCTCGCCGGCCTCGTGCTGATCCTCGGAGGCGTTGCCCTCGGCTCCGGCGCGTGGCGCCCCCTGCGGCGCCCGGCCGTCGAGCCGGCCCCGTGAACCTCCGGCGGGCCGAGCCTGCGGACGTGGAGTTCCTCGTCGAGCTGCTCGGCCACGAGGACGTCGAGCCGTATCTCTCCGCCCGCCGGGCGGCAGACCGCGAGGCGGTGCTCGCCGAGATCGGGCGCTCCGCGGCCGAGCCGGCCGGCTTCGGCATCTTCGTGATCGAGGTGGACGGGCGGCGGGTCGGGACGATGGCGTTCGAGGTCGCGAACCGCCGCAGCCGCATCGCGCACCTCGGCGGGCTCGCGATCCATCCCGAGTTCCGTGGGCAGGGGTTGTCCGACGAGGCCGCGCGCCGGCTCCAGCGCCACCTGCTGCTCGACCTCGGCTTCCACCGCCTGCAGCTCGAGATCTACGGCTTCAACGAACGGGCGATGCGGCACGCCGAGCGCGCCGGCTTCACGCGCGAGGGCGCGCGGAGGAAGGCCTACCGGCGGCACGGCGAATGGTGGGACGGCGTCCTGTACGGGCTTGATCCGCGAGGATCTCGGCCTCGGCCCCGGCGTCGACCTCCTCTACGAGTACATCGGGCGGCACAACGAGGGCGTGCGGAGCGGCGACTGGGAGGCGCTCGCCGAGTGCTTCGCGGAGGATGCGGTCCTGGAGTTCGACGGCGCGGCGGTCGGCCCGCTCGCCGGCCGCGACGCGATCGCCGCCGCCTACCGGGAGCGGCCGCCCGACGACGAGGTGCGCATCCTCGAGGTCGAGGAGAAGGGGGACACGGTCGTCGCGGGCTACGCGTGGTCGGTCGCCCCGGAGCGGCCGGCCGGGAGCCTGACGATGACGCGGCGTGCGGATCGGATCGAGCGCCTGGTCGTCAGGCTCGAGGACTGCTGAGACCGCGCGCGAGCGTCTAGGATCCCCGGGTGGCGACGTTCCTGCACACGATGGTCCGGGTCACCGACCCGGAGGCGAGCCGCGCGTTCTACGAGGCGCTCGGGTTCCGCTACAGCCGTGACCTGGACATCGTCCGGGACGGGCAGCTCGAGGCGACGAACTACTTCTACTCGCTCGGCGACCGGGAAAACGTGCTCGAGCTGACCTTCAATCACGACGGCCGCAGCTACGAGCTGGGCACCGCCTACGGCCACATCGCGATCGGCGTCGACGACCTCGACGGGACGCTGGCGCGGCTGAAGGAGCAGGGCATCGACCCCGAGCGTCCGCCGTACTCCGTGCGCGAAGGCGGTTCGCGGTTGTGCTTCGTCCGCGACCCGGACGGATATCGGGTCGAGCTGATCGGCGCCCGGTCCGAGTAGCGGCTCCGCGGCGATCGGCTTCGAGTCGAGGCACTTGCGCTGCCTTTCGCGCCCGGCGGCTTGCGAGCCGGTGGATCCACAGCGCCGAGTCGCTCGGATCGCGACTCCGGATGATTCCGACACCGAGATCTGCGATTGCGAGCAGCGCGCGGCGGATCGCGTTCGGGTGCCGCGGTCCGGCGTCGAGATCGTCGCCCTCGCGAGCAGGAACGGCGAAACGGCGGCGTCCGGGATGCCGCCGATCTGTCGCCCAGAGGCGATTGCGTCCGAGGGAGCAGGCGGCAAAGCGAGGCGGGGACGCCGCTGCCGTCCTCGAAGACGTCCGCGACGGACAACGGGAGTTGTGTCTGGTTCCACGTTCCGTATTCTATAGTGGCAACAGGACGGAGCAGGATGATTCCTCCGGCCTGGACACAGGCCACCTAAGGCCAGAGGTTGGCTTGCGAGGTCAGGATTGGCAGTCGATCGCGATCTCGAGCGCATCGCAGATCCGCTGCATTCGATCGTCGCTGAGTCGACCGAGGCGTTCGACGAGCGCCCCGATGGACACGCTCTCGACCGAATCGAGATTGACGACCGAGATGCGCGGGATCGGGTCTTCCGTCGGCTCGAGGAGCACCTCGGTTGGAATGCCGCGAATCGTGGTCGTGCAGGGTCCGATCAGTGTGCGCCGAAGACGCGGAATCGCTGCGTCGCGAGAGAGCACGACCACCGGCCGGCGTCCGACCTCAGGGAGCTCACACCACCAAACCTCGCCTCGCGCCGGAAGGGCCGTCACGAGGCGCCGGCGGCGGCCCGGAAGGACGCGAGGTCTCCCCACTCGTCGTTCTCATCGAGTGGGTGCGCGTCGTAGGCAGCGTACGCTGCATCGATCTCCGCTGCACGTCGCCGAGCCAGCAACGCGGCGAGCGCCTCATCGATGAGCGCAGAATCCGCAAGCCCCGAACGCGCACGGCGCGCTTTCTCGAGCAATTGTGCGTCGACCGTCGTGCTGATCCGCGTCCGTGTCATGCCACCAACATACCACCAACGTGGCATAGCTCGTCGAGCACGAGCGCACTCAATGGCCGGTCGAGGAGCTGGTCGGCGACGAGGAATGGGCGATGAGCGTCATCACCGTCAGCGAGCTGTTGCACGGGGTCTTTCGCGCCCACAGGAGTCCGTCGTGCTCAGCGACGAGCGATGGTCGAGCAGATCCTTGCCAGTGCCGAGGCGCTACCGATCACGACACCGGTCGCGCGGGTGCACGCCGAGCTAGGCGCTCACCTCGCCGATTCGGGCGACCTGATCAGCCTGCACGATCTGTGGATCGCGGCGACCGCGCTCTTCTACGGCTTCGGGGTCGCGACCCTGAACACGAGAGACTTCAGTCGCGTTCCCGGTCTGCGTGTCCTCTCACCCCGATAGCTCACGACCGTCGCGCCCCGGTAGCTCACCTCGACGTTCGAAGGCAGGCGAGCCAGTGGTCGAGTGCGCGAGCCTACGTGGTCGATCGTCGGGGAACGATCACGCGCGCGTCCTCGCCTGCAGCGATCGTCCGAACGGCAGGTGCCGAAGCGAGAACATGCCACCCAGCGCGGACACCGTGCGACGGGGCGGCTGCTGCTGCTCCCCCCGTCCCGGGCTGTGAGCCTTGCCTTCCACCCGTGCGTCCAGCTCGAATTGCTCCTTCATACGCCTCTGAGTGAGATCGTGAGCGATGAGCAAGTCCAACATCGTGCCTCCTCTGAATCGTTTCAGAGATAGAGTAGCTGAATCGGTTCACCCAACGTCGAGTATGGTCACGGACATGGCGGCTGACAAACCAGCGCGTGTGCGGCTGCGCGATGTTGCCGCCCGGGCCGGTGTATCCGTGGGGAGCGCCTCGCAGGCGTTCGGCCACCCCGAGCTCGTCTCCGACGAACTACGCGACCGTGTGCTCGCCGCCGCGAAAGCCCTCGGCTACGCGGGGCCGGACCCCGCTGCGCGACGCCTTCGCCTGGGTCGCGCCGGCGCCCTGGGAGTGATCTTGTCGGAACGATTGCGCTACCAGTTCACCGACCCGGCCTCCCCTGTCTTTCTGGCCGGTCTCGCCCGAGGCATGGAGGAGTCCCATCTCGGCTTGCTCCTCATCCCGGACTCTCGCTTTCGAGAAGAAGCCGCCTTGACGGTGCGAGCGGCCGCCGTCGACGGCTTCGTCGTCTACTCGACGGTTCGGAACGATCCCCGCGTCGAAGCCGCGCTCGCCCGGCAGCTGCCGGTGGTCACCGTCGACCAGCCGCGCGATGCACCCACTCCCTTCATCGGGATCGACGACCGGGCAGCCGCGCGAACAGCCGCGCAGCACCTGCGTGAGCTCGGGCACGAGCGCGTCGGGGTGCTCTCGTTCGTGACCGCGCTCGATGCCGAAGGCAGCCTCGAGCTCGTCCTCAGCTCGGAGCGGCTCGCGGGCTACGAGGAGGGCCTCGGCTCCGCCTGGGACCCGGAGGCCGTCCGCATGTGCCGACCGAACGCACCCGAGCCTGCTCGTCGCGCCGCGCTCGACCTACTGCAGACCGAGGATCCGCCGACTGCGATGCTCGCGATGAGCGACGTGCTGGCGCTCGGCGCCCTGCAGGCAGCCGCCGAGCTCGGCATCGGAGTCCCCTCCGGGCTCTCGGTGGTCGGGTTCGACGACAGCCCCGTCGCCAGGCTGGCAACTCCTCCGCTCACGACTGTCGCCCAGCCCCACGAGGAGAAGGGCCGCCTCGCCGCCGAGTGGCTGATCGAGGCGATCGAGCGTGGGCGCCCGTCCCGAGGCCGGCGCCGACGTGCGATTCTCCCGACCGAGCTCGTCGTGCGGGGCAGCACCGCGCCGCCGGACCGCACCTAGGCGGAGCACCGGACGCACTCGTCGGCACCCGCAGCACGGTCGACCACCAGCGCACGTGTGGCTGCTCGATCTCGCCGGTCAGCGAGAGCCCGCGCTCGGCGAGACGTGCGCGGATCCAGGCGGTTGCGTCGGCGATGAAGCCCGGCTGCACCCAGGAGAGCCGCCGGTCGTGAGGAACGGTCTCCGCCGTCGGGCCTCGGCAGCGAGCGTAGCCGTTCGGCCAGTTCCACTTCCGTCCCGGTTTCGGCACAGACACGGCACGTCGGCCTCGCTACGTTGCCTGTCGTGGCAAAGACCAGCACGACACCATGGGGAGTCGCCACCGTCGTCGACGAGCTGAGCGTCCGGCAGCGCGCCGGCTCGAAGCGCTTCACGTCGATCGTCCAGCTGCTCGAGGCCGGCGGGGAGCGGTTCGTGCGCTTCTCGTACGCGACGGGCGGAGTCGCGCGACGCGGACCGGTCACCCTGCGGGCGCGCGACCTCGAGCAGCTACGCGTCGAGCTGGCGAAGCATCCCGAGTTGGCCGAGGCGCTCCGCCTGAACGGGGCCGGGCGGTCGGAGGTGAGTGCCTAGACGCGCCCCCATTCGATCACGAGCCGCGTCGACGAGCGAGGCGAGGATCATCGCCCCGTCGCCCGAGCCCAGCAGCGGGTCGACCGCGTGCTCCGGGTGCGGCATCAACCCCATCACGTTGCCGCTGTCGTTGACGACGCCCGCCACGTCCCCGACGGAGCCGTTGGGGTTGCCATCCGCGTACCGCAGGACGACCTGGTCGTTGGCCTCCAGCTCGCGGACGAGCTCGGGCGGGGCGAACCAGCAGCCCTCCCCGTGCTTGACCGGGATCACCAACCGTTGGCCGGGCACGCACCTGGACGTGAACGGTGGGGCGACCCGCTCGACCCGAAGGGCGACGTCGCGACAGACGAACGAGAGCGACGCGTTCGGCCTGAGCACGCCGGGCAGGAGGCCTGCCTCGCAGAGGATCTGGAAGCCGTTGCAGATCCCGATGACCGGCCCACCCCCGGTCGCAAAGTCGGCCACGGCCGCCATCACCGGCGAGAAGCGGGCGATCGCGCCGCAGCGGAGGTAGTCGCCGTAGGAGAAGCCTCCCGGGAGAACGACGGCGCCGACGCCCTCCGGGAGCGTGTCCTCGGCGTGCCAGACGGGCACGGCCTCGGCCCCGAGCGCCCGCAGGGCCCAGAGTGCGTCGCGGTCGTCGTTCGACCCGGGAAAGACGACGACGGCGACCCGCGGACGCCGCTCGCTCACCGAGCTGGCTCTCGATCGCAGTCGCCTTCGAGGAGAACGCGATAGCTCTCGATCAACGGGTTGGCGAGGAGCTGCTCGCACATCCGCTCGACCTCGGTGCGAGCCTGGGCCGGGTCGGACGTTTCGACCTCGAGGTCGACGACCCTTCCGACCCGTGCTTCGCCGACCGAGAAGCCGAGGTGGCGAAGGGAGTCCTCGACCGCCTGGCCCTGCGGGTCGAGAATGCCCTGCTTCGGACGCACGAGGACGGTCGCCCTCATCCCAGCACGACCGTGGGATCGCCGAGGTAGTCCTCGAAGGCGATTCCGGTCAGGCGCTCGAACGCCTCTAGGTAGCGGGCCCGCGTCTCGGCGACCACCTCCCCGGGGAGCTCCGGCCCGGGGGCCGTCTTGTCCCAGCCGAGCGATTCGCAGTAGTCGCGCACGAACTGCTTGTCGTACGACGGCTGCGGTCCACCGGGCGCGTACTCGTCCGCCGGCCAGAAGCGGGACGAATCCGGAGTGAAGACCTCGTCGGCCAGCACCAGCCGGCCGTCGCCGTCGAGCCCGAACTCGAACTTCGTGTCCGCGATCACGATCCCGCTCGCCGCCGCGTGCTCGGCCGCGAAGGAGTAGAGCGCGAGCGCGGTGCGCTCGACCTCTTCGTACCGCTCCGCGCCGACGAGCGCCGCCGCCTGCTCGGCGTCGATGTTCTCGTCGTGACCGGTCGTCGCCTTCGTCGACGGAGTGAAGATCGGCTCGGGCAGCCGATCCGACTCGACGAGACCGGGGGGTAGCGGGCGACCCGAGGTGGAGCCTGTCCGTCCGTAGTCCTTCCAGCCGGACCCGGCGAGGTATCCGCGGACCACGCACTCGAGCGGGAGCATCTCGAGCCGGCTGCACTCGGTCGAGCGGCCGTCCGGCCGCAGGCCCAGCAGGTGGTTCGGGCACAGCTCCCGCGTCCGCGCGAACCAGAACGCGGACAGGCCGGTGAGCACGCGGCCCTTGTCGGGAATCTCGGTCGGCAGCACGACGTCGAAGGTCGAGATCCGGTCGCTGGCGACGAGCAGCAGCCGCTCGTCGTCGATCGTGAACAGCTCGCGCACCTTGCCGCTCGCGACGTGGGTCAGGGTCTCAGACATGCACCGCCTCCTCGTGTCGGGTGAGAGCCTGCAGCCGCTCGAAGATCGTGTCCGCATGGCGGGTGAACGCGGCGAGATCGAAGACCTCGTCCACGTCGATCCGGCCGGCGACCCGGTCGTCCCGCTCGACCAGCCCGCGGAAATCGAGCCCCTCGTCCCACGCGCGGAGGGCATGCTCCTGGACGAGCCGGTACGCCTCGTCGCGGGCGAGCCCGGACTCGACCAGCGCCAGCAGCACCCGCTGGCTGAAGAACAGGCCGTGGCTCGCCTCCAGGTTCGCCCGCATCCGCTCGGGCAGGACGACGAGCCCGTCGACGAGCCAGACGAACCGGTCGAGCATGTAGTCGAGGGCGAGAAACGCGTCCGGGAGCACGATTCGCTCGGCGGAGGAGTGGGAGATGTCGCGCTCGTGCCAGAGCGCGACGTTCTCGAGCCCGACCTGCGCGTGCGAGCGGACGACGCGGGCGAGGCCGCAGAGCCGTTCGGCGACGACCGGATTGCGCTTGTGCGGCATCGCCGACGACCCCTTCTGGCCGCTCCCGAACGGCTCCTGCACCTCGCCGACCTCCGTTCGGGCCAGGTGACGGACCTCGAGGGCGAACCGTTCCAGCGACGCCGCGGTCAGCGCGAGCGCTCCGAGGAGCTCCGCGTGCCGGTCGCGCGGGACGATCTGGGTCGACACCGGCTCCGGCTGGAGGCCGAGGCGCTCGCAGGCGAGCCGCTCGAGCTCGGGATCCGTCGCCGAGTAGGTGCCGACGGCGCCGGAGAGCTTCCCGACCCGCATCGTCTCCAGCGCCAGGCGGAGCCGCTCGCGGTCCCGGTCGAGCTCGAACGCCCAGCCCGCCAGCTTGAGGCCGAAGGTGGTCGGCTCCGCGTGGACTCCGTGGGTGCGGCCGACGCAGACCGTCAGGCGGTGCTCCTCTGCCCGCGCGACGACGGCGGCGAGCGACCTCTCGATGCCCTCCAGGAGCAGCGCTCCGGCGTCTCGCACCTGCAGCGCGAGGGCGGTGTCGACGACGTCGGACGAGGTCAGCCCGTAGTGGAGCCAGCGCCCCTCCTCGCCGAGCTCGGCCTGGACCGCGTCGACGAAGGCGGCGAGGTCGTGGCCGGTGCGCGCCTCGAGCTCCGCGACGCGCTCGGGGGACGGCGGGCGCGCGCCGGCGCGGACCGCCTGTGCGGCCCGGGGCGGGACGACGCCGAGCTCGGCCCACGCGTCGAGCGCCGCCAGCTCGACGTCGAGCCAGGCGGCGAGCCTCCTCTCGTCGGACCACACCCGGGCCATGGCCGGGCGGGAGTAGCGCGCGATCACCGATCGATCGTATCGCGGCTCTACGACGCCCCGAGGATCCGCGCGGCGAGCACCGCGGCGTTCCGCGCGTTGTCGACGCCGACGCAGGCGACCGGCACGCCCGGCGGCATCTGCACGATCGAGAGCAGCGCGTCGAGGCCGTCGAGCACGCTCTTCGACGACCGCAGCGGCACCCCGATCACCGGCAGGTCGGTCTGCGCCGCGACCACGCCCGGCAGCGCGGCGGCGAGCCCGGCGCCGCAGATCAGGACTCGCAGGCCGCGCGCGCGCGCCGACGTCGCGTACTCGGCGACGGCCGCGGGGTCGCGGTGGGCGGAGCGGACCTCGAGCTCGTAGCCGAGCCCGAGCCGCTCGAGCTCGTCGATCGCGTCCTGCATCCGCTCCCGGTCCGACTCCGAGCCGACGAGGATCCCGACGAGCGGGTCAGGCGACACGGCTGCCCTCCGGCAGGGCGATGTCCGTCCGGTAGAACGCCCCCTCGAACGAGATCGAGGCAGCGCCCTCGTACGCGATCAGGCGTGCCTGCTCGATCTCGTCGGCGACCCCGGTCACGTTCAGGATCCGGCCGCCGCTCGTCACCACCCGGTCGCCTCGCAGCGCCGTGCCCGCGTGGAAGACGAGCGCGCCCTTCGCCTCCGCTGCCTGGATCCCCGCAATCGGCGACCCCGCTTCGCCCCGCCCCGGGTACGAGCCGGAGGCGACCACGACCGTGACGGCGGCGCGCGGCGTGGTCTCGAGCTCGACACCCTGCAGGTCGCCCGCGGCCGCCGCCGCCAGCGCGACGAGCAGGTCGCCGTCGAGCCGCGGGAGGATCGCCTGCGTCTCGGGGTCGCCGAAACGGCAGTTGAACTCGAGCACGCGTGCCCCGTCGTCCGTGAGCATCAGGCCGGCGTAGAGCAGCCCGGCGAAGGGGGTTCGCCGCCGTGCGAGCTCCTCCAGCACCGGGCGGTGAATGCGCTCGACCAGCTCGTCGACCTCCGCCGCCGCGATCCCCGGCACCGGCGAGAAGGCGCCCATCCCGCCCGTGTTCGGACCGGTGTCGCCGTCGCCGGCGCGCTTGTAGTCGCGGGCGGCCGCGAGCGGGATCGCGTGCCGGCCGTCGGCGAGCGCGAACACGGACAGCTCCTCGCCCTCGAGCAGCTCCTCGATCACGAGCGGCCCGCCGACCGCCGACGCCGCCCGGAGCCCCGCGTCGAGCTCGTCCTGCGTCCGGCAGACGAACACGCCCTTGCCCGCGGCCAGCCCGTCCGCCTTGACGACGCACGGCGGCCGCGCGATCGGCATCGCCGCCGCCGTCGGGACGCCTGCCGCCTCCAGCACCTCCTTCGCGAAGCCCTTCGACCCTTCGATCCGCGCCGCCGCCGCGGTCGGTCCGAACACGGCGACGCCGGCGTGCCGGAGCGCGTCGGCCACCCCTGCGACCAGCGGCGCCTCGGGGCCGATCACGGCGAGGTCGACGTCGAGCGACTGCGCGAGCCCGAGCAGTCCGTCCCCGTCGTCCGCCCGCACGGGGTGACACTCGCCGAGCGCGGCGATTCCGGGGTTTCCGGGCGCCGCGTGCAGCTCCCCGAGCGCGTCGCTCCGGCTCAGCTTCCAGGCAAGCGCGTGCTCTCGACCTCCCGAGCCGACGATCAGCACGCGCACATGCCGAGTCTAGTGCCCACGCAGGCGTGGCTAGGCTTCGGCGGTGACCGTCGGAGATTCGGCGGGCGAGGCTCCGCCGCTCAGCACCGCCGTCGCCCGGGTGCTGCGGCTGCCGTCGGGCACCGCGGAGCGCGACCTGCTCGCCGTCGAGGAGCCGCTCGAGATCCGCATCGAGGGGCGGCCCGTGGCGGTGACGATGCGGACGCCCGGCCACGACGAGGAGCTCGCGCTCGGCTTCTGCCTCTCGGAGGGCCTGCGACCGTCGGGAGCGCGACTTCCGGACGACCTGGCGGCCAACGCCGTCGAGGTGGACGCGCCGGGATTCGATCCGAGTCGGCTCCAGCGCAGCTTCTACACCTCGTCCTCGTGCGGAGTCTGCGGCAAGGGCGCGCTCGAGGCGGTGGCGGTGGACGCTCCGCGGGTCGAGAGCGGGCTCACCGTCACCGCCTCGCTCCTCGCGACCCTGCCGGGGCGCCTGCGTGCGGCACAGGCCGCGTTCGCGGCGACCGGCGGCCTGCACGCGACCGGCCTCTTCGACTCCGACGGAGAGCTGCGCTGCCTGCGTGAGGACGTCGGACGCCACAACGCGCTCGACAAGGTGGTCGGCTGGGCGTTCTCGGCCGGGCGGCTGCCCCTCGCGAGCTCGGTGCTCTGCGTCAGCGGCCGCCTCTCCTTCGAGCTCGTCCAGAAAGCCGCGGTGGCCGGCTGCCCGGTGCTCGTCGCCGTCGGGGCGCCGTCCAGCCTGGCAGTCGAGCTGGCGACCGACCGCGGGCTCACGCTCTGCGGCTTCGTGCGCGACGACCGGCTGAACGTCTACACCGAGCCGTGGCGGATCGAGGCCTGACGGGCGTCCTGCTCGTCGGCGGCGCGAGCAGCCGGTTCGGGTCGCCGAAGGCGCTGGCCCGGCTCGGCGGCCGGACGCTCGCGAGCATCGCCTGGGATGCGCTCGGCTTCTGCGACGAGCGGATCGCCGTCGGCAAGGCGATCGACGGGCTCGGCCTACCGTTCCCGCTCGTGGATGACGGCACCGATGTCCGGGCGCCGATCGCGGGCGTCGTCGCGGGCCTGCGCCTGGGCGCGAACGAGCTCTGCGTGATGCTTCCGGTGGATACGCCCCGCATCCGACCGGCGGACCTGGCGGCCCTGGCCGACGCCTGCGCCGACGTCGCAGTCCCGCAGACCGGTCCCCTTCCCGGCGCCTACCGGCGCTCTGCGTTGCCGGTGCTCGAGCGGAGGCTCGCCGCCGGCGAGCTCGCGCTGCACGCCGCTCTCGTCGAGCTCGATACTCGAGTTGTCATGCTTCCCGTCACGTCGCTTTCGAACGTGAACACGCCCGATGACCTCTGAACCCGAACTCTTCCAGGCCCCCGACGCGTACGAGCGCTTCATGGGGCGGTACAGCCGTCCCCTCGGGAACGAGTTCGCGCGGGCTGCCGGCGTCGCCGCCGGCGAGCGGGTGCTCGACATCGGCTGCGGCACGGGGGCTCTGCTCGACGTCCTGGCGGCGCTCGTCGGTGCCGAGAACGTGGCCGCGGTCGATCCTTCGGAGCCGTTCGTCGAGCAATGCCGTGCCCGGGTTCCGGGTGCAGACGTCCGCGTCGGTGCCGCCGAAGCTCTGCCGTTCGAGGACGGGGGCTTCGACCGCGTGCTGTCGCAGCTGGTCTTCCACTTCGTCGACGACCCCGCCCGCTCGGCTGCCGAGATGGCGAGGGTGACCCGACCCGGCGGCCTCGTCGCCGCGTGCGTGTGGGACCTGACCGGCGGGATGACGATGCTGCGTTCGTACTGGGACGCGGTTCGCACGGCCGGCCTGCCCGGGCGGGACGAGGTCGACCGGTTCGGTACAGAACCGGGCGACCTGGCGGCGTTGTGGCGCGAGACCGGGCTCCGCGACGTCGTGGACGACGACCTGACGGTCTCGACGCCCTACCGCGACTTCGACGAGCTCTGGGACTCCTTCCTCGGCGGGGTCGGCCCGGCCGGTGTGCATGCCGCGTCGCTCGAGGGGGCCGAGCACGATGCGGTGCGGGATGCGCTCCGGCAGGCGGTCGCCTCGTCCGGCGGGCCGTTCGAGCTCACCGCCCGCGCGTGGTACGTCGCGGGAACGGTCTGATGGACCAGCGCGTCAGCCTGATCACGCTCGGCGTTCGCGACCCGGCCCGGTCGCGGGCCTTCTACGAGGCGCTCGGCTGGAGCACGAACGCTTCACCCGACGACGATGTCGTCTTCTTCCAGGCCGGCTGCATGGTCGTCGCGCTCTGGGGTCGCGATCGGCTCGCCCAGGACTCCGGCGTCGAGGACGCAGGCGGCTGGGGCGGGATCACGCTCGCGTACAACGTCGCTCGCCGTCCGAGGTCGACGCGGTGCTGACCGAGGCGGAGGCGGCCGGGGCGACGATCCCGCGTCGGGGCGCCGAGACGTTCTGGGGCGGCTACTCGGGTGTCTTCGTCGACCTGGACGGTCACCCGTGGGAGGTCGCGCACAATCCGCACTGGGCGATCGGCGAGGACGGCTCGGTCACGATCTAGCGAACGAGGACCTGGGCCCGCTCGGCGCCGGTGCCCACCCAGGTACCTCCACGCCCAGCTCGCGCTCGACGAACTCCACGTACCGCCGGGCGGCGTCGGGGAGCTCGTGCTCGAGCGGCTCTCGCCAGCCGGGGAGGGTCTCGTACACCGGCCGGCAGTGGTGAAAGTCGCTCTGGTGCGGCGGGAAACTCGTCCGAGACCGTGCCGTCTCGCAGCTCGTAGCGGGTGCACACCGGCAGCTCGTCGAAGGTCGAGAGCACGTCGAGCTTCGTCAGCGCGATCGAGGTGATCCCGTTCAGCCGCACCGCGTAGCGGAGCGCGACCAGGTCGAGCCAGCCGCAGCGGCGCTCGCGCCCGGTCACCGTCCCGAACTCGCCGCCGAGCTCGCGGACGCGCTCCTGGTCGGGGCCCTCGATCTCGGTCGGGAACGGCCCCTCGCCCACCCGCGTCACGTACGCCTTCGCGACCCCGATCACGGCGTCGATCCGGGTCGGCCCGATCCCGATCCCGGTGCAGGCGCCGCCGGCGAGCGTCGGCGACGAGGTCACGAACGGGTACGTGCCGTGGTCGAGGTCGAGCAGGGTGCCGTGTGCGCCTTCGAACAGCACCCGCTTCCCGTCGCGCAGCGCGCGATCGACCAGCAGCGACGTGTCGGCCAGGTACGGCCGCAGACGCTGCGCGTAGCCCTCGTACCGGGCTGCGAGCTCCTCGAGCTCGATCGGCTCGACGCCGTAGACCCGCTGGAGCCACACGTTCTTCTCCGCCAGGGCGACCTCGATCTTCTGGCGGAGGATCTTGGGATCGAACAGGTCCTGGAGCCTGATCCCGAGCCGGTACGCCTTGTCCGCGTAGGTCGGCCCGATCCCCCGCCGGGTGGTGCCGATCCGGAGCCGGCCGAGCCGGCGCTCGCTCGCCTGGTCGATCGCCAGATGCCAGGGCATGATCACGTGCGCGTCGCCCGAGAGCCTGACCAGCTCGGTCGGGATCCCGCGGCGCTCGAACTCGTCGAGCTCCTCGATGAAGACTCCGGGGTCGACCACGCAGCCCGCTCCGATCACGCACTCCTTGCCCCAGAGGATCCCCGAGGGCATGTGCCGGAGCTTGTACGTCTCCCCGTCGGCGACGATCGTGTGGCCCGCGTTCGGCCCCCCGTTGTACCGGCAGACGAGATCCGAGTCCTGAGCGAGCAGATCGACGATCTTGCCCTTGCCCTCGTCGCCCCACTGGGCGCCGACGATGACGGTTGCGGGCACGCCCGGAGTATGCCGACGCCGACGGCCGGGCCGCCCGCCGCCCCGCTCCGGCGGCCCCTCCGTCGGAGCGAGGCGGGTTCTTCTACCCCCTTTTCGTCATCGGGCGGCGACCACTCGCAACCGGGCGATACGGCGGACGCGGATCCGATGCCCGCGCCAACAGGTGGTGAAGCCGACGTCGGCGTCCCGGCGGAGCGTTCCCTCGACGACGGTGGGCTCGACCCGGCGCGGCCAGCGCCCGTCGTCGCGGCACGCTTCGCACGAGGCGGTGTACGCGGTCGCATCGGCTCCGAGCCAGATCACCTGGTGAACGTCCGTTCCTCCTCCCTCCTCCTCACGTCCGGGCACCTTTCATGCGGGTGCAAGGTCGGCGAACTTCGCGAAACGGCGCAGAAACGAGAGCTTGACCACGTCGGTCGGCCCGTTCCGGTGCTTCGCGAGGTGCACCTCGGCCAGCCCCTGCTGGTCGGACTCCTCGCCGTTGTAGTACTCGTCGCGGTAGATGAACACGACCAGGTCGGCGTCCTGCTCGATCGAGCCGGATTCCCGCAGGTCGGAGAGGATCGGCCGCTTGTCGTGGCGCTGCTCGACCGCCCGCGAGAGCTGCGAGATCGCGATGATCGGAACGTCGAGGTCGCGCGCGAGCACCTTCAGCGACCTCGAGATCTGCGACACCTCCTGGACGCGGTTCTCCGCCGACACGCCCGAGGTCATCAGCTGGAGGTAGTCGATGATGATCAGGCCGAGGTTCGGCTCCCGCATCTTCAGCCGCCGCGCCTTCGAGCGGATCTCCATCAGCGTGATCGAGCCGGTGTCGTCGACGTAGATCGGAGCCTTCGACAGCTTGTCGCAGGCGCCCGTCAGCCGCGGCCAGTCCTCCTGCGCGAGCTTGCCCGTGCGCAGCCGCTGGGACTCGACCTTCGCCTCGGAGCACATCAGCCGCTGCGTCACCTCCATCTTCGACATCTCGAGCGTGAAGAGCGCGACCGGAACGTTCTGGCGGACCGCGAGGTTGGCGCCCATGCACAGGCCGAGCGCGGACTTGCCCATGCTCGGACGGGCGGCGACGACGATCAGGTTGCCCGGCTGGAACCCGGACGTGAGCTTGTCGAGCTCGCGGAAGCCGGAGGCGAGCCCGGTGACGTCGGCGCCCGCCTCGTACAGGGCGGTGATTCGCTCGAAGCTGTCCTTGAGCAGGTCTTCGATGTGCGTGAACTCGCCGACGACCCGCTCCTGCGAGAGGTCGAAGACGACCTGCTCCGCCCGGTCGACGAGCTCCTCGGCGGCCAGCCCCTCCCGCTCGAAGCCGAGGCGGGCGATCTCCTGCCCGGCCCGGAGCAGGCCCCGCAGGGTCGCCATCTCGCGGACGATGCGCGCGTAGTGGCCGGCGTTCGAGGCCGCCGGCACGAGCGCGGCCAGCTCGTTGATCCGGGCGCGGCCGCCGATCTCCTCCAGCTCGCCACGTCGCTCGAGCTCGTCGGTGAGCGTGATCGCGTCCACCGGCTCGCCCTTGGCGTACAGGTCGAGCGCCGCCTTGTACACGGTTGCATGGCTCGCCCGGTAGAAGTCGCTCGCCGACAGGACTTCGCTGACCGCCCCGATCGCGCCGGGGGAGAGCATCATCGCGCCCAGGACCGACTCCTCGGCGTCGAGATTCTGCGGCGGGACCAGGGCGGTCGGCGAAGCCTCGGCAAGCTGATACATCCGCGACAAATCAACCACCTCCGGACGCGCCCGAACAGGGCTTGGACAACGTGTCTCTCCACAAACGCGTCGTGGCGTGTTTGCGGGTGGAACGGAACGTATGTTCCCATTGCCGCCGGACGGCGCGGTGGACGAAAAGGCCGCACGTAGCGGCCTTTTCCTGCGAAAATCCCCAGGCCCTCCACAGGGCCTGTGGAGAAGCCGTTACGCCTCCGGCACCGCTTCGTGGTCGACGGGGCCTTCGCCGGCCTCCGGGGCGTCCGCCTCCTCGCCCTCCGGGGCTCCCGCCTGCGGCTCCTCGGCCGGCGGCTCGTCCTCGGGCGGCAGCTCGCCGCCTTCCGGGACGACGAGCGTGGTCACGTCGACGGAGACGTCGGTGAAGAGCTCGACCGGCACCTGGTAGCGGCCGATCTTCTTGATCGGCTCGTCGAGCCCGATCTTCCGGCGGTCGACGCGGATCTTCGCGACGCGCCAGATCTCGTCGGCGAGGTCGGTCGGCGTCACCGAGCCGAACAACGACCCGCTCGGGCCTGCCTTGACGTCGAAGCGGAGCTCGGCCCGCTCCAGCGCGGCGGCCAGCTCCCGCGCCTGCTCGAAGGTCCCCGCCTCCTGGCGGGCACGCTGGGCGGCGCGCTTCTGGAGCTCCGCGACCCGTGCCGGGCTCGCCGGCTCGGCGAGCTTCCTGGGGACGAGGAAGTTGCGGGCGTACCCGCGTGCGACGTCGACGACCTCGCCGCGCAGGCCGACCTTCTCCACGTCCTGGAGCAGGATCACCTCCACCCTTACTGTCCCGTCACGTAGGGGAGCAGCGCCATCTCGCGCGCCCGCTTGACCGCGACCGCGACCTGCACCTGGTGGCGGCGGCAGGCGCCCGTGATCCGCCGCGAGCGGATCTTGCCCTTCTCGGAGATGTACCGGCGGAGCTGGGCGATGTTCTTGTAGTCGACCTCCTCCACCTTCTCGCGACAGAAGTGGCAGTTGCGGCGGCGGGGCTGCGCGTTCGCCGGCGGTCGCCGGCGGCTGCTCGACCGTTCCTCGCGTTGCTTCGGCTGTGCCATCGGTCTCCCTGTCCTCTCTAGAACGGAATGTCGTCGTCGGCGGCCGAGGAGGCGAAGTCGGCGCTCTCGCCGGCGGCGCCGGCGGGGACGAACTGCGGCGTCTCGCCGCCCGCCTCGCCCCGGCTGCCCAGGAACTGGACGCTCTCGGCGACGATCTCCACCGCCTCGCGCTTCGAGCCGTCCTGCGACTGCCACTCGCGCCAGTCGAGGCGGCCGTCGACCGCGACCGGCCGGCCCTTCGAGAGGTACTGCGAGCAGCTCTCCGCCTGGTTCCCGAACACCGACACGCTGAAGTAGTTCGGCTTGTCCGTCCACTGGCCTGACTCGTCCTTGCGGCGCGAGTTGACGGCGATCCGCAGGCTGCAGACCGGCGTGCCGCCTGGCGTGTGCTTGAGCTCCGGGTCCCTGGTCAGGTTGCCGACGAGCACGACGCGGTTGATGCTGGCTGCCATGGCTAGGCTCCTCTCTCCGACTCTGGCTCCGTCTCCGTCTCCGTCGGCTCAGCGTACCCCCCGGCCGCCTCGCCGTCTGCGGCGGTTTCGGCCCCGGCCCGCGGCGCGGCGGCCGTTTGCGCCTCGTCCCGGTCGGCGCTGCGACCGGTCTCGGCCGCCGGAAGCGGCGGAGGGGCGCCCGTGCGGCCGCCGCCCTTCGGGCGCCGGGTGGCCAGGTGGCGCATCACACCGTCCGTGATCTTCAGCACGCGCGTGACCTCGTCGAGCGTCGCCGGCTCCGAGTCGAACTGGAGCAGGTGGTAGACGCCGTCGGACTTGTGGTCGATCTCGTAGGCGAGCCGGCGGCGGCCCCACGGGTCGTGCGACAGCCAGGTGCCGCCACCCTTCTCGATCAGCTCGCGGGCGCGGGCGATGATCTCGTCGTGGCGCTCCTCCGGGGTCTCCGGATCGAGCATCAGCAGAATCTCGTAGTCGTTCACGTTCCCTCCGTGCTCCTTCCCTCGGTCTGAGTCGGCCTCGTCGGTGGCTGCGCCTTCGGGAACGACCGGCGCCGGACGAGGCGAGAAGTCCGCGGAAGAGTAGCATCGCCCCTGCATGCGCCGTTCTCTCGCCTGGCTGGCAGGTGGTGCCGGAGCCCTGTTCGTCTTCCGCTGGCGCCTGCGGCGGCGGAAGCCGGTCGACGCACCCGACCACGCCGAGGAGCTCAAGCGAAAGCTCGAGCAGTCGCGCACGGCCGAGCCCGTTCCCCCCGCGCCCGAAGCCCCGCCCGAGCCGGCGGCAGGGGTCGAGGAGCGCCGCCGGGAGGTCCACGAGCGCGGTCGCGCCGCGATCGATGAGATGCGCAGCCGCGGTGCCGGCGAGGGCGGGGAGGAGGGTTAGCCTCGGCGATTCTCCCCGGTCGGTCGCCGGGCGTCTTAGCCTGGATCCACCGATCGAGCTCGCGGTGGGTGGTCGTCGGTGTCGTGCGCGCCTGATCCGCGGCCTGGCTGCCGGTTGAGGACGGGTGATGCCGCGTCGCGGGGGCTCGGGGCGGTTCGGATCGGTCGTTGGCGGGCAGCGGTCGTCGCGCCTCGGGTTCGGCGCGGGGTTGCGGATTGGTTGTTCGGTGTGGCGGGCCGGCTGTCAGGCGATCGCCGGCAGCGCGCGGATGCGGTTGAGCGCGCTGATGTAGTCGCCGTGCCAGGGCCAGCGGGCCGGGAGGTGCAGTGTCCATCCGCGCGCGTGGCGGGTCAGGCGGCCGGGGATGCTGAGCAGCCAGCGGCGCAGGGTGCGAGCGGCGCGGGCGGTCGTCTCCGGGAGCCCGAGCAGCTGCGTCCAGCGCAGGAGGTTGTGCGCCAGCGCGGCCAGGACCGTCCAGGCGCCGTTGGCGTGAAAGTCGCCGGAGGGAAAATGGGCAAGCGCCTGCTCCTTGAGGTCGGCGATGACCTGCTCGACGACGGCGTGGTCGCGGTGCTCGGCCTCGACGAGCGCGATCTCCTCGTCGCGGTTGGTGATGAAGGCGAAGTGCCGCCAGTCAGGCCACAGCTCGGCTTGGGCGCCGAGCAGGCGGGTGCGGCGCACGATCAATCGTCGACCGCCGTAGATCGTCTCGGCGATCTGCGCCTCGCCTTCTTCTGGGTAGTCGATGCTCAGCCAGGCGTCCTCGTCGATCACCTCGACGGCGGCACGGACGGCGGTGATCATCCGCACGCCGATCGAGTACTGCCAGCCTGCCTTCTCGAGCCGCTCGAACACCTTCGTGTTCCAGAAGCCACTGTCGGCGCGCAGCAGCTTGACGCCGGTCGCGCCGGCACGGCTGACGCGTGCGATCAGCTCATCGCAGAAGCGCACGATCCCCTTTTGGGTGTTCGCGGATCCCTTGCGCAGGCGGATGTGCAGCGTCTCGCGGGTGTCAGCCCTGGTGGCGAGGATCGGGTGGTAGCCCAAAAGCTGCGTGTAGCCGTAGGCGGCGCCCTGCTTCAGGCGCCCGCAGACCTCACCGACGAAGCTGTCGACATCGATCACCAGCCGCCCCTCGCCGGGACCGGCGCCCGCCTTCCACGCCCGCTCCAGCGCCTGGCCGAGCAGCTTGTCGAGCTGGCGGACGTGCCCGAACGTGAACGCCCGCAAGAACGTCCCCAGCGTCGAGGGTGCCGGGATCCAGCCGCCGAGCAGCCGACCGGTGCGCCCGGCCCGCAGCAGGCCGCAATCATCGATGCTGTCCGCCCCCAGCACCATCGCGTAGAGCACCGCGGTCACCTTGCGGCCCGCGTTGGCCGCGCCGGGACGGTCACCCCGCAGCCGCACCAACTGCTGCGCCAACGCCTCGATCCCGAGCCGCTGCGCGATCGTCGCGACGAGCATCACCCCGGCGTCCGAGACGACCCGCTCGTCGTCGAATTTGACCGCCACCCCGTCCAGTCCGACCGGCTTGTCATCGTGCACCATCAAGGTGACCTCCTGTCCGCAGGCCCCGGCTGCTGCGATCAGCCGTTAAAGCCCTGCACAGGAGGTCATTCTTCGTCCCAGATCGGACAGAACCGACCTACCTCCGCGGTGGATCCAGGCTAAGATCGATCCCATGGCGGAAGCAGAAGGCAAGTCCTCATCCTCGTTCTTCGACCGGCTCAAGGACGCGACCAACACGGTCGCCACCCGCGCCCGCGAGGGGGTCGAGGAGCTCCAGACGAAGCACGAGCTCTCGCAGGCCTACGGCGAGCTCGGGCGGGCGACGGCCGAGCTGGTCGAGAGCGGAGCGGTGTCGCATCCCGACCTCGCCTCACGCGTCGAGAAGATCCGCGCGCTGAAGGCGCAGCTCGAGGCGGCGTCGGCCGAGCCGGCCGAGCCCGCCGAGCCCGCCGAGCCCGCGGGCGAGTAGGGCTCGTTCGGCCACCGGCGGCGAGGGGCCGTCCGCGGTTCGGCCCGGTCCGAGGCGGCTAGGCTGCGTCCGGAGCGGCACGGGCCCGGTGGCCCAGCCGGTCTTCAAAACCGGTGAGGTCGTGTAACCCACGGCTGGGTAGGTTCGACTCCTGCGCCGCTCCGTTCGTCGATGATGCCCCGTAGGACACACGCTCGTATGATCCAGCCGTGGGCATCGCAATCGGGGCATCCTGCACGCGGAAAGAGGCGGAGACCCAGGTGGTCGGTGGCCGGCACCGGGTTCTGGGCGCCGTCCTTCTCGGCGGCGCCCTTCTCGGGGCTTTCGGCATCACGGCGCCGCCGGCTCCCGCCGCCCGGCCGGCCGTCGCTCTTCGCGCCTATCTGAGCAAGGTCGACAAGGCTCGGCAGCCGTACGTGAAGGCGGCACCCGCCGTCGAGGCAGCGTTGAACGCGGTCAGCAACACGCCCGATGCGACCTGGCTCACCGCCGCGCGCAAGGTCACGGCGTCCCGGCACGCCGCCGAGTACCTGGCGACCGCTGTCGGCAGGATCACGCCGCCGTCGAGCCTGCGGCGGGCAAACGGTCAGCTGCACCAGGCGGCGGTCGTCGCCGCCCAGTACCTGAAGCAGCTGGCTTCGGCCCTCGCCGCCAAGAACGTGTCCGCGGTTCAGGCGTCCTTCAACTCGCTGGAGAAGGTGCGAACCCGCATCAATGCCCTGAACAGGAGCTGGAAGACGGCCGTCACCTCCGCCGCCCACAAGGCGGGGGTCAAGGTACCGTCCTGGGTGGCGACGTTCGCCACCCCCTGATCAGACGCGGGGACCCGAGCTAGCCGCGCGCGTTCTGCAGGGCGGCGAGCTGGGCCGACATCTCGTCCAGGCGGCGTTCGAGGTCGGCGAGCCGCTGGCGCACGAGGCGCTCGCGAAGGTGCCGGCCGGCCGCCGACTCCTCGGCGATCGCGGCACGCAGGCGGTCGTTCTCGGCGAGCAACGCCTGGTCGGCGTCGCAGGCCGAGGCGAGCTCGTGCTCGAGCTTCGCGATGCGGGTCGCCGCGTTCTGGGCGTCGGCGCGGGCCGTGCGGTAGTCGTCCGCAGCCGTCTCGGTGGCGAGACGCGCCTCGGCGAGCTCTGCCTCGAGCTCGACGACTCTCGAACGCAGCCTCGCCTGCTGTCCCTGCGCGGAGACGAGCTCTGCTTCGAGATGAGTGATGCGGGCGGCGGACTCGAGGTCGAGCCGGGTCGCGTCGGGATCGGCGGTTGCCTCGCCCCAACTCGGTGCCGGTTCGCGCACCGTCTCGATCGACTCGGCCGAATCCTGGGCTGCGGATTCGCGCTCGTACACGAATGCCGTGGGCGGCTCGACGTCGAAGACGAGCTCGACCGGAGGGGACTCGACCGGCTCGACCTCGACCGGCTCGACCTCGACCGGCTCGCCGTCCTCCGCCGGCTCGGGGAGCTCGGCTGCGGGCGCCTGGTCGGGTGACGCGGTCACCTCCGTGAGGACCGGCGATTCGGCGGCCGGCTCGTCAGGGCTCGCCGTCGGCTCGGGCTCCGCCTCGATCGTGTCGGGCGGACGAAGGGTGGCCTCCGGCTCCTCCTCGATCGCCGCCGGCGGCTCGGGAAGCTCCTCGTCCTCCTCGGCGGCGCCTGTTTCCTCCCACGTGCTCGTCGCGGGCTCCTCGACCTCGGAACTGGCCTCGACCGGCTGCGACTCGACTGCCTCAGGCTCGGCCGGTTCGGGGTCCCCGGTCGGCTCGGCGGAGACGGCCTCGAGCAGGACCTCGGGAAGAGACGCCTGGTCGGGTGACGCTGCCACCTCATCGACGGGCGACTCGGCGGCCGCCACGTCCCGGTCAGGCGTCGGATCGGGCTCCGGCTCCGTCTCGGCCGCGTCGGGCCGGCGGAGAGCGATCTCGGGCTCGTCGTCGACTGCTCTGTCCTCCACCGGCTCGGGGGAAACGGCTGTGAGCGGTGCTTCCGGCGCAGGCGGTTGCTCGGCCGGCGCGGGTGCCTCCGCCGCGGCGGACGACTCGCTCGCGGCGGCGTCCGGCCTCGGCACGAGTCGCAGCTCCGACGCGATCGGCGCCGCGTCGGGCGAGTCGGTGCTGACGGGCGGTTCCAGCACCGGTGCGGTCGGCTGACTCGCGGCGAACCCGGTCGCGAAGCCGTATTCGCTCTTGAGCAGCCCGCCGTGCTGGGTCGCCAGAGCCTGCGCCACGATGCCGGCGTCGACGAACCCGAGGGCGATGAGCACCTTGCCGAGCGGCTCGCCGGAGCGCTTCTGCTCCTCGAGACCCGCCGCAAGCTGCTCCTCGGTCAGCAGCCCGCGCTCGACGAGCAGGCTGCCCAGGAGAGGCGCTCCGGGCGGTCGGAGGCCGGGCTCGTCAGGAATCGCGCCCATGCACCACCGCCGGAGGAAAGGCCCGGTCCGGGCCGTGTTCGGTCATCTCGTCACGCCGCAGCACACATGGACTATCGGCTGAAAGCGCCCCTGTTTCCTCACCAGGAAGGGTGACTCGTCAGAGACCGCCCGAGAACAGGTAGCGGGGATGTGGTGCGACGTAGCCACCGATCTCGAGGACGATCTGGGCGTGCCGCGTCAGCCGGATCGAGCGTGGGTCCCCGTACCGGCGCCTGCCCCCGACGAAGGCGAGAACGGAGGCGCGCGTCCGGAAACCGGCCACCCGACGAGGCCCGAGCGGCTGTCCCCACAGCCGGAAGACGTCTCCGAGGGTGAGCCGGGAGCCGGCCCGCACCTCGATCACGCCCGTCGGGTCGAGCGTGCGGGCCGGGTAGGTGCAGCCGCCCGGGATCAGCCGGCCGAAGTACCGGCGCCGGGGGCGGGCGACGCCGATGCCGGCCGGGACGATCACGACCCGGCGGCGAGCGAACACCTCCAGATGGACTCCGAAGCGGGCCTCCGATTCTCGCCTGCAGCGGAGAGACCCGATCGGGCCTCCCGACAGCACCTTTGCCCCGGCCGCCGGTGGATGGTATCTCGCTCCCGCTCCGATCGGCCAGGGATACACGCTTGGCGGCTGCCCGCCGGCGAGGACGAGTGCGAGCAGGGTCGCGACCATGACCGCTCTACGGGCCCCGGTAGCGGTAGGGATCGTTCGGATCGGGGACGACCTCGGACGCCGCCATCGCGTCGAGCGGACGCGACCGCAGCCGGCGCCGGACGAAGAGGAGGCCTCCGAGCACGAACGCGCCGACCGCGCCGGTCGCGATCACGGCCGACTCCCACACCGGAAACCCCCTGGCCGAGGCGGCGACCGACGCCGGAGGCGACGGAGCGGGAGCCGCGCGCCGAGAGCTTCGGTGCCGGGCCTGCTGCGGCGGCGGCGACGCGGGAGCCGGCTTCGGCTCGGGCTCGTGCCCGGACAGGGCGCGGACGAGCGCGATTGCGGTTCGCGCCAGGCCGTCGGCGCCGGACCCGATGACGGCATGGACGACCGACGCGTTCGCCTCCAGCCGGCCGTGCTCGGCGAGCCCGGCGCCCTGGGGCATCACGACCAGCAGCTTTCCCGAGTAGACGAACTGCAATTCCGCGTCCAGGAAGCGCGCGTAGTCGGTGGGCTTGCCGAACAGGGTCGGAACGCCGCCGAGATCGGCTGGTGCCGCGATCAGCGCCACCCGGACCGGCTTCCCGGCGGCGCTCGCCGCGCTGGCCACGTCTGCCAGTCGGCGCGCGAGCGTGGGCGAGACCCTTGCGCTGAGAGGCAGGAACACGTCGTTCGTGTAGAGGGTGTCGCTCGCAGGATCGGCGTCTGCCCGCGCCGCTCCGGGGGCGGCAATGGCCGCCAGGGCCAGCGCGACCGTGCAGGCGCGTCGACGCAACGGTCTCAGCGGACGCCGACCGGCGGCGGGCTTCCGCCGACGACCTCGTCCGTGACCGCGTTCATCGCTCCATTGTCGTGGATCGACCCGGCCGGCCCGCAAGGAATGGAGCGGGCGGCCGTTCTGTGGTGAACTTGACGCTCAGCCAGTCAGGGCGAGCGTGGCCCGGTTCCCGGTGACCCACCCACGCCGGCAGGTCGAGCGGCTCGGCGCTCCTGACGCCGTACGTTCCCCTGCCGCTGATCGACTGGTCACTTACTCCCCTGCCTGTTGCTTCGAGTACGTGCCGACACCGGGCACGCACGATGTTCGGTCCGACCCTCGCGAGGAGCCACTCCTTGCGGTCAGGCGAGTCCTGCTTCCTCGAGCCGCTGCTTCATCCTCGCCCGCATCTGCTCCGCGACCTCGGGCAGCTCCGCCTCCAGCCGGCGGAACTCGGTCCCGAACATGACCGCGAGGCGCATCGGCGAGGTCGCGACCACCGATGCCATCCGGCGGCTGCTCTCGCCGAGCAACGCGATCTCTCCGAAGAAGTCGCCCGCCGCGAGCGAACCGATCCGCACGCCGTCCCGCTCCGCGTCGGCGGTGCCCTCGTCGATCAGGAAGAGCGCGTACCCCGAGGCACCCTCCGACGTCAGCCGGTCACCCGGCGACGCCTCGCGCAGCTGGCACCACGCGGCGATGCGCTCGGCGTCCTCCTGGGACACGTCGGCGAAGATCGGAAAGCTCCGCAGGCGGGCGGGGTCGAGCGTCACGGACGCGACGCTACTCGACCCGGCCGTCGTCTGGCCAGATCGTTCACCGCTTCTTCACATGGCGGCCACCGGATGGAAACCCGCGGCCCCTAGCGCCCGCGCAGCCGGCCACGGAGACTTCCGGCCATGAGTCGACTCGACCGAGCCCGCGCCACGGCTACCGCCGCCGGCTCGGCGCGAGTCGTCGCGGGCTGAGCGTTGGCGTCCCGGGCCAGCCGTCTCGCGCCGTTTCGCGCAGTGTGGCGGCGCCCTCCCCTCCGTCGCGTCCAGATCGCGTGGGCCGGCTCCTTCGGTGGGGACGCGATCGTGGCGGTCGCCTTCGGCGTGCTCGCCTACCGGGCGGACGGAGCGAGCGGCGTCGCCTTCCTCGTCGGCGCGCAGATGCTGCCGGCCGCGGCCGTCGCACCGCTCGTCGCGGCCGCCACGCACCGGATCCCGCGGGAGCGACTGCTGGTCGGGGTCGACCTCCTCCGGGCGGCGGTCGCCGCCGCGGCCGCGGCGCTCGCGGCGGTGGAGGCGCCGCACTCGGCGCTACTCGTACTGGCGGCGCTCTCGATGACCGCATCGGTCGTCTCGAACCCTGCCCGGCGCGCGCTCGTGCCGCTTCTGGTCGAGACGCCGGCCGAGCTGACCGCCGCCGGGGTCGTCTCGAGCGTCGTCCAGGCCGGGGCGCTGACGCTCGGACCGGCGCTGGCCGCCGTCCTCTATCTCACCGCCCAGCCGTGGGTGGTGCTCGGCACCGCCGCGCTGCTCTTCCTCGGCGCCGCGGTCTCCGAGGCCGGGCTCCCGAGCACGGTCGCCCTCTCGATCCGGCCGTGGGCGTCGCGGCGGGCGCTGGGGCTGACCGAGGGGCTCGCCGCCGTACGCTCGAGCGCGCAGCTGAAGCTGGCCGCGGCGATGTTCACGGCCAAGAACCTCGCCCGGGGCGCGCTGAACGTCCTGGTCGTCGTCGTTCCGCTCGAGCTGCTCCGGCTCCAGGAGTCCGCCGTCGGGTGGCTGACGGCGGCGATCGGCGTGGGCGGCGTCGTCGGCGGGCTGGCTGCGACCAGCCTCGTCGGGCGGAGCCGGATGGCCGGCCCCATGGCGCTGGGGCTCGCCGCGTGGGGAGCGCCGCTCGTGGCGCTCGGCCTGCAGCCGGGCCTGATGGTCGCCCTCGCCGGGCTGGCTGTTCTCGGCGGAGGCAACACCGTCACCGATGTCGCCGGGTACACGCTGATCGCCCGCTCGGCCCGTGACGACCTGCTCACGCGCGTGCTCGGGTTTCACGAGGGCGTCCGGGCGCTGGCGATCACGGTCGGGTCGGCGGCGACCGCCGCGATGATCGCGCTCACCGGCGTTCGTCTGTCGCTGGCGGTGGTCGGCGTCGGCCTCGGCGCCGTCGCCGCCCTGGCCGCGAGTCGCCGGAGCAGCGAGATCGCCACGCAGGTCCGCCCGGAGGACCTGAGGCTCCTCCGGGCGAACCCGCTCTTCGGCTGGCTGCCTCCGGTCGCTCTCGAGCGTGTCGCGTTCACGCTCTCTGAGGTCGAGCTTCCCGGCGGCACGATCCTGATGCGGCAGGGCGATGCGGCCGACAACGCCTATCTGGTCGCCGAGGGCGAGCTGGTCGTGGACAGGGACGGCCGCGAGATCGGCCGGGTCGGGCCCGGAGGTGTGGTGGGGGAGATCGCGCTTCTGCGTGCCGCCCCGCGGATGGCGACCGTCCGTGCGCAGGTGCCGAGCCGTCTGCTCGCGATCGAACGCGATGAGTTCCTGGCTGCGGCGACCGGGGGCGCGGACGCCCGCGACGCCGCCGAGGACCTCGTCGAGAGGCGCCTGGCGGTCGCGGACGCGGCGGCCTCGCAGGTGCCGGCCGAGACCGCCTGATCCGGGCCGATTCGGGTGTTCGCGCCGATTCCGGCCCATCCTCCGTCCGAGGGATATGTCTTGCTGATGGGGTCTGCCTGTGAGATAAGGCAGTCGTCCCTCGTCTTCGGAGGCTCTGTATGGATCAGCTCAAAGGGATGAGCCGCTCGTCTCAGCTGCTGGGCGGCGCGGGTCTCTTGCTCTTCATCTTCCTCTTCTTCGACTGGCAGCAGGTCAGCTTCGGAGCGATCACCGCGGGCCGTTCCGGCTGGCACGGTTGGGGCACGGCGGCCGGGATCTTCGTGATCGCGCTCGTCCTGTTCGAGGTGGTGCAGATGTTCGGGGTCACGCTGCCCGAGCTGCCGGTGAAGCCGGCGATGATCTCCGCCGGCCTGGCGGCGCTCGTCCTGCTCTTCACCGTGATCAAGTTCCTGGTCGACAACGAGGCCCGGCACTGGCCGGCGTGGGTCGGCCTGATCCTCGCGATCCTGATCGGAATCGGCGGCTTTCTCCGCTGGTCCGGCGACGCGCCGCAGCGGATGCAGGCGGCGCGGACGTCGCCGCCGGCGGGCTAGCCCCGCTTCTGTCCGAGGGGGCCTCGCGCCGGGTGCGGGGCCCCTCGCGGCTCAGCCGAGCGGGTCGAGACGGGCCTCGGGCTCGACCGCGCGCAGGAGCGCGTCGAGCAGGAAGAAGTCCCCCCAGACCGTCGCGCAATCGAGCCCGACCCCGGCCGGGCGGCGGTAGCAGCAGTGCAGGATCAGGCCGTCGCCCTCGCCGCGGTTCAGGCACGTCGCGACGAGTGACTCGAGCAGGGCCAGCGCGTCGCTCTCCCGGCCGAGGTCGAGGAGCGCGGCGGCGGCGATCGCGGCGGCGGACGCGTCCCGGGGCTCGTCCGCAGGCGCGTCGAAGTCCCAGCGCGGAACCAGGTCCACGGGCAGGTGGTCGAGGAACCAGCCTGCGGTACGCTCGGCCGCCTCCCGGAGCTCCGGGTCGCCGGTCGCCCGCGCGGCGGCGGTGAGCCCGTGCAGCGCCCACGCCTGGCCGCGTGCCCACGTCGAGGCCGGGGCGAAGCCGTTGATCGTCCCCTGCTCGAGCACGGCTCCGTCGTCGGCGAGCCGGGCGGCGTGGAAGGTCGAGCCGTCCGGGCGCAGGAGCGCGCCGAGCGTCGCGGCCAGGTGCGCCCTCGCTGCGGCGCCGGCCTCCGCCGTCCCCTCGCGCTCGGCCCACCACAGCAGCGTCAGATTCGGCCACGTGTCGACGATCGTCCGGCCGCGCAGCGCCGGGTCGTCGAGCGGGCCGACGACCTGGATCACCCCCGACGGGAGTGCACGCTCGATCAGCGAGCGAGCCGCGCGGAGGCCGAGCTCCCGGTAGCGCCGCTCGCCCGTCGCGAGGTGGCCGAGGACCGCGCTCGGCCAGAACAGGAAGCCCAGGTCGTGCGTCGTCGGCCGGCGCGCCCGCGGCGCGAGCAGCTGGGTGACGGCGGCGGCGTCGTCGTGGAGGCCGGCCGGCCACTGCTGCCCGGCGACGAAGCCGCCCGTCCACGGCAGGCCGGTGAGGGCGTCTCCGTCGGCGCCGGTCGGCGGCAGCCGCCGCCAGCGGCCGTCGTCGCCGGTGACGTGCGGCAGCCCGCCGTCCACCGGTCGGAGGCGGGCCGCCCGGGCGCGGGCGAGCTCGAGCGCCTCAGCGAGGCTCACGGACGACCTCGAGCGTCAGCCCGTCGCGGCCGGCGATCCGAACCCGCTCGCCGCGGTCGGCGCCCTCGTCGCAACGCGCACGCCACAGCTCTCCCTGCACGCGTACGAGCCCGTATGGCCGGCACTCCTCGGCGACCTCGGCCACCCGGCCGATCAGGGTCTCGGCACCGACCTGGACCGCGCGGCGCTGCGAGTACCAGAGCCAGAAGAGCGGCGTCGACACCTCGAACGTGCCCGTGCCGGCGAGCAGGGCGATTGCCCATCCACCCTTGACGACGTGGAACAGGACCAGGAGGAGCGCGATCCAGAAGGTCACGTCTCAGCGGCCCGCGCGGCGGAGAACGCGCTCGTCCCCCACCCGCCGGGTCAGCCCGTCCGCGTCGAAGCGCTCGAGCAGCAGCTGGGCCGAGCGGCGGCCGATGCCGAGCAGGTCACGGAAGCGGGCGAGCGTGATCGTGCCGGCGGCCGCGCACTCCTCGACCAGTGCGGTGCGGGCCTGGTCGTACGCTGCCGCCCGATCGCGAGCCCGTCGCCGACGCGCACCAGCCTCCCCTCCTGCTCGAGCAGACGGGCGAGCTTCGGGTCGGCGACCTTCACCGGGTTCGCGCCGGCCGCCTGCAGCTCGGCGAGCAGCTCGTCCCCGCCGGGCGCCTCTCCCCTCGCGCCCGGCAGGTACAGCCGCGAGCCCCGCCGGTCGACGCCGAGCAGCGGCGCGATCGCCGCCGCCCACGGCGCCGGCGGCAGGTCGATCCCGGGATCGCGCGGATCGGCCCCGGCGAGCCGTCTCTGCACGTCGGCGCGGAGCTCCTCGAGCCAGTGCCGTGAGAAGACCCACTCGCCGGCGCGCTCCACCCCGGCGAGCTCGCCCGTGACCAGGTGGCGGAGCGAGCTCGCCCGCACCGGCTCGTGGATCGTGGCGGCGATCTCGCCGCGCTCGAGCAGCTCGAGCCGCTCGGGGTCGAGCCGCCGGGGCGGCCGCGGGTCGACGACCGTCCCGCCGCCGACCGTCGTCGCCGTCCGCAGCACGACCCGGTCGCCGCGCCCGGCGACCACGGGCCGCTCCAGCCGCAGCTGGGCGAAGCGGCCTCGCCGCGCGACCCGGGCGGCGACGTCGGCGGTGCCGAGGTGAACCTTGACCGCGGCGGGCACCTCCTCCAGCTCCTCGAGCAGCACGTCCAGGCGGTACGTGACCGGGAAGGCGCCGGGCTCGATCAGCGCGTCGCCGCGTGCGAGCCGGTCGCGCTCGACCCCGGGGAGGCCGACCGCGACGCGCTGGCCGGCAGCCGCCCGCTCGACGGTCCGGTCGTGCACCTGCACGCTGCGCACGCGAACGTCGAGCCCGGCGGGCTCGACCCGGAGCTCGTCGCCCTCGCCGATCGTGCCCGACCAGAGCGTGCCGGTCACGACGGTGCCGATCCCGCGCAACGTGAACACGCGGTCGACGTAGAGGCGCGGCGGCCCGTCCTCGTGGGCGCCCTCGACCTCGTCCGCGACCGCGGCGAGGGCCGCGCGCAGCTCCTCGAGGCCGGCGCCCGTCTTCGCGCTGACCGGGATCACCTCCGCCTCCGGCACCAGCTCGCGGGCCTCCTCGACCGCGAGCTCGAGGGTCTCCTGGTCGACGGCGTCCGCCTTCGTGACCGCGACCACGCCGCGGTCGATCCCGAGCAGCCGCAGGATCGCCAGGTGCTCGATTGTCTGCGGCCGCGTGCCCTCGGCGGCGTCGATCACGAGCAGGAAGAGGTCGATGCCGGTCACGCCCGCGACCATGTTCCGGACGAACCGCTCGTGGCCGGGGACGTCGACGAGCGACAGCCGCCTGCCGTCCGCGAGCTCGAGCGGGGCGTAGCCGAGGTCGATCGAGATCCCGCGGGCGCGCTCCTCCGGGAGCCGGTCGGTGTCCTTTCCGGTCAGAGCCCGGACGAGCCACGTCTTGCCGTGGTCGATGTGGCCTGCGGTGCCGACCGTCAGCGGCATGACGCCTGGATCAGGCCGTCCTCGATCCCGTCGATCCGCAGCCCTGCGCTCTCCACCAGCGTCCGCCACTCCGGCTCGCTGCGCTCGCGTCCGGTCATCAGCACGAGCATGAGCAGGTCGAGCCACTTCGCGCCGTGGGGCTCGTTCCCGGGAGAGACGACCGCGTCCAGGATCAGCACCCGCGCCCCGGGAGGCCCGGCGGCGGCGACGGTGCGGAGGATCGCCGCCGCCCGCTCGTCGTCCCAGTCGTGGAGGACGGTGCCGAGGACGTAGACGTCCCCGGCCGGGACGCTCTCGAAGAAGCTCCCGGCGACGAACTCGATGCCCAGCTCGCGAGTGCTCTGCTCGTCCCGCACCGTCTCCGGCAGGTCGAAGACGATCCCGCGCAGCCCGCGCTGCCTGCGCAGCAGCTCGACGAGCAGCGAGCCGTTGCCGCCGCCGACGTCGACGACCGTCTCGCCGCCGCGCCAGTCGATCCGGTCGAGCCGGGCGACCCGGCGGTCGCTCCCCTCCGACATCGCGCGGTCGAAGCAGGCCCGCTCCTCCGGGTGGGCGGCGAGCCAGGCCCAGAAGTCGGTGCCGAAGCTCCGTGGGAACGTCGTCTCGCGGCTGCGTGCCCCGAGATCGGTCGCCGCCCGGTACCAGACGCCGCCGAACAGGTGGGCGAACTCCCGCCAGCCGGTGCCGTCCCGGAGCAGCTCGGACGCCGCCGTGTTCCGGAAGGTGCCCGGCTCCTCCTCGGCGAAGACCCCCTCGCTCGCCAGCGCGCGCAGGAGGCGATGGAGCGTGTCCGGGTCGGCGCCGACCTCTTCGGCGACGGCGGCGATCGGCCTGGGCCCGTCCGCCAGCGCGCCCGCGACGTCGAGGTCGGCGACGATCCCGGTCGCCCTGGTCGCCAGCGCGCCCCGGAGCAGTCCCCAGACGCGTGCCTCCGGCGAGAGGTCGGTCATTCCCGGATCGACGCGACGGCGGCGGCGGCCTCGTCCGCTTCGGCGTCCCCGAGCGTGCGGCAGTCGAGCAGGAGCCGGCCGTCACGGACGATGCCGACGACCGGCGGCTCGCCCAGACGGAGCGGGACCGCCAGCCCCTCCTCGAGGGCGCACGCGAAGCTCGGCAGCTCGGCGAGCGGCAGTGCGCCGCCCCCGACCCGGGCGACCGTCTCCTCGACGCTGCCGCCGGTGAGCGCGGCCAGCCGATCGGCCCGGGCGCGCACGGCCTCGGCGGGCTCGGTGAGCATCCGCAGCACCGGCACCTCGAGCTGCGCACGCCCGGGCTCGAGGTAGAGCCCGAGCGTGCCCTCGAGCGCCGCGAGCGTCAGCTTGTCCGCCCGCAAGGCGCGCTGGAGCGGGTGGCGGCGCAGGCGGTCGACGAGATCGGCGCGGCCGACGACGATCCCGGCCTGCGGACCGCCGAGCAGCTTGTCCCCGGAGAAGCAGACGAGATCGGCGCCGGCCCGGAGGGCGTCCTGTGCGGACGGCTCGTCGCCAAGTAACACAGTGTTACTTGGCGATTCTCGGCCCAGCAAGCCTCGATCCGAAGCAAGTAACACTGTGTCACTAAGTGCGCCCGAGCCGAGGTCGTCGACGAGCGGCAGCCCGGCTCGCTTCGCGATCTGCGCCAGCTCGGCGAGTGCGGGCCGTTCCGTGAACCCGACGACCCGGAAGTTCGACTGGTGCACGCGCAGGAGGAGCGCCGTCTCCGGGCCGACCGCGCGCTCGTAGTCGGCTGCGCGCGTCCGGTTCGTCGTTCCGACCTCGACCAGCCGGGCGCCGGAGCGGGCGAGCACCTCGGGGATGCGGAAGCCGTCGCCGATCTCGATCAGCTCCCCGCGCGAAACCAGCACCTCCCGGCCCTCGGCGAGAGCGGCCAGGGCGAGCAGCACGGCGGCGGCGTTGTTGTTGACGACCAGGGCGGCCTCGGCGCCGGTGAGCCGGCGCAGGATCGCAGCGAGGTGGTCCTGGCGCGACCCGCGGGCGCCCTCGTCGAGGTCGAACTCGAGGTTCGAGTAGCCGCGGCCGATCTCGCGCAGCCGCTCGAGCGCCGAGTCGGCGATCGGAGCCCGACCCAGGTTCGTGTGGACGATCACGCCGGTCGCGTTCAGCACGCGGCGCAGCCGAGGGCGACGGGCTCCGTCGAGCTCGGCCCGGAGACGCTCGGTCAGGTCGCCCGGGTCGGCGCCCGCGCGAACCTCGTCGCGCGCCCGGTCGAGCAGCCGGCGCGCCGTGTCGACGGCGAGCGGGTCGTCGACGGTGCGGGCGAGCTCGTCCACGGACGGCAGGTCTCGGAGCTGCATCTGCCGTAAGTCTAGGTCGCTACCCTGGGCCTCAGGTTGAGGCGTCCGCGATTCCCCGTGGTGCTTGCGCTCGCCGCCGTCCTCGTGCCTTCGGCAGCGGCCGGACCGCCCTCTGCTGCACCGGGCAGGGCCGCTGCCGGCACGCGGGATCAAGGTCGGCGCGCCGGCGGCGATCCTCGTCGACCGCACCACGGGAACCGTGCTGTGGGCGAAGCACCCGCACCGGCGGCGGCCGATCGCGTCGACGACGAAGATCATGACCGCGATCCTGGCCATGCAGCGGCTGCGCCCACACGACGTCGTCACCGTCGACCGGTCGGTCGCGCGGGTCGCTCCGATCACCGAGGGCCTGCGTCCCGGCGAGCGCGTCGAGGCGTGGAAGCTCTTCTACGGCCTGCTGCTCTACTCCGGAAACGACGACGCGGTGGCGCTCGCGATCGCCGCCGGCGGGACCCGCTCCCGCTTCGTCGCGATGATGAACGCGAAGGCCAGGGCACTCGGCCTGCACGACTCGCACTTCCGCAGCCCGAGCGGGCTCCTCGACCGCGACAACTACTCGAGCGCCTGGGACCTGGCCGCGCTCACGCGCTACGCGCTGTGGCAGCCGCGCTTCCGGGCGGTCGTCCGGACGCGGGTCAAGCGTGTCCCCTGGCCCGGCCCGATCGGCCGGAAGACCTACGTGAACAAGAACCACCTGCTCGGGAGCTACCCCGGCGCCGACGGGGTGAAGACCGGCTGGACGACGATCGCCAAGCACTGCCTCGTCGCCTCCGCCCACCGCGACGGCGTCCGCCTGATCGCGGTCGTGCTCGGCGCGAACGACGCCTACTCCGACGTCAAGAAGCTCCTCGACTGGGGCTTCGCGTACAGGGGTTGACGCCGCCTACTGCGCGTCCGCCTTCTCGGTCTCGTGCACGCGCGACCCGGCGGTGTGCTCCCAGGCGTCGCGGACGCGCTCGACCGCGGCGGCGACGTCGTCGGTGACGTGGAGCAGGTCGAGGTCCCCGGGCGAGATCTTCCCCGTCCCCAGCGGGCGCTCGGCGATCCACTCGAGCAGGCCGCGCCAGTACCTCGTCCCGATCAGGACGACGGGGAACTCGTGCACGGTGTCGGTCTGGATCAGGGTCAGCGACTCGAACAGCTCGTCGAGCGTGCCGAAGCCGCCGGGGAAGAGGATGAAGCCCTCGGCCGCCTTCACGAGCATGACCTTGCGGGCGTAGAAGTGACGGAAGGTGAGCCCGAGGTCGAGGTACGGGTTCACCGACTGCTCGTGCGGAAGCAGGATGTTGAAGCCGACCGAGAAGCCGCCTGCGTCCTTCGCCCCGCGGTTGGCCGCCTCCATCACGCCCGGCCCACCGCCGGTGACCACCGCGAAGCCCGCCTCGGCGAGGAGCCGCCCGCACTCCCGCGCCCGCTCGTAGTCCTCGTGGCCCGGGCCGATGCGGGCCGAGCCGAACACCGTCGCCGCCGGCCGCCTGATCCGGTCGACCGCCTGGAAGCCCCGGCGGAACTCCTCGGCGATCATCTCGATGTGCGCGGCGTCGTCGCCGTGCTCGTGCTCCAGGATCTGTCTGTCTTCCACCGGAGCCTAGAGGCGGTGCTGCGGGACGTGGGCCCCGACCATCCCGATCACGAGCAGCACCGCCAGGCCGACGTAGACCGCGGTCGCCACGCTCGCCCTGCCGGGCGTGCCCCCGAGACGCATGGTCTTGATCGCGCGCCAGATCGAGCCCCCGTCGAGGAAGCCGATCGGGATCATGTTGAAGAGGTTGAGGAGGAAGCCGACGTAACCGAGCGCCTGCAACAGGCGCGAGCCGTCGTGCTCGCCGATCCCCCAGACGATCGCCGCGCCGACGCTTCCCCAGAGCGGCCCGGAGATCGAGATCCAGAAGCTCTGCCAGGGGTTCATCCGCGCGTCGCGGATCGCGACATACGCACCGAAGAAGGGCAGGAACACCGGCCAGGAGGCGTTGAAGCCGCGGCGGCGGGCTTCGACGAAGTGGCCGAGCTCGTGGACGAGGATCAGGAGCACGAAGCCGATCGCGAACTTCCAGCCCCAGATCAGCGCGTAGCCGCCGACCGCGACGAAGATGGAGGCGAACTTGGCGAACGCGAGCCCGAACTTGACCACGATTCCGATCACGACCGCGATCGGCGCCCAGATCTTGCGGGCGAGGGCGCGCCAGGCCGGCTCCGGATGGATCGGCCGGTAGTCGCGCTCGGGGATCTCGGGAGGGAAGTCCATCTGGGTCAAGGTACCGGGCGGGGGCACTCGTCCCCTCTCACCTCGGGGCCGGCCGGGCGGGGACGAACGATGCGGTCATGGTAGCTACGACCCCCGACCGATCCATTCCTCGCCGCCCTCGTACACCTCCTTCTTCCAGAGCGGCGCCCGCTCCTTGAGGGTGTCGATCGCCTCCCGGCAGGCGGCGAGCGCGTCGGCGCGATGCGGGGCGGAGACCGCGATCACGACCGAGAGCCCGCCGATCTCGACGCGTCCGATCCGGTGCGTGATCGCGACCTCGCAGAGGTCGTGTCTCGACTTCAGCTCCTCGGCGATCTCGGCCATCACCTGCTCCGCCATCCCGCCGTAGGCCTCGTAGTCGAGGTAGTGGACGGTGCGGCCGCGGGACTCGACGCGGGTGGTGCCGATGAAGGTCGCGATCCCGCCTGCGCGCGGGTCGGAGACCTCGCGGATCACCGACTCGGGGTCGATCGGCCGGTCGGTGAGCCGGAAGGCGCCGCCGGAGACGGGCGGGATCAGCGCCACCTCGTCCCCCTCGGCCAGCGCCGTGTCGCGCGCGGCGTACCGCTTGTTGACCGCGTAGAGCAGGCCGGCCGGCTCCTCGCCGAGGCCGAGCGCCGGCCAGACCTCGGCGACCGTCGTCGCCTCGATCGCCCGCTCGGACCACCCCGCCTGCTCGCGCAGCCCGGCGAACAGCCTGACGGTGACCTCCATCGCGTAAGCGTACGATTCGCGCGTGGCCCTGCGTGAGGACCGGCGCGAGACCGACTCCGGCATCGAGGTCAAACCGGTCTACACCGCCGAGGACGTCGCCGGTCTGGAGCTGGAGCCGCCCGGCGAGTTCCCCTTCACCCGCGGGCCGTACGCGACGATGTACCGCGGCCGTCCGTGGACGATCCGCCAGTACGCCGGCTTCGGCTCCGCCGAGGAGACGAACGCGCGCTTCCACTACCTGCTCGAGCGTGGGCAGACCGGCCTCTCGACCGCGTTCGACCTGCCGACCCAGCTCGGCTACGACTCGGACGATCCGCGCGCCGCGGGCGAGATCGGGCGCACGGGCGTGGCGATCGACTCGATTGCCGACCTGGAGATCCTCTTCGACCGCATCCCGCTCGGCGAGGTCTCGACGTCGATGACGATCAACGCGCCCGCCGCGCTGCTGCTGCTCCTCTACGAGCTCGTCGCCGAGGAGCAGGGCGTCCCGCGCGAACGGCTGCGCGGGACGGTGCAGAACGACATCCTCAAGGAGTACGTCGCCCGCGGGAACTACATCTTCCCGCCGCGCCCGTCGATGCGGCTGACGACCGATCTCTTCGCGTACTGCTCGGAGCGGCTCCCGTCCTGGAACACGATCTCGATCTCCGGCTACCACATCCGCGAGGCGGGCTCGACCGCGGTCCAGGAGATCGCGTTCACGCTCGCGAACGGCCTCGCGTACTGCCGCGCCGCCGTCGAGGCCGGGCTCTCGCCGGACGAGTTCGGCGAGCGCCTCTCGTTCTTCTTCAACGCGCACAACGACTTCTTCCAGGAGGTGGCGAAGTTCCGTGCCGCGCGGCGGCTCTGGGCGAAGCTCCTCCGGGACCGACTCGGCGTGACCAACCCGCGCGCCTTGGCGCTGCGCTTCCACGCCCAGACCGGCGGGTCGACCCTGACCGCGCAGCAGCCGGAGAACAACATCGTCCGGGTCGCGATCCAGGCGCTGTCCGCGGCGTGCGGCGGCGCCCAGTCGATCCACACCAACTCCTTCGACGAGGCGCTGGCGCTCCCGACCGAGCGCGCGGCCCGCATCGCCCTCCGGACGCAGCAGATCCTGCAGCACGAGGCGGGCGCGACCGAAACGGCCGATCCGCTGGGCGGCGCCTACTTCCTGGAGGCCCTGACCGACGAGCTCGAGGCGCGCGCGCTCGAGCTCGTCGATCGAATCGAGGAGCAGGGCGGCGCTGTTGCCGCGATCGAGCAGGGCTTCGTCCAGGCGGAGATCGAGGAAGCGGCGTACCGGTTCACGACGCAGGTGGAGAAGGGCGAGCGGGTCGTGGTGGGCGTGAACCTGCACACCGACTCCGGTGGCGAGGAGATCGAGATCCACCGGCTCGACCCGGAGATCGAGCGGCGCCAGCTCGAACGGACGGCGAGGGTGCGCGCCGAGCGGGACGCGGAGGCGGCCGCCGCCGCGCTGAGCGAGGTGCGGCGCGTCGCCGCCGGCGCGGAGAACCTCCTGCCGCCGATGCGGGAGGCCCTCCGCGCGCGCTGCACGATCGGCGAGGTCTGCGGCGTGCTCCGCGACGAGTGGGGCACCTACGACGCCCAGCGCGCCTAGTGGCAGGAACGGACAGCGTCCGGGGTCTGACCCCTCCCTCGGCCGGAACGGACGCGTCCGGGGTCTGACCCCTCCGGTCGACGCGTCGCGCCCTGCGAAGCTATCGCGGATGCGCATCCTGCTCGTCTCGCAGATGTACCCGGGGCCGGACGACCCCGACCTCGGCGTCTTCGTCCGCCGGCTCGAGGAAGCGCTGCTCGACCGCGGTCACGAGCTCGACCGGGCGGTGGTCGACCGGCGCGGCGGGGGACGGGCCCGCCACGTCCTGCTCGTCCGGACGCGCGCAGGGCCGCCCGCCGGTTCCGGCCGGACGTCGTCTACGCGCATTTCCTCGTTCCCGCCGGGCTGGCCGCCGCGCTCGCGTCGCGGGCGCCACTGGTGGTCACGGCCCACGGCCAGGACGTCGCAAACGTCGGACGCGTTCCGGGCGTTGCCGGTGCCACCCGGCTCGTCGTCCGGCGCGCCGCGGCCGTGATCGCCGTCTCCGGGTGGCTCCGCCGTGAGCTGGAGCGGAAGGTGCCGGCCGCGCGCGGCAAGATCGAGCGTCGTCGACTCCGGCGTCGACCTCGAGCGCTTCCAGCTCCAGCCCGCACCCGGCGGGCCGCCCGCCTTCCTCGCGGTCGGCTCGCTGACCGAGAGGAAGAATCCGCTCCGGCTGGCGCACGCGTTCGGGCGGCTCGGCGAGGGGACTCTGACCTTCGTCGGGGACGGGCCGCTCCGCCCGCAGCTGGAGGGCCGCCCGGGGATCGAGGTCACCGGGCTCGTCCCGCACGAGGAGATCCCGGCCCGGCTCGCGCGCGCCCGGGTGGTGTGCGGCGTGAGCCTGGTCGAGCCGTTCGGCCAGGCGCTGCTCGAGGGAATGGCGAGCGGGCGCTCCGTGGTCGCCACCAGGGTCGGAGGGCCGCCCGAGTTCGTCACGCCCGCGGCGGGCGTGCTGGTCGATCCGGAGGACGAGCGCGATATCGCCGAGGGTCTTCGCCGCGCGGCGGCGCTGCCCAGCCCGAACGAGGCTGCGCGGGCGGCGGCCGCCGAGCACGACGTGCTCCGCCAGGCGGCCAGGGTCGAGGAGATTCTGGAGAGGGCCGCCGGGGCGGCCCTCTCCGAGGCGGCGAAGGCCTAGCCCTAGGCGCCCGGGCCGGTTCCCATCGAGCCGCCGACCTCCCGACGCATCTCGTCGAAGTCCCCGCGCAGGTCGGTCTTGCCCCCGACGACCACGGCGTGGATCATCCACCCGAGAATCGCTCCGAGCGGAGGGGCGACGAGGTAGATCCAGAAGTCGCGTCCAGCGGTTGCCGATCAGCGCGGTGCCGAAGCTCCGCGCGGGGTTGACCGACGACCCGCTGAACGGGACCGCTGCGAAGTGGATCGCCATCAGGGTCAGCGCGATCGCGACGAACGTCGTGGTCGCGTAACCCTTGCTCTTCGTCACCTGCAGGATGACGAGCACGAAGATCGCCGTCAGGAAGATCTCCACGAAGAACGCTCCGCGGACGCCGTGATCCCCCGGCACGGTCGCGGCCTTGGCGACGTCGTCGCTCGACGTCATCAGCAGCAGGGCCAGACCGGCGAGAACGGCGCCGACGAACTGGGACACCCAGTAGGCGACGACGTCTCGAACCGCGATCCGGCGGTCGAGGAACAGGCCGAGCGTGACCGCCGGGTTGAAATGGCCGCCCGACACCTCGCCGAACGCGTACAGGCCGGCGAGCAGCGCGAGCCCGAACGCGAACGGAGCGGCGCTGGCGCCGAACCCGACGACGGCGGTCGCGCCGACGAAGACCAGCGTGAACGTGCCGAACACCTCGGCCGCGTACTTTTGCCACGGCTTCATCAGGACTCTCCTTGTCGAGGAAGGACCGTCTCCTGCCTGGGAAACGCGTCAAGCGTTGCAGGGAAGCCGGATGGACCTCAGTGCCGGCCAGGGAGATCGTCGAGATCGGCGAGCCTGAGCTCGACCAGGGGGCGGATCCGGTCCTCGAGCCCGGCGTCGCGCGCGAGCTCGAGCGCCTCCTCGTAGGTCGCCCGCACCTTCTCCGGCGCGACCCCCTGCTTGAGGCGATTGTCACCGGTGACCAGCAGCTTCCGGATACGTTCCCGGACCTCGTCGCTCACCGCTCGAAATCTCCTCGATCCTGCTCGTTTCTCGACGGAGTCTGCTCTACTTTGCACGCTACGTCAGTCAGAGTCCTGATCGCCGACGACCACCGTCTGTTCGCCGAGGCACTGCAGGCGATCCTGACCACGGACCGGCGCATCGACGTCGTCGGGTTGGCCGCGACGGGCGAGGAGGCCGTCCGCCTGGCGGCCGAGCTGAGGCCCGACATCGTCCTCATGGACATCAGCATGCCCGGCCTGAACGGGGTCGAGGCGACGAGGCAAATCGTCGCCGAGTACGAGGGCGTACAGGTGCTGATCGTCACGGGATCCGACGCCAGGCAGGACGTCGACTCCGCCCGGTCAGCAGGAGCAGCGGGCTACGTGACCAAGGACCGCATCGCCGCCGAGCTGATCGTCGCGATCTTCGACGTGGCCGCATAGCGGCCGCTACGCTACCCGGGTGCTCCAGGTGGTCGCAGTCATCCACGTCCTGCTCGCGATCTCCCTGATGGGGCTGATCCTGATGCACTCGGGTCGCGACGCCGGCTTCGGCGGCATGGGCTTCACACCAGCCTCGCAGGGCGGCACGCACATCGTCGAGCGGAACCTGACCCGTCTGACCGTGGCGGTCGCGGTCGCGTTCGCGGTGACGACGGTAGCGCTGTTTCACCTGCTCAAATAGCTCGCACGACGGGCGGAGCCCGTCGGCTCGCTCGCAGGCCGGTGTATCGAGTGGATAGCTCGCACGACGGGCGAAGCCCCCGCGCGCGCTTCGCATGTCGCTACAGCCCGGGCCCCGAGCCGGCGCCGGTGACGTTGAAGCAGCCGGTCGCGATCGCGGGCACGCGGTTGCCGTAGGCCCACCGGTCGTCGTAGAAGTCGCTCTCGTTCACCAGGGTCGTCTCGCGCGTAAGCCCGGGGACGTCGGCGAGCAGGTCGGGCATCGAGACGGTGAAGCGCAGGTTGACGAGCGGCTCGGCGATCTTCCCCCCTTGGATCCGAAACGTCCCGTCCCGGGTCATCCCGGTAATCACGCCTTCACGGGGGCTGACCACGCCGAGGTAGTGGAGTCGGGTGACGTAGATCCCCTCGCCGACGAGCTCGGCCAGCTCCTCCACCGACCCGGCGTCGCCGGGCGTCATCGTGATCGCGGTCGGGACCGGCCCGTACGCGCGCGAGTCGGCGGGCAGGGCGTGCCCGGTCGACTCGCGCGCGGCGCGCGCGGCCGTCGCACGGTCCCACACCGGGCCGCGGATGATGCCCTCCTCGACGAGCGGGACGCGCTGCTTCGGCGTCCCTTCGAAGTCGAACGACCTCGGCAGGCCGCGCGGGTCGAGCGCGTCGTCGACGAGCGTCACCCGGGGGTCGAAGGCCCGCTCGCCGATCCGTCCGGAGAAGAAGCTCCGCTCCTCCAGCACGGCGAGGGCGTTGAAGGTGTCGAACGAGAAGTAGTAGAGGAGCTCGGCGATCGCGTACGGCTCGAGGACGGCGCGGTAGCGCCCCGGTCCCGCCTCGCGCGCCCCGCGGGTCCGAGCCGCCTTCTCGGCCGCCTCGGCGGCAACCGCCGCCGGGTCGAGCTCGCCCGACCCGCCAGGCGGTCCGCACGGCGTAGCCGGAGGCGCCGTCGACGGCCGCGAGCGCGAGGCAGGTCGCGTCGGTCGTCCGCTGAGCCGCCCGCAGGCCGGTGGTGGACGCGATTGCCAGCTCGCAGGCACCGCTCGTGAAGTAGCCGTAGAGGTCGAAGTCTCCCGAGGCCGCGATCGCGGCCTCGGCGAGCCGCGACTGCTGCTCGGGCCCGAGCGTGGCGGTCTCCTCGTCGTAGCCGGCGACCTCCGGAAACTCGGCGGGCGGGGCCAGCGGAGGCAGATCGGGGTCGTCGGTCGCGCTCGCGAGCACCTCCGCCGCGCGCCGGGCGAGCTCGGCGAGACCCTCGTCGTCCGTCCGGTTCGTGCTCGCGCCGCCGGCCCGGCGGCCGCGGACGAGGCGTAGCTGGACGGAGGCGTTCTCGATCAGCGTCGGCTGGTGAACCTCCGATCCGGCGTAGCGCGCGAAGCCGGAACGCTCTGTGCCGACGACGACCTCGGCCTCCTCGCCCTCGACGAGCGCGAGCGCCCGCTCCGCGATCTCGAGGGCGTCGCTCACGCCTTGACGCCGACCTGCACGTTCCGGAACCGGGCGGGGGCGGCGCCGTGCGAGACGTGCGCGTGCTGGCCGGGCTGCCCCTTCCCGCAGTTCGTCAGCCCCTGCATCCGCCATTCCTCCGGGCCGGCGACCCGGTCGAGCGAGCCCCAGAAGACCGGCGTCACCCCCGTGTAGGTCGCGTCGCGGAGCAGCCGGCCGAGCCTGCCGTCCTTGATCTCCCAGGCGACCTGCGTCCCGAACTGGAAGTTGAGCCGCTTGTCGTCGATCGACCAGCTCCGGTTCGTCTCCAGGAAGACGCCGTCGTCGACGTCGGAGAGCAGCTCCTCCAGCGAGCCGCTGCCCGGCTCGAGGTGGAGGTTGGTCATGCGCACGAGCGGCATCCGGGCCCAGCCGTCGGCCCGCATCGAGCCGCCCGTGCCGTGCCCGAGGCGGGCGGCGGTCTCCCGCGAGGTGAGGAAGCCCCGCAGAACCCCCTCCGAGACGACCGGCTCTCTCGCCGCGGGCACGCCCTCGTCGTCGAAGCCGAACGTCCCCAGCCCGCCCGCCGTGGTCGGGTCGGCGGTGATGTTCATGTGCTCCGACCCGTACCGGAGCGCACCGAGGTCGGCGGTCTTCAGGAAGCTCGTCCCCGCATACGCCGCCTCGGTCCCGTAGACGCGGTCGAGCTCGGTCGGGTGGCCGACCGACTCGTGCACCTGCAGCTGCATCTGCTCGGCGTCGATCACGACGGTCGTGATCGCGGCCGGGCACTCGTCGGCGCCCAGGAGGGCGGACGCCTGCTCGGCGACGCGCGGCGCCTCCCGCTCGAGCCCCAGCCCCTCGACGTACTCCCAGCCCGCCTGGGCGCTCGCCCCGCCGTGCTGGCTCGGGTAGCTGCGGATCTGGAAGAGGTCGTCCCCGACCGCCATCGCATCGATCCCGCCCCCGCACTCGAGGATCTCCTGGTCGATCTCCGCCCCGTCCGAGGAGAGGAAGAGCCTGCGCTCGCCCATCGCCCGTACCGACGCCTGCGCGACCTTCACGTCCGGGTGCTTCAGCGCCTCCTCGGCGCGCAGGCAGAGGGCGACCTTCTCGTCGAGCGGGACCGAGAACGGGTCACGGTCGACGGGCGTCCGGTAGGAACCGGACCGGGCCTCGAGCGGCGCCAGCGCACGGCTCCCGTTCCTGCCTGCCGCCGAGGCGAACGCGCAGGCGCGGAGCGCCGCGTCACGGGCGCCCTCGGCCGACAGCCGCGCGTCGCACGCGAAGCCCCAGGCGCCGCCGACGAGGACCCGAACGCCGACTCCCTGCGTCTCGGCGTCGTTGAGGGTGTCGACGCGGCCGTTCTTGGTGGCGACGGCCTGCGACCGGCGGACGACGGCCCGCGCGTCGGCGTAGGACGCGCCCGCGCCGACCGCCGCGTCGACCCCCGCTGCACACGCGTCTCGCACGGCCGCCAACCCTACCGCCCGATACGAGCCCGCGGCTTCGCCGCGGGCTCGCGACATGCGCTGGAGAGGACTTGAACCTCCACGGCCCAACGGGCCACAAGGCCCTCAACCTTGCGCGTCTACCAATTCCGCCACCAGCGCGCGGCGGCCATTCTAGCCCGCGCGCAGCGGCCGCCGCCGCCACGCCGCTTGACGCCGTCCGGGGACGCCGCTACTCTCGAACACATGTTCGCCCACGAAGGGAGCCATTTGCTCACCAAGCGCCAGCAGGAGATCTGGGAGTTCCTCGTCGAGTACACGGACGGGCACGGGTATCCGCCGACGGTCCGCGAGATCGGCGAGCGCGTCGGGCTCGCCTCGCCGTCCACCGTCCACGCGCACCTCGCCAACCTCGAGCGGGCGGGGCTGATCAAGCGCGATCCCACCAAGCCCCGGGCGCTCGAGCTCTCCGGCCGGGTCCAGCACGAAGCCGCCAGCGAGACGCACGCGCTGCCCCTGCTCGGCCAGATCGCCGCCGGCGGGCCGCTGCTCGCCGAGCAGAACGTCGACGCCTACATCTCGGTCCCGGAGCCGCTCTCGAAGGGCGGAGACGAGTTCCTGCTCCGCGTCCGCGGCGACTCGATGGTCGACGCGGGCATCCTCGAAGGCGACTACGTCGTCGTCCGCCGCCAGCAGGACGCGCGGGACGGCGACATCGTCGTCGCCCTCGTCGGCGAGGACGAGACGGCCGACGAGGCGACCGTGAAACGCTTCTTCCGCAGGAACGGGAGTGTCCTGCTCCAGCCCGAGAACGAGGCGTACGGGCCGGTCGTCGCCTCGCACGTGGAGATCCTGGGCAAGGTGATCGGGGTGTTCCGCACCCTGTGAGCGTGGAATGCCTCCACCGGACACTCGACCAGGAGCTGAGCGCGATCCTCCGCGGCGCGAGCCTCGAGTGTCCCCTGTGCGGCGAGTTCCTGCTCCACCGGGCGGACGGCATCGGCTGCCCGGAGTGTGGGCTCGAGATCGGCCGCGAAGCCGCCGGGGCCGGCCTGGAGGCCGGCGGCGAGCCTGCGCAGGCGGCGCTACCATTTCCCGTGCAGGCCGGGTGACCGCGTAGCTTCGGCTCCGAGGAAAGTCCGGACACCACAGGGCAGGACGCTGGGGAAACCCCAGGCGGCGAAAGCCGACGGAAAGTGGCACAGAAAGGAGACCGCCTCCGGCGAACGACTCTCCGGAGACGCCGGCGGTAAGGGTGAAAGGGTGGGGTAAGAGCCCACCAGCGTCGTGGTGACACGGCGGCTCGCCAAACCCCGTCCGGTGCAAGGTGAAGCAGGTTCCGACGACGCGGCCCGCCGAGGAACCGGGTACACCGCTCGAGCCGCCGGGCAACCGGCGGCCTAGAGAGATGGTCGCCCACGACAGAATCCGGCTTACAGGCCTGCTACGGAAAAGCCCCGCACAGTCGGGGCTTTTCTATGCCCCGGCAACCGGATTTGCCGTAGCGCTCCCGAGTCGGCAGCCTCTCGGCGGTCTCTCGGAACCGCTCGGCCCGAGCGCCCGGCCTGCGCCCGAAGGCTGTGCCGGCAACGTCCCGAACCGCCCCAGGACCGTACCAGCGGCGGCGGACGTCCTCAAGCGGAGCCGCTTCCGGCGTCAAAAACGTACCGTAAGCGGTACGCTACTGCCAATAGCAGGCCTAATTTACGGATTAACATGGCAAAAGCGTACCGTGATCGGTACGCTTTTGGCTATGATGGCGGCATGGCGATGAGAGAGACCTACCGCCGCCGGCTCTACGAGCGGGCGCTCGACCAGTACGGCTACGTCACTACCCAGGACGCGGATGACCTCGGCGTGCCTCCGGTGGAGCTGCGCAAGCTGCACCAACGCGGTGGGCTCGAGCACGTCGGACAGGGCCTCTATCGCTTCGAGGACATCCCGCCCACGCCCAAGGACGAGTTCATGGAGGCGGTGCTTCGTGTCGGCGAGGATGCCGTCCTCGCCGGGGACGCCGTCCTTGCTCTGTACGACCTTGGGCTTGCGAATCCACGCCGCATCCGCGTCGCGACGCCCCGTCGCGTCCGACGCCGACTTCCCCCGTTCATCAAGGTCGAGCAGCGCGAGGTGCCCAAGGCCGAAAAGACCACCTACGAGGGGATCCCGGCGATGACCGTTGCGGAGGCGATCCGCGACTGCCGCGGGCTGCTGATGCCGGAACGCCTCATCGATGCGGTGACCGAGGCAACACAAGCCGGGCTGATCCGCAAGGCCGAGGCGAACCGACTCGTCGAGGAACTCGAAGAAGCGTGAGCGCACCACAACGCGAAGCGCCCACGAACCTCGCCTCGCTGCAGGCGCGGATCCGCAACGTCGCTCGGGAGCGGGAACAGCAGGAGCGTCGGATCCAGCGAGCAATCGCGAGCACCGTCGTCGGCCAGATGCTCCCCGACGGCGTCGTGAAGGGCGGGACGGCGATGAAGATCCGCGTCGGCGAGGCCGGCAGCCGCTACACCCCCGACTTCGACGCCTCGCGTTCGCCGAACGTGACCGTCGAGGACTACGTCGAGCAACTACGCGACCGCCTCCAGAATGGCTGGAGCGGCTTCACCGGCACCGTCCGCGTACTCGAGCCGCGGCAGGTCGAGGACGTTCCTGCCGACTACGTGATGCAGCCGTTCGAGATCCAGCTCGCCTACCGAGACCGGCACTGGCTAACAGTGGAGTTCGAGCTCGGACACGACGAAGTCGGCAGCACCGAAGACCGCGACCTCCGGATCGCCGAGGACATCGTCGAGATCTTCGCCACCATCGGTCTCGAAGAGCCGGCGCCGATCCCGTTGCTGCTGGTCGAGCATCAGGTCGCCCAGAAGCTGCACGCCTGCACCTACATCAACCCGAACACGAACCGCAACGACCGAGCGCATGACCTCGTCGACCTGCAGATCCTGGAGCAGGAAGAGACGATTGACTACGCCGAACTTCGCGAGATTGGCACCCGGCTCTTCGCCGCCCGACGCGCACAGCAGTGGCCGCCGACCGTGGTCGAGTACGACGACTGGGACACGATCTACGCCGAAGCCGCCGAAGGGCTCAACGTCCTGGCCACGGTTACCGAGGCCGTCGCCTGGGCCAACGATCTGATCGCCCGCGCCGGATAGTCAGCGTCCATCGGGGCGCCCCGGCGAGATGTACAACATCCCGAATCGGGATGCCTCTCATCCCACGCGCTATCTGCTGGACCGGTGAGAGCGCCAGCGAGGACAGGGTCAATCCACGGCGTCCTCAGGCTCGGGCTCGCTGTCGAGAACGAGCCGTCCCGTCTCCTCATCCCATCGGAGCGGAACTGCGTTCTCGTCCGACGCGCCCCGCTCGAAGCGATCCGGGTCAGCCTTCTTGGCGGCTGCGTACAACCGAGCACCGCGACGCAGCCACCAATCGGCGAACCAGCTCACGAACGCCTCGACCTCACGGTCGAGTTCGCTGTCGTTCGGATCCTTCGTCCCCGCTCCCTCCGCGAGACATCGTATTGCCTCACAAATCCGAGATCGTTGGCGTTCCTACGAGAGATCGAGGAGGTCGTCGGTGATCGTCATCGAGTTGATTCGTGCAACGCGGCCAGGTGAGGCGGAACTCGCCGCGCGCGTCTGTGCCGACCGAGACCAGCTGTCAGTCGATGGGCCGGAGCCGGGCCTGATCGATCCCAGTCAGCCTGTGCTTAGCCTGCGAGACGGCCGGATGATCACGTGCGACGACGACCCCGAGGAGTGGGTGCGTGGACTCGCAGCGTCGTTCCGGACCCCGTACCTCTCTGCCTGCGTCGTGGTGACGCCGGCAGGCCAATACTGCACCAGGACCGGCAGGCGAAAAGTGCACCACTCGCCGCGCCGCTGATCGCGTCCGCCGCCTTGCTGAGGCTGAGCCGCTCGATCACGGTGTCGAGCGAGGAGGCAGGAGGTGCGGAGCGCATTGGAGTGGGCGCAGGTGAGGACGCTGGCGGCGGAGGGACTGTCACAGCGGGAGATCGCGCGGCGGCTGGGGATCAATCGCCGCACCGTGGTACGGCTTGCTCGCAGCGACGAGCCGCCGCGCTATCGCCGCCCGGCGCTCGGCTCGCAGCTCGACCCGCTCGAGCCCGTGCTGCGCCGGCTCGTCGAGGAGTGGCTGCAGATCAAGGCGCCGCGAGTCGCCGAGATCCTGCGTCTCGAGCACGGCTTCAGCGGCTCCGAGCGACTGGTGCGCGAGCATCTGCGTCGCCTGCGTCCGTCGAGCGTGCGCCCGGCCCAGCGCACGGGCTACCGGCCCGCTCAGGTGCTGCAGCTCGACTGGGCTGAGATGCCGACGCGGCCGCGCATCGCCGGGCGCGAGCGTCGTGTCTACGCGCTCGTCGCGGCGCTGCCCTACTCAGGCGCGCAGACCGCTCATTTCAGCTTTGATCTGACGCTGGAGTCCTTTCTCGAGGGGCACGTGCGCGCCTTCGAGTTTTTCGGCGGTGTGGCGCGCGAGTGCGTCTACGACAACCTGCGCTCGGTCGTTGCCCGGCGCGAGCGGGAGCAGGTCGTCTGGAATCAGCGCTTCCTGCATCTGCGCGGCCACTACGCGTTTCACTCCAGCGCCTGCACGCCGGAGACGCCGCGCGAGAAGGGCTCGGTCGAGGCGGCCGTGCGCCACCTCAAGTCTGGCTTCTGGCCGGCTCGCCGCTTCCGCGACCTGCGCGAGCTCAACGACCAGTACGTCGACTGGCGCGACGGGGTCTGCAACGCGCGTATCCACGCGAGCGGCCGTTTCCCGGTCGCCGAGCGCCTCGCCGAGGAGCGCTCGGCGCTGCGGCCGCTGCCGCCGGCGCGCTTTGACTGGTCGGGTCATCGCTCGGTGCGCGTGCCGATCGACGGCTACCTGCGCAACGGCCGCTGCTTCTACCGTGCGCCCGAGCAGCTCGTGCACGAGCGGGTGGAGCTGCGCTTCGACCGAGACGAGGTCTGGATCGAGCACCGCGGCGTGGAGGTGGCCCGCTACGAGCGCAGCTACGAGCAGGGGCTCTGGCTGCCGCCGCCGATCATGCGGCCTGAGCCGCCCGCGCCGCCGCGACCGGCGTTCATCGCCCCCGCCGCGATCGCGCCCCCCGAGCTGCGCGAGTACGCGGAGCTGTGCGCGTGACCAAGGCGAAGGCCGGCGAGCGGCTGCCCTACCTGCTGTCCAAGCTGAAGGCGCCGCGTGTCTTGGAGCGGCTCGAGCAGACGGCCGAGCGGGCCCGCAGCGAGTCCTGGCCCTACGAGCAGTTTCTCGAGACGCTGCTCGAGGCCGAGGTGTTCGCCCGCGATGCCTCGGGCGCGCGGATGCGGATCCGTCACGCCTCGTTCCCGGCGCTGAAGACGCTCGAGGACTTCGACTGGTCGGCCCAGCCCTCGGCGGAGCGGCCGCTCGTCTTGCACCTGGCCCAGCTCAGCTGGATCGAGGAGCGGGCCAACGTCTGCTTCTTCGGACCGCCCGGCACCGGCAAGAGTCATCTGGCCATAGCGCTCTCGCTCAAGGCCTGCGAGCACGGCTTCCGCGTCGCCTTCGCCACGGCGCAGGAGTGGGTCTCGCGGCTCGAGGCCGCGCAGGACCGCAACCAACTCGAGACCGAGCTCAGGCGGCTCGAGCGCTACCACCTCCTGATCGTCGACGAGGTCGGCTACCTCCCGCTCGAGCGCAGCGCGGCCAACCTCCTCTTCGCGCTCGTCTCCCGGCGCTACGAGCGCGGCTCGATCATCGTCACCTCCAACCGCGGCTTCGAGCAGTGGGGCGAGATCCTCGGCGACGCGATGGTCGCCGCCGCCCTGATCGACCGACTCGTCCACCACGCCACCATGATCACCCTCAAGGGCAAGAGCTACCGCCTGCGCGAGCGCGGACTCGGCGTCGCGCCCGCCGCTCAGGCTCCGTCGCTACGCTCCTCCGCCTGAGCGGCGGCGGCGTCCTGAAGCGAGTCTCCCCCTCAGATCAGCCCGTTTCCGCCGGCCGCCACAAAATTCGAGGCCGCAGGAGCCCCTCTCACGGCCTCCGAGGTCTTCGCCGGACTGTCTAGCCGCCCCCAGATGGTGCACTTTTCGACTGCCGAAATTGGTGCACTTTTCGGCTGCCCTTGACACGTGGAGGACACGAACTCACCGTCCGACGTCGAGATCGCCTCAGCCAACATTCGCGAGCCGTTGTCCCGGTGACCGCGCGGACGGTCTCGGCGCCCCGTCCGTGGTGCGCCTACGCTCCGCTCACTGCTCCGAATCCTGGACATCGATCTCGACTTCTTCGTCGATGGCGCGGCGTATTGGAAGGCGTCGAAGAAGGAGCGTCTGAGCGCGGAGGACTTCCCGCCGTGGCCGCGCGAGAAGGCACTTACGTTCTTGGAGCAAGCCTGCCGGATCACGGCGAAGCTTCCGGGCTTCGTGGTTGAGCACCACGCAGAGTTGTTTGCGTGCTGGCGGGAGGCGATAGCGCGTGGGGCGATGCAGCCACCGTTCTCCGTCTCACACGTCGACGGACACGCTGACCTGGGCTTGGGCGACTCCGGCTACATGTATCTCATGACGGAACTTCTCTTTCTCCGACCGGAGGAGCGACAGTTCCCGATGACGGGGCCGGGCGGTCTCGACGACGGGAATTGGCTGGCCTTCGCGATTGCATGCCGTTGGGTCGGAGACCTCGTCTACGTGCTGAATCTGATCCCGTAGCGCCGCTCCTCCCACGACGAGACCGGCAATGCGTCCCTACGTCACCGCCGCGGGAGGCTGTGGGGTGACGTCAGACGTCGGTGACGTCGGACGTCACCGAGCTCCCACCCAACGGAGCCGCTTCACGGCACCGCGCAGCTCGTGCGCGTTCACGCGCGTGTAGCGCTGCGTCGAGTCGAGGTGCTTGTGGCCAAGCAGCTCCTGGATCTGGCGCAGGTTGGCGCCCGCGTGTAGTAGCTCGGTGGCGAACACGTGCCGGAGCGTGTGCGGGGTGACGCGTTTGCGCTCGCCGACGCCGCTCGCCTCGACGTAGTGCCGAAACACCTGCCCCAGCTGGGTGTAGTGGAGCCGGTTGCCTTGCACGCCGACGAGGAGCGCCTGATTCGAGAGCGGCACCCGGGTGGCGTAGTAATCGGCGAAGAGGGGCGCGAGCGCGGGGTGGATGGGGATCGTCCGCTGCCGGCCGCCCTTCGCCTTGCGGACCCGCAGGAGGCGGCGGGCGAGGTCGACGTCGTCCCAATCGAGCCCAACCAGCTCGCCGCGGCGCAAGCCGCCGTAGGCCAATCACCGCCAACAACAAGCGGTCGCGCTCCGGCTTGCCGGGGAAGTGGCCTCCCACAGGTCACCCCGTCCGGGCTGGGCGAGCAGCCGCTCCAGCTCGCCCATGCTCAGCACGTCCGGCAACACCTCGCGCTTCTTCGGCGTCCGCAGCGGGAAGCGGGGTCGCGCGCGAGCCGCTCCTCCTCCATCAGAAAGCGGAAGAAGCACTTGAGCGCCGCCGTGGCTCGCGCCTGACTCGACACCGCCGGACGCGTGCGCTGCTCGTCGGCGAGGAAGGCGCGCAGATGCGTTACCCGCACCTCGCCCAGGTCGCGGATCCCCTGCCCCTGCAAGTGCGCAAGGCACGTCGAGACGTCGCGCGCGTACGCCGAACAGGTCAGCGGCGCTAGCCGCCGCTCCAGCTCGCAGAAGCGCAGAAAATCGCTCAGTTCCTGCGTCCATTTCTTCATCGATCCTCCTTCGGGCAGGCCGAGGGCTGCTACTCCCAGGAGCGCTACGGCAATCCGGCTTACAGGCCTGCTACGGGAAAAGCCTCGGAAACGGGGCTTTTCCTATTCTGGCGAGGTTGGCGCGCTCGGATCTCCTTACCGGAGGATCCGGGTCGAATGCGTCGGCGCGACGGCGAGCGCTCGCGGCCGAGCCTCGCCGGCGTGCGCAACGTGGGCCGCAGAGCACTCGCTCGAGGATCCCGGGTCGTCAGCTCGCACGCTCGCCGTCGAGGAGGAGACAGTCGGCGAGCCTGAGCGGTTCCGAGCCGTCCGCGGTGAGGATCGGCTCCGCGGAGTATTGCGCGACATAGACGCGACGCAAGCGATCCGTCGTGTTCGCACCGCTGCGATGAAAGAGCGTCGAGGAAAAGCAGGCGATGCTCCCCGAGGGCACGATCACGGCGTCGCCGGGGTCATCGCCGAAGTAGCCGATCAGGTCGTTGCTCTCTTCGTCGCGCGCGTGCTCGACGATCTCCCGGATCCCGGCACGCGAGTACGGAAGCAGGTAGACGGTGCCGTTGGCCTCGGTCATGTCGTCGAGGGCGATCCAGCACGTCACGTACGGCCGATGCGCATGGGCGATGAATCCCGAGTCCTGGTGCCAGCCGAACTTCATGCCGCGGTCGGCCGCCTTGACGACGTACTGTTCGTTGAACAGGTACACGGTGTCGCCGAGCGCCGACTGGGCCAGGCGCACCATGAGCTCCGACGAGAGGAAGTCCGCGACCGCGCCGCTCTTGCCGTGGGCGTGCAGGAAGTAGCGGCTGCCGCGATGGTCGAGGTCGATTCGGTCGACACCGAGCGCGTCCATCTCACGGACGCGCTGGTCGACGAGACGGTCGCACTCGCGGCGCAGCATCGCGAGCTCCGTGGGCGGGAGGACTCTTTCGAGGACGAAGAAGCCCTGCTCGTCGAACTGTCGCGCCTGCACCGAAGAGACGTCTGCATCCAGGCCGGTCATCCAGCCCTCCTGGTCGTTGACGATCACAGAATCGGCCATCTTCCCCCGCCTGTCTTCGCGAAATGTGGCGAGCTCTTATCATTTCTTGCGATTCGCGACTCCCTTGAGCTGCGCCCGGGACTCGACGGTCGGGTGGTTCGCCATCTCGTCGGCGACGTGCGGCCGCGTCCACACCGCCATGACGAGCTCGAGCTCAACCTCGTGGTGAGCGGGACGTCGTCGTACCTGCTCGGGGACCGTCGTCATGACCTCGCTCCCGGCACGCTGTCGTGGCTCTTTCCCGGTCAGGAGCACGTCCTCGTCGAGGAGTCGACCGATCACGAGCTCTGGTGGGCGGTCTTCCGGCCCGCCCTCGTGGCGAGGCTCGCGACGACAGCGCGACAGCGCCCGCTATACGAGCACGATCCGGTCCGGCACTTCTCGCGTCGGCTGGGATACCCGCGGGTCGAGCGGCTCACGGCTCTCCTACGCGAGGTGGCGGCGGCACAGGAGTCGGACGAGGCTCTCGCCAACGCGGGATTCGCATACCTACTGGCCTCCGCCTGGGACCTGTTCCTCCAAAGCGACGACGTGATCGAAGGAACCGACCTTCACCCGGCGGTGGAGGCGGTCGTCCTGCTGATACGACGAAATCCCGGCGCGGGAGATCTCCCCGAGCTCGCCCGAACCGCCGGGCTGAGCGCCTCTCAC
>CAWIKS010000004.1:0-40251 GCA_963836685.1 uncultured Actinomycetes bacterium
CTACCTTAGGACGGTTATAGTTACCGCCGCCGTTTACCGGGGCTTGGCTTCAAAGCTTCGCCCGAAGGCTAACCTCTCCGCTTGACCTTCCGGCACCGGGCAGGCGTCAGCCCCTATACGTCGTCTTTCGACTTCGCAGAGACCTGTGTTTTTGGTAAACAGTCGCTTGGGCCGTTTCACTGCGGCCCCCTCGAGCTCGGCCCGCGAAGGGCTTTCACTCTACCGGGGCGCCCCTTCTCCCGAAGTTACGGGGCCATTTTGCCGAGTTCCTTTTCGAGGGTTCTTCCGATCGCCTTGGTATTCTCTACCTGCCCACCTGTGTCGGTTTTGGTACGGGCACGCGCCACCTCCCTAGACGCTTTTCTCGGAGGCATGGCTTTTGGGACTTCGCGCCTCACAGCGCTCGGCATCCCGTCTCAGACTTGCCCGTGACGGATTTTCCTACCGGACGTCCTACGCGGTTACCCCTGGACGACCATCGCCCGGGATCCCATAGCCTACCCCGTCCCGCCATCGGTGGTAACGGTGGCTACGTGGTACAGGAATATCAACCTGTTGTCCATCGCCTACGCCTGTCGGCCTCGGCTTAGGTCCCGACTAACCCTGAGCAGATTAGCTTTACTCAGGAACCCTTGGGCATTCGGCGGAGGAGTTTCTCACTCCTCTTTCGTTACTCGTGCCAGCATTCTCACTTCCCAGGCCTCCACGGCTGGCTTACGCCGCCGCTTCGCCGGCCTGGGAACGCTCCCCTACCACTCGAGCCAAATCCGAAGATAGAGCTCGAGTCCGTGGCTTCGGTTCCTTGCTTGAGCCCCGTTACATTGTCCGCGCCCGACCACTTGACCAGTGAGCTGTTACGCACTCTTTGAATGGTGGCTGCTTCTAAGCCAACATCCTGGTTGTCTTTGCAATCGGACATCGTTTCCCACTTAGCAAGGAATTAGGGACCTTAGCCGACGGTCTGGGCTGTTTCCCTTTTGAGCACGAAGCTTATCCCCCGCACTCTGACTGCCATGCTCTGGATTACCGGCATTCGGAGTTTGCCTGAGTTCGGTAAGCTGGTAGGCCCCCTAGCCCAAACAGTGCTCTACAACCGGTAGTGAACACACGACGCTATACCTAAATATATTCGGGGAGAACCAGATATCTCTGAGTTTGATTAGCCTTTCACTCCGACCCACAGGTCATCCCCGCCGTTTTCAACCGACGTGGGTTCGGTCCTCACGGGGTCTTACCCCCGCTTCAACCTGCCCATGGGTAGATCATCAGTTCGGGTCTACCTCCGACGACTAGACGCCCTATTCAGACTCGCTTTCGCTTCGGCTCCGTTTCCTTAACCTTGCCGTCGAAGAGTAACTCGCTGGCTCATTATGCAAAAGGCACGCCGTCACAGCACAAAGCTGCTCCGACCGCTTGTAAGCACACGGTTTCAGGTACTATTTCACTCCCCTTCCGGGGTACTTTTCACCTTTCCCTCACGGTACTAGTTCACTATCGGTCGCCAAGGAGTACTTAGCCTTACGGGGTGGTCCCGCGCGTTCCGACCGGGTTTCCCGTGCCCGGCCGTACTCAGGTACCTATCAAGGAAGTCCGCGCGCTTTCGCCTACAGGACTCTTACCTCCTATGGTGCGACTTTCCATTCGCTTCGGCTAACACGCGGTTTTGTAACTTCCCGACCTGCCGGCAGGCAGATCAAGACAGGCCCTACAACCCCCCGACGACAACGACTGCCGTCTATCACGATCGTCAGCGGTTTGGGCTCTTCCCCTTTCGCTCGCCACTACTCAGGGAGTCGAGGTTTCTTTCCTTTCCTCCGGTTACTAAGATGTTTCAGTTCACCGGCTTGCCGCCGCCTGCCCTATGTATTCAGGCAGGGGCACACGCGCATTACCACGTGTGGGTTTCCCCATTCGGAGATCCCGGGATCAAAGGTTGGTCAGCACCTCCCCCGGGCTTATCGCAGCCGCCCACGTCCTTCTTCGGCTCTTGGCGCCAAGGCATCCACCGTGTGCCCTTCGTCTCTTGATCATGAAGAACACCGTAATTTGCCGGCTACCTTAGGACGGTTATAGTTACCGCCGCCGTTTACCGGGGCTTGGTTTCAAGGCTTCGCCCGAAAGCTAACCTCTCCACTTGACCTTCCGGCACCGGGCAGGCGTCAGCCCCTATACGTCGTCTTTCGACTTCGCAGAGACCTGTGTTTTTGGTAAACAGTCGCTTGGGCCGTTTCACTGCGGCCCCCTCGAGCTCGGCCCGCGAAGGGCTTTCACTCTACCGGGGCGCCCCTTCTCCCGAAGTTACGGGGCCATTTTGCCGAGTTCCTTTTCGAGGGTTCTTCCGATCGCCTTGGTATTCTCTACCTGCCCACCTGTGTCGGTTTTGGTACGGGCACGCGCCACCTCCCTAGACGCTTTTCTCGGAGGCATGGCTTTTGGGACTTCGCGCCTCGCAGCGCTCGGCGTCCCGTCTCAGACTTGCCCGGCGGATTTGCCTACCGGACGTCCTACGCGGTTACCCCGGGACGACCATCGCCCGGGATCCCATAGCCTACCCCGTCCCGCCTTCGGTGGTAACGGTGGCTACGTGGTACAGGAATATCAACCTGTTGTCCATCGCCTACGCCTGTCGGCCTCGGCTTAGGTCCCGACTAACCCTGAGCAGATTAGCTTTACTCAGGAACCCTTGGGCATTCGGCGGAGGAGTTTCTCACTCCTCTTTCGTTACTCGTGCCAGCATTCTCACTTCCCAGCCCTCCACGGCAGGCTTACGCCGCCGCTTCACCGGCCTGGGAACGCTCCCCTACCACTCGAGCCAAATCACGAGGACATGGCTCGAGTCCGTGGCTTCGGTTCCTTGCTTGAGCCCCGTTACATTGTCCGCGCCCGACCACTTGACCAGTGAGCTGTTACGCACTCTTTGAATGGTGGCTGCTTCTAAGCCAACATCCTGGTTGTCTTTGCAATCGGACATCGTTTCCCACTTAGCAAGGAATTAGGGACCTTAGCCGACGGTCTGGGCTGTTTCCCTTTTGAGCACGAAGCTTATCCCCCGCACTCTGACTGCCGTGCTCTGGACTACCGGCATTCGGAGTTTGCCTGAGTTCGGTAAGCTGGTAGGCCCCCTAGCCCAAACAGTGCTCTACAACCGGTAGTGAACGCACGACGCTATACCTAAATATATTTCGGGGAGAACCAGATATCTCTGAGTTTGATTAGCCTTTCACTCCGACCCACAGGTCATCCCCGCCGTTTTCAACCGACGTGGGTTCGGTCCTCCACGGGGTCTTACCCCCGCTTCAACCTGCCCATGGGTAGATCACTCAGTTTCGGGTCTACCTCCGACGACTGGACGCCCTTTTCGGACTCGCTTTCGCTACGGCTCCGTTTCCTTAACCTCGCCGTCGAAGAGTAACTCGCTGGCTCATTATGCAAAAGGCACGCCGTCACAGCACAAAGCTGCTCCGACCGCTTGTAAGCACACGGTTTCAGGTACTATTTCACTCCCCTTCCGGGGTACTTTTCACCTTTCCCTCACGGTACTAGTTCACTATCGGTCGCCAAGGAGTATTTAGCCTTGCGGGGTGGTCCCCGCGGGTTCCGACCAGGTTTCCCGTGCCCGGCCGTACTCAGGTACCTGCCAAGGGAGTCCGCGCGCTTTCGTCTACAGGACTGTTACCTGCTGTGGTGCGACTTTCCATTCGCTTCGACTAACACGCGGATTTGTAACTCCCCGACCCGCCGGCAGACGGATCAAGACAGGCCCTACAACACCCCGACGACAACGACTGCCGTCTATCACGTCGTCGGGGTTTGGGCTCTTCCCCTTTCGCTCGCCACTACTCAGGGAATCGAGGTTTCTTTCCTTTCCTCCGGTTACTAAGATGTTTCAGTTCACCGGCTTGCCGCCGCCCGCCCTATGTATTCAGGCGGGGGCACACGCGCATTACCACGTGTGGGTTTCCCCATTCGGAGATCCCGGGATCAAAGGTTGGTCAGCACCTCCCCCGGGCTTATCGCAGCCGCCCACGTCCTTCTTCGGCTCTTGGCGCCAAGGCATCCACCGTGTGCCCTTCATCTCTTGATCGTGAAGAACACCGTAATTTTGCCGCTATGGAGTTTTCAAGGTGCGCGTGGACCGGAGTTCAGAACCACCCGGTCTCTCAAAACTCAGCAGCGAGGTTACGCGAGGTCGACATTGCTTCTAGGCGAGTCCTGTGATCGGACGGCAAGCAAAAAGCCATCGACGAGCAGGACGCCTATCGGAGTAAGAGCTCCGATATTCCCTAGAAAGGAGGTGATCCAGCCGCAGCTTCCGCTACGGCTACCTTGTTACGACTTCACCCCAGTCACCAACCCCACCTTCGGCGGCTGCCTCCCTAAAAGGGTTAGCACACCGACTTCGGGTGTTGCCGGCTTCCGTGGTGTGACGGGCGGTGTGTACAAGGCCCGAGAACGTATTCACCGCGGCGTTGCTGATCCGCGATTACTAGCAACTCCGCCTTCATGGAGGCGAGTTTCAGCCTCCAATCCGAACCGGGACCGGTTTTTTGGGATTCGCTCCCCCTCGCGGGTTTGCAGCCCTTTGTACCGGCCAATGTAGCACGTGTGTAGCCCAAGACATAAGGGGCATGATGACTTGACGTCATCCCCACCTTCCTCCGATTTGTCACCGGCAGTCTCCCATGAGTCCCCGACATCACTCGCTGGCAACATGGGACAGGGGTTGCGCTCGTTGCGGGACTTAACCCAACATCTCACGACACGAGCTGACGACAGCCATGCACCACCTGTGCACTTGCCCCGAAGGGCTGCCGTATTTCTACGACATTCAAGTGCATGTCAAGCCTTGGTAAGGTTCTTCGCGTCGCGTCGAATTAAACCACATGCTCCGCTGCTTGTGCGGGCCCCCGTCAATTCCTTTGAGTTTTAGCCTTGCGGCCGTACTCCCCAGGCGGGGTGCTTAATGCGTTAGCTTCGGCACGGACGGAGTCGACACCGCCCACACCTAGCACCCATCGTTTACGGCGTGGACTACCAGGGTATCTAATCCTGTTCGCTCCCCACGCTTTCGCGTCTCAGCGTCAGTACCGTCCCAGAGAGCTGCCTTCGCCATAGGTGTTCTTCCCGATATCTGCGCATTTCACCGCTACACCGGGAATTCCACTCTCCTCTTCCGGACTCTAGCCAGGGGGTTTCCGCCGACATCTCGAGGTTGAGCCTCGAGTTTTCACAGCGGACCTACCAAGCCGCCTACACGCTCTTTACGCCCAATAAATCCGGACAACGCTTGCCCCCTACGTATTACCGCGGCTGCTGGCACGTAGTTAGCCGGGGCTTCTTCTGGAGGTACCGTCACCCTCTGGGCTATTCACCCGAGTAGCTTCGTCCCTCCTGAAAGAGGTTTACAACCCGAAGGCCTTCTTCCCCCACGCGGCGTCGCTGCGTCACGGTTTCCCGCATTTGCGCAAGATTCCCCACTGCTGCCTCCCGTAGGAGTCTGGGCCGTGTCTCAGTCCCAGTGTGGCTGATCGTCCTCTCAGACCAGCTACGGATCGTCGCCTTGGTGGGCCGTTACCCCGCCAACAAGCTAATCCGCCGCGGGCTCATCCTCGGCCAGAGGCCGAAGCTACCTTTTCTCCGGCGCCCGAAGGCTCCGGAGGCTATTCGGTATTAATCCGGGTTTCCCCGGGCTATCCCGATGCCGAGGGCAGATTACCCACGTGTTACTCACCCGTTCGCCGCTGTCCCCAGGGCCGAAGCCCTGGTTCTCGCTCGACTTGCATGTGTTAAGCGCGCCGCCAGCGTTCGTCCTGAGCCAGGATCAAACTCTCCGTGAAGATGGTTGCCGTCCTTTCGGACGGCAAGCTTCGCTTCGAGCTTGTGCTCAAAGTGTCCCTACCCGAGGGTAAGGGACGGGTCTTGTGTCCTCCCGTGGACCGAGGTCCGCGAGAGGTCTCGACGTAAACGCACGCTGCTGAGTTTTCAAAGACCGGCGCGCTCTCGGGGCCAGACGCGAAAAAGGCCTCCGACTGCACCGGAGGCCCCGACACTCGCTACCTTCGACTTCCGTCTAAGGGATGCTCGGTTGGGTTCTCCTGGTCGTCGGGACTCTTCCACGCCTCCCTTTCGGGCGGCCGCAGAATGATAGCAAGGGTCAGGGGGGTGTCAAGCGGACGAAACGGCGCTTTCCGGCCTGAACAAGCGCGTTTTCCAGCAGGTTGCGGGGCAAATCGAGCTCGGAGACCGTCTGTCCGTCGACCTGGACGCCGCCCTGCCCGATCAGGCGTCTCGCCTCGCTGGTCGACATTCCGAATGCCCCGGCGAGCACGGCCGGCAGGTGGACGGGATCGCCGTCGGGAAGGACTGTGGCCGGCACCTCGTCGGGCGCCTTCCCCTCCCGGACGACGCGGGTGAAGTGGGCCTCGGCCGCCTTCGCCGCTTCGTCTCCGTGCGAGCGCGCGACGATGAAGCGTGCCAGCGCGAGCTTCGCCTCGAGCGGGTCGCCGCCCGGCGGGGGTTGCTCCATCACCAGCGCATACCACTGCGAGAGCTGGTCGTCGGAGATGCGCATCGTGCGCCCGAATTGCTCTTCGGGCGCCATCGTCAGCGGGATGTTGTTGCCGACCGACGAGCTCATCTTCTCCCCGTCCCACGAGAGGAGCAGCGGGACGGTCAGCGCGACCTGCGGCTCCAGCCCGTACGCGCCCATCACGTCGCGACCGGCGAGCAGGTTGTAGAGCTGGTCGGTGCCGCCGAGCTCGACGTCCGCCTCGATCGCGACCGAGTCGTACGCCTGCATGAGGGGATAGAGCAGCTCCGAGACGGAGATCGGCTCGCCGGCGGCGTAGCGCTTGGCGAAGTCGTCGCGCTCGAGGATCCTCGCGACCGTGATCGTGCGCGCCAGCCGGACGACCTCCGCGTAGCTCAGCTTCGAGAGCCACTCGCCGTTGTAGCGCACCTCGGTTCGCTGCGGGTCGAGGACGACCATCGCCTGCTCGACGTAGGTCCGGGCGTTCTGCTCGATCTCCTCGTCGGTGAGGACGGGACGCTCGGCGGAACGGCCCGAGGGATCGCCGATCCGCGTCGTGTAGTCGCCGATGATCAGGACGCCGGTGTGGCCCTCGTCCTGGAACGCGCGCATCCGCTGCAGCGGGATCGCTCGGCCGACGTGGATGTCGGGCGAGGTGACGTCGATGCCGAGCTTCACGCGCAGCGGCCGACCGAGGGCGAGCTTCCGCTCGAGCGCGCCCGCGGGCAGCACGTCGACGGCGTTTCGCGTCAGCTCCGCGAGCCCCACGGGCCGAGTCTAGAGGCACCGCCGGGCTAGAATCCGCGGGTTCTGGCTGGTGGCAAGACTCCGAAGGCGAACGGCAAGCGCCGGCGCCGGATCCGCAAGCTCCGCCTCCTCACCCTCCTGTGCCTGGTGGGGTTGTTCTGCTTCGTCTCCTTCGCGTACGGGTTCGTGGTCGGCATTCGCGGCGACATTCCCCAGCTCGACCAGGTCAAGCAGCGGCAGCAGCAGCGCGACGGGGTGATCTACGACTCGAGCGGCAACCGGGTGCTCGCGCGGCTGGTCGGCTCGGAGAGCCGCAAGATCGTCTCGTCGCAGGACATCGCCCCGGTGATGAAGCAGGCGATCGTCGCGATCGAAGACAAGCGATTCTTCGACCATCGGGGCGTCGACGTGCACGGCATCCTGCGCGCCGTCTGGCAGGACGTCCAGAACAAGAAGGTCGTCCAGGGCGGTTCGACGATCACCCAGCAGTTCGTCAAGAACGCCTACCTGACCAGCAAGCGCTCGCTCAGTCGCAAGCTCAAGGAGGCTGCCCTCGCCTGGCAGCTCGACCAGGTCTGGCCGAAGGACAAGATCCTGACGAACTACCTGAACACGATCTACTTCGGGAACGGCGCGTACGGGATCGAGCGGGCGGCGCAGACCTACTTCGGCCACGGCGCGTCGAAGCTGACGCTCCCCGAGGCGGCGCTGCTCGCCGGAATCCCGAGCGACCCGAGTCTCTACGACCCGGTGACGGATCCGCAGGCAGCCCACGCCAGGCGGCGCGAGGTGCTGCAGGCGATGCTCGACCAGAAGGACATCGCGTACAACGAGTTCCGGCTCGCGAACCGGACACCGCTGCCGAAGCCGGACGACATCCACCGGCTCGGCCTCCGCGGCCCCGCGCAGTACTTCGTCGACTACGTGAAGCAGCAGCTGGTCGACCGCTACGGCTCCGGCAAGGTCTTCGGCGGCGGACTGAGGGTGCTGACGACGATCGACCTCGACCTGCAGGAGCAGGCGCGCCAGGCGATCGCAAAGTGGCTCCCGGGCTCGGACGACCCGGCCGCCGCCCTGGTCGCGATCGACCCGAGAGACGGTCGGGTGCTCGCGATGGTCGGCGGCGACAACTACCGCGAGAGCCAGTTCAACCTGGCAGTGCAGGGAGAGCGCCAGCCGGGCTCCTCGTTCAAGCCGTTCGTGCTCGCGGCGGCGCTCGAGCAGGGAATCTCGCCGACGACCGTGTTCGAGTCGAAGCCGGTGACGATCTCGCTCGGCGACCGCGACTGGTACGTGCGCAACTACGAGGGGGCGAACCTGGGCCCGATCGACCTGACGAACGCGACGATCTACTCGGACAACACCGTCTATGCCCAGCTGACCCAGCTCGTCCAGCCGAAGAGCGTCGCCAAGGTCGCTCACCAGCTCGGGATCACCAGCCCGCTGAAGAGCTACTTCGCGATCGGTCTGGGCGCCGAGGCGGTCAACCCGCTCGAGATGGCACGGGCCTTCGCGGCGTTCGCAGACGGCGGCAAGCGGATCGACGGCTCGATCTTCAAGAATCGCCCCCGGGTGATCGTCTCCGTGAACGGCAAGAAGAACCGGCCGGTGAGCGCGCAGGCGATCAGCTCCACGAACGCGGGGATCGTCGACCACGTGCTCCAGCAGGTCGTCCAGTACGGAACCGGGCGTCGCGCCGCCCTTCCGGACCGACCGGTCGCCGGCAAGACCGGTACCACCGAGAACTACGGCGACGCGTGGTTCGTCGGCTACACGCCCCAGCTCGTCGTCGCCGTCTGGGTCGGGTATCCGAACACGCTGCGGCCGATGCTGACGGAGTTCCACGGTCAGGCCGTCGCGGGAGGCACGTACCCGGCGCTCATCTGGAAGAGCTTCATGGAGTCGGCGCTGCCGTACCTCAAGGACGAGCCCGAGAGCTTCCCCTTCCCGAGCATCCCATCGGCGGAGACCCGGCGGCTGGTGCTTCGCGACGGCACGTTCCAGCTCGACAACGGCCTGTGCCGGAAGACGATCGCGGTCGAGTACTTCGTCGGCAGGGAGCCGGCCAAGACGGCGAATTGCAAGCGAAACGAGGTCGAGGTGCCGAACGTGGTCGGGTCGAGCTACGAGGTCGCCCGGGCCCGCCTCGACGCCCAACCGCTCACGCCGGTCGTGGTCTACAAGCCTGCCTCGCCCGGCCAGCCGCTCCGGGTGGTGGTCAAGCAGATCCCACCCCACGGGCGACTCTCCTCGTTCGACGAGGTGACGATCGTGTTCGCGAAGCCGTTGCACGGGGTCGTCCCGAACCTGGTCGGCCTGCGGCTCCCGCAGGCGCGGGCGAAGCTCCAACGGCTGAAGCTGAAGCCGGTGCTACGGGGCCGAGGCGTGAAGGTGATCCGTCAGCGCCCGCCCGCAGGGGTGGCGGCGGGCCCGGGGTTGCCGGTCACGCTCTGGGTAGCCCGCGGCTGACGTAGCGCGAACCGGCGAGCAGGTAGCGCCAGGGGAGGTCGGCGGCCCGCGTGATCCCGATGCGGCGAGCCGTGGCGACCTCGACCCGCCGCTGCCGGGGACGAAGCTCGAACGGCGGACGGTCGAGGGCGAGCCCGTCGTGCTCCCGGGTCACGGCGAGCGCCTGGCAGAGGCGGCCCGGGCCGGCACACAGCAAGCGTTCGTCGCGTGTCCGCCGGCGCGCGCGCATGCGGTCGAGGCCCTCGGTCGGCTCCAACGCCCGGAGCAGGACCGCCGCGGCCGTTCCCTCTTCCTCGCAGACCAGGTTCAGGCACCAGTGGATCCCGTACGAGCGGTAGACGTAGGCGTGCCCCGGCGGGCCGAACATCGAGGCGTTCCGGGCGGTGCGGCCGCGAAAGCCGTGGCTGGCGGGGTCGTCGGGATGGTAGGCCTCGACCTCGACGATCGGTCCGCCGACACCGTCGACGAGCAAGGTCACACCGATCAGCTCGGGCGCGACCTCGTGCACGCTCCGCGCGAAGAAGCCGCGCGCGAGCGGCAGACCGGCTGTGGAGAGGGCGTCAGGCACTCGTTGCCGTCCCGGACACCGGGATTCCGCCGGTGGAGTCGTAGCGGACCAGGCTCGGCATCGCGGCCAGCATCGCGACCGCGCCCGCCGCACAGGCGAGCCCGCCGGACACGACCGAAAATCGCAGGCTGGTCAACGACGCGAGCACGCCCGCCTCGACGTTGCCCAGCGCCGGCGCGCTCGCGACCTGCGCGAGCTCGAAGCCCTGCATGCGTCCGCGCATCGCGTCGGGCGTCCCGGCGAAGAGGATCGTCGAGCGGAGGATGGCGCTGAACTCGTCGGCGAGCCCGGCGAGCGCGAGCATCGCTACCCCGAGCCAGAGGGCGGTCGCAAGGCCGAAGGCGGCGATCGCGAGCCCCCAGACGACGATCGCGACCGCGACCGCCACGCCCTGCCGGCGTACGTGGGCGATCCAGCCCGAGGTGAGCGCCGCGAGCAGCGCACCCGCCGACGGCGCGGCGTAGAGGACGCCGACCACCCGGGCGCCGGCATCGAAATGGTGCACAGCGATCGCCGGGAACAGCGCCTGCGGCATCCCCAGCACCATCGCGTTCGTATCCAGGACGAAGGTGCCGAGGATCACCGGCCGACTGCGCAGGAACCGCCAGCCCGCGCGCAGCGACTCGAGCACTTCGTGCTCGACCACCCCCTTCGGCGGCGCCGGTGCGATCAGCGCCACCGCCGCCAGCGACGCCCCGAAGCTGGCGGCGTCGATCGCGTACGTCCAGCCGACTCCGACCGCCGCGATCAGGAGGCCTCCGAGCGCCGGGCCGACGATCGCGCCCGTGCTCGAGTAGATCGACTGCAGCGCCTGCGACGCAGCCAGCTGCTCGTCCGGGACGAGACCGGGCATCAACGCCCTCAGCGCGGGCGAGCCGAGGGCCCAGAGCGAGGTCCCGGCGGCGGCGAGCACGTACAGCGCCCACACCTGCGGTGAGGAGTCGAAGGCGTTCAGCGCCAGCAGCGCGGCGACGACCGTGAGCCCGAGCTCCGATCTGAAGACCAGCTTCCGCCGGTCGAGCCGGTCGGCGATCGTCCCACCGACAGCTGCGAAGAGGAGCAGCGGCACGGCGTCGCAGATCGAGAGCAGACCGACCTGGAGCGGAGAGCCCGTCAGGGAGTAGAGCTGGTACGGAAGAGCGACGAACGTGACCATCGAGCCGAGGAAGGAGACCGCCTGCCCGGCCCACAGAAGCCGGAAGTCGCGCGACTCGCGGAGCGGTCGCGTGTCGATCGCGAGCAGCCGCAGCGCGGCGAGCCGACCCGGACGGTCCGTGGTCGGCGGCGCGTCGGAAACGGAGCCGGAGCCGGGCTCGAGTCCGGCACCGGCCGTCTCCTGTCGATGGTCGCTGTCGCTCAGAGCGCCCGGAGGCTAGCTAGAACAGCTGCTCGGCCTCGGAGGGCTTCGCCGTCTTCTCGAGCAGCCGCCTGGCGCGGCGCCCGAGGTCGCCGAGGTCGACCTTGCCCTGCTCCGCCGCCTCGGCGAGGCGCTCGGCGAGCGCGAGGGCGTCGTCGAGAATCGCCGATCCGCCGGCGTCCTGACCCATCTCGTGCAGGATCGTCCGCTCGGTGCGAGAGGCGATGATCGACTCGGGAATCCCCTCGACCCAGACCCGCGTGCGCCGGCCGCTCCCCCGCTCCCCCGACCCGATCGGCTCGAGCGCGTAGATCTTGTCCGCCCGGGCGTACTTGCCGAACCCGAGAAAGATCATCTTCGCGCCCGCGTCCGCCATGGCGCGATTATGAACCTAACCCGAGCGCTCGAGCGCGGCCGCCAGCGTCTCGGCGACGCGCTCCTGGTCTGCGGCCTCGATCCCGGACCAGAAGGGGAGCGAGAGCAACCGCCGGCTCGCGTTCTCGGAGACCGGGCACAGGCCCTCGGCGAAGCCGAACCGCTCGCGCATGTACGGCTGGAGGTGGATGGACGGCAGGTATCGGCTCGTCTCGACTCCGTCCGCGGCCAGGCGGGCGATCACCGACTCCCGATCGATACCCGGCTGGAGCCACACCGGGTAGACGAACCACGAGCGCACGTGCTCGGCGTCGTCTGCGAGGAGCGGATCGATCCCGTCGATGCCCCCCAGCAGCCGCGCGTACCGCGCAGCCGCCTCCCTGCGCAGCTCGAGCAGGAGGTCGAGCTTCTCCAGCTGCGCGATTCCGATCGCCGCGGCGACGTCGTCGAGGCGATAGTTGTAGCCGAAGCGCGCGTGCTCGAGCCAGCCGCCCGAGTCGGCGCGGCCCTGGTTCGAGAGGCTCTTCAGCAATCTCCACTCCTCCTCGGAGCCGGTGACGACCATGCCGCCCTCGCCCGTCGTCATCTGCTTGTTCGGGTAGAAGGCGAAGACGGCGAGGTGTCCGTGGGAGCCGATCGGCCGGCCGCGGTACTCGGCGCCGAGCGCCTCGCACGCGTCCTCGATCAGCGTCAGCCCGTGCCGCTCGCACAGGGCGAGCAGCGGGTCGAGTTCGCAGGGGTAGCCGAAGACGTCGACCGCGACGATCGCCTTGGTCCGCGGCGTGATCGCCGCTTCGACCGCGGCCGGATCGAGGTTCAGCGTGGCCGGGTCGATATCCGCGAAGACGGGCGACGCCCCCTCGTACATGAAGCAGTTGGCCGAGGCGACGAACGAGAACGGCGTCGTGATCACCTCGTCGCCGGAGCCGACGCCGGCGAGCCGGACGCACAGGTGCAGCCCGGCCGTCCCGCTCGAGACCGCCGCGGCGCGACGCGCCTCCACCTGCTCGGCGAACAGCGCCTCGAAGCGCGACAGGACCGGCCCGAGCGACAGCCGGCCGGACCGGAGCACCTCGACGACAAGCTCCTCCTCGCGCGCGCCGAGCACCGCTCCGGAGAGCGGGATCCGCGCCGTGTCCTGCTTCACGCGCCGGCGCGCGTCGCGGTCGCGTATTCGAGCCAGTGCGACCAGCGCTCGCTGCGTCCCTGCACGGTGTCGCGGTAGGCGTTCTGCAGCTCGAGCGTGACCGGCCCGACGCCGATCTCGTGGTCGTCGACCGAGCGGACCGGCGTCACCTCGACCGCGGTTCCCGCCATGAAGACCTCGTCCGCGGTGTAGAGGTCGGTGCGGATCAGTGCCTTCTCGACCACCGTATAGCCGAGGTCCTGGCCGATCTGGATGATCGTGTCGCGCGTGATCCCGGGCAGGATCGACGCGCTCAGGTCCGGCGTGTAGACGGTCCCGTCCGTGACCACGAAGATCGTCTCGCCCGGGCCGTCCGCCACCGTTCCGTCCTGGGTGAGCATCATCGCCTCGTCGTAGCCGGCGCGGCGGGCCTCGTGCGTGGCGAGCATCGAGTTCAGGTAGACGCCGGTCGCCTTCGCCGCATGCGGGATCGTGTTCGGACCGACGCGACGCCAGGAGGAGATCATCGCGCGAATCCCCTGACTCTGGCTCTCTTCGCCGAGATACGCCCCCCACGGGAATGCACATGACGGCGACGTCGACGGGATTCGCTCCCGCGTGGACGCCGAGCTCGCCGTAGCCGTAGAACGCGATCGGGCGCAGGTAGCACTCCGAGAGACCGTTGACGGCGATCGTCTCGTGGCAGGCCGCGCGCAGCTCTTCGGTCTGGTAGGGGAGCTCCATGTAGAGCAGCTTCGCCGAGCGCCGGAGCCGCTCGAGGTGGTCGGTGAGCCGGAAGACGGCGGGCCCCCGCTCCGTGTCGTAGCAGCGAATGCCTTCGAAGACACCCGTTCCGTAGTGCAGCCCGTGCGCGCCGACGTGGATCCGGGCATCCGCCCAGTCCACGAGCTCGCCGTTCATCCAGATCTTCTCGGTCTCCTGCATATGCGCCCCTTTCCGCTCAGATGTTACGCATCCTCGGCGACGTCGACCGGTTGCGCCCGCGCGATCCGCACCAGCTCGGTCGGCGGCAGGCCCGCCATGTGCCTGGTCGTGCCGGCACCGATCCAGATCAGACCCTCGCCGAGCAGGCTGCGTTCGACCAGCACGCTCTCCACCCGCCGCAACGGGAACGGGGCGACCCCGCCGGGCGCAAAGCCGGTCGCCTCCTCGACCTGCGCCGCGCGGGCGACGCGGGCACGCCGGGATCCCGTCAGCGTCGCCACCCTGCGCGGATCTGCTCGACGGTCTCCGGGGACGAGAACGAGCACGTACCGCCCGTCGCAGTCGAAGAGCAGGGATTTGACGATCTGCCGTAGCTCGCAGCCGACCGCCCGCGCCGCGTCGACCGCGGTCGGCGTCCCGGTCGAGAACTCTTCGATGCGCGCCTCCGCCCCGGCCTCGCGCAGCGCCGCGCTCACCCGTCGAACGGGCTCGGGCCAGGCCTCCCCGATCACGCGGCCTCCACTCGCACAAGCGTAGCCGCGTACCTCGCTCGCAGGCCGTTCCGTTATCAGGGAGACCCCGACAAGGAGCGATCGATGGCGAACGACGCACGAGCCGGACACACCGAGTCGCTGTTTCGCAATGTCAACGAGAAGATCGCGGAGGCGGCCGAGGAGGCGCCGGTCGACGACGCGCTCTTCGTCTGCGAGTGCGACGACCCGGGCTGCACCGCCGCCGTCCACATGGACCTCGAGCGGTACGACCGGGTGCGCTCGAGCCCGACCCGGTTCATCGTCAAGCCCGGACACGCCGACGCCGCAGTCGAGCACGTGGTCGAGGAAGCCAGGAGCTACGACGTCGTCGACAAGGACGCTCCCACCGCCGCGGACGTCGCCGAGCGGCTCGACCCCCGTTCGTGAGGGCGCTCAGCCCAGCGAGATGAACTGGGCGTCGTCGAAGCCCTCGGCATGGATGCGCTCGACCAGCTCCGGTGGCGCCGGCGTGTCGATCGCAAAGGCCATCAAGGCCTTCCCGCCCTCCTTCGTCCGGGAGACGGCCATGTTCGCGATGTTCACTCCGGCCTCCCCGAACATCGTCCCCACCCGGCCGATCACGCCGGGGAGGTCGTCGTAGCGGAAGAAGACGAGGTTCGGCGCCAGCTCGAGGTCGATCCCGAAGCCGAGCGCGCCGGCGAGGAAGAGGCGAGGCTCGGGCCCGATCGTGGTGCCGGACACCGCGACGCCGTCGGCGCGCACCTCGACCAGGTTCGTGTAGTCGCGCGAGGCGCGGAACCGCTCCTCGGCGACCTCGATCCCCCGCTCGGCGGCGATTACCGGCGCGTTCACGTAGTTGACCGCCTGGTCGACGCGGCCCAGGAAGATCCCGTTCAGCGCCGCGACCGTGAGCAGGCGGGTGTCCCGCTCGGACAGCGGTCCGTGCGCGGCGACGGCGACCCGAGACGGCCAGCCGCCTGCCAGCTCGACCGCGAGCCGCCCCAGCTTCGCGGCGAGCGGGATGAACGGCCCGAGCACCTCGAGGTCGGCGGCGTCGACGACGGGGATGTTGATCGCGTTGGTGACGAGCCCGCCCTCGAGCGCGGCCGCCACCTGCTCGGCGACGATCACGCCGGCCCGGTCCTGCGCCTCCTCGGTCGAGGCGGCGAGGTGTGGAGTGACGACGACGTCGTCGAGCTCGAGCAGCGGGCCGGTGTAGGGCTCCTCGGAGAAGACGTCCAGGGCCGCGCCGGCGAGCTTGCCCGACCGCAGCGCCTCGCCGAGCGCGTCCTCGTCGACCAGGGCGCCGCGGGCTGCGTTGACGATCCGGGCACCGTCGCGCATCGCGGCGATCGCCTCCCGGCCGATGATCCCGCGAGTCTCCTCGGTGAGCGGCAGGTGCAGGGTGATGAAGTCGGCGGCGCCCAGCGCGCCGTCGACGCCGTCTGCGCGCTCGACCCCGGCCTCGCGGAAGCGTTCCTCGCCCACGAACGGGTCGTAGGCGATCACCCGCATCCCGAGGCCCAGCGCGCGGCGCGCGACCTGCTGCCCGATGCGCCCGAAGCCGAGAACGGCGAGCGTCTTGCCGGCGAGCTCGACGCCGCCCCAGCGCGACCGCTCCCAGCGACCCTGTTTCAGCGCCGCGTGCGCCTGGGGGATGTTCCGGGCGAGCGCGACCAGCAGCCCGATCGTCTGCTCGGCGGCGGAGACGACGGTCGAGTCGGGAGCGTTCGCGACCACGATCCCCCGCCGGGTGGCCGCGTCGACGTCGACGTTGTCGACGCCCACCCCGGCCCGCCCGATCACCTTCAGCCGGTCGGCACGTTCGATCAGCCCGCCGTCCAGCTTGGTCGCGGAGCGGATCACGATCCCGTCGTAGCGGCCGATCACGGCCGCCAGGTCGGACTCGGAATCGACCTCGACCTCGAAGTGCCGTCGGAGGAGCTCGACGCCCGCCTCGGCGATCGGCTCGCGGACGAGGACGCGGAAACGTTCGGTCACACCGGAGCGGGCGCGGCGAACGCCTCCAGCGCGCGCGTCACCGCCGTCCCGCGCTCGATCTCCGCGCCGAGATCGACGAGGGCGAGCTCGACGGCGGCGAGCGCGGTCGCGATGTCGAAGACGTCGTAGTAGCCGATGTGGCCGATACGGAAGATCTTCCCCTTCAGCTCGCCCTGACCGCCGGCCAGCGTCACCCCGTACCGGTCGCGCAGGGAGAGGACGAGCTCGGACGAGTCGATCCCCTCCGGAGCACGGATGGCGGTCACGACCGCCGACCGGTCCTCGTCCGGCGAGAAGAGCTCGAGACCCATCGCCTTCGCTCCCTCCCGGCAGGCGCGGCCGAGCCGCACGTGCCGGTCGAACACCGCCTCGAGGCCCTCCTCGAGGAGCAGGCCGAGCGCGACGTCCAGCGCACGGACGAGCGAGACGGCGGGCGTGAAGGCGCTGTCCAGCTTCTCCTGACCGGCACGGGTCTTCTCCCAGTCGAGGTAGAAGCGGGACGAGCTGCCGAGGGCCGCCCACGCGGCCGCGGAGACCGCGGCCAGGCCCAGGCCGGGCGGGGTCATGAGCGCCTTCTGCGAGCCGGAGGCGACGACGTCGATGCCCCAGGCGTCCGTCTCGAGCGGCACGGCGCCGAGGCTGGAAACGCCGTCGACGACGACGAGGGCGCCCGACGGCCTCGCGGCGGCCGCGAGCGCCTGGATGTCCGCGACCACCCCGGTCGACGTCTCCGAGTGGGTAAGGAAGACGGCCTTCGCTCCGCCGAGCTCGGCGAGCCGGGAGCTCAGATCCTCCGGGCTCGGCGTCTCGCCCCACGGGTACGCGACCGCATCGACCTCGCATCCGTACGCGGCGGCGAGCTTCTGCCAGCGCTCGCCGAAGTGGCCGGCGGAGACGACGACGGCCCGGTCTCCGGGGGAGCAGAGGTTCGCGACCGCCGATTCCATCGCGCCCGTTCCCGAGCAGGTGAAGAGCAGCACGTCGGACGACGTGCGGCAGACCGTGCCGAGCCGCTGCAGGCATTCGCCGAAGACCGTGCGGTAGTCGGGACCGCGGTGGTGGACGACCGGCTCGGCGAGCGCGGCGAGCACCTCGGGCGGCACCGGCGTCGGCCCGGGCGTGAACAGGTACCGCTTCTCCGTCATCGGGCTGAGACTAGCTCAGCGCGCCGCCGCCAACCGCGACTTCACCAGCCGACGCGGTAAGGTCCGCCTGGTGCCCGAAGGAGGAGAGATGTCGCAGAACGGATCGGTTGTCGTGGCCACGGACGTCGCCCGCCGCTACGGCGAGGGTGACACGGCCGTGGACGCCCTGCGGGGCGTCTCGCTCGAGGTGACCCGCGCCTGGCTGACGACGGTGATGGGGCCGTCCGGCTCCGGCAAGTCGACCCTGATGCACATCCTCGCCGGGCTCGACCGGCCGACCTCCGGGGGGGTCACGATCGACGGCATCGAGATCACGACGCTCGGGGACACCGAGCTGACGAAGCTCCGGCGCAACCACATCGGCTTCATCTTCCAGTTCTTCAACCTGCTCCCGATGCTCACCGCCGAGGAGAACATCACGCTGCCCCTGACGATCGCCGGCGAGAAGGTCGACCGGGCCTGGCTGGAGCAGCTGCTCGAGAACGTCGGCCTCGAGGACCGCCGCAAGCACAGGCCCTCCGAGCTCTCCGGCGGCCAGCAGCAGCGCGTCGCGATCGCTCGAGCGCTGATCTCGAAGCCGACGGTGATCTTCGCCGACGAGCCGACCGGCAACCTCGACTCGAAGACCGGCGGCGAGATCCTCGAGCTGCTGCGCCAGGCGGTCGAGTCGACCGGCCAGACGACGGTGATGGTCACGCACGACCCGCGCTCGGCCTCGATCGCCGACCGGATCCTCTTCCTGGCGGACGGCAACGTGGTCAAGGAGCTCGGCCGCTCCGACCCGCACGAGGTGGTCGCCGCGATGGAGGCGATCAGCAGCACGTGAGATCGATCGCGCTCCGAGGTCTCTGGGGCCGGAAGCTCCGGACGGTCCTGACCGCGCTGGCGATCGTGCTCGGGATCGCGACCGTGAGCGGGACGTACGTCCTGACGGACTCGATCTCCCACGCGTTCGACTCGATCTTCTCCTCCATCTACGAGGGCACCGACGCGTCGATCACCGGCAAGTCGGCGGTCAGCGTCAACGCGACCACCGACCTGCCTCCCTTCGACGAGTCGCTGCTCGCGAAGGTGAAGGCGCTCCCGGACGTGAAGGCCGCGATCGGGGGCGTCGGCGGCACCGCGAACCTGATCGGATCGAACGGAAAGGTGATCAGCTTCGGCGGCGCCCCGCACCTGGGATTCTCCGTCGACCCCACCCAGCCGAAGTTCAACTCGCTGACCCTCGTCGACGGGCTCTGGCCGAAGGCGGGCGAGGTGGTCGTCGACCGCTCGACGGCGAACAAGAAGGACATCAAGGTGGGCGACCGGATCAGGATCGAGGCGCAGGGCAGCGCTCAGCCGTTCACCGTCTCGGGCCTCGTCAAGTTCGGGTCGAGCAACCTCGACATCGGCGGCGCCACGCTCGCCGGCTTCGACCTGCCCACCGCCCAGCAGCTGTTCCGCAAGCAGGGCAAGCTCGACCAGATCCGCGTCTCGAGGAAGCCCGGGGTGAAGGAGAACGCGCTCCTGGCCCAGATCCGGGAGATCCTCCCGCCGCAGACGCAGGTGCGGAGCGGCGTCTCCCAGGCCGAGACGGACGCCAGCGACACGAACGCGTTCACCAGCTTCCTGCAGACCTTCCTGCTCTCCTTCGGCGGCATCGCCCTCTTCGTCGGCGCATTCGTGATCGCGAACTCGCTCTCGATCACGATCGCCCAGCGGACGCGCGAGTTCGCGACGCTGCGGACGATCGGCGCATCGCGGCGCCAGATCCTCCGCTCGGTCCTGCTCGAGTCGTTCGTCACCGGCCTGCTCGCGTCCCTGATCGGGCTCTTCCTCGGGCTCGCGCTCGCCAAGCTGCTCTTCTGGATCTTCGGCCTGGCGGGATTGACGCTGCCGAACACCGGTCTCCTCTTCAAGACCCGCACGATCGTCGTCTCGCTGGTCGTCGGCACCCTCGTGACGATGGTCGCCAGCCTGCGGCCGGCCCGGCGCGCCACCAGGGTGCCGCCGATCGCCGCGGTCCGTGAGGGCGCCGAGCTGCCGCCGGGGCGGTTTGCCCGCTTCCGCGGGGTGGGGTCGGGGGCGCTCGCCGCGCTCGGCTTCGCCGCGCTCGCATTCGGGTTGTTCGGTGCGAGCGGGACGGGGGCGATCCTCGCCTTCATGGGCGTCGGCGCCTTGCTCGTCTTCCTCGGCGTCGGGCTCTTCTCCGCCCAGCTCGTCAGGCCGCTCGCCAGCGTCCTCGGCGTACCGGGCGACCGGATCGCGGGCGCGCCGGGGATCCTCGCGCGGGAGAACGCGACCCGGAACCCGCAGCGCACCGGCTCCACCGCCGCCGCGCTGATGATCGGGCTCGCGCTCGTCACCCTCGTGACGATGCTGGCGACCGCGATCCGCGCCTCGTTCTTCGGCGCCGTCGACAAGATCTGGGTCGCCGACTACGCGGTCACGGCCGAGAACAACTTCGACCTGATCCCGACCGCGATCGACAAGACGCTGAGAGACGCGCCCGGAGTGCGGAACGTGATCGGGGTCCGCTTCGGGGACATGCGGGCGTTCGGGTCCAAGAACTCGCTGTCCGCAATCGACCCGGACGGCGCGAGCAAGATCTTCGACCTGAAGTGGAAGGCAGGCTCGCAGGCCGTGCTCGACACGCTCGGCCCTTCGGACGCGTTTACCGAGAAGGACTACGCGAAGAAGCACCACCTCACGATCGGCTCGCAGGTCAAGGTGCTCGTGCCGGGCGGGGAGCAGCCGGTGTTCCGCATCAAGGGCATCATCGACCCGCCGCCCGGTGGATCGCCCTTCAGCCCCGTCACGATCTCGTCCGTCACGTTCGACAAGCTCTACACGCCGCCGCAGGATCAGTTCGTCTTCTTCAACGTCTCCGGTGGCGTCACGAAGGCGAACACGGCGAAGCTCGACCGGATCCTCGCGGGCTTCCCGAACGCGAAGGTGCAGGACCGCGACCAGTTCAAGAAGAACCAGGCGAGCTTCCTCGGAAACATCCTCAACGTCCTCTACGTCCTGCTCGCGCTCTCGGTGATCGTCAGCCTGTTCGGGATCGTCAACACGCTGGTGCTGACGATCTTCGAGCGTACGCGCGAGCTCGGCATGCTGCGGGCGGTCGGGATGACGCGGTGGCAGGTGCGCACGATGATCGCGCTCGAGAGCGTCGTCACCGCCCTGATCGGGGCCGTGATCGGAATCGTGCTCGGAATCGTCCTGGCCGTGCTGCTGATCGTCCGCGTGGACTTCCTCGTCCTCTCGTGGCCGGTCGTCTCGCTGGTCGTCTTCGCCCTGGTCGCGATGGTCGCCGGCGTTCTCGCAGCGATCTTCCCCGCACAACGGGCGGCACGACTGAACGTCCTGCAGGCCCTCCAGTACGAATAGCGGCGGCTCCCTGGCTCGAGGCATGACAAACCTGCTCCGGTGGGGACAATGACCAGATGGACTCGCTGAAAGGGCGGCTGCTGCTCGCCTCTCCGGCGCTGTTCGATCCGAACTTCCGCCGCACGGTGGTCCTCGTCACCGAGCACAACGAGGAGGGCGCCGCCGGGATCGTCCTCAACCGCCGCTCCGAGACGACGGTGAGCGACGCCGTGCCCGACCTCGCGCCGCTCGTCCCCGAGGAGGCGCTCGTCTACGTCGGCGGCCCGGTGCAGCAGTCGGCGGTGCTCGTGCTCGCCGAGTTCGACGATCCCGAGGAAGCGGCGGTGCTCGTGGTCGACGACGTGGGCTTCGTCCCCGGCGACGGCGACTTCGGACTGCTCGCCGCCGCCACGCGCCGGGTGCGGGTCTTTGCGGGCTACTCCGGATGGGGGACCGGCCAGCTCGAGGCCGAGCTCGAGGAGTCGTCCTGGATCGTCGAGGAGCCCGAAGGCCTCGACCTCTTCCCCGACCCGGAGACCGATCTCTGGAGCACCGTGCTGCGGCGGAAGGGCGGCATCTACCGCGTGGTCGCGCTGATGCCGGACGATCCTTCGCTGAATTGAGTCCGTTTGGAAAACCCGCGCGGCGGGGATCGTCACCGGGCCACCGGCGACTCCGTGATGAAGGCCTCTCTTTTCCAACCCGCTGCGGTTCAGCTGATCGATCTCGAGGCCGGCCTGGTGGACATCAGACAGCTCGTCCGCAGGTCCGCGACGACGGCCGGGCTGCCGGCCGCCCGGGTTGCCGAGGTCGTCCTCGCCGCGCACGAGGTGGCGATGAACGCCCTCACCCACGGTCGGGGGCAGGGTGAGGTTCGGGTCTGGAGCACCGGCGAGGAGCTGGTCTGCGAGGTGGTCGACCGCGGTCCGGGCATCGAGGCTCTCGACGCAGGGCGGCTGCCGCCGGATCCGAGGGAGCCGCGTGGGCGCGGTCTCTGGATCGCGCGCCAGCTGTGCGAGCTCGTCGAGATCGAGCAGGCAGATCCGGGCACCCGCGTACGGCTGCGGGCGAGCCTCGGCTAACCCACCGCGCGTGCGAAGGCGGCGACGGTTCGGGCGACGTCGTCGTCGGTCGTCGACCAGTTGCTGACCGAGATGCGGATCGCCGCCTGCCCCTGCCAGGTCGTACCGCTCATCCAGGCCTCCCCACTGTCCTGCACCGCACGCAGCACGGCTCCCGTTCGCTCGTCGGTCTCGAAGCGGAGCAGGACCTGGTTGAGGACGACCTCGTTCAGGATCTGAGCTCCGGGCAGGGCCGCCAGCTCGTCGGCGAAGCGCCGCGCGTGGTCGCAGCACCGCTCGATCAGGACGGCGATGCCTCGCCGGCCCAGCGAGCGGACGCGCGGCGTACACCGGGAAACCACGCGCGCGCCGTGAGAACTCGGGTGTCCAGTCCACCTGGTCCCGCGGCCCGCCCGCCGCGGCCTGGATCAGGTACTCGGCGGTCGCCGACATCGCCGCGCGATGCGACCTCCGGCCGCGCGCAGAAGGCGATCCCGGAGTCGTAGGGGACGTTCAGCCACTTGTGGGCGTCGACCGACCAGGAGTCGGCCCGCTCGGCGCCCGCGGCGAGATGGGCGAACCGGGGACTTGCCGCCGCCCAGAGCCCGAACGCGCCGTCGACGTGCAGCCACGCGCCCGTCTCGGCGGCAGCCTCGGCGATCTCCTCGAGCGGATCGAACGCGCCCGTGTTCACCTCACCCGCCTGCGCGCAGACGATCGTCGGGCCCTCGACCCGCACCGCGTCCCGCAGGACGTCCGGGCGGATCCGGCCCTGGTCGTCTGCCGGTACCTCCACCACCGAGCCGGTTCCGAGCCCGAGGAGCCGTAGGGCACGGTTGACGGTCACGTGGCGCTTCGCGCCGGCGACCACCCTGATCGGGGGCGCTCCCTGCAGGCCGTCCCGCTCGACGTCCCAGCCGGTGGCGGCGAGCACCTGCCGCCGTGCGGCGGCCAGCGCGGTCACGTGCGCCATCTGCGTCCCGGTCACGAACGCGAACGAGACGTCCGCGGGCAGGCGGAGCAGCTCCGCGAGCCAGGCGCCGGCGACCTCCTCCACCACCGACGCCGCCGGCCCTCCGACGTACAGCCCGGCGTTCTGGTCCCAGGCCGAGGTCAGCCAGTCGGCGGCGAGGGACGCCGGCACCGCTCCGCCGATGACGAACCCGAAGTACCGCCCGCTCGGGATCCCGACCGCGGCTTCCGACCCCACCGCCGCGAGCTCGGAGAGGACGGCGCGAGGCTCGGCGGGCTCGTCTGGCAGCGTTCCCCCGAGCCGCGTCCGCAGCTCGTCCAGCTCGACCTGCGGGAAGACGGGCCGCTCGGGCAACGATTCCAGGAAGTCGGCGGCGAGATCGGCCGTCTCGCGCAGGAAGTCACGCACGGGCCAACGCTACCGTGCGCTCCTCGAGTCTCCGCGCGACCCGCAGGAGCGTTTCGGTCACCCGCGCCCTGCGCGAACCTGGCTGAGCGTCGCCCGCGGCGTGATCGCCTCCGGATCGACGCGCAGCTCGAGCAGGGCGGGCCGGCCGGCGGCGAGCGCCTCCCCGAATGCGACCGGAAAGTGCTCCGTTCGCTCGACCACGGCCCCGTGCGCCCCGAACGCGCGGGCGTAGGCGGCGAAGTCCGGGTTGACGAGGTCGGTGGCGACTGCACGACCTGGAAACTGCCGCTCCTGGTGCATCCGGATCGTCCCGAGCATCCCGTTGTTGACGACGAGGACGACGATCGCCGCCCCGTATTGCACTGCGGTCGCGAGCTCCTGGCCGCTCATCAGGAAGTCACCGTCGCCCGACACGCAGACGACGATCCGCTCCGGATGGCGGATCTTCGCCGCGACCGCGGCCGGGATCCCGTAGCCCATCGTCCCGCTGCAGGGCGCCAGCTGGGTCCCGAAGCGGCGGAACTCGTAGAAGCGGTGGCACCAGACCGTGTAGTTGCCCGCGCCGTTCGTGATCACGGCGTCGTCCGGCAGGTGCGTGCGCAGGTACGCGAACACGTCGCCCAGACGGAGGTCGCCGGGGAGCGGGTCGGGACGGAGGTTGGCGAGGTACGCGGCCCGCGCGTCCTCGACCCACGCCGCCCGCCCGGCGCCGTCGACCGGGCGCAGGGAGGCGGCGAACGCCGGGGAGCCGGAGACGATCGGCAGCTCCGGCTCGTACACCCGGCCGAGCTCGTCCGGGTCGGCGTGGACGTGGATCAGGCGCTGGTGCGGGCGGGGCGGCTCGAGCAGCGAGTACTGGCGGGTGGCGATCTCGCCCAGCCGCGTGCCGAGGGCGAGGATCACGTCGGCCTCCTCGACGCGCCTCGCGAGCGCCGGGTCCATCCCGATCGTGAGCACGCCCGCGTAGGCCCGCGAGCGGTTGTCGACGTAGTCCTGGCGCCTGAAGGAGGTGACGACCGGGACGTTCGACGTCTCGGCGAACGCGATCACGTCTCGGCCCGCCTGCTCGCTCCAGCCGCCGCCGCCGACGACGAGCAGCGGGCGCTCGGCCGCCTCGAGAAGCCCGAGCGCGCGGTCGACGTCTCCGGCCGCGGGCGAGGCCTGGACGGCCCGGTACGGCTCGGCGTCGGCCACGTCGGCCTCGTCGGCCTGGACGTCCTCCGGCAGCGCGATCACCACCGGCCCCGGCCGTCCGGACGTCGCCGCGTGGAATGCGTGCGAGAGGAGCTCGGGAAGCGCCGCCGCGTCCTCCACGACCGTCACCCACTTCGCCATCTCGCCGAACATGCGCGCGTAGTCGAGCTCCTGGAACGCCTCACGGCCGAGATGCCGGCGCGGCACCTGGCCGACGAGCAGGATCAGCGGGGTCGAGTCCTGGTAGGCGGTGTGGACGCCGACGGACGCGTGCGTCGCGCCCGGCGCGCGGGTGACCAGGCAGAGACCGGGCCTCCCGGTCAGCTTCCCGTCTGCGTCCGCCATGTTCGCCGCCGCCCCCTCGTGGCGCGCGACGACGAGGCGGATCGGGGTGTCGCGGATCGCGTCGAGGACGCCGAGGTAGCTCTCGCCCGGGACGCAGAACGCGGTGTCGGCGCCGTGGACGAGCAGCTGGTCGACCAGGATGCGCGCGCCGGTCCGGTTCACCGGACCCGCTGCTCGCCGAAGACGGTCGCGCGCTGGAGCTTCGGCCGGTCCTCGTCGGCCGGGTCGACGTACCGGATCGTCCGCCGCCCCGCCCATTCCGGCGGGAGCAGGAGCACCCGGACGAAGGCGGTCTCCTCGGCGCCGGACGCGATCGCGAGGACCGGCTCCGGCCCGCTCTCGAACCATGCGTCGCCGGGCCCGTGCTCGTGCGCCTCGCCGCCGGACTCGATCCTGAGCGAGCCGTGGAGCAGGTAGCGGATGCCGGGGCCCGGATGCGTGTGCCGGTAGGCGATCCCGCCGGGAGGGAAGTCGACGCGGTCATGCCGCATCAACCAGCCGTCTCCGACCTCGACCGCCGCGGCGAGCAGCGCGTCGGGCGGCTCGTCGTCGAGCAGCTCCCAGACCAGCACGGTTCCGTCGTCGAGCGTGTGGGTGACGGCGTTGGGCGCGCCGTGGCCGGCCCTGGAGAGGGCGAGGATCAATGGAAGTACTGGCCGCCGTCGATCACCATCGTCTGGCCGGTGATGAAGTCGGCTCCCGGCGTGCAGAGGAAGACGACGGCGCCGACGACGTCCTCGGGCACCTGGTCGCGCTGGATCGTCCGCGCGGCGACGGACACGTCGCGAAGCTTCTCCACCACCTCCGGGTGCGCCTGCACGCCATCGCTGATCGTGAACCCCGGCGCGACGCAGTTGACGTGGATCGCATCCTTGCCGAGCTCCTTCGCCAGCGCCCGGGTGAGCGCGACGATCGCGCCCTTGCTCGTCACGTAGTGGAGCAGGAAGGGCACGCCGCGGAACGGGGTTCCGGAGGAGATGTTCACGATCTTGCCTCCGCCCCGCCGCCGCATCACGGGCACCGCGGCGCGGGAGGCGAGGAACATCGACGCGACGTTGACGTCCATCACCTGCCGCCACTCCTCGAGCGGGATCTCGGTGAACGGGCGCATCGCGAGCGACGCGTACAGCCCCGCGTTGTTGATCAGGATGTCGACCCGCCCGTGGCGCTCGACGGTCTCGTCGACCATCCGCTGCGCGTCCTGCTCGTCCGCGACGTCGGCGCGGATGCCGCCCTCGGGCGGATTGAGGTCGGCGACCACGACCTCGGCGCCCTCGGCCGCGAGGCCGTCGGCGATCGCCTTGCCGATGCCCTGGGCGCCCCCGGTGACGAGCGCGACCTTGCCCTCGAGTCTCACCGGGTCACCGGATCGGCGAGAAGGAGGTCGGGATCAGGATCCGGCTCTGCTGCGTGTGGATCAGCGGCTGGATCTTGGGCAGGAACGTACGCCACGCCTCGTCGGCCTGGAGCGCTGCGCGGCGACGTTCCCGCTCGGCGTAGCTGTCGTAGCCCCACAGGTGCGTGTAGGTGGAGACGGCGCCGACGTCGGTCGTGAACGCGCCGATGAACCCGCCGAGGTGGCGCTGCTGGACCTCGATCCCCTCCGACTCGTAGAGCCCGACCAGCTCGTTCAGCCTGCCGGTGTAGACGTGGTAGTCGCGCTGCTCGACGATCACGGTCCGATTCTAGGGATACTCGGTCGGATGGTTGTCCGCGATCGGCTTGCGCCCGCTCTGTTCGAGCTGATGGGCGCTCCGATGGAGAGGAAGCCCTTCATCGTCGAGAATCGCCGGCAGCTGCTCGCCACGGCCGAGGGCCGCGTCCTGGAGGTCGGGGCCGGCCCGGGGTTCAACCTGCCCCACTATCCCGGCGGCGTGGACGAGCTCGTGCTCACCGACGGGCTGGACGGGATGCTTCGCCGGGCGAGGCGCCGGGCGACTCGGCTCGGACGCGAGGTGACGACGACGCGGGCGCCGGCGGAGAGCCTGCCGTTCGAGGACGCATCGTTCGACACGGTCGTCGCCTCGCTCCTCCTCTGCTCCGTCGCCGATCAGGATCGGGCGCTGACCGAGATCCGGCGGGTCCTCGAGCCGGGCGGGCGCTACCTCTTCCTCGAGCACGTCCGCTCGCAGGACGAGAAGATCGCGCGCCGGCAGGACCGCCTGGAGCGGCTCTGGGGGGTGATCGCCTTCGGCTGTCACCCGAATCGAGAGACGCTGCCGCGGATCGAGGCGGCCTTCGCGGTCGAGGAGGTCGCGCGCGGGGAGATCCCCGCCGGGCCGAGTATCGTCCGGCCTTACGTCCTGGGTCGCGCCCGACGGGCCCGGTAGGCGCGGGTCTTCGTCCGGTTGCCGCACAGCTGCATCGAGCACCAGCTCGCCGAGCGATTCTTCGAGTAGTCGTAGAACGCCCAACGGCAGCCGTGATTTCGGCACGCCTTGAGCCGGGGCCAGGTGCCGTCGACCATCGCCGAGTACGCCGCCGCGAGCACCCCCCCGAGCGCGCCGTCGACTCCTCGCGCGCGGGCCAGGAGAGCCGGTTGCGCGAAGTCGATGGAGAGCTCGGCGGCGTCCGCCGCGGGCCCCAGCGTCGACCACGGATCGCCCTCGACGGGTTGGCGGTTGTTGCCGTAGAGGAGCTCGCGGATCGCTTCCCGGACGACCCGGGCGCGGGCGATCTCCGTGTCGTCCGGGGTCTCGCCTCGCTCCTCGAGCCAGGCGCGCAGCCACTCGTCCCCGCTCTCGAGGTTGATCGTGTTCACGAACGCCTGGACCAGTCGAAGAGGCTCGGGCGCGGCGTTGGGAAGGTCGTAGCGAGGAGGCCGGCGCGACACGTTCGACACCACTATAAGCTCTTGGCTGGTGATGCGTCGCAGGCTCGCCCGGCTTCCGTTTCGCGCCGCAGGCGCGGCCCTCTCCGTCACCGGTGCGAGGTTGCGCTCCCAGCCTCTCCGTCCCGCCCTCGTGGTCGCCGGGGTCGCGCTCGCATTCGCGATGCTCGTGTCGGTGCTCGGAGGCAGCCTGGTCGCGCGCCAGCAGGCGCTCGCGCGCACGCTCGCGTCGGTGCCGGAGAGCTCGCAGGGGTTCCGCGTCGACCGGTTCGGCCTCCCGCTCGACGAGCACACGTACCGGCGGGAGGACGGCGCCGTCCGCCGCGAGCTCGCGACCCTGTCCGCCGGCCGCGCCCGCCGCGTGATCTTCTTCCGCGAGCTGCGGGTCCACGGCCGACTGGTCGAGATCGCCGCCGTCGACGGGCTGTCCCAGGTCGTCCGGCTTCGCTCCGGCCGCCTGCCGCGGACATGCACCCCGGCCGGGTGCGAGGTGCTCCAGATCGGCGGCGGCGGTCGGGCCCGGCAGGCCGAGGGCGACGTTCGGCTCGACCGGGTCGGCGTCGCCGACCTGCGGGACCCGGGGCTCTTCGGATACATCTCGGCGGCCTCCGGTCCCGGACCCGGGCCGACGCTGCTGCTCGGGCCGGGCGTCGACGCGCTCCAGCGGTTGCCCGCTCTGACCCCCTTCTACCGGGTCTACTCGTGGCTCTCGCCTCTCCGGGCGGATCGTCTGCGCACGTGGGACGTCGGGCGCGTCCTGGCCGCGGAGTCCCGGGTGCAGGCCCGTCTGTACGCCGCGGACTCGTCGTTTCGCCTCAGCGGCCCCGACGGGCAGCTGCTCGACGCAACCGGGCGGGGCAGGACCGCGGCGCACCGCCTCGTGCTGGTCGGCGGGACGACGAGCGCGCTCCTCCTCGGCTTCGCCGTGATCGCGGCGATCGGGCTCCGCCGAGGGCTTGCGAGCGAGCGCCGCCGCCTGCTCGCGCGCGGCGCCCGGCGCTGGCAGGCCGGTCTCGCGCTCGGAGCCGAGATCGGAACGATGACGCTCGCCGGCGCGATCGCGGGCATCGCCGCCGGCACGGCGGTCGTCGCTGCGATCGCGGGCGCCGCTGGGCAGCCGGTCGCCGCGCTCCTCGGCCACACCCTCCTCGCCGACTGGGCCGCGGCCGCGCTCGCCGGGGGCTGGCTCGCAACCACCGTCGTGCTCGCGCTGGCGACGCTCGCCCGGGACGACGAGACCGGACGCCGGCGAATCCGGCTCGTCGACGTGGCCGCGGTGGGCGCCGCCGCGACGATCGCCGTCGGCCTGAGCCGGGGAGCGCTCGACCCCGGATCGGTCACGTCCGGCAACACGGTCCTGCTCCTGATCCTGCCCGCGCTCGTCTGCTTCGTGGTCGCGGTCGTGCTCGCCCGGCTGCTCGCGCCGGCGATGAGGGCCGCCGAGCGTCTCACCCGCGGCCGCTCCGTCTCGATCCGTCTCGCCGTGCTGGCGCTCGCCCGTGCTCCCTCCCGGACCGTCGTCAGCTGCGCCTTCGTCGCGGTCTCGCTCGGGCTCGCACTGTTCGCGGCGAGCTACCGGGCGACGCTGGCCCGCGGCGCCGCCGACCAGGCGGCGTTCGAGGTGCCGCTCGACTTCACGCTCGGCGAGGGCTCCCGGCTGGTGCTCCCCCTCGACGCGGCGCCGCTCGCACGCTACGCGAGCGTGGGTGCCGGTGCGCAGGCGTTTCCCGTCGTCCGGCTCAGCGCGACCACGCCGGGCAGCGGCGCCTCGGTCCTGTCGCCCACGGTGCTCGGAGTACCGGCGGACGCGGTCGCGCAGCTGCACTGGCGTTCCGACTTCTCGTCGTTGCCCCTGAGGACGATCGCCCGCCGGCTCGCACCGGCCGGAGAGCCCCGCCCGGCAGGGGTGCCGGTGCCGGCCGGGGCGAGGACGCTCTCGGTGGCAACCTCTCTGGACGGCAGTGACGTGCTGGTCGGGATCGTGGTCGCGGACGGCCGTGGGCGCACGACGGTGCTCCCGCTGGGCCGGGCGGGCCCCGGCGCGGCGACCCTCACCGCCGAGCCGCCCTCCGGTGCCGTCCGCGTGCTCGGCCTCCAGCTCGCGCTCCCGGAGTCGGAGGCATTCATGCTCGCCCACGACGAAGCCGAGGGCGAGGTCGCGACCGCGCCGTCCGGCGTGCTGAGGCTGGGGCCGATCATCGCCGGCCTGAGCTCGGGCGGCCGGCAACGAGTGACGAGCTGGCCGGGCTGGTCGATGCCGGCAGGCGGGCGGATCGCGCACGGGCCCAGGGGCGTGCAGATCAGGTTCGCGTTCCCGGACACCGGGGCCCGCCTCGTGTTCCGCCCCGGCGAGCCGACGGACGGCCGTCCGATGCCCGTGGTCGTGTCGCCCGACATCGCCCGCGCGGCGGGGGGCGTCGGCAGCGAGACGGTTCTCGACTTCCAGGACACGACCGTCGACGCCCGGATCGTCGGGGTCGCGAGCAGGCTGCCGACCGTGCCGTCGGATCTCGGACCCTTCGTCCTCGCCGACGGCGGCTGGCTCTCGACCGCGGTCGACGCGAGCGCCCCGGGCGAGGGAACGCCGAACGAGATCTGGATCTCCGCCCCACGCGACCGGGCGGCCGTCGGGGCCTCGCTGGGACGCCCCCCGTTCTCGAGCCTCGTCATGGCGTCGCGGGCGGATGTGGAGCGGCGCCTCGCCGGCGATCCTCTCGCGCATGCGACCGCGGTCGCGCTCGGGGCGGCGGGCCTCGTCGCACTCGCCCTGGCCGTGCTCGGCTTCTGGGTCGGCATCGTCAGCGAGCTGCGGGACGAGCGGAGCGACTTCTTCGACCTGGAGGCACAGGGAGTCCCGCCGGAGCGGCTGCGCGCGCAGCTCCGGACGCGCGGCGTGATCCTGGTCGGGCTCGGCCTGGCCGGGGGCGTCGGGCTCGGGGCGCTTCTCTCCCGGCTCGTGGTCTCGCTCGTCCGCGTCTCGGCGACGAACGCCGTCCCGGAGCCCCCCTTGCTCTTCGATCCCGCCTGGACCGCCGCCGGCCTCGGCCTCCTCGCCCTCGGCGTCGCCGCCCTGCTCGTCGCGGAGAGCACCTCGCTGGCCGCATTCCGGGGCGCGCGGCCCGAACGGGCGTCGTGGAGCCTGGAGTGAGGCCGGTGATCGACGTCCGGGACGCGTTCCGCATCCACCGCTCGGCGGGCGGCACCGCGGTCGCCCTCCAGGGGCTGACGCTGCAGATTGACGAGGGCGAGATCGTGGTCGTGCTCGGCCCGAGCGGCTCCGGCAAGACCACGCTCCTGCGCACGATCGCCGGCTTCGACGCGGTCTCCGCCGGGTCCGTGCGCGTCCTCGGGATCGACGTGGCCAGCCTCGGCCCCGGCGCGGCCGCGCGCTACCGGGCCGAGAACCTCGGCCTGCTCGATCAGCACTACGCACGCGCGCTGTCGCCCGACCTCTCCTGCGTCCACACCGTCGCTCTCGGCCTCGAGCTGCTCGGCCGGTCCCGGACGGAGGCCCGCTCGACCGCGGCCGCCCTGCTCGACCGGGTCGGGCTCGGAGACCGGCTCGACGATCGGCCGGCGACGCTCTCCGGCGGAGAGCAGCAGCGCGTCGCGCTCTGCGCGGCGCTCGCGCATCGCCCCCGGCTCCTGCTGGCGGACGAGCCCGCGGGAGAGCTCGACGCCGAAAGCGCGGAGACCGTCTACGAGCTGATCGCCGAGCTCGTCCGCGAACGGGGGGCGACCGCGCTCGTCGTCAGCCACGACGAGGCGGCCGCCGACATCGCCGACCGCCTCGTCAACGTGCGCGACGGGCGCGTGGTCGAGGAAGGCAGGCCGGGCACGCCGACGTCGCTGGTCGTGACCGCGCCGGGCTGGATCCGGCTGCCGGACCCGCTGCTGGACGCGATCGGCTCGCCGCACCTGCTCCGGGCCGAGGAGCGCGGCGGCGAGGTCGTGCTCGCGCGCGCCGACCGGGTCTTCGAGCTTTCCGAGCCGCCCGTTCTCGAGAGACGTCCCGTACGCGACGCCGAGGTGGTCGCCGAGCTCCGGGGCGTGGTCAAGGGCTTCCCCGCTGCGCCCCACCCGGTGCTCGACGGGCTCTCCCGGACATTCGAGAGCGGCACGCTCACCGCCGTCGTCGGGCGGTCGGGCAGCGGCAAGACGACGCTCCTGCACCTCCTCGCCGGGCTCGACCGGCCCGCAGAGGGTGAGGTGATCGTCAAGGGAAAGGAGCTCGGAGGCATGAGCCGCTCTGCGGTCGCCGAGGTGCGCCGCGAGCACGTCGCCCTCGTCACCCAGGAGCCCGGGCTCGTCCCCCACCTGACCGCGCGGGAGAACGTCGAGCTCGCCCTGCTCGTTCGCGGTGCGGCCGACGGCGCCGGCGAGCGGGCGACGAGCGCGCTCGGCGAGGTGGGGCTCGGAGATCGGCTCGACCACCGCGCCGATCGCCTTTCGGCCGGAGAGCGCCAGCGGGTCGCGATCGCCCGCGCGCTCGCGGTGCGGCCCGCGATCCTGCTCGCCGACGAGCCGACCGCCCGGCTCGACCAGGCAAACGCGCGCGCGGTCGGCGACCTGCTGGCCCGGCTCGCGCACGAGTCGGGCAGCGCGGTGATCTGCGCCACCCACGACGCGGCCGTGATCGAGCAGGTCGACTCCGAGCTGGGTCTGGGCACCCGCGTGCCGACGACGGTCGCCGGGTCCGCCGTTACGTCCGGCTGAGCTGCTCGCCGCTCGGGCAGGGACCGGCTGAAGCCTCTCCCTGCCTCAGATTCCGGCCAGCGCCAGGTACTTGAGCTCGAGCCACTCGTCGATCCCGTACTTCGAGCCCTCGCGGCCGATCCCCGACTCCTTCATCCCGCCGAAGGGGGCGACCTCGGTCGAGATGAAGCCCGTGTTGATCCCGACGATCCCGTAGTCGAGACCCTCGGAGACCCGCCAGACGCGACCGACGTCTCGGCTGTAGAAGTACGAGGCGAGCCCGTACGGCGTGTCGTTGGCGATCCGCACCGCCTCCTCCTCGGTCGAGAAGCGATGGAGCCCGGCGACCGGGCCGAACGTCTCCTCACAGCTCATCGCCATCCCGGCGGTCACCCCGGTCAGCACCGTCGGCTGGAAGAACGTCTGCCCGAGCTCGTGCCGGGCGCCGCCGAGGTGCAGCTCCGCCCCGCCGTCGACCGCGTCTCGGACGTGGCGCTCGACCTTCTCGAGGGCGGCCGGGTCGATCAGCGGTCCGACGTTCACGTCCGGCTCGGTGCCGGCGCCGACCTGCAGCCTGGCGACCGCCTCGACGAGCCGCTCCAGGAAGGCGCCGTAGATCCCGTCCTGGACGAGGATCCGGTTCGCCGAGATGCACGTCTGCCCCGAGTTCCGGTACTTGCAGAGCACGGCGCCGGCGACCGCCTCGCCGAGGTCGGCGTCGTCGAAGACGATGAACGGCGCGTTGCCGCCGAGCTCGAGCGAGATCTTCTTCAGGCCCTGCGCGCACTGGGCCATCAGGAGCTTCCCGACCTCGTTCGAGCCCGTGAACCCGAGCTTGCGGACGAGCGGGCTCGAGGTCAGCTCGCGGCCGATCGCCGGCGCGTCCTCGGCGTCTCCGGTGACGATCGAGAGGACGCCGCCGGGCAGGCCCGCCTCCTCGGCCAGCGCGGCGACGGCGAGTGCGGAGAGCGGGGTCTGCTCGGCCGGCTTCAGGACCATCGTGCACCCGGCGGCGAGCGCGGGCGCCGCCTTGCGGGTGACCATCGCCGACGGGAAGTTCCAGGGCGTGATCCCGCCCGTGACCCCGACCGGCTGCTTGAGGACCAGGATGCGGCGGTCGCTCGACGGCTGCGGGATCGTGTCGCCGTAGACGCGCTTTCCCTCCTCGCCGAACCACTCGAGGAAGGAGGCGGCGTAGGCGACCTCGGCGCGCGACTCGGCGACCGGCTTGCCCTGCTCGAGGGTGAGCAGGAGCGAGAGATCCTCGAGGCGCTCGAGCATGAGGTCCGCCCAGCGCCGCATGATCCGGGCGCGGTCGGCCGCGGTCCGGGCGCGCCAGGCCGGATAGGCGGCCTCGGCGGCCTCCAGCGCACGTCGCGTCTCGCCGGCGCCCATCCGCGGCACCCGTGCGAGCTCCTCGCCGGTCGCGGGGTTCGCGACCGGAAACGTCTCGCCGGAGTCGGCGTCGACCCACTCGCCGCCGACCCACGCCTGCCGGCGCAGCAGCTCGGGCGGCGGCGCGAGCGTCTCGGTCATCGTCGCCAGTCTAGGTGGTGAGGTGCATCGAGACCGCCCGCAGCTTGTTCACGGCGTCGAGCGCGGCGACCTTGTAGGCCTCGGCCAGGGTCGGGTAGTTGAAGACGGTGTCGACGAGGAAGTCGATCGTGCCTCCGAGCCCCATCACCGCCTGCCCGATGTGAACGACCTCGGTCGCACCGGCGCCGAACGCGTGCACGCCGAGCAGCTTGCCGTCCTCGGACGAGACGATCAGCTTCACGAGGCCGTGGTTCTCGCCGAGGATCTGACCCCGGGCGAGCTCGCGGTAGTGCGCGATCCCGACCTCGTAGGGCGCCGCCTTCTCGGTCAGCTCCCGCTCGGTGTTGCCGACGTAGCTGATCTCCGGAATCGAGTAGATCCCGAACGGGAGCAGCTCCGGCATCGAGTGCGCCTCGAGGCCGAACGCGTCGCACGCGGCCAGACGCCCCTGCTCGGACGACGTCGAGGCGAGGCTCGGAAACCCGATCACGTCGCCGACCGCGTAGATGTGCGGTACTGCGGTGCGGTAGCGCTCGTCGACGGAGACCCGCCCGCGCGCGTCGGCCCCGAGACCCACCTGCTCCAGGGCGAGCGTCTCGGTCGCCCCGCGCCGCCCGGCGGAGTAGAAGACGGCGTCCGCCGGGATCTGCTTGCCGCTGGCGAGGGTCGTCAGCGTTCCGAGCGGCGTCTCCTGGACGGCGGTGACGCGCTCGCCGAAGCGGAAGACGACGTTCAGGTCGCGGAGGTGGTACTGCAGCGCCTCGACGACCTCGTGGTCGCAGAAGTCGAGCAGCTCGCGCCGGGCGTCGACGACCGTCACCCGGGTGCCGAGGGCGGCGAACATCGACGCGAACTCGATCCCGATCACGCCCGCGCCGACGACGAGCAGGGTGTCCGGGATCACCTCGAGCCGGAGGACGATGTCGTCGGAGTCGAGGATCGTCCTCCCGTTGAACTCGATGTCGGGGGGATGGTCGGGCTCGGAGCCGGCGGCGATCACGACGCGCTCGGCGGACACGGAGCGCTCGCGTCCGTCGCGGTCGGTGATCGCGACCGTGTGCGGGTCGAGGAAGCGGGCGGCTCCGTCCAGCATGGTCACGTGGTTGCGCAGGAGCTGGTCGCGGATCACGCTCCGCTCCCGCTCGACCACCTGGCGGGTGCGGACGGAGATGTCCTCGATCGAGATCTCGTCCTTCAGGCGGTACCCCTGACCGTAGACGGCCCGCTGGTTGAGGCCGGTCAGGTAGATGACCGCCTCGCGGATCGTCTTGGAGGGGATCGTGCCGGTGTTGACGCAGGCGCCGCCGACGGCGCGACGCTTCTCGACGATCGCGACCCGACGCCGCAGCTTCGCGGCCTGGATCGCAGCCTTCTGCCCGGCCGGGCCGGAGCCGATGACGAGCAGCTCGAGCTCGAAACCGTCGTCCATCCAGGTGTTATACGTCACCAGGGGGTGACCGAACGGGAAACGGGACTACCTCTGCTCGAGCCCCGCCCGCAGCTCGTGGGGCGTCAGCAGCCTCCGGCCGAGCTCCTCCGCGGACGGGACGAGCTCGCGGGCCACCCGGAGCACGGTCTCGGGCGAGTCCGAGAAGGGGCTGAGGATCTTGGTGCCCTTGAGCAGAACGCGGCCGGGGAGCGGCGCCGCGAATGCGGCCAGGTGCGCCTCCGAGTAGCCCTTCGCGCGCAGGATCGCGTTCGCCTCATCGATCACGGCCGAGCTCCAGCTTCTCACGGAGGAGGTCGCTGACGACCTTCGGGTTCGCCTTGCCGCCCGTCTCCTTCATCACCCGGCCGACGAAGAAGCCGAGCAGGCCCTCCTTGCCGCCGCGGTACGACTCGACCTGGCCGGGGTTCGCGTCGATCACTGCGTCGATCAGGGGCTCGAGCTCTGACGTGTCGGCGATCGCGACCTCGCCGAGGTAGGTGTCGGCGGTGAAACCCGGGTCGGCGCTGGCGGCGACCGCCCGTTGCAGGGCCTCGCGGGTCAGCTCCTTCGCAGCCTGGACGACCTTGGCCAGCTCGGTCGTGTTCGCGCCGGCCGGGATCGGCTGGTTCATCGCGAAGTTGAACGCCTCCCGCGGGGCGAGTGCCTCCGCGACGAGCGCCGCGTAGGCCTCGTCCCGCTCGGTGGTGACGATCGCCCACGCGTCGGCGGAGCCGAGCGCCTCCGCGTATCGGCCGATCCGCACCGCGGGCAGCTCGGGGAGGTCGGCCCGTAGACGCCCGACCAGCGCCGGCTCGGGCTCGATCGGCACGAGGTCGGGCTCGGGGAAGTAGCGGTAGTCGTCCGCCTCCTCCTTCGAGCGGTGCGGCGTCAGCGTGTCGGTGTCCGGCTCGTAGTCGTACGTCTCCTGCTCGACGACGCCGCCCGACTCGTGGAGGGCGACCTGCTCGCGAACGGCGGCGTCGATCCCGCGGGCGATGAACGCGAACGAGTTCATGTTCTTCAGCTCCCAGCGGGTGCGCAGCTCGTCGGAGCCGGCCGGGCGGACCGAGACGTTGGCGTCGCAGCGGAGCGTCCCCTCCTCCATCCGCGCGTCGGAGATCCCGAGCTCGACGATCGTCAGCCGCAGTAGCTGCAGGAAGCGGCGAGCCTGGTCGGCCGAGCGCAGGTCGGGCTGCGTGACCACCTCGACCAGCGGCGTCCCGGCGCGGTTGAAGTCGATCAGGGAGCGCTCGGCGCCGACCTTGCGGCCGGTGCCGCCCCCCTTGTGGACGGTCTTCGCCGCGTCCTCCTCGAGGTGGGCGCGGACGATCCCGACCTCGAAGTCGCCGTCCTCGCCGGGCACGGTCACGCGGCCGCCGAGGCAGAGGGGCTCGTCGTACTGGGAGATCTGGTAGCCCTTCGGGTTGTCCGGGTAGAAGTAGTTCTTGCGGGCGAAGACGGCCCGGTCGGCGATCTCGCAGCCGAGCGCGTGCCCGAGCTTGATCGTCCACTCGACCGCGACCCGGTTCGCGACCGGCAGCGCGCCCGGATGCGCCAGGCAGACCGGGCAGGTGCGCGTGTTCTCGGGCGCGCCGAAGCCGGTCTCGCAGCGGCAGAACATCTTCGTCCGCGTCTTCAGGTGGACGTGGATCTCCAGGCCGATGACGGCTTGCCAGCTCACCTCAAGCGCTCCGGGACGACGTCGAACCCGATCGCGCGCTCGAGCGCGTGACCGGTTCTGAAGAGCGTGTTCTCGGAGAGCTGCGGGCCGATCAGCTGGAGGCCGACCGGGAGCCCCTCGGAGAGGCCGCAGGGAATCGACAGCCCTGGCAGCCCGGCCATGCACGAGGGGATCGTGAGCAGGTCGGCCGCGTACATCGCGAGCGGGTCCGCGGCCCGCTCCCCGAGCGGGAACGCGACCGTCGGCGACGTCGCGGAGACGATCAGGTCGAAGCGCTCGAAGAGGGCGGCGTGCTCGCGGACGATCACCGTCCGCACCTGCTGGGCCTTCCCGTAGTAGGCCTCGTAGTAGCCGGCCGACAGCGCGTACGTTCCGAGCATGATCCGGCGCTTCGGCTCGTCGCCGAAGCCCTCGTCGCGCGTGCGCTCGTAGACCTCGATCAGCCCCTCGCCGGCGCCTCGGTAGCCGTAGCGGACGCCGTCGTAGCGGGCCAGGTTCGACGAGGCCTCGGCCGGGGCGATCAGGTAGTAGCAGGGCAGGCCGTACTCGACCGAGTGCGGCAGCGAGCACTCGGCCACCTCGGCGCCGAGCTCGCCGCAGAGCTCGACCGCGCGCGCGACCGCGTCCCGGACGCCGGGCTCGACCCCTTCGACGTCCCGCATCTCGACCGGGACGCCGACGCGCAGGCCGTTCAGGTCCTCGCCCTCGGGCAGCTCGACGGGCGGAGCCTCGACGGTCGTCGAGTCGCACGGATCGCGGCCGGCGACGATCGAGTACAGGAGGGCGCAGTCGCGGACCGTCTTCGCGACCGGGCCGACCTGGTCGAGCGAGGAGGCGAAGGCGACGATCCCGTAGCGGCTGACCGTGCCGTACGTCGGCCGGAGGCCGACGTTGCCGCACAGCGCCGAGGGCTGCTTGATCGAGCCGCCGGTGTCCGAGCCGAGCGCCCACGGTGCGAGCCCGGCCGAGACGGCGCTCGCCGAGCCGCCGCCCGAGCCGCCCGGGACGCGACCCGGGTCCCACGGGTTGCGCGAGGGCCCGTACGCGGAGTTCTCGGTCGACGAGCCCATCGCGAACTCGTCCGTGTTCGTCTTCCCGAGCAGACGGAGGCCGTGCTCCTTGCAGCGGGCGGCGACGGTCGAGTCGTAGACGGGGACGTAGCCGGCGAGGATCCTCGAGCCGGCCGTGGTCTCGACGCCCTTCGTCCCGATCACGTCCTTGAGCGCGATCGGGATCCCCTCGCCGCCGGTGTCCTCGCAGGTGCGCAGGAAGCAGTGCAGCTCCCCGTCGCGCTCGTCGATCGCGGCGCGGTAGGCGGCGAAGAGCTCCTCGCTGGAGACCTCCTTGCGCCGGAGCAGGCCCGTCGCCTCCTCGGCGGTCAGACGGAGCGTGTCGATCGTCATACCGGCGGCACTCCGAAGAAGCCGCCCTCGGGATCGGGGGCGTTGGCGAGCGCCTCTTCGCGGGTCAGCGACGGGCGCGGCTCGTCGTCGGCGAGCACGTTGACGAGGTCGAGCGGGTGCGAGGTCGGCGGGACACCCTCGAGATCGAGCTCGGAGACCTTGCCGACCGCCTCGAGGATCGCGCTCAGCTGCCCGCGGAAGCGCTCGACCTCCTCCTCGGTCAGCGCCAGCCGCGCGAGCCGCGCGACGTGGAGCACCTCCTCCCGACTGATCTGCATCATCGAGCTCCTAACGTAATGAGTATTCGTTCCCGGGATGCGATGGGCGGCACGGCGACACAACTGCTCATTGCGTTGGGAACTCGCACATCCTCCCAAAACGAAGGGCCCCCTTTCGGGGGCCCTGGATCCGGTTCCGAAAGGGAAGCTCTAGAGCGGAACGACGTTCGCCGCCTGCAGGCCCTTCTGGCCCTGCACGACCTCGAACTCGACCTTCTGACCCTCGGTCAGCGTCTTGTAGCCGTCGGACTGAATCGCGCTGAAGTGGACGAAGACGTCCTCGCCCTCACTCCGCTCGATGAATCCGTAGCCCTTCTCGTTCGAGAACCACTTCACTGTGCCCTCAGCCAACACATCCTCCTTCACTGCAAAACAAACGACGGCCCGGGCACCGAGCCGCCGACCCAGGGTTGAGCGGGCCGAACGTTAGCGTCAGCCCCCCGGGAAAGCAAGCTGTCCGCTTCGGTACTTCGCCGCCTTCACCGTGTTCCGGAGCAGCATGGCGATCGTCATCGGGCCGACGCCGCCGGGCACCGGGGTGATCAGCGCCGCGCGCTCGGCCGCCTCCGGGTCGACGTCGCCGCGGAGGCCCGCCTCGGTGCGGTTCATCCCGACGTCGATCACCACCCCGCCCGGCTTGACCATGTCCGCCGAGACGACTCCCGCACGTCCCACCGCCGCCACGAGGACGTCGGCCTCCGCCACGTGGCGGGCGAGGTCGGCGGTGCGCGAGTGGCAGATCGTCACCGTCGCGTTCGCCCGCAGGAGCAGCAGCGCGGTGGGCTTGCCGACGATCGTGCTCCGGCCGATCACGACCGCGCGGGCGCCCTCGAGCGGCACGTCGTACTCCTCGAGCAGCGCCATGATCCCGAGCGGCGTCGCCGGGACGAAGGTCGGCTCGTCGAGGTAGAGCTGGCCGGCGCTCGCCGGGTGGAAGCCGTCGACGTCCTTGACCGGCGCGACCGCGCGCAGCACGCGGCTCTCGTCGATGTGGTCCGGGAGCGGGAGCTGGACGAGGATGCCGTCGACCGAGTCGTCGGCGTTCAGCTCGGCGACGAGCGCGAGCAGGTCGGCCTCGGCGGTCTCGGCGGGGAGGTGGTGGTCGTGCGGCTCGATCCCGGCCTCGCGCGCCGCCTCGTGCTTGCGGCCGATGTAGATCTGCGAGGCGGGATCGTCGCCGACGAGGACCGTCGCCAGCCCGAGCGGCCCGAGCTCGGCGACCTCCGCGGCGACCTCGGCGCGGATGCGGGCGGCGAGCGCGGCTCCGTCCATCTTCGTCGCGACCACGGCGCTAGCGTAACCGCGCCG
>CAWIKS010000005.1:0-115070 GCA_963836685.1 uncultured Actinomycetes bacterium
TCCTTCCACCGCCCGTGCCTGGCACCGGACGTGTGCCGAGAGCATGCCGATGTCTCCACGGCTAGGACCGAGCGCCGGACGCGGCGACCGCACCGCTCCGCGACCGCCTCCCCGACCTCGCGCGTGCCCGCGCTGCCGCCGACGTCGCGCGTTCGCGGACCCGTCCGGCAGACGTCCTCGAGCGCGGACAGGAGCACACGCGCCGCCTCGGACTCGCCGAGGTGCTCGAGCATCATCGACGCGCTCCAGATCGCGCCCGCCGGGTTGGCGATCCCGCGGCCGGCGATGTCTGGAGCCGATCCGTGCACCGGCTCGAACACGCCCGGCCGCCCCGAGCCCGGCGCGAGGTTCGCGCTCGCCGCCATCCCCATCCCGCCCTGGATCGCAGCGGCGAGGTCGGTGAGGATGTCGCCGAAGAGGTTCGAGGCGACGACGACGTCGAGGCCGGCCGGGTCGCGGACCAGGCGGGCGGCGAGCGCGTCGACGAGCACGCGCTCGTAGCGGACGCCGGGAAACTCGGCGGCGACCTCCTCGGCGACCTCGTCCCAGAGCACGTAGCCGAAGCGGGAGGCGTTCGACTTCGTCGCGCTCGTGAGCACGCCGCGCCTCGCGGCCGCGAGCTCGAACGCGTGGCGGAGGACGCGCTCGACCCCGGTGCGCGTGAAGACGCTCGTCTCGATGCCGACCTCGGCGGCGAGACCGCGGTGGGCACGACCGCCGACGCCCGAGTACTCGCCCTCGGTGTTCTCGCGGACGAAAAGCATGTCCACGTCGGTCGGACCGCGGCCGGCCAGCGGGCAGGGGATCCCGTCGAGGAGCCGGACGGGGCGCAGGTTCGCCCAGAGATCGAGGTGCTGGCGGAGCTCGAGGATGAGCCCCCAGAGCGAGACGTGGTCGGGCACCGACGGGTCGCCGACGGCCCCCAGCAGCACCGCGTCGTGGCCGCCGAGAGCCTCCTGCCACTCCGCGGGCATCATCCGGCCGTGGTCGTGCCAGTAGGCGGAGCCCCAGGGCAGCTCGGTCCACTCGAGCGAGAGGCCCAGCGCGTCGACGGCGCGCCGGGCCTCTGCGATCACCTCCGGGCCGACCCCGTCCCCGGGGAGCAGGGCGACCCGGTACGTCACACGCCCGCGCCTACCTTCCCGGACACGCTCTCGACGTAGTCGAGCGCCTCGTCGAGCGAGACGACGTCGGCGTACTTGGCGTCGATGTCGAACAGGTTGGCGTCGTGCGGCGCCTGCGCCCGGTCGGCGACGCACTCCCTCGGGACGATCGTCGGGAAGCCGTACTGGAGAAGGTCGATCGCGCTCGCGCGGACGCAGCCGCTCGTCGTTGCGCCGCAGAGGATCACCGAGTCGACCTGCTGGCTGACCAGGATCGAGGCGAGGTTCGTCCCGAAGAAGGCGGACGCGCCCTTCTTGAGCACGATCGTCTCGTCGTCTCGCGGATCGAGCCGCGGGTCGATGTCGACCCAGCGACCGCCGATCTGGAGCTCGGCGAGCGCCGGCACCTTCTGCAGCCAGAGGCCGCCGTCCTTCAGGCTCGGCTCGTAGCCGATCGTCGTGAAGACGACCGGGAGCCCCTTCGCCCGGGCGGCGTCGAGCAGCTGCCTCGTCGCCTCCACCGCGGGCGTCATGTCCGCCCCGAGCGTGCAACCGGAATCGGTGAACCCGCAGCTGAAGTCGACGACGAGGACGGCCGGACGGGAGCCGAGGGTGACGCTCTCGCCGATCCGCGCCTTCGCGTAGACCTTGCGGGCTTGCTCGTCGCTCATGCCGCGACCGCCTCCCTGCCCGCCGGTGTCAGCTCCTCGCCGAAGCGGGCGCGCCGGATGAACTGCCCCGCGCCCGGTTGCGCGACGAGCTCGTCGTTCTCGACGATCACCTGGCCGCGCACGAGCACGACCTCGGGCGCGCCGGTGACCTCGGTCCCCTCGAACAGGTTGTAGTTGACGTTCGAGTGATGAGTCCCCGCGGAGATCGTCAGCTTCTTCTCCGGGTCCCAGACGACGATGTCGGCGTCCGAGCCGGGCGCGATCGTGCCCTTCCGAGGGTACAGGCCGAAGAGCCGGGCGACGTTGGTGGAGGTCAGCTCGACGAAGCGGTTCAGGCTGATCCGCCCCGTGCGCACGCCGAACTCGTGCAGCATGTGCAGGCGGTTCTCGATCCCCGGCCCGCCGTTCGGGACGCCCTGGAACGCCTCGCCGTTGATCGCCTTCTGCTCGGGCCACTTGAACGGGCAGTGGTCGGTCGACAGCACCGAGAGCACGTCCGCGCCGAGCGCCTTCCAGAGGTACTCCTGCTGCTCCTTCGGGCGCGGCGGGGGCGTGTAGATGTACTTGCCGCCCTCGAACCCCGGCTGGTCGAGCGCCGACTCGTCGATGAAGAGGTACTGGGTGCAGGTCTCGCCCCACACGTTCCAGCCCTTCTCCCGCGCGAGCGCGATCGGCTCGACGGACGGCTGGCAGGACACGTGGACGACGTACAGCGGCGCGCCGGCGACCCTGGCGAGCTGGATCGCGCGGTTGGTCGCCTCGGCCTCGGTCTCCATCGGCCGGGTCCGGGCGTGCCAGATCGGCTCGGTCTTCCCCTCGGCGACGGCTTCCTTGACGATGACGTCGATCGCGTCGCCGTTCTCGGCGTGGACCATGATCAGCGCGCCCGTGTCGGCGGCGGTCTGCATCGTCCTGAAGAGGGTCTCGTCGTCGACCATGACCGCGCCCTTGTACGCCATGAACAGCTTGTAGGAGGTGACTCCCTCGTCGGGCAGCTTGGCCAGGTCCTCGAGCGTCCCTCCCTCGCGCAGGTCGGTGACCCCGATGTGGAAGCCGACGTCGATCACCGGCTTGCAGCGGTCGATCTTCTCGTGGTAGTTCTCGAGCGCCTGCGCGAACGACGTTCCCGGGGCCTGCATGCAGAAGTCGATCAGGCTCGTCGTCCCGCCGAAGGCGGCCGAGACGGTGCCGGACGTGAAGTCGTCGCAGGTCGTGGTGCCGCCGAAGAACATCTCGATGTGCGTGTGCGGGTCGATCGCGCCCGGGATCACGTACTTGCCGGTGGCGTCGATCACCCTGTCGGCGGGCTGGTCGAGCGACTCGCCGATCAGCGAGACCGTGCCGTTGTCGACGAACACGTCGCCGACGTAGTCGTCGGCGGCCGTGACGATACGCCCACCCTTGATCAGAACGGACATGGGTCCCACCCCTCTCGTCGGAGAACGACCGTTTGTATACAACCTCCTGGATGGAACTCTAGACGGTCTCCGGCGGGCGGCGCTCGTGCCAGTCGGTCGCCTGCTGGAACCGCTGCGCAACCCGGAGCACGGTTGCATCGGCGGAGCGCCGGCCGGCCAGCGCCAGTCCCACGGGTAGCCCGTCGACGAACCCGCAGGGAACGCTGGCGACCGGCAGGCCCAGGCAGCTCCAGGGCGAGTTGAACGGGATCAGCGTCAGCCGGAAGGGGACGCGCCTGCCTCCGAGCTCGACCTGGTCCTCGCCGATCAGCGGGGCGACGATCGGCATGGTCGGGGCGGCGAGGAGGTCGAAGCGCTCGAAGAGCGGCTGCACCTGCTCCTGGAGCCAGCGGCGTGCGCGCAGGCCGGTCGGGTACGAGGTCGCCGGCATCAAGAGGCCGGCGAGCAGCCGGGCGCGAACGTCGGCCCCGTAGTCGGGAAGCCGGGTCCGGAGCCAGGCCAGGTGCGCCGCGGCGGCCTCCGGGAGCATCATCAGCTGCTGGATCAGCCCCGCGCGCTCGAGAACGGGCGCCGCCACCGGCTCGGCGCCGAGCTCGCGGGCCGCCTCCTCGACGACCGCCCCGACCCGGGGGTCGGCCTGCTCGAGCAGCGAGGTGACGAGCCCTATTCGACAGGCGCCCCCGCCGGGCTCCGGTCGGAAGCCGGACGCGATCGCCTCGAGGAGCAGGCTGCAGTCCTCCGCGCTGCGCGCGATCGGCCCGACGGTGTCGAACGTCCACGAGACGGGCACGACGCCTTCGTTCGAGACGAGCCCGGTCGTGGGCCGGTGGCCGGTGACGCCGCAGAAGGCGGCCGGGATACGGATCGACCCGGCCGTGTCCGTGCCGAGCGTGCCGGCCGCGAGCTCGGCAGCGGCCGCCGCGCCGCTCCCCCCGCTCGACCCGCCGCAGACCCGGTCGGCCGCCCACGGGTTGCGAGCCGCGCCGAAGTGCGGGCTCGTCGTCAGCGCGCCGTAGGCGAACTCGTGCAGGTTCAGCTTGCCGAGCACGATCGCCCCCGAAGCGCGCAGACCGCGGACCACCCGGGCGTCGCGCGTGGCGACGTGGTCGCGCAGGATCTCCGAGGCAGCCGTCGTGCGTGACCCGGCGACGTCGATCACGTCCTTGACCGCGACCGGCACTCCCCAGAGCGGCCCCCGTGACGCCGCCGACTCGGCCGCAGCAGCCTCGGCGAGCGCCTCCTCTGCGCGCACGCTGATGTACGCGTTCAGCTCACGACGTGCCTCGATCCGGGCCAGGTAGTGCTCGACCGCCTCTCGCGGCGAGAGCCGGCCCGCACGGAGCCGCGCGGCGAGACCGGCGAGGCTCACGGCGAAGCGTCCGGCGGCGAGCAGAGCCTCGAGCTCCTCGAGCGCGGGGATGATCCCCGCCAGGAAGCCGAGCACGGCCTCGAGGTCCTCGTCGGTGGGCTCGACGCCCTGGCGCTCCGCCAGTGCCCGCAGGCAGGAGAGGTCGCTAGACTGCGCGCCCATGCCGATCTACGAGTATCGGTGCCAGAAGTGCGACGAGCGCTTCGAGGAGTACCTCTCGACCTCGACGAAACCGGCTCCGCCGTGCCCGAAGTGCGGCGCGAAGAAGGTCGAGCGGCTCTGGTCGCGCATCAACACGGAGTGGCTCCCGAGCGACGTCGCCTGGGACCGGGTCGGCAGGAGCTGGGATTAGATGGCCATCTAGCCCGCGGCACTCGCGCTCCCCAGTGAGAAGAACCGGTCGTCGATGATCGTCGCCGGCGACGGGAAGGCGACCTTCGAGTGGCTGAGCCCGAGCTGGACGAGCATCTCCGCGACCTTGATCCCGACGGGCCCGGGGTTGATCACGGGAGCCGGCAGGTGGGCCGACATGTACTCACCGGCCTGGTGCATCGTCGTCGAGCCGAGCAGGATCACGTCGGCGCCGTCCTCGTCGATCGCCTTCTGGCCCTCCGCGGTCAGCCTCTGGAACATCTCCTCCTCCTTCCCGGTGAAGAGCGCCTCGACGTCGGGCGGGATGTTCACGGCGCGGATCGACGCGCACTTCTGCTTCAGGTCGTAGATCGCGAGGTTCTTCTCGTACAGGTGGCTCCACTTGTCCCACATCGTCACGATCGAGAAGCGCTTGCCGAGCAGGATCCCGATCACGTAGGAGACGAGCCCGGGGCCGACGACCGGGATCGTCAGCCGCGACCGCAGCGCGTACATGCCCGAGTCGGACACCGTGTCCATGAGCACCGCGTCGTAGCCCTCGTCCTCGGCGCGCAGGCCCGCCTCGGCGATGTACATGTCGAAGACGAGGTCCTCGTAGTAGCAGTCGACGAGGGTGGCGCTGTTCCGGACGGGGATGCACTCGACCTCGGTGTCCGGGCCGAGGATCTCTCTCGGGATCTGCGCGGCGCGATTGGCGATCCCCTCGTCGTCGAACGGGAAGGGGATGATGAACTTGATCCGCATGGCGGCCTCCTGGGTTGGCTCCGCCGCTCGTATAGGTCAGACTTTGGGCCCCTGTCAAGGAGGAGGCCGATGCCGTACGCGCAGATCGAGGGCGGGACGAGGCTCTACCACGAGCTGACGGGGCCGGAGGACGCCCCGGTGATCCTGCAGCTCGGCGGCGGGCTGTTCGGCCGCCACAACTTCGGCCTGGTCAACGACGGGTTCCGCGAGCGCTACCGGCTGCTTTCGTTCGACGCCCGCGGCTACGGGGCGTCCGACCACCCGCGCGAGGCGTACACGATCGAGGGCTGGGCGGCGGACGGCGTCGGGCTGCTCGACGCTCTCGGTCTCGACCGCGTCTTCGTCCACGGGACGTCGATGGGCGGCATGATCGCGATCGCCTTCACGGCGAGCTACCCGGAGCGGACGATCGCCGCCTGCGCCGACGTCGCCTTCGCCAGGCCCGACGTCTACCGGCGCACGCTCTTCCGCGTCTGGCGGCGGATGGTCGAGTCGATGCCCTGGGACGACTTCTCCGACCACGTGACGACGCAGGCGGTCGGCGCTCTGTTCATGGAGAGCCCCGAGGGCGAGAGCATCTTCCAGCTCGTCCGCGACATCGTCGGGCTCAACGATCCGTACACCGTCCGCCAGGCCTGCCTGGCGATGGAGAACATGGACCTCTCGCCGCTCGTTCCGAGGATCTCACGCCCGCTGCTGATGACCAACGGGACCCACGACGTGCTCTGCCCGCCCGACCTCGCGCCGTCGGGGCTGGGGGCGCGGAAGATGGCGGAGCTGAACGACAGCATCACGCTCGTCGAGTTTCCCGACATCGGGCACGCCGACCTCGTCGAGTGCCCGCAGGACGCGGTCCGGATCGTGAGCGAGTTCTTCGCGCAGGCGCTGGTGCCGGCGTGAGGGCGGCGTTCGCGGTCTTCCCCGGCGCCGAGGAGCTCGACCTCGTCGGCCCCTGGGAGGCGCTCGCGCTCGCCCGCGACTACGGCGAGCGGGAGATCGAGCTCTTCGCGGCTGCGGTGACGCGCGAGCCCGTGCGGCTGCGCGGCGGGCTGCGCGTCGTCCCCGACTACTCGTTCGGCTCGGAGCCGGCCGCGGACGTGATCGTCATACCGGGGGGCCCGGGCACGCGGGACGAGGCCGCCTGGCGGCCCGTGGTCGCCTGGGTCTCGGCGCGGCGAGAGACCCCGCTGCTCACGTCGGTCTGCACCGGGTCGTTCGTGCTCGCCCGGGCGGGCCTCCTCGACGGGCACGGCGCGACCACGCACTACGCCCGGCTCGAGGAGCTTCGCGCCCAGCATCCCGAGGTGCACGTCGTCGACGACCGGCGCGTCGTCGACGAGGGGGGAGTGATCACGGCAGGCGGGGTCACGTCGGGGATCGACCTCGGGCTCCACCTCGTCGCGCGGTTCTTCGGCGACGAGCTCGCGGAGACCGTGGCCGAGGTGATGGAGTACCCGGGGCCGAGCGTCCCGGCGCGGCGGACGGCATAGCGGGGTCACGGCCGGCCCGACGCCGCGGCCGCCGCGAAGACCAGATTCCGGGGCAACGCCTGCCGGAACTGCTCGATCACCGGCCGTGCCCGCTCGACGCCGAAGAAGGCGTAGTCCGGAAATGCCGCCGCCGCGCGCTCGGCGTCGGAGCCGAGCCGCTCGACGAGCGCGCGCCCTGCGTCGCGCTCGAGAAACGGGCCGATCGCGCGCCACGACTCCTCGAGCAGGCCGCGCGTGGCGAGCGTCCGGTAGATGCTCGGCAGGTGTCGCGTTCCGTAGACACGGCAGATCTCCGCGAACAGCGGGTGCTCGCCTCGGTCCGGGAACTCGGGCGGAGGGACCGGACCGGGCGAAGGAAGGCCGGCCTCGGGCAAGGCCTGCAGGACGATCGCGCCGTCGAGCGTCAGCGAGATCGACGAGACGATGAGGAGCATGAACGGCAGCTCCTCGACGAACGGGCGCACGGTCTCCGCGAGCTCGGGCGTGGGGGTGGGGACGAGCCCCGGCGACGGAAGAGCAGCGCGACGAAGCGCGTCGGCCGCGTCGGCCGCGGCCGGATCGTCGTACAGCGCCCGTGCCTGGAGCCACCCGGCGAGCAGGGCCTCGGGATCGCTCGCGAGTGCCTTGAACAGCGCCGGCACGAAGGGCATACGGCGGCGGATGTCCAGGAACACGGACGCGACGAGGCCTTCCGCCTCCTCCTCGTGCCGGAGCGGCAGACCCACCGGCTCCGTCACGAGCCCGGATCGTGGCGGGTATCCACCGCCGCGGGGGCAGCCGTCAGGCCCGAGCGGCACGAGCACAAACAGCGTCGTCTCGAGCCGGCGAGGCACGTCGAAGCCGGGCGGGACGAACTCGTCCACGCGACCGATCGTAGACCGCCGCCCTGGCCCGCGTCACGACCTGAGCTTACTCTTGCCTGACGATATCGACCGAGATCTCCACCGCCGGGATCGTTCCTCTGTTCTCGAGCCAGTGCGTGGTGTTCCTGTCCTCGGGCCAGCCCGCTCCCGGCCCATAGTCCGTAGCGACTCCATTTCGATGGTCAGTGATCGTTCCTTTCAGTATGTAAACGATGCCCGGTCTGTCTTTATGGTCGTGAATCGGGCCGAAGACGCCTCCAGGCTCGATCGTCACCATACGCATTCGAAGTTGGCGCCCTGCCATGCCCTCGATCTCAGGGCCAAGGTCAACCGTTGCAAGTAACTCCGCCGTAACACCTTTCGTCTCAGGTGCCGCCTGTTCGTTGCTCATCGTGCTCTCCTCTCTGTGCACCGACGCTGCAGCACTACCACACCGAGCCGCTGCCGAAGACGGACTGCCGGCGAGCGCCGGTAAAGCACCATGTACGCGTGTGCAGGACTCTTCGTTGTAGTCCTGACAACGCGCGAATGGCGAAACTGGACTCAACCCTGCTGGGGTTCGTGCCTCGAAGGTTGGTTCTGGACGTCACCCCTGGAAATCGAGGGGATGGACCTAACCGGACAGCTCTCGAACCTTTCCGAGTCTCTGCCGGAGCTCTTGGCCACCCGATGACCCGCTGCCGCCCCGACTGAGCGAGGCGTTACAGCAGCCCGAGGATCCGGGACGGGCCACCGCTTCCCGCCTGGAGCTTCGGCGCGCCGACCACGAGGATCGCTCCGCGTGGTGGCATGTCGTCCAGGCGGGTGAGGTTCTCGATCCCGTAGCGGCCGGTCGGAAGCCAGCCGACGTGGAACGCGAAGTCGGTCGACGGCCCGAAGTCCAGCGAGGCGGTGTCCAGCCCCACCGCCCGCACGCCCGGGCGCTCGTCGGCCAGGAACGATGCGAGTTCGGGGGAGAAGCCGGGGGGTGCATAACGCCGGCGGCGTCGGCGTTCAGGTACGCCGCCGCGTCGCCGGCTCGCGCGCCCCAGCCGGTGAGCGCGAGCAGCGCGCATCGCTCGGGCAACGGGCCGTGTGCGGACTCCCACGCGAGCACGTCGTCCGGGACGACCAGCGCGTCGTCGTCCTTCGCTACCCGGTCGCGCACGTCGACGACGACCGCCTCGGTCACGAGGTCGGAGACCTCGATGCGATCGACCGTCGCGTCGCCGCCGAAGTGGGCGGGCGCGTCGACATGCGTCCCCGAATGCTCGTCGAACGTCCACGAGCGGACGTAGAAGCCGTCGTCGGCGACGCTGAACTTGTCGCGGACGCTCACCGGGTCGTAGACGGGGTAGAGCGGGAACTCGGCGGTCAGCGTGTGCGTGAGGTCGAGAACACGCTCGGGGATCCGCGCCACGTGGCCATTATCACCCCGAAGATGACCAGTGACGAACGAAAGGGCTTGAGTTAGATCGGGTCTTGGTCGAGCGACCGGAAACACCGGAGGTGCCATGAGCAGGCACATCGTTGTATTTCATGCAACGGCCGGCGTAGACCTGACCGGCAGATCTCGACGATCGCACCGGTCAGGTTCTCGAGAGCCGGCCCGCCCTTCATGGGGATCGCGCCGCCCACGGCCCGATTCTAGGTGCACTCGCCCTCAGGCGCCCGCCCGCGCGGGGAGCTGCAGCGCCCCGAGCTGACTCATCAACCCGAGCTCGTCGCGCGCCGCCCAGACCTCGGCGACTTTGCCGCCCGCGATCCTCTCGATCGTAATCCCGTCCATCTCGAAGGACCGGCCCGAAGCCGGCAGCGAGCCGAACTCGCCTGTGTGCGTGCCGATTGCACGCCAGCGCGTGACGACGGTGTCTCCCTCCGCGAACTGCGCCTCAACAGTGCTGCAGGCATCGGGGAAGGCGGACCGGTAGGCGGCGACGAATGCCTTGAGCTCGTCGAGACCATGGAGCTCGCCGTCGCCCGTCGTACCGTGGAACACGACATCCGGGCTCAAGATCTCGTCAGCGAGGTCCTCGTCGCCGGTGCTGAAGTACTCGGTGAAGCGCCTCGAGAGCTTCTTGTTCGCCGCTATGTCCCGCGCCCGCGCGACGACCTCGAACCGGCCTCGCTCCAGCAACTCGATCCCAGTCGCCGCGACGGTGGCTGCTCGGCTCTGCTCGGCGAATTGATCGCTCGCTAGCGCAGCCCCCTCCGACTCCCACAACGTCAGCGTCAGCGCCTTTCGCCCCGCCCGATCGACGAAGAAATACGCGTCGACGTTCCCGGGCATCCCCGCAACCTTCGGCGCGACGCCTGCGACAACGTGGCCGGCCCAGTTCTCGATCGCCTCGGCGGTTCCCGTCCAGGTCGATGTCCTCGCGTACATGTCGCTCCTTTCCTCGGCTGTTCCCGACAGCAGGACGGTGACAACCGATACCCATCGCGCCCATCCCAGATTGCTGGGAAATGCATCGGCGCACGTCCATCTCAGACCATCGAGCCATTCAGGAAGCTCGCGCGGGCCGCGCGCAAGCCTCGGCGATCCGGAGGCGCGCGTCCTTCAGCCGCTCGCGCACATGCTCGTCATAACGCGTATACGAGCCGACGACGGCGTAGTCGTCCATCCGCACGCTCGACAAGCCGCCCACCAGCATGACCAAGCGTCTTCATGAACGGGTCTCGACGTCGACATCTGAGTAGCATCGCCTGTCCTGCGACGGATCGCCAGGGACGTCGTTGTACGTTCGGCTACCGGCGAATGGACCTAACTGGACAGCTTTTGAACTGTTCCGACGACCTCGGAGCCTTGCCGGCTGTCACCTAGCCATCATAGGTCGCGATTCGCCTCAGTACGCGCTCTGCCCCGACGATGTTCCCTTTTCGCTGGAAGGTGGCAAGCGCGTCGCGAAGTGCCTCCTGTGCACCGGCAGGGTCGCCTGCCTCGCGAATCGTCGCGGCCTCCTCGAGCGTCTGGCCTCGGAAGGTGAGCCAGTCTGATGCCGTTGCGCGCGTTCGTGCCTCCCCCGAGAGCCGCACGGCCTCTTCGGTGCGACCTTCCTGAGAGGCGACGAGGGCGAGCGCGCGCCGCCAGAACACCCCGGCCGCGAACTCGTTGGCGTGGGCCCTGGCACGGGCAGCCAGGGCCAGGCGGCCGGCTTCCGCCACCTCCCCGCGCAGAGCGAGCACGCAGGCAAGCTCGCCCTCGACGTCGGGCAGCAGGCTGTGATCGTTCTCGACCTCGAGGATCGCGCGGGCGGACCGAAGGTGACGCTCGGCCTCACCAAGATTGCCGGCCGCGTGCTCGGTGCTTCCGGCAGACGTGAACCCGGTGGTGAGTTGGCCGATCGCGTCGGCCTTTCGGATAGCCGCGATGTCGCGCTCGCTGAAATCGCGTGCCTCTTCGATCCGCCCAGCCTGGGCGTGGAGCAAAGCAAGCGCGCGGAAGACCCCGTACGGCTCATCGTCGTCCCAGACGGCTGCCCCGAGTTGCTCCTCGCAACGTGGGATTCCGATCTCGACCGGTGTCGAGCCGCTGGCGACACAAAGGGCGACGATCCGTCGACTCGACGCTTCGCGCCATGGGTCTCGGATCCTGACGGCGAGCTCGAGGGCGCGCTCTGCAACCCCGAGGGCCTGGTCGGAGCGCCCGATCGCGCTGAGGACGTGGGCCAAGCGCCGGAGCACGTCGGCGAGATTCGCGTCGTCGCCGAGCTCCTCCAACACGTGCGCAGCGCGTTCGGCGAGCGTCAGGTACTCCAGCGGATCCGCCCCCTCCAGGAAGATGGAGACGTACGCGAGTCGCAGCCGCGCGCCCTCGACGAGCCCGCGGTCGCCGGCAGTCGTAGCCGCCTGCTCCGCCGCCTTGAGCGCCGAGGCGGCCTGTCGCCACTCGCCGAGCTGGACGAGAGCGTTGCCGTACTGGTAGAGCAACTCCGCTCGGTCTCGGCGCCGCCGTGGTAGGACAGCCGTGGCGCGCTGCAGCGAGTCGAGCCATCTCTCGTGCTCGTCGAGCGCCGGGTCCTGGACGAGGATCGCTCGCTGCAGCTCGCGCAGAGCGATACCGGGCTCGATCCCGAGCTCGCCTGCGAATGCGTGATGGGCCCGCCTGTACGTTGCGAGCGCCTCCGCCTGCCTTCCTGCACGGTACAGGGCCAGCATCAGCTGCGCCCAGATGCGCTCCCGCAGCGGACAGCGGGCGACGAGCTCTTCGATCTCCGGCACGAGCTCCGCGTTCCGACCTAGCTCGAGCTCCGCGTCGATCCTGTCCTCGAGCGCGGTCAGCCGCCGCTCCTCGAGTCGGGCGGCCTCGGCCTGCGCGAGCGGGAACTCGTCGAGAGGCGACCCCCGCCAGCACGCGAGAGCGTCACGGAGCTTCGCCGCACGCTCTCCCGGCCCACTGAGGCGCGCGTCTGCAACGAGATTCTCGAACCAATCCAGGTCGAGTTGTCCGGGCTCGACGTGAAGGACGTATCCGGCGGCGTTCCGCTCGAGCACGTTCGCGCCGAGGAGCCTCCGGAGCGCGTGGATGTGGTTCTGCAGCGATGCGCGCGCCGTACGCGGGACCTCTCCGTCCCACAGGCGATCGATCAACTCGTCCTGCGCGACCGGTGCGTTCGCTCGGAGCAAGAGGAGCAGGAGGAGCGCGCGTTGCTTCGGCGCCGTGACGGCGACGGCCTCGCCGTTACGCCGAATCTCGAGCGGTCCCAGAATGCGGAACTCGAGCCCGGCCATACCCGGCGACCCTACCAGCGTCCGTTAGAGGTTCGTTAGAGGCAGGAGCTATCGTCCGGCCTCAAGCATGACGAGCAAGCCGCCGTCAAGGGGAAGGCGTTTCGGCCTCGCCGTGTCAGCGCTCGTCGGCGCCGGCGTCGTCCTGAGTGCGGCCGGAGCCGCGTCGACGCCGTTTCAGCTGGTCTTCGACGGACACCACGTGCCGCTGGCCGCCAGCCCGAACGGACTCGGGCACGCGGGGACGTTCACGGCTTCGCCTCCCTTCTGCTCCGAAGGGACGGCCGCCGACGAGCAGGTCTTCGTCGGCGCGCAGGTGTCGTCGCGACGAGTGTTCACCTGCAGTGACGGAACCGGGAGCATGACCGCCCGCATGGTGAACATCCCCGGGGAGCACGCAGGGGGTGGGACGGGAACCTGGGAGATCGCACTGGGGACCGGCGCGTACATGAAGCTGCGAGGAAGTGGGACCTGGAGCACCCTCTCGGTGCAAGGGGACGAAGGCAACCTCCTGAAGCTCTCGTTTCGGTCAAAGATGGAGGGAAACGCATTCCTCGACGAGACTGCGCCGGCGGCGGGTTTCTCCAAGGCGAGCGCCCGGAAGCTTCTCCGGCCGCGGGGCGCCTACCTGATCACTGTCGTCCTCTTCGCCCGCGACGACGCCGAGACCGGCGCCACCTTCCGGTTGAGAGCGAGGGTGGGGTCGCGGACGCTCGCGTCCAAAGCGGGTCAGACCGCCTCGAACGCAATGGCGGTCTCGATGACTGTCCGCCCGCCGAGAGGCGCACGCATCCTCCAGCTCGTTCTCACCGCGACCGACTCGGTCGGCAACACGCGGACAGTGCAGCGCTCGTTGAAGCTGCCCCGCTGAAGCTCCCAAGCACAAGCGCCGCGGACCCAACCGGACTCGAACCGGCCGTGGCCGTCTCCGTCAGCCCGGCGGGTGCTGAGCGTGCCAGTGGCGGGCGATCTCGGCCCGCGTGGTCACCCAGACGCCGTCGCGACCCCTCACGTGGGCGAGGAACCGGTCGAGCGCCGGCGCCCGGCCCGGGCGGCCGACGATCCGGCAGTGGAGGCCCACCGACATCATCCGGCCACCCTCGCGGTAGAGCTGCTCGAACGAGTCGACCAGGTAGTCGTGGAACTGGTCGGCCGTGACGAAGCCGTTCGCGAGCAGGAACTTGAAGTCGTTCGCGTCGAGCGTGTACGGGATCACGAGGTGGTCGCGCCCGCCGACGTCGACCCAGTACGGCAGCTCGTCGGCGTAGGAGTCGGAGTCGTACAGGAAGCCGCCGTCCTCGACGACCAGCCGGCGCGTGTTGTCAGAGATGCGGCCGGTGTACCAGCCGACCGGCCGCACCCCGCAGACGCCCTCGATCGCCTCGATCGCGCGCCGCATGTGCTCGCGCTCCTCGTCCTCCGAGACCTCGAGGTAGTCGATCCAGCGCCATCCGTGGCCCGCCACCTCCCAGCCGGCGTCGATCATCGCCCGCGCCGCGGCGGGGTTGCGCTCGAGCGCCTGCCCGACCGCGTAGACCGTGAGCGGGAGGCCGTGGCTCGTGAAGATCCGGTGTACGCGCCAGAAGCCGGCCCGGCTGCCGAACTCGAACATCGACTCGGTGTTCAGATTCCGGCGCCCGACGGTCGGGGGCGCGCCGACCACCTCGTGCAGGAACGCCTCCGACGCCGGGTCGCCCTCGAGCGGCGTGTTCTCGCCACCCTCCTCGTAGTTGAGGACGAAGCTGAGCGCGAGCCGCGCCCCGCCCGGCCATCCCGGGTCGGGCGGCGAGGCACCGTAGCCGACGAGGTCACGCACGCTCAGGGTCGCCGTGCCACCGCCTCGATCTCGACGCGCACGCCGGGCGGCAGGCCGGCCTGCACGCTGGTGCGCGCCGGATATGGCTCGTCGAAGAACTCGCGGTAGACCTCGTTGTAGCCGGCGAGCTCTCCCAGGTCGGCGAGAAACGCCGTCACCTTGACCACGTCGTCCATCGTGCAGCCCGCGGCCTCGAGGCAGGCCCGCACGTTCTCGAGCGAGCGCCGGGTCTGCTCGGCGATCCCGCCCTCGACGAGGTTCGCGTCCGGGTCGTACGCGACCTGCCCGGCCGTGTACACCGTGTCGCCGGACACCACCACCGGCGAGTACGGCGGCTTCGGCTTCGCCATTCCCTCAGGTTGCAGCGCCTGCCTGGGCACCCACGTCTCCTTTCGTCTCGTCACCGAACACGCCGGCCGCGGCCAGCGCGCGCACGCGGTCCGGCCCGTAGCCGCACAGCTCGACCAGCACCCTCTCCGTGTGCTCCCCGCGGGCGGGGGCGGGACCGACGGGAGGCTCCCCGCCGGACAGGCGGAGCGGCGAGGCCACCTGCCGCACCGTGCCGAGCGCCGGGTGCTCGTACTCGACGAGGCGTGCGTCCTCCAGCGCCTCGAAGACGTCGTTGACCGGCGCCGACGGTACGCCTGCCTCGGCCAGCACGGCCAGCCACTCCTCGCTCGTCCGCCCCCGGAACACGTCCTCGAGGATCGGCTCGAGCTCGTCCCGACGCTGGTCCCGGTCGGCGAAGGTCGCAAACGCCTCGGTGAGCTCCGGCCGCCCGATCGCCCCGCAGAGCCGCTCCCAGAACTTCTGCTTCGGGCAGGCGACGACGATCCAGCCGTCAGCCGTCTCGAAGTTCTGGAACGGGACGATCGAGGGATGCGCCGAGTTGGCCCGCCGCGGCGGCACGTAGCCCCTGGTCGCCGCCCAGGTGCCGACGTAGCAGAGCTCGGCGAGCGCGGTGTCGAAGAGCGACACGTCGCAGTCGCAGCCGAGCCCGTCGCGGCGGGCCCGCCAGAGGCCCGCGAGGACGGCGATCGTCGAGGCGTAGCCTCCGGAGAGGTCGACGAGCGAGAGGCCGCTCTTCGTCGGCGGGCCGCCGGGGTCGCCGGTGAGGCTCATCCACCCGGCCAGACCCTGCATCATGTAGTCGTAGCCGCCCTCCTTCGCCCGCCGGCCGGAAGTCCCGAAGCCGGACAGCGAGCAGCAGACGATGCGGGGGTTGACGCCCTTCAGCCGGTCGTAGGTCAGGCCGAGGCGCTCGGGCTGGTCGCCGCGCAGGTTCGAGTAGACGACGTCCGACACGCGGACGAGATCCTCGAGGACCGGCCCGGCGCCGGGATGTCGCAGGTCGAGCGAGACACTCCTCTTGTTCCGGTTGAACGTCTCGAAGAAGAGGGAGCTCTCCCCCTCCTGGAACGGAGGCACGTAGCGCGCGACGTCTCCGCCGGACGCCGGGTCCTCGATCTTGATCACCTCCGCGCCGAGGTCCGCGAGCTGGAGCGTCGCCCAGGGGCCGGCGCCGAACTGCTCGACGGCGAGCACGCGGACGTCAGCGAGCGGCAGCAAGGACCACCTCGGCCAGACGCTCCGCGTCGTCGAGCTCCAGGATGTTGAAGACGATGTGCTGCGCACCCGCGTCGACGTACTCGCCCACCCGCGCCGCGCACTCCTCGGGCGTTCCGGCCACGCAGTAGCGGTCGACGACGTGCTCCGAGAAGTCGCCGGCGTAGCGCGCCCGCAGGTGCTCGTACAGCTCCCGCTTCGATCCGACGTGGGCAGGCAGGGTGACGGCCGGCGTGACGTGCGCCGGCAATCCTTCCAGGCCCCGGGCAAAGCTCGCGGCCGAGACCCAGATCGGGATCCAGCCGTCGCCGAGCCTCGCTGCGCGCCTGATCGCCGCCTCGGAGCGACCGCCGACCCAGAGCGGAGGCCCGCCGGGCTGCGCCGGCTTCGGCGCGATCGTGATCCCCTCGAACGAGAAGAACCGACCCGCTGAAGCCGGCCGGCAGGTCTCCGAAGAGGGCCCGCAGCGCCTGCATCGCCTCGTCCGCCCGCGCGCCGCGCTCGCCCACCGGCACGCCGACGGCGTCGAAGTCCTTCGCGCCCTCGCCGCCGACCCCCACCCCCAGGATCACGCGCCCGCCGGAGACGTAGTCGAGCGACGCGAACTCCTTCGCGACCACGCTCGGGTGGCGCAGCGGCAGGAGCACGATCCCCGCGCCCAGCGTGATCCGCGCGGTGACCGACGCGAACGTGGACAGCGCGACGACGATGTCGAGGATCGGGTTCCGGTACGAGATGTGGTCGCCCGCCCAGATCGAGTCGTAGCCGAGCTCCTCCGCCCGGACGGCGACCTCGCGGAACGTGCCGGGGTCGGGAGCTCCGTTCACGAGCTGGCCGCTCCCCTGGATCCCGAACGCGACCGAGCTCACCGCGCCCGGCGCCAGGCCCGCTGGTAGTAGGGGCGCAGGAACTCGAGATGCTCGTACATCTCGCCGCCGGCCGTGTCGGCGTCGCCCGCCTCGATCGCGGCTGCGATCGATCGGTGCTGCTCGTTGATCGCCCGGTGGAACTTCGTCCCGAGCCTCGAGCGCGCGAGGTTCCGCTGGAGCACCGTGAAGATGGGTTGCGCCGCGATCGCCAGCAGGGCGTTGCGGCAGCCCTCGATCACGACCAGGTGGAAGTCCTGGTTGTAGACGAACTGGCCCTGCGCCCCGAGCCGGAGCGGCTGGTCGGGGATCGACGCCCGCAGCCGCTCGAGCTCGGCCTCGCTCCGCCGCACGGCCGCGAGCCGCGCGGCCGGCACCTCGAGCAGCTCCCGCGCCTCGAGCAGCTCGTCGAGCGTCACGTCCTCGGCGTCGGCCATCAGCGAGAGGCTGGAGTGGAGGAAGTCCGAGACGCCGTCGACGCTCGGGAGCGTCACGAACGAGCCGCCGCCGGCGCCCTTGGCCGTACGGATCAGCTTCTGCGCCGCGAGCGACCGCAGCGCCTCCCGGACGGTGGTGCGGCTGACGCCGAAGTCGCGGGCGAGCACGGCCTCGTTGGGGAGCCGCGTCCCGGCGACCAGCGCGCCGGCGAGCACCTGCTCGCGCAGGTGCTCGGCCACCTGCTCGTACTGCTTGACGGCTATGCCGCAACCCCCGCGGTCACCCCGGCGAGGTAGTCGACCACGTCGTCCGCGGTCGTCACCTCCGCGTACCGCCGGTGGACGTCCCAGCCGTTCTCGGCTCCGCCGCGAAAGGCTACGGTCTGGAAGACCGGGACGCCCCCGGCGCGGGCGGCCTCGACCACACGCGCCGTCCCCGCGACCGCGCGCTCGACCAGCTCCGCCCCGCCCATCGGGAACGCCGGATCCGTGAACGCGTACTGGAGTGGTCGACGACGAGCACCGCCGGGCGCTCCCCCGGCTCGATCGGCTCCTGCCCGTAGCCGCGGACGACCCAGGGATCGTCGGGCGGAAGCTCGAAGCTCACTCGATCCCGAACTCGCGGTTGCCGGCGGCCGACGCGGGCGGGCTCACCGGCGGCAGCCCGCGCCGGGAGAAGTACTCCGTCAGCGAGCTGCCGTTCTCGGCCGAGCGGAGCTTCGTCCGCAGCGCCTCGGTCGCCTTCGCGTCGATCTCGAGCGACCGCTCGTCGGCGAACACGACGCCGTAGGCGTCGCGGGCGAGCTCGACCGTCGTGAAGTCGTCGAGGACGTCCTCGCGCACCTGCTCCGGGTCGCGTTCGAGCGGGTCGCCGTAGCCGGCCGCGTTCGGCTCCCGGAACTCGATGAACTCGCCGGCTGCGAACGGGATCCCGGTCACCTTGGCGGGCAGGATCTCCTGGCGGCCGGTGTCCGGGTTCTTGCGGCAGGACGCGACGAGCCCGTCCCAGCCGCCGAACACGCCCTTCGGCGGGTCGGTCTGGCGGTCGCCCTCGCACGAGTAGGTGCCGGCGACGAGGAAGCGGTTGCGCCTGATGATCCCCACTCCGCCGCGCCACTTCCCGGGAGCGGCCGGCTCGGGCCGCAGCTCGTACTGGTCACAGCGCATCGGGAAGCGCATGTCGAGCTCCTCGATCGGGTTGTTGCGCGTGTTCGCCATCAGGTTGTCGACCGAGTCCATCGCGTCCTTGCCGTACCGGCCGCCGTAGGAGCCTTCGTTCACCTCGAGGTAGAGCCAGTACTCGCCCGCCGACTCGTCGAAGCCCGCGTAGGCGCAGAAGTGGATCCCGGCGGAGTTCCCGCCGGTCACCTTGTCGGGCAGCGCCTCGGCCAGGGCGAGGTTGACGTTGTCGACGACACGCTGGGTCTGGCAGAACCGCGAGAAGCAGGCGCGCGGGAAGTTCGGGTTGAAGATCGTCCCCTTCGGCGCGATCACCGTCACCGGCCGGAAGACACCGTCGTTCTGGGGCACGTGCTCGGGGAACGTGACCTCGTCGAGCAGGATCGTGCGGACGGCGTAGTAGCAGCTGACGAGCAGCGATCCCTCGAACGGGACGTTGTACCCGGTCGGCACCTCGGGGTTCGAGCCGGTCAGGTCGATCGTGATCTCGCTGCCCTCGACGATCACCCGGGTCTCGACCCGGAGCCGGGTGTCCCGGTTGCGGGCGTCGTCGTCCAGCCAGCCGACGACCGGCCCGTAGGTGCCGTCCGGGATCTTCTCGATCTCGGCCCGGAGCATCCGCTCGGAGTAGTCCATCCAGTCGTACGCTGCGCTCATCACGACGTCGGCGCCGTAGCGCTCGACGAGTCGGAGGAAGCGCTCCCGGCCGAGCTGGCAGGCGGCGAGCATCGCGTTCATGTCGCCGCGGTTCATCGTCTCGGTCCGGACGTTGTCGAAGATCATCCGGTCGAGGTCCTCGTTCAGCTCGCCGCGCTCGTACCAGCGCAGGGCGTTGTACATCTTCGCCTCCGCGAAGACGTCGAACGCGTCGGCGTTGATGCCCGGGAACGAGCCGCCGACGTCGAGCACGTGCGCGGTGACGGCGGCGAAGCCGAGCAGCTCGCCGTCGTGGAAGATCGGCACCGCGACCGCGACGTCCGGCGAGTGCGAGGCGCCCAGGTAGGGGTGGTTGTGCACGATCACGTCGCCGTCCTCGATCTCGCCTCCGAGGCGGTGGAGGAAGCCGCGGATGTACCAGGGCAGCGAGCCGATGTGCATCGGCGTCGAGTCCGACTCGCAGAGCTCGCGCCCCTCCGGGTCGAAGATCCCGGCGCCGAGGTCCTCCGACTCGCGGATGATCGACGAGTAGCTCATCCGGAAGAGCACCCCGGCCATCTCCTTCGCGATCGCGTGGAAGGCGCCGCCGAGCACGCGCAGCGTGATCGGGTCGACCTCGACCCGCTTGCCCGAGGGCGGACCGGGCTGCCGGCCGACCTCGTACTCGACCACGCTCACGAAGCGACCTCCTCGACGCTGCCGGCCGTTTCCGGGCGTAGCTCGGAAACGGCGACGACGATGTTCCCGAACCGGTCGATCCGGGCGGAGAGCCCCGGCGGGATCACCGTCGTCGAGTCGTACTGGTTGACGATCGCCGGCCCCTCCAGCAGGTTGCCCGCCTTCAGCGCGGCGCGGTCGTAGAAGCGCGTCGGCACCGGCTCGAGGGCGCCGCCGACCCGGAACCACGCGTCGCGCTCGTAGCGCAGCGCGTCCTCCGGCGACGTGTCGCCGTGCGCGACCTCCGGCACCTGCAGCGGGGGCATCAGGCCGATCCCGCGAACACGGACGTTCGGGATCTCGATGTCGGAGTCCTCGAACCGCCGGGAGTACTCCCGCTCGTGGATGTCGTGGAAATCGCGGCGCACCTTCTCCAGCCACTGGTGGTCGATCGCCCCCGAGGCGACGTCCACGCGGAGCTCGTAGCCCTGGCCGAGGTAGCGGCAGTCGGCGACCCGCTGGATCAGGATCTGCTCGGGCGGGACGCCGTCCTCCTCGAGCTGGACGCGCGCCTGCTCCTCGAGCTCCTCGAATGCCCGCTGGAGCCCGGCGGAGTCGGCGCTCGAGAGCCGCTCGTAGACGGTCGAGACGTACTCGTAGACCATGTCGGTGGCGAGCAGCCCGAGCGCGGCGGTGACACCCGGGTAGTTCGGCACGACCACCCACGGAGTGCCGACCTCGAGCGCGATCTGCGCGGCGAAGAGGGGGCCGGCGCCGCCCTCCGCGACGAGCGCGAAGTCGCGCGGGTCGTAGCCCTTCCGCACCGAGTTCTCCTCGATCGACTGCACCATCGAGTGCGTGAGAATCTGCACGGCGCCCATCGAGGCCTCCTCGAGGGACATCCCCAGCGCGGCGGCGGGGCCCTGCTCGAACGCCGTCCGGGCCAGCTCGGCGCCGAGCTTCATCTCACCGCCGAGGAACGCCTCGGGCAGGAGCCAACCGAGGTTGACCATCGCGTCGGTGGCGGTCGCCTCGGTGCCGCCGCGACCGTAGGCCGCTGGCCCGGGATCGGCCCCGGCCGAGCGAGGGCCGACCCGGAAGATGCCGCCGGCGTCGACGTAGGCGATCGAGCCGCCGCCGGCGCCGATGGTGTCGACGTCGACCATCGGGATCATCGCCTGGTAGGGGCCGACCTTCGTGTCGAGCAGGTGCTTCATCCGCAGGCGCCCCTCCTGCGCGAGCCCGATGTCGGCCGACGTCCCGCCCACGTCGAGCGTGATCACGTTGTCGTAGCCGGCCTGACGGCCGGCCCAGATGCCGCCGACGACGCCCGCGACCGGGCCCGACATGAGCAGGTTCACCGGGCGGGCGATCGCGCCCTCGGCGGTGGCGACGCCGCTCGCCGAGGTCATCAGGTGCAGCCCCGTCCTGACGGCCATCGCCTCGAGCTCCTCCTCGAGCCGGCGGACGTAGCTCGAGACCCGCGGGCCGATGTACGCGTTCAGGCAGACCGTCGAGAAGCGCTCGTACTCGCGGTACTGCGGCAGCACCTCGGAGGAGACCGACAGGAACGCCTCCGGGAACTCCTCGCGCACGATCTCGGCGACGCGGGCCTCGTGCTGCGGGTTGAGGAACGAGAAGAGGAAGCAGACGGCGACCGACTCCACGCCCGCCTCCTTCAGCCGGCGCACCTGCTCGCGCGCGCGCTCCTCGTCGAGCGGCGTCAGCACCGTGCCGTCGCGCGTGATCCGCTCCGGGACCGTGAGCCGGTACCGCCGGCGGACGATCGGATACCGCTGCCACGGCAGATCCTGGTAGTTCGAGAAGTTGAGCGGCTTCTTGTGCCGCGCGATGTGGAGGATGTCGCGGTACCCGTCGGTCGTGATCAGCCCGACCCGGGCGCCGTTGTGCTCGATGACGATGTTCGTCGCGATCGTCGTCCCGTGGAACACCTGGTCGAGCTCCGAAGGCGCCGTACCGGATCGATCGGAGAGCTCGCGGATTCCCTGGACCGTTCCCCGGGACGGATCCTCGGGAGTCGTGGGCACCTTGTGCACCAGGATCTTGCCCACGTCGTCGTCGACGTAGATCAGATCCGTGAACGTTCCGCCGACGTCGACGCCGAGTCTCTTCATCGTCTCCCTCAGGGAACCAGGACGATCTTCCCGAAGTGCTCGCGACGCTCCATCGTCGCCATTGCCTCGCGGGTCTCGGAGAGCGGGAATGTCGCGTGCACGAGCGGCGTGATCTTGCCCAGCCGGGCGAGCTCGAGGCAGGTCTCCACCTCCGTCCGCGTGTAGACGAAGGAGCCGATCACGCTCTTCTGCATCCGGAAGAACGGGATGATGTCGAACGGGACGACCTCGCCGGAATGGCCACCGCAGATCACGAGCCGCCCGTCCTTGGCGAGGGAGTCGAGACCTTTCTGGAACAGCTCGCCGCCGACGTGCTCGTAGACGAGGTCGACGCCGCGGTCGCCCGTCAGCCGCATCACCTCGGCGACGACGTCCTGCGTCGCGTGGTTGATGCCGTGGTCCATGCCCAGCGCGGAGGCGCGCACGAGCTTCTCGTCGGAGCCCGCGTTGCCGATCACCGCCGCCCCGGCGAGATGCGCGAGCTGCACGGCCGCCGAGCCGATGCCGCTGCCGACCGAGTTGATCATCACGGTCTCGCCCGGCTGCAGCCGCCCGCGCGTGAAGAGCATGTGCCACGCGGTGCCGAAGGCGATCTGCAGCGCGGCGGCCGCTTGGTCCGAGAGCTCCTCGGGGACGCGGATCAGATGGCCGACCGGACACGCGAGCTGCTCGGCGTACCCGCCCGAGGTCGAGAAGCCGATGAAACCCGGCGCGAGGCAGAGCGACTCGCGGCCGGTCCGGCAGTAGCGGCACTGCCCGCACGTGTCCATCAGGTACGGCATCACGCGCTCGCCGACCTCCCAGCCCTCGACGCCCTCGCCGAGTGCCGCGATCCGGCCGACGACCTCGACGCCGAGCACGAACGGCGGCTCGACCGGGAACCGGGACACGCCCTCGCGGATGTCGACGTCGAGGTGGTTGAGCGCGCACGCCGCGACGTCGATCAGCACCTCGCCGGGCCCGGGCCGCGGGTCCGCCATCTCCTCGAGCTGGAGCACGTCCAGCCCGCCGAACTCGTGGAACACGACCGCCTTCACGCTCGGACCTCCGTTCGAGAAGAGGCTTGCGTTTATGTCTGACTTTCGCGAGGCTGTCAAGCACGGATCCCGACCTCTCTCACGTTCGCTCGCTCCTGTTCGCTCCCGGCGACGACGAGCGCAAGCTCGCCGGAGCGCTCGCCTCCGAGGCGGACGGCGTCGTCGCCGACCTCGAGGACGCGGTCGCCCCGGCACGGAAGCAGGCGGCCCGCGAGACCGTTGCCCGGGTCCGGCCGCCGGTCGTGCGGGTGAACGGCGCGGACACGCCCTGGTTCGCCGACGACCTGGCGATGGCCGAGGAGCTCCCCCTCGACGCGATCGTCCTGCCGAAGGCGGCGCCCGAGTCGGCGGCGGCGCTCGGGCCGGAGGGCCCGCCCGTGATCGCGATCGTCGAGACCGCGCAGGGCCTGCGCCTCGCCTACGAGACCGCCTGCACGCCTCGCGTGGCGGCGCTCCTCCTGGGCGCCGTCGACCTCGGCGCCGCACTCGGGCTCGAGCCGCGGCCCGACGGCCTCGAGATCCTCCACGCGCGGTCGAAGATCGTGGTCGACTCGGCCGCGGCCGCGATCAGGCCGCCGTTCGACATCGTCCACCTCGACGTCGGCGACGACGCCGGGCTCGAGGAGTCCTGCCGGTTCGCCCGCTCGCTCGGCTTCCGCGGGAAGGCGTGCATCCACCCGCGGCAGGTGCCGATCGTCAACCGGGTCTTCGCGCCGAGCGAGACCGACGTCGCGTGGGCCCGCACCGTGATCGAGGCGTACGAGCAGGGGATCGACGAGGGCCGAGGCGTGCTCGCGCTGGACGGGTCGATGGTCGACCTGCCCGTCGTCGAGCGGGCGCGGCGGGTCCTGGCCGAGGCGGAAAGGGGCGAGGCATGAGCGCGGACGCCCCGAAGGAGTGGCGCGGCCGCTTCTACGAGGATTTCTCGGTCGGCGACGTCTTCCGCAGCCGCCTCGGCCGGACGGTCACGGAGACCGACAACATCTGGTTCACCTGCCTGACGCTGAACACGAACCAGATCCACTTCAACGTCCCCTACGCCGAGCGCACGCAGTTCGGGCAGCCCCTGGTGAACAGCGCCTTCACGCTCGCGCTCGTCACCGGCATGACCGTTCCGGACACGAGCGAGAACGCGGCCGCGAACCTCGCCTGGACGGACATCAAGCTGCCCAGGCCGGTCTTCGTCGGCGACACACTCTGGGCGGAGAGCGAGATCCTCGACCTGCGCGAGTCGAGGTCGAACCCGAGCGTCGGCATCGTCTCGATGCGCTGCCGCGGGATCAACCAGCGGCGCGAGGTCGTGATCGAGTTCAAGCGCACGTTCATGGTCTACCGGCGGGAAGCGCCCGAAGCGGCGTCCGCCTACCCCGGCACCGACACGGAATGGAGCGTCGAATGACTGCCGCCCGGACGATCGCGGAATGGACGACGAACCTGAGCTTCGACGAGATCCCCGAGGACGTCGTCGGACACGCGAAGATGCACCTGCTGGATTTGATCGGCTGCGGCTACGCCGCGTCCGCGCTCGGCGTCGCGACCGAGGGCCGGACCGCGATGGCCGAGCTCGGCGGCGAGCCGCAGGCATCGGTGATCGGCCACGACGGGGCGCTGCCGGCGCCGAACGCCGCGTTCGCGAACGCGATGCTCTGCCACGGGCTCGACTACGACGACACGCACTCGGACTCGGTCTCGCACGTCAGCGTCGTCGTCTGCCCCGCCGCGCTCGCGACCGCCGAGGCCCAGGGCTCCTCGGGCGCGGACCTGCTCGCGGCGATCGTCGCCGGCAACGAGGTGGTCACCCGTGTGGGCATGGCCGCGCCCGGCCGCTTCCACGAGCGCGGCTTCCACCCGACGGCGATCTGCGGGATCTTCGGCGGGACGGCGGCGGCGGCACGACTGCTCGGAGCCGGCGCCGACACGACCGCGTCCGCGCTCGGCATCGCCGGCTCGTTCGCGGGCGGCCTCTTCGCCTACCTGGACGACGCGACCGCGACGAAGCCGTTCCATCCCGCCTGGGCCGCGCACGGCTCGACCCTCGCCGCCCGCCTCGCGGCGCTCGGCGGGGAGGGCCCGCCCGGCGTGCTCGAGGGCCGCTTCGGCGTCTACCACGCGTTCCTCGCCGCGAAGGAGGGCGAGATCCCGATCGGCGCGGGCGCTGGCCGACCTCGGGTCGCGCTGGGAGACGCCGCGCATCGCCTACAAGCCGTACCCCGCCTGCCACTTCATCCACGGCTCGCTGGGGGCGACGGCCGACCTCGGCCCGATCGACCCGGACGAGATCGAGGACGTCGTCGTCGCCGTCCCCGACGCCGGCGTCTCGCTCGTGCTCGAGCCGGCAGAGACGAAGGTCGCCCCGCGTACGGTGTACGAGGCCAAGTTCAGCCTGCAGTACTCGACTGCGGCGATGCTCGTCCACGGCTCGGCCGGCCTCGGCGCGTACTCCGACGAGGCGATCGCCGAGCCGCGCGTGCTCGAGCTCGCGCGGCGCGTCCGATACGAGACGAAGGAATACCCGACCTACCCGGGCGCCTTCCCCGGCGGAGTCCGGATCGCCCTGAAGGACGGCCGCGTGCTCGAGGCGGAGCTGCCGCATCAGCGGGGCGGTCCCGAGAACCCGCTGACCGACGACGAGGTGCGGGCGAAGTTCCGCGAGAACGCCGGCCTCGCCTGCGGCGAGGCCGAGGTCGAGTCGCTGGAGCACTCGATTCTCCACGTCGAGGAGCTGGACAGCGTCCGCGGACTTCTCCGCGCGACGGTCACTGCATGAGCCGTAGGCTTGACGGAGGCGATCAAAGAGCGAAGGCGCCGGCTTTGCCGGCGCCGGAGCGGGGATCCGCTGCAACGGCCCAGCAGGCGGAGATCGTCCGGACGATCCGCGACTGGGTCGAGCGCGAGGTCTACCCGGTCGCCTCCGCGTACGAGCACGCCGACGAGTTCCCCGCGCCGCTCGTCGACCAGATGAAGGAGCTCGGCCTGTTCGGGGTGACGATCCCCGAGGAGTACGGCGGCCTGGGCCTCGACCTGACCACGTACGCGCTGATCCAGGTGGAGCTCTCGCGCGGCTGGATGTCGCTCTCCGGCGTTCTCAACACGCACTTCATCTCGGCCTGGATGATCAAGACGTTCGGGACGGACGAGCAGCGAGCGCGGCTCCTGCCGTTGATGGCGAGCGGCGAGCTGCGCTCGGCGTACTCGATGACCGAGCCGCACGCGGGCACGGACGTCCAGGCGATCCGCACTCGGGCCGTCCGCGACGGCGCCGAGTGGGTGATCACGGGGCAGAAGATGTGGGCGACGAACGGCCTGCGTGCGGGGATGGTGACGCTGCTCGCCGTGACGGATCCTGAGGCCGAGCCGCGGCACCGTGGGCTGACGGCGTTCTTGCTCGAGAAGGAGCCGGGCCGGGCCTCGCAGCCCGGCCTGGAAGTGGGGCCGCCGCTCAGGAAGCTCGGCTACAAGGGAGTCGAGTCGGTCGAGCTGGCGTTCGACGGGTTCCGTGCGCCCGCGGACGCCGTGCTCGGCGGCGAGACCGGCATCGGCGAGGGCTTCAAGTTCTTCATGGGCGGGATCGAGCTCGGCCGCGTGAACATCGCCGCCCGCGCGGTCGGGATCGCGACCCGCGCCTTCGAGGAGTCGATCCGCTACGCGCAGGAGCGCGAGACGTTCGGCAGGCCGATCGCGCAGCACCAGGCGATCCAGCTCAAGCTCGCGCAGATGGCGACGAAGATCGAGGCGGCGCGCCTCTTGATGATGCAGGCGGCCGGGCAGAAGGACGCGGGCGAGCGGGCCGACCTCGAGGCGGGAATGGCGAAGTGGTTCGCCACGGAGACCGCCGAGGAGGTCGCGTTCGAGGCGATGAGGATCCACGGCGGCTACGGCTACTCGCAGGAGCTCGTCGTCGAGCGGCTGTACCGCGACGCGCCGGTGCTCGTGCTCGGCGAGGGCTCGAACGAGATCCAGCAGCTCGTGATCGCCCGCCGGCTGCTCGAGCGCCACGCTATCTAGTGGACTTCTCGATCCCCGACGAGCTGAAGGAGATCCGCGCCGCCGTCCGCGAGCTCTGCGATCGCTTTCCCGGCGAGTACTGGCGCGGGCTCGAGCCGGACCGCTACCCGGAGGAGTTCGTCGCCGCGCTGACCGAGCAGGGCTGGCTCGCGGCCCTGATCCCCGAGGAGTACGGCGGGGCCGGGCTCGGCCTGACCGCCGCGAGCGTGATCCTCGAGGAGGTCAACGCCTCGGGCGGGAACTCGGGCGCCTGCCACGCCCAGATGTACGTCATGGGGACGATCCTCCGCCACGGCTCCGCCGGGCAGAAGGAGCGGTTCCTGCCGAAGATCGCCTCCGGCGAGCTGCGCCTGCAGGCCTTCGGAGTCACCGAGCCGACCGTCGGCTCGGACACGACGTCGATCCAGACGAGGGCGGAGCGCGTCGACGGCGGCTACGTGATCAGCGGGCAGAAGATCTGGACGTCGCGCGCCCTCCACTCGGACCTGATGCTCCTGCTCGCCCGGACGACGCCGGCCGACCAGGTCGAGAAGCGGACGGAGGGGCTCTCGACGTTCATCGTCGACATGAAGCGGGCGGTCGCGGACGGGAGGATGACGATCCGCCCGATCAGGACGCTGATGAACCACGCGACGACCGAGATCTTCCTCGACGGGGTCGAGGTGCCGGCGGACGCCCTCGTCGGCGAGGAGGGCGAGGGGTTCCGGTACATCCTCGACGGGATGAACGCGGAGCGGATCCTGATCGCGGCCGAGTGCATCGGCGACGGGCACTGGTTCGTCGAGCGGGCCTCCCGGTACGCGTCCGAGCGGATCGTGTTCGGGCGGCCGGTCGGCCAGAACCAGGGCGTGCAGTTCCCGATCGCCCGCGCGCATGCCGCGATCGAGGCCGCCGACCTGATGCGCTACAAGGCGGCCTGGCTGTTCGAGCAGGGGCTGCCCTGCGGCGCCGAGGCGAACACGGCGAAGCTGCTGGGCTCGGAGGCGTCGTGGGCCGGCGGCGAACGCGTGCCTGGACGCCCACGGTGGGTTCGGCTTCGCGGAGGAGTACGACGTCGAGCGGAAGTTCCGCGAGACCCGCCTCTACTCGATCGCCCCCGTCTCGAACAACCTGGTGCTCGCCTACCTCGGCCAGCACGTCCTCGAGATGCCGCGCTCGTACTAGCCCGCTCCCGCTGCCCGGTTGAATGCCGCGAGCGAGCGCTCGAGCTCCTCGCGCGTGAACCCGCGGCCGATGAAGACGATCCGCGAGCTGCGGTCGTCGTCCGGCCACCCGTCGAGGTGCTCCGGCGGGTGGACGACGTGCTGGACGCCGTTCAGGACGAGCGGCCCCGGGCCGCCGACGTTCAGCAGGCCCTTCACCCGCAGCACGTCGCTCCCGCGGCTCTGCAGCAGCATCGTCAGCCAGATCCCGAACGCCGTCCAGTCCACCTGCTCCTCGAAGACCAGGCAGCAGGCGCGGACGTCGTCGTGGTGACCCGGCGTCCAGGCAGGGACAGACCTGAGGTCTGTCCCTGCTGTTCCGAGGAGCGCATGCGGCTCGACGTCGCCGAACGACACCTCGAGGACGTCGGCGGTCGGGTTCAGCCGCTCGAGGGTCCTGCGCACGTCGCCCGCCTCCTCCAGATCCGTCTTCGTGACCACGACCGTGTCCGCGGCAGCCACCTGCCGGACCGACTCCGGCCCGGGCAGCCCGTTGACCGCGTCCACCGTGGCGATCACGCGCTCGAGGCGGAAGTGGTGCTTCACGACCGGCTCGGAGAGGAGCGTGTAGACGATCGGCGCCGGGTCGGCGAGGCCCGTCGTCTCCACCACCACCCGCCGGAAGGCCGGGATCTCGCCGCGCTCTCGCCGGCCGAGCAGGTCGCGCAGCTCGTCCGCGAGGTCGCCACGCAGGGAGCAGCAGACGCAGCCGCTCTTGAGCAGCACGGTGCGCTCGTCCACGCGGCGGAGCAGGTGGTGGTCGATCGCGACCTCGCCGAGCTCGTTCACGATCACTGCCGTCTCGCCCATGTCCGGGTGGGCGAGCAGCCGCGAGAGCAGCGTCGTCTTGCCGCTTCCGAGGAAGCCGGTGACGAGCGCGACCGGTGTTCCGTCAGCCAAGGCTGCGGACGAGATCGGGGTCCAGGGGATCCAGCGGCCGTCCCGCAAGCCGCTCCGCCTCCACCCAGAGCACGCCGAGGTTCTCGACCACGGCGGCCCGGCCCTTCCGATCCCGCAGCACGTAGACGCGGCCGCTCCAGTCGCCCAGGTGCAGCCCGTAGTGGCCGAGGACGCGGTTGACGAGACCGACCCGCAGGGCCCGGCCACGCCGGCCGCCCTCGCGCTCGGCCCAGTGGTCCTCCATCAGCACTCCACAGAGCGCGCACATGCCGTAGCGTTGTACCACCGACAAGGAGGGCCGAATGGCAAAGGAGATCTTCTGCTGCATCGGCGTCGACGTCGACGCCGTCGCCGGCTGGCTCGGCTCGTACGGCGGGGAGGACTCGCCCGACGACATCTCGCGCGGACTGTTCGCCGGTGAGGTCGGCTCGCTCCGTCTGCTGAAGCTGTTCGACAAGTACGGCCTGAAGACGACCTGGTTCATCCCGGGGCATTCGATCGAGACCTTCCCCGAGGAGACCAGGAAGATCGTCGACGCCGGCCACGAGATCGGCATGCACGGCTACTCGCACGAGAACCCGATCTCGATGACGCCCGAGCAGGAGGAGGCCGTCCTCCTCAAGTGCATCGGCCTGATCGAGGGCGTCTGCGGACGCCGCCCGACCGGCTACGTCGCGCCGTGGTGGGAGTTCTCCAACGTGACGAACGAGCTCCTGCTCAAACACGGGATCAAGTACGACCACAGCCTGATGCACAGGGACTTCCACCCGTACTACGTCCGCGTCGGGGACTCGTGGACGAAGATCGACTACTCGAAGAAGCCCGAGGAGTGGATGAAGCCGCTCGTCCGCGGCGAGGAGACCGACCTGGTCGAGATCCCGGCGAGCTGGTACCTCGACGACCTGCCGCCGATGATGTTCATCAAGGGCGCCCCCAACAGCCACGGCTTCGTCAACCCGCGCCACCTCGAGGAGATCTGGCGCGACCAGTTCGACTACGTCTACCGCGAGGAGGACTACGCGGTCTTCGGGATGACGATCCATCCGGACGTCAGCGGCCGCCCCCAGGTGATCCTGATGCTCGAGCGGATGATCGAGCACATCTCGGGGCACGACGGGATCCGCTGGGCGACGTTCGACGAGATCGCCGACGACTTCAAGCAGCGCCACCCGCGGGGCTAGCGCGAGCGCCTGGCCGGGGCCGGCACGTCCGCCTCGGCCAGCCGCGTCGTGTAGATCTCCTCGCCGAGCTCGGAGAGGTTTCGCGAATCCGTCCAGATCGGATGCGCGACCCCGTCCGCGACGGCAAGACCCTCGTAGTCGCCGTACTGCCGGAGGTCGGCCCCGGGCCGGGTCTCGTCGGTGGCGACCGACGCCACTCGAACCGGGCGGGCCCAGGTGCCGCCGCCGTCACGCGAGACGCTGCAGCTGTAGAACGCCTTCTTGCGCGCGGGATCGGCGGTCGCGTAGTAGCAGACCCAGACGGCACCGCTCGACGGATCGACCGCGGACGCAGGCCAGAACTGGTCCGGCCGCACCCTCCGCGGAGCCGGTGCGACCGCCGTCTCGTCCGCCCGGACGGGACGCAGCCTCGAGTCGAACGCCTGGACGGCGACGCCCTCGTCGCCGCCCGCGTCGGCGTGCGTGTATGAGACGTAGACCCGGCCCGCGAAGCGACCGCGCGATCGGTCGAGCGTGACGATCGGATTCGGGTGCAGGCACACCCGGAGCGAGGCCGGGATCAGGATTCCCGATCCGCACGAGGGGATCGGGACGATGAAGAACGTCACGACCGTGCGCTGAGGCTCGAAACGGGATCCGCCGTCGGTCGAGCGCGCGATCTCGAGGGAGTGGCCGCCCGGGTCGTCCCAGGCGACGTAGACGAGACCGTTGCGGGCAACCGCGACGCTTGCGTACGTGACCTCGTCACCGGTGCGGTTGACCTTCACGACGCGCGACCACGTGCGCCCACCGTCGTCGCTGTGGCTGAGCACGACGCTCAGCGCCTGGTTGTGCGACAGCCGCGACCAGGCGGCATAGACGCGACCCCGGTGCGGGCTCGTCGGGGACGCGTCGACGGCGATCGCCGGCTTGTCGTCCGCCACGGACGTGCGCAACGGGTTGACCAGCACCGGGCTCGCCCAGGCCGTCTTCGGTCCTGAGCGCGACGCGACGTAGAGCTTGGGCCTGCCGGTCCGACACGGGGTCGTACGGATGAACGAGAAGTACTGCCGCCCGCGGGAGTCGATCGCGACCCCCGGATCCGAAGCGCACGTCTTCAGGAAGCTCGCCGGCGCCGGATACAGGAACGAGCTCACCCACGTCGATCCTCCGTCGAGGGACGAGTAGACCCGCATCGATCCCTCCCGGAAGCTGTTCGACCCGGCGAGGAGCACACGACTGTCGACCGGGTCGACGGCGATCGAGGGCTCGTCCTGCGCCCCCGGCGCCGTCGAGACGTCGACCTCGGGCCCACCTGCTCCTCCCGCCACGCCCGAGAACGCCGCGGCAAGGCAGACGGCGACGAGGAGCCGCAAGACGTTACTTCGCGCGTGCGGCGCGGCTGCCGGTCTCGCCGAGGCCCGCCGTGTCCCCGAACTCCTCGGCGGTGCCGCGGGAGGGCGCGGCTCGGAAGCGCACGCGGAGCGTGACGGCGAGGAGCACGACCACGATCAGGAACAGGCTGACGGCCGTCGTCCCGGCGCCGAGTGCGTAGAGGTTGGGCAGGATCGGCCTGCTGGACGGCCACGTGCCGATCAGGATCGGCAACGGCTGGGCCTCGTAGCCGTTCTGCAACAGGATCGTCCGGTCGAAGTCGTTCCAGGTCAGCGTGAAGCCGAACAGGAAGCTGCCGAAGATTCCCGTCCAGACGAGCGGAAGCGTCACCTCTCGAAAGGTGGTCACCGCGCCGGCTCCGAGGTCACGGGCTGCCTCCTCGATGTGCCGGTCGTAGCGGTTCCAGACCGCGAGCATGACGAGGAACGAGAAGGGGATGCCCCAGATCACGTTGGCGCCGAGCGCGGTCTCCCACAGGTTCGGCGTCTGTCCGATGAACTTCCAGAGCAGCTGGTTGCCGAGCCCGACGAGGAAGGCCGGCGTCATCAGAGCGAGCATGATCACGTAGAAGGCGACCAGGTCGCTCTTGAAGCGCCAGCGGCGGCGGAACGCCATCGACAGCGAGAACCCGAGCACCGCGACGATGCCGCCGGCGACGAGGCTCAGCCAGAGCGACTGACGGCCCGATGCGCTGACGTCGTCGGAGATCGTGTTGAAGACGTTCGGGTCGAACAGCGTCTTCCACCAGTCCAGGCCGAACGGCCCGCGGAACGGGAACGTCAACTGTCCGGTCGACCCCTGGAAGGAGAGGATCGCCATCAGGATCATCGGGATGTAGAGGAAGAACAGGAAGAGGACGAAGTACGCGGCGAGCCCGACCTTCGTCCAGTCCCGGCGCCTCTTCACCTTGCGCAGGACGACCGCGTCCTGCGGGCGCTCCGCCGCCGCCGCCACCGAGGCGAGCGTCTGGATCACAGCTCCTCCCGGAGGTTCGCGAAGCGGGTGATCACCCACACGCCGATCATCAGGACGATCACGAGCAGCACGGCGGAGGCCGCCCCCTGCGGATACTGGATCGCGCCGATCTTGGAGTAGATCAGCGTGCCGACCGAGGTGATGTTCCCGCCGCCCACCGTCGCCACCGTTCCGTAGTCGCCCATCGTCAGCACGAAGATGAAGATCGACCCGATCACGATGCCGGGCATCGTCTGGGGCAGGATCACCTCCCGGAACGTGCGCCACCAGTTTCCGCCCAGGTCACGGGCCGCCTCGACCGCCGATTGATCGACCTGGGCGAGCGAGAAGAAGAGCGGCGTGATCATGAACAGGATGTAGAGCTGGATCATCGCGAGCCGCACGGAGAGGGTCGAGAACCCGAACTGCTGCACCGGCTGGGAGACGATGTGGAGCTTGATGAGCACCTGGTTCAGAGCGCCCTCGCGGCCCATCAGCGGGAACGTCCACGCGATCGCCCTGGTGAGGAAGCTCGTCCAGAACGGAGCGAGCGCGACGATGAACAGCGCGATCTGGATGCGCAGGCTCTGCACCTTCAGCGCGAGGAAGTACGCGACCGGGAACCCGAGGACGAGACACGCCCCGACCGCGATCAGCGAGGTCTCGAACGTCGACAGCATGTTGTGCCAGTACGTGGAGTCGTGGAAGAGATCGCCGTAGTTCGCCGTCGTCCACGTCCTCGCGAACCCGGAATCGGTCCGCGTCCAGAAGCTGACGAGGATGATGATCACGAGCGGCGCGACCAGGTAGAAGCCGATGTACAGGAAGCCGGGCAAGGCCAGCCCCGTCGTCACCAGGCCTCCCCCGCGTTCCGCCCCGCGCCCCTGGCCGAGCGCCTTCTCCGCCTTGGGAGGTCGCTGGTCGAGGATCTCTTCGGCTTCCTCGACCTCCTCCAGAGCGAGGCGACCGGCCTCCTCGCCGGGGGGCTCAGGCGTCGAGGAGCTGGACATCGTCCTCTTTCCAGGAGATGCAGAATCCGCTCCCCTTCGCGGCCGCGCAACAGCGGGTACTGCTCGGCGCCGACCTTGGCGAGCATCCGCTCGCCGCCGGCGAGCAGGTGGAGCTTGACGAGGTCGCCGAGGAACTCGACGAAGACGATCTCGCACTCGGCGGAGTTGAGCCCGGCCGGCCCGGAACCGTTGGGGTCGACGGTGACCGCTGCCGCTCGCACTGCGACCATTGCGCGGTCTCCGACCTGCTGCGAGGACTCGCTGCGCCAGCACGCTGGCGCGGACGTGCTGGTCGTCCTCGACGATCAGCCGGTCCCCGTCGCGCTCGGCCACCTTGCCGCGGATGATGTTGTTGTCGCCCATGAAACGGGCGACGAGCTCGGTCGCAGGCCTGGTCGCGATCGTCAACGGATCGGCGATCTGCTGGATGCGCGCCTCGTTCATGACGACGATCCGGTCGGCCATGGAGAGCGCCTCTTCCTGGTTGTGCGTGACGTGGACGAACATCAGGCCGAGCTGACGCTGGAGGTTGCGCAGCTCGACCCGCATCCGCAGCTGGAGCAGCCGGTCGAGGTCGCCGAGCGGCTCGTCGAGCAGCAGCGCTTTCGGCTTCGTCACGAGAACCCGGGCCAGCGCGACCCGCTGCTGCTGCCCTCCCGAAAGCGCTCTCGGCTTGCGGTCGGCCAGCGGCGTGAGGCCGACCATGTCGAGCGCCTCGAACGCAAGTCTCCGCCGCTCTTCCCTGTTGACGCCGTGCATCTTCAGGCCGAACTCGACGTTCTGGAGCACGCTCCGGTGCGGGAACAGCGCGAAGTGCTGGAACACCGTCGTCGTCGGCCGCCTGTGGGGAGGCAGGTCGACGAGCGACTGGCCGTCGAGCCTGATGTCGCCTTCGGTCGGGAACTCGTGGCCGCCGATCATGCGCAGGGTGGTCGTCTTGCCGCAGCCGGAGGGCCCGAGGAGGACGACGTACTCGCCGTGGTCGACGTGCAGGTTGACGTCGTCCACCGCAACGGTGCCGCCCGGAAATACCTTGGCCAGCCCGACGAGATCGAGCCCCGACCCCTCAGACGGAGAGGGGGCGGTGGGCACCGCCCCCTCTGACTGCGAAACCCCCTGATCCGCCATTCAGCCCTAGGCGGAGAGGAAGTCGTTCACCCGCTTGACGAGGTACACGCTCTCCCTCGGGTACGAGTTCCAGGAGATGTACTTGCAGATGCGCTTCTGGAACGCGCCGCCTTCGCGTGCCGTGCCCTTCTTGATGTCGCCGACCTTGCCGGTGATCCCCGGCAGGTCGCGCGGGGCCTTCTTCCCGCCCCACCAGTAGTCGTACTCGGCGGGGGTGAAGCCGGCCTTCTTCCCGGCGGCGGACTTGATCCAGGGCAGCAGCTTCTGCCCGTTGGCGATGTAGTAGCCCTGGCGCATGATCACGGCGCCGAGGTACCCGTTGTAGTTCCAGTTGATGTAGTCGTAGCAGGCCTGCAGCTTCGCCGGGTCCGTCACCTTCGAGGAGATGCCCTCTGCGCTGCACCAGCCGCGGAAGCCCTCGGGCGGGGCGGCGTACAGGATGTTGACGCCGGCCGCCTTGACGAGCGCGACCGCCGGGGACCACATCGACTCGATCACGACCTCCTTGGAGACCATGAAGTTCACCGAGTCGGTGAAGGCCGCCCAGAACGCCCGGAACTGGCCCTGCTTCTTGTACTTCGTCATGATCTTGAACAGGCGGTCGATCTCGCTCTTCGTCGGGTTGCCGTAGTCCTTGATCTTCAGGACACCGAGCGCCCCGACCGCGGCGGCCGCGTCCTGGGTCATGATCCCCGGGTCGCGGAGGAGCGATACCCGCCCCTTCCACTTCGTGTTCAGGAGCTCCGCCCACGAGACCTGGTTCGGAGCCTTCTTGATCACGTCCGCGTTGTAGCCCATCGAGTCGGCGTTGAAGTGCGCGGCCGGCCCGACGATCCAGCGAGGCTGCGGCTTTCCCCCGATCGGCTTCCCGTTCTCGCCGATCCAGCGGACGATCTGCTTGTTGCTGGCCGGCCCGTTGCTGTAGGCGGGCAGACCGGTCGAGCCGTCGGGGTCGACGAAGGTGGTGCGGAACGGTGCATTGCCCTGCCCGTACGTGCACGTCTTCGAGGCCGGGTTGAGCTTCCCGTAGGTGAACAGCTTGTAGAACTGGTTCCAGGTCGGGATCTTGTGGGTGTCGACCGGCTGAAGGCCGCCCGACGGCCAGACGAGGAGCGACTGGTAGTTGTAGCCGCCGAAGACGTCGAACGTGTCGGGCGAGGTGATCGCGATCTGAGGCTGCTTGCCCGAGTCGGCCAGGATCGGCTTGACGGTGAAGCCGAGGTCCTTCGAAGCCTGCTTGGCGATGTCCGGGATCGGGAACTCGACGCCGAGGGTGAGCACACGGAGCGTGCCCGTGAACTTGCCGGCGGTCGTCTCCCTGGCGGCCGCAGGCCCGGCAAGTGCGCCGAGACCACCGATCGCGGCGGCGCCGACACCGCCCCTGACGAGCAGATCGCGGCGGCTCAGGCCTCCGCTGCTCGACTCGGACAGGTCGCTCCGGCCCAAGTCCTCGCCGTCGGCGAGCGCCTGGGAGTACTCGAATGGGTCGTGCTCGAACTCCTCACTCATCTACTTGCTCCTTTCCCCTCGCCGACCTTCGAGGAAGGCTTCGTAGCACCGAGATCGCCGGGGTGGCGTCGTAGCGCTCGTCTGAAGGTACGCCCGACAGAGGGTTCCTTGTATACAACCGCGGAAGGCCGACAGTCAACTTCCGGCCGTCTCGGGGTCACCTGCGCGCCCCGCGGGGCACTCGGCGTTGACGTAGCCGGAGCGAAACGGCTGGAACTCACCGGATTCGAGGTCGTACGAGTGACGCCAGACGCAACCCGTGTCGTTGGTGAGCAGATGGATCGAGACCGAGGCCTCGGCCGAGGTCGTGCCCACGCGGTGGATGTCGTTGTGCGGCGGGATCAGCGCGTAGAAGTCGCCCGGCCCGAGCGGGCGACGCTCGACGAGCTCGATTCCGCCCTCGCCGGAACTGAAGATCTCCTCGTCCTGGGTCCCCCGATAGAGGCCGACGAGGCCCCAGGCGAGGTGGTCGTGGACGGGTGTCTCCGCACCGGGTGGGACGACGAGCGAGAAGAGCGTCAGCGAGCCGTCACCGGCACGGTAGAGGAGCCACTGCCCGATGCCCCCGCCCATGCCGCTCTCGGCACACGGCGCCGCGTACTCGCCCGGAAGCCAGTCGGGATCGGCGAGCAGCCGGGTGAAGGCGGGCCGGATCGCCTCGCAGGCTTCCTCGGGAGACGAGGCGCGCTCGATCGCCGTCCGCGCGTCCGCCACGAAGGCCCGGACGACAGGCGTGTCGAGGACGAACTCCTCCATCGGGACGCCCACTCTACGCCGCTCCCTCGCGCCTGAGCGCCACACCGCTCCCGATCGCCGCGGTCAGGCGGCGTAGGCCGAGGTACGCCAATGCGCCGACGCCGATCCCCCAGGCGATCTTCAGCCACGACTGGGGGAGCGCGTAATAGACGCCGACGCCGACGGCGACCGAGGCGATCGCCTGGGCGTTGACCCCGTTCAGATACCGATACCGTCCCGCAGGGTCGAAGAGCGCCTCCACCTCGATCTGCGACCGGTTGAGCACGACGTAGTCGGCGAGGATCACGCCGGTCAGCGGCGCCGCAACGTTCCCGAGATGGGTGATCCATCTCTGAGCGTGGTCGACGAAGTCGGGGAACCCCGAGAGTGCGACCGCCGCGGCCGCAACGAGCAGCGTCGCGCGGAAGCGACCGAGGCGAGGCAAGGAGTTCACGAGCGAGAGCCCCGACGTGTAGACGTTGGTGACGTTGGCGGCGACCCCCTGGACGACGATCGCGACCAGAAGCACGACCAGGAGCGGCTTGCTCGTGGTCAGGTCGACGACGGCGACGAACGGGTTCGTCTTCCCGGTCGCGGCCGCCGCGTAGCCGCCGACGAAGGTCGTCAGCGCCGCGGCGGTCAGCGCCGCGGCCGTGAGCCCGATCCTCGCGTCGCGCCTCGTCGGCGTGTACCGGCAGAAGTCGGCGACGTTCGTGACCACCGTCAGGGAGGCACCGCACATCACCGTCACGAACGTGGCGAAGCCGACCCACGTCAGGTGCTGGTCGGGGGAGTCGAACACCCGGCCGACCGCGTACTTCGGGTCGGCGGTGGTGGTGTAGAGCGCGATCAGGACTGCCGTGAAGGCAAGTGACAGGGGGAGCACGACCCGGAGCACGTAGCGCATGACGTCGAAGCCGAGCACGGCCAGAACGGCATGGAATGCACCGAGGCAGAGGGCAATCGGGACGAGCGACAGGTGGTCGCCGGTCATCGCCTCGATCACCGCCTGCAGGCCGAGCGCTCCCGCGAGCGCCTGCGCCGCGAACCAGTAGGTCGCCGCGACCACCCGGTACGGGGAGCTGAGGAGCCGCGCGCCCCAGAAGCCGAGCGTGGCACGCATCGCCACCTGGCCGGGCAGACCGTAGTCCACGCCGGCCTGGGCGATCGGGACGAGGCAGGCGAAGGCGAGCGCCTGGCCCAGGACCATCGCGACGACCGCCCAGCCAAGCGGCAGGCCGCCGGCCACGACGGCCAGCGCGCCGAGCACGTACATGACCGGGTTGAGGAAGAACGTGAAGATGATCGCGAACAGGTCACGCCACCGAGCGGTACGGAGCTCCGCCGGGATCGGCTCGACGCCGTACGTCTCGACCGCGGGCACGCCTAGGCCCGGCTGTGGCGCCGGAAGAAGTCGATCACCACTCGGTTGTGCTCCTCGGTGTTGTCGAAGATCGTGGAGTGGTTCGAGCCGCGGATCACGTGCTTCTCGGCGTTCGGAATCCCCTCGTAGATCGCCTCCTGACCGGCACCGCGCGGTCCCTGGTCCCAGGGTGTCATCAGGTCCTCGTCGCCGCCGAGGACGAGCGCCGGCGAGGTGATCTTCGGCAGCCAGCCGGTGATGTCCATGTCGCACATCGCCTGGCAAGCCGCCGTGAAGACCTCGATCCGGTTCGAGTCGCGAAGGATCTGCTGGATCGTGTCGATCGCGGCGACCCCCTCGGGCGTCTCGAGAAACGACTTCGAGAGGGCTTGCCACGCGATCAGCTCCGCGAGGATCCGGCTGCCCGGCCCGTCGGGATCGAGGCGCGCGATGTCGATCCAGTTCTTGAACGTCAGCCGGCCGGCCGTGCCGAGCTTGGCCGCGGCGCAGTTGATCACGACCGAGGTCGTCCGCTCCGGATACTTGCCGGCGAAGACGATCGAGATCATCCCGCCCATCGACGTGCCGTGCACGTGCGCCTCCGGAACGTCGAGCGCGTCGAGCAGGCCGGCGAGGTCGTCCGCCCAGACCTCCATGTCGTAGTCCTGCACCGGGCGGTCGGACTGGCCGTAGCCACGCAGGTCGTAGTCGACGACCCTGAAGTGCTTGGCCAGCTCTGGCGTCGCCGGCGCGAAGTTGAAGTGCCCGAACCCCGCACCGTGGATCTGCACGACCGGCTCGCCCTCGCCGCTGATCTCGTACCAGAGCTCGACGCCGTTGACCCGTGCCCGGCCTTCCATCGTGTCCCTCCCGGAGTCGGTGACGGCCGAGTATTGCAGGATGTCAGACATTCGTTGAAGATCACGTCTCGTGGCCGAGCGCTTCATCGAGCGCATGACCTGGCCCGAGGTCGAGGAGGCGATCGGGCGAGGGGTCGACGCCGTCCTGATCCCGATCGGCACGACCGAGCAGCACGGCCCCCACCTGCCGCTCGACACGGACTGCTTCATCGCCCGGTCGCTCTGCGCGCGGGCCGCGGACGCAGGTGAGGCCGAGGGGGTCGAGCTGCTCGTCGCGCCGACGCTGAACGTGACCCTCTCGTGGTACCACATGCAGTTCCCCGGCTCGATCCGGCTCTCGACGCCGACGTTCTTCGACGTCTTCCGCGACGTCTGCGACTCGCTGACCCACCACGGCTTCGAGCACCTCGTCGCGGTCAACGGGCACGGCGGCAACGCCGCTGCGCTCACGGTTGCCGTCAACCACTACTTCGAGACGACGGGCCGCCGGGTGTTCCTCGTGCAGTGGTGGGACCTGGCCTCGGACGCGCTCGCCGAGGTCGAGGGGCCGATGATCCACGCAGAGGAGGCGGAGACGTCCCTCGCCCTCGCGCTCGGGCAGCGGGTCGAGCAGGATCGGGCGACGCGGGACGCCTGGGACCGTGGCGGCGCGGTGAAGGAGGCCGGGCTGCCGTGGACGTCCTTCGGCCGCTACGGCATGCGCGCGAGCGGGCCGGGCGTGATCGTCCCCATGGACATGCTCCGCGACATCACGCCCTCGGGCGTCGTCGGCGACGCGACCCGCGCCCGGCTGGAGACGGGTGAGCGAATCGTCACGGCGCTCGTCCCACGCATCGTCCAGGTGTGCAAGGAGATGGCCGGAAAGGAGTAGAGCATGGCCCGTCGCGTCGTCGACCTTTCGCAGCCGCTCTCGCGTGAGTCGCAGCTGCATCCGTTCTTCCCGCCGACCCAGATCCTCCGCCACATCCTCCATACCGATGCGGCCGAGGGGCGGCCCTCGTTCAGCGCGGAGATCATCGTCACCTCGAACCACGCAGCCACTCACGTCGACGCATTCGGGCACTACCAGAAGGGCGGTGTCGCGATCGCCGAGATGCCGCTGGACACCTTCTGCGGCGACGCGCTCTGCGTCGACATCCGCCGGTACGAGCGGGGGCACGACGTGACCGCGGACGAGGTCGCACAGTCCGTCGAGCAGAGCGGCCAGGAGCTCCGCCCGGGCGACGTCCTGCTCTTCTGCTCCGACCACTACAACCGCACCGCCGGGACGCCGGCGTTCCTGGACGGCTTCGCGGGCATCTCGGCGGAGGCCGTGCACTGGATGGCGGATCGCGGCGTGAAGATCTTCGGCGTCGAGACGATCAGCCCCGATCTCGTGTACCTCACCGACGAGTACCCGACGCACCGCGCGTGCGCCGAGCGGGGGATCACCCACTACGAGAACCTGAACAACCTGAAGGACGTGGTGAACCGGCGCTTCCTGTTCGTGGGCTTCCCGCTGAGGCTGGAGCCCGCGTACGGCTCGCCGGTGCGTGCCGCCGCGATCATGGACGGCTGAGCCGACGCAGCCGGGAGCTGCGCGCCGAGCGCCGGCCTATCGACCGTCCTCGATCGTGACCTCGATCGTCTCCCGCGAGGCGGCCAGCACGTCCGGGCCGCCGGTCTTCGGCACGACCCTCCGGACGAGCGAGAAGCACGCCGGGCTGCGCGCGAAGGGAAACGGGGACAGAGAAACACGCCACGGGGCCAGCGGCTCGAGGCGGTAACCCTGGAACTCGGCCGCCTCGCCCGCCTCCACGTCCCGCATGCAGAAGTAGAGCGAGAGCCGGTCGAACAGCTGGAGCAGCTCGTAGTCGGCCCGGCGGTCGCCGAGCTCGCCGCCGAACTTCGCCTCCTGCTCGGCGACGAATGCGTCGACCTCTTCCTGCACCTCCCCGGCCCGGGCCAGCCCGAGACCGGGGTCGAGGCCGTAGCGTTGCCGGTAGATCCCGGCGCCGTGCATCGAGACGAGGAGGCCGGCGTCGGGATCCTGCTCGGTGATCGCGGCGATTCCGGCCCGGTAGAAGGCGAGGTGCGCCCGCACGTCGACGTCGAGGAAGGTGACGGGCTTGCCCTCTCCGTCGACACGCGGTGCCTGCTCCCAGACCGCCCACCCGTCGTCGTGGCGCTCGGCCGCGACGACCAGCGAGGGTGCGAGCGTGGTCTTCCAGGCGCGGGCGAAGGCGGCCGACAGATCGGCGTGGTCGGTCTGAAGAACGACTTGCCAGGCGCGGCCGGTGTCGCGAACGATCATCGGGCCCTCCCCGCCGTCCACGGGATCAGCCCGCCGGAGGCTTGGAGCTCGGCCACGATCGGCGCGACCGGCGGTGCAGGATATTCGTGCCCGTCGACGGCGATCGTGCCCGCCTCGATGTCGATGCGGATGCGGGAGCCGGGCCTCGCCGCCCGTGCGGCGTCGGGCGTCTCGACCACGAGCAGGCCGAGATTGACGCAGTTACGGCGGAAGATGCGTGCGAAGCTCACGCCGACGACGGCCCGGACGCCCCAGGCCTTCAGAGCCTGCACCACGTGCTCGCGCGACGAGCCGAGCCCGAAGTTGCGGCCGGTGACGACGATTGCATCCGGCCCGAGGCCGTCACGGAGCGACGGGTCGTGACCTTCGAAGAGGTACGACTTCATCTCCTCGGGGTCCTCGACGTTCAGGTACGCGCCCGGGTACATGACATCGGTGTCGACGTCGTCGCCCGGGATCACGACCGCGACGCCCTCGACGATCACGCCGCTGCCCCGCGTGCGATCTCTGCGGGATGCACGATCTCCCCCGCGACGGCGGCCGCCCCGGCGACGAACGCGTTCGCGAGAAGCACCTCGGCCTCCGGCGACCCCATCCGTCCCCTGAAGTTGCGATTCGTGGTCGTGACCCCGCGCTCGCCGGGGCCGAGGACGCCCATGTGACCGCCGAAGCAGGCGCCGCAGGTCGGCGTCGAGACCATCGCGCCGGCCTCGACGAACGAGTCGATCAGGCCCTCGGCGAGCGCCTGGCGGTAGATCGACTGCGTGGCGGGGACGACGATCATGCGGCAGTCGGGATGGACGCTCCGGCCCCGGAGCACCTCCGCCGTCTGACGAAGATCGGTGATCGTCCCGTTCGCGCAGTTGCCGACGTAGACCTGGTCGATCTTCATCCCGGCCACGTCCCCCACCGGCACGACGTTGCCGGGCAGGTGGGGGAGGGCGACGAGCGGCTCGAGCCCCGCCAGGTCGATCGCCAGCGTTCGCGCGAAGCCGGCATCGTCGTCGGAGCGCTCGGCCCGCCACTCCCGCTCGGTGCGCCCGTCGAGGTACGCGGAGGCGCGGTCGTCCGCGGGGAAGAGGCCGGTTTCCGCGCCCGCCTCCACGGCCATGTTCGACACCGCGAGCCGCTCGTCGATCGAGAGCGCCGCGGCGCCTTCCCCCGTGAACTCGAGGGCGCAGTTGGTCGCCCCGCCGACCCCGATCTCGCCGATCACGGCGAGGATCAGGTCCTTCCCCGTGACGAACGGCCGCTTCTCGCCCGCGAACTCGACCCGGATCGTTTCCGGGACCGGCTGCCAGAACTCGCCGAGGGCGAGGCAGGCGGCGATGTCGGTCGAGCCGAGGCCCGTTCCGAACGCGCCCAGCGCTCCGTACGTGCACGTGTGCGAGTCCCCGCCGGCGATCACCGAGCCCGGGACGATCCAGCCCTCCTCGCAGAGCAGCGTGTGCTCGATCCCGCCGCGTCCCTGCCCGTAGAACGTCACCCCCTGGCCGTCCGACCACTCCTGGATCCGCCTGAGCAGCTCCGCGGTGCGGGCATCCTTCGCCGGGGCGAAGTGATCGGCGACCATCACCACCTTCGCCGGGTCGAACACCTTCGAGACGCCCATCTTCTCCAGCGCGCGGAACGCCAGCGGCCCCGAGACGTCGTTGGCCATCACGACGTCGCAGCGCACCATCACGACGTCGCCGGGGGCGACCTCGTCGGCGCTCGTGTGCGCGAGCAGGATCTTCTCAGCGAGCGTGTGCCCCAGCGAGCTCCTCCAGGTGGCCGACGACCTCGTCGAGGGAGACGACGTCGCCGTACTTCGTGTCGATGTCGTACAGGTTCGCCTCGTGGGCCGCCGGGTTCCGGTCTCCGACCGCCTCGCGCGGGACGATCGGCCGGTAGCCGTGCTGGAGCGCGTCGACGACCGTCGCGCGGACGCAGCCGGACGTCGAGGCGCCGGTGACGATCAGGCCGTCGCAGCCGTTGGCGGCGAGGAAGCTCGCCAGAGCCGTCCCGAAGAACGCCGAAGCGAAGAGCTTGTTCAGCAGAGGCTCGTCGGGCAGCGGCGCGATCCGGGGATCGATCTCGGCCCACGGGCTGCCGGCCTCGAGGGTCAGGAGCGCCGGCACCTTGTCGATGAATGCCGCCGCCGTCCGCCGGTCGGCCTCGGTGTAGGAGACCGTCGTGTAGACGACAGGGAAACCCGCTCTGCGGGTTTCCCTGAGAAGACTGCTGGATCGCCACGACGACGTCTTCCAATGGACAGGCGAGGGGCGATCCAGGGTCTGTGAAGCCGACGTTCACGTCCACCACGATCAGCGCCGGCCTCGTCCCGAAGCCGGCCCGCCCGTGGAACCCGGGATGCCTCACGGCGCCGGGATGCCGTCCCCCGCCCGCACGCGGGCGAGCGCGGCGTCGCCGGGCTCGAGCGCTGACCAGCGCAGCGGCTTCGCGGACACGGGCGGGTCGAGGCCCGTCTCTTCCTTGCAGCGGGCCAGCACCTCCTCCAGCGGCCGGCCGAAATCGAAGGGCACGGGCTCACCGCGCTCGTCGCGCTGGCGGGCCCGCTCGGCCTCGGTTGCCTCGACGTCGGCCGTTCCGTCGGCCCGCAGCACGACCCCGTACGCGGCCCTGGCCTTCTCCGCGGAGACGAGCCCGAAGGAGACGTCGCGCGCAACCACGTCCGCCGGCCGGTCGAGCCGGTCCTTCCAACCGCCGCCTCCTGCCGTTCGGTAGACGAGCATGTCGCCCGGCTCGACCACGATCCGGTCGCACTTCGAAGGGAGCCGCTCTTCGCTCCCGTCGGCCCGTCGCAGGATCTTCTCCGACCGCTTGCCCGGCTCGCCGCCGAGAACACCCCATGGACTGGTCAGCCAGCGGTCGTCGTGGATCGAGATCTCGCCCGGCTCGAGGTACACGTAGCGCTTCTCGACCCCGTTCCCTCCGCGGTGGAAGCCGGCGCCGCCGGAGTCGGTCACCGTGGTGTAGCCGTCGATGCGGAGCGGGTAGTAGGCCTCGAGGTACTCGGTCGGGATGTTCTCGAACAGCGGCCACCACGAATGGCCGTCCATCCCGTCGCCGATCGGGCGGCCCGGAATGCCGCCGTAGAGGATCTCCATCGCGTAGAAGAACTCGCCGTTCGAGTCCCAGCCCGAGTAGAGCATGTACGGGCTGGTCCCGTAGCCGGCGGCCGTGTTCAGCTCCGGCGCCTGCTTGACGAGCGCACCGCCGAGCACGTCGAAGAGGCGGGTGAGGGCGTGCGTGCGGCAGCCGAGCGCGGCCGGGAAGCGCGGGTTGAGCAGGGAGCCCTGCGGCATGACGACGTGGAGCAGGGGATAGAAGCCGTCGTTGAAGAGGATCTGGGGGTCGTTGACCATGATCAGGTAGACCCCGATGAACATCTTGAACATGCCCTCCGAGAGGTAGAAGTTGATCGGGCCGAGCGCCTGGGGATCCGTGCCCGACCAGTCGAAGAACGCATGGTCGCCCTCGCGCCAGATCGTCAGCTTCATCTTGTACGGGCCGTTGCCGAGCCCGTCGTCGTCCACCCAGTCCTCGAACGACTGCGGCTCCTCCGGGATCGCGACCTGGATCAGCTTCCGCATCGCCTCGTGCGTGCGGTCGAGCAGCGCCTGGAGAGCCGCCAGGTAGGTCTCCTTGCCGAAGCGGTCGCACAGCTCGATCACCCGCTTCTCGCCGGCGCGGCAGCCCGCGACGATCGCGAACAGGTCGGCCCGGTTCATCTCCGGCAGGCGGACGTTGTTGAAGATCACCCTGAGCACGTCCTCCTGCGGGACGCCGCGCTCGAGGATCTTGATCGGCGGGATGATGATCCCCTCCTCGAAGATCGTCTTCGCCCCGGTCGGCAGCGACCCGGGGAGTGGCCCGCCGGCGTCCATCTGGTGGCCGAACTGGGACGACCAGCCGACCAGCTCGTCCTCGTGGAAGATCGGGACGAGCACGAGCCAGTCGTTCGTGTGCGAGATCGAAGCGGAGCACTTGAACGGGTCGGAGGTGAGGATCACGTCGCCCGGGTACACGCCGCGGTCCCAGGTCTCCATCATCTCGTTGATGTAGGCGCCGAACTGGCCGACGACCATCCGGCCGCGCGGGTCGGTGATCATCGGGAACTCGTCGTGCTGCTCGCGGATGACGGGGCTCATCGCCGAGCGGAACAGCACTGCGTCCATCTCGAAGCGGGCGCTCTTCAGCGCGCCTTCGATGATGTCGAGGGTGACGGGGTCGACCTCGACGTCCGGGATCTCGGCGATGCGGAGCTCTTCGGTGACGGCCATCTCTCCCTCGCTCAGTCGCTGGCGGTGATCAGGATGTTGAAGTTGCGGTCGACCGCGGCGCGGTAGCCGGGGAGCACGACCGTCGTCGAGTCGAACTCGGTGACGATCGCGGGCCCGTCGAGCAGCGCCCCCGGCTCGAGCCTTGCGCGGTCGTAGACCTTCGTCGGCACCCGCTCACCGTCGAAGACGACCTCGTGCTCGTCGACGACGGCATCCGATGCGTCCGGCCGGCCCATCTCACCGGTCGGCAGCTCCGGCTTGGGGACGGCGCCGTAGCCGACCGCACGCAGGTTGACGATCTCGCAGGCGGTGCCGGGCATCCGGAAGCCGTAGAGCTGCTCGTGGAGGCTGTTGAAACGATCCTCGAGGGCGGAGAGGCCGTTCGAGCGGACCTCGCCCGGCTCGAGCGCAACCGGGATCTCGTAGCCCTGCCGGTGGTAGCGCATGTCGGCGGTGTAGGCCACGCCCTGTGCGTCCTCGGGGATCCCTTCCGCCTCGAGCCAGAGGTTCGCGCGCTCGCCGAGGCCGTCGAGAATCGCCGCCACTTCCGTGCCGCTCGCGTCGGCAAGCAGCCGGATGTACGTCTGGGCGAACTCGTCGCGGAAGTCCGCGACCAGGTCGCCGATCGCGCAGAGCAGCCCGGGTGCGGGCGGGACGATCACGGGGAACGAGCCCATCAGCTTCGCCAGCGCGTTCGCGTGCAGCGGGCCCGCGCCGCCGTAGGCGACGAGCGCGAAGTCCCTCGGGTCGTGGCCACGCTGCACGGAGACGAGGCGCAGCGCGCCGGCCATGTTCTCGTTGACGATCGCGAGGATGCCCTCGGCCGCCTGCTCGACCGAGTCGAGGCCCATCGCGTCGGCGATCGTCTGGACCGCGGCGCGCGCCGCGTCGGCGTCGAGCTCCATCTCACCGCCGAGCAGCCGTGGCGGCAGGTGACCGAGGACGACGTTGGCGTCGGTGACGGTCGGCTCGGTCCCACCCTTGCCGTACGCGGCCGGCCCGGGCTCGGCGCCGGCGGATTGCGGGCCGACACGCAGGGCCCTCGTCAGCTCCGGGACGTGGGCGATCGAGCCGCCTCCCGCGCCCACCGTGTGCACGTTCACGGACGGGACCTTGATCCGGAAATGGCCGATCGCCGTCTCGCGGCCGATCGTCGGCTGGCCGTTCTGGCAGAGCGCGACGTCGGTGGACGTCCCGCCCATGTCGAACGTCAGGATGTCGTCGTATCCCGCGTTGCGGGCGACGTACAGCGCGCCGGCGACCCCGCCCGAAGGCCCGGAGAGGACGCCGTAGATCGGATTCTGCGCTGCCTCACGGGTCGTCATCAGACCGGCGTCGGAGCGCAGGATGTTCACGTCCGCCCTGGCGCCGATCTCGGCCAGCTGCACCTGCAGCCTGTTCAGGTACGCGGCCACCTTCGGCCGCACGTACGAGTTCATGCACGCGGTCAGCGCACGCTCGTACTCGCGGAACTCCGGCAGGACCTCCGACGACAGAGTCACCGGGAAGCCCGGGTAGAGGCGCTCGACGATCTCACCGATCTCGCGCTCGTGCGCGCCGTTGACGTACGAGTTGATCAGCGCCACGGTCAGGGTCTCGACACCCGACTCGACGAGGTCGCGGACGATGCTCTCGACCTGCGGGACGTCGATCGGCGTGATCGTCTCGCCGCGTGCGTCCATTCGCTCGGCCGCCTCGCGCGTGTCCGCAAGCGACGCGGGTGGATCCGGCTTGATCATGATGATCCAGCCGGCGAGGGGGCCGGGGGTCTGCGAGCGCGCCAGGTGCAGGATCTGCTGAAAACCCGAGGTCGTGATCAGGCCGACACGCGCGCCCTTCGACTCGAGCACCGCGTTGGTGGCGACGGTCGTCCCGTGGAGGATGTTTCGCACGTCTCCGATCGAGATCCCGGCCTCGTCGCAGATCCGCCGTACGCCGGCGAGCACGCCCTCCGAGGGGTCGGCGGGCGTGGAGGGGGTCTTCACGCGCCACCGGTCGCCGCCGCCGCCGTTTCCGTTCCCGTCGCCGTCTCCGACGAGGAACAGGTCGGTGAAGGTGCCGCCGACGTCGACCCCGAGCCTGTACGCCATGCCCGATTCTCCCCCTTCCTTCAGCCCACGACCGGTGCGAACGTACCTGCTCGATAGACCTGACCCGGCAGCTCCCGCTCCAGCACCCCCGACAGCCACTCCGCGACCGAGAGGAGCTCGTCGAGGTCGATCCCGGTCTCGATGCCCTCGCCGTGCAGCAGGTAGACGAGGTCCTCGGTCGCGATGTTCCCCGTCGCGCGCGGCGCGAACGGACAGCCTCCGATCCCGCCGACCGAGGCGTCGAGGACGGTCGCGCCGGCCTCGAGCGCGGCGTATGCGTTCGCGAACCCCGTATTGCGGGTGTTGTGCAGGTGCACGCCGACTCGCGGGCCCAGCTTCGCCGCCTCGGCGACCAGCGCCTTGACCTGTCGCGGAACGCCGACGCCCACCGTGTCCGCGAACACGATCTCGTCCGCGTCGGCGCCGGCGATCCGCCCCGCGAACTCGAGCACGCGCGCCGGATCGACGGCGCCCTCGAAGGGGCAGCCGAAGGCGACGCCGATCGTCACCGTCGCCCGGACGCCGTCCCCATGAGCCCGGCGCACGATCCGCTCCGCCTCCTCGAGGGATTCCTCGGGCGAGGCGTTCTGGTTTCTGCGGTTGAACGTCTCGGTCGCCGCGAAGGCGAAGTGGACCTCGTCGAGGCCGGTCTCGGCGAGCCTGTCGTAGCCGCGCTCGTTCAGGGCGAGCCCCGCATAGACGGAGCCCTCGCGGCGCTGGATGCCGGCCACGACCTCTTCCGCTCCAGCCATCTGCGGCACCCGATCGGGGTTGACGAAGCTGACCGCCTCGATACGCGGCAGCCCCGCCGCGGCGAGCCGGTTGACGAGCTCGGCCCGAACCTCGGGCTCGACGAAAGCATCTTCGTTCTGCAGGCCGTCGCAGCGGCCCGACGTCGCAGACAACCATGGGGTCAGGTCTTGCAATCACGCAGACCATCCCGCTCGGCGCCGCCGAATATCGGATTGCAAGACCTGACCCCTCAAACGACTCCCTCCTCCTTCAGCCGCGCCAGCTCGTCGTCGGAGAGACCGAGCAGCCCGCCGTAGACGTCGCGGTTGTGACTGCCCTCGTCCCACGTCGCCGACCAACGCACCTCGCACGGCGTCTCGGAGAACTTCGGGACGATGCCCGGGCCCACGTACGAGCCGAACTCCGGGTCGACGTGCTCGACGAGCATGTCCCGCGCTCTGAACTGCTCGTCCTCGAAGATGTCCGCGATCGTGTAGATCGGGCCGCAGATCACGCCGGCGTCGTTCAGGATGCGGTCGATCTCGGCCGCGGTGTGCCGCCGGGCCCACTCCGCGACGATGCCTTCGAGCTCCTCCTGGTTCTCGCCGCGCGCGAGGTGCGTCGCATACTTGGGATCGTCGGCGAGCTCGGGCTGCCCGATCGCCTCGCACAGCCGGCGGAAGACTGCGTCGGCGTTGGCGGCGATCACCATCCAGGTGTCGTCGCTCGACTTGAAGATGTTCGAGGGGGCGACGCCCTTCAGGCCGGTCCCCCCGGGCCCGCGGACGTTCCCGAGCCGGTCGTACTCGGGGACGGTGCTCTCGAGCAGGGCGAAGCAGCTCTCCATGAGCGAGACGTCGACGACCTGGCCGCGCCCGCCGCCGAGCGCGTCCCGACGGTAGAGCGCAGCGAGGATCCCCTGCGTGGCGAACATCCCGGCGAGCGAGTCCCCGAGCGAGATGTGCAGGCGCGGAGGTGCCTCCCCGGGAAAACCGTTGATGTACCGGATACCGCCCATCGCCTCGGCGACCGAGGCGAACCCGGCGCGCGGCGCGTACGGGCCGGTCTGCCCGTAGCCCGAGATCCGCCCGATCACCAGCCTGGGGTTCGCCTCCCAGAGCCGGTCGGGCCCGAGGTTCCACTTCTCGAGAGTTCCCGGCCGGAAGTTCTCGACGAGCACGTCGCTGTGCGTGGCGAGGTCGAGCAGCAGCGCCCTGCCCTGATCCGTACGCAGGTCGAGCGTGCAGCACTTCTTGTTCCTCGACTGCACCGGCCACCACAACGAGCGGCCTTCGTACCGTGCCTGGCCCCATTCCCGCAGCGGGTCCGGCTGGCCCGGAGGCTCGATCTTGATGATCTCTGCCCCCATGTCGCCGAGCAGTCGGCCCGTGAACGGGCCGGCGAGCAACATGCCCAGCTCGATCACGCGGACACCGCTCAGGGGGCCCGGGCCGTCCCCGGCCCGGAGCATCTGCGACGCGGCCCCGACAGCCGCCTCGCTCATCCGCGATCCTGCCCCGCCGCAGATCGGGGATTCGACCGCACCTGGGAGACGAGCAGGTCGCGCGCCTCGAAGACGTGCTCCTTCATCACCAGCTCGGCGCGTTCGGGGTCTCGGGTCGCCAGCGCGTTCACGATCTGGCGGTGGTAGTGGACCGAGATTCGCTTCTGGTCGGGCGAGTACCAGATGTACGACTTGTAGACGAGCGGGAGCTCGATCACCTTCCGCACCATTGCGGCCAGCCGGGCGCTGCCGGCGACGTCCAGGATCGCGTTGTGGAAGAAGAGGTTCTCGCGGACGAGCTCGCGCAGGTTCTGCTCGGGGCTCAGCCCGTCGAACCGCTCGCAGCTCTCGCGCAGCGCCGCGATCTCGTCCTCGGAGATCCGGGTCGCCGCCCGCCGCGTCGCGTGCCCCTCGAGCAGTGCGCGCAGCTGGTAGAGATCGTCGAGGTCCTCCGCGTCGTGGACGCGGACCATCGCGCCCCGGTTCGGCGTCGCGCCGACGAGCCCCTCGGCCTGGAGCATCAGCAAGGCCTCTCGCACGGGCGTCCTGCTGATCCCGAGCTCCCGCGCGAGCTCCTCCTCCTTCAGGCGCTGTCCGGGCTCGAGGCGCCCGTCGATGATCGCCTCGCGGATCAGCTCCGTGGCGGCGACGCTCGCGTTGCGGACGAGCGCACCGCGGTCCTGGAGGATCCTCGCCACGGCGGCAAACATACAGTATGCAATCCAGGGGCCAGGGCTCTCTTGGCTACGGTTCGGGGGTGGACCGGGATGCAATCGCACGTTCTCAGCGCCGCCGGCAGGCCCGGGAAACGCTCGAGTTCGAGCGCAATCGGACGACCGGGCTCGAGGAGCAGATCGAGGAGCTCGTCGCCGAGCAGGACGGCGCGAGGATCGACGAGGAAGCGTTCGCGGGCATGGAGCCGGAGGACGCCGCCGCGGTTCGGGCGATCCTGCACCCCGAGGGCGTATCCGTCGAGGACGACGAATGGCTCGGGATGGCTCAGGGGTTGTTCGACTCGGACTCGGACCCGGACGATCCCCCTGACGACCCCGAGGAGGAGATCGCCCGCCTCCAGGCCGAGATCGACGACAGTCGACGACGCCAGCAGCTGCTCGAGCGCTACCTCGACGCCCTCGGCGACTGACGTCTCTTCCCTAGCGCGTCTGCGGGAATCCCAGGTCGACCTTCGACGTGGCCGGGTCGGGCCAGCGGGACGTGACCACCTTGCCGCGGGTGTAGAAGTCGATCCCCTCCGGGCCGTAGATGTGCCGGTCGCCGAACAGGCTCGCCTTCCAGCCGCCGAACGAGTAGTACGCCACCGGCACCGGGATCGGGACGTTGACGCCGACCATGCCCGCCTGCGCGTCGAACTGGAACTGGCGGGCGACCCCGCCGTCGCGGGTGAAGATCGCCGTCCCGTTGCCCCACGGGTTCTCGTTGACCAGCCCGACCGCCTCGTCGTAGGTGCCCGCGCGGACGACGGAGAGGACCGGGCCGAAGATCTCGTCCCGGTAGCAGTCCATCTCCGGCGTCACCTCGTCGATCAGCGAGACGCCGAGGAAGAAGCCGTCGCCCTCGACGTCGAGCTCACGACCGTCCGCGACCACCGTCGCGCCCTGCTCGGCGGCGGTGTCGAGGTAGGCGGCGACCTTGTCGCGGTGCTCACGGGTGATCAGCGGGCCCATCTCGTTGCCCGCCTCGAGTCCCGGCCCGACCTTCACCTTGGGCAGGCGCTCCTGGATCGCGCCGATCAGCGGGTCGGCGACGTCGCCGACCGCGACCACCACGGACACGGCCATGCAGCGCTCTCCGGCCGAGCCGTACGCGGCCGACACCGCCGCGTCTGCGGCCATGTCGATGTCGGCGTCGGGGAGGACGATCATGTGGTTCTTCGCCCCGCCGAGCGCCTGCATCCGCTTGCCGTTCCTCGTCCCCGTCTCGTAGACGTAGCGCGCGATCGGCGTCGAGCCGACGAAGCTGACCGCGGCGACGTCCGGGTGCTCGAGGAGCCGGTCGACCGCGACCTTGTCCCCGTGGACGACGTTGAAGACGCCGTCCGGCAGCCCTGCCTCCTGCAGCAGCTCGGCGACGTAGACCGAGGCCGACGGGTCCTTCTCGGACGGCTTGAGCACGAATGTGTTCCCGCAGGCGATCGCAGGCGCCCACATCCACATCGGAACCATCGCGGGGAAGTTGAACGGCGTGATCCCGGCGACGACGCCGAGCGGCTGACGGATCGAGTAGACGTCGATCCCGGTCGAGGCCTGCTCGGAGTACTCGCCCTTGAGCAGGGTCGGGATCCCGCAGGCGTACTCGATCACCTCGAGGCCGCGGGCGACCTCGCCGAGGGCGTCGGAGGTGACCTTGCCGTGCTCGAGCGTGAGGAAGCGGGCGATGTCCGCGCGGTGCTCGTGGACGAGCTCGCGGATGCGGAAGAAGAGCTCGGCGCGGCGCGCCAGCGAGACGGCGCGCCAGGTCGCGAACGCCCCTCGGGCCGCGGCGACGGCGGCGTCGATCTCCTCGACGCTCGCGAAGTCCACCGTGCCCGTCTGCTCCCCGGTCGCGGGATTCCACACCGGCCCGCTGCGACCGGACCTGCCCCGAACGCTCTTCCCTCCGATCCAGTGGTGGATCGGCTTCGCCTGCGGCGGCGCCGCGATCGTCTCGGTCATTGCTGCCCTCCTTGAACGCTGCTCCGGGGCCGGATCGATGTCTCCCCGGATCTGCTTCCCGGGAGCGTAGCGCGTAGGATTGGCCCGATGGCCGTCACCGAGTCGAGACCGGCCGAGGGTGAACGGGTCGTCGCCGAGGACCGGCAGTACCTGATCCACTCGTGGTCTGTGCAGTCGGCGCTCGACCCGCTCGCGGTCGCGGGGGCCGAGGGCCGCTACTTCTGGGACTACTCGGGGAAGCGGTATCTCGACTTTGCCTCGCAGCTCGTCAACGTCTCGATCGGGCACCAGCACCCGAAGCTGGTCGCGGCGATCAAGGAGCAGGCGGAGCGGCTGTGCACGATCGGCCCGCCGATGGCGAACGACAAGCGCTCGGAGCTCGGGCGCCTCGTCGCCGAGGTGATGCCCGGCGACCTCAACCGGACCTTCTTCACGAACGGGGGCGCGGAGGCGAACGAGAACGCGGTCAAGCTCGCACGCTGGGCGACCGGGCGCCACAAGGTGATCGCGCGCCACCGCTCCTACCACGGCGCGACCGCGGGCGCGGTCACGCTCACCGGCGACCCGCGCCGCTGGTTCGCCGAGCCGGGAATCCCCGGCGTCGTCCGGATGTTCGACCCGTACACCTACCGCTGCCCGGCCGGCCACCCCGACCCGTGCCCGGTGTGCTCGGGCGGACCGCATCTGGAGGAGATCCTGATGTACGAGGGGCCGACGGTCGCGGCCGTGATCCTCGAGACGGTCACCGGCACGAACGGGATCATCGTGCCGCCCGACGGCTACCTGCACTCGATCCGCGAGGTCTGCGACCGCCACGGAATCCTCCTGATCCTCGACGAGGTGATGGCCGGCTGGGGTCGCACGGGGCGCTGGTTCGCCTGCGAGCACTGGGACGTCGTCCCGGACATCATCACGACCGCGAAGGGGATCAACTCGGGTTACGTCCCGCTGGGCGCGATGACCGTGCGCGACCACGTCTACGACGCGATCAAGGACCGTTTCTTCGCCGGCGGCCTGACGTACTCCGGTCACCCGCTCGCATGTGCGGTCGGCGTCGCCTCGGTCGAGGCGTTCCGCGAGGAGCGCGTGGTCGAGAACGCCGCCGCGATGGGCGCGTACCTGGCCGCGGAGCTCCCGAAGCTCGCCGACCGTCACCCGTCGATCGGAGATGTCCGCGGGCTCGGCCTCTTCTGGGGGCTGGAGCTGGTGCGAAACCGGGAGACGCGCGAGCCGCTCGTCCCCTTCAACGCCGGCGGCGAGGCGGCGCGCCCGATGGCCGAGCTGACGAGAGCCTGCCTCGAGCGCGGCCTCTACCCGTTCACGCACTGGAACGTGCTCGCGATCACGCCTCCGCTGACGATCACCCGCGAAGAGCTCCAGGAGGGACTGGAGATCCTCGACGACGTGCTCGCGCTCGCGGACGAGCACTACTCCGCGTAGCCCTGCGGCGGGGGCTTCTCCAGCCGTGGGTCGCGCTGGCGACGATCGTCGCCGGCTCGTCGGCGCTGCTCGCGGTCGGCACCTCGCGCGTGAAGGAGTGGGCGGTGATGACCGACGAGCTGCTCTACGCCAAGCTCGCCGACCACGTCGGCCACACCGGCTCGCCGTTGCCGGTGCTGCACGGCGAGCACGTCGGGTTCCTCGGCGTCGTCTACCCGATCCTGCTCGCACCTCTGTACGGCTCCCTCGATCCCGTCGGCGCCTTCGAGGCCGCGCACGTCGTCAACGCGGTGCTGTTCGCGAGCGCAGCGATTCCCGCGTACCTGCTCGGCCGGCGCGTCGTGCCGGACGCCTGCGCGCTCGCCGTCTCGCTGCTCACGCTCGCTCTCCCCTGGATCCTGAACGCAGCCTTCGTGATGTCGGAGGCGGTCGCCTACCCCGTCTTCGTCTGGGCCGTGCTCGCCTGCCATGCCGCTCTCGCCGAGCCGTCTCCCCGCCGGGACGCGCTGGCGATCGGCGCCCTGGCGCTCGCGTTCTTCACCCGTCCCCAGTTCCTCTTCCTCGCCGCCGTGCTGCCCCTGGCGGCGCTGGTCGTCGACGGCCCCCGCCGGGCGCTCGCCCGCCACCGCGCCCTCGCCGGCGCCTGCGCGGTCGGGATCGTCGTCGTCGCCCCGCTCGCCGCCCTCGGGCAGGCGCACCGGCTGCTCGGCGACTACGGGGTGACGGCCACGGAAGGATCGCTCCTGCCCTCCACCGTCTGGAAGTCGACGGCGATCCACGTCGACGTGCTCGCCGTCGGCCTCGGAGTCGTTCCCTTCCTCCTCGGCGCCGCCTGGGCGTACTCGAGCCTGCGCGCGCGCTCCCTGCGACTGCGGGGGCTCGCCGCGCTGACGGCGCTGTCCCTCCCGCTGCTCGCGCTCGAGACCGCCTCCTACGACGTCCGGTTCGGCGGCCCCGCAGTCATCCGGGACCGGTATCTCTTCTATCTCGCGCCGCTCTTGTTGCTCGCCACGGCAACGTGCCTGCAGCAGGAGCGGCTGCCTCGTCCGGCGATCGCGGCGACGACCGTGTTCTTCGCCGCGACGGTGACGCTCGCGGACTTCACGCCGGTGCCGGGCGTGCTGGTCGACTCGCCGGAGTCGGTCCTGAACGGGATCATCCACGACGAGTCGAGCGGTCTGCCGGCCGGGGTCTTCGTCGCGCTCTGCGGCGTTCTGATCGGCGCGATCTGCCTCGGGCTCGCGTGGATGCCGCGACCGGCGGCGGCGGCCGGGGTCGCGATCGCGATCTTCGCCTTCGGCGGCAGCGTCGCCGGCTACGCCTTCGAGCGGTTGCTGACCAGCAACTCCCCCGCAGGACTGCCGATCACCGGCAAGAGCCGGGTTCGCGACTGGGTCGACCGGGTGACGTCGGGCGACGCCGCGCTCCTCGCCGCCCCCGTCTCCCGGGACTGGTCATACAGCGCGGTCGGCTGGTGGGAGGTCGAGTTCTGGAATCACGCGATCGACCGGGCCTTCGTCGCCCCAGGCGGAGTGTTCACCTACACCCCGTTCCCGAGCCGCACGCTCGCGCTCGACTTCGCGCGGGGTCGCTTTGCCGGCACCGAGTCGGCTCCGCCGTACGTGGTCGTCTTCGAGTCCGACCCCCGCTTCGGCCTCGCAGGCTCCCAGGCGGCGGCGAACGTCGGCCTGAGGGTGCTCGCCGTGGAGCGGCCCTACCGGGCGCTGTGGGCGACCCGCGGGCTCTACCCGGACGGCTGGACGCGGCCGGGGCGACCCGCGACTCTGCGCGTCTACGCCGAGCCCGGACATGGATCGGAGCGGGTGAGGATCGCCGTCACCCTCGCCGCCCCGCCCGAGGCCCGCGCGGCCGTGCGCTACCGCCTCGGCGACGTGACGGGCTCGATCGATCCCGGTCGCCAGGCCGGATCGGAGGTCGAGCGCTGCGTCCCGGCCGGAGGCCACACCGACCTGACGCTCAGCTCGGCGTTCGCGGCGACGATTCACGGGCCGCCGATCGAGCCCAGGCCGGGGCCGCTGCGGAACGTCGGGGTGGTCTTCTCCGGCGCTCAGCTCACCCCGACCGGGCACGGCTGCTCCTAGGATTTGCGTGGTGGCGGTCTACAACGAGGGCAGCCGGCGCTTCCAGGATCGGTTCGACACGCGTCGACTGGCCGATCGGATCGAGGAGCGGATCGTCGCCACGACGATCGACGCCGACGATCGCGCGTTCCTCGAGGGCTGCGACATGTTCTTCATCGCGACCGCCGACGCGGACGGACACCCGCAGTGCTCCTACAAAGGAGGGGATCCCGGCTTCGTCCGTGTGCTGGACGAGCGGACGATCGCCTTCCCCGTCTACGACGGCAACGGCATGTATCTCACCGCCGGGAACGCGGTCGTCAACCCGCACGTCGGCCTGCTGTTCATCGACTTCGAGCGCCGGCGGAGGCTGCGGCTGAACGGCGTCGCCTCGGTCGCCGAGGACGATCCGCTGCTCGCGGGGTACCCGGAAGCCCAGCTGATCGTCCGGGTCGAGGCGACGGAGGTCTTTCCCAACTGCCCGCGGTACATCCACGAATACCGGCTCGCCCGGCGCTCGCGCTTCGTCCCGCACGACGAGTGCCGGACGCCCGTGCCCGCCTGGAAGACGCGCGAGTGGGCGAACGACGTGCTGCCGGCCGCCGACCCGGCCCGCGATCCGGGCGCCGAGGTCGTCGAGCGGTAGATGCCGCGGGTCTTCGCGTCGCGCCGGTTTCCCGAGCGCGTTCGCATCGAGCTCGAGCGGTCGTTCGAGCTCGACGTGCACGACTCCGAGTGGCCGCCGCCGCGTGACGAGCTGCTGAGGCGGGTGGCCGGCAGCGACGGGCTGATGCTGATGCTGACCGACCGCGTGGACGACGAGCTCCTCGACGCCGCCGGCCCGCAGCTGCGCGTCGTCGCCGATTACGCGGTCGGCGTCGACAACGTCGACCTCGCCGCGTGCCGGCGGCGAGGCGTCGTCGTCGCGAACACCCCGGGCGTGCTGACCGAGTCGACCGCGGAGCTGACGGTCGCGCTGGTGCTCGCCCTGCTCCGCCGCGTCGCCGAGGGGGACCGGCTGATCCGCCGGCGGGAGCCGTGGATCTGGGCGCCGAACCTGCTGCTGGGCCAGGGGCTCGCGGGCCAAGCGCTCGGCCTCGTCGGACACGGCCGGATTGGCCAAGCGGTCGAGCGCCTGGCGGTTGCACACGGCATGGAGGTCCTGCACACCAGCCGGAGCGGTGGCGTCCCGCTCGGCGAGCTGCTCGCACGCGCCGACGTGGTCTCACTGCACCTGCCGCTCTCCGAGGAGACGCGCCACCTGATCGACTCGGCGGCGCTGGCGCAGATGAAGCGAGGCGCCGTGCTCGTGAACACGAGCCGCGGGCCGATCGTCGACGAGGCGGCGCTGGTCGAGGCCCTGACCGCGGGCCGGATCGCGGGCGCCGCGCTCGACGTCTTCGAGCACGAGCCGGAGGTGCATCCCGGCCTGCTCGGGCTCGAGAACGTCGTCCTCGTCCCGCACCTCGGCTCGGCCACCCGCGAGACCCGCGAGGCGATGGGGATGCTCTGCGTGGAGGCGCTGCGGGCGGTGCTGCTCGAGGGCAAGACACCACCCAACGTCGTGGGCTGAGCGCCCTGGGGAGGATTCGTTCCGCCGTTGCCACATCCCGGGTGCCAGGCACTGGCTGTGGACGAATTGGCACAGAATCGTCTCAGATCGACGCCTACTCAGCTGACGACCGGGCGCCTGTCTCGCCAGGGGCGCGCCCGCTCCAGCTGTGACGCGACCCGAAAGAGCATGGCCTCACCGGCCGGCCGCCCGACGAGCTGGACTCCGATCGGGAGGCCGCCGTCGCTCCAGTGGAGGGGCACGGAGACGGCCGGCTGCCCGGTGATGTTCGCCACCTGGGTGAACGGGGTGAACCGGCCCGCGTTCCGGACTTCGCGCCACGGATCCTCGTCGTGGAGCGCGCCGATCTCGACCGGCGGCTGCGCGAGCGTCGGGGTCAGCACCAGGTCGTAGCCTTCCCAGAACGCCACGATTCCCCGGGCGATCTCCCGCAGGCGCGCGGTGGCGAGGACGTACTCGACCGCGCCCGTCTTCGCCGCGGCCTCGACGAGGGCTCGGGTGACCGGCTCGAACAGCTCGGGCGGCTGGCCGTACAGCCCGGGGATCACCTGCCACACGGTCATGAACAGCCGGAACAGCCGCTCGTCCTCCCACGGCGGCGTCGCCTCCTCGACCGAGTGGCCGAGGTCGACCAGCAGCCGCCCGGCGTCCTCGACCGAGGCGACGCACTCCGGCGCGACTGGCGCGTCGAGCAGCGGCGGCGTCGTCGTCAGCGCGATCCGCAGCCGGCCCGGATCGACTCCGACCTCGGCCGCGAACGGCCGCTCGGGCGCCGGGGCCCAGTACGGGTCACCCGTCTCGTAGCCGGCCATCACGTCGAGCAGCAGCGCGGCGTCCAGCACGGTCCGGGTGATCGGACCGCTCGTCGAGAACCCCTCCAGCCCGCCGTACGGCGCCGGCGAGACGCGGCCGCGCGCGGGCTTGATCCCGAAGAGGCCGCAGCAGGAGGCGGGGATCCGGATCGAGCCGCCGCCGTCCGAACCGTGTGCCGCCGGCGCGAGCCCCGCCGAGACCGCCGCCGCCGCTCCGCCGCTCGAGCCACCCGGCGTGCGCGAGGGGTCCCAGGGGTTGCGGCAGGGCCCGTTCAGCTCCGACTCCGTGACCGCCGTGATCCCGAGCTCGGGCGTGTTCGTCTTGCCGATCACGACGAAACCCGCGTCCTTCAGCCGGCGGACGACCGCGGCGTCGAAGTCGGGCACGTAGTCGGCGAAGGCGCGGGAGGAGAAGGTCGTGCGGATCCCGGCCGTCTCGTTCAGGTCCTTGATCGGCAGCGGCACGCCCCGGAACGCGCCGTCCGGCAGGTCCCCCGCCGCGGCGGCGAGGGCCTCGTCGGCGCAGACGGTGACGTAGGCGTTCAGCTGCGGATCGAGCCGCTCGATCCGCTCCAGGTACGTCTCGACGAGCTCGACCGGCGTGACCTCGCCGCGACGCACCAGCTCGGCCTGCTCGGCCGCGCTCAGGAAGGCGAGCTCGTCCACTCGCTTCGCTCCTCGATCGTGATCGCGACCACCGGGCCGGCCGGCGGCCGCTCGCGGTACTGGGGGTACTTCGCCTCGAGCAGCCTCAGCGCCCGCGGCTCGTCGACGACCCGGCCGGTGCCTCGCAGCCGGACCCACCAGAGCCTCGACCAGTCGTCGTCGTAGTGGTCGATCAGGACCTCGCACTGCGGGTTCGCCTCGATGTTGCGGAGCCGCTGGAGCCCGCGCGTCCGCTTCGGCTTCTCGTCCACGGCCGTGTAGAGGGTCCCGCCGTCGATCACGAAGCAGATCGGGACGACGTGCGGCCGCCCGCGCGGGTCGACGGTCGCGAGGCGCGCGACCGGGATCTCTTCAGGCGACGGCAAGGCCGGGCCGGACGAGCGTGGCCGGCCGGCGCAGGCGCGAGGTGTCGACCGGGGGGTTGACCGGCTCGGCGAGCGGCGGAGCGCCGAAGGACGCCGCCACGCGATCGGGATCCGGGGTGCCGTACAGCGTCGTCCGCTGCCGAGGGACACGGCCGGCCGCCCGGATCGCCTCCTCCATCCGCTCGGGCGGCAGCTCCTGACCGTGGCTCGCCCCCGCTGCGCGGGAGATCGACTCGTTCATCAGCGTCCCGCCGAGGTCGTTCACGCCGGCGCGCAGGGCGGCGGTGGCACCGTCGAGCCCGAGCTTCACCCAGGAAGCCTGGATGTTCGTGACGTCGGGATGCAGAGCCAGGCGCGCGACCGCATGCACGAGCAGAGCCTCCCTGAACGTCGGCCCGGGGCGGGCACGGCCCTGGAGGTAGATCGGCGCCTCCATGTGCACGAACGGGAGCGGGACGAGCTCGGTGAAACCGACTGTCTCCCGCTGGAGGTCGCGCACGCGCAGGAGGTGACGGGCCCAGCTGCGCGGCGAGTCGACGTGGCCGAACATGATCGTCGCGGTCGAGCGCAGTCCCAGCCGGTGCGCGGTCTCGTGCACCTTCAACCACTGGGCCGTGTTCACCTTGTCCGGGCAGAGCACCCGGCGTACCTCGTCGTCGAGGATCTCGGCCGCCGTCCCGGGCAGCGACGCCAGGCCGACGTCGCGCAGGCGGGCGAGGTAGTCCGCCAGCGGCTCGCCGAGCGTGGCCGCCCCCTGCCAGACCTCGAGCGCCGAGAACGCGTGCACGTGCAGGTCGGGCAGCTCACGCTTGATCGCCTCGCAGACCTCGACGTAGTAGTCGCCGTCGAAGCCCGGGTGGATGCCGCCCTGGAGGCAGATCTCGACCGCCCCGCGCTCCCAGGCCTCGTGCGCGCGCCGGACGATCTCCTCGGTCGGGACGACGTACGCCGGCCCGCGCAGATTCTCCGCCAGCTTGCCCTTCGAGAAGGCGCAGAAGCCGCACCTGAAGTAGCAGACGTTCGTGTAGTTGACGTTGCGGGTGACGACGTAGCTCACCTCGTCCCCGTTCGTCTCGCGCCGGAGCCGGTCGGCGGCGGCGAGGACGCGGTGCAGCTCGTCTCCGCGGGCCGAGAAGAGCCGGACGAGCTCGTCCTCGCCGAGCTCGGCGGCGGTGTCGACCGGCAGCGCGTCGCGGGGGGCGAACGGCACCGGCGTCTGCGCGCCCGCGTGCCAGCCGTCCTCCCGCGCCAGGCCCTCGCCGTCCGCGGAGCGGAGCGCCCGCGTCAGCACGCGCGGTGCGAGCCAGCCGCCGCCGACGAACTCCGGGTAGACCGGAAGGCGCGGCGCGAGCACGAGACCGCGCGCCTCGGTCGCGGCGCGAAGTCGCTCGATCTCGGGCCAGGGCGCCTCCGGGTTGACGTGGTCGATCGTCACCGGGGAGACGCCTCCCCAGTCGTCGATCCCGGCGTCGAGCAGGCGCGGGAAGTCGTCGTAGCTGAGGTTGGGCGGCACCTGGACGTGGACGTCAGGGGGGAGGACGAGCCGAGCGACGGCCGCGGTCCAGAGCAGGTCGTCGAGCGAGGGCTCCCGATGGGACGCCATCTTCGTCCCGGGCTTGGCCCGGAAGTTCTGGACGATCACCTCCTGGACGTGGCCGTGCTCGCGGTGCAGGGCGGCGATCGCCTCGAGCGCCTCGATCCGCTCCGCCCGGGTCTCGCCGATCCCGATCAGGATCCCGGTCGTGAACGGGATGCGCAGCTCGCCTGCGAGCCGGATCGTCTCCAGCCTCGCCGCGGGCCGCTTGTCGGGCGAGCCGAAGTGGGGCCCGCCCCGCTCGGACAGGCGGTCGGACGCCGTCTCCAGCATGATCCCCTGCGACGCGGTCACCTCGCGCAGCGCCGCGAGCTCGTCCCGGGTCATCACGCCCGGGTTCGCGTGCGGCAGCAGCCCGGTCTCCTCGAGCACGAGCGCGCACATGCGGGCGAGGTAGTCGATCGTCGTCTCGCAACCGAGCGCGCCCAGCTCCTCGCGGGCGACCCGGTACCGACGCTCGGGCTTGTCGCCGAGGGTGAAGAGCGCCTCCCGGCAGCCGGCGGCGGCACCCGCGCGGGCGATCTCGAGCACCTCGTCGGGCGTCAGATAGGCTCGCTCGCCGCGCCGCGGCGGCCGGGCGAACGTGCAGTAGTGGCAGACATCGCGGCAGAGCTTCGTGAGCGGGACGAAGACCTTCGGCGAGTAGGTGACGACCGGCCTCCGGCACAGGTCCCTGGCCTCGGAGAGGAGCTCTTCGAGGGGCCGCCGGAGCACGCGGTGAGCATACGCGCCGGAGGTAAGGTCACGCCGTGGACGCCCACGTGCTCGTGCCGTTGAAGCGGATCGACCCGAAGAGCCGGCTGGCGGACGAGCTGCCCGTCGAGGAGCGTGTCCGGCTGATGAGCGGGCTGCTCGCCGGAGTCGTGGGCGCGGCGCGCGAAGCCGGCGTCGATCGCGTTACGGTCGTGACCGGCCTGAAGCTCAAGGGCTACGACGTGTGGGACGACCGCGGGCTGGCGTGGAACGACGCGCTTTCGGCGGCGGCCGCCGAGGTCGTCACGGCGCCCCTCGTCGCCGTGATCTCCGCGGACCTGCCGTCGGTTCGACCCGACGAGATCGAGGAGCTGCTCGGCGCGACCCCCCGGCGCGGGATCGCGATCGCGCGCGCCCTCGACGGCGGCACGAACGCGGTCTCGATGCGGCCGCCGGGGCTCGTCCGCACGCATTTCGGGGAGCGGCGCAGCGCCGCCGTGCACGCGCGCCTCGGCGTCGAGCACGTCGTCCTCGACCTGCCGGGCCTCGCGTTCGACGTCGACACCCCGGCCGACCTCGCGCGGATGCGGGCTGCGTGCCTCTGAAGCTCGGTTACAAGGCTTCGGCCGAGCAGTTCGCACCGCGGCCGCTGCTCGACCTCGCGGTCGAGGCGGAGCGCCACGGGCTGGAGATCGTCGCCGTCTCCGATCACTTCCAGCCGTTCCGGCACACGGGCGGGCACGGGCCGGCGGCGCTGCCGTGGCTCGGCGCTCTGGGCGAGCGTACCGAGAAGGCCCTGCTCGGCACCAGCGTGCTCACCCCGACCATGCGGTACCACCCGTCGGTGATCGCCCAGGCCTTCGGCACGCTCGCCTGCCTCGATCCGGGCCGGATCTTCCTCGGCGTCGGCACGGGCGAGTCGGTGAACGAGACGCCCGCGACCGGGGCCGAGTGGCCGGGCGCGAAGGAGCGCCGGCTGCGCCTGGCGGAGGCGATCCGGCTGATGCGGCTGCTCTGGACGGAGGAGCGCGTGTCGTTCGAGGGCGAGTACTACCGGACCGTGCGGGCGACGGTCTACGACCGGCCGGAGACGCCGGTGCCGGTGTTCGTCGCCGCCTCCGGGCCGCTCGCGGCGAAGCTCGCCGGCCGCACCGGGGACGGCTTCATCGTCACGAGCGGCAAGAGGCCGGACCTCTACCGGGAGCTGAACGCGGCGATGGAGGAGGGCGCGCGCAGCGCGGGCCGCGACCCCGCCGACGTCGTCAGGATGATCGAGATCAAGGTCTCGTACGACCACGACCTCGACTTCGCGCGCGACGCCTGCCGGTACTGGGCGCCGCTCGCGCTCACGCCCGAGCAGAAGCGCGACGTCGAGGACCCGATCGAGCTGGAGCGGCTCGCAGACGAGAACCCGGACATCGCACAGACGCGGTTCATCGTCTCCGACGATCCCGACGAGGTCGTCGACCGGATCGGCGACTACGTCGCGCTCGGCTTCGACCACCTCGTCTTCCACGCGCCCGGCGACGATCAGCTCCGGTTCCTCGACCAGTTTGCCGCCGACGTGGTGCCGAGGCTGAGAGCACGCTTCTCATAGCCCGCGGGCGCCGATCGCAGCCGCAAATGCCCGCGCCGCATCAGGGCCGTAGACGGCGAACAGGACGCTGCCGAGGGAGCGGGCCTCGTACCGCTGCGCCTCCGCGACCATGATCCGCGCGCAGTCCTCGAGCGGGAACCCGCCGACCCCGGTGCCGAATGCGGGCAGGGCGAGCGACTCGGCCCCGAGCTCGTCGGCGACCTCGAGCGTGCGGCGCGTGGCGCGGCGGATCGCGTCGGCGCTCGTGACCAGGTCCTGTCCCATCACCGCGGCGTGGATCACCCAGCGGGCCCGGAGCCGCCCGGCGCCGGTGGCGATCGCGTCCCCCACCGCGATCGGGCCCAGCGCGACCGCCTCGCGCTCGATCTCGTCCCCGCCGGCGCGCTTCAGCGCTCCCGCCACGCCCGCGCCCATCCAGAGGTGGTCGTTCGCGGCGTTCGCGACCGCATCGACCGCCAGCGCGGCGATGTCGCCCTCGACCACGCCGAGCTCCGGCTTCATGTGGACGAATAGTTCCTGTTTCGTCACACCTGTGGTGCCAGGCACTGGCTGTGGACAACCGGGTCGACTAGTTCGAGCCGTGGAGCGCGAGGCTCGCCTGGTTCGCGATCCCGGCGAGCAGGCGGAGCTTCCGCTCCGGGAAGACGCCGGGTGCGGCTGCGGCGATGCAGCCGATCCTCCCCGACGGCAGGGCGACGGGCGCGACCGCGAGCGGATCCTCGCCGACCGGGACGAGGTCGACGGTGCCCGGCTCGAGGACGAAGGGCTCGCCCCGCTCGAGGGCCCGGCGGCTGCCGCCGAACTCGACGACGCTGCCGACGGGCACGATCGGCGCGGCGCCGTCGTCTCGCCAGGCGGCCTCGATCACGAACGAGCCGGGACGGCCGCGCTCCAGCCACAGCCACGTGCGCGCCGATCCGAGCATCCGGCCGGTGAGCTCGGCGATCCTCCGGTGCAACTCGTCGATCGCGCCGGCACCGGCAAGCCGCCGTGAGAACTCGAGCAGCGCGCTGGCGATCTCGGCGCTCTCCTGCTCCGACCGGAGCAGCACCGACTTCTGGAGGGCGACCGAGGCGCGGTAGGAAAGGCCCTCGAGCAGGCGCAGCCGCTCCTCGCTGAAGTGGGCCAGACCGTCCTGCGGCGCCCGCACGACGATCCACCCACGGACCCCGAAGCCGGAGTTCAGGGGCGCAACCGCCGCGGGCTTGAACGCCGCACTCTGCGGGTCGGCACCGAAGATCCGGCGGATCTCGGCTTCCCCGACCAGGAACGGGGTCTTGCGGCCGTCGATCAGGACGGCCGCGGCCGCCCGGCCCGCACGCCACTCGAGGACCGGCGCCGCGATCGGGTCCTCTGCGTAGCCGACCGCGGCGAGGCATCGGTAGCAGGCCACGTGCGCGTCCTCGATCCACATCGACACCTGCTCGACCTCCATCAGCCGCGTGATCGTTCGAACCGTCTCGACGCCGATCGCGTCCACCGAGCCGGCCTCGGAGACGGCGTCGGCGAACTCGAGCCACGCCTTCGCGTTCTCGGCCTCGCCGCGCAGGGAGGCGTACAGGCGGGCGTTCTCGAGCGCGACCGAGGCGTGGCCGCCGAGCACCTCGAGCAGCCGGAGGTCGTCCTCGTCGAACTGCGCCACGCCGAGCTTCGAGAGCACGATCACGCCGATCACCCGCTGGCCGTACCGGAGCGGGACGGCGGCGAGCGATTCGTCCGCCTGGCTCTCGGTCACCTCGAGACAGACGTCGGACTCGCGCGCATTCGGAATCAGCATCGGCCTGCCCGTCTGCGCGACGTGCCCGGTCAGGCCCTCGCCGAGCCGGAGCGACAGGGAGACGTCCTTGCCCTCGAGGTTGCCGCGCACGGCCACCGGGTCGAGCCGGTCTCCGTCGACGAGGTAGACGCAGCAGTTGTGGTAGTCGACCAGGATCCGGAGCTCGTCCACGATCGCCTCGCCGATCTCCGTCACGTCGTTGAGGCGGTTGAGCTTCGGGGCAAGGCTCTGAAGCATCTTCAGGTGGGCGATCGAGCGGATGTCCCGTCCGACGGTCGCCTCCGACGGCCGCTCGGCGTCGGCTTCGTCGAAGACGACGACCCGGTCCTTGCCGTGCGCCTTCGCGGTCATCATCGCCGCCTCCGCGCAGGCGATCAGCTCGCGTGCATTCATCGCGTGCTCCGGGCCGCAGGCGATCCCGATCGAGATCGTGATCTCGCCCACCGACTCGGCGGGGCTGTGCAGAAGCGCGTCTCTCAGGCGCGCGGCCAGGCCGAGCCCGTCGGAGGAGCCGCAGGAGGGCATGATCACCGCAAACTCCTCGCCGCCCACCCGGCAGACCGTGTCCGAGGCCCGCACCGTCGAGCGCAAGCAGCTGCGCGACCTGCTGGAGGACCCGGTCGCCCTCGCCGTGCCCGCACACGTCGTTCACCCGCTTGAAGTCGTCGAGGTCCAGCATCAGCAGCGCGACCGAGTCGTGAGCGCGAGAGACGCGATGAAGCTCGGACCGGAGACGCTCGTGGAAGTAGCGGTGGTTGTACAGGCCGGTGAGCGAGTCGGTCTGAGCGAGGTGCTCGAGCCGCGCCCGGACCTGCGCGTTGTCGAGCGCCAGCGCCGCAGCGTCGCCGAACCACCGGGCGAGCTCGAACTCGTCCTCGTCGAAGGACGCGTCCTCCCCGACGCGGTAGATGTTCAGCGCGCCCTTCAGCGACCCGCGGGCGACCAGCGGAACCGTGATCAGGGCCTCCGGGTCGCGTGGCGTCCCGGGGACGAACTCGACACGCGGATCGAGGTGCGCCGCGTTCGCGAGCACCGGGCTGCGGCGCTCGACCGCCCAGCCGGTGATCCCCTGCCCGTAGGCGATCCGGCTGCTCAGGACCTCCTCCGCCCAGGCCCCTCGCGCGACAACCGGTAGCAGCTCGCGCTGCTCGTCGTCGGCCTCGTAGATGTGCAGGTCCTCGTACGGGACGAGATCCGCGAGCGTCTCGGCGATGCGATCGAGCAGCGCCTCGGGGCTCTGCTCGGAGAGGACGTCGTGGAAGATCGCCGCCAGACGCCGGTACGACTCGACCAGCGCCACGGTGCCGGCGGCGGCATCGTTCGGATCCGGACCGGGGTCGGGCGGGAGCGCAGCGTTGACAGCCACGATGAGTCCGGTATCGGCACCGCCGCCCCGACGAATGAGCCGCTGCGGCCGCGGTTCCATCCCTCGATGGCGGGATCTCCGGGCCTCTACCGGAACAGGTCCAGCTCGGCCGGCATGACGAGCTCCCGGCCCGATCCCTCGCCGGTCGCCTCCAGCCCGCGCACGACCGCCACCGGCACGCGCAGGGTCTTTCCCATCACGAGCTCCGCGGCGGCGGCGATCTCGTCGGCGAGGGCGATCACCGTCGCGTGCAGCTCGTAGCCCACCGGGTCGTGCACGCCGCGCAGGTCGCGGAGCACCTCGATCCCGGCGGAGCCGATCGCGACGTTGACGATCCCGCGCCGCCAGGCCCGGCCGAAGGTGTCCGTGATCACGACGCCGAGGTGCCGTCCCGTGCGCTCCTCGAGCGACGTGCGCAGCCGGGCCGCGGACGCGTCCGGGTCCTCGGGCAGGAGAACGACCGTGTCCCGCTCGGGCGCGTTCGAGGCGTCGACCCCGGCGGACGCACAGACGAACCCGTGTCGCGTCTCGGCGATCACCAGGGGGGGCCGCGAGCGCAGGATCCGCGTCGCCTCGCGCAGGACGATCTCGAGGCGCCGGGGGTCGCCGACGTCGCCGGCCAGCTCCCGCGCCCGCTCCGAGGGCTCGATCGCGTCCAGGCCGACGATCCTCCCCTCGACCTTCGAGACGACCTTGTGCGCGACGCAGACGACGTCGCCGTCGAGCAGCGCGACCGCGCCTGCGATCACGGCGGCGAGGTCGTGCGCCGCTCCGATCTCGGGCAGGCCCTCGACGGGCAGGATCTCGATCACCGGCGCATCACGCCGCCGCGCGCGGCGTCGAGCACAGCCTCTGCCAGCCGGCGGGCGGCCCGCCGGTCGCGCATCAGCGTCCGCGTCACGTGCGGCCGCACGCGGAGGGCCTCGAGCCCCTCCGCGCCCGCCGCGTCGGCCTCGTCGATCACGAGCGCGTCGAGCAGGCCCCGGTAGCAGCCGGCGACGTGCGCCGGCGAGGTGCCGCCGGCAAGCCGCTCCAGCATCGCGTCCGCCGGGCCCTTCACCGCCTTCCCGCCGATCACCGGGCTGACGCCGACGACCGGCGCGCGGGCACGCCGGACGGCGGTGAGGATCGCCTGCACGGCCAGGATCGGCCACACGCTGATGTACGGGTTGCTGGGCGCGATCACGAGGAGCGCCGCCCGCTCGATCGCCTCGATCGCGCCCGGCGCGGGGCGCGCGAAGGCGGCGCCCTCGAAACGGACCCCGTCGACTGCGTCCGCGTGTGCCCGGCGGACGAACCACTCCTGCAGCGAGAAAGCGCCGGCAGGTGTCTCGACGATCGTGCGCAGGCGGTCGTCGGTCGCCGGCAGCAGCCGTACCTCGACCCCGAACGTGGCGGCGAGGCGCGCCGTCACCGACGAGAGCGGCTCGCCCGCCCGGAGCGCCTTCGTCCGGACGAGATGCAGGCCGAGGTCGCGGTCGCCGAGCTGGAACCAGGTCTCGTCGTCGCCGAGGTCCCTCGCGGTCGTGAGCGCGTTCCACGTCTCGGCACGCCGGCCCCAGCCGCGCCGGACGTCGGCGACGCCGGCCAGCGTGTAGAGGATGCTGTCGAGATCCGGGGAGACGTGCAGGCCCAGCACCTCGGCGTCGTCGCCGACGTTGCCGACCACGGTCACGCGCTCGGGGGACACGACCTCGGCGAGTCCGCGCACGAAGCGCCCCCCGCCGACTCCGCCCGAGAGGACGACTATCTCCGCCATCGGTCGCCGACACTACCGACAGCGGGTAGAAATGCACCATGGACGTCGAGCGCTTCGCCGCCGAGCTCCCCGGGCTCTTCGACGACTTCCCGCGCTCGGCGCGCCCGCGCGGGCGCCGCTTCGACGACGTGATCCGCTCGATCCCGAATCTGGCGGAGGAGAACGTGCTCGCGCTCCTCAACCTCGCCGCGGGCCTGCTCGACCCGGGTGAGAGCTACGTCGAGGTCGGCACCTACTACGGGGCGAGCCTGATCGGGGCGATGCGCGGAAACGAGGGCGACTTCGTCGCGATCGACCGCTTCTCGTTCGAGCCCCGCGAGACGAAGGGGCGGAAGCTTCCGGCCGCGAGCCGGGCCGGGCTCGAGGAGAATCTCCGCCGGTTCGGCGCCGAGGGGGCGACGATCCTCGAAGGGGACGCCTTCGAGCTGCTGGAGGGCGGCGCGCTCGGCGACCGGCGCGTCGGCGTCTACTACTACGACGGCCCCCACGATTACGAGTCGCAGGTGCGGGGGCTGCGCGCCGTCGAGCCGTGGCTCGCGGAGGAGGCGCTGCTGGTCGTCGACGACCACGACTGGGAGCAGGTCACGCGCGCGACCGGCGACTACCTGGCCGCGCAACCGCGTGCGCGGCTCCTGTTCGAGATCCCCGGCGCGGACCGCGACCACCCCGAATGGTGGGAGGGCGTGGCCGTGCTCGCCTGGTCGGCCTAGATGGTTGATCGGCAATTACGCGATCAACCATCTAGACAGCCGCGCGACCCGGCCCGGACACGGTCCACTCGGTCAGGTCGAACCAGTGCGACCCGCGTAGCGCCTCGGCCACGCGTGGATCGGTGTGTCTCGCGAAGTAGACGTGCCGGTCGACGTCGCAGCAGATCTCGACCTCGTCCAGGTTCAGGCCGGGAATCCGCATCAACGCCTCGGCGGGCAGCTGCGCGTCCCGGACGCTGAGGTGCTTGAACTGGAGATCGGGTGCGATCTCCATCAGCTCGGGCCAATCGGGGCAGCTCTGGTAGCTCATCGTCCTCCTATTTCGGCGGGCGCACGGACTTCCTCCAGCGACCACCTGCCGGACAGAAGGACCGGGCCCCTCACCGTCTCTCCCGCGTACACGACGAAGCGCACCTCGTCGTCGAGCCAATGGTAGATGCGGCGTCCACTCGCGTCGCCGAGCTCGAACCTGAGCCGGAACCGCCCGTCGGCGAGGGGCGGCCGCTCGACCTCGAACCGGAGCAGGCGCTCTCCGGAGCGCTCTTCCCAGCCGAGCTCGGCGGTGTCCTGGGCCGAGGAAGCGAGCAGCAGCCCGGCCTCGTCGCGAAGCTCGAGCGCGATCCGCGGCGGGGGCAGGGCCTCCCTCGCGTCGATCCGCAGCTGTACGGTCAGCGGCTCGCCGGCGGAGAGCTGGAGGCGGTCCCCGCCGTCCGGGCCGAGCAGCCGCGCCTCGACGATGCGGGCCTCGCCGCTGCCGTACTCGCGCAGGCCGGCCGCGCGCTCGGCCGGGTCGCGCTCGTCGGCCAGGAGCCGGTGATAGCGCGCGATCGCCTCCTGCGTCGAGCCGTCCAGCTCCACGCGCCCGTTCCGGAGCAGCACCGCGCGCTCGCACAACCGCTCGACCGAGGCCGCGTCGTGGGAGACGAACACGATCGTCCCGCCCCGCTGCTTGAACTCGAAGATCTTGCCGAAGCACTTGCGCTGGAACTCCTCGTCGCCGACGGCGAAGACCTCGTCGAGGAGCAGGACGTCCGCGTCGATGTGCGCGGCGACGGCGAACCCGAGCCGCATGTACATGCCCGACGAGTAGGTGCGCACCGGCAGCGAGATGAACCGCTCCAGCTCGGCGAAGGCGACGATCTCGTCGAAGCGCTCGTCGATCGTCTTCCGCTTCAGCCCGTACAGAGAGCCGTTCAGGTACACGTTCTCGCGGCCGGTGAAGTCGGGGTGGAAGCCGGCGCCGAGCTCGAGCAGGGAGGCGACCCGGCCGCCCGCCTCCACCCGACCGCAGGTGGGCGTGATGATGCCCGCGATCAGGCTGAGGAGCGTGGTCTTGCCGGAGCCGTTACGGCCGATCAGGCCGACGGCCTCACCGGGCTCGGCGGCCAGCGAGACGTCCTCGAGGGCCCAGATGTCCGTCGGCCGCGAGCGCTTCCGCGCCAGCACGACCTCCTTCAGCGTTCGCACCTGCTGCGGGTAGACGCGGAAGCGGCGGCTTGCGTGGTCGACGCGGATCGCGCCCGCTCTCATGCGGTCGAGGGTACCGCGCGCACACGTCGCACGATCGCCGCGAGGACCCGGATGAACGCCGGGTCGTCGTTCGGCATCTCGATCCGCGCCAGGCGCAGGCCGAGCTCGCTCGCCCGCTCCTGCGCCTCGGTGTCCAGGTCCCAGCGGATCTCGAGGTGGTCGGCGACGAACCCGACCGGGCAGACCAGCACGTCCTCGACGCCCTGCTCGCGGAGCGCGGCGAGGTGGTCGAGGATGTCCGGTCCGAGCCACGGCTCGCCGGTGGGCGACTCGGACTGATAGCTGAAACGACCAGTCGCGAAGTCCTGCGGACCTCCGAGACTCGCCGGCACGTTCGACCAGCTGGTCTTGGTATGGATCGCCGCTTGGCCAGGATGCGCGCAGGAAGCGCAGTGCGCGGTGAAGACGACATGCGACGTCGTGCCTCCGACGCGGCCGGCGAGGAGCTCGACGAAGCCCGGATCGTCGTGCCAGCTGTCGACGAAGTGCCAGCTCGACGCGGCCGGCGAGGGCTTCCTCCAGCTGCTGCCGGTAGCCGCCGATCGACAGCCGTGAGTAGTGGGGCGCGAGCACGAGCCCGACGATGCGCTCGCCGCCGCCCGCGAGGGCGGCCTCGGCGGCGTCGGCGATCCGCGGCGTCCAGTGCTTCATCCCGGTGAACACGGGGAGGCCGAGCTCGAGCTCGAGCGCGGCCCGCGTGCGCTCGGTGATCTCGTTCAGCGGGTTCGAGTCCTCGATCCCGAGCCGGCGGTAGCGCTCGGTCAGCTCCGCGAGCAGCTCCGGGCGGACGGGCCGCCCCCCACGGATGTCGGCGTAGTACGCAGGGACGTCCTCGATCCGCTCCGGCGAGCCGTACGCCATCAGGACGACCGCCTCGTTCACGCCGCCGCTCTCGCAGTCCGCTCGTGCACGAGCTCCACCAGCCGCGACAGATCCGCGGCGTCCGTCCCGGGCAGGACGCCGTGGCCGAGGTTGAAGACATGACCGGGACGACCGTCCGCGCGGACGAGCACGTCCAGGGCGGCGGCCTCGATCCGCTCCCAGGGCCCGAGCAGGACGGCAGGGTCGAGGTTGCCCTGCACCGCCTTGTCCGGCCCGACGGACAGCCGGCCCTCGTCGAGCGGGACGCGCCAGTCGAGCCCGATCGCGTCGCCTCCGGCAGCCGCCATCGAGGCAAGGAGGTGCGTCGTGCCGGTACCGAAATGGATCGTCGGCACGTCGACCGCCGCCAGCACCCGCGCCGAGTACGGGGCGACGAACTCCTCGTAGTCGGAGACGGTGAGGACGCCGGCCCACGAGTCGAAGAGCTGGATCGCATCGGCGCCGGCGGCCGCCTTCGCCGCCACGTAGGCGGCGAACGTGTCCGCCAGCTTCTCCATCAGCCCGTGCCAGACGACGGGCTCGCGGTACATCAGCTCCTTCGTCCTCGCGAAGTCGCGGCTCGGCCGTCCCTCGACCAGGTAGCCGGCAACCGTGAACGGCCCGCCGCAGAAGCCGACAAGGGCCTGGTCCGGCTCCAGCTCGCCCCGCACGATCCGCACCGCCTCGAGCACCGGCCCGAACGCCTCCTCCGGGTCGGGCACGCGCAGCCGCTCGACGTCGGCATCCGTCGCCACCGGGCGCTCGACCACCGGGCCGACGCCCTCGACGAGCTCGACGTCGATCCCCATCCCGAGAACGGGCGTCATGATGTCGGCGAAGAGGACGGCCGCGTCGACACCGTGCCGGCGTACGGGCTGGAGCGTCACCTCCGCGCACAGCTCGGGCGTGTTCGCGATCTCGAAGAACGAGTGCTGCTCGCGGAGCGCGCGGTACTCGGGGAGCGAGCGACCCGCCTGGCGCATGAACCAGACCGGCGTGCGCTCGGTCGGCTCACGCCGCAGCGCGCGGACGAGAAGCGGCTCCGACACGGCCGTAGACTAGCCCGCGATGCAGGCGGTTCCCGCCCACGCCGTCCCCGCCGGGCCGCTCGGCGTCCGCTGGCTCGGGTACGAGCTGGAGCCTCCGCAGGCGGGGGCGGTCGGCCGCGCCCGCGTCGAGCTCGAGAACGCCGGCGCGGCGCGGTGGGCCGAGGTCTTCGCCGCCTATCACTGGCTCGACCACCTGGGCAACGCGATCCACTGGGACGGACGCCGGACCCCGGTCGGCCTGCTTCCGCCGGGCGGGCGCGCCTCCGTCGACCTCGCCGTGCGGGCCGTGATCCCGCCCGGCTCGTATCGCCTCGCCTTCGACCTCGTACTCGAGCACCGCTACTGGCTGTCCGAGATCGGCAACGCCATGCTCGAGGTCGACGTCGAGGTCGGCTCCCGCGACGCGAGCGGCCGGGTCGCCCACCTCCCCCCCGGAGTCGAGCCCGCACCGGACTGGCACGAGCTCACCCGCGCCGCCCACGCCGAGGGCTACGCGGCGGTCGGGGGGTCGCTCGACGGGGGTCGTGACCGCGCGCTGCGCCCGTACCGACCGGGGGGCGGTCGCAACCCGGCGTTCGCCGAGCCGCTCGTCTGTCCGTCGCTGCTGCTCCCCCTCGCCCCGAACTGCACGGTCGCCGGCCTCCCCGCCTGGCGCCCGGAGGGCGACGAGCCGTGGATCTACGACGCCCGGATCACGGCGCGCCTGCGGGGGAGGTGAGCTGCGGAGCGCGGTGCACCGACCGCCGCGCCCGGAGGCTGGGGGACCCTGGGTTCCCCCGCGCTTCAGAGCTCGACTGCGATCCGATCGTCGACGCGGCTGAAGACGAACGCCCCGAGGCGCGAGCGCGATCAGCGCCGCAGCGCACAGGTAGACCACATCCCACGCGTGCGGAAGCCGGCCGTAGAAGAGGGGGTCGCGCAGCGCGTAGATCGGCGGGGTCAGAGGGTTGCCCCAGCGGAGAATCTCGACCACGAAGTGGTACCGCTTCACGCCGCCGGGCAGGTCCTCGAGCCGGTAGAGGATCGGGGTAAGGAAGAACCACGGGAGCAGCGCGGCGGTGACGAGGTGCTCCACGTCGCGGAAGAGGACGTTGGCACACGCGACCGCGAGGGCGATCCCGCAGACGAACGCGACCACGACCAGCGCCAGCGGGATCGAGACGAGGAACGTGTCGCGCGTCTCCGGGATCACGATCGCGTTGACGACGATCAGCACGACCAGCATCGCGGCGAACGTGACGAGCTGAGTCGCGACGACCGAGAAGGGCACGAGCTGGCGCGGAAAGCGGACCCTCTTCACCAGCGCGGCGCTGTCGACCAGCGAGCGCGCCGCCATCGTCAGGGACGACGAGACGAAGAGCCAGACGGTCAGCCCGACCAGCAGGTACAGCGCGTAGTGCGGCACCCTCGTCACCTTCCACAGCACCGAGAAGACGAGCACGTAGATCCCCATCAACACGAGGGGGTTGACGAGCGACCAGGCGACGCCGAGGACCGAGCCCTTGTACCGCGTCTGGAGATCCCGCCGGAAGAGGTTCCCGAACAGCTCGCGGTAGCGGTAGAGATCGGCGTAGATCGGCATGCCGTCCCGATTGAACAGGAAGGTCCGGTCAGGCGGCTGCCGGGACCGGGCGCGTCACCGGAGCCTGCGCGAGAAGAGGCTGACGCCGGAGTAGCCGTAACACGTCTGGGCGAACCAGGTCGCAGCCGAGCGGCCGGCCAGCGGCAGCCGGCGCAGCCTGCCGCCGATCCGCCGCCCGCGCAGGTCGGCGTCGCCCTCGGCGTGCTCCACCCGCCGTACGAGCAGACCGGCACGCGCAAACGCCCACAGGTACGCGTACAGGGTGTGCACGTGCTCGTTGATCCCGAACGCCTTCTCCTCCTCCTGATCCTCGACCTCCGCGCTCGTTCCGACCGCGCGGGTGCCTTCGTTCAGCGCGGCGACCAACCCGCCGCGGCGCGTGACCCGGGCGAGCTCCGAGACCATGCGCCCGAGGTCGAGCGCGTGATGGAGCGCGGCGACGCAGTACACGACGTCGAACGCCGCGTCGGCGAACGGCAGGTGCTCGCCGTCCGCCTGCACGCGCGCGAACGGGCCGACCCTGGCCTCGTAGAAGGCGCCCCGGCCGACGCCGACGTTCGGGTCGGCGAGGATGTCGGTGGCGACGTACTCGACGCCGCGGGGAACCAGATGCTGTGCCGCCCACGCCTTCGCCGCCCCGACCTCGAGCACCCGCATCCCGGGGCGGACCCGCTCGAGCAGAAGTGTGAACGAGTGCTCGTTCGCCCGCCAGGTCCGGTCGTCCCAGCCGAGGTCGCGGCACACGTACGGCAGGACGGCGTCCACCCGGTCGTCCGGCTCGTACCAGCCCTGCGCCTTCGCCATCGCCACCCAACCCTCGATCTCGTCCCGCTTCGCCCGGATGCCCGGCAGTCGGTCGTCGAGCATGCGCGGAATCCCGTCCTCGATCGGAAAGTCGGCCCCGCAGCCCCTGCAGCGGAGGCTTTCGGCCGCCGCGTCGAGGGCCCCCCGGCAGACCGGGCAGCGCATGACGTCGAGTGGGGGGATCACCCTATGAGTATCTCCACACGTACGCCTAACACCGCTCGGTTACCCTTGAGCACCGTGCCAGCCAGAGAAGCCTCGGGGACTGGCTCGGAGGCAGCCCCGGGGACCGGATTCACGCTGTCCCCGAGAGGTTCTCCGAGACCGTTTCCGACATGAGCGCGGCCGCAGCGGCAGTCGCCTTTCCCGTCAGCGCCTTCGTGATCTGGGCGCTCCTCCGCTCGCCCCTGGGGGGCCGGCTGGTCGCACACCCCACCGGCGAGCGCTGGAGCGAGCGCGCGACACCCACCTTCGGCGGCGTCGGCCTCTACCTCGGCCTGGCCGCGGGCATCGGGGCGGCGATCGCGGCCGGCGGCGTGCACGCGCACGAGGAGCTTCTCGGGATCCTCGGCGGGGCGACGCTGCTCTTCGTCGTCGGTCTCGTCGACGACCTCCGTTCGCTGCCGGCGGCGGCGAAGCTCGCCGCCCAGTTCGGGGCCGGCGCGATCGCGCTCTCCACCGGCCTCTCCGTGCAGATCGTCTCGAACGGTGCGCTGGCGGCGGCGATCGGCCTGATCTGGCTCGTCGGGATGACGAACGCCTTCAACCTGCTCGACAACATGGACGGTCTCGCCGGCACGCTGGCGGCGATCGCCGCGACCTTCTTCGCGATCGACGCGGTCACCGTGCACAAGGAGCGACTGCTCCTCGTCCTGGCGCTCAGCCTCGGGCTCGCCTGCCTCGGCTTCCTCCCCTTCAACTTCCGGCCGGGGAAGGAGGCGGCGGTGTTCATGGGCGACTCCGGCAGCCAGGTGCTCGGCTTCACGCTCGGCGCCCTCGGGCTGGCGACCAGCTGGAAGGTCGCGGAGACGACGATCGCCACCCTGGTGCTGCCGGTCCTCGTGCTGGCGGTCCCGATCCTGGACACCGCGCTGGTCGCGACGACGCGCATCGTCGAGGGCCGTCCGATCCACCGCGGCGGCAAGGACCACACGTCGCACCGGCTCGTTCGCGGCGGGCTCTCCGAGCAGCGAACCGTCGTCCTGCTCGCCGCGATCGCCGCCGGGCTCGGAGCGACCAGCCTCGCGTACAGCGTGCTCGGCAACTACCGGATCACGCTCGTCGGGGTGCTGGTCACGTTCGCGCTGCTCGTGCAGTTCGCCGGCTTCCTGGTCGACCTGGAGCGGGGGGAGGCCGCCGAAGAGGTGGTGCCGGGCGGCTGGATGCTCCGGACGATCGTGCTCCACCGGCGCCGGCTGCTCGAGGTGCTCTTCGACTTCGCGCTGATCACGGTCGCGTTCTACGCCGCGTACGTCCTGGTCGAGAACGGCAACGGGACGCCGTACGAGCGTCACGTCTTCACCGTCGCGCTCCCGGTGCTGCTCGTCGCGCGCTACGTCGCCTTCATCCTGCTCGGCCTCTACCAGGGCGTGTGGCGCTTCGCCGGCTCGCGGGAGGCGGCGGCGATCGTGATCGGGGTCGGGGTGTCCGAGCTCGTCGCCTTCGGCGTCGTGGTCGGGACGACCGTGCTGGGCGACTTCCCCGCCAGGGTCTTCGTCGTCGACGCGCTCTTCTGCATGGTCGTGGTCGGCGCATCCCGGTTCGGCGAGCGCGCGCTGTTCAGGGCCCGGGCGACCCTGAGGGAGCGTGACGGCGGCCGGACGCTGATCGTCGGCGCGGGGCGGTCGGGCCGCAGCCTGCTGCGCGAGCTGCGGGAGACGCCGGGCGGGAAGGTCGTGGGCTTCGTGGACGACGACCCGCGCCTCCACCGGCGCCGCCTGATCGGCGTTCCCGTCCGCGGGGGATCGTCCGACATCGAGCGCATCCTCGCCGTGACGCGCCCGAACACGGTGCTGGTGACGATCCCCGATGCCCCGGCCGACCGGCTCGACGCGATCATCGCCGCATGCACCGCCGCCGGGGTACCGTGCCGCTTCGTCCGGAGGGAGACCGATCTCGATCCGCTCGCCGTGCTGAGCGCCGCCGGCGAGTAGTGCAGGCGGTCGCGACCCCTCTCTCGCGCGCCGACCGCCTCTACCGGGCGGTCCCGCTCGCAGCCGCGTTCCTGTGGCTGATCGTGCTCTACGGCTGGCAGACACGAGGGCACGTCACCCCCTGGCTCTTCACCGACGAGCTGAAGCTCGCGCAGATCTCGCGCTCGATCGAGGAGACCGGTCATGCGGCGCAGCGGGGCCACCCGACCGGCTTCCAGACCCTCTATGCCTACGTGCTCGCGCCCTTCTGGGCGATCCACGACGTCGGCACGGCGTACGCGGCGATCAAGTACGCCGGCATCGTCGTGATGACCTCCGCCCTCTTCCCCGCGTACTTCCTCGCGCGGATGGTCGTCTCCCGCCCGTGGGCGCTGTTCGCCGCCGTCGGGGCGGTCGCCACGCCGGCGCTCGCGTACGCACCCTTCCTCGTCGAGGAGCCCGCAGCCTACCCGTGGACGACGCTCTGCTTCTTCCTGATCGCCAGAGCGCTCGCCACGCGGCGACTCGCCTGGGCGATCGGCGCGGGCGCGGCGACCCTCGTCGCGCCGCTCGTGCGCGGCCAGCTCGCGATCCTGATCCCGACCTATGCTCTCGCGGCGCTCTTCCTGCTCTGGACGAGCGAGCGCGCACGCCGGTGGCGCCGGACCTGGTCGGCCTGGGACTGGATCGGCGCGGTCGTGCTCGGGATCGGCGCGATCGTCCTGTTCAGCGCCGTCGTGGGAGCCCACTCCCAGACCTGGTTCATCGCCACCGGCTTCTACCGGCACCGGACGATCGTCTACGGACTGTGGGCCGCCGGGGCGTTCGCGATCGGCGTCGGGCTCCTCCCGGTCGTGGCGCTGGCGTCGCTCGTCCGCCCGCGCGGGGAGGCCTGGACGCGGGAACTGAAGGCGTTCGTCGCCCTGACCGCCTCGAGCGTGATCGCGTTCGGGCTTTATACCGCGACGAAGGCCGCGTACCTGTCGACGGTGTTCTCGACGGTGGTCGCCGAGCGGAACCTGATCTACCTCGCGCCGCTCACGTTCATCGCGACCGCCCTGGCGTTCGAGCGCGGGCGCCTGCGCTGGTGGGCCCTGGCCGGCACGGGCGGATTCGTGCTCTACGTGATCCTGACGACCCCGTACCAGCTCGACCTGCGCCCGTACTCGGACGCGCTCGGCCTGTCGATCGTCCAGATGGCGAACCTCGACCTCGCCTTCGACGACGCCGACGTCACCCGGCTGCTCGTCGTCGTCCTGGTCGTGTCGCTCGCGCTGCTGGTCGCGCCGAGGTTCGTCGCCCGCCCGCGGCTCGCGCTCTCGATCGGCGTGACCGCGGCCGTGCTCGTCCTGTCGTGGAACCTGGCCGGCGAGATCTCGGCCAGCAACGGGACGAACGGCTTCTCGCAACGCCTGCTCGCGAACTTCCCGAGCCCGCCGAGCTGGCTCGACCAGGCGACCGGCCGGCGGCCGACGATCTACCTCGGGCAGCGCATCACCGACCCGGACGGAATCTGGCTGATGGAGTTCTGGAACCGCTCGCTCAGGTACGTCTGGAGCCTCGACGGCACCGCCCCGGGGCCGGGGACCACGCCCCCCGGCTTCGTCACGCCGGACCAGGCCCCCAACGGACGTCTGACCGGCCGGTCGATCCCGACCGGAGCGCCTCCCGGGGTCGACTACATCGTCGCCGACGAGGACATCGCGGTCGCGGGCACCGAGATCGTGCGCCCGGAGATCAGGCACGTGGTCACACGGGACGAGTTCGGCTTTCCGGTCCACAAGGTGGTGGTCGAGCAGGCGCCCTGGCGGCTTCTGCGCATCGACCAGCCGCTGCGGCTGCGCAGCTCGCCGGTCGGGGTCGAGCCGGACGGCTGGATCACGCCGCCGCCGGGCGCACCGCGAAGCGCACCGGCCTTCAGCGCGTACAACCAGTTCTCGACCCCGGGCAACCGGCCGGGCTACATCCGGGTCACCGTCTCGCGTGCCGCCTGGCAGGGGCAGGACAGGCCCGGACGGGTGACGATCGTCGCCGGACGGCTCGTCCGCGGAGCCGACCTGCAGCCGGCGATGGGTCGCGTCTCCGCCGTCCTGCACTGGGTCGTGCACAGTGGAAAGACCCGGGTGTTCACCGTCCACGTGAGCCCGCCCGCCCGGATCGAGGTGCGCGTCTCCCCGACGTTCTCGCCGCACGACTACGGCGGCTCCGACCGCCGGCAGCTCGGCGCGCAGGTCTCGTACGGGTTCAGCGCGACGCGGCCACGAGGTACGTGAACCGGTAGCGGAGCGCGAGCCTGGCGACCGGCCCGGCCCGCTCCGCGAGGACGAAGGCCCGCCCGAGCGGCCGCGGGAGCGCCACCGTCTGCGGCACGAAGAACGGCCTGAGGCGAACCGCGCGGAAGCCGGCGGCGTGCAGGTCCGCGGACACGTCGGCGACCCGGTACTGGCGGGGGTTCAGATCGAAGACGAGCTTCCGGTCCGTATAGCCGGCCACCTTCCGGAAGAAGGCGAGCCGGTCCCGCGCGTAGTAGACGGCACGAAAGACGGTGGTGGCGGCGACAGGCTCACTCGGCTCGAAGCGGTTGAGGTCGGCGCGGACGACGTCTCGGCCCTTCTCGTGCGCCTCGGCGACCATCTTCGGGTCGGCGTCGACGCCGAGGTACTCGAGCCCGGGGAGGAAGTCGGCGAGCCCGCCGTCGCCGCACGCGAGGTCGCAGAGCCGGTCGCCCGGTTCGAGCGCAGGGCCGAGCGAGACGACCAGCTCGGCACGGTGCCGGAGATAGGGAACCGGGTCCGCGTACTCGCGGTCGCTCCAGGTGCTCACGGTGCCCACGCTTCGTACGCGTAGATGCGAATCGCACTATCGCGAATGACCATGTAGCGCATCAATACATTCGCATGCTAGCGTATCGGCGTGGCCCAGGAGCCCGTAAACCCGTTTCGTTTCGGCGATCTGGCGCTCGACGAGGCGTTCACGAATCGCGACGCGGAGCTCCGGGCGCTGAAGGCGGACATCCTGAACGGCCAGAACGTCGTCATCTTCGCACCTCGCCGGTACGGGAAGTCGTCGCTCGTCCGCCGCGCGACGCAGCAGCTCGCGACGAAGCGCGTTCTGGTCGCGCAGGTCGACCTGATGACGGCGGCGACGAAGGAGCAGCTGGCGGCGAAGCTCGCCCACGCGATCTACCAGGAGATCGCCACCCCCCTCTACCGCACCCGTGACCGGGCGAGTCAGGTCTTCCGCAGCCTTCGGATCGTCCCGGTGATGACCGTCGATCCGACCGACGGCTCGCTCGCGTTCAGCTTCCGTGCCGGGCATGCGCGCGAGGACATCGACGCGACCCTCGAACGGCTGCTCCAGCTCCCGGCCGAGCTGTCGGCGGAACGCGGACGGCGGGCGTGCGTCGTCTTCGACGAGTTCCAGGAGATCCTCGACCTCGATCCGAACCTCCCCGCGCTGATGCGCGCCGTGTTCCAGCTGCAGCCGGATGTCGCACACGTGTATCTCGGCAGCAAGCGAAGCATGATGGAACGGCTCTTCAACGACGCCAACGAGCCCTTCTGGCGAAGCGCGAGGCACATGGAGCTCGGGGTGATCGCGCCCGAGGCGTTCGCGCCGTTCATCCGGGAGCGCTTCGCGGCAACGCGGCGCACGATCGCGCCGGAAGCCGTCTCGGGCGTGCTCGCGAAGACCCGCGGCCACCCCTACGCGACGCAGGAGCTGTGCTACGCCCTGTGGGAGGAGACGACCTCCCGTCGGACCGCGGGATCGGCCGAGCTGGAGGCTGCGATCGGGCGGGTCCTGCGCTCGGAGAACGCGCACTTCACCCTGATCTGGGATCAGGCGTCGCGCGTGCAGCGGGCGACACTCCAGGCGCTCGCGAGCGAGCCGCTCGTCGCCGCCACCAGCCAGGACTTCCGCCGCCGGCACGGCCTGCCCGGGCCCTCGAGCGTGCAGCGGGCGCTGGACGCGCTCGTCGAGGAGGAGATCGTGCTCAGGGAGGCCGCGGGCTCGTACCGGATCGCCGAGCCCTTCCTCGCCGAGTGGATCCTCCGTCTCGGGAGCTAGAGCTCAGCGGGCGAGCAACCGCTCGGGGTGCTTGCGGACGAATCGCAGCACCGAGCGCCAGTGCCAGAGCGTGCGGCGCGTGAGCAGCGTGCGGTCGGTGAGCGCGTCCCAGCGGTGGCGGACGACCGCCTGCGGGACGTACCAGCGCTCCCAGCCGCGCTTCGCCGCCCGGTAGCAGAGGTCGATCTCCTCGCCGTACATCCGGAAGCCCGGGTCGTAGCCGCCGAGCTCCTCGAGCATCGTCCGGCGGAGCAGGAGCGAGCCGCCGAGCATCCAGTCCGACTGCACCGGCTCCGCCGGACGCTCGTCGAGGTTGTAGTGCGCCCGCTGGCGCTCCAGAGGCGGGAAGAGGAGGCGCAGCGGCGTGCGGCGGACGAGGGTCCCGCCGACGGTCGGGAACCGCCGCCGCGACGGCTGCCAGGATCCGTCCGGATCGACGAGCAGCGGGCCGGCCACGCCGCAGCGTGGGTGCGTGTCCATGAAGGCGGCCAGCGCGGCGACCGCGCCCGGCTCGGGCACCGCATCCGGGTTGTTGACGAGGACGAGCTCGCCGGCCGTCCCGGCGATGCCGCGGTTCAGGTTCGCGGCGTAGCTCAGCGGTCGCTCGTTCTCGAGCACGCGGGCGCCGTACACCTCGTCCGGAAGGCTGTTCCGGGCGTTGGCGACCAGGACGATCTCGTCCACCTGGCCGGCGAGCGCCGGCAGCGACTCGGCCAGCTCGGCCCGGTGGCCGTGCGAGACGACGACGGCGGAGATCATCCGATCGCCTCCCGGTAGACGTCGAGGGTCCGACGGGCGGACTCGTCCCAGGTGAACCGGCGGGCGCGCTCCAGCCCGGCGGCGACCAGGCGGTCGCGGCCGGCGAGCGCGGCGCGGATCGCCCCCGCCAGCTCGTCCGGCTCGGCGTAGACGGCGGCGTCGCCCGCGACCTCGTGCAGCGCCGGGTCGGTACCGGCGACGACGGGCGTGCCGCAGGCCATCGCCTCCAGCACCGGCAGCCCGAAGCCCTCGTACCGGGAAGGGAGGACGAGGCAGGCGGCGCCGCGGTAGAGGCGGGCGAGCTCCGACTTCTCGACGTAGCCGCGCAGCTCCGCACCTCGCAGCTCGAGCTCGCGGGCGAGCGCCGGCTCGCGCTCGGGGCCGGCGACGACGAGCGGCAGGCCGACGGCCGCGGCCGCCGTCGCGGCGGCGAGCGGGTTCTTCCGCGCCTGGATCGCGCCGACGTACAGCAGGTAGTCGTGCGGCCCGTCGGCCCCGGGGCCGAACGCGGGGTCGACCCCGTGCGGGATCACCGCGATCCGCCCCGGCTCGATGCCGTAGTACGAGACGAGGTCGCGCTTCGTGCGCTCGGAGACCGCGATCACCCGCCGGGCACCTCGGGCCGCCCTCGGCACGACGGCCTTGAAGATCAGGCGGTCGAGCGGGCCCATCGCCGTCGCGTCGCGCTCGAAGGAGAGATCGTGGACGGTGACGACCGCCGGGCACGGACAGCGCACCGGAAGCGCGTGCTGGAAGTGCGCGAGCGCGGGTCGCAGGCTCCGGAGCAGCCGTGGCGCCGCCCACGCCATGCGCAAAGCCTGCGTACGGGCCTGCAGCTCGACCGGCTCGACACCGTCCGGAACGAGGTCGGGTCGACGGGTCACGGCCGCAAAGCGGAGCTCGCCGCCCGCGACCGCGGGCAGCCGCCGGAGCAGGTTCTCGACGTACGTCTCGTCGCCCGTCCGCTGCCGCCCGAGCACGTCGGCGTCGATCGCGACCAGCGGCTTCACCGGGCCGCCTCCTCGTAGACCCGGCACGTCTCGGCGGCCACGCGCTCCCAGGTGAACGCGCCGGCGCGCGCGAGGCCACGGGCGACCAGCTCGTCCCGGCGCGCCTCGGCCTCCTCGACCCCGGCGGCGATCGCCGCCGGATCGTGCGGGTCGACGAGCACGGCCGCGCCGCCCGCGACCTCCTCGGTGGCGCCGCCGGCGCTCGTGACCACCGGCGTACCGCAGGCCATCGCCTCCAGGACCGGGATCCCGAAGCCCTCGTAGAGGGACGGGTAGACGAGACAGCGCGCCCCCCGGTAGAGGGCGGCCAGCTCGTCGTCGGACACGCGTCCGAGCCACCCGTCCACCCGGACGCCCCGCCACCCGCGGGCTCCCGCCACTCTCAGCTCGACGTCCAGCCGGTGCGCGGCCTGCTGCGCGGCGGCGAGGTTCTTTCTCGGCTCGAGCGTGCCGACGGCGAGCAGGTAGTCGCCCTCCGCCGCCGGGCCGTCCGGGCCGAACGGCGCGCCGACCGCGTTCGGGATCACCCGGATCCGCTCCTCCGGAACCCCGAGCAGCTCGACGATCTCCCGGCGGGTGAACTCGGAGACCGCGATCACGAGCCTCGCCGCCCGCGCCACCCTGGGAACGGCAAGGCGGCTGTAGCGCCGCGTCCACTGGTTGAACGTTCCCGGGTGGCGCAGGACGGCGAGGTCGTGGACCGTAACCACCACCGGCACCTCGCTGCGGACGGGGGCGCGGAACGTCGGGCAGTGGAGGACCGAGGCTCCGCGCTTCCGCGCCTCCCGCGGAAGCGCCAGCGGGTACCAGTAGACGTCCCGCGCGACCGTGGCGAGACGGCCCGTTCGCTCGAAGCCGAGGCGCTCCAGCTCTGGCTCCGGGAGGCCTTCGAGCTGCCCGAGCAGCCCCTGCAGGTAGCGGGCCGTGCCCGCCCGGGTCTGGGCGAGCGGGGAGACGTCGATGCCGACCTTCATCGTCCGCCGAGTATCGTCGAGAACGCCTGGAGCATCGTCCGGCCGGTCTCGCTCCAGCGAAACCGAGCCGCGTGCGCGAGCCCCCTGCGGACGAGCTCGCCGCGGCGCCGGAGGGCCTCCCCGAGCGCGGCTCCGATCGCCCCGCCGCTGTCCGGGTCGGCGCGCACCGCGGCGTCCCCGGCCGCCTCGTCCAGCGAGCGGTGCGCGGAGGCGACCACCGGGACGCCGCTCGCCATCGCCTCGACGATCGGGATGCCGAAGCCTTCGAACCGGGAGGGGTAGGCGAAGACGGCTGCACCCCGGTACAGACGGGCCAGCTCCTCGTCGTCCACGTACCCGAGCCGGATCACGTCCGGCCGGTCGAGCGCGGGCCGGGGCCCCCAACCCGCGGCACCGACGACCGCGAGCGCGTGCCCGTCCGGCAGCGGCGCGGCGAGCAGCTGCTCCAGGTTCTTGCGCGGCTCGAGCGTGGCGACGGTGAGGACGTACGGACGGCCGAGGTCGGCACGCTCGCCGCCGGGCGCGAACCGCTCGTCCACGCCCGGATAGGCGACGACGACCTTCTCGGGCCGGACCCCGAGCAGCTCGACCGCCTCGCCCTTCGTGAACTCGGAGTTGACGAAGAGCACGTCGCAGGTGCGCGCGGCGTTCGCGTACTTGGCACCGTGCATCCGCCTGGTCCGGCCCTGGACCCACTCGGGGAAGCGCACGGGGACGAGGTCGTGGACCATCGTCGACCGGAGACCGCCGCGCTGGGGCGGGTACATCCAGTCGGAGAAGTGGAGGACGTCGATCGGGCCCAGGAACCGCTCGACCGGCGGCCGGCCGAGGCGGCTCCACCCCTGCCGCCAGTAGTGGGCGAACGGCAGGAACCGAAGCTTCGTCTCCACCGGGATCCCGGCGAGCGCCTCGGGGATCCGCTTCAGCCCCTGCGGGCTGGTCGGCGCGAACGCGACCACCTCGTGCTCGCCGCCGGCCGCCTCGACCAGCCCGGCGAGCGAGCCGCGGATGTAGTTCCCGACCCCGGTCCGCGGATGCGACAGGGGCGAGACATCGAAGGCGATCCTCACGCTGCGTGGTACGCGAAGCGCGTGAAGTGAATGCCCAGCACGCGCGGGTCCTGGTTCTGCCCAGCGGTCACGACCGCCGGCACCGCCGTCGGCGACACCGTGAAGGTGACCGTGCAGGTCCGGTCGTGCCGCTCGAGCGGCGCGCTGAGCTCGCGGACGGCACCCGGCGGTACCGTCACCTTTCCGACCGTCCGGCCCTCGACCGATGCCGCCACCGTCTGCGGCTTCGTGAACAGCGAGGGGTCGCTCTCCAGCCGTGCCGTGACCGAGCCGCCGGTGCAGCCGAGCCGGGTGTACGACGCGGTCGGCCCCGACCAGGTGTCCTGCGGATAGAGACCGGCGACCTGGGAGGTCTGGCGCAGCGGGCCGGAGAGGCGGTACAGCAGCATCCCCTTGCGAACGTCCTGCGCGACCACCGACCCGTCGAGCTCGACCGAGCTGTCGGTGAGCACGTAGCGCGAGCGAACGGGCTTGCCGGCCACGCTCATCACACCGGTTCTCCGGTCGACCGATACCCGGGTCTCGGGCAGGTCGCCGCTGAGGGGATCGCCGAGGTCGTAGACGGTGCCGACCGACCGGTTGAAGATCTCGTTCTCCCAGATCGCGTAGCGATCGGTGTTCCCGGTCCAGATCGCCGACACCTGCGCGTGGCTGCCGACCGTGCGGTCGATCCAGTCCCGGTGGGGATTCGTGATCCCCGCGAACAGCGAGCCGACCGACGCGGTGCGGTGCTTGCCCGTGATCGGCCCCTGGGAGACGGCGAAGTACACGAGCACGAGCAGCGGGAGTGCGAGCGCGTACCGACGCGGGATCGAGGCGAACACCGCCGCCGCGGCGATGCAGGCGAGGCCGACGACGAGGGACACCTGCTCGATCGGGAAGAGCGCGGAGTGCAGCGACCAGACGGGCAGCAGCGCCGGCGTGTCCGAGACCGCGTTCAGCGAGATCAGCTGCTGGTAGGGAAGGACGGCCGGAAGCGCCCCCGCGACCAGCGCGGCGACCGCCGTGACCCGGTTCGGCCGCGGCAGGCCACGATCGATCCAGACCAGCAGCGCGATCAGGAGCAGCGGCGCCAGGTAGAAGGTGTTCCGCTCCTCCACCCGCAGCTGCCAGGTGGACGCGAAGGCGGACACCTCGAGCAGGAGCCAGAACGCAGTCGCGAGCGAGGCGGCGAGGAACGCCTGGACGCGGCGGTCCAGGCGCCGCGCCACGGCGGCGAGCACGATCAGCGCCGCCAGGGGGATCACCCCGACCGAGAGGTCGAACTCGGCGATCTGGTACCAGAGCCACTTCACGATCTGCCAGAACTCGTACCGCCGCTGGCTGGCGACCGAGTACGCGCCCAGGACGCCGACAGGAGACCGCCCGCGGATTCCCTGGACCGCGAGGATCGCGACCGCCGCCGCCGCGACGATCGCGTACATCAGCCGGTACTCGCGCAGGGACCGCCAGCTCCGGCGCCCGGCCCAGACGAAGAGAAGCGGCGCGGTCAGGATCGCGGGGCCGAACGCGATCGCCTGCGCCCGCGTGAGATACGCGATCCCGACGAGCGCGAGCATGACGACGGTCAGCTTCGCCGTCGGCCGCTCCAGCCAGGCGACGATCGCCAGGATCGTCGCCAGGAAGATCGGGTAGAAGGCGTTCTCGGTCATCAACGTGGCCGTGTAGACCATCGAGGGCACCGAGATCGCCAGCGCCGCCGCCACCAGCGCGAGCGGCGTGGACAGGACGCGGCGCGCGAGGAAGTAGGCGGGGAGCGCGGCCAGCGACATCACGACCGAGTTGATCGCCTTCGCGGCCGCGTAGGCGTCCGGGATGGCCCTGTAGGCCGCCCAGGCCGGCGAGATCAGCACCGGATAGACGAGCCCGTAGCCCGGCGCTCGCGTGGTCGCGGACGAGGAAGTGCCCGCCGGAGGCGAAGCTCTTCGCGAGCTCCGAGTAGATCAGCTCGTCGACCATGATCCACGGCGCCGGCGATCCCCGGCTGAGCTGGATGCGGATCCCGGCCGAGACGACGACGAGCCCGGTCAGCCACGCCCAGACCGGCACCGCGCGGACGAGCCCGATCGCGGCGAGACGCATCCTCGACTCGGCTGCTCTAGCGGTCGCCAAGCCCCACCTCGCGCAGCCGGGCGGCGACCAGCGCGGCGTCGTCGTCCCCGATCCCGACCTCGGCGCCCGCCCGGGCGACCTCGTGCAGCACCTGCTCGTCGACCGCGGCGCCGCCGGAGAGCTCCTCCAACGTCGCCGCGTAGCCTTCGGCGACGCGGTCGAGCCGGTGCTCGTGCTCGACGAGCCGGAGTGCCGCAGCCCCCATCTTCTCCCGGACGTTCCGGTCGGTCAGCGCCTCGAGCGCGGCGGCAAGCGTCTCCGCCTCGCGCTCGTCGACCGGCACCTTGAACGCCGCGTCGTCCGGGAGCTCGGCGAACCAGCCGACCCCGCTGACGACGAGAGGCTTGCCGAGCGCGAGCGCCCGCACGACCGTGCCGGAGGTCTCGCCCATGGTCGGGGAGCGGAGGCTGACGACCGCGTCGCAGGCCGCCATCAGCGCCCAGAGACGTTCCTCCGGGAACGTACTCCTCCCGGATCACCCCGTCCGGAAGCTCGAGGCGCCGGAGCCGGCTCGACGCGGAGCCGACGAGCAGGAGCCGGGCCTCGGGCCTGCGCTCGTGCAGCGCCGCGAACGCCTTCAGCAGCTCGGGGATGCGCTTCGCCTCGTTCAGATGGCCGAAGCAGCCGATCAGCGGGCGACCGTCGACGGCCGCCGGCTCGATCGAGGGCACCGGCCAGGCCGGGTGCGGGATGCGGACGATCGGGCCGCGGAACCCGGCTTCCCTGGCGCGGGCCTCGACGTAGCGCGAGTGCACGATCAGGCCGGTCGCGAGGTCGAGCACCTCGCCGGCGAGCGGGAAGTCCTCGGGCCTCGTCTCCCAGAGCGGCGGGAGCTTGTTGTCCAGCACCGCGTACGCGAGCAGGCGCCCGATCAGGCCGGCCTCGCGCTCCATCGCCGCGAGATAGCCGGCGGCGTCCCCGCGGGCGAAGGTCAGCCCGACGACGAGATGGTGGAGGACGAACTCGTGCAGGACGACGACGCCCGGCCGGCGCCGCAGCGCCTCGACGATCCAGCCGTGGGCCTCGGCGTCGTTGCCGACGTGGTAGAGGCAGACGTCGGCCTTCGGCGCGCGGCGGAACCGGCCGGGGCGGGCAACGGCGACGTCGACCCGCGCCCGCGAGCGCCGGCAGGAGCAGCGCCGAGTAGTCGGCGATTCCGGAACGGGACGGCGGCAGCGGACTGTAGTACGCGACTCTCATGCGGCGGGGGCGAGCTCGACCGATTCGGCCAAAGCGGCAGCATAGGCATCGGCGACGCGGTCGAGCCGGTGCTCGCTCTCGGCCAGGCGGGTCGCGGCGGCGGCCATCGCCGGCGTGGTCGCGGCCCGCTCGAGCGCCTGCTCGAGCGCCTCCGGCTCGCCCTCACCGACCGGCACCTTGATCGCGACCTCGTCGGGGAGCTCCCGGAACGCGCCCACGTCGCTGACGACGAGCGGCTTGCCGAGGGAGAGCGCGCGCACCGCCGCCGCGGAGGTCTCGCCCATCGTCGGCCAGCGCAGCGAGACGACCGCGTCGCACGCGGCGAGCAGGCTCCAGAGACGCTCCTCGGGGACGTACTCCTCGCGGATCACGCCCTCCGGCAGCTCGAGCTGCGGCAGCCGCGGCGACCAGGAGCCGACCAGCAGCAGCCGTGCCTCCGGCCGCCGTTCACGCAGCCGCGCGAATGCCGCGAGCACCTGCGGCACCCGCTTGCTCTCGTTGACGTGCCCGAAGCAGCCGAGCAGCGGCGCGCCGTCGAGCGCGGCGGGCTCGATCGCCGGTACCGGCCAGGCCGGCATCGCGATCCGCCAGACCGGGCCGGCGTAGCCGGCTGCCCGGGCGCGCTCCTCGACGTAGCGCGAGTGGACGATCAGGCCGGTGGCGAGGTCGAGCACCTCGCCGGCGAGCGGGAAGTCCTGCGGGCGCGTCTCCCAGAGCGGCTTGATCCGGTCGTCGACGACCGCGTGCCCGAGCAGGCGGCCGACGAGCCCGGCGTCGCGCTCCAGCGCGGCGAGGTAGCCCTCGACGTCGCCGCGGGCGAGCGTGATCCCGGAGACGAGGTGGTGGAGCACGAACTCGTGCAGGACGACGACTCCGCGGCGGCGGCGCAGCGCCTCGACGATCCAGCCGTGCTCGGCCGGGTCGTTGCCGACGTGGTAGAGGCAGACGTCGGCCTTCGGGTCGCGGCGGAAGCGGCCGCGGCGGGCGACCGCGACGTCGACGCGCTCGGCGAGCGCGGGCAGGAGCAGCGCCGAGTAGTCGGCGATCCCCGACCGGGACGGAGGCAGCGGGCTGTAGTAGGCGATCTTCAAGCGAGAAGCCGCTCGATCGTGGCATCCCAGGAGACGCGCTCGGCGAGCCCGCGGCCGGCCCGTCCCCAGGCCCTCGCGTCGTCGGTGTGGCCGCGCAGCCACTCGCAGGCGAGCGGCGAGCGCCTCGGCCCGCGGCTCGCAGACCAGGCCGGTGGCGCGGTCGGTGACGACCTCGAGCGGGCCCCCGGCGTCCGTGGTGGTCACGACCGGCTTCTCGGCCAGGAACGCCTCGTAGGGGACCATCCCGAAGTCCTCGTCGACCGGCGCGTAGAAGACGGCCAGGCAGCGTGCGTACAGGTCGGCGAGCTCCTCCTCGGACACCCTGCCCGCGAACCGCACCGCCCCGTTCGCCAGCGACTCGAGACGCTCGCGGTCGGGGCCGTCGCCGGCGACCACGACCGGGAACCCGCCTTGCTTCGCCGCCTCGATCAGCAGCTCGATCCGCTTCGCCCGGTCGAGGCGGCCGACCGAGAGGACGAAGTCGCCGTACTCGTCGCAGCGGTACGCCAGGTCCTGCGGCGGATGCGGCATCACCTCGGCGGCGATCCCGGTCGAGCCCGCGAGCCGGTCGGCGACGTTGCGCGAGGTGGCGAACACCTTGCGCGCCTCGCCCAGCGCGACCCGGTCGAGCTCCTGCACGCGGCGGCGGAGCGCGCGATCCTCGGGCGACTCGCCGAACTGGCCGAGGTCGGTGCGGTCGAGCTCGTAGGCCTGGCGGAACTGGTGGACGAGCCAGACGACCTTGTTCGGGTGCCGGACGACGTACGAGGGGAACTTGGTCGCGATCACCAGGTCGATCCGCCGTCCGTCCGCCTCCTCGAGGTCGAGCAGCCGCCAGAGGAAGGCCTGGGTGAGCACGCGCTCGCCCGGGTACCACTTGAAGGGCACCGTGACGAGGTCGGCGTCGTGGCCCCGCCCGCGCAGCTCGGCGACGAGGTCGTCGGCGAAGATCTCGACGCCGCCGCGGGCGAACGGCACCTGCGGCCTGCAGACGGCGATCCTCATGCCATTTCCCTCCCGTTGGTCGGGAAATGGTTACTAACCATCTTGCGAAGCAAGATGGCAGACGATCGCGTAGTCGAGCGGCGCGAACAGGATCTCGCGGATGCGCTCGTCGACGTCGTCGGCATGCCGCGGGGCGTTCAGGAAGCGCGTCTCCACCTCGCGGAAGCCGGCCTGCCCGGCGAGCAGGGCGAGCGTCTCCGGCACGAGCGGCTGCACGTGGGTCAGGTCGGCGAAGTACGAGCGAAGGGCGAGCGGCGAGAGCGGGTTGATCGTCTCCGCGACGAGGAGGCCGCCCGGGCGCAGCACGCGGGCCGCGAGCTCCAGCAACCGGAAGAGCGCCGCCGGCGGCAGGTGCTCGACGAACTGCGCGGCGAAGATCCCGCCCAGCGTGCCTTCGGGCACGGCTTCGAGGTAGGCGAGCGCGTCCGCCTGCTCGACCTCGAGCCCCTCCCCGCGCGCGTAGGCGACCATGTCCGGGTCGGCGTCGACGCCGCGAGCCTCGATGCCGGCGTCCCGCAGCAGCCCGAGGAGCTCGCCGCGACCGCAGCCGACGTCGAGCACCGGCGCCGCATCCCGGAAGTCCTCGACGTACGGGCGCTGACGCTCACGGACGTCGGCGGTCGAGCCGCGCATCCTCGCCTCGAACGCGAAGTAGTCGGGAACGGAGGCCGCGGCCGCCTGGGCCGCGACCGTCGTGGCGGCCGGCCCGGCGCCGCGGCGCTCCGCCCGGAGGAGCCGCTCCTCGAGCTCGGCGACCGTCCGAGCCTGGGACGCACGGGCCGCCTCCGCCTCGTCGAGCTGCTCCGAGAGGCCGTCGAGCACCTTCAGGATCGAGTCGTTGAACATCCGCTGCTCGGCGGCGAGCGGCTCCACGTACCAGCGCAGGAACGGGCGCAGAAGGCGCTTGACCGGGTACGCGATCCACCCTCTCGGCCCCGGCCGCCGCTCCAGCGGCCGGTCGGACGTGACCGCCCAGACCCGCTCGGCGCGGTGCCTCGCCGCCAGCAGCCGCCCCCGGCCCGCGTCGGCGCCGTCTCCCCCGCCCGCGAGCTCCTCGCGCAGCCGCTCGACGAGCGCGTTCACGTCCACCTCGGGAGCCGCGGAAATCCCTGCTCCGGCAGGGTTTTTCGGCTCAGCTGCGGGCATCCGCCCAATTGTATCCGGGGCTCATTACGTCGCTGTAAGCTCGCCGCGTGGTCGGGATCTCGATGCTGACGCTCGTCCCGGGCCTCGTCGGCGGCTCGGAGACGTACGCCCGCGAGCTCGCCCGCGCGCTCGCACGTGTCGGCGAGCTCGAGTATCACGCCTTCGTGCCGACGATCGCGCCCGACGCCGGCGACGGCCTCCCGGCGACGGTCGTACGGGAGTATCGCGCCAGCCGGTCGATGTCCGGGCGGGTCGCCGCCATGTCGCGAGCCGCGCTGGCGCCCGGGAGGCTGCGGCGCGCGCTGCGGCCGGACGAGCTCGACGCGATCCACTTCCCGCTCAGCGTGATGCTGCCGGCGGTGGACACGCCCCCCGCCGCGACCACCGTGCTCGACGTCCAGCACGAGGTCTTTCCGGAGTTCTTCTCGCGCGCCGAGCTCGCCTACCGCCGCCGGGTCTACGGCTGGACCGTCCGCAGGAGCAGGCTCGTGATCACGATCAGCGAGCACGCACGGCAGGCCCTGATCGAGCGGCTCGGGCTCGCGCCGGAGCGCGTCCGCGCAATCCATCTCGCGCGTCGACCACGAGCGCTTCCGGCCCGGCGGCGAGGCCAGAGAGCCGTTCCTGCTCTACCCCGCGAACCGCTGGCCGCACAAGAACCACGGGCGGCTCTTCGAGGCGTTCGCCCTCGTCCGCCGGGAGCGCCCCGAGCTCCGGCTCGTGCTCACCGGGGCGGGGCACGGGGGTCTGTCCCTGCCCGAAGGGGTGGAATGGCGCGGCCACGTCTCGCTCGACGAGCTGGTCGGGTTGTACCGGACTGCGGCCGCGCTCGTCTACCCGAGCCTGTACGAGGGTTTCGGGATCCCGTGCGTGGAGGCGATGGCCTGCGGGTGCCCGGTCGCCGCCTCGAACGTGGCGTCGATCCCGGAGGTCTGCGGCGACGCGGCGGTCTCCTTCGACCCGCTGGACGTCGAGTCGATCGCGCAGGGCATCCGCGACGTCCTCGACCGGCCGCCCGCGGGCGGGCTCCGTCGGGCCGCGCTCTACACCTGGGAACGGTGCGCCCGCGAGCACGACGCCGTCTACCGCGAGCTGTCGAGTTCCTAGACTTGCTGGATGGCACGGTGCGCGAGCTGCGGTGAGGAGAACCCGGAGCGCGCCCGCTTCTGCCTCGCGTGCGGTGAGCCGCTCGCCGAGCGGCCGGCCGGCGCGGGAGAAGAACGGAAGGTCGTCTCGGTGCTGTTCGCCGACGTGGTCGGCTTCACCGCCCGCTCCGACCGCTCCGACCCCGAGGACGTCCGCGCGATGCTGCGGCCCTACCACGCGGGCGTGAAGCGCGAGATCGAACGCTTCGGCGGCACGGTCGAGAAGTTCATCGGCGACGCGGTGATGGCGGTCTTCGGCGCTCCGGCCGCGCACGAGGACGATCCCGAGCGGGCCGCACGGGCGGCCCTCCGTGCGGCCGGAGGTGCGCAGACCGCCCCGCTCGAGGAGGCGCGCGCGATCTTCGCGCAGCTCGGGGCCCGGCCGCTCGTCGACGCCGTCGACGAGCTCGTCGCGACGGTGCCGCTACGAAACAGGGACAGGCTTAAGCCCGTCCCTGCAGCGCGCCCTGCTCGCGGCGCAGCCGCTCGAGGTCGGCGTCGACGAGCAGCCGGACGAGCCCCTCGAAGTCGACCGTGGGCGCCCAGGCCAGCCGCTCCCGGGCCTTCGACGCGTCGCCGACGAGGTCGTGGAGCTCGGCGGCGCCGCGGCGCAGCGACTCGTCGATGTGAACGTACTCCTGCCAGTCGAGGCCGACGTGACCGAAGGCGAGCTCGACCAGCTCCTGGACGCTGTGGCCGACGCCGCTCGCGATCACGTAGTCGTCCGGGTCGTCTTGCCGCAGCATCAGCGCCATCGCCCTGACGTAGTCGCCGGCGTAGCCCCAGTCGCGACGCGCGTCCAGGTCGCCGAGCCAGAGCTCGCCTGCAAGCCCGAGCGAGATCGCCGCCGCCGCCCTGGCGACCTTGCGCGGGACGAAGTCGAGCGGGCGGCGCGGCGACTCGTGGTTGTAGAGGATCCCCGAGCACGCGTACAGGCCGTAGCGCTTGCGGTAGCTCCGGACGATCAGGTGCCCGTATGCCTTCGCGACTCCGTACGGCGTCACCGGCGCGAGCGCGGTCTCCTCGGTCTGCGGCACCTCCCGCGGCTCGCCGAAGATCTCGCTCGACGAGGCCTGGTAGAAGCGCACCTCGGGATCGACGAGACGGATCGACTCGAGCAGCGCGGTGACCCCGACCGCGGCGAACTCGGCGGTCAGCACGGGCTGCTTCCACGACGTCGGCACGAACGACGGAGAGGCGAGGTTGTAGACCTCGTGCGGCCGGCACGTCTTCAGCGCGTCGACGAGGGAGAGCTCGTCGAGCAGGTCGGCCTGGACGAGCTCGATCCGGTCGCGGACCGGCTCCAGGTTCTCGAACTGCTCGGAGGTGGCCCGCCGGACGACCCCGAAGACCTCGTAGCCCTCCGCGACCAGCAGCTCGGCCAGAAGCGAGCCGTCCTGGCCCGCGATGCCGGTGATCAGCGCGCGACGCGCAGCCATCGCGGAGACGATAGCTTCCGCGCGTGTCGCTGACCGACGACCTGCGGGCTTCGCCGCCCGCGCTGCACGGACAGGCCGAGTTCTGGGGCCTGGCCTGGGAGGCGCTCGCCTTCATCGAACGGATCGTCCGGCCGGGGATGGCGACCCTGGAGACCGGCGCGGGCGCCAGCACGATCGTCTTCGCCGCGAGCGGCACCGACCACGAGACGGTCACTCCCTCCGCCGCGGAGGCGGACCGGATCGCCGCGGAGTGCGAACGCCGCGGGATCTCGACCGAGCGGCTGCGCTTCCGGATCGGCTCCTCCGCGGACGTCCTCCGCGCCTGGGAGCCGCGGCCACTCGACTTCGTGCTCGTCGACGGCGCGCACGCATTTCCGTACCCGATCCTCGACTGGTGGTTTCTGGCGCCGCATCTGAAGATCGGCGGCCTGATGCTCCTCGACGACGCGTACATGCCGCCGGTCGCGGCAGTGGTCGACCATCTGCGCGGCTCGGCCGCGTGGACGCTCGAGGAGCCGGCGAGCTTTCGCACCGCCGTCGCCCGCAAGCTCGCCGAGGAGGTGCCGGACGGCGAATGGAAGGGCGAGCGGATCGGCGGCCGGATGAGCTTCCGCTACCTTCCGCCCCGGCGCCGCGCAGCTGCCTCGGCACGCCAGCGGTTCTTCAGCACCAGGCTGGGGCTGAAGACGGCGGAGGTCGCCCGCGCGCTCCTGGGCCGTCGCAGCGGCAGCGGGGGCTACCCTTCGGGGCTGTGATGGCCGAACGCGCGCCCGACCTCGCCTGGACGGAGCAGGCGCTCGCCGACCTCGCGAAGGAGTTCGCGGACGTCTACGCCGGCCGGACCGTGCTCGTCACCGGCGCCGACGGGTTCATGGGCTCGCACCTGACGGACGCGCTCTGCCACCTCGGGGCGAACGTCCACGCCTTCGTCCGCGCGACCTCGAGCGGCGCGCTGAACAACATCTGGCACCTGGGCACCCAGCTGAAGGTGCACTTCGCCGACCTGACCGACAAGACGTCCGTCGACTACCTGATGCGCGAGCTGGCGGGCTCGCCCGACCGGCCGTACGTCTTCCACCTCGGCGCCCAGGCGCACGTCGGCGAGTCCTGGCACCGCCCCTACGAGACGGTGATGGCGAACACGGTCGGGACGCTGAACCTGCTCCAGTCGATCGTCGACCACGGCGTCGAGCTGGAGAAGTTCGACACCGCAGGCACGTCGGAGGAGTACGGCAACGTCCGCGAGGCGGTCGCGCACCACCACGACTTCGACGACGCCGGCAGCCTGATCCTGCACGAGCGCTCGCCGATCAACCCGAAGTCGGTCTACGCCACCTCGAAGGTGGCGGCGGACTTCCTGACGATGAACTACCACGACGCCTTCGGCGTCCCGGGCATCGTCACGCGCATGTTCAACAACTACGGGCCGCGCCAGAACCCCCGCTACGTCACCGGCACGATCATCACGCAGGCGCTCGAGCGCGAGGAGATCGAGCTCGGCCAGCTCGACCCGATGCGCGACTTCTGCTTCTGCACGGACGGCGTGCGCGGCCACCTCACCGTCGCCGCCCAGGGCATCCCGGGCGACGTCTACGTCTACGGCCAGGGCGAGAACGTCTCGATGGGCGACTGGTGCGACCTGATCATCCGCACCGGCGAGGAGCACGGCTACTGGCCGGCGGGCAGGCGGGTCGTCTCCACGCCGGCGCGGTACCGGCCCGGCGCGAGCGAGGTGATGGCCCTGCGGGTCGGCTACGAGAAGCTGAGCGGCGAGACCGGGTGGGAGCCGAGGGTGAGCTGGGAGGAAGGCGTCCTGCGCACGATCCGCTGGTATGCGGAGAACCGCGACCGCTGGATCGGCCGCGTCGACTGGCTGCAGCCTGCCCCCGCCAAGGCATGAACGTTCTCGTCACGGGCGGCGGTGGGTTTCTCGGCTCACACCTCGTCGAGAGGCTCGAGCACGAGGGGCACGACGTCTTCGCCGCCCGGCGGGCCGACTACGACCTGACCGACGGGCGCGACGCGGCCCGGCTGTTCGCCGACTCGCAGCCCGAGCTCGTCTTCCACCTCGCCGCGGAGGTGGGCGGGATCGGCGCCAACCGTGCGAACCCCGGCCGGTACTGGTACGCGAACCTGCAGATGGGCGTCAACGTGCTCGAGCAGACGCGCCTGCACGGTGTCGGCAAGCTCGTGATCGCCGGCACCGTCTGCGGCTACCCGAAGCACGCGCCGGTGCCGTTCCGGGAGGACGAGCTCTGGGACGGGTATCCGGAAGAGACGAACGCGCCGTACGGCGTCGCGAAGAAGTCGATCCTCGTCGGCGCGCAGGCGTACCGGGAGCAGTACGGGACGAACGCGATCTTCCTGCTGCCGACGAACCTGTACGGCCCACGCGACAACTTCGACCTCGAGACCTCCCACGTGATCCCGGCGCTGATCCGGAAGATGATCGAGTCGCCCGGCGAGATCGTGCTCTGGGGCGACGGCTCGCCGACGCGCGAGTTCCTCTACGTCGAGGACTGCGCGGAGGCGTTCGTGCTCGCCGCCGAGCGGTACGACGGCCCCGAGCCGGTCAACGTCGGCGCCGGCCGCGAGATCTCGATCGGAGACCTGGCCGCGTTGATCGCCGAGCTGACCGGGTTCACCGGCGAGATCCGCTGGGACGCCTCGATGCCGAACGGGCAGCCCCGCCGAAGCCTCGACCCGTCGCGGGCGAGGGAGCTGTTCGGCTTCGAGGCGGCCACGGCGCTGCCCGACGGGCTCGAGCGGACGATTGCGTGGTACAGGGCGCAGGCGCCCATCCATGCCGCTCGCTGAACGGCTGACGCGAGCCCGGTCGCGTTTGCCGGCGGTTCGGGTCCCGTCGCCGGATCGGGTCCTCGGCCGCCAGCCCTGGATCGTCCTCGGGCCGCTGATCGTCGTCCAGTGGATCGCGCTGCTGGCGCTCGCGCTGACCGCGCGCCACAACTCCTGGCTCTACTACCAGGGCGGAGACCAGACCTACTACTACACGACCGCGTGGATGATGTCCCACTGGACGCTGCCGACCGCGGAGGTGGGCTGGGGCTGGTCGTACGTGCTGACGCCGATCGCCGGCCCGGCGGGGAGCAACGTCCTCTCCGGCCTGCCCGCCGTCATCCTCCTCGACACCCTCGTGCTGCTGCCGGCTGCGCTGCTCGCCGTCTACGGCATCGCCGCCCGGATCGGCGGACGTCTGCTCGGCTACTGGGCGGCTGCGGTCTGGATCGCGGTGCCCTACCTCGCGATCCCGCTCTTCGTCCAGCGCTACCACGCCAAGTACGTCGACCAGACGCTGCCCCAGTCGTTCGGGATGACCCCGCTCGCCGACTTCCCCTCGATGGTGCTGCTGCTCGTGGGCGCCTACCTGATCGTGCGGGCGCTCGACACCCGCGACTGGCGCGAGCCTGTGCTGGGCGGGCTCGTGCTCGGCTTCGCCTTCTGCGTCAAGCCCTCGAACGTGATCTTCTTCTTCGCCGCCGGCCTCGCCCTGCTCCTCGCCCGCCGCTGGCGCCAGCTGCTCGTGCTCGGCGCCGCGCTCGTCCCGGGCATCCTCCTGGTCGCGCTCTGGAAGCAGCGCGGGCTGGGAAGCCAACCGCTCTTCGCGCAGGGCGGCGACGGGCTCGCTGCGGTCGGGTTGCCGCTGCCCGGCGGGACGCTTGCCTCGCTCGGCCGGTACGTGAACATCGACTGGAACCATCTCCGCCTGAACCGGGACCAGCTGCGCGAGTTCTTCTGGGCGATCCGCCCGCTGCAGTGGGTGCTGGTCGCCGGCGTGCTCGCGATCGCACGCCGCTCCTGGCCGAAGGCGGCCCTGGTCGCCGCGTGGCTCGGCGGCTTCCTGGTCGTCAAGGGCACCTCGCACCAGGCGAGCGTCGAGGACGCCAGCTTCTTCCGGCTGATGATGCCGAGCTTCCCCGCGTTCGTGCTCCTGCTCGCCGCCGTCCCGCTGCTCGTGCCGAAGCTCGGCGAGACGATCGCCGCGCGCTTCCCGGTGCCGTCCGCCCGCAGCCCGCGCCGGCTCGAGCGGCTGATCGCCGCCTGCGCCGTCCTGTTCGTCCTGATCCCGCTGATCGTCCTCGCCGCCGCCCACGTCCAGGTCGGCTCGGCGACGGTGAAGAACGACGCCGAGCACACGAGCATCCCCGTGAGCGACAGCCTGGGGCTCTCCGCGCACCGGTCGGCCGCCGGGACGCAGCTGCGCTGGACGACGCCGTACCGGGGCCCGGTCGGCGTCTTCTACGCGGTGCTGCGCTCGCGACCCAGCTTTCCCGATCCCACGAACCCGGAGGACCGGACCGTGACCGAGGGGGTCTCGTGCCGCCCGCGGCCCGCGCACGCGGCGCAGGACTGCCACCTGTTCATGCGCAGGATCGCCTCGGTCCGGACGTCGAGCTTCGTCGACCGCCCGCCCCCGGGGCGCTGGACGTACCGGGTGGCGATCGGCGCGAACTGGCTGAACAGCGCGACCGGCGGCGACCTCCTGCTCGTGAGCAAGCCCGTGACCGTGGAGACCGGCTGAGTCCCGGTGCGCCGGCCCGAAGGGAGCTCAGGTGCCTTCGCCGGGCCGCTCCACCCGCTCCTCGAGCAGCGCCAGGCGCTGGGCGAGCACCGTGTTCTGGTCGTGCAGCTTCGAGATCACGGTCGAGTAGTCGAGCAGGACGAGCAGGATGAAGAGCGTCGCGACCGCGAACAGCACCGCCGGCGGGTAGCCGGTGACGCCGACCCAGCCGGCGATCGTGTTCAGCCCGCTGCGCCAGGCGGAGAGAACGAGCAGGACGATCCCGGTCGCGAGCCAGAGCAGGGCATAACGCTCACGGAGGCGCCGGCTGCGGATCAGCTCGAGCACGACCAGCAGCAGGACGACCGAGGCGGCGGCGGCCACGATCGAGACGGTGAGCGGAGTCATTTCGTGTCCTCCAGTGGGGTGACGTTCTTCCGGAACAGGCCGACGAAGAGGGCGAGCAGCACCTTGACCATGTAGTAGACGGCGAAGAGCGCGCCGATCGAGGACCGGCCGCCCGCCCGCTCGCGCATCTCGACCGGCACCTCGGTCATGCGGAGACGGTGCTTGTGGAGCATCAGCACGGCCTCCACCTCGGGGATGTCGTGCGGGTAATCGGCCGCGAACAGCGCGATCGCGTGGCGGTTCAGCGCCTGGAAGCCGGAGGTGGGGTCGGTCACGCGCCGGCCCACGAGCAGGGAGACGGCGCTGGCGAGGATCGTGATCCCCGCGCGCCGGGGCCGCGACGACTGATAGCCGCTCCGGCGCGCGAACCGCGAGCCGACGGCGATGTCCACCTCGCCGTTCAGGACGGGCTCGAGCAGCGCGTCGAGCTGGGCAGGATCGTGCTGGCCGTCGCCGTCGATGCGGACGGCGAGTCGGAAGCCGTTGTCGAAGGCGTAGCGAAACCCGGTCTGGACCGCCCCGCCGATCCCGAGGTTGAACGGCAGCCGAACGACGTGGGCGCCTCGCCCCTCCGCGGCGGCGGCGGTGCGGTCGCGCGAGCCGTCGTCGACGACGACGATCTCCAGCTCGGAGTCGTAGCGCGCGGATCTCGTCGATCACCCCGGCGATGCAGTCCTCCTCGTTGTACGCGGGGACGATCGCGATCCTCCGCAGGCCCAGCAGGCGGGGGTCGCGCACCCTGGTGACCGCCTCCGCCTGCTCAACCACGAACGGCCTCCCGGACGCCGAGGCCGACGAGGTCGAGAACGCGCCGCGCCCGGTGGAGGAAGGTGTGCTCGTCCAGCGCGCGCTCCCGGGCCGCGCGACCGAGCTCCTCGGCCCGGCCCGGGTCGTCGAGCAGCTCCCGGTACGCGGCCGCAGCCTCGTCCGCGGTTCCGACCACGAGCAGCTCGCGTCCGGGCTCGAACCAGCGCTCGATCCCCTCGTGCGGGTTCGAGACGATCGTCGCCCCGGCCATCCCCAGCTCGAACGGCCGCGACGTGGAGGACGCGTAGACGGACGCATGGGCCCGCCGGGTGACGTTCAGGTTGATCCGCGCGGCCGAGATCGCGCGGGCGAAGACGTTGAAGGGGACGTGTCCGCTGAGGCGGGCCCGGCCGATGTCGCCCCGGAAGTCCTCGCCGCCGAGCGAGAAGTCGACCTGCGGCAGGCGTCGGCTCGGCTCCCCGACCATCACCTCCATCCACTCCTGCCGGAACTTGTCCCCGAAGCCGTAGAAGTACACGTCGGTCTCCTTCTCGACCGGCAGGGGCTGGAAGAGCTCCGGATCGGCGCCCCAGAAGACCGCCTCCGCCCGGCGCGCGCCGAGCTCGCGGAGCCGCGCGAGCCCGCCCTCGGAGTTGGAGACGACCAGGTCGTACTCGGAGGGGTCGGCGCCGTAGTAGTAGTTGAAGCCGGTGTCCATTCCCCCGTGCTCGGGCAGGCTCATCGGCACGTCGCCGTCGTAGAAGACGACCGGGACGCCGAAGCGCTCGCGGAGGAGGGTCGGAATCCCGCGCAGATGGCTCATCGGCACGGTGAAGACGACCACCGCGTCCACGTCCCGCTCACGTTCGAGCAGCCCGACGAGATGGCGGCGCCAGCGCGGCGTCACCCAGCGCCAGATCACCTCGCGGACGAGCCGGTCGGTGTCGCCGGGGTCCCGCTCGGCCCGGCGGAGGTAGCGGTCGCCTCGCAGCCGGGCCAGGGCATCGCGGGCCCGGGCGAACGCCTCGCCCTCGCGGTAGCAGGGGTTCGGCGCCGTGCGCCACCAGGGCGACTCCACCGGCCGGCCCCTGTAGGGGGTGACGATCAGGTCGCAGCCGGCCTCGTGCAGACCCTTCCAGAGCTGCCACCACGCAGGCGTGCAGCCGTAGCGGAAGTCGAGGTCGACCGCCGAGGCGACCGCGAGGATCTTCGGCCCCTTCACCGGCTCACAGGGTAGTCGTCGGCGCGGCGCCTACAGGCCGCTGCCCGCAGTGCTAGTACGCGCCGCGCCTGGCGAGGACCGCCGGCAGCGTCTTCGCCAGGATCGAGATGTCGAGCCAGATCGACCAGTTCTCGAGGTAGTAGAAGTCCAGCCGGACGAGATCGTCGAACGAGAGATCCGACCGCCCCGAGATCTGCCACAGGCCGGTCATTCCCGGAAGGACGTCGGAGCGCTTCCGGTGCCACTCCTCGAGCAGCGCATGGTCGCGGACCGGCAGCGGCCGCGGGCCGACGAGGCTCATCTCCCCCCGGAGCACGTTCAGCATGTTCGGCAGCTCGTCGATCGAGAGGCGGCGGAGCGCCGCCCCGACGTACGTCAGCCGCGGGTCGTCGCGGATCTTGAAGAGCGCCCCCTCCGCCTCGTTCCGCCGCTCGAGCTCGGCCTGGCGCTCGGCCGCGCCCGCGAACATCGTGCGGAACTTGAACATCCCGAACTCGCGCCCGCCGAGCCCGATCCGGGGATCCCGGTAGAAGACCGGCCCGGGCGACGTGAGCTTGATCGCGGCCGCGATCGCCAGCCAGAGCGGCAATCCGGCGACGATCGCCAGCCCGCTGACGACCAGGTCGAACATCCGCTTGACCGCCCAGTCGGTACCGGCGAAGACCGGCGGCCGCAGCTCGAACAGGGGCAGGCCCTGGCCCGGTACGTACTCTCCCCGCTGGACGAGCAGTTCGGTCGTCTTCGGCGCGATCCGGACCTTGACGCCGCTCCGGTGCGCCAGCTCGACGATCTGGAGCAGGTCGCGCTCGCTGTAGTCGGAGTCGGTGACGATCAGCTCGTCGGCGGGATGTGCGGCCAGCACCGCCTTCAGGCCCTCGATCCGGCCGAGGTGCGGGAGGCCGCGCCGGTCGTCCGGAGCACCGCTGACGACGCCGATGAACTCGTACTCGATCCCGCCGCGGGCAGAGCCGAGGGTGCGGAGCAGGTGGTCGAGGTGCTCGCCCTCGCCGACGACGATCGCCCGCCGGCGGACGCCCAGCAGGTGGAGCGCCTCGCGGCTGATCGTCTCGTAGCTGCCCCGGAGCAGGCCGTCGAGGACGGTGGTCATCACGAGGGCGGTCGGGATCAGGCCGAAGGTGGTGAAGTTGTGCCCGGTTCCGAGGCCGAACGCGAGCACGAGGAGCACGACGACGACGAGCGACGAGACGACCCGGCCGAATCCGGCCCGGTACTCACGTCCCGCGTACAGTCCCGCCCGCCAGAAGACGAGCACGGTGATCAGGGCCACGAACGGAAGCCACTCGCCCTCGGCGTCCCAGAGGACGCCCCAGAGGATCGGGTGGTGTCCGTAGTAGACCTCACGGAGCGCGAGCGCGCCGTAGAGGCCGAAGCCGACCGAGACCAGGTCGAGAACGACGAGCGTGCCGACGCTGGCTGCGCGGAACGCGAGCTGGCGAAACGGGCTCGAGGACAGGAGGTACGGCCGGCTGCGGCGGACGTCCTCGAAGGCGGGCGCGAAGTCGCGCGTCCCTCCCGCGGCGGGATCGGTCGCGGAGTCCGCCGGTGGAGCTTCCTTCGTGGCCACGGGCACTTTCCATCTTACTCGGGCCGCTTCCGGGCCTAGATCGATGCCAGCGCAACCTCCGTCTCGGCGTCCAGGCGGTCGAGGCGCGTCGGCCGGCGGCGGCGACCGAGCACCGCGAGAGCGGCTTCGAGCGCACGCCGCCTGTTCGGGCGGAGCAGGTCGGTGTCGTGGAAGTAGACGTGGACGTATGCGGGCAGCGGCCCGAGCGCCGAGCGAACCGCCATCCCGAGAGAGTGGGTCGCGGGCAGCTCGAGCAGCGTCGCCCCGTTCAGCCGGAGCCGGGCGGGCGCGGCCAGCGCCAGACGAGGAGCGCCGGCGGGCAGGTAGCGGGGCCGGAACGCTGTCGCCGTGCAGTCCGCGTACCCGAGCTCGGCCAGCGCCGACGCAACTCCCTCGTCGAGGTACCAGCCGCCGCCGCAGAAGAGCCGTGGCGAAAGCCCCCGCTCGCGAAGCCAGTCGGCTTCCACGCGGACGCGTTCGGCGGGATCGCCGCCGACCGGTCTCGCCTGCTCGACCCCGCCCCAGTGCGTGTGGTGTCCCAGCGGGCCGCGGGCGGCCGCCTGCCGCGCCCGGGCAAGCCACAGCAGCTCGCTCTCGGCGGCGTCCGGGTCGGGCGGTCGCATCAGGGCCGCGATCTCGAACCCGCCAGGGCGGCGCGCCTGCAGGCGAGAGAAGGCCGCCCAGCACCGATCGTCGAGCGGCCGCTCGACGTGACACGAGACCACGGCGATGCGCACGGTTGCATCACATCACGCCGGTAGGCTGACCCTCGCCGTGTGCGGGATCTGCGGTCTCGTCGCTCCGTCCGGCCGGCCCGACCCGGCGCTCGTCGAGCGGATGAACGCGGCGCTCGTCCACCGGGGCCCGGACGAAGGCTCCGTCGACGACCTCGGCCGCTGCGTGCTCGGCCACCGGCGCCTGCAGGTGATCGACCTCGCCACCGGCAGCCAGCCGGTCGCGAACGAGTCGGGCGACGTCACCGCCGTCTTCAACGGCGAGCTGTACAACTTCCGCGCCCTCCGCGACGAGCTGGCCGGCCACGAGATCCGCGGAACCGGCGATACGCCCGTGATCCCCCACCTGTACGAGGAGAGTGGGCCGGGGTTCGCGCGCCGGCTGTCGGGCATGTTCGCGATCGCCCTCTGGGACGGGGCGCGCGGGCGCCTCGTGCTCGCCCGCGACCGCGTGGGCAAGAAGCCCCTGCTGTGGACCAGGCTCGCGGACGGGACGCTCGCCTTCGCCTCCGAGCTCAAGGGGCTCCTCCGCCTCCCCGGTCTGCACCGCGAGGTCGACCCGGCCGCCCTCGACGCGTACCTGGCACTGCAGTACGTTCCGGCAGGGACGGCGCTGCGCGGGATCGAGAAGCTCGCGCCCGGCCACGTCCTCGTCTTCGAGGGCGGGTCGGTGCGCGTCGAGCGCTACTGGGAGCTCGCACCCCGCGAGGAGGAGCACAGCGAGGACGAGTGGCTCACCCGCGTCCGCGACGCGGTCGGAGCGGCCGTGCGACGGCGGCTCGTCGCCGACGTCCCGCTCGGCGCGCTCCTCTCGGGGGGGATCGACTCGAGCGTCGTCGTCTCGGAGATGGCCCGGGCGGAGAGCACCGTCCGCACCTTCACGGTCGGCTTCGGCGAGGAGCGCTACGACGAGCGGGCCTACGCCCGGACGGTCGCCGCCCGGTACGGCACCGAGCACGAGGAGATCGTCGTCGAGCCCGACGTCGCCGAGCTCCTCCCCCGGCTGGCCCGGGCCTTCGACGAGCCGCTCGGCGACGAGGCGGCGCTCCCTCAGTTCGTCGTCAGCGAGCTCGCCAGGCAGCACGTCACCGTTGCCCTGACCGGCGACGGCGGCGACGAGGCGTTCGCCGGCTACGAGCGGTACGCCGCGGTCGGGCTCGCCGAGCGGGTCAGGGCGCCCGGCGCGGGCCTCGCCGCCCGCGCGCTGCGGTGGGCAGGGCGGCGCGAGCCGCGCTCGCGTGCGAACAGGGCCGGACGGCTGCTCGAGCTGACCGCCCTGCCGGCCGAGGCCCGGTACGGGCGGGTGATGGAGGTCTTCCCGGCCGAGCTGCGGGCGGAGCTCTGGGAGCCCGGGTTCGTCGCGGAGCCCGTGCCGGCGTGGCGGCTGCTCGGACCGGGGTCAGGGCGAGGGCGTCGCCCGCCTGCAACGGCTCGACGTCCGCACCTACCTTCCGGGCGACCTCCTGCTGAAGGCGGACATCGCCTCGATGGCCCACTCGCTCGAGCTGCGCTCGCCGCTCCTCGACCACGAGGTGCTCGAGCTCGGCGTCTCTCTCCCCGACTCGCTGAAGGTGCGCGGCCTGCGCGGGAAGCAGGCGCTGCGCAGGGCGTACGCCGACGCGCTGCCGTCCGCGGTGGCCGGGCGCGGCAAGACCGGCTTCGGGGTCCCGATCGCGGCCTGGTTCCGCGGGGAGCTCCGCGAGCTCGCCGGCGACCTGCTCCTGGACCGGCAGGCGCGCTCGCGCGGCCAGCTGCGCCCGGCCGCGGTCGAGCGGCTGCTGGCCGACCACGCCTCGGGCCGGGCCGACCATGCCCACCGGCTCTGGTGCCTGGTCATGCTCGAGCTCTGGCAGCGGCTGCACGTCGAGGCCGAGGCCCCCGTGCCGACCCCTGCATGAGCCAAGTAACACAAGGGTTTCGGGGGTCGGGGTGAGGGTCGCTCACGTCCACCGCATCCGCGGCATCGGCGGCTCCGAGCGGCATCTGCTGACGCTGCTGCCTGCCCTGGGCACGCACGGGATCGAGCCGGTGTTCGTCGGCCTCGACGACCCGGCGAGCGACCCGGAGCCCTTCTACCGCGAGCTTGCCGGCGAGCGTGTGCGCCTGCCGTGCCCGCGGGACCTCGATCCGTCGCTGGCCTGGCGGCTGCGCCGCGAGCTCCGGCGGCTCCGGCCGGACGTCGTGCACACGCACCTGGTCCACGCCGACGTCTACGGCGCCGTCGGGGCGGGCGGGGCCGAGCTCGTCTCGACGAAGCACAACGACGACCGTTTCCGGCTCGGCCCTTTCCGCTACGCCGAGCGGGCGCTGGCGCGCCGGGCGGCGCGCGTGATCGCGATCAGCGAATCGCTCCGCCGCTTCTGCGTCGACGGCGTCGGGTTGCCGGCCGCCAAGGTGGAGGTCGTCCACTACGGCCTCGACGCCCTGCCGGAGCCGTGGGGCCGGACAGTCGACACACCCGTCCCGGACGGCGCCCGCGTGCTCCTCTGCGTCTCGCGGCTCGCCGAGCAGAAGGGGGTCGACGTCGCGATCCGAGCGCTCGCTCGGATCCGCGAGCGAGTGCCGGATGCGGCTCTGGTCGTCCTCGGCGAAGGCCCGGAACGGGCGCGCCTGGCCTCGCTCGACGGCGACGGCGTCTACCTCGCGGGTCGCGTCGGCGACGTCGCCGCCTGGTACCGCCGCGCTGAGCTGCTCGTGCACCCGGCACGCTGGGAAGGCTTCGGCCTCGCCCTGCTGGAGGCGATGCTGGCGCGCAGGCCCGTCGTCGCCACGCGCGTGAGCGCGGCGCCCGAGATCGTCGTCGACGGCGAGACGGGCCTGCTCGTGCCGCCGGACGACCCGGTCGCGCTCGCCGAAGCGGTCTCCTCCCTGCTCGAGGATCCGGAGCGCGGGGCGGCGATGGGCGAAGCCGGCTACGCACGGGCGCGGAGGGACTTCTCGGTCGAGACGATGGCCGCGCGCACGGCCTCGATCTACGCCGGCCTGGCCTGACGCTGGCGGGCTAGCTCCTCCGCGCGAGCGTGTGATCGTACAGGTCGCGTGTGTGCCGCTCGACGGTTGCGTACTCGTCCGTCGACAGGGCCTGCTGCCGAGCGAGCGGGTCGGTGATGATCCCGGGCCCGGAGACACGAAAGGCGGAATTGGCCCTGATCGGAAACGTGTTGAAGGTGGGTTCGAGCAGGATCGGCTCGAAGTCGATGCCGAGGTGGCCCGCGAGGCGCTCCATCACTCCCCGCAGGTCCTGAACCAGATCTTCGTACGAGAGCAGGAAGACCCGGTCGCCGTACCGTTCCTTCGCATCGACCGAGGCCCGGGTCGAGCTCAGCCAGAGCTTGAGCGCCTTGTCGATGTCGCCGTAGATGGTCGGGGCGTGCTTGCGGGCGGAGACGAACCAGCTGTGCGGGTTGCGGACCAGGGTGAGCAGCCTGCCGTCCGGGTAGGCGGCGAAGAACTTGACCAGGTTCTCGGGCCGTCTCGCCAGCCGCGGCGTGAAGCCGGTGACGATCTTCTTCGGTCCCGTGTACAGGTTGTGGTTGTCGAGCCAGGCGTTGAAGTACGACGTCATGTACGCGTCGAGAATGTCCCGCTCCCGCTCCGCCCCCTTCGCCTCGAGGGCGTGCTCGAAGATCTGCCGCTGGAGCGAGGGGAGAAACAGGAACGGGAACGACTCCGCCTCGCCGGGCGCCAGCTCCTTGAGCAGGGCCTTGCTCGGCTTCTGGTAGCCGCGGCGGAACGCCCGCTCCGCCGTCGGCTCACGCAGAATCTCGAACCACGTGTCGGCCTCCGCCTCGAGATCGAGCGCCGGCCACGTCTGCTTCTTCGGATATCCGATCTTCAGCTCCTGCGGGTGCGCGTGCACCTGTCGGTGACCGTCGAAGAGCTGGCTCAGCAGCGTGCCCCCGGAACGCTGGATCTGCGAGATCAGCACGAGCGGCTCGCGCACCGGGACGACGTACTGCAGCCTCGCCCGGCAGAGCGTGGCGAAGTCCTCGAGGCTCTCCTCGCGCGTCACCATCGGTCGTCGGCGAGCGCCGACCGGTAGAGAATCTCGGTCCGGTCGACGCAGCGGTCCTCGAGGAACTCGCGCAATGCTCGCGCCCTTCCCACCCGGCCCATCTCGGCCGCCCGATCGAGGTTCGCCGCCAGGTCGACGATCGCCGTGCGCAGGGGCTCTGCCTCGCCCGCCTCGACCAGGAGCCCCGTCTCTCCGTGCTCGACCAGCTCGCCCAGGCCGCCGATCTCGGCCGCGATCACCGGACGGGCCCGCTCCATCGCCTCCAGCGCGACCATCCCGAACCCCTCGCCCATCGAAGGGACGACCACGACCGCCGAGCGCTCGATCGCGGCCTGGATCGGCGCCACGTAGCCGAGGAAGCGAACCGAGTCGGCGACGCCGAGCTCACGCGCGAGCGCCCGCAACGCGGGCTCCAGCGGACCGCGTCCGGCGATGTCGAGCTCGAGCGCCGGGACCTCCTTCTTCGCCGCCGCGAAAGCTCGCAGCAGCACGATGTGGCCCTTGATCGGGATCAGGCGCCCGACACAGAGGAGCCGCGGAACGGCGCCGGAGTAGGGGAGGGGCTCGCCGTCCGGGGTGATCCCGTAGTGGACGATCTCGAAGCTGTTCTCGTTGAACCCTTCGGTCTCCGCCAGGTAGCGGGCAAGACCGCGCGAGATCGCGATGTGCACGTGCGCCAGGCTGGCGACCGTGCGGTCGCCGAGCGCGAACGCGCGCCCCTCGCGGAACTCGTTGAACCCGTGCTTGGTCGAGAAGCGCACCGGTACGCGGGCGAGCAGCCCGGCCATCTGACCGTAGGCGTCCGCGTGCACGAGGTGCGTGTGCAGGATCCTCGGACGATGGCGCGCGAGGTAGCCGGAGAGCCTGAGAAACGCCAGCGGGTCGACATCCGCCCGGAGCGCGATCGCCTCGAGCGGAACCCCCCGCGCCTCGAGCGCGCGAGCGAAGTCCCACGCCCCGGGCTCGTGCTCGTGCAGCATCAGCATCCGGACGTCCCACCCCCGCTCGCGCAGGCGCGGGAGCAGCGAGAGCAGGTGGGCCTCGGAGCCGGAGATGCCGGCGACCTTCTGGAGGTGGAGGACCTTGATTGCGCTCGTCGGGCGGCTCACGCCGCCGCCGTCAGGATCGAGTCGGCCCAGAGCTCGACCGAGTGCTCAGCCTGCACGCGCCGGCGCAGCGCCCGTCCGAGGTGCTTTCGCTCCTCCGGAGAGAGCTGCGCGATCGCGCGCAGGCAGTCGGCGAGCCCACGGGCGTCGTCCTCGTGGAAGCGGAACGCGGGCTCGAGGAACGTGTCGAACGCCGGATTCGAGGCGATCACGGGCAGGCAGCTCGCGCCCGCCTCGTAGACGATCTTGTCGGTCGCGCCGGCGCGCATGTTGTTCACCAGCACGTCTGCGCGCGCGAACACGTCCGGGACCTCCGCCCGCAGGACCGCGTGCCCGAGCCGCACCCGGCTGGAGAGGTCGAGCTCCTCGACGAGATGCTCGAGCTCGACGCGATGGGCCCGCTCGCCGGCGGTCAGCGCAGGCCCGTACACCTCGAGCCGCAGGTCGAGCCCCTCGTCCACTGCCAGCCGGACGGCGCGCAGGGTCGCGTGCAGGCCCTTCGCCGGCGAGTAGCGACCGAGCGACACGACCCGCAGGTCGGCGTGACCGGTTCCGTTCCGCCCGCAGGCGAACTCGGAGACGTCGATACCGTGGCCGATCGGGCGCACCTTCGGCGACGGCAGCGGGAAGGTTCGCCGGTCGACGCTGAAGACGACCGTCGAGAGCCGTTCCGCCAGCCGCAGCGACGGCCCGGCGCGCCAGTGCGTGTACCAGAGCGCGACGGGCACCCCGAGCGGTCGGGCGAGGGGAGCGGCGAGGACGGCGTAGATCGGACACATGTGCGCGACGACCGCGTCCGGCCCGGGCCGCCGGGCAAGCTCGGCGGCGAGGCCCTCGGCGAAGCGCAGGCCCCGCCCTACCTTGCTGCGCGCTCCGAAGCTCCGGGTGCGGCAGTTCGCCGGCAGGGTGCCCGGGACGACCCGGTCGGCGAGGATCACCACCTCGTCGGCCCGCGCGGCGAGGGCGCGAATCTTCGGGATGGTGGCGGCCAGCGCAGGGTGGCCGGGGTCGACGTGCTGGGTGACGAAGACGATGCGCACGACCGCCGCGAGCGTACCCGCCGGGGCGGCGGCCGAGTAGGCTTCGCCGTCGGATGTCGCCCGACCAGGCCCGTGCCGTCACCGTCCACGAGGAGCAGGCAGGCCTCTTCGAAGCCCGCTACGAGCAGTACGACCGGGACCCGTTCTTCGACTCGTTCACGTACTCCCGCCGGAAGCTCGAGCAGGTCCTGACGCGCTACCTCGACGGCCTGCCGGACGGCTCGCGCCTGCTCGACGTCGGCTGCGGCACCGGGCAGCTGCTCCGGCGGCTCGGCGGCCGGTTCCACCGTGCGGGCTGCGACCCGGCGGAGGAGATGATCCGCCGCGCGCGAGAGCGGAATCCGGGCGTCGAGCTTCGGGTCGCGACGGCCGAGTCGCTTCCGTACGAGGACGCGGCGTTCGACGCCGCGCTCTGCATCGAGGTGATGCGCTACCTGGCCGACCCGGAGCCCGCCCTGGGAGAGCTCGCCAGGGTCCTGCGCCCGGGTGGGCTCGCGCTCGTCACCTTTGCGCCGCTCCTGACGACGACGCTCTACCCGCTCGTCAACGTCGTCGCGGCGAACACGCCCGTCCCCGGCCTCACCCACGTCCGCCAGCACTTCCGCACCGTCGGCGGCACCCGGCGGCTGCTTCGACACGCGGGCTTCGCGCGCGTCGAGGTGAACGCGACCTACTTCGGGCCGTTCATCTACCTGAACCGCGTCAGCCGACGTGCGACGAGCGCGCTGCTCAGACGCTGGGAGCGCACCGACGACCGCCTGGCCCGCGTCGCCGCGCTCGGGAACCTGTCGAACATGCTGGTCGCGGCGGCCTGGACCGCCGCTACTTCGACGACGTCCCCAGAACGGCGTTGAACAGCCGGCGGGCGTGCGTTCCCGCGACCGTGTCCTTCACCGCGATCAGGTCGCAGGCGCCGGACAGGACCAGCTCGAACGTCCGCGCCGGGTAGGGCTCGACGTTGTACCGGTGCAGCTGGAGCGGGTCGGTCCGCGGCCCGTTCGAGCCGGAGATCGACGTGAAGGCGAGGTCGTAGCCCGCCTGCCTGAGCAGGCTGAGGTGGACGAGCCGGTAGTGCGCCTCGGAGCCCTTCACGTAGGCGAACGCTCGCACCGGCCGCCCGAGCGCCTCCTCGAGCCGCAGCTTGGACAGGGTGATCTCGCGCGCCGCCTCGTCGACCTCGAGGTCGGCGAGCGGCCTGTGCCCGATCCCGTGCGACTCGACCCGGACCCCGGCCCGCTCGAGATCGGCGAGATCGTCCCAGTCCAGCGTGCTGTTGACGATCCCCCTCGCGGCGAGGTGCTCGTCGTGCGGGAGCGGCCGCTCGCCCCCGAAGTAGCCGATCGGACAGAAGAGGACGGCCGGATAGCCGTAGCGCTGCAGGATCGGGACGGCGTTCTCGAGGTTGTCGCGGTAGCCGTCGTCGAACGTGATCAGCACGGCCCCCGGGGGCAGCGGGGCGCCCCCGACGTAGTGCTCCAGCACGTCGTCGAGCGAGACGGCCGTGTAGCCGAACTCGCGCAACTGCGCCATCTGCTCGTCGAAGAGGCCGACCGGCACGGTCACCGAGTTGCCCGGGACGTCGTTGACCTTGTGGTACATCAGCACCCGCAGCGTCCGCTCGGGGACGCCGTCGGCGCCCACGGTGGTCGCGACCTCGCCCAGCGAGCGGTAGACCCCGTTCTTCAGCAGCTGCTTGAGCTCGTCCGCCCGCACGCGATCAGTGTAGAGCGCTGTCGACGAGGGCCCGCATCCGGCGGGCGAAATGCTCCGCGGACTGGTCCCACTCGGGGTACCGCTCGCGCGCGGCCGCGCCGAGCCGCTCGGCCAGCGCCCGGTCGGAGAGAACGCGGACGAGCGCTGCGGCGAGCCCCTCGACGTCGTCGAGGTCGACGAGCAGCCCCTCGCGGCCGTCCTCGACGAGATCGAGAATCCCGCCCGCGCGGGCGGCGACCACCCCGCGCCCGCGGGCGAAGGCCTCGATCACGACCCGGCCCAGCCCCTCGTATCGCGACGGGAGCACCAGCGCGGTCGCCTCGTCCAGCTGCCCCGCCACCTCCCCGGGCGGCAGCTCGGGGTGGTGCTCGACCCGGCCGGGCAGGTCGCCGGCGAGGCGCCGGACGACGCGGGCCTGGGGCCCCTTGCCGACGACGACGAGCCGCGCGTCGGGGACCAGGGGCGCGACCTTCCGCCAGGCGGCGGCGAGACCCTCGACGTTCTTGTACGCCTCGAGCACGCCGACGAACAGCGCCGCGGGCCGTTCGGGCAGCGGGCGGACCGGGTTCCCGGTGAACGCGGACAGGTCGCTGTAGGTCGGGAAGATCGCCTCCGGAGGGCGGCCGCGCTCGTCCCGCACCAGCCCGGCGGTGTACCCGGAGAGCGCCCGAGCGGCGTCCGCGTGGCGGACGCCGTACCGGTCGAGCGCGTCGACGAGCGGGGAGAGCAGCCGGCGGGCAGGCGAGCCGTAGAGCCTGGTCGCATGGCGCCAGTTGCCGTGCACCTCGACCACCACCCGGGGCCCGTCCCCGCGCGACAGCGCCCGGGCGAGCAGCGCGAGGGTCGCCGTGCGCGGGTCCTCGGCGACGATCACCTCCGGCCGGAAGCTCGCGATCTCGTTGCGCAACGCGCCGGGAAGGCGGCCGTAGAAGCCGGCGCCGGCGGGCAGCAGGCGAAAGCGCTCGTCGGAGCCCTCTCCGCGCGCGATCACCCTGAAGACGAGCTCGTGCTCGAGGGCGGACCATTTTCGCTGCAGCCACCGGGGCGGCGGCAGCGCGTAGCGCGTCGGGCCGACGAAGAGGACGCGCGGCCTCGCGGTCACCGCGCCGCCCGTTCGAGGAGGGACTCGAGCCGCTCGTAGATCCGCTCCGGCGCGAACTCGGCCACCGAGGGAGCGGCCGACGACCGGAGGCGCGCCCGCAGATCCTCCTCCGCGAAGAACCGCCCGATCGCCGCGGCGAGCGCGCCGGGATCGTCCGCCGGGACGAGCAGCCCGTTGACGCCGTCCCGGACGATCTCGCGGACGCCTCCCACCGCGGCCGCGATCACCGGCGTCCCCACCGCGAGCCCCTCGACGATCGCGTGAGGGAAGTTCTCCCAGTCCGACGAGAGCACGACCGCGTCCGCGGCGGCGAGCAGCTCGAGGACGAGCGCCCGCGGCCGGGCCCCGACCAGCCGCACCCGCCTCTCGAGGCCGAGCGTCCGCACCAGCGCCTCCAGGGGCTCGCGCTCGGGGCCGTCGCCCACGACCACCAGGTCGACCTCCGCGCATCGCCGGACGGCCTCGAGCGCGACGTCGAGCCTCTTCTGGGCGACGAGCCGGCCGGCGGCGACGAGCGTCGGCCGCGTCAGGCCGTGCCGGCGGCGGAGCTCGTCGCGCTCCCCGACCGGGAGGACGGACACCGGGTTCGGCAGCACCACGATCCGCTCGGGAGCGAGCAGCCGCCAGCGCGTGGCGAACCCGCGGAGAGACTCCGACGGGCAGACGTAGACGGCCGCTCCGCTCAGCATCACGTCCCGCAGCGTCCGCAGCGCCCCGATCCGCACGCCGCGTGCCCCCTGAAACCGATCGAGCGAGAGGGTGGTCAGGCCGTAGCGCAGCGAGCGCTCGTACGCCGGATCCCCGGTGAGCTTGATCACCCGCGGAACCCGCGCGACCAGCGCGCCGATCCTCGTCCGGCCGATCATCCCGGTCGAGTAGACCACGTCGGCGCGCCGGGCGGCGCGCGCCGAGAGCGCCGCGCCCCAGGCGTAGCGCAGCAGCGCCGGCAGCCTCCTCGACACCCAGCCGACGGGAAAGGGCTCCGGCGCCGGCGGGGCGGCCGCCGAGGTCAGCACCTCGACGCGGTGTCCGCGGGCGTGCAGGAACGCCGCCACCTCGGGCGCGTGACTGGCCGGGCCGCCGACGTCGGGCGGCCAGATCCCCGACACGATCAGTACCTTCACCTCACAACGTGATCGGCTCACGCTCCGGCCGGGGCTGCGTGCCCGGGGGAACCGGCAGGTGCGTGCGGCGGATCCGCGCCAGGGCGACGAGCCAGGCGACGGCGAAGACACCCGACGCGATCAGCGTTGCCGCACCGGCGCCCGACGCCTCCCAGATCCGCCCGAGCACGACCACGAGCGGGACAACGACCAGCGTCTCGATCCCGTGCATGACGATCCGGAGCCCCGGCCGCCCCATGGACACCGGCAGCGACTTCGTCCAGGCGACGACGAGCTGGATCGCGCCCGCGAGCAGCATCAGCCTGGCCGCCGTCACCGCCGGCGAGTAGGCGGAGCCGTAGAAGGCCCGCACCAGGTCGGGCATGAAGACGTACACCGGCGGGATCGAGACGACCATCAGGACGGCCGCCGCGACGCTGAAGCGCCGGACACCGGCCAGGACCGCGGCGATCGACCCGGCCTCCCAGTCGCGGGTCTGCTCGGTGAGCATGATCAGCCGGATCGGCGAGGTCAGCGCGGCGAGCCCGGTCATCGGAGCCTGGGCCGTGCGGAAGTAGCCGACCTGCGTCGGCGAGGTGACGATGCCGAGCAGGAGCGGAACGATCGCGCCCCGCAGCGAGACGATCCCGGTGGCGATGCTCGACTGGACGACGAAGCGGACGATCTCCGGGCGGTCCTCGGCGAGCGGCTCGACGACGGCAGGCGGCAGGCGGCGGAAGAACGCGAGCGCGGCGGCGCCGACAGAGAGCGACCCGGCCACCTGGCCGAGGAGCAGGCCGAGGACCGCCTGGCTGACGCCGAACTGCGCGCCGGCGGCCACGCCGGCGAGGCGGCAGCCCTGGGTGACCGCGAGGAGACCGCCGCGGACGTCGTACCGCCCCGCGAGCACGAGGACCGCGCCGGCGAGCGACTCCGGGATCAGCGCCACCGGCAGGAGGGCCGCGATCAGCATCGGCACGACCAGCCCCTTGCTGCCGAAGATCGAGTCGGCGAACGGCGCCAGGATCAGCAGCACGGCGGAGGCGCCGAGGCCGCCCGCGGCCTTCAACGCCAGCCCTCGCCGGTAGAGCCGGCGCAGGCGTCCCCACCGCTCCGCCGTCTGGTAGCGGTAGCCGAACTTGATCATCGCCTCCTCGACGGTCAGGTCGAGGAGGATCTGGAAGAAGTTGGCCGCGACGACCGCGAGCGAGAAGAGACCGAAGGCGTGCGGCCCGAGCGAGCGAGCGGCGATCAGCGTCGCCAGCACTCCGAAAGCGACGCTCCCGTAGGTCCCGAGTGCCGTGGCCGAGCGTCGCCACAGGAGGCGCTTGGGCATCAGGGCTCCACTATAGTGACCGCACTTGGCCGTCCGGACGCTTCCTGGGCCCGGTCTGAAGGTGCGTGCGGCGACGGTCGCGCGGTCGTTCTCTTCCCCCGTGATCCTCGCGCTCGCCGCCACGGTGCCGCTCGTCTTCCTGCAC
>CAWIKS010000006.1:0-132684 GCA_963836685.1 uncultured Actinomycetes bacterium
ACCGTCTCGGGCCTGACCACCAGGGCCGGCACCCGCGCGATGCTCCCGTTCCAGACGAGCACGGTCCCGCCCGAAAGGTCATCGGGCCCAAGCGGATCGCCGCTCATCATGCACGCCGGCCGTTCCCGGCGCGCCTCGACGCGATGTGCCGGACCACGTAACCGGCATCCCTGCCCGCTCCGAGGACGAGCATCGAGCTGAAGGAGTGCAGGAAGAGCTGGCCGACGAAGTACAGGCCCGGCGAGGCTGCAACCACCCCCCGATCCTGCTCGGGGTATCCGTCCTCACCGATCACCGGCAGCCGGATCCAGTCGAAATCGTTGCGAAACCCGGTGCACCAGACCACGTTCGACACGTCCAGGACGCGCCCGCTTTCGAGTGCCGGCCGGCCTTCGACCGTGCCGACGACGCGCTCGAAGTCCCGCTCGACACCGGCAGCCTCCAGGTCGGCCGACTTCACCCGGAGAAGCGGCCCGCCGTGGGACCTGATCTCCGTCTGGGCTTTCCTGCCGATCGGCGTGCCGGTCGTGAGCACGCGCGTGGCAACGAGCTTGAGCAACGGCAGAAGAACGCGCGCCCGCCGGCTCTCGAGCGGAAACGGGACCTGCCCGGTGTGTCGTCCTGCAAGCACGGTGGAGTGCGTCAGGGCAACCTCGAAGGCGATGTCCGCTCCGGAATGGGCGGCGCCGACGACGAGGACCGTGCCCGCGCGCAGCTGGTCCGGGCCGCGGTAGTCGTAGGAGTGCAGCTGCCTGATCGCCGGATCGAGATCGGCGGCAAACGGGGGAACGACCGGTTTCTGCATCACCCCGGTCGCGACGATCACGTTGTCGGCTTCGAACCGGCTCTCGCCGGCCGTGACGACGTACCGGTCATCCTCTCTGGTCAGACAGTCGACGGTCACGCCGGTCCGAATCGGAAGTTCGAACCGTTCTGCGTACGCCTCGAGGTAGTCGGCCATCTCGTTCCCGGAGGGGAAGCTGTGAGCGGGGGCAGGGAATCGCATCCCCGGCAGCCGGTCGTAGCGCGCAGGGGAATACAGGCGGAGCGAAGGCCAGCGCTTCCGCCACGAGTCGCCGATCCGCTCTCCGGCGTCGAGAACGAGGCAGGGGAGTCCCTTCCTCGTCAGGTGATACGCGCACGCGAGGCCGGCCTGTCCGCCGCCGACGACCAGATTCTCGACGTGCTCGACCGCCCGGGTCTTGTCTCCGTCGCGCGTCCTGGTGAGCGTCCGTGTCGCCATCTCGGTCCTCCTTCTCGTCGCTCCTTCTCCTCGGACGACACGACGATAGGTAGGGGCAGCGGAGAGCCGCATCGCCCGGACGCACCAACTCACCGCCACGAGCCGGGTGGTCATTTCTGACCATCGGCCCGGCTGCTAGAGCAGATCGTGCTCGAACGCGAACGCGGTGGCGGCGGTCCTGGACGAGATCCGAAGCTTCGTGAAGATGTTCTGGAGGTGGCGCGCGACCGTGTGCTCGCTGATCACGAGCGCCGAGGCGATCTCGCGGTTGCTCTTCCCGGAGGCAACCAGGCGAATGATCTGGAGCTCGCGCGGGGTCAGCCCGTGCGCCGCACCGGAGCGCGGCCGCCGGATCAGCGACTCGACATCAGCGAGGTCGGGCGCAGCCCCCAGATCGCGAAAGGCGTCGCGTGCCGCCTCCAGCTCGAGCGTCGCGGCGTCGCCGTCCCCGAGCGCTCGGCAGGCCTCCGCGATGAGAACGCGCGCCCGGGCGACGTCGTACGGCGCGTCGAGTTCCAGCCAGGTCTGCACCGCCCGGCGCAGCGCAACGAGGGCTGCCTGTGCGTCGCCGTCTGCGAGCAGGACCGCCCCTCGCGCATGCGCGGCCAGCGCGTGGAGCATCACGCTCTCGTGCCGGTCCGCGACCGCGTCGAGCTCGTGAGCAGCGCGACGTGCCTCGTCGCGGTCACCGGAGGCGAGCATGATCTCGACCGAGGCGGGCAGCAGCCCGGCCCGCTTCATCTCCTCGGTGGCCTCGCCGAGCGCGCGCCGGATCGAGGAGCCGGCTGCGTCCCGGCGCCCCTGGACGAGCCGCAAGAGCGCGAGGCCCGGTTGGGGCTCCCACCCGCACCGGCTTGCCTCCTCGTATGCCTCCTCTGCGGCGGCGAGCTCGCCCTGGAGGCGGTGGAGCTCGGCCTCCCGGTAGAAGGCCAGGCCGGCCGCGGGGAGGTTCCCGGCCTCCTTCAGCCGGCGGGCGGCCTCCAGGGCCTCCGCCAGCGCCTCCGGCCACGCACCCTGCGCCTGCATGATCTCGGCTCGATGCGTCAGACAGCGGCCGGTAAACGCCACCAGGTCCTGCTGCCGGTCACACCAGCGCGTCAGGGCCGCGGTCCATTCCTTGGCCCGCCGGAGCTCGTAGACCTGCTGGCAGGCCTGGATCACCCCGCAGTAGACGAGGCCGGCCACGATCGGGGAAAGCTCCACGCCGCCCGTGACGGCCACCATCGCCTCGTCGAGCAGGGCCAGACCGTCGCCGACCCGTCCGTCCTTGATCAGCATCTGGCCCTGAGCGTGGACGGCGAGTGCGAACAGGTCCGCGTCGTCGAACCGCTGGGAGACTTCTGTCGCCCCGGCCGCCGCCTCGGCCGCCGCCCCGTAATCGCCCGCAGCCTCGTGCCGGAAGATGTCCGGCAAGATCAGATAGCCGCGCTCGACACAGTCGCGTTCCTCGCGGTCGATCAGTCGCTGAGCGCGACCGAGCCAGCCTGTTGCCCGCGCCGTCTCTCGCCGGATGGCGAGATGCGTACCGATCCAGAACGCGCAGCGCACGGCGCGCAGCGACTCACCGGCGGCCAGGTGTGTCTGGTGTGCGCGCTCGAGCAGGGCCATCCACTCGTCCTCGCGGCCGAGCATGTACGCGGCCGTTGCGGCCAACTCGAGGTCCCATGCGTCGAGCGGCACCGCGTTGTCGGCCCGAGAGAGCAGGCGGCGCGCGTCCGCCCACGCCCGCTTCGCGTAGGCTTCGCGACCCCTTTCGAGCTCTCCGGCGGCATCGGCCATCGTGCAGGATCCTAGGCGCTCGGAGCCTGCTTTCCGGCTTCGCCGTGCCTACAGTCGCAGCTCGTCCCGCCAGGCCCGGGTGTGCTCGCCGAGCGCGGGCGCCGGGCCGGCCGGCTCGAGCGCGAACTCCGCGGCCGCCTCCTCGATCGTCCAGACCGGGCCTGCGCAGACGTCCTCGCCGTCCGTCAGCTCGAGCCAGTCGGCGAGGGACCGGCCGGCGATCGCCCCGCCGAGGTCTGCGGCGACCGCCTCCTGGTCCGGGTCGAACTGCCGTTCGGCCAGTCCGGGTACGCCCGCGATCTCGCAGAGCCGCCGCCAGAACTTCGGCTCCAGCGCGCCGACCGTGAGCCAGCGTCCGTCGGCGGTCGCATACAGCCGGTAGCAGGCGAGCCCGCCGGTCAGCATCCGCTCGGGCAGGCCGCGGAGGCGGTGTGCGACGAGCCGGTGCGAGCCGTGGGTCATCGAGACGGTCAGGCGTGCTCCCCGGCCGGTCCGCGCCCGTTCGAGCAGGGCGGCGACGACCTCGAGCGCGGCGGCCAGGCCGCCGGCGGCCAGGTCGGCCACCTGCACCGGCGGCGGCGCCGGCGCGGTGTCGGCGAGCGCACCGGCCCAGCCGAGGTAGTTCAGGTCGTGACCGGCTCTCTGCTCGTGGCGGCTGGCGAGCCCGAAGCCGGTCACCGAGCAGACCACTGCGGTCTCCGGGGCGACCACGCCGAGACGAGCGAGAACGCCGGGGCGGAAACCCTCGAGGACGACGTCGGCACGCGCGCAGAGGGCGTTCGCGAGCGGGAGCTCCGCCTTCAGGTCGCAGACCACGGATTCCTTGCCCCCGTTGACCGCGTCGTGCCAGGCGGGAGCGGCCGTGCGCATCGGATCGCCTTCCGGCGGCTCGACGCGGACGACCCTGGCCCCGAGCCTCAGCAGCTCGCGGCTCGCGAACGGGCCGGGGAGGTACCAGGTGAAGTCGACGACGAGGGTTCCGGCCAGCGGGCGCACGGCTTACTATGAGCAGGCCTTGACTGACCGGTCAATCGCCCAGGAGGAGAAGCGCCGGCTGATCCTCGACGCCGCCGTTCGGGTGTTCGCTCGCAAGGGGTACCACAGCTGCCGCGTCGGCGACATCACCGAGGAGGCCGGCGTCGCGCACGGGCTTCTCTACCACTATTTCTCCTCGAAGGAGGAGGTGCTCGAGACCGTCTTCCGCGACACCTGGACGGAGGTGCTGGACGCCTTCACCGCGGTCGAGGCCTCCGACGAGGTCCCTCGCGAGCAGCTGCGTCACGTGGCCGCGATCCTGCTCCGCTCCTGGCGGCGCGACCCCGACCTCGTTCGCGTGCTCGTCCGGGAGGTGGCGCGCAGCCCGCAGGTGCAGAGCAAGGTCGAGGAGCTGGGCCAGGCGTTCAAGGCGATCGAGCGAATCGTCGCCCACGGGCAGAAGGAGGGGGCGTTCCGTACCGACCTCGACCCGCGCCTGGCGTCCTGGATCTTCTACGGCGGGATCGAGGAGATCCTCACCGGCTGGGTGCTCGGCCAGCTCCCCGACAGCGACGAGGACGTGGCCGCCGCCGAACGGGCGGTGGTCGAGGTGCTCTGCGAGGGAATGCTCGTCCAGTGAGCGGCCGAAAGGGGCTCGTCTGGATCCTCGGCCTGGGGGCGTTCGGGCTCGCCTTCTCGATCACGACCACCGCCGCCTATCTGCCCCCGCTGCTCGAGCGGTTCACCGACTCGAACACGATGATCGCCGCGGTGCTGGCGGCGGAAGGCATCTTCGCGCTCACCCTGCCGCTCGTGATCGGGCCGTGGAGCGACACCTTCCAGACGCCGATGGGTCGTCGACGCCCGTTCATGCTCGCGGCGCTCGGCCCGATCGGCTTCTGCCTGGCGATCGTCGGGTTCATGCCGAACATCTGGACCGTGACGCTGATCGTGCTCGCGTTCTTCTTCGCGTACTACGTGTACGAGCCGCCCTACCGCGGGCTCTATCCCGACGTCCTGCACGAGCGGATGTACGGCCGATCGCAGGGAGTTCAGCACGTGATGCGCGGCGTGGCACTCGGGATCGCGCTCGTCGGCGGCGGCTTCCTCTTCCACCTCTGGCGGCCCGCTCCGTTCCTGCTCGCCGCCGTGGCGACGACGGCCGCCTGCGGCGCGGTGATCGTGTTCGTCCACGAGGAGCCGGGCGAGGGCTCGCCTGTCTTCCGTGGTGTGCGGAGCTACGTGCGCACGAGCTGGCAGGTCTTCTTCGAGGTGCCCGAGGTGCGCCGATTCCTGCTCGCGAACGCGGCGTGGGAGGGGACGTTCGCGGCGATGCGGACGTTCGTCGTCCTCTACATCACGAAGGGGCTGGGACAGCCGCTCTCCACGTCGTCGGCGGTGCTGGCGACGGTCGCGGTCGGCTACGTGCTGGCCGCGCTTGCCGCGGGCCGGCTGGGCGACCGGTTCGGGCTCGCACGCGTGATCTTCGGCGCCTCTTTCGTGTACGGCGCGGGCCTGCTCGTCGCAGGGCTCGCCCGGGAGTGGCACAACTGGTACTACGGCCTGATCCTGCCGGTGGCCGCCGCCGGCGGCACGGTGATGACCCTGTCGTGGGCGCTCCTCTTCAAGCTGATGCCTCCGCAGCATCGCGGCGCGATCTCGGGGCTGGCGACGACCACCAAGGGCCTCGGGCTGCTCGTCGGACCGCTCGTCGCGGGCGTGATGATCGACGTGCTCTCGCCGTACCTGAAGAAGACCGACGGATACGAGGCGTTGTGGCCCGTCTGTGCGTTGCCGGTGATCGCCGCGATCCCGCTCGTCGCCTCGCTGATTCACCGGGAGGCTAGTGGCACGGTGGAGCCCCAGCCGAGCTGAGGCCGAAGCCCCACACCTTCCCTTCGTAGACGAAGAACTGCGTATCGGCCCGGCCGCGTCGCAGGACGAGCGACGAGTAGGTGCCGCACTCGGCGCGCGGCAGGATTCCGTAGAGCCGCGTGATCCTCGCCTCCGGGTCGCCCACGGCCAGGCCGCGGTTCGTGTGCCAGCCGGGCGGCGACCACGTCGTGAAGAACGCTGCCGCCGCTCCCCTGTGGAAGGAGACGCCCGCGCCCTGCGGCGCGAACTTCTTGTAGGTGAAGTACCAGGTCGGCTGCGCGCAGCCGCGGCAGCGGCCGTAGCGTCCGCCCCAGGCGGCCCGCACCTCCGCGGCGGTCGCTCCTAGCGAGAGCCCGGCGAAGCTCTTCCCGGGGACGACGATGCCCTTCTGGGGAAGGGAGAGTGCGAACACAAGGAGCAGGGTGGCGACCACGATCGACAAGAATACGGCCGTGCGCGTCGTCAACCTGCTCGACATCGAGCTCGAGGCGGAGGAGGATCACCGGCCCGGCTACCACCACGCCTCGGCCCGGATCGGCGACGCGATCGGCGCCGCGCGGATCGGCGCGACGCTGTACGAGCTCGCCGACGGCGAGCGCGTCTGTCCGTACCACTACCACCACGGCGTCGAGGAGTGGCTCTACGTGATCTCGGGTGAGCCGACCATGCGAACCCCCGCCGGCGAGCTGACGTTGCGGCCGGGCGACGCCGTCTGCTTCCCGGCCGGGCCGGAAGGAGCGCACACCGCGCGCGGTCCTGCGCGCGTGCTGGTCTTCTCGGCGAACCGCTGGCCGGCGGTCGTCGCCTATCCGGACAGCGACAAGCTCGGCACGCGCCCGGCGGAGTGGGGCGAGCACGACGCCGACCGGCTCAACTTCCGCCGCTCGGACGCGGTCGACTACTGGGAGGGCGAGGAGTGACAGGTCCGGTCAATTTGTTCGAGGTCGAGACCAGTCAGGACGACGGGGATCCGGCGGGCTACGAGACCCCGTACGCGCGGGTCGGCCCGCTGATCGGGGCGAGCGCCCTCGGTGCGTCCGTCTACGTGCTGAACGCGGGACAGAGCGTCTGCCCGTACCACTACGAGCACGGAAACGAGGAGTGGCTGCTCGTGCTGGAGGGGCGGCCGGCGCTTCGCCACCCCGCGGGCGAGGCCGAGCTCGAGCCGGGTGACGTCGTCTGCTTCCCCGACGGCCCCGAAGGCGCGCACAAGGTGACGAACCACAGGGCCCGAGCCGGCGCGGGTCGTGCTGCTCTCGACGAAGCTCGACCCGTCGCTGTCCGTGTACCCGGACTCCGGCAAGGTCGGCGTCTGGTCGGGAGACGGGGACGTCGCGATGCTGGTCCGCCGCGAGTCGGCGGTCGACTACTGGGACGGCGAGCTTCCCGAAGGGAGACCCGAATGAGCATGAACATCTTCGGCGACGCGTGGGAGGGCGGACGCGGCCGGCCGGGGTGGCAGTGGAAGCGCCTGCCCCGTCGGCGAGAGGCTCGGCGCCGAGCGATCGCGCCGGCCTCTACGAGCTGGCAGGTTCCGCCGGCGAGCGGCGGCTCGCTCCCGGCGACTGCGTCGTCTTCATGCGCGGCCCGGACGGCGCGCACACCCTCCCCAACGACGCCGAGGAGCCCGTACGCCTGCTGATGCTCTCGTCGGACGAGGAGGCCGTCGTCGAGGTCGCGTTCTACCCGGACTCCGGCAAGAGGGCGAGGAGTAGCGCTCGCGCGAACATCAGGGACAGTCCTAGGACTGTCCCTGATGTTCGGCGTGGCGCCCGGTTCGCGGAAGGGACCGTGACGAATGCGAGCCGATGCGAAACGTCTCGTCCTGGCGGTGCTAGCTTCGAATGCCGTGGCGCGGCAGGCGCGGAGCGAACTTCCTGACGGTCTCTACCATGTCACCGCCCAAGCGGTCTGCGGCGCGCAACTCTTCGTCGACGACGACGACCGCCGCAGCTTCCTCTGGCTCCTCGAGTTCGTCATCGCGCGGTTCGAGCTCGCCTGCTGGGCGTACTGTCTGATGGGAACGCACTATCACCTCTTGCTCGAAGGTCGCCGGGAACAGCTCTCAGAGGGCATGAAGCGGCTCAACGGACGATATGCACGGCGCTTCAACGAAAGGCACGGCAGGCGCGGTCACGTCTTCGCGGATCGCTACTCCGCCTACCTGATCGAGGACGAGAGCCACTACCGGGACGCCTGCGCGTACATCCAGGCGAATCCGGTGCGCGCGGGCCTGTGCGGGAGCGCCGCTGAATGGCCCTGGACCTGGGTGGCCGGTAGCTCATCGGGTGCCCGGCCGGCTCACCGCCGCCCGATGCCGACGCGGCGGCTCGAACTGCAGGGACAGTCCTAGGACTGTCCCTGACTTTAGGTGCGGGCGAGCGCCGGCCCCCAGGAGACGAGCGGCGACATCTCGCCCGTGTGCCCGTTCAGGCGTCGGTAGCCGAGCGCGTGCTCGGCCTGCATCATCTTGTGGATCTGGGTCGTGCCCTCGTAGATGATCGGGGCCCGCGCGTTCCGGAAGTAGCGCTCGATTCCGTACTCCCCGGAGTACCCGTACGAGCCGTGCACCTGGATCGCGAGGTGCGCCGCCTCGAACGCCGACTCGGTCGCGTGCCACTTCGCCAGCGAGGTCTCGCGCGTGTTGCGCTTGCCCTCGTCCTTCATCCAGGCCGCCTGCATGACGAGCAGCTTCGAGGTCTCGTAGCCGAGCACCATGGTCGCGATCATGTCCTGGACGAACTGGTAGCGGCCGATCGCCTGTCCGAACGTCTCGCGCTCCCGCGCGTACTCGACCGACCGTTCGAGGCAGGCCCTGATCACGCCGCAGGCGCCGGCGGCGACCGTGAAGCGTCCCTGGTCGAGCGAGTGCATGGCGATCTCGAAGCCCTGGCCCTCCTCGCCGAGGCGGTTCTCCGCCGGCACCTCCACGTTCTCGAAGAAGAGCTCGCCGGTCGAGCCGGCCCACACCCCGAGCTTGTTCTCGGTCTCGCGCGTGGTCACGCCCGGCCAGTCCCGCTCGACGATGAACGCGCTCATCCCCTTGTGACCGGCGCCGGGATCGGTCTTGGCGACGACGAGCTGGTGGTCGGCGACGGTTGCGTACGAGATCCAGTTCTTCTGCCCGTTCAGGAGGTACACGTCTCCCTCGCGCCGCGCGCTCGTCCGCATCGCGGCGACGTCCGAGCCCGCGCCTGGCTCGGTCAGCCCGAAGCAGCCGATCTTCTCGCCCTTCGCCTGGGGGACGAGGTAGCGCTGCCTCTGCTCCTCGGTCCCGTACCTCAGGAGCGATAGCGAGTTCAGTCCGACGTGGACGGAGATCAGCGTCCGGAAGGCGGCTTCGCCGCGCTCGATCTCCTCGCAGGCGAGCGCCTCGGCGACGAAGTCGAGACCGGCGCCGCCGTACTCCTCGGGGATCACGAGCCCGAGGACGCCGAGCTCGGCCATCCCCTCGATCAGCTCCCGGTCGAGCTTGTGGTTGACGTCGTTCTCGATCGCCACCGGGAGGACGCGGTCGTCCACGAACGCCCGGACCGTGTCCTGGATCAGCCGTTGCTCGTCCGTCAGCTCGAAGTCCACGGCTGCGAGTCTACTTCCACGCACCGCCCCGGACCTCGTCCGAGGTTGCGGCGGCAGACGAGCGTTCGTACTATTGACTGACTGGTCAATCGAGTCAGGAGAAGGGTTCGATGACGACGACCGCGCACGCTGTCACCGAGGGGCTGTCGTTCGCGCTGACGAACGAGCAACGGGCGCTCCGCGAGCTCGCACACGACTTCGCGGCCGGGGAGATCCGCCCCAGGGCCGCCGATTACGACGAGCACATGACGCACCCGGCCGACGTGATCACCAGGGCGCACGAGGTCGGGTTGATGAACCTGCACGTCCCGGCCGAGTACGGAGGCCCCGAGCTCGGCCTCCTGGACGGCGCCCTCGTCGCCGAGGAGCTCAACTGGGGCTGCTCCGGGATGGGAACCGCGATCGGGGTCAACGGGCTCGGCGCCGGGCCGGTGATCATCGCCGGCACGGAGGAGCAGAAGCGCACCTGGCTCGGGCCGCTGATCGAGGAGCCGATCCTCTGCTCGTTCGGGTTGACCGAGCCCGACGCCGGCTCGGACGTCGCCCGGATCAGGTCGACCGCCGTGCGCACGGGCGACGACTACGTCCTGAACGGCGCCAAGACCTTCATCACGAACGCCGGCTACGCGCGCTGGACGGTCGTCTTCGCGAAGACCGACCCGGGCCAGGGGCACCGCGGCATCTCGGCGTTCATCGTCCCGATGGACACCCCGGGCGTGACGATCGAGAAGCACCTCGACAAGATGGGACAGCGTTCGACCGACACCTCGGCGTTCGCCCTCACCGACGTCGTCGTCCCGGCTGCGAACCGGCTCGGCGGGGAAGGCGACGGCTTCAAGATCGCCATGCAGACCCTCGACGGGACCCGCCCCGGCACCGCGATCGGCGCCGTCGGGGTCGCGCGGGCGGCGTTCGAGTACGCCTGCGACTACGCCAAGGAACGGGTCACGTTCGAGCAGCCGATCGCGATGCACCAGGGAATCAACTTCCTGATCGCCGACATGGCGACGAAGATCGAGGCCGCGCGGCTGCTCACCTGGCAGGCTGCCTGGATGCTCGACGAGGGCTGGGGCCGGAAGGCGACGCTGTACTCCTCGATGGCGAAGCGGTTCGCCGCCGACACGGCGATGGAGGTGACTACCGACGCCGTCCAGATCTTCGGCGGCTACGGCTACATCAAGGAGTACCCGGTCGAGAAGCTGATGCGGGACGCCAAGCTGTACCAGATCTACGAAGGCACCTCGCAGATCCAGCGGCTCGTGATCGCCCGCGACGTGCTCCTGCCCCGGGGCTAGTGGCACTCGAGCTCGACCTCTCCGGCCGCGTCGCCCTCGTCACCGGCGGCTCCCGCGGGCTCGGTCGCGCCGACGCGCTGACGCTGGCGAGGGCGGGCGCGGACGTGGTGATCGCCGACATCCAGGTCGAGTCCCAGACGACCGACGAGGAGGCCGAGCGCTACGGGCCGCTCGCCCAGGTCGCGCGCGCCCAGGGGCTCGTCTACTCGGAGGCGACCGCGCGGGAGATCCAGGGGCTGGGCCGGCGCGCGGCCGCGATCAAGTGCGACGTGACCGATCGGGAGCAGGTGGCGGCGGCGGTGAGCCGGTGCGTCGGGGAGCTCGGCTCGGTCGACATCCTCGTCAACAACGCCGGCACGCTCGACCACGTCGCCCAGATCGGCGACCAGTCGCCCGAGCTCTGGGAGCGCGACCTGCGCGTGAACCTGACCGGTGCGTTCAACTGCTCGCAGGCGGTGTGGCCCCACATGCGCGAGCGGGGATGGGGCCGGATCGTGAACATGGCCTCGGTCGCGGGGACGCTCGGCGGCTTCGGGCAGGCGAGCTATTCGACGACGAAGGCCGGGCTGCTCGGCCTGACGAGGTCGCTTGCTCTCGAGGGCGCGAGGCACGGGATCACGGTCAACGCGATCGTCCCCGGGATCATCGGCACCGAGGCGTTCTCCTTCGGCAATCCGGAGATGAACGAGCGGATGGTCAAGCGGACGGCGCTGCGCCGGGTGGGCGAGCCGCAGGACATCGCGAACGCGATCGCGTTCCTGTGCTCCGACCTCGCCTCGTACATCACCGGCGTCGGGTTGAACGTGAGCGGCGGAATCGAGCTGTTCACGTTTTGAGGAGATCGTCAGGCACCGGCGCCATGGGTGAGGCCGTCGTCCGCGTCGAGCGGTTCTCGGACGAGCGCATCGCGGTCGTCACGCTCGACCGGCCGCCCCTGAACGCGATCGACGAGCAGGTCGTCACCGAGCTCGCGGCCGCGACCGTGGAGCTCGGCGCGGACGGCGAGACCCGCGCGGTAGTCGTTCGGAGCGCGATCGAGGGCGTCTTCATGGCCGGGGCCGACGTCCACGAGTTCGAACGGATCGAAGCCGAGGGGATCGAGCGGGCCCTGCTCGCGCAGGAGGTCTTCACCGCTCTCGCCGAGCTGCCGCAGCCGACCGTCGCCGCGATCAACGGCCACGCGCTCGGCGGTGGGCTGGAGCTGGCGCTGGCCTGCGACTTTCGCTTCGCGGCGCGCGCCGACGGCGCCCTGCTCGGTCTCCCGGAGGTTCGCCTCGGCCTGCTTCCGGGCGCGGGCGGAACTCAGCGCCTGACCCGGCTCGTCGGCCCCGGGCGGGCGACGGAGCTGATCATGAAGGGCCTGCAGCTGTCGCCCGAGCAGGCGGCCGACGACGGGATCGTCCACTTCCTCGTCGAGCCCGAAGAGCTCGAGGAGCGGGCCAGAGACTATGCCGTACGTCTCGCCCGCCAGGCGCCGATCGCGCTCCGCGGAATCAAGCGCGCAATCCGGGCGGCCGCCGCGCCGGACGGCCTCGCGGTCGAGCGCGAGGCGTTCCGTGAGGTGCTCGGGACGAAGGACGCGGCGATCGGCGTGAAGGCCTTTCTGGAGGGCGAAAGACCGACCTTCTCGGGCTCCTGAGAGTTGCCGACCCCGTCAGTACAATGTCGGGCTTGCGTCTCGAGGCGGAAGTCACCCGGTCGCCGTACTACCTGCGCCGCCGCCAGCGGCAGGCTCGCGTCCGCCGGATCAAGCGGATCTCGCTCGCCGCGGTCCTGCTCTTGCTCGCGGGCCTGGTCGCAGGCGCGATCGTCTACGCGGGCTCGCCCGGGACGCTCGCGCGCGGGATCGAGATCGACGGGGTGGACGTCGGCGGGCTGTCGGCCGCCGAGGCGACCCGGATGCTGGCCCGGCGCTCGCAGGCCACTCTCGCCACGCCGGTCGCCTTCGCCGTCGCCGGTCGCACGTTCCGGCTGAAGGCCTCCGACATCGGGCTGAAGCCCGATTGGGCGGCGGCGGTCGCCTCTGCGCGGCACGAGGGTGACGGCTTCGGGCCGATCCGCGGCTTTCGCCGGCTCGAGCTGCGCTTCTTCGGCACCCAGGTCTCCCCGGTCGCGGGGTACAGCCGGCCGCAGCTGAAGTCGGTGCTGGCGCGCATCGCCGGCCGGATCGACCAGCCGCATCGCGAGGCAGCCCTGGTGCTGCACGGGCTCACGCCGACGGTCGTCCCGGCCCGCGCGGGCCGCGTGCTCGACCGCGAGGCCGCGGCGACGGCGATCGTCGCGGCGCTCACCTCGCTGCACAGAGGCACGACCGTCGCGCTGCCGTTGATGGTGGACACGCCGACGGTGACCGCGCTGACGCTCGCCCCGGCCGCCGCGCGGGCCCGGACGGTGGTGTCGGCGCCGGTCGTCCTCACGCTCGGGCCGACGCGCTACCGGATCCCGCGCTGGCGGATGGCGACGTTGCTGAAGCTTCCCTCGGGCGGCTCGAAGACGCTCCGCATCGGCGGCCCGGCCGCCGACCAGTACTTCCAGCGTCTCCAGAAGGTCGTCGACACGCCTGCGCACGACGCCGAGTTCGTCGTCGGGTCCGAAGGGATCAGGATCAAGCCGTCGATCGACGCACGCGTCCTCGACGTCCCGAAGACCGCCGCGGCGATGCTCGCAGCGGCGGAGCGCCGTGCGAACCGGGTGGCGCCGATCGCCGCCGCGACGCAGCCGGCGAGGCGGACGACCGACGACGCGGAGGCGATGGGGATCACCGGGCTCGTCAGCAGCTACACGACCTCGTACGGCGGCATCCCGAACCGGATCCACAACGTCGAGGTCGTCTCGCACCTCGTCGACAACACGCTGATCCCGCCCGGCAAGGAGTTCTCGTTCAACGCCACGACCGGCGAGCGGAACGCGGCCAAGGGCCTGCTCGAGGCGCCGGTGATCATCAACGGCGAGCTCCAGAACGGTCTGGGCGGCGGCACCTGCCAGGTGTCCACCACGGTCTTCAACGCCGCCTACGAGGCGGGCCTGCCGATCACCGCCCGCACCAACCACGCGCTCTACATCAGCCACTACCCGCAGGGTCGCGATGCGACCGTCAACTACCCCGACGTCGATCTCAAGTTCGTCAACGACACCGACCACTGGCTCCTGCTTCGCACCTTCGTCAGCTCGAGCACGCTGACCGTGAACCTCTACGGGGCTCCCGAGCACCGGAAGGTCGTCAGCGAGACCTCCCCCCTGGTGACGACGGGGCCGGTTCCGGTGAAGCTGGTCAAGGACCCGACGCTGCCGAAGGGCAAGAGGGTGGTCGACCACCAGGGCTCGCCGCCGCTCTCGACCAGCGTCAACCGCAAGGTCTACGACCGGCACGGCAAGTTGCTCTACGACAACACGTGGTCGTCGAGCTACGTCGGCGACAGCTCGATCGTCAGGGTCGGGACGAAGCCGAAGCCGAAGGCGATCCCGCCGAGCAGCTACCTGCCCCCCGAGCTGGTCCCGGCCGACGCGACGCCGGCGCCCGGCAACCAGCCCTAGCCCGACTCGCCCTCGGCGTCCGCCACCGCCCGGGCGAGCCAGTCGGGGAAGCGCGTGGGCCGGAGGGTGACGCGGTCGACGACCGCGTGCTGCGTCCACCCGTCGGCCACCACCTCGTCCTCCCGGGCCAGCACGTACTCGTAGCGGAAGCGCGCGCCTCGAACGTCCACACAGCGCGCGTGGACGCGGATCCGGTCGTCGAAGAAGACGGGCTTCAGGTAGCGCACGTGCGACTCGGTCGTCAGCGCCTCGTAGCCGTCCGCCTGCAGCCCCTTGTAGCCGCCTCGGAAACGGGCCAGGTACTCGATTCTCGCGACCTCGAACCAGACCAGGTAGGCGGCGTTGTGCGCCACCCCCTGCGCGTCGGTCTCCGCGAAGCGGACCGCGATCTCGGTCGAGAAGGTGAAGCCGTCCACGCACCGCCTACTATCGCGATGCGACGTGAAGCGTGTCGAGCACCGCTCTCGCCCTGGCGGCGAGCGCGGCGGGGGCCTTCCGGCCGAGCAGCACGTAGGCCGCGAACGACCGGCCGTGCTCGGCCCACTGGGCCGACCCTCCGGCCCCGTCCCAGCACTCGAGGATCGGAGGGGGCCGAACCGGCAGGCTCGCGGCCGTGAAGTGCCTCGGGCGGCGCGGCCCGGCACCGATCTTCATCCCGCCGAGCGGCTTCGTCCACTCGACGACGACGATCGCGACCCCGGTTTTCGGAAACACGTACGAGAGCTGAGTCTGGCAGGCGCTCGTCAGGTCCGGGCCGATCGGACCGGATGAGACGGCGATGCGCGTCAGCGGATTCCCGATCGGGCCCTGATCAGGCTTGGTCGAGTGCCAGCCGGCGGGGAGCGCGACGGTGACGCCGGCCGTGCCGGCACGGTGCGGCGGTGCCGCGATCAGCAGGGCGGCCAGGGCGACCGCCGCCTTCGCGTACAACTCAGGCATGGCCTCCGCGGAGCATCTCGCTGCGCTGATCGTAGAGTCGCAGCCCTGCGTCGTGCTGACCGGCGCCGGCGTGTCGACCGAGAGCGGGATACCCGACTTCCGGTCACGGACGGGGATCTGGAAGAGGTACGACCCGATGGAGTACGCGACGATCGACGCGTTCCGCCGGGATCCGGCCAAGGTCTGGGATTTCTACGCGAAGCGGCTCGGCGTCCTCGAGGAGGCGAAGCCGAATGCAGCGCACGCCGCGCTCGCGGAGCTGGAGCGGCGCGGGCTGGTCGAGGCGGTGATCACCCAGAACGTCGACCGGCTCCACCAGCTCGCCGGCTCGACGAACGTGGTCGAGGTGCACGGCTCGATCCACAGCGCCAGCTGCCTCGCCTGCGGGCACCGGGAGGAGCTCGAGCGCGTCCTCGAGCTGCTGCCGGTTCCGACCTGCGACCGGTGCGGCCGGGTTCTGAAGCCGGACGTGGTCATGTTCGGCGAGCTGATGCCCGAGCAGGAGCTCGACCGTGCCTCCGCGCTCTCCCGGCGTGCCGGCCTGCTGCTGGTCGTCGGCTCGTCGCTCGAGGTGCACCCGGTGGCGGGCCTGCCCGAGGAGGCTCTCTCGGCCGGCGCCAGGCTCGCAATCGTGAACCGGGGCTCGACCCCGTACGATCGCCGCGCCGACCTGGTCGTCGACGCGTCGGCGGGCGAGACGCTCGCCGCCGTGATCGCTACGCTGCCGTCCGCCTGAGCGGCCGCTCGTCGAGCAACCTGCCGCAGATCGTGCAGAAGACACGCTCGAGCTCGTACGGGACGCCGCCGCGCTGCCCGAGCGCGTGCACCGTGGCCGCGCGATGCCGGTGTCGCGCGTTGGGCCGTGCTCGTATCATCTTCATCGTTGACGACGGTGACGACGTGAAGTTGGGTCCGGCCGTACTCCTCCTGGCGGCGGCACTCGCCCTTGCCTCGGCGACGGCCGCGCCGGCCGCACGCTCGCGTCCGCAGTGCCGAGCAGGCGTGCTGCTTCCGGTCGGCACGCCGACGAGCGCCTACTCGGCAACGATGACGAGGGCGAAGACCGCAGGTCTTCCGTGGGCCCGGCGCCGCACGGATCGCCCGCTTTCCGAAGGTGAACCAGAACGGCTACCCGACGACGTTCCTGATCGTCGGCGCGATCGTGGACAAGGAGTGCGGCGCGGCGTGGTACCGGGTGAAGCTCCCGATGCGCCCGAACGGAGCGGTCGGATACGTGCGGCCCGCAGCCCTCCACGTCCAGGAGGTGAAGACCCGGATCGTGGTCGACATCTCTGCGCGCAAGCTGTTCTTCTACCGTGCCGGCAAGCTCGCGCTGTCCACGAGCGTTGCCGTCGGCTCGCCCGCGACTCCGACGCCGATCGGCCGCTTCTACGTCAACCAGAAGCTCGTGCCGGCGAACCCGTACCGGCGCGTTCGGTCCGGCCGCGCTCGGCGTCTCCGCGTTCTCGGACGTGCTCACCGGCTGGGCTCAGGGCGGGCCGATCGGAATCCACGGCACGAACGAGCCGTGGTCGATCGGTCACGCGGTCTCGAACGGCTGCATCCGCGTCCCGAACGCGACACTCGAGAGGATCTTCGACGCAACGCCCGGCGGCACCCCCGTCGTCATCCATCCCTAGCGGCGCTATTGTCCCGGGCATGGCACAACGGAAGCAGCAAAAGGACGTGATCGCGCGTCTCGCCGAGACCGGCGAGGAGGCGCTGCAGAGACTCGCCGAGCTTCCCGGCGGCGCGCGGTTCGTGGAGGCCGCGAACACGCTCCGGGACCGGGTGGACGAGCTGACGAGGCGCATGCGCAGCCTCGATCCGCTGGAGCGGCGCGTGGCCGAGCTGGAGCGGCGGCTGGACGAGCTGTCGAAGCCGTCGGCGCGGGCGAGGAAGCCCGCCACGCGGGCGGCTGCGACGCGCAAGCGGCCCGGCGCGCCGACCCGAGGTCGCACGCCCTCGTAGGGACGGCTCAGGGCACGCGGAGGCGCAGCGCGCCGGGGACGAGCTCGAAGCGCACAGGCGTCGTCCCGGGCTGCTCGCCGTCCAGCTGAACCGGCAGCGGCTGGTCCGAGTCGACTGAGACGGTAGTGCCGCGCAGGAGCTCCGCCTTCGGATGGGGCAGGTGGGTTCCCCGGTAGATCTTCGGCAGCGTCCGAACGAGGTCGCGCTTCGTGATGTCGCCGATCAGGAGTACGTCGAAGAGCCCGTCGTCGGGGCTCGCCTCCGGGCACATCATCATCCCGCCGCCGAGATAGCGGCCGTTGGCGACGACCACCTCGTGCATCCGGCCGCTGCGCGTCTGCCCGTCGACCGAGACACGCACCGCGGTGTTCTTCCACCGGGCAAAGACCGCGAGCGTCGACCAGAGGTAGGAGATCTTTCCGCCCAGCGCCTTCGTCGACTCGTTGGTGCGCTTCGCGACCGCGCCGCTCATCCCGACGCCGGCGACGTTGAAGAACCACGCCTCGCCCGACTTCGCCCGACCAGGCGCGAAACCCGACCCGGCCCGCGTCGATCGCCCGGGCTCCGGCCGCCGAGCGCGACCTCGACCGCCCGGTCGAGCTTCGTCGGGATGCCGTACGTACGGACGAAGTCGACGCCGGTCCCGCGCGGGATCACGGCCAGCTCGACCCCGCCCAGGCCGACGATCCCCGCCGCGACCTCGTTCACGGTTCCGTCGCCGCCGACGGCGACGAGGAGACCGGCTCCCTCCTCGGCCGCCTGGCGCGCGAGCTCGCGCAGGTGCTCGGGCCGCTCCGAGAACAGTGCGTCGCCGGTCAGGCCGAGGGCCGAGGCGCGGCGGGCGAGCTCCGGCCAGCGGCGGCCGGTCGACCCGTTGTCGGACGCTGGGTTGACGAGGAAGACGGTCCTAGTCAGTGACGGTCTCGAGCGCGAGCTCGGTCATCTGGTCGACGGCGCGCTGCATGTCCTCGTCGGAGATCCGGACGAACTCGCCGGCGACGACGACGTCGCTGACGATCAGCAGGCACCCGGTCTGGACCTTCTTCAGGGGGCCGAGCGTGAACAGCATCGCCGCCTCCATCTCGACGGCGAGGATGCCGCGCTCGCTCCAGCGCGCGTACTGGTTGAGGTCGGGGTTGTAGAAGACGTCGCTGGAGACGATCGGGCCGACGCGTACCTTCTTGCCCTGCTCCTTCGCGTGATGGACGGCGCCGTGGACGAGCTCCCAGTCGGCGGTCGGGGCGTGCGGCTCGCCGCCGATCAGATGGAGCGCCGTCGAGTCCGCCGGCGTCGCCGACAGCGCGACGATCAGGTCGCCGATCTCCAGATCGGGCTGGAGGCCGCCGCAGGTGCCGACGCGGAGGATCTTGTTCACCCCGAGCATCGCGAGCTCCTCGATCACGATCCCGGCGGACGGGCAGCCCATCCCGCTCGACTGGACCGAGACGCGCTTGCCGCGGAAGGTGCCGGTGAAGCCGAGCATTCCGCGCTCGGCGTTGACCTGCACCGGGCTCTCGAGGAACGTCTCGGCGATGTACCTGGCCCGCAACGGGTCGCCGGGCAGCAGGCATCCCTCGGCGTAGTCGCCCGGCTCGGCTCGGAGATGAATGGGCATCGCGCGCAAGACTACGGCTTGCGCGCGATATAAGGCGTAGTGAAGTGCCGGTACCGTCCGAGCCCACCCTCCGGCAGATCCTCGATTTCTGCGCCGAGGACCCGGTCGAGCGCGTCTTCCTCGAAGACGTGGCCAGGCGGGGTCTCGGGCGCTTCTCGGCGCTGGCGTCGAACGGGCGGCTGACGGCGCTCTGCCACGTGGGCGCGAACGTGGTGCCGTCAGGCGTCGGGTGCGGCGCGTTCGCAAAGGCGGCTGCGGCCGGGCGTGCACGGATGGTGATCGGCGAAGAAGGAGCAGTCGGCGACCTGTGGGCGGACGCCGAGTCGCGGATGTCCCCGCCCCGCGAGGACCGGCCGGGCCAACCGGTCTACGTGCTCGATCGGCCGCCGGAGGCGGGTGGCACCGGTCTCCGCGAGGCGACGCTGGCCGACCTCGGCCTCCTCGTCCCCGCCTGCGCCGCCGCTCACGAGGAGGAGATCGGGCTCAACCCGCTCGAGCGCGACGCGGACGGCTTCCGCTGGCGGACCCAGGCCCAGATCGGCGAGGGCCGCTCCTGGCTGTGGGTCGAGGAGGGGACGATCCTGTTCAAGGCAGAGGCCTCCGCCTGGACGCCGGAGGCGGTCCAGCTCCAGCAGGTCTGGGTCGACCCCTCGGTACGGAATCGCGGCAACGCGCAGCGGGGGATGCGGGATCTCTGCCGCCGCCTGCTGGTGGAGGTGCCGCGAGTGTGTCTGTTCGTCCGCCCCGAGAACGCAGCGGCGATCCACGTCTACGAGGCGATCGGCATGCGCCGAACGATCACGTACCGGAGCCTGATCTTCTAGCCGAGCACCGAGGGACGGCAGTCCGGTCCGGGGTCTGTCCCTGATTCACCAGCCGTGGATGCGGCTGAGGTCGATCCGCAGCGGGACGGAGTAATCCGCGGCGAAGCTCTCGGGTGTCCAGCGGTTGCGTGCGATCAGGGCCGCGTACTTGCTGAGGTAGTCGGGCACCTGATCCGCCGGAGGGTCGTCGGAGATGCGCGCCTCACCGAGCATCACGACGATGTCGCCACCCTGCCCGTTACCGTCGAGGTTGACCGAGACACGCGGGTTACGCGCGATGTTCCGCAGCTTCGGCTTGCCGGGCTGCGAGTAGAGTGCGGACGATCGCATTGCCGTCCCAGAGGAACCAGATCGGGACCGGCCGAGGCGTGCCGTCGGGCGCGACCGTCGTCAGCCAGGCGATCACGTCCTCACGCAGTCGGCGGGCAGCTCGTGCCCCGAACTCGGTTGTCTCGTCGAGCACGACGCGATCGTATCCGCGGCACAATGCCCGGGTGGAGATCCAGGAGCGAGTCGAGGCGCACATCCGCCGATACGAGCTGATCGCGCCCGGCGCGGAGGTGACCTGCCTCGTCTCCGGCGGCGCCGACTCCACCTGCCTCTGGCACGTGCTCGGCGCGCTCGGCTACCGCGTCTCGTCGCTGCACGTCAATCACGGGCTCAGAGGGGCCGAGTCCGAAGCGGACGCCGCCTTCTGCCGTGAACGGCTCGGCGCCGACGTCTTCGACGCAAGTAACACAGTGTTACCTGGCAACGAGGAGGCGGCGCTCCGGGACGTGCGGTACTCGGTCGCGACCGACCGGCTCCGCGCGACCGGGCATACGGCCTCCGACCAGGTCGAGACGGTCCTCTACCGCCTCGCCGCCGGCGCCACGACGCGCGGGATCAAGCCGCGCCGGGAGGACGGGGTGGTCCGTCCGCTGCTCACGCTCTGGCGCGACGAGACGGAGGAGTACTGCCGTGCCCACGGGCTCGACTTCCGCTGCGACTCGTCCAACCCGGACACGTTGCGCGGTCTGATCCGGGAGCAGCTGCTGCCTGTCCTCCGCCGCCTGCACCCGGCGGCCGAGCAGAACATCGCGCGCCTGGCGGACGAGCGCCCGCGGCTTCCCCGCGGCCTGGAGCGCACCCTCCTCGATCTCCTCGCCACCCGGGACGGCTCCAGGTCGGCCGACCTCGGCGGTGGGATCAGGGCGGTGCGCGAGTACGACCGGATCTCGCTCGAGCGAGGCCCCGTCCGCTGGGGCCCGTGGACGATCGAGGCGGACGCACCCGGCCTCGAGGTGCGCACGCGACGGGCCGGCGACCGCCTCGCCGGGCGGCGCAAGAAGCTCCAGGACGTGTTCGTCGACGCCAAGGTCCCGCGGGCCGAGCGCGACTCCTGGCCGGTCGTCGTTAACGGCGAAGAGGTTGTCGCCGTGCCCGGAATCGTGGAGGATCCCCAGGTACGGGTGATGCGCTCGTGATGAACACCGAGCTCGAACGCGCGGTCGGGGAGATACTGATCGACGCCGAGGCGCTGCGCGCCCGCATCGGCGAGCTGGGCGAGGAGATCTCCGCCTACTACGAGGGCCGGGACCTGCTGCTGATCGGCGTCCTCAAGGGGGCCGTCTTCTTCATGGCCGACCTGATGCGGCACCTGACCGTGCCGTGCGAGGTCGACTTCATGGCGATCTCCAGCTACGGCGCCCAGACCGACTCGTCGGGCGTCGTCCGGATCCTCAAGGACCTCGACATCAACATCGAGGGCCGGCACGTGCTCGTCGTCGAGGACATCATCGACTCCGGCCTGACGCTCTCCTACCTGATGCGGAATCTCGAGTCGCGCGAGCCGGCGTCGCTCGAGGTCTGCGCTCTGCTCACCAAGCCCGCGCGTCGCGAGATCGACGTGCCGGTCCGCTGGATCGGCTTCGAGATTCCGAATCGGTTCGTGATCGGCTACGGGCTCGACTTCGCGGAGCGCTACCGCAACCTCCCGTACGTGGGCGTCCTGAGCGAAGAGCTGATCCCCGAGGGCGTGTAGAAGGGCTACCGCCGCCCGGCACGAAGAATCCTCCCTGCTACCCTGCGGTTGGGATAACCAGTGAATCGCTTCTTCCGTAGCGCGCTCTTTCCGCTGATCGTCATCGTTCTGCTCGTCTACCTGGCGAGCCAGACGCTGATCCCCAAGTCGAAGGCGGCGAAGAAGGTCACGACCTCGGACGTGATCACGAGGATCAAGACCGATCCGCGATCGATCGAGATCGCCAACTTCAGCCCAGGGAAGCGCCAGCTTCAGATCACGCTCAAGGACGGGACGAAGCAGAAGGTCTACTACCCGAGCGACCAGTCGGGGCTCTACCTGCAGAACCAGCTGATCGCGAGCCACGTCCAGTTCGACTCGAAGGGAACGGGCTCGTCGCCGTGGTGGTCGATCCTCACCTCGCTGCTCCCGTTCGTCCTCCTGTTCGGCTTCTGGATCTTCCTGATGAACCAGGTGCAGGGCGGGGGATCGAAGGTGATGAGCTTCGGCAAGAGCCGCGCCAAGCGGATGGCGCCGGACTCGCCCAAGATCGGGTTCAAGGACGTCGCCGGCGTCGACGAGGCGGTCGAGGAGCTCCAGGAGATCAAGGAGTTCCTCGAGAACCCGAAGAAGTTCCAGGCGCTGGGCGCGCGAATCCCGAAGGGCGTGCTGCTGTACGGCCCGCCCGGCACCGGCAAGACGCTGCTCGCACGCGCGGTCGCGGGCGAGGCGGGGGTGCCGTTCTTCTCGATCTCCGGCTCCGACTTCGTCGAGATGTTCGTCGGCGTGGGCGCCTCTCGCGTGCGCGACCTGTTCGAGCAGGCGAAGCAGGCGGCGCCGTGCATCGTCTTCATGGACGAGATCGACGCCGTCGGCCGCCATCGCGGCGCCGGCCTCGGCGGCGGCCACGACGAGCGCGAGCAGACCCTGAACCAGCTCCTGGTCGAGATGGACGGGTTCGAGCTGAAGGACAACATCATCCTGATCGCGGCAACCAACCGTCCCGACATTCTCGACCCGGCGCTGCTCCGGCCCGGCCGCTTCGACCGGCAGATCGTCGTCGACCGGCCGGATCGCAACGGGAGACGCAAGATCCTCGAGGTGCACGCGAAGGGGAAGCCCCTCGCCTCCGAGGTCGACCTGGACACGCTCGCCGCCGGCACGCCGGGATTCACGGGTGCCGATCTCGCGAACCTCGTCAACGAGGCTGCGCTCCTCGCCGCGCGCCGCGGGAAGAAGGTCGTCGACCAGGAGGAGCTCGAGGAGGGGATCATGAGGGTGATCGCCGGCCCGGAGAAGCGGACCAGGCTCTTCTCCGAGGAGGAGCGGAAGATCACGGCGTACCACGAGATGGGCCATGCGCTGGTCGGGCACCACCTGGAGCACACCGACGAGGTGCACAAGATCTCGATCATCAGCCGCGGGCCAGGCGCTCGGGTACACGATCTCGCTGCCGCGCGAGGACCGCTACCTGACGACGAAGTCGGCGCTGATGGACAAGCTGGCGATGACCCTCGGCGGCCGTGCTGCGGAGGAGCTCGTCTTCCACGAGGTGACGACCGGCGCCGCGAACGACCTCGAGCAGGTGACGTCGACCGCGAAGCAGATGATCATGCGCTTCGGGATGAGCGAGAAGCTCGGCCCCCGCGTGCTCGGCCGCAACCACGACATGCCGTTCCTGGGCCGCGAGATGGGCGCCGAGCCCGACTACTCGGAGGAGATTGCGCGCGAGATCGACGACGAGATCCGCCGCGTGATCGAGGAGGCGCACGCGAAGGCCCAGCAGGTGCTTCGCGACCACATGGACGAGCTGCACCAGCTGTCGGCGATCCTGATCGAGCGCGAGACGATCGACAAGGACCAGTTCGAGCGCCTGCTCGCCGGCGAGCCCGAGGAGGACGTCTTCCGCGAAGAGCCGCAGCCGGCGCCTGCGGAGCCGACCCCGGAGCCGACAAAGCGTCCGCGCCCGCAGCCGAAGCCCTTCCCGCTGCCGGGGGCGACGATGCAACCGCCGCCCCCGGAGCCCTCGAAGGGCTAGCGGCTTCGCGCCGTTCTCAGTCTCGCCCGGTCACGACGCGCCCTTGGCGCGCCAGTACGCGTTCAACGCGCCCTGCACCTTCACGATCCAGATGATCGGACCGATGATGATGAAGATGCCGGGCCACACCCAGAGGCCGGTCATCCCGCTGACGGGGCTCGTCCGCCCGTCCTGCTCGTACATCTTGCGAATCTCCTGCGGCAGCAGGAACGGCGTCACGACTCCGATCACCAGATAGATGATCAACCCGACCCAGCCGCCGACGCCGATCCCGGAATGCCGCTTGATCTCCTCGTGTGACTTGAATACCCACACGAGCCCGTAGATCCCGAACGTGACGATCGTCAGCAGGATCACGCTGAGGACTCCGCGCGGCTTGCCGAGGGGTCCGTTCGTTCCGGCAACTGCGGCCGGTGTCGCAGCCGACTCAGTCATCGAGGCTCCTTCCGTCTCCGTGCGGACGAGGCATCAGAGCATGCCCTGGCGATCGGGTCAATGGCCGGGGCGAGACGCGAACCAGGTCGCGCCGAATCATCGTCGCCGTGGGCCGGCTCGATCGCGCGCTCGTGGCGCACCTCCTACGGGAGCTGGGAGACGACGATCTTCCCCGACGGCGATCGCGGCAGGCGGTCGAGCATCGTGACGTGCGCCGGACGCTTGTACGGCGCGAGGTGTCGTTCGCAGTGCGCGAGCACATCCGCAGCCGAGAGACCGTCCGACGCCACGACCGCGACCTTGACGATGCTCGAGCCGAGACGATTCGTGGCGCCGTAGGCTTTCGCCTCCACGACCTGCGGGATGAGCCCGATCGCTTCTTCGACCTCGCTGGGGAGCACCTTGTGGCCGAACGCGTTGATCACGTCGGTTTCACGTCCCTTCAGGACGATGTCGCCCGCCTTTCCGATCTGCGCGAGGTCGCCGGTGTCGAACCAGCCGTCCACGATCCGCGAGCGATCGATGCCGCCTGTCGAGAGATAGCCGGCCATCATCGACGACGAGCTCACCCAGACCTGTCCCAGGCCCTGCTTCCACTCGTCGGCACCACGATCGGTCGGCTCCAGCTTCACCGACACACCATGCATGGGCGGGCCGACGCATCCGGCCGCTGCCGGGTCGTGGTCGGGCCTGGCTCCAGAGATGATCCCGGTCTCGGTGGTGCCGTAGACGGGCCGCGGGGTCGTGCGCGAGTGCCGCTGCACCGCCACTGCGACGCGCGCGGGGAGCGGCGCGCCTGCGGTGGTGATGAGGCGGGGGACGGCCAGTCCGGGCGCGCCTGCAAGGAGCAGCAGGTCGAGCGTCACTGGCACGGTCGGGTAGATCGTCACACGGTGTTCGATCAGTGCCCTCGAGATGGAAGCCGTTTCGCTACGCCGTAGCGAGACGACGGTCGCTCCGCTGAGCAGCGGAACCATCACGCCCATTCCGTAGCCGTAGGCGTGGCTCATGGGAATCGTGCAGAGGACCGTGTCGCCGTCGTCGATGCCCAGCGTCTCGATGTAATGGCGGGCTTCGGCGACCGCTGCCGCTCCCGGCCTCAGGGCGAGCTTCGGCTCGCCCGTCGTCCCGGACGTCGGATGCAGCGGAACGCCGGCAAGGGTCGGATCGCCGTCCCCTTCCGGTGACTCCTCTGCCAGCGCCAGCACGCCCGAGGCCCAGCGCGAGCAGGAGAACTCTCGCCCGCGAAAGCCAACCGTCGCGAGCTCGTCGGTACGGAGCGCGTCGGCAACGACAACGGTGGCTCCGAACCGTCGAGCCGTCCGCGAGATCTCGGGCGGCGGCGTCTCCGCGTGCAGCAGCACGGGTGAGCCCTCGGCGGCGAGGATCGCGGCGAGCGTGGCCACGAACATCGGCCCGTTGCCGACCACCATCGCAACCCTCTTGCCGCGGGCGATTCCGCCTCCCCGGAATGTCTCTGCGAGCGTCGAGATCGTTCGGCGAAGCTCGTCGGCCGTGACGACGTGTTCGCGACCGAGGTCGACCAGCGAGCCGCTGGCAGCCTCGACCGCGGCCAGGATCGGCGCGGGGCTGAGCTCGTCTTCTATCGAGCCAGACACTCCTTTGCCGCGACTTCGGCTCGCTCGAGTACCAGCGTGACGTCCTCGCTCGTATGGGCGGTGGACACGTACATGGGCTCGAACATGTTCGGGTGGAAGAACACGCCGGAACGCTGCAGTTCGTGCTGCAGCTCGATATAGCTCTCGAATTCCCCGTGCCGGCGGACGTCCCGGTAGCTCGAGATCTCCACGTCCGGCTCGTCGGTGAGGAACAGCGAGACCATCGCTCCGACGTTGTGGACGACGTGCGGAACGTCTAGCTCCATGAGGATCTCGTCGAGCCCCGCCGCAAGTGCATGGCCGGTGGCCTCGAGGTGGGCGTACATCGCAACGCGATTCTCGGTCACCTCGTCGAGCACTGCCTCGGCGGCGGCCATCACGACCGCGTTGCCCGAATAAACGCCGCCGTGGAACATCTTCCCCTCGACGACGAGCTGCATGATCTCCTCGGAGGCTCCGAATGCCGCAACGGGGTACCCGCCTCCGAGCGCCTTCGAGACGGCGGTGATGTCGGGACGGACGCCGTACCGCTCCTGCCCACCGCCGGCCGCCACGCGCAGGCCGGTGATGATCTCGTCGAAGACCAGGAGAACCCCGTGGCGCCGCGTGGCCTCCCGCACTCCCTGGAGAAAGCCCGGGCTCGGTGCAATCACGCCGGCGTTGCCCATCACGGGCTCGGTCAGTACACCGGCGATCTCGTCGCCCCACTCGGCAAGCAGCTGCTCGAGCGCCGCGAGGTCGTTCCACCGGCAGACGAGCACATCGTCGAGGGCTCTACTCATGCCGGAGGTTCCGGGAATAGCCGGGCCGAACGGGTCCTCCGGCAGCTCCTCGAGTGGGGCATGATAGCGGTTGAACAGGGCCTCGCTCCAGCCGTGGTAGTGCCCCTCGAACACGACAAGCTTGGAGCGGGCGGTGAACGCGCGCGCCAGCCGTGCCGCCGATGCCATCGCCTCCGTCCCCGAATTGGCGAACCGCAACAGCTCCATCGACGGGAAAAGCCTCCTCAGCTTCTCGGCCACCCGCACGCTGATTGCGGTGGGAAATCCGAGCTGGCTCCCGCTCTCGGCGATCTGTCGCGTCACGGCTTCGTTGATGCGGGAGTGACGATGGCCCATGATCAGCGGGCCATAGGCCATGTTCAGGTCGATGTACTCCCGGCCGTCGATGTCCCACAGTCGGCTCCCCTCGCCCCGTTCCGCGACGAGCGGCAAGGCGTAGGGCTGGACGCGCATCGTGCTGCTATCACCGCCGGCCAAGCTCGCACGGGCGCGCTCCATGAAGCGCGCCGATGCAGCTCCGCCTGCGACTCGAGTGACCGAACTCATGGTGCTCCTTTCGAAATCGTCCTGCAAGGAGCCTGCCTACTCCTTGCGCCAATTCGAGAGGACACTCATCCTCCCCTCCCTCTTCGAAGTATGCCATGAAACGGTCGCTTCTCAAGGTCCCGCGTGGGGGAGGAAACTACAGGCCGTGACCCCGATCGAGCAGCGCTTCCCCCGGCCTTCGGTGATGGGCGTGGTCAACGTCACGCCGGACTCGTTCTCGGACGGGGGCGTCAACTACCGGGCCGCGGACGCGATCGGGTCCGCACGGCGAATGCTCGTGGAGGGCGCGGCGATCGTGGACGTCGGCGGCCAGTCGACCAGGCCCGGGTCCGAGGGCGTCTCGCTCGACGTGGAGCTGCGCCGAGTCGTCCCCGTGCTCGAGGCGCTCGCGGGCGTCCCGGTCTCGATCGACACGTCGAAGGCGGAGGTCGCCCGCCGGGCGATCGCGCTCGGCGCCGAGCTCGTCAACGACGTCACGGCGTTGCGCGGCGACGACGACCTGGGCGCCGCGGTTGCCGAAGCCGGCACCTACCTCTGCCTGATGCACATGCAGGGCGAGCCTCGAACGATGCAGCTCGATCCACGCTACGACGACGTCGCCTCCGACGTGGCCGCCTTCCTCGAGGAACGCCTTCGCTTCGCGGTCGACGCGGGGGTCGAGGAGGAGCGCATCTGCCTCGATCCGGGGATCGGCTTCGGAAAGACCATGGAGCAGAACTTCGAGCTCGTGCGGAGGCTCGACGTCCTGCTGGCGCTCGGCCGGCCGGTCGTGATCGGGTTCTCCCGCAAGAGCTCGCTCGGACGCCTGCTCGGCGACCCTGCGGCGGCGACGGGCTCGACCGCGGCGAGCGTGGGCGCGGCGGTCGCCGCCTACGAGCGCGGGGCGACCATCCTCCGGGCCCACGACGTTCGCGAGACGGTCGAGGCGCTGACGGTCGCGGAGGCGATCCTGTGATCGTCGAGCTGCACGGGCTGGAGGTGTTCGGCCGGCACGGCGTGCTCGCGGAGGAGCGGCGTGACGGGCAGTCGTTCCTGTTCGACGTCACGTTCGAGGTCGCCGAGCCGCCGGCGGACCGGGTCGAGGACGCGGTCGACTACCGCGAGATCGCAGCCCTGGTCAAGGAGATCTCCGACTCCCGTCGGTTCGCCTTGCTGGAGTCGCTCGCCGCTGCGGTCGCGGACGCGGTCGCAGGCGGCTTTGCCGTCACCCACGTCCGCGTGCGGGTACGCAAGCCGCGACCGCAGGGCGTGCCGGCGGACTGGGCGGCGGCGACGGCGGAGCGGTGACTCGGGCCTACGTCGGCCTGGGCGCCAATCTGGGCGACCGTGCGGCGATGCTGCGCGCGGCGCTCGAGCAGCTGGCGTCCGAGCCCGGCATCGAGCTGGTCGCGGTCTCGGCGTTCCGAGAGACGGAGCCGGTCGGGATCACCGATCAACCGCGCTTCCTGAACGCCGCCGCGTCGGTCGACACCGAGCTGTCCCCGCGCGGGCTGCTCGACCGGCTGCTGGCGATCGAGGGACGTCTCGGCAGGACCCGGACCGGCCCGCGGTTCGGGCCGCGCACGATCGACCTCGATCTGCTCCTGTACGGCGACGAGGCGGTCGACGAGGCCGGGCTGACCGTGCCGCACCCTCGACTGCACGAGCGGCTGTTCGCGCTCGAGCCGCTCGCCGAGCTCGAGCCCGGCCTGGTCGTCCCGGGACGGGGCCCGCTGGTCGCGATCGTCTCCGGGCTACAATCCTCGTGATGTCGCACCTCGACGAGCTCGACGAGTTCGAGGCGGAGCTCGAGCTCCAGTTGAAGAGGGAGTACACGGCGGTCTTTCCGCTGTTTCGCTACTGCGTGCTGACCCAGGACGCCACGTACCTCTGCAACAGGCTCGACCTCCAGCCTCACCCCCAGCCCAACTACCCGTTCTTCCACCTGAAGATGGAGGACGTCTGGGTCTGGGACAAGAACCGGCCGACCCGGATCATTCCCCGAGCCGAGGTGTACACCTCGAGCGACGTCACGGTCGAGGAGCTGCGCGGCGAGGGCGAAGAGCCCAAGCTCACGGCCGAGGCACTCGCCGAGCGCATCGGCGAGCCGCTCGGCAGCGACGACGACAACCTCTAGGGCCCTTCCGTGCTCCTCGCCGTCGACGTGGGGAACACCCAGACCGTCTTCGGGCTCTTCGACGGCTCCGGCCTGGCGGAGCACTGGCGGATCGCCACCGAGGCGCACCGCACCGGTGACGAGCTCGGCGCCCTGATCCCCCGCTTCCTCGACCTCGACCGGATCGACGGGATCTGCCTCTCGTCGACGGTGCCGCAGCTCGTTCGCGAGTACGAGGCCTTCGCGGATCGCTATGCACACGCGGAGCTGCTCGTGCTCGAGCCGGGAGTGCGCACCGGGATTGCGATCCGGCACGACAGCCCGCGCGAGATCGGCCCCGATCGCCTGGCGAACGCGGTCGCGGCGAAGGAACGCCACGGAGCGCCGTGCATCGTCGTCGACTTCGGCACCTCGACCAACTTCGACGTCGTCTCGCCGGAGGGCGAATACGTCGGCGGCGTGCTCGCGCCCGGGGTGGAGATCTCGATGGAGGCGTTGTTCGCGCGGGCCGCGCGGCTGATCAAGGTCGATTTCGCCGAGCCGCCGGCCGCGATCGGCACCTCGACCGCGACCGCACTCCAGTCGGGGCTCGTCTACGGCTTCGCCGGGCAGGTGGACGGAATCGTCGAGCGGATCCGCGGCGAGCTCGGCGTCGAGGCGAAGGCGGTCGCAACCGGCGGGCTCGCCGACCTGATCGCGCCCCACGCCCGTACGCTGAGCGGAACCGACCCCTTCCTCACGCTCGAAGGGCTGCGGATCGTCTGGGACCGAAACCGCTCCGCCGACGAGACGGCCGGATGAGGGTGCTCGTCACCGGCAGCGAGGGCTATGTCGGCTCGCTCCTCGGCCCGTACCTCGCCGAGCTGGGCCACGAGGTCGTCGGCGTCGACGCCGGCTTCTATCGAGCCGGCTGGCTGTACAACGGCGGGGGGATCGGCATCGAGACGCTGAACAAGGACATCCGGCTCCTGGCCGAGAGCGATTTCGAGGGTGTCGACGCCGTCGTGCACATGGCGGAGCTGTCGAACGATCCGCTCGGCCAGCTCGCGCCCGGCGTGACTCACGAGATCAACCACAGGGGCTCGCTTCACGTCGCCGGGACGGCGAAGGCGGCGGGTGCGAGCCGCTTCGTCTACACGTCGTCGTGCAGCGTCTACGGGGCGGCGGCCGAGGACCTCGTCGACGAGGAGTCGCCGACGGCGCCGCAGACCGCATACGCGGTGTGCAAGGAGCTGGTCGAGCGTGACGTCGGGGCGTTGGCGGACGAGGACTTCTCCCCGACCTTCCTGCGGAACGCGACCGCCTACGGCGCCTCTCCGCGCATGCGCTTCGACATCGTCCTGAACAACCTCGCCGGGCTCGCGTGGACGGAGCACGAGATCCGGATGGAGAGCGACGGCACCCCGTGGCGGCCGCTCGTCCACGTGCTGGACATGTGCAGGGCGGTGGCGTCAGTGCTCCGAGCGCCGCGCGAGCACGTTCACGACCAGATCCTCAACGTGGGAGCGCCGGATGCCAACTACCGGATCCGCGAGATCGCCGAGGTCGTCGGCCAAGTCTTCCCGGGCTGCCGCGTGACGGTCGGGAACCGGGGCGCGGATGCCCGGAGCTACCGAGTCTCGTTCGCGAAGATCCACGAGCTCCTGCCCGAGTTCCGGTGCGACTGGGAGCCGGCGCTGGGGGCGCGCCAGCTGCTCGAGGTCTTCGCGCGCGTGGACCTCTCGTCGGAGGAGTTTCTCTCGAGGCGGTTCACGAGGCTGAAGCAGGTCGAGTACCTGCTGCGCACCGGACAGCTCGACGAATCGTTCCTGTGGACGCCGATCGCCCCTCGCCCGGCCGAACTCCCGGCCGGATGAGCGAGTCTGCGAAGGGGCTCTAGCCGCCGCCGTACACGGAGATCGGCAGCTCGAGCGTCACCTCGTCCCCGGTGGGCACCTCGCGCTCGAGCCGCTCGACGATTCCGGCCGCGTCGGGAGCTGCGGCCAGGAGGCGCGTGACCACCTCCTCGGTGGTCTCGAGCAGGACGAGCTCCTGCTTGAAGGCGCGCGGGAAACGTCCGCGGCCGAGGTACCAGCCGTAGAACTTCTTCAGGAAGCCGGACGCGCGGCGCTCGCCCAGCTCGCGGACGGTCTCGCGCACGAACAGGATCAGCTCGGCCGCGACCTGCTCGCGGCTCGGCTCGACGCCGTCGCCGTCGACGATCTCGCGGAGCACCCACGGATTGCCCTGCGCGCCCCGGCCGACCATCACCGCCGCCGCCCCGGTCGTCGCCAGGACCGCCTGGGCGCGGGCGTGAGAGGTGATGTCGCCGCACGCGACCACGGGGACGTCCACCCGCTCGACGAGCTCCGCGGTGACCGAGTGGTCGGCGGTGCCGGTGTACATCTGCCTCGCGGAGCGGGGATGGAGCGTGAGCGTCCCGGCGCCCGCCTCGACGAGTCGCGGCCCGACCTCGAGGCAGGCGCGCGAGCCGTCCTCGAGCCCCCGGCGCATCTTCACCGAGACGGGGACGTCGACGGCCCGGGCGACCGCCTGCACGATCCGGCAGGCGCGGTCGGGATCGTCGAGCAGGGTTGCACCGGCGCCGGTCTTCGTCACCTTCCGCACCGGGCAGCCGAAGTTGATGTCGACGATGTCCGCGCCTGCCTCCTCGACCATGTGCGCCGCCTCGGCCATCGGCGCCGGCTCGGAGCCGAAGATCTGGACGGCGAGCGGGTGCTCGTCGGACGCGATGCGCAGATAGCCGAGCGTGCGCTCGTTGCGGTGGTGGAGACCTGCGCAGCTGACCATCTCCGAGCAGACGAGCCCGGCGCCGAAACGGCGACCCTGGCGGCGAAAGGCCTGCACGCTCACGCCCGCCATCGGCGCGAGCACGACGCGCGTCGGAATCTCAACCGTCCCGATGCGCCACGGGGATCGCAAATCCACGGCCAAAATGCAGGCAAATCGTAGCTGTGCAAGGCTCTTGCGCAGGAACGCGCGTCCGGGTACCATTCCGGCCCGCGACGGCGCCGTGTGCGCCGCGCGTTCTTTTCGGAGGAGGCCTGGTGGCCAAGGAAGTCGTCCTCACCAAAGAGGGTTACGAGAAGCTGAAGCAGGAGATCGAGTACCTCTCGACCGAGAAGCGGCGGGAGGTGGCCGAGCGTATCCGTGTCGCGCGCGAGTTCGGCGACATCGCCGAGAACTCCGAGTACGACGACGCGAAGAACGAGCAGGCGCTGGTCGAGCACCGGATCGCGATGCTCGAGGAGCGGCTCCTGTCGGCGCGTGTGATCGAGAAGAAGGACATCGCCAAGGACGTCGTCTCGGTCGGCTCGAAGGTCAAGCTCCGCGACCTGGCCGCGAACAAGACCGTCGAGTACCGCATCGTCGGCTCTGCGGAGGCGAATCCGGCGGAGCAGAAGCTCTCGAACGAGTCGCCGGTCGGCAAGGCGATCATCGGCCGCAAGAAGGGCGAGGTGGTCGAGGTCGCTGCGCCGCGCGGCGCGCTCAAGTTCAAGATCCTCGACATCAAGGCCGCATAGCGCTCCGCATTAGACTCGGCGGGCGATGAGCCTCCCGAAGCGCTTTCCCGACCGTGTGGAGGTCGCGGACGTCCGCGTCGAGGCTGAGCAAGTCGAGCCAGGGGCCGAAGGAGGTCAGACCTATCGCCTCGCCGGCCGTGTGATGGCCCGCCGCGACATGGGGAAGCTCGTCTTCCTCGACCTCGTCGATCGCAGCGGCAGGATCCAGCTCTTGGTCCAACCCAGCCGGATCGGCGGCGAGATCGACGTCGACCTCGGAGACGTCATCGGCGTCGCCGGGCGCCCCTCGAAGACCAGACGCGGGGAGCCGAGCCTCGCGGTCGACGAGCTCCGGCTGCTTGGGAAGATCGAGCGGCCCCTGCCGGACACCTTCCACGGCGTCACCGACCCCGAGGTCCGCTACCGGCAGCGCCACCTCGACCTGCTGATGAACGAGGACACGCGAGCCCGCTTCCTGCTGCGTTCGCGGCTGGTGACCTCGATCCGGCGCTATCTGGACGCGAACGGCTTCATCGAGGTGGAGACGCCGATCCTGCAGCCGCGCTACGGAGGCGCCTTCGCGGAGCCGTTCGTCACACACTCGAACGAGCTCGACCAGGACATGTACCTGCGGATCGCGACCGAGCTGTACCTCAAGCGGCTGATCGTCGGCGGGCTCGAGCGCGTGTACGAGCTCGGCAAGGACTTCCGGAACGAGAGCGTCTCCTACAAGCACCAGCCCGAGTTCACGATGCTCGAGTGGTACGAGGCCTACGCGGACTACCGGGACACGATGTTCCGGATCGAGGACTGTGTCCGCACGGCAGCCGGCGAGACACTCGGCACGACGAAGGTCTCGTTCCGTGGTCACGACATCGACCTCGGCCCGGCCTGGCGGCGCGTGCCCTTCGTCGAATCGCTGGAGCGGCGCGAGCTCTGGACGCGCGACGCGGAGGAGCTACGGGCCTGGCTGACCGAGCGCGGGGTCGACACGAAGCATGACCGGACCTGGGCGCATCTCGTCGACCATGCCTTCTCTCACTTCGTCGAGCCGGAGTTGATCGAACCGACCATCGTCCATGACTACCCGGTCGAGCTGTCCCCGTTCGCACGGGCGACCGACGGCGACCCGAGCCTTGCCGAGCGGTTCGAGTACTTCATCGGCGGCATGGAGCTCGGCAACGCGTTCTCCGAGATCAACGACCCGGAGACGCAGGCGGAGCGCTTCGCCGAGCAGGCCAAGCTCGTCGGCGGCGAGCAGGGCGATCCGGACTACGTCGACGCGTTGGCGTACGGGATGCCGCCCACCGGGGGGCTCGGCCTGGGGATCGACCGGCTGGCGATGGTCTTCACGGGCGGCGAGACGATCCGGGACGTGATCCTGTTCCCGATGCTGCGAGAAGGTCGCTGATCGACGCGCTTACGAGCCGCCTTTATGGCGAACGAACTGGGCAATGGCGCCGATCGTCTCGAAGTTCCCCGGCAGGAGTTCGTCCTCGGCCACCTTGATGCCGAAATCGTCTTCGAGGAACGAGATCGTCTTCACGATCCCGAGCGAGTCGATAACCCCACCATCGATGAGCGATGTGTCGTCGGCGAGATCCCGGGAGCGCCCCTTCCATTGGAGCTCGTCGACAACAAACCTGCGGATTCGATCCTCGACTGTCATGACCTTTCCATATCAGAATCGCGACCTGGCCATAAGGTGACCCGGGGCCTGTCTTCCCGCGAAAGCCCGCCCGGCTGTGCGTCCACCGCTAGTCGACGAGATACTTTCGGAGCACCTTGCCGAGCGGGCTCTTCGGGATTTCTTCGCGAAACTCGACGAACTCCGGAACCTTGTAATTCGCCAGGCGCTCGGCGCAGAAGCGGATCAGCTCACGCTCCTCGCAGCGCCCGTCGGGTACGACCACAGCCTTGATCCGATCCTCGCCCTCGACGTCCCCGCGGACGCCCACGACGACCACCTCCCGGACCCTCGGGTGCGTGGCGATCACATCCTCGACCTCGATGGGATCGACCTTCTCGCCCAGGACGTCGATTAGGAGCTTCTTCCGTCCGGTGATGAACACCCGACCCTCTTCGTCGACGCGCCCGCGGTCGGCCGTCAGGAAGCTTCCGTCACGGAACGACAAGCGGTTCGCCTCGGGTGCCCCTGCGTACCCGTTGCTCATCGCCGGACTCGAGACGACGATCTCGCCGATCCGCCCGGGCTCGACCTCGTTCCCGGAGTCGTCGACGATCGCGACCCGCACATCTCTGATCGGACGGCCCACCGAGGACGCGCTCGCGTCGGGATCCTCGGTGAGGTTCATGGTCAGAAGGCCGGTTTCGGTGCAGCCGTAGAGCTGCCGGACGTCGACGCCGAAGGCACGCTTGAACTCGTCGAACGTCGATCGCGGCAGGGGCGCCGCCCCCGAGAAGCAGAGGCGGAGTCGCGAGAGATCTGCCGTCCCGGGAGCTTTGGCGAGGAAGCGGAACAGGGCGGGGACGCCGGGAAGGACGGTGACGTCCTCCTGCTCGAGCAGATCGAGCATCCTGCGGCGCCTAAACACGAACGGCTCGCCGCCTTCAGGTAGCAAGAGCGTGGCGCCGCAGCTGATCGCCGCCATCAGGCAGCAGCCCATGCCATAGCTGTGGTGGAGAGGAACGGCGGCGACGATCGTGTCGTCCACGGACAGGCCTGCCGTCGCGACGATGCTTGCAGCCTCTGCTCCGAGTTGGCGGTGTGTCCGCGGAACACGCTTCGCCCTGCCCGTCGATCCGGACGAATACTGGTAGATGCACGCCTCGTTGGCCTTCGGCTCGAGCGGAAGGGGCGCGCGCCCTTCGAGCAGCGACCTCAGCGAGGGTGTCGTCCGCGATCCCTGCGCGGCGGAGATGATCTGGACCGGTCGATCAAGCCGCGCGGCAATCCGGCGAACGACGGTGATGACCTGTGGATCCGTGATCACGGCCCGAACGCCTGATTCCCGGAAGTAGAACTCGAGCTCGGCCTCCTTGAACGCGGAGTTCAGCGGCACGGCGACCGCGCCCATCGAGGTGATGCCGAGAAAGCCGAGCACGAACTCGGGCGTGTTTCGGAGCACGATCGCGACTCGGTCGCCGGCCTCCACCCCGATGGAGCCGAGGCCGTCCGCGAACTGTGCCGCCTGCGTGCGCAGCTCCCCGTAGGTGATCCGCTCTCCGCGGTAGACGACCGCTGTCCGAAGCGGAGCATCGGCTGCCGTCCGGTTCAGCATCTCGACCGGTCCGGGGATGCGCGAGCCGGGAGTCGCGATCACCCCAGCATCTTGCCCATGACCGCGACGAGAGTTCTGGTCCGCTCAGCGAAGGCGGCGAACTCGTCGGTCGGAATCTGTTGCTCCGCGTCGCAGAGGGCCTCGCCGGGCGCAGGGTGAGTCTCCACCATGATTCCGTCTGCTCCTGCGGCGATCGCGGCGGCGGCGAGCGCCGGGACGAGCGTCCGCCGGCCGGCCGCGTGGGAAGGATCGACGATCACCGGGAGGTGCGTCTCCTCCTTCAGCACCGGGATTGCTGCGATATCGAGCGTGAAGCGGGTCGAGCGCTCGAACGTCCTGATTCCACGCTCGCACAGCATCACACGTGGATTGCCCTCCTTGGCAACATACTCTGCCGCCATCAGGAGCTCGGCGACGGATGCGGAAGGCGAGCGCTTGAGCATGACCGGCTTGTCGCACTTTCCGACCTCGGAGAGAAGCGTGAAATTCTGCATGTTCCGGGCCCCGATCTGGATCACGTCCGCCACCGCGAATACGTCCTCCAGATGGCGCGGGTCCATGAGCTCTGTGATCAGCGGGAGCCCGGTCTCCTCTCGCGCCTCCTCGAGGATCCGCAGGCCGTCGACGCCGAGTCCCTGGAACGTGTAGGGCGACGTCCGCGGCTTGAACGCACCGCCGCGGAGCATCGTCGCCCCCGCCGCACATACGGCGCGCGCCGTCTCCAGCGTCTGCTCGCGGCTCTCGACGGTGCAGGGGCCCGCGATCAGGCCGAAGTAGCCGCGCCCGATCCTTCGCCCGCGAACCTGGATCAGCGTCGGGTCGGGCGACGTCTCCCTGGCCACGAGCTTGTGGGGCCGGCCGATCGGCAGGATGCGCTCGACGCCCGGGTAGCTTTCGAGGTCGAGCAAGGCGAGCGAGTCACTGGGAGCAATCGCCCCGATCACCGTCCCGTGTCGTCCTGGGGTGACGCGCGGGTCCGCGCCGGCCTCCTCCAGCCGCGCCAGAACCTCGTCGACCTCGGCGGCGGTCGCGTTCCCGCCCATGACAACGAGGAGCTGGAGTTCCGAAACAACGGCCTTCATGTCTTCACAGTAGATCGAAAACGACCGAATGGGTACCCTCCGAAGAGAGTCTGGGTCGACCGGGCAGAGCTCAACGAAACGGCGCGGATGGTGCGTCAGGCACGTGGAGCCTCAAGGCTTGATCGCAGATGGACATGCCGAGCACCAGTCGGTTGGAGGGCTAGATGTCTTGAGCTCCGGCGAAGAGGCACCAATTCTCCGGGGCAAGGAGATCTTCTCTGACCGGCGCATCTGCTCTGACGAACACGCGCAACCCATCCGTGTGTTTGCGGGGTAGGAATCCGAATGCCCGCAGGCGCTGGGCGAGGATGTCCCGGGGTCCGAAATAGCGCACGTCGATGGCGCCCGCAGCCTCGCGGCGCGCATCGAGCACGAACTCCGATAGAAGGGCATCAACAACTGTGCGGGACGGCAAGAAGGCTATGTCAAGAACCTCGCGGACGTTCCCGCGCGTCGTGTAGACGATGTAACCGGCAGCCTCGTTCCTTGCGAACAGAGCGAAGATTGGATACCTGGCGGTCGTTGTTCCGGCACTGGCTCTCTCGTACTTCCAATTGAGAGATATCGCATCGCGCTCGGTTGTCACATGATGCTGGTGCTGTGCAGCCTCCCAGACGGCTGTGAAGCCGTCGTCGAATACTTCGGTCCTTTCGACCGAGAAGCTCACCGACTGCCTGCGGAGCCGTTCTCTAGACAGAAAAGAGAGTATCGGGTCGGCCGTGAACGACGAGATACCTGATGCAAGTCGAGCGAACGACCGTCGGCGCATGTACCGCTCGAACACCACGCCCATCTGGAAGATCTTGACGAACCTCGTGAGTCGTCCCAAGTCCAAGTAGCCGACGCGTTGCGTAATAACCTCGGCAAACCGATTCGGTACGCCGTATACGTAGCTCAGGCCGCGCTCCTCGAGCCCGTCCAATAGCCCTTGTTGGAGTGCGACGGCGGGCCCGAATCCTCGGTGCTCAGCATCGACGGCGAAGTCCCCAGAAACGCCGCCGAGAACCACTTCATCTGCAACGCGAATCCTCACCGGGAAGATCGCACTCGTCCCAACGAACCGGTGCGACTGGGTGTCCCGGGCGAGGAAGAGGAGCGGCGGCCCGGCCGGGTTACTCTCGTAGTACTTTCGGTACCGAGCGCGTGCAAGCTCACCGGACGGAATGAGGTTCCGGGTGAGCAGGTCGAGGACGTCTGCCTTGTGCAGCTGCGGATCCCCGCGGACGAGCGTGTACCGTTCGCTCATCCCAGGACCTGGGGAACAGGCTCCCTCAATCGGGCGTCAACGTGAGTGTTGCGGCTCTGGCGATCACCTGCCATGGGCCGCCCTCGACTCAGGGCTGGCAACGCAGTTCTCGAGCCAGGGCACGCTCACGCCTGCCACCGGCCACGGGTACGACCCGGATGGGCAGCGCGATCGCCCGCCCCACACGAAGAACGCAAGTGAATGCTCAAGATGCAGAAAGATCCTACTGCGACCGAAGAGCGGGGGAGGTTGACGAGCGCATCTGTTCGCCCGCGAGTTCGGCGACATCGGTCAAGTCGCATGTGGTAGACCTTGGTCCCTGTCCAGGCACTGGCTGAATGCGGCGTTCCTGCTTCTGGCGGGAAATTTGCTCTTCGTGGCACCCGTCGCGCCGTCCGCTTCTGCCGCCAGCAGCAAGCCACCCTGTACGTGGTACGTCTCCCCGACCGGCTCGGTACGCTCCAGCGGACGCAGCGAAAAGCAGGCGACAACGCTTCGATACGCCTCCCAGCACACGAACCCAAGAGACGTCGTGTGCCTCTTGCCGGGCACCTACCGGCTGACCCACGAGCTCCACATCACCCGGGGAGGAACGCCGGCTTCGTGGGTCGTCTACCGCTCCTTCAAAGGGCGCGCCTTGGTGACAGCGAAGGCTCCCCTCGGCGGACCCTTAATTCAGGTCATTGCACCTGCGGCCTATCTGCAATTCAGCCAATTGTCCTTCGACGGGGGAACAACCAAAGCGGCTGGTGCTCTCTATATTGCCGATCATACGCATCACATCCGCGTGCTAAATAATACGATAGAGCATATGACCGTGGGTGGCATAGAGAGTCACGAAGCTGATTACGTCACTATGACCGGTAATTTAATCTATCGCTTCGGCGACGGCCCCGGTTGGTCAAGCGGTATCTCATTCAACAACGGCGACGGAGCGTGGTGGTACGATCGAAAGCCAGGATTCCACAATGTCATCGCGAAGAACGTGATAACGGGCGGCGTGGACAATTCAATCCATCATACTGATGGTAACGGGATCATCCTTGATCAAGGCGGCTCAATTCCTCCAACGCTAATTGCGAATAATATCGTCTACATGAACGGCGGTCGTGGGATCGAGTCCTTTCAGATATCTGGGCCGGTGTATGTGATCAACAATACACTCTACAAGAACGGACTCGATCTTCGCTTGGGTGGTCTCGGAGAGCTCGTTGCCGTCGCAGCCACGAATCAGATCTGGGCAAACAACATCGTCTACGCTTGGAATCCTCGTTACACGTACCTGCAAAACTCGTCCACTGTCGCCCTCGTCTCCGATGCTCAATATGGTGGGCGTGACGCGTACGGCATATCGACAATCGCTTCTGGCCAGCTCAAGAGCGCAGCTCCGCTCTTCCGTAACCCCCCTTACGTCGATCCCTCTAACGACCTACAATGGCGTACGCCCCCCGCACCGCTCAGTCTTGGCGAAGGTCTGGCGCTCCAGAGCCGGAGTCCGCTGATTGATACGGCAACCGACCCGCGCACCCTGCCAGGCTTGGATTTGGCGCTGCTCGCGGGCATCAACACGTGGGTGATGACCGGAATTGACGGAACCCCACGCCCAGTGGGCTCTGGATTCGACTATGGTGCGTACGAGCGCTAGTCGACGGCAGCGTCCGCGGCTCGAAGGGCCAGCTCAACAGTCACGACCCGCCCGAGCAGCGCATCGTCCCCGAAATCTGTCCCGCGGGCTCGGCGGAGGAAGTCATTCAGCTTGCTCTCATGGTAGAGCGCCGCCGAGCGCATGTCGCCCGCGGCGGGCGGACGGTCCTCGGTTGAGAGCTGCCGAAGGATCTCGACCTTCTCTGCAACTCGACGCTCGTCCGGAGGTTGAGACGCGCCGTGGACGTGCCTTCCGAGAGTGCGCTCGGCAATTTTGTTCGCGGCTCTTCTCCCGAGATCTGCGTAGAAGGGCGCAAACCTGTGGAGATTCGAAAGCCGGAGCGGCTGCGCCGGCCCACCCCAAGTTGTCGGAACGGCGGCGAGGCGAGGATCCAGACGATCGATCATGCGTCGCACCAGCCGTTCCATCCTGCGGTGTCGAAACTGGATCGACATCGCAGTCGTGATGAGCGGCTTCGAGAAGAAGGGGAGCCTGCAATCGATGAGCCCGGCTGTCGCTGACATGAACGCGCCAAAATGCCCGGTGCACTTGTAGAGGTAAAGCGCGTCGAGCTGCGTCGTGTTGGGCTCTTCGGCATATGGCTCGGCCCATTCCGTCATTCGACGCCGAAGGTCTTCCCGCACCTCAGCGGTCGGATCGGTCGCGAGCACCGAAGTATCCACCGGATGCAGCAGACGCATATCGATCCAATTGTCGTAGTTGACCCGACTCGTCCGGCCAGCGTGGAAAAACTCCTGCTGTGAGGCGAAATTCCGGAGAAACTCTCCACCTCCGCCCGAGATGACGCCGCGATGCGTGCTCGCACGCTGCGCATCGAACCAAAACGCTCGACTAAGCTCGACGGCGTCGAGCTGCCCGTCACCCCACCCGAGCGCGAGAGGCAAGAACGTGGCGACGTGCTGCGGCCGGCCGGCGGGAAGCGAGAAGTGTTTCCATTCCCAGCCGGCCAGACGTGCAAGCTCGCGCGCAATTACGACGTCATCTGCCTCGCCGTCTCCTCGCGTGTACGTCTCGAAGGCAGCGCCTGCGCGGTCGAGGAGGATCGTGTTCAGACGCGTGTCGTAACCTCCAGTCAGATCTGCCCACCTCAGGACTTCGTCCGCCAGGGCGTGCCGGGACGCGAGGCTGATCTCGAGGACGAGATCGATAGCATCGTCGAACCGGAGCGTGCGCAAGCTGGGATCGACCTCCGGGCGCCAGTAGAACCGTTGGCGGGTGGCATCCTCGGTGACCTGCAGACTGGTTCCGGGATCGAGGCGTTCGATCCCGTCCCACGCCGTTTGAGTACCGACTTGGTATCCGGTGCGCAGGAACAATGCGAGCCCGAGGCGGTTGGGGCGGGGCCGTAGATGGACCGCCAGCGCGAGCGCCGACGTCGACACGTACGTGCGACCGTCCTGTTCGGCGAAATAGACGCCGCGCGCTCCCCAGGGGTCAGTCGCGACGAGGATCTCGTCGGTGGCGGATATGTATCGCGCCAGCGCGAACTGCCCGTCGATCTGATCAAGCGGCGCATCGAGGAGCCGGCCGCGATGCTGTGGAGATCCGACGGCAAATGTCCATGAGCCGTCGGCCCGGTCGATGATCGGCGACGCCCACGGCGGCGTCAACAGCACGGCTCGCACACGGGTTCCAACTTCGAACGGTTCGCAGCTGCTCGGCCCGCGCAAACGCTCGTATGCGGACACAAGAGCAGAAATCTCGCCTTCTATCGCGGCCGAATCTTCGTCGTGAGAAATGACGGCGGCGAAACCGCTCATCGGGTCAAGGCGAGAACGCTGAAGCGAGCACCGGGGCACAGTCTACCGCGTGTCTCCCCGAGTGGCGCATCGGGACGAGAGCAGGCCAAGCTGTAGTCGGTCCTCGGCACCTGAACCCATGGCGATCGAGGCCAACTGATCGGTCGCACGCCGCCGATGCATCGCCGCGCCTCTCTGCTTCGCCTGCGGGCTCAGCTACCGGACAGGCGGCGAACAAGACTTCGGGGCATTTCTGACGAGCAGATTGGGGGTCTGGTGTGGGCGCGGGGACTTCTCGCGAAGAAAGGCGTTGGTGCCGAAGCTGCCGGCAGACGCAACCTCCGGCAGACGCAACCTACTGTGGGCCGCCTTCCAGGCGACCTCGATATCATTGGTAATCTGCGTCTCCCGGCACCAGTGACCAGCGTGGCGCCGCGGGGGAGACGAGCCGGCCGACAGACTGCCGGGGACTGGCGACGTCGGGCTCGAAGACGATGAATTGGTCGACGTAACGCGGTCGCTCGAGTCGGCGACGGATCGCGTCGTAACGGTGGGAAAGGCCGAACTTCTCCAATGCCTCTTGCTCTGGCCCGGACGGCCGCATCCAGGACACCGCGACTCGTGAGCCCAGCGAGCGCAGGCGCCGCAGCGCATGGAAGACGAGAAACGCTGCCGCAGGCGCGGCAGCGGGCACGACCTGTAAGTCGACGATATACCCAGGACGTGCCCATCTCCTGGTGGTGCCGATTCGCAACACGCAATACCCGCAGACATCTCCGCCCGACTCGCAGGCGAGGATCTCGTATTGCTGGACGGGGTGCTCGGCGTAGCGCCAACGGAGGTAGTCGGCGTCGCGCTCGATCGCGATCTCCGCATCCCTCCCCGCCGTACGAAATACGTCGAAGCGGGGATCGAACTCCTTCACGTCGCATAGCGCGAGGTCGTCCACCCGTGGCCGTTTCAGGGGTCTGGTGGGTAACGGGCGATAGACCTTCGGGACGGCGAACAGCGACCGGAAGCCGACTTGAACCTGACCGCGGAACGCGCCTTCGGTCGGGAACGCGTAGACGAGCCGCAGGCCTTCGCTATCCTCCGTTGCCGCCCGCGCGAGGTCGGTGAAGAGTCCGCGACGCTGATAGTCCGGGTGTACGGCAGCATCGACGGATTGGGCACCGAGAATGGTCGTCTTGCCGACGCGAAGACGGACTGGGTTCCAGACGTAGCATCCCGCAATTGTGCCATCGTCGTCACCCACCCAGATCCACGCTCGGCCGTGGGGATTGCGCTCAAACTTCCACTCGAAGTAATCGTTGCTCTGACCGCCGTGCCAGCCGCCGAAGCTGGCCTGGAGAGTCGCAATCACGGCGGCCTTGTCCTCGGGGCGATATCGGCGAAAGATCATGCACGCATACCGTTGGCACAGTTGTAGCAGCGCGGAAGGTCGGTAGAAGGTGGAGGACCGTGGATTCCTTGGGCGCTCCGACACCAAGCCTGTCCTCGGGCAAGGGAGTGCTTGCTGTGCCCGGCGACCTCCCGAGCTGTCCAGTTTGCTCCACACAGACATGCCCGCCGCAGCGATAATGGGCGGCGGTCGCAGGTCCAGTGGCGGCCGCTCTCGAGTGACGACCCACCTACTTCTGCCGGCGACCGGCATCTCGACTGACCTTGGGCATTCCACTAATGTTGGGCGGTGCGCGCTCGGGGACAAATGGTGCCGCTCTTACCTGCTGGGTTCCGTGTCTCAAATGAGGGTGCACGCAAACCCTGCCGGCCACCTTACCCTTGCAGGAGATGACCGCAGGGACAGGCACCAGTGGCCGACGGCGAAGGCGGCAGCGAGGCGCGCCACTCGTGCTGTGCTACCACGCAGTTTCGCCGAGCTGGGAGCATGAGCTCTCCGTGTCGCCAGACATCTTTCGAGCCCAACTCACGCGCCTTCTCGGGGCTGGATTCGCGCCGGTCACAGCCGAGGAGGCGGTGCGCACCTCGGGGAAGTTACTCCACGTCACCTTCGACGACGCATTCAAGAGCGTGTCTCTCGCGCTGCCGGTGCTCGAGCAGCTTGGCGTGAGAGCGACTGTCTTCGCCTGTGCCGCGTATGCTGATGTGGGTGCGCCGCTTGCCGTTCCTGAGCTGCGTGCGGAGGCGGAGTGCACCCCGGAGGAGCTGGCGACGCTGGACTGGGACGGACTCCGGAGACTGGCTGAGCACGGGGTCGAAATCGCGTCGCATACCATTAGCCATCCGCACCTGCCGACGCTTCCCGACGATGCGCTCGAGCGCGAGCTCGTGGAGTCGAAGCGGCGAATCGAGGAGGAGATCCGTCGGCCCTGCCGCTTCCTCGCGTATCCGTATGGTGATCACGATCCCCGTGTCCGGCGCGCCGCGGAGGCGGCCGGTTACGAGGCAGCTTTCGCCCTCCCCGTGGGCGCCAATTGGGATTCCAGTCGGGACGATCTCTTTCGAGTTCCGCGGGTCGGGATCTGGCGCGGCGATCATCCGATGCGCATCAGGGTAAAAACCTCTGGATTGTCCAGGACGGGGGTGGGGAGCTGGATGATCCGGGTCACGTCAGGCGCCTGAGGTCTTCACCGCGCTCGATCTGGTCCCTTCACGCGGCGTAGCGGTAAAACAGCTCGCCGAGCAGACGGGGCACCCAGCGGGGCGAGCGACGGATCACCGGAGCCAGGACCGCCGCCACCCGTCGGCCGTTGGCCGGGGGGGACTGCTCCGACAGATAGGAGTAAACAAGCGGTTCCTCGCGCGCGCCCCAGCCTGCCTTGAAGGAGCGTAGGCCCTCCTGGTCGAGCTCGCTGCGGCCGAAGTCGAGGCAACGATTGCCGTGGTCGATCGCCCGGCGGATCGCGTGCCAGAGCAGCAGATTGTTCGGGCGCGCGTGCCATGCCTCGGGATCGGACGCGCCGTACTTGTAGATCATGTTCCCGTTCCAGGTCAAGAACACGGCCGCGGCCACCGGTCTCGGGCCCGCGTACGCAAGTAGGACGAAGCCCAGGTCGGTCCCGACGAGCTCCTCCCAGAGCAGGCGAAAGAACCGCCTGGGCTGGACCGGAACGCCGAGCCGCCTTCGGGTCTCCAGATGAAGCCTGTAGAAGGTCTCAGTGAGGGCGTCGGCATCCTCGCCTGTATGGACCGTGAGCCCGCTCCGCTCCGCGTGACGGATATTGCGACGCGTCATCCGGTGAAACGCCTGGAACTGCACGTCCGCGTCGTCACCGAGCGGAAGCGCGTGACGAACCCAGTCGGACCGGCGACGCACGACCGACCCCTCGAGGCCGGCGCGCACCTCGAGACTCGACAGCCCGGCACGATCCCGAGCGAGCACCAGGCGACACGACAGGTCGCGGGGGTCGGTGAACGACCCCAACGGGGGACAGTAGTCCGCGAAGGGCATCGAGACCAAGCGACGCTTGTGAAGCCAGCTCGACACTTCGACGACCGGGAGCCCTGCGCGGATCGTGCCATCCGGCGCGGTCTCGGCCAGCACGAACGGCCGGTACCCGTAGCAACGCTCGACCAGACGGCCCCAGGCGGGGTGATGGAACGGAGTAGCACTCGGGTGGGAGTCGACGAGCGCCAGCCAGCGAGGATCGACGATCGCCGCTGACTGCAGGGCGGGAGGCGATTCGGGGTGGCTGGTCATTCCTCGTTGTGGGCTGAGCGGGCGGACCCGATCCGGGCCCGCCGTCTCCGTCGGGCGACGGCTAGGTAGAGCAACTTCAGCATAACGGGGGGTCGCGGGGAACCTCGCGTACGAATAGGCTTCGACCAAAGGTGGAGAGGACGGACGTGAATGGTCGTGCCTCGGGTCGATCGGCCGGCGGAATTCCCTATTGGCTGCGGCAGCGGACATATGGGTACATCGTTCGGAGAGTCGGCAAGCTTCTTAGCCGCTACGGGGTCGCGTCGAAGAGGGCCAAGGAGCGCATCTGGCGACTCGTAGAGTTGCTCGACCGCTACGGCTGCGCGCCGACGCTCGCGACCCCAGGCTCGGTCGTCGCTAAGCACGACGAGTTCATGCGCGACCTCTTCGATGCCGGTGTCGAACTCGCCATCCATGGGTTCGAGCACGTTGATTTTCGGAGCCTCACGCGCGAAGACTCGCTTCGGCAGGTCACGCGCGCGACCGAGGCCTTTGAGCTGGCCGGGATCTCCTTCAAGGGGTTCCGGTTCCCTTACTTGAGCTACTCCCACGAGATGAAAGGCTTCATACCGGACGGGCTGTTCAGCTACAGCAGCAACGAAGCCGTCTGGTGGAACGTCGCCGGGATCGCGGAATCCGACGACGGGCGAAGCGCGATCTTCGACCACCTCTCCGACTTCTACCGGGCGACGCCCGCCGGGGAGAGCCTCGTGCTCCCGCGGTCGGTCGACGACCTCATCGAGATCCCCGTGTCGCTGCCGGACGACCTCCAGCTGCTCGACGGCTTGCGGCTAGGCGAGGATCGCATGGTGGAGGCTTGGGTCGAGCTGCTGCATTCGAGCCACGAGCGAGGCTCGATCTTCACGGTGTTGATGCATCCCGAAGCCTTCGATCTCTGCGCCGGCGCCTACGAGCGCCTGCTCGCCGAGGCGCGCAAGCTCAGCCCGCCCGTCTGGATTGCCCGCCTCGGCGACGTCGCGGACTGGTGGCGTGAGCTCAGCGCGTTCTCGGCCCGAGTCGACGGCTCTTCGATCGAGTTCAATTGCTCGTCGCGGGCAGTCGTGCTTGCCCGCGGGCTCGAAGACACGAGCGGCACGCCCTGGACAGGCGGCTATCGCATTCTCCAGGATCGGGCGATCTCGTTCAGAGACGGGCAGTTGCCGTTCGTCGGGGCGGATTTGGACGTGCCACCCGAGCGCGTTGCGCGGCTGGAAGAGCTCGGCTACCTCGTCAAGCACGGCGGCGAGGCGGAGAGGTGCGCGGTACGGATCGACGCGGAGGCGCTCCGCGTCGTTGAAGACGACCGTGACCTAGTCGCCCTCGTCGAGTCGCAGACGGGGCCGCTCGTTCGCTACTGGCACTGGCCCGACGGCGCCGGCAGCGCGCTCTGCATCACGGGCGACCTCGATGCGTTGAGCCTTCTCGACTATTCCGCGCGGATCCTTACGCTCTGAGCGAGACAGCGCGACGAGTGCTCGAGCCGCCGGGCGCTGCATTCTGACGTACTCCGTTCGCTTACGTCCGCGCCATCGCCAGGCGATACACCTCGAGAGTCCTTTCGGCGACTGTCTCCGCGGCCAGGACAGTCTCGAACCTACGTCGACCGTTTGCGCCGAGCCGCCGCCTGAGGTCGTGATCCTGGAGCAACCGGACGAGCGCGTCCGCTAGCGCTTCGACGTCGGCGGGGGGCACGAGAATCCCGGTCTGGCCGTCCTCGACCGCTTCGGGCAGCGCGCCCACCGTCGTCGCCACCACGGGCTTGGCGAACGCCTGTGCAAGCGGTACGACACCGCTCTGCGAAGCTTCGATATACGGCAGCACGACGACGCTGGCCCGTGCAAACAGATGGGCGCGCAACTCGTCGCTGACAAACTCGTTGTGCACCTCGAAGCGCTCTGGATTGCGCATCAGCGCGCTGTACCGGTCGAACGGCTCGCCTTCACCTGCAATCACGATCCGCAGATTGGGCACTCGCTCGGATATCAACGGCTCGGCGCGGATCAGGTGCTCGAGACCTTTGTAGGGCCAGATGCGGCCGAAGAACAGAACGGTGCAGGTCTCCTCGGGTATGCCCGCCACTCCGTCAGCGACGCGGGCGTCCTTGATCAGCGGAATCACGTGGACGCGTTCCTGATCGACGCCGCTCGCGCGCACGAGCTTGTCGACAAGCGCCTCGCCATGGACGAAGAGCTGGTCCGCAGCCCGGATGGAGAGGTTCATGACCATCTGCGGTATCTTCGCGCTCGCACCGTCTCCGGGATGACGAGTCGGATCGTGAACAGTCACGACCAGGGGATAACGGCGGAGCAGGGAAACGAAGAGGTTGAGCCACAGGTGACCCTGCTGTAGGTGCACAACGTCGGGAGCAAAATGCCGGACCTCGCGCATCATCCAGCTGATCAGCCGTAGCTGCCGAAACACTTGGCGGAGACGCGGCTTTACGAATGGTAGGAAGCGAATCGACCCTTCGAGAGGACTGTCGCAGCGTTCCCGCTCCGCCTGCGGCAGAACGAGACAGACGTCGGCGTAGCTGGCCAGCGCATTGGCGAGCGGCACGCAAATGTCCCCGAAGTCGAATGAGACGAGGGCCGCGCGGATTCTCTCGGTTTCTCGTTGCGAAGACGACTCGTCCGCAAAGCGCCGCGTATGCGCACGCAGCGGCACGGATTCGGCAGGCACGAACCTCATGGTAACGGCCGTGGACGCGGGCCTTCACCGCCACACGTCCTGTGTTCCAGATCTCACCGTGGACGTTGTCATGGACTCAGCGGGCCTGAACGCGACCATTCACGAAGGCATACGACCTGGCGCACTCAGGACAGTCCGCCTGTGTGCCGTCGACAGCGAGCGTCGCCGCGCAGATACAGACCCAACCCCGGCGACGGGCGGGCGAGCCGAAGACCAGCGCATGCGGTTCGACGTCCTTCGTCACCACTGCTCCGGCGGCAACAAGCGCGTAGTCCCCGATCGTCACTCCGGCCACGATCACCGCGCCGGCGCCGAGGGTCGCCCCGCGGCACACCGTCGTGGCGACGAGCCAGTCCCGTCCGGCGTAGCGCTGGGCGGCCTCGGCGAGACGGGGCGATCTGGGGCGAAGGTCGTTGGTGAAGACGACGGCGGGCCCGACGAAAGCCCCATCCTCGATCGTCACGCCCTCCCAGATCGCAGTTCCATTCTTGATCGTGACGTTGTCGCCGACGACCGCATTCGACTCGATGAAGCAATGGCCGCCGATGTTGCAGTTCCTGCCGACGGAAGCTCCGAGAAGGACATGCGTGAAGGCCCAGATCTGCGTTCCGGCTCCCACGTTGTCCGTCTCGATGATTGCGGTCGGGTGAACGAACGCAGCCCTGCTCATCCTGTTCGGGATAGACGGAGGAAGGGAGCGTAGAGAGCCCGCTTGATCGCGGCAACCTCGTCGGGCGAGAACGCTCGAAAAGCCAGAATGAGCACGAGGTACACCACGACTGCGAGTGGAACCACGACCCAAAGCGGGGCAGCCCGCTGCAATGCGAAGCAGACGAGACCCATGAGTGCAGCACCACCCGCGAATCGCCAGCCAAGCCGGACGAGGGAAATTCGAGTACCGTCGGCCCGCACTGCGCGGGCCAGTAGGACGTCGTGGAGGAGGAGGGTTAGAGTGATCGTGATGGCAGCCCCTGTGCCGTGGAACGCGGTGATGAGCGCGACACCACCCGCGAGACGGAAGAAGGTCGTGATCAGCAAGAGGCGGAGAGTCTGAGCCTGATCTCCGCGCGCTGCAAGAACGCGCCAGAGCAGATCGTGGAGGGTTCCCAGGCCGTAGGAGAAGGCCATGATCCGCAGCAACGGGACGGCATCGTGGAAAGACGATCCGAAGAACCCTTGGATGATGCCGGGGGCGGCAACGAAGAGCCCCACGGATACCGGCAGTGCAAGCGAGAGCAGGTATCGCGTGGCCAGGTTCTGGATCTCCTGTGCGCGCCCGTCGCGCGCGTCGAATGACCGGGAGAGCGCCGGATACACGTTTGTGGCATACACCTCGGGTACGAAGCCGAGCAGGTCGACCACCTTCCGCGCTCCGCTGTAATAACCGACCTCTGTAGTCGATCCGACCAACGAGAGAATGAGGATCTCAGGGCGCGCGAACACGCCGGCGACCACCGATGAGGCGGCGAATGCCTTGATCTTGCTCAGGATCTCGATCGCGACTGTCCGCCGGAACTCGAAGTGCAACCGCGCGATGTAGCGGTTGATCAGAACGAAGTACACGACCGTGACAGCGAACTCGACCACGACGAACGCCGCGACCAGAGTGACGACGCCGTGACCATGGAGCACGAGTACGAAGCTCGTTCCCACGAGGACGAGGGAGCTGACGAAGGTTGTGGCCGTCTCGAACTCGACTCGCCCGTGGGCGATGAACACGGCCTCTTGGATCGTATTCAGCGTCCCCGGTAGGAGTGCGAGGACGATCAGAGCAAGGCCGTGCCGGAGATCAGCGGGGTAGCCAAGGTACGGGATGACGGACCAGACGATCGCCATCATCACGAGCACGAACCCCGTGGCCATCACGCTGGCGTGCGTCACGTAACTGGGAGTCCGGGTTCGGTCCTGGGCAAGCTCCCGAATCAACAGGTTGGTCGTGCCGGCGTTGCCGGCGATCGCGACCACGCCGTAGTACGCCATCACGGTGCCATAGATCCCCAGTGCGCTCGCCCCCAGCTGCCGGGAGATCAGCAGTGTCAGCGCGAGCCCGCTGAGACGTTCGATGATCCGTGCCATGCTGAGCACGGCCGTGTTGCGGAACACCCTCTGCGGGTGGCTCATGCCGGATGGCGCCGGTCGTTGAGAAGATCTGCGTAGGCTGCGAGCAGTCGAGGAGCCGAGTGGGCCCACTGGAGCTCACTCTCGACCCGCCTGCGTCCGAAGGTGCCCATCCGCGCGCGCCTCCCAGGATCGTCCATGAGCTCGGCGATCGCACGTGCGAACTCGCAATCGTCGTTGGGTTTCACGTACACAGCAGCCTTGTCGGCAGTGACGCGATGTTCCGGGAGATCGAAGGCCACGATCGGCTTTCCGATTGCCATGTACTCCATCATCTTGATCATGGTCGAGCGGTCGGTGAACGGGTTCGAGGGATCGGGATCGAGACAGATGTCTGCGGTCGAGAGGATCCGCAGCATGTCGTCGTCGGAGATGCGGCCCGTGAACCGGACGTGCTGCTCGAGCCCGAGCTCGTTGGCCATTTCGCGCATCTCCTCCCAGGCGTCACCTGCCCCGATCAACACCGCCAGCGTGTTGGTACGGCCCAACTGGTGGACCAGGTGGTCGACCGCCCGGAGCAGGTGGTCGAGCCCGTCCTGGTAGCCCATGACGCCGACGTAACCGAGAATCGTCGCGGCTTCGGCGCGTAGATCGGGGTCGGGTTCCACCGCCCGAATGCGCTCGAGGTTCGGTCCGTTCCGAACTACCGTGACCTTCTCAGGAGCGACGCCTCCGCGCTCGATTGCGATCTTCCGGTACGAGTTGTTCGTTGCGATGATTCGATCGGCGACACGGTAGGAGACCCTCTCCAGGTGGATCAGTGCCGCATAGATCGAGCGGCGGCCACCGCTAGGGAAGCGCACCATGTACATCTCTGGTGAGAGGTCATGGTGGTCGTAGACGAAACGCTTCCCGAAAAGCTTGTAGGTCATCGCCACCAGCGCGTACGTGTCTGGCGGGCTGTGGGCGTGAATAACGTCGAAGCCGTCTCTCAACGCGACCGATATCGAAAGCGCGAGAGCCGCGGCGGTTGTGTACAGGTATTCGAACGCGTATCCGAGCATTCCTTGGGCCTCGATCGGCTTCCGGTACCGATAGACCGCGACCCCGTGCACATGCTCGCGTCGCGGTTGGCCCGCCGAACGGGGGCAAATGACCGAGACGCGGTAGCCGGCCGCCACGAGGCTGTAGGCCTCCTGCGAAACCCTTTGGTCCTGCGGGAACGGGTAGTTCCCCAGGAACATGAGGATGCGGCCCTTACCAGCAGATGCCTTCATAAACGGCCGCCCCCAGACCGTTCGTCCGAACGCCGACGAGATCCACGAGCTTCTGGTCGGGACGCAACAGGCGGCCGACGTCGCGGAACTTCGGGCTCGCCTTCGTGACGACGACGATGTCCGATTCCGCCAGGACATGGTCGATCGACGATCGCATGAGCGCCGCGATGTGCGGCAGTTCGCGCTCGAAGGCCACCCGGTTTGCGCCGATCAGCCGCTCGGGATCGACGTCGTCGTCGAAGATGCTCACGTCGTAGCCCCGTCCGACGAGCGTCTCGATCAGGACGACCGCCGGGCTCCCTCGAACGTCGTCTGTCCCCGCCTTGAAGCTGAGTCCGAGAACCCCCGGACGCCTGCAGGCACTCTGCTCCACGAGATCAATGCCTCGCTGGATGTGGATCTGGTTGCTCGCGAGAGCCCCTTCGAGCACAGGCACCTTGAGGTCGTGCGCCGCCGCGTGGTGGAGAAGGGCGCCGACATCCTTGGGTAGGCACGAACCCCCGAAAGCAAATCCTGGACGGAGGTACGCCGGAGAGATGTTGAGCAGAGTATCCGCGCAGAAGATTTCCATCACTTGGCGACCGTCGACCCCGCTACTCCGGGCAATCGACCCAATCTCGTTAGCGAACGCGACTTTCAACGCGTGAAATGCGTTGCTGGCGTACTTGACCATCTCAGCTGTGCGAATTTCAGTCCTGAAGCGGACTCCCTTCACCGACTGATAGAGATGTTCGAGAGCAACGCCGCTTCGGGCGTCGAGCTCCCCGATGAGAACGAAGCTGGGCTCGAAGTAATCCTCGATTGCAGAGCCTTCCCGCAGGAACTCGGGATTGACGCAGACGCCGAAGTCCCGGCCGGCGTAGCGCCCGGAACCCTTCTCGAGGAGAGGAATGAGCCGGCTGTCGGCAGTTCCCGGAAGGACCGTGCTGCGTATGACGATCAGGTGCCGATCGGTCTTCTCTCTCAACGCCTCGGCGATTTCCGAGCAGACGGCGTCCACGTGGCGAAGGTCGAGGCTGCCGTTCGTGCTGCTCGGCGTGCCGACGCACACGAGGCTGACGTCCGTCGCAGCGACGGCCGAGCGTCCATCGCTCGTGGCGCGTAGGTTCCCGGCCAAGACTGCGTCCGCGATCAGCGCGTCTAGGCCGGGCTCGAGCACAGGGGATACGCCGGCGTTCACCTGGTCGATCTTGAACCGGTTTACGTCGATGCCAACGACGTCGAAGCCATCTTTGGCGAGACAACCCGCCGTCACGCAGCCGACATAACCCAGCCCGAAGACGCTGACCTTCACGAGCATCCCTCGACGAACGGCGTGGCGCCTGGCGTCTCCCGGGAAGGAACGCGAACGCTTCCATCGACGTCGCGCCGACCCCACAGATCCAGAGTCACCGGGCCGCGAGGCAGCGATCCACGTTTGCCGAAACCACGCTGGTGCTTGTTAAGCAACTGCACCACTAGCCGCCCGTGGAGCAGTTGAGACGACCCGCAGCGTGCGTCCCCGCCGTCTGTGCCCTCTTGACGACATCGCTGTAGACCTCGACCAGTCGGGAGGCGACAAGCGGGCTGGCCAGATGTTGCACCCGATCCCTTCCGTTGGTTCGCATCCCCATTCGGATGGTCTCCCCTAACCGCTCAGCGAACGCTCGGGCATCGGGTTCGACTATGAAGCAGCCCTCGGTGTCACCCAGGACCTGCGCCACATCTCCGACGTCGGTTGCGACGATCGGCAGATTGCAGGCCATTGCCTGCTTGACGATGTTGGGTGATCCCTCTTGGTATGACGGGAAGACGAGGGCATCGCAGGCGCTCATGTAGAGCGCGAGTCGCTGTTGCGTCTCCGTGGAGACGACGATCAGGTCGACGGACGGCTGGCGCTGTTGAAGGGACTCCACAGCTGCCTTTGCGAGGGGAAAGCGCTTCACCGCATTGTCGGGTCGCGCCGCGAAGAGCACGTACTTTCGAGCAGGATCGAGCCCGAGCAAGCGTCTCGCCTCCCCCATCTCGGTCGGCTGAAAGACGTTCAGGTCGACCTCGCACGGGATCACGTGAACGTGAGGGTGCCAGTGAAGGATCTGAGCCATGGCTGCGCTCTGGACGATTACGGCATCGGCCAATCGTGAGATCAACTTGCCTCCGACGACAGCGGCACGGCTGAACATCGCCTCCCGTCCATTGGAGTCAATCGTGCCGAGGAGGTCACTGCCATGGAAGGTGAGCACGACCGGGACCGTTCGCTGTGCCAGGGCGACCGCACCGACGTAGCTGTAGTGCGCGTGTACCACATCCACATCGCCTCGACGGACTCGACGGCGGAGCCGAGGGATCGCACGCAGGTACATGAGCTTGCGATTTGCGCCGGCGAGGACAAATGGCTCGACATCGACCCCGATCCGCTTCAGCGCCTCGACCTGTGTTCCGACGAAAGCGCCGAATTCCGGCCGATCCGGCGTCGGGTAGATCGCTGTCGCAACGAGGATCTTCATTCGGGCACTCCGACAGCAGCGGGAGGGCGTTTGAACGAGGAACGAGGCTCGGCCCCTTCGGGATCTCGTGAAACGCTCCTCTCAATGCTTTCCATGGCGACGAGAAGGCCCGCCACGAGCCACAGCAGCTGCACCTGTGGGCGGCCCTTGAAGAGATCGACAGTCATGTGGACCATCTGCCCGATCACGCCCGCCGTCAGCCCGAGTGCCAGGGGTGAGAGCAGCGGATCCTCGCTGTGCCAGAGCCTCCATCCCCGGCGGAGAGTCGAAAAGAGAAACCACAGAAACGCCAGAAGTGCACCGATCCCTGCTTCCGCCCAGACAAGGAGGTACTTGTCATGGACTGTGTAGATCCAGTCGCGGTCGAACTGCGGACCGGCGTAGTTCGGGATCACGGTTGCGAGATTGTTGGCGCCAACCCCGAGAACGGGGTGATCGCGAATGACGTTCCACGCGAGTTGGATCAGCGGTATCCGCGAGGAGGCTGAGCCCTGATCGCTGCCGGTGATTCGCGCCGCCAGTGTCCCGCTGAACGGCAGCACCAGAACGGTCAGGACGACCGCGAACGCGATCGGAACCCGCGGAGAGATCCAGCCGCGCTTCACCCCGGCCAATGTGAGGAACGTGAACGAGACGACGAGTGCTACCCACCCGCCCCGTGAAAGGGTCAGGATCAGCGCGAGCGTCGCGAGCGGGACCGCCGCAGCCGCGATCCCCTTCACCTTGCGAGACAGAGGCGCCGCGACCATGGCTACCGCCGGCGCGATCAGCAACGAGAAGAAGCTCGCTGCGGTATTCGTCGGCCCGATCGTCCCGCCGAAGCGCGAGTACGAGCCTCCGGCAATCGTGTCCGATTGCGCGTAGGTAGAGACCCCGATGATCTTGTGGCTGCCGATGTAGGGCAACACGAGCGTCAGCGCGCTCTCGATCAGGAGACAGCTTGCCAGCGCCGTGAGGACGAAACAAACCTCGTCCCGCGTGTGAATTGAGCCTGCGACGTAGACGAACAGCAGCAGCGTCTGGAAGAGCAATGCGACCTCGTAGGCAGAGAGCACTTTGTTGCCGGCCGCGACGATCGAGAGCGCGGTGAAGCCGACGTAGACGATGAGCGGAAGGGCGGCCCTGAGCGTGCCCGGCACCACCGATGTGCGCCGCGCCGCCAGCTCGGCGAACCACATCAGGTACAGGCCGGCGAGCGCAATCGTCGTGGCCGAGATGTTGAGCCCTCCGAGCGCACCGAGGTGCGCTGCGCTCTCGTCCCAGCCGAAGTTCTTGTCCCACTGGAGGGCGGTGTCGAACACGGCGACGACAATCAGCGTGCGCCGGACGTCCCGCACGAGCATCAGCAGGAAGGGGGCGAGCGCTGCCAGCAGGACCAGCGTTCCGGAACTCGACCTCGACGACGCCACCCGGGCGGTGACCAAACCGAGGACGAGCGCCGCTGCCCCCACCGCGAACCACTCCGGAAAAGCGCGGCGGACGGCAGCAGCTGGACCGCCAGTGGGAACGCTCCTGAAGGCCCAGGTCAGGCCTCTGGAGTGCCTCACGCTCGGGGTCGCCATGACCCTACGCCGCGCGGGACGGCTCTTTGGTCAGCTCACCCGGCGTCCACGTCAGCGGCGACGCTGGGTCCGAGTCGCGGGCGAACTCGGCGATCGCCTCGACGACGATGCGAATCTGGGATTCCGTCAACTCCGCAAACATCGGCAGCGAGAGTGCTTCCTCGGCTAGCACCTCCGTGACGGGGAAGTCACCGCGAGCGTACCCGAGATGGCGGAACGAGGGCTGCAGGTGGATCGGCAGCGGGTAGTGGATCCCCGTCTCGATTCCGCACTCGCCGAGGTGTGCCCGCAGCGCGTCGCGGTCGCGTGCTCGGATCACGTACAGGTGCCAGACGTGCTCCGCCCACGGCTGCGAAACAGGCGCCTCGAACCCGTGCTGGGCCAGGAGCTCGGCGTAGAGCGCCGCATTCCTTCTACGGGCTTCGTTCCATGCGTCGAGTCGTCGGAGCTTCACGCGCAGGACAGCGGCCTGTAGCGTGTCGAGACGGCGATTGAACCCCTGTACCTCGTGGACGTACTTCTCTCGCTGCCCGTAGTTCCGCAGCAGGCGCAGCCGGTCGAGGATCTGCTCGTCGCTCGTCGTGATCGCGCCGCCGTCACCATACGCTCCGAGGTTCTTGCTCGGGTAGAAGCTGAAGGCCGCCGCATGACCGATCGAGCCGACCCGTCGCCCCTCATGGCGGGCGCCGTGGGCCTGACACGCGTCTTCGATCACGATCAGGCCGTTCCGTTCCGCCAGCGCCATGATCGGCTCCATGTCAGCGGGCCGCCCGTAGAGGTGCACGGGCATGATCGCCTTCGTCCGCGGCCCGACCGCGTTCTCGAGCAGTGTGGGATCGATGTTGAACGTCTCGGGATCGACGTCGACGAGGACCGGGGTTGCGCCGGCCGCGGTGATCGCGAGCGCCGTTGCGACGAATGTGTTCGCCGCCGTAATCACCTCGTCGCCGGACCCGATGTCGAACCCGCGGAGAGCGAGTTCCAGGGCGGACAGACCCGAGTCGGTCCCGACAGCGGCAGTCGTCTCACAGTACGCGGCGAACTCTTCCTCGAAGGCGGCGACGTCGCGACCGAGGATCCAGTCGTTACGCTCGAGGCAGCCACGGATCGCCTTGTCGATCTCGTCGCTGATGCTCGCCCTCTGGGCGGCGAGGTCAACGAAGGGAATTCGCGAAGCCACGTTCCCTCGTATTGATCTCGGCCCAATCGATGGCGATCGGGGCGCCGTGCTCTGCGACCGAGTCGTCGATCGCCTCCATCACACGTACCACCGCTAGCCCCTGCCCGGCGTCCGTGAACGCGATCTCCCCGCGTCGGATGCAGTGCAGGAAGTGCCCGCTCTGGTTCTTGAGCGGCTCGCTGACCGGAATTGCCGGGCTCGTGATGTCCCCGTCGCGCAGCTGGAAGGCGTATTCGCCGAAGCTCAGCGGCTCCTCGAGCGGCTCGACCTTGACGCCCTTGTTGAACACACGGACGCGTTCGAGTGGATCGAGGTCGTTGAAGACGATCCGCTGGTCGCGGCACACGGCGACGACCTCGCGCATCTTGTTCGGATCGGCCCAACTGACGTGGATGTGCCCGACGATGTCACCGGGGTACGTGAGGGAAATGAACCCGACGTCCTGGCGGTGGTTGTCCAGCACCCTCGCACCGACTGCGCTGACGACGTCCGGCTTGCTCTGGAGCAGGAAGTTGAAGATCGCGACGTCGTGGGGCGCCAGATCCCAGATCGCATTCACGTCGTGTCTGATCGGCCCGAGGCTCGTCCGGCGGGCATACAGGTAGTACACGTGCTGAGCGTCGACGTACTCCTTCACCTTGCGGACGCCCGCGTTGTAGAGGAAGGTGTGCCCGACGAGGAGCAGCAGGTTCCGGCGCTCGCAGAGCTGGATGAGCTCCTCCGCGTCCTCCACTCGGGTCGTCAGCGGCTTCTCCACGAGGACGTGCTTGCCGGCGTTGAGCGACCGTCTCGTGAGGTCATAGTGCGTGCGGGCGTTGGTGGAGATCACGACCGCGTCGATATCGTGGTCGAGTGCGTCGTCGAGCTCTGTCGCCACCACGATGTCCGGGTACCGGCGCTGGATCTCCTCGAGACGCGCCTTCCGCGGGTCGCAGACGACCTGGACGCGCGCATCTGGCATCTCGCTGAAGACGCGCACGTAGTTCATTCCCCAGTAACCGCAGCCGACGATGGCGATACCAGTCGGCTTGCGAGGGAGAGCTCCGTCCGGGCGGCTCCCGTTGGACCCACCGGCACCAGGGTTCATCCTGCGCCCCTCGTGCTCGCAACCGCCGGAATCGTGCGCAGGAGGATCTTTGCGTCGAGCCTCAGGGACTGCCGCCGGACGTACTCGAGATCGAGCCTGGTCATCTCCTCGGCGCTCAGGTCGCAGCGCCCGCTCACCTGCCACAGGCCGGTGATCCCGGGCAAGGTCCCGAAGCGTTCCGGAAAGCGCTCCAGGTAATGATTCCCCTCGTAAACAGGCACCGGTCGTGGCCCGACGAGGCTCATTTCACGCCTGAGGACGTGGAGGAGCTGCGGTAGCTCGTCAATGCTCGTTCTGCGGATGAACCGACCGACACGTGTGATGCGGGGATCGTTGGCGAGCTTGAAGCGCGCCTTGCTTGCTCCGCCGATTCTGGCACCGGCCAGGTAACCCTGGATGTGAGCTTCGTGCAGAGCTGGATCCGCTCCGTGGACCATCGACCGGAACTTGTAGAAGCGGAACCGTGCCGGCTCGTGGACGATCCAGCGCCCAACCCTCCGGCGACGAACTCCGATGCGCTCCTGGACGAACAGGACCGGCCCCCTCGAGTCGAGCTTGATCGCGATCGCAACGAGAAGCATCAATGGCGCGAATACGAGCAGTGCGATCAGGCTCAGCGTGAGGTCGATCAGACCCTTCGTTCGCGCGCGCGCCACCGGAACTGCGAGTGGCGGCCCGACGGGCCCGGCGACAGATGGCTGAACGAGCTGCGCCTCGCCAACCGTGACTTGGCTTGACATCTATCCTCTCCCTGGAAACGTCTCATTTCGGTCCCAGCCGATCAGCGGCGGTGGCCGAAACGGTAGTAGTAGGACGGTTGTAGTGGTAGTAGCTCGGAACCAACTCGGCCCGATTGATGACGACGCCGAGCGGGTTCGCCCCGATCCCGGCGAGTTGCTTCTGGACGCTGATCAGTGCCTCGCGCCGGGTCTGCGACCGGCTAACGACGACGAGGACGTTCGGGACCGCCGTGGCAAGCGAGAGCGCATCCGCAAGCGACAGGAAGGCAGGGCTGTCGACGAGCACGACGTCGAACCGCGCCGAGAGCTCTGCAATCACCTCTTCCGTGGTTGCGGATGCGACGAGCTCGGCCGGATGGTCGAAGGAGCCTCCGCTGGGGATGACTATGAGGCCCGGGTTTCTCGGCGCGGCGTGGAGAGCGTCCTCGAGCTTGATCTTCCCGCTCAAGACTTGCCCGAAGCCGGCCCTGTTCCGGATGCCGAAGATCTCGTGGATGGTGGGCGCGCGGAGGTCCCCGTCGACCACGACCACTCGCTTTCCCGTCTGGGTGAGGCTGGCGGCGAGGTTTGCGGTGATGGTCGACTTGCCCTCGTTGGGCTCGGCGCTGGTGACCAGCAGGACGTTCGCCGCGCCGCTCCGTTCGAGAGCCAGGATGTTCGTACGCAACCGCCGGAACGCCTCCTCGGTCGGTGAGCCGCTGTTGAAGAGTCCACCTTTCCTCATGACTCCGGCCGGGATTGCACCGAGCACGGGCAGGCCGGACGTCTCCTCGATCTCCTCGGTCTCTTCCATCCGGGTGCTGAGATTCTCGAAGAGAAACGCCAGGCCGAGGCCGGCGATGAGACCGACGATGACGCCGAGCGCGAGCGCGAGCTTCACGTTCGGGCCCGAGGGGCCGTGGGGAGGTGTGGCCGGAGCGACGACCGACACCAGGTTGGAGCGGTCGAGAATGGACGCCCGATTGGCCTGGTAGGTACTTTGCAGTTGAGCGGCCGCAACTGTCTTGACGTCGAGATCAGTTTTCAGGTCGGCCTGCTTTGCCCGATCGGCAGGCGTGACAACGGGGCGGGCCTGCAGGTTGTCGAGTTGCGCTCGGTCGTCCGCGATCTGCCGCTGGAGGACGCCCATCTGTGCCTGGAACTGGGCATCGCTCTGCTTGAGCGTCTGATCGCCGAGCTGGCGCACCTTGTTGATCAGCAGCGACGCGTCGAGATTCGCCGCAAACGCGGCGACCTCCGGGTTGTGCGCGGTCGCGCTGAGGTCGACCAGCTCCGTGTTCGGTCGGAGCTTGACCGAGATCTGCGGAGGCGAAGAGAGGTGGAGGCGCTGAACGATGGCGTCGCGGACCTGGGCGCCCTGGGCCAGCTTCGCGTACGTGTTCTGCAAGCGGTCTAGGTAGTCGGTCGAACCGAGGACGCTCGCGTTCTCGAGCGACGTGGGGGTGGCGACACGCAATGTCGTGGTCGCCGTGTACGTGCTCGGCATGGCAGCGGTGACGATCGCGGCGATCGCCGTCACGACGCCCACGGCCGACAGGATCAGCCACTTCCGGCGCTTGACGATGCCTACATAGTCACGAAGTTCCATCGACCTTCCACCCCGCCTCGTTTGACTGTCACGATTCCGTCGAGCCGATAACCCGACATGTGGCACGATCTGCGAACGCGCCGGGACCGATCCTGGGTCACTCTGTGCCTCGCTCTCTCCCTATCTCCCTCTTTGTCAAGCATGGTGCGGATTCATTCGTCTGTCAAATACGACCGTGGCCGGTTCACCTTTCCTCGATCAGGGGTCGGGGAGCGCGCCTTTTGCGGCCGTGCGCTTAGGTCATGGGGCGCGCGGCGAGCTCGGCCTGTTCGGCTCGCGTATAGGCGATCACGTCGCTGAGGATCTCGCCGAGTGTGCGCTCCGGCGTCCACCCTATGGTGGCGGCGACCTTCTCGAGTGACGGGATGCGATGGAACATGTCCTCGATTCCAAGTCCATAAACTCGGTCGTACGGGACGAACTCGAGCTCTGAGCTCGATTCGGTCGCTTCGAGCACACGCGCGGCGAGGTCGAGGACGCGAATGCGCTCCTGCGAACCGACGTTGTAGATCTCCCCAGAACAGGACTGGTCGTCCATCAGACCGGTGAGCGCGCGCACTGTGTCCTGGACGTGGCAGAAGCAACGGGTCTGCGTGCCGTCGCCGTGGATCTCGAGTGCGGTCCCGCTGAGCGCCCGCTCGACGAAGCGCGGAATGACCATGCCGTAGGTGCCGCTCTGGCGGGGGCCGACAGTGTTGAAGAGGCGGACGATCACGCAGTCGAGCCCCCGCTCCTGGTGGTAGGCGAGAGCGAGGAACTCGTCCATCGCCTTTGAGTCGGCGTACGCCCAGCGGCGCGCTGTGGTCGGGCCGTAGATTCGACGGGCACTCTCGTCGAGAGGAAGCTCCTCCCGATGATCGCCGTACACCTCAGAGGTGGAGGCGACGAGCACGCGTTTGCCGAAGCGGGAGCAGTGGTCGAGGACGACCTCGGTTCCCTCCAGGTTCGTGACGAGCGTGTGTACGGGCTGCTCGACGATCAGCCGCACGCCGACCGCCGCGGCCAGATGGTAGACCACGTCGCACTTGTGCACCAACTCGTTGACAACTGCGTGCTTGAGCACTGAGTCGATCACGAGGTGGAAGTCTTCGCGCGGCATCAGGTGCTCCACGTTGCGCATCGCGCCGGTCGAGAGATCGTCGAGCGCGTAGACCTCCCAGCCTCCGTAGAGCAGGCGCTCGGAGAGATGCGAGCCGATGAAGCCGGCGCCTCCCGTCACGAGTGCCCTCCGCCTCACGGCAGACAAGCCTACAGACGCGCGCGTCCGGCCGAGACTGCGTCGGCGGGCGAAGTCTCGAGGCGCGAATCCGTAGGTGTCGTTTGCCCGCCTGCTCTCCGACGTCAACCGCTGGTTAGAAGGAGGGAGCATGCGACGCTGTATCGGCCTCGATGTGCATCGCGAGTTTGCCGAGGTGGCGATCGGGGAGGACGGGATGGTCCGCTCGGCCGCGCGGATCGAGACGACGCCGGAAGGGCTGAGGACTGTTTGCCGAGAGCTTGTGCGCCCAGGACGAGGTGGCGCTCGAGGCGACCTGCAACAGCACGCGATCGCCAGGCTGGCTGGAGCGGCACGTCGGCCGGGTGGTCGTTTCGAATCCGCAGAAGACGCGCGCGATCGCCGAGGCGAAGGTGAAGACGGACAAGGTCGACACGCGGGTGCTGGCCGACGACGAGACGCGGGCGCTACGACGACAGGTCGTTCGACGGGCGCACATCGTCCGGCAGCGCACTAGGTTGAACAATCGCGTGCAGTCGATCCTGCACCGCAACCTGGTGCCGCACTGCCGGCCGGCTGATCTCTTCGGGCTCAAGGGCAGACGTTGGCTGGCCGAGGAGGAGCTACCCGCCGGCGAGCGGCGGAGGCGCTCGTGCGGCAGCTCGACTTCCACGGCGAGGAGCTTCGTCTCGTCGACGCCGAGCTCGCGCGGGTGGCGCTCGCCAGCGAAGAGGTGAAACGGCTGATCGCGATCCCTGGCGTCGACGCGACCGTCGCGCTCTCGATCCTCGTCGCGGTCGGCGACTTCGGCCGCTTCTGCTCGCCGCAGCGGCGGGACAACCACCCTCGCAGGCCAAGTCACTATCGTAGAGGGAACATGCGACTGCGATAAGCTTTAGGAAAGCTCGCATTCGGCTGGCCTGCCAAGCACCTTTCCCATCGAATCCCACGGCATTCGCAGCAACGAACCCAGATTTGTCGCTCCGCTAGGTGGGGCCTTTGACTCCTGAGCGGCGGACGGTAGCCGCGAGCATCAAACGGCAACTGGCAGGGATGAACCCAGCCCTCGCGCGGCGTCTGCGATGGGCGCTCAACAAGCGTTCGGATCTTGCGCGCCTGGCCGTCGACGAGCTCGTTGACAGCGGGCGAACCGTCGTGGATATCGGTGCGAGCGATGGAGTGTTCACCGAGCGTTTGTCCCGGCTCGTCGGGCCCCAAGGGCAGGTGCATGCGTTCGAGGCGAACCCGGAGGATGCGGGCGTGCTGAATGGGATCCGTGGACGATGCCCTAACGTGTTGGTCCACATGGTGGGCCTCTCGGATCGGGAGGGAAACGCCACGCTTCACATTCCGCTCCTTCACGGGCAGCGTCACCTTGGGCGTGCGAGCGTTGTCGTCCCAAGCTCGCGCCGTCGCGTGGAGCACGATGCAGTGTCGGTAAGGTTGCTGCGCCTCGATGATGTCTTGGCAGAAGAGTCTTCGATCGCTTTCATCAAGTGCGACGTTGAAGGGCACGAACACGAAGTCCTGATGGGCGCAGAACAGACGCTCCGCAACTCTCATCCAGCCCTACTGATTGAGATCGAGCAGCGCCATCGAGACCGCGAGATCAAGGACACGTTCCGATTCTTGGACCTACTCGGGTACCGAGGGTTCAGTGTGCGCGGACGGCACTTGCTTCCCATCGAGGAGTTCGATTTGGAGCGCGATCAGCTGCGATATCTAGCGGCCGTTGACGTGGATCCTGACGGCCGCGCACCTCCCGAGTACGCCCACAACTTTCTGTTCGTGCACGTTAGCCGTACGCTTCCTGCCCCTCTTCTGAAGCGACTGCGCGCGACTCGATCTCTCCATTGAGCCGTTACCCCCGGTGTGAGATCGGGCGAGGGGAGTAGTCCTATGGGTGTGGCGTCCACGCCTTGGGTCGGCGACCAGCTCGCGGACGACGCCGGCAGCTCGCCCGACGCCACGTCGGCCAACGTAACCTCCTCCAGGATCGATCGGAGCCTGCGCGCACTGCGATCCAAACTTCGCGCAGCGGCACCGCTGCGCTGGGTACTCGACCTGTTCGGGCCGGACGCCAGGGACGTTCCCGCCAGAGTAGCGTCCCCGTTCGTGGTGTTCGAGCGCGACGAGGTGAGCTTCGTCGCCGGCTCGCTGCCCTTCGATGAGGCGAGCGAGGCGGCGACGGCGGGCGCGAAGCGCCCGACGAGCTGACCACCGCGTCATCCTCGCGAAGTCCGGTCAAAGACAAGCGAGGAGGAGCACGGTGGTCGAGGTGACGATGGACGTTCAGAGTTGGCTGCGCAAGCAGCTCGAAGAGGCGAGCCCGGATCTCCTGCGGGAGATGGTGCGCGAGTTCGCCGAGGCGCTGATGGGCGCCGAGGCCGACGTGCTCTGTGGCGCCGACTTCGGCGAGCGCTCGCCCGCGCGGGTCAACATCAGAAACGGCTACCGGGAGCGGCGCTGGGACACGCGCGTCGGCACGATCGAGCTTCCGATCCCCAAGCTCAGGCAGGGCTCGTACTTCCCCGACTGGCTGCTGGAGCGACGCCGGCGGGCGGAGCAGGCGTTCGTGTCGGTGATCGCGGATGCCTACCTCGCCGGCGTCTCCACCCGACGCGTCGACAAGCTCGTCCGCCAGCTCGGGGTCGAGGGGATGAGCCGCAGCCAGGTCTCCCGGCTGGCGAAGTCGCTGGACGGGATCGTCGAGGACTTCCGCACGCGCCCGCTCGACGGCGCGCCCTACGCGTACCTCGTCCTGGACGCGCTCGAGGTCAAGTGCCGGGAGGGCGGCAGGACGGTCAACGCCTGCGTCGTGCACGCGGTCGCCGTCAACCGCGACGGCTTCCGGGAGTCGCTCGGGCTCGACGTCGTCACCTCCGAGGATGGCGCCGCCTGGCTCGCCTTCCTGCGCTCGCTCGTCGCCCGCGGTCTCTCCGGCGTCAAGCTCGTCACCTCGGATGCTCACCCCGGGCTCGTCGACGCGATCGCGGCCACGCTGCCCGGCGCCAGTTGGCAACGGTGTCGGACGCACTTCATGCGCAATCTCCTGACCCGCGTCCCCAGGAGCGCGCAGAGCTTCGTCGCGACGATGGTGCGCTCGATCTTCGCTCAGCCCGACAGCGAGACGGTGCTCGAGCAGCACACCCGCGTCGTCTTGCAACTGGAGGAGCGCTTCCCCGCCGCGGCCGAACTCCTCGCCGCGGCCGCCCCCGATCTGCTCGCCTTCACCGGCTTCCCGAAGGAGCACTGGCGGCAGCTGTGGTCAAACAACTCGCTGGAGCGGCTCAACAAGGAGATCCGCCGTCGCACCGACGTCGTCGGCATCTTCCCCGACCGGGCCGCGATCGTCCGCCTGGTCGGAGCGGTCCTCGCCGAGCAGCACGACGAGTGGGCCGTCGCCCGCCGCTACATGAGCGCCGAGTCGCTCGCAAACGCCCTCTCCCCACCAACCGAACCAGCCCAGGAGGTGATCGCGATCACCGAGGCCGCGTGAGAGTCAAGCGAGGATGACGCCTTCAACGTGGCACACCACTTGACGAGACGCGGCCGGTCGGCGACCAGCTCGCGGACGACGCCGGCAGCTCGCCCGACGCCACGTCGGCCACGTAACCTCCTCCAGGATCGATCGGAGCCTGCGCGCACTGCGATCCAAACTTCGCGCAGCGGCACCGCTGCGCTGGGTACTCGACCTGTTCGGGCCGGACGCCAGGGACGTTCGCCAGCGGTCCCTCGACCGAGCGCATCACTTCCGCGAGGGTGATCTCGGCCGCGGGCCGGACCAGCCAGTAGCCGTCCTTGGCGCTGCGCTGGCTGCGGACGAGCCCGGCCTGTCGCAGATCCCCGAGGATACTCTCGAGAAACTTGAGCGGGACTCCCTGCGCCTGTGCGATCCGCGTCGCCCTTGACCGGGCCCGTGCCTTGAGCGGCCGCGAGCTCGACACAGGCCCGAGGGGCGTGTTCGGCCTTGGCGGCCAGAGGTAGGGAGCGATGCTCGGGCGAGCGGAGCCCCGAGGGGGGTTGGGTACAATGACCCGCAGTCGTGTTCGAGCGCTTCACAGAGAGAGCCCGTCAGGTCGTCGTCCTCGCCCAGGACGAGGCGCGGGCGCTGAAGCACAACTACATCGGCACCGAGCACATCCTGCTCGGGCTGCTCCGCGAGGAGGAGGGCCTCGCCGCGCGCGTGCTCGAGTCCCTCGACATCACCGTCGAGGAGGTGCGGGCCCAGGTCGCGCGGATCGTCGGCCAGGGCGACGAGGTGACCACGGGTCAGATCCCGTTCACGCCCCGCGCGAAGAAGGTGCTGGAGCTGGCGCTGCGCGAGGCGCTGTCCCTCGGCCACAACTACATCGGTACCGAGCACATCCTGCTCGGGCTCGTCCGCGAGAACGAAGGCGTCGCCGCCCGCATCCTGCTCGACTTCGACGCCGACGCGGAAAAGATCCGCAACGAGATCATCCGCATGCTGTCCGGCCCCGGCCGGCGCCAGCAGGGCGGCGCGTCGGGCGCGCCCGGCGAGAAGTCGAAGAGCTCGAAGCTGCTCGACCAGTTCGGGCGTAACCTGACGAAGCTCGCCGCCGAGGCGAAGCTCGACCCCGTGGTCGGCCGCCAGACCGAGATCGAGCGGGTGATGCAGATCCTGTCGCGGCGCACGAAGAACAACCCGGTCCTGATCGGCGAGCCCGGCGTCGGCAAGACGGCGATCGTCGAGGGCCTCGCCGCCCGGATCTCGGCGAACAACGTCCCCGAGCTCCTGAAGGGCAAGCAGATCTACACGCTCGACCTGGCCGCGCTGGTCGCCGGCTCGAAGTATCGCGGCGAGTTCGAGGAGCGCCTGAAGAAGGTGATGAAGGAGATCACCCAGCGCGGCGACATCATCCTGTTCATCGACGAGCTCCACAACCTCGTCGGCGCCGGCGCCGCCGAGGGCGCGATCGACGCCGCCTCGATCCTGAAGCCCGCGCTTGCACGCGGCGAGCTGCAGACGATCGGCGCGACCACGCTCGACGAGTACCGCAAGTACCTGGAGCGGGACGCGGCGCTCGAGCGGCGCTTCCAGCAGGTCCGCGTCGACGAGCCGTCGGTGGACGACACCGTCCAGATCCTCCGCGGCCTCCGCGACCGCTACGAGGCGCATCACCGCTGCAAGATCACCGACGAGGCGCTCTACGCCGCCGCCTCGCTCGCGGACCGCTACATCCAGGACCGCCACCTGCCCGACAAGGCGATCGACCTGATCGACGAGGCCGCCTCGCGCATGCGGATCAAGACGATGACGGCGCCGCCCCGCTACCGCGAGCTCGAAGAGGAGATCGAGAAGGTGCGGAAGGACAAGGAGGGCGCGATCGAGGCGCAGGAGTTCGAGAAGGCCGCGAGCCTGCGCGACAAGGAGCGGAAGCTGACGCAGAAGAAGCGCGAGCTCGAGGAGAGCTGGCGCGAGAACGAGGGCGAGGAGCAGCCGGAGATCGGCGAGGAGGAGATCGCCGACATCGTCTCGATGTGGACGGGGATCCCGGTCTTCAAGCTGACCGAGGCGGAGACCCAGAAGCTGATCCGGATGGAGGACGAGCTGCACAAGCGCGTGATCGGCCAGCACGAGGCGATCGTCGCCGTCTCCAAGTCGATCCGCCGCGCGCGCGCCGGGATCAAGGATCCGAAGCGCCCGACCGGCTCCTTCATCTTCCTCGGCCCCTCGGGCGTCGGGAAGACCGAGCTGGCGCGCACGCTGGCCGAGTTCCTGTTCGGCGACGAGGACGCTCTGATCCAGGTCGACATGTCCGAGTACATGGAGAAGCACTCGGTGTCGCGGCTGGTCGGCTCGCCTCCGGGGTACATCGGCTACGACGAGGGCGGGCAGCTGACCGAGGCCGTGCGCCGCAAGCCCTACTCGGTCGTCCTGCTCGACGAGATCGAGAAGGCGCACCCGGACGTCTTCAACATCCTGCTGCAGATCCTCGAGGACGGGAAGCTGACCGACGCCCAGGGTCGCAAGGTCGACTTCCGGAACACGATCGTGATCATGACCTCGAACGTGGGCGCGGCCTCGATCTCGAAGAACCAGTCGCTCGGCTTCACGGTCGGCGACGAGAGCGGCCTCTCGTACGACGACATGAAGAGTCGCGTGATGGGGGAGCTGAAGAAGATCTTCCGCCCCGAGCTGCTCAACCGCATCGACGAGGTGATCGTCTTCCACAAGCTGTCCAAGGACGAGATCAAGACGATCGTCGACCTGCTGCTGAAGCGGCTGCGCGAGCAGATGGCGCAGCACGAGGCGTCGATCGAGCTGACCGAGGACGCGAAGGAGATGCTCGTCGAGAAGGGGTACGACCCGGCGCTCGGCGCCCGGCCGCTGCGGCGCGCGATCCAGCGCCACATCGAGGACCCGCTCGCCGACTTCGTTCTCGGCGCGGAGCTCACGCCGGGCTCGACGATCATGGTCGACCGCAAGGGCGAAGAGGACGTCGACATCACGATCATCCCCGGCGAGCCGCGCGACGAGCCCGAGAAGGTGACCGTGCCGGCCGGCCCGGACGAGCCCGAGGGCGCGGCCGACCACCCGGACGAACCGGTCGACGCCTAGCGCGTCCGGCCCACCGCGCACCGGAAACCAGGGACAGTCCTAGGACTGTCCCCGTACCTGACCCCGCATAGGGGCAAGGACAGTCCTCGGGCCGTTTCCGAGCTTGACACAGACTCGCCACAGGTCGCGTCCTGCGGCGCTCGTAGGATGGCCTCATGGCCAAGGTGGCGGCTTCCCTGTTCGCCTGTTCGGAGTGCGGGTACTCCTCGGGCCGCTGGTTCGGCCGCTGCCCGGGCTGCGGCGAGTTCGGGACGCTCGTCGAGGAATCGGGCCCCGACCGGCGCAGCGCCCAGGCCGCCGAGGCGCGCCCGCTCCTCCGCCTCGTCGACGTCGAGGCGGAAGAGGCTGCGCGCATCCCGACCGGTGTGCCCGAGCTCGATCGGGTGCTGGGTGGGGGGCTCGTCCCCGCGTCGCTCGTTCTCGTCGGCGGCGAGCCGGGAGTGGGGAAGTCGACGCTGCTCTTGATGGCACTGCGGGCGATGAGCAAGGAGCGGCGGGTCCTCCTGGTGACCGGTGAGGAGTCGCCGGCGCAGGTCAATCTCCGTGCCGCCCGCCTCGGCGGCGCGGAAGGCGTCGAGGTCCTGCCCGAGACGGAGCTCGAGACCGTGTGCGCGACCCTCGAGCGCGAGCGCCCCGACGTCTGCGTGATCGACTCGGTGCAGACGCTGTACGCCGCGGATCTCGGCTCGGCGCCAGGCTCGGTCGCCCAGGTCCGGGAGGCCGCCGCGAGGCTGCTCCGGGTCTCGAAGGAGAGCGGTGTCGCCGTCTTTCTCGTCGGTCACGTGACGAAGGACGGCACCGTCGCCGGCCCGCGCGTCCTCGAGCACCTGGTCGACTGCGTCCTCCAGTTCGAGGGCGACCGCTACCGCGCCCATCGGATCCTGCGTGCGGCCAAGAATCGTTTCGGCTCCACGAACGAGCTCGGCGTCTTCGAGATGACCGGGGCCGGGCTCGTCGGCGTCCCCGATCCCTCCGAGCTGTTCGGCCGAAGCCAGGAGGGCGAGGTCGGCGCGGCCGTCGCCTGCGCTCTCGAGGGCACACGACCGATCCTGCTCGAGATCCAGGCGCTCGTCGCCCCGACCGACCTGGCGATGCCGAGGCGCGTCGCCACCGGCGTCGACCCGAAGCGCCTCGCGATGATCGTCGCCGTCCTCGCCCGGCATGCCCGCCTGCCGCTCGGAAGCGCGGACGTGTTCGTCAACGTCGCCGGAGGCGTCCGCATCGACGAGCCGGGTGCCGACCTGGCGGTGGCGCTGGCGATCGCGTCGGCCTCACGGGGCGTGGCGGTGAAGGAGGGGCTCGCCGCCTTCGGCGAGCTCGGTCTGACGGGGCGTCTGCGGGCCGCGACCCAGGCGGAGCGGCGCCTCGAGGAGTGCGCGAAGCTCGGCTTTCGGTCGGTCCTGGCCCCGAGAGGGACCACCTCGCGGTCGAAGCCGGCCCTGGTCGAGGCGGAGACCGTCCGTGAGGCGGTCCAAGAGGGCCTGGGCGAGGAGTCGGACGCCGTCGACTAGGCGCCTCTGAGCAGGGCTTTTTCGTGAACAAGCGGTAAAAAGCCCTGGAAACTTGGCATTTTTAAGCCAAATCCGCTATACTTGTTCGAGTTCGCCGGCGGCCGTCAGTACCGCCGGCGTCTTGGCGACTACAGAGCTTCGAAAGGGGAGTCAGGTTGTTCAAGGTCGGCGACAAGGTGGTGTATCCGCACCACGGGGCAGGCACCGTCGTGAAGAAGGAACAGCGCGAGGTGCTCGGCCAGAAACGGGATTACCTCACGATCAAGATCCTCCACAACGACATGACCGTCAACGTCCCGTGCGAGAACGCGGAGAAGGTGGGGCTGCGTCGCGTGATCGACGAGGTGATGGTCGAGAAGGTGCTCAAGGCTTTGCAGGGCTCCGGCACGACGATGCCGAAGAACTGGAACCGGCGATTCAAGCACAACCGCGACAAGATGAAGACCGGCGACATCTTCGAGCTCGCCGAGGTCGTCCGGAACCTTTCGCTCCGCGACCACGAGAAGGGGCTCTCCACCGGCGAGAAGCAGATGTTCGTGAAGGCGAAGAAGATCCTCGCCAGCGAGCTGATGTACGCCAAGGCGATGGACGAGGACGAGGCGGGAGCGTGGCTGGACGAGGTGCTCTCGACCGTCTCGAACGGCAAGAAGAAGACGGCGAAGATCGCGGCGGCCGCGAGCGCGTAGCGCCGCGTCCGGCCTCACGTGTCGGTCTGGGCAGTCGTCGTCGCCGCCGGTCGCGGCGAGCGGCTTGGGGTGGACCGACCGAAGGCCTTCGCACCGCTCCGCGGGCGACCGATGCTGGCCGAGAGCCTGGAACGGCTCGAGGCGTCCGGGTGGATCGACTCGATCGTCGTGGTCACGCCGCCGGAATGGGAGGAGCCGGTGATCCTGCTGGCCGAGGAGCTCGGCTGCGGCAAGATCGTCGCCGCGGTTGCGGGCGGCGAGACGCGAGCCGACTCGGTACGGATCGGCGTCGACGAGGTCGCCGACGACGCAGCGGTGATTCTCGTGCACGATGCCGCACGTCCGCTGCTGCCGGAGGCGGTGATCGAGCGTGTGCTCGGAGCCCTGGCCGACGGCTGGGACGGCGCGGTTCCGGGCCTCCCGCTCGTGGACACGGTCAAGCGCGTCCGCGACGGGGCGGTCGAGGAGACCCTGACCCGCGCGGAGCTGGTGACGGTTCAGACGCCGCAGGCCTTCGTCGCAGGAGTGCTGCGGGCGGCGGTGGCGAGCGGTGCGGAAGGGACCGACTGCGCCTCGCTCGTGGAGGCGGCCGGGGGACGTGTGAAGGTCGTGGAGGGCGATCCGCGCCTCCTCAAGGTGACGACGGCCCAGGATCTGGCCCTGGTCGAGCAGTGGTCGGCCCCGTGATCGTCGACTACCACATGCACCTGCGCGACACCGACGAGCGCATCGACCACACGGTCGAAGGGGTCGAGCCCTTCGTCGAGATCGCCGCGGCACGAGGCGTCGACGAGATCGGCTTCACCGAGCACGTCTACTACTTCCGCCAGACCCGGTCGCTCTGGACACTCCCGTATCAGATCGAGCGCTGCGTCTACGACCTCGACGACTACGCGGACGCGGTCGTCGAGGCGAAGCGCCGGGGTCTTCCGGTCAAGCTCGGGCTCGAGGTCGACTACGTCGGCCCGCGGCAAGACGAGCTCGCCGCCGCGCTCGAGCCGTACCCCTGGGACTACCTGCTCGGCTCGGTGCACTGGCTCGACGGGCTGGCGGTCGACCAGGAGCCGGGAATCTGGGCCGGTCGCAGCGTCGAGGACGTCTGGCGGCTCTACTTCGAGGCGCTCGCGGAGCTGGCTGCATCCGGTCACGCCGACGTGCTCGCTCATCCGGACCTGGCGAAGATCTTCGACCGGAGGCCCGCGCTGATCGAGTACCCGGAGACCGGTGGCGTCGCGCTCGAGATCTCGACCGCGGGCCTGCACAAGCCCGTCGGCGAGCTCTATCCCGACCCCGCCATGCTCGCGTCACGGCCTCCGATCACGCTCGCCTCGGATGCGCACGTGCCTGCAAACGTCGGGCGCGACTTCGACCGCGCCCTGGAGCTCGCCCGGGCGGCAGGCTACGAGACGGTGACCGTGTTCGAAGGCCGCAGAGGACGGCAGGAGCCACTCGGATGACCGTGCCGACCCGGGCCGGGAAGAGGAGCACAATCGCCACTCGCCGGTCACGGACCGGTGCGGCTTTCCCCGATAGGATCGATTCCGGGAGGCGGGTGGAACTTCCCGATCCCCTCCCCGGGTGGGGTCGTGGAAGGGAGCTGCAGGCAGTCGGGCCGGAGGCGCGGTCGTTGAGCGAGCTCCGGGTCGGCACCGGGTTCGACGCCCATGCGCTCGAAGAGGGAGTGCCGCTCGTCCTGGGCGGGGTCCCGGTCGAGAGCCCTCGGGGCCTCGCCGGCCACTCGGACGGCGACGTGATCGCGCACGCACTGATCGACGCCCTCCTCGGCGCCGCGAATCTCGGTGACATCGGCTCGCTGTTCCCCTCGGACAGCCGCACCCCGGCAGGCGTCTCGTCGCTCGTCCTCCTCGAGCGGGCCTACGCCCGCGTCCGTGAGGCCGGCTGGGAGCTGGTCAACGCCGACTGTGTCTTCATCGGGGAGGAGCCGCGCCTTGCGCCCCTTTGCGACGAGATGAGCGCCTCGCTCGCGCGTGCGCTCGGGGCCGACGAAGCCGCGTCGCCGTCCGGGCGACGACGACCGACGGGCTCGGCTTCACCGGCCGCGGCGAGGGGCTCGCCGCGCAGGCCGTCGCACTACTTCGTCGGGCCTAGACAAGACCGTCCGCAGCGCGTCCTCCAGCCGATCGAGCGCAAGATCGAGCTCCTTCGGGGAGTAGTCCAGCTGCTCGTGTACGCGGGCAATCGACTCGCGAAGCGCGGGAAACGCGGCGACGACGTTGCGGTCGCCCACCTTGGTGACCTCGAGCAGCGTCGATCGTCCGTCGGCCGGGTTCCGGCTCCTCCTGATCTGCCGTCGTGCCTCGAGCCGCCGGAGGTACGACGAGAGCGTCGTCGGCGGCATCCCGAGCACCGCCGCCAGCCGGGTCGGCGTCACCGGCTGGAACGCCCGGATCGCGCTCGTGACCGCGAAGTCGTTCGGATTCAGCTTCAGGTCGACCATTGCCCGGCCGAGCAGGTCGTCGGCGAGCTGGCCGAGGATGAACAGCCGAAAGAGGACGTTCCGGCCGCGGGACTCGCCACGACTCATAAAGTACGATCTCGTAGTATAGTAATGCGACGTCGCACTATGGGGAAGGTGGTCGTGGCCAAGTGCATCACCAGTCTGGTCATTCTGACCGTCGCACTGGCGGGCATCGCGGCGGCGGCGGCGGTTCCCTTTGCGCCCGCCCGCATCGTCGCGCGGATCACGACAGGCGACGGGCCTGCTCGGAAACCGGAGGTCTCGGTGCCGTCTGGGTCGGCAATCTTCGCGAAGCGACCGTCGCTCGGATCGACCCGGCGTCGAACAGGGTGACCGGAAAGGTGAGTGTCGGGGCACAGCCGTGTGGCGTCGCAGTCGGCGGCGGTGCCGTCTGGGTAGACGGGTACGGCACCGGCAGCGTGGAGCGCATCGATCCCGTCCAGATGAAGGTAGTCGCCCGCATCCCCGTGGGCCCGAGCCTGTGGGACGTGACCTTCGGCGCGGGCTCGGTCTGGGCCACGAGCGAGTTCAACGGAACCGTGAGCAGGATCGATCCGGCGACGAACACGATCTCGGCGACGATCAAGGTCGGCTCCGCCCCGCATCAGGTCCGGTTCGGTGCCGGTGCGATCTGGGTCGGCGATCACGGAGGCAGAAGCGTCTACCGCATCGATCCGTCGACGAATCGAACGAGACCGGTGCCGGTCGGCCTCTTCGCACCCGACTCGCTTGCCGTCCAGCCGAAGGCGGTCTGGATCACGTCGAGCGCGGATCAGTTCGCCGTTCGCCTCGATCCTAGGACGCTGCGGGTCGTGGCCCGCGTCAAGGTCGGGCTCGGGCCGAGCAACGCCGCAGTTGCGCGCGACGGCTCGGTCTTCGTCCCCAACAAGGGGATGGAACGGTGAGCAGGATCGACTCACGACGGAACAAGGTCGTGGCCACGTTCAGGGTCGGGCCGAAGCCGTTCCCGGCTGCGGCCGCGTTCGGGGACGTATGGGTGCCGGTGACGGGCGGCCGGCAGGTGGTGCGCTTCCACGTCGGCTGATCTCGCCGGGCGGCGTTCGGCCGGCTCAGTCGAGGGCGTACCCGGTCGCGAGCATCTGGTCCGCCCGCGCGAGGAAGCTCTCGTACGGGGGGACGTCCCAACCCAGCGAGTCGGCCAGCCGCACGATCATGCTGAAGAGAGCGGCAACGTGGATCGCGTCCACGATCGCCTCGTCGGTGATGCCGGCGGCCCGAACGGCGTCGGCGTCCGCGGACGTGAGCTCCTCGGGCCGGAGCGTCAGCTTCTCGATGAAACCGAGCATGGCGCGCAGCCTCTCGTCGATCGGCGCCGTTCGCCAGTCGGCCTCCACTGCTCGCCAGGTCTCCTCGCCGAGCGCACGCGACGCGACCGCGCCGTGGGCGCGAGTTCAAAACGGACACTGGTTGAGCGAGGAGACGAACGCCGCGAACAGCTCGCGCTCGCCGGCGCTCCAGTCCGACTGCCCCCGCATCGCGAGGTCGAGCGCGTCCGAGAACGGGCGCCCGAACACTTCCGGCCGGTAGTAGAGCGTCTTCAGGACACCGACCGGCTCCGTCCCCCGCGCCTGCCGGATCTGCTCGAGCATGGCGGCCTCGGCCGGGGCGTGCCCGTGGTCGACCACCTCGAGTCTCATCGCAGCACGCCCAGGCCGGCTTCGAGCCGATCGAGGCCGGCGGAGACCGCCGCCGAGACCGTGTGCTCGAAGATCTCGTCCTCGGAGTAGCCGGCGTCCTTCAGGTCCTCGACGTCGCGGTCGGTGATCTCGTACGCGAGCCGCCGGACCTTCTCCAGGTACACGATGAACTCCGGCGGCGCCGGCCGCTCCGGCTGCGCCGCCTCGCGCAGGCTCGTGATCAACTCGTCGTACCCGGTCACGCCGGCAACATCACGCGGTCATTCTCCACGACCACGAGCCCGTCCGCTACGAGCGAGTCGACCGCCTCCGGGTCGAGGTCGAGCGGCCGCGCCTCCGCGGCGACGAGTCGCAGCAGGCACGCCCGACGCTGCCGGAAGGACCCCTCGAACGGCCCCTGCTTCCTGGTCGGCTCGTACGTCCGGCCGCGCGAGGGGCAGGACCGCGCGAGCGGGCAGACCTCGCATCGCGGCTTTCGCGCCACGCACACGGTCGCACCCAGGTCGAAGAGCGCCTGAGCCGCCTCCGGGCCGAACGAGCCGCCGGTGCGCTCGAGCACGCGGCGTACGTTCACGTCCACCGGCAGCACCGGCCGGCCGAGGGCGAAGTTCCCGATTGCGGCGGCGGTGTACGGGCCGACGCCCGGCAGCTCGGTCAGGTCCTCCGGCCAGCCCCGGCCGGCGATCACCCGCGCTGCACGGTGGAGGTTGAGCGCGCGCCGGTTGTACCCGAGCCCCTGCCAGGCTCGGATCGCGTCCGCCGGCGACGCCGCGGCGAGCGCCTCGACCGTCGGCCAGCGCTCGAGCCAGCCGAGGTAACGCTGCACCACGCGGGCCACCTGGGTCTGCTGGAGCATCACCTCCGAGACGAGGATCGCGTACGGATCCCTCGTCCGCCGCCAGGGGAGCTCTCTGCCGTGGCGGCCGAACCAGGCGAGCAACAGGTCCTGCACGCGGCCAGCCTAGCCGCCGGTAGCTTCAGGGAGGTGGGCGGTTCCTTCGTCGACATCCACAGCCACGTGATCCCGTCCGGCGACGACGGCGCACGCGATCTGGACGAGGGTCTGGAGCTCTGCCGTCGCGCGGCGGCGCAGGGGACCGGCCTGCTCTTCGGCACGCCGCACGCGCACACACCCGGCAACCCGTATCCGATCACCGCCGAGCGGCGCCAGCAGGCGCAGGCGAACTACGAGCTGATGAGAACGGAGTGCGCCGGCTTCGGCCTCGAGCTTCGGCTCGGCTGGGAGGTGGCGCCGGGCGGGATGCTGATCGGTGCGCCTCGAGACTACGAGCTCGAAGGGACCGGCGCCGTCCTGGTCGAGTTTCCGGGGCCGTGGTTCGGTCTCGCCGACCCGCTGGGGGCCACGCAGGAGCAGATTCGGGCGGTCCGTGCCGCCGGCCTCGAGGCCGTCCTCGCCCATCCGGAGCGATGCGTGGAGATCCAGCGACATCCGGAGCTCGTGGTGCCGTTTGCCGCCGAGGGCGCGCTCGTCTGCTTCAACGGCGACTCGTTCACGGGTCTCCACGACGCTGCGACGGAGCGCTGCGCCTGGCGGCTGCTCGAGCTCGGCGTCGGCGACCTGGTCGCCTCGGACGCGCACCGCCGAGCCCGGCCGAGCCTCCTGCACGAGGCGGTGGAGGCGATCGCCGCCCGCTACGGCGGCGAGCGGGCACTGGCGCTCGCCGACGGCTCCGCCCTCGGCCGGCTGGCGAGACGCCCGGTCGACTCCACCGCGGCCGCTCTCCGCCCCGCCGACCCGACCGCCCTTCCGATGAGCGTGCCCGCATAGCCGAGTCGACAGGCGGATGACGCCCGCCGGTCTGCGCCGCGTTGACTGGCATCACGTGTTAGGGTCGTCGCCGCCCGCCGCCGGACAGGAGGGGTTGGTTTGATCGCGTCGACCGCGCTCGAGCTCGCGCGCTGGCAGTTCGCCGTAACCACCGTCTACCACTTCCTGTTCGTGCCGGTGACGATCGGGCTGGCCTGGTTCGTCGCGGGGATGCAGACGGCGTGGTACCGGACCCGGGACGAGCGCTATCTGCGGATGACGCGGTTCTTCGGAAAGCTGTTCCTGATCAACTTCGCCCTCGGGGTCGTGACCGGGATCGTCCAGGAGTTCCAGTTCGGCATGAACTGGGCGGACTACTCGCGCTACGTCGGCGACGTGTTCGGGGCGCCGCTCGCGATCGAGGGTCTGGCGGCGTTCTTCCTCGAGTCGACATTCCTGGGACTGTGGATCTTCGGCTGGGACCGGCTGGCGCCGAAGGTGCACCTGGCGACGATCTGGCTGGTCGCGATCGGAACGACCGCCTCCGCCTATTTCATCCTCGCTGCGAACTCGTGGATGCAGCACCCGGTCGGCTACCGCAAGGTGGGCGACCACGCAGAGATGACCTCGCTGGGGAAGGTCTTCTTCCAGGGCCTCCAGCTGACGCACTTCTTCCACACGATCGCCGCCTCGCTGGTGACCGGAGGCCTGGTCGTGCTCGCGGTGTCGGCCTACTGGCTCAGGCGCGCCCGCGACGTGGAGCTGTTCCGATCCTCGGCGAGGGCGGCTCTGGTGGTGACGCTGTTCGCGTCGGCGACCGCGATCGTCGTCGGCCATTTCCAGGCCCAGCTCCTGACGCGGGAGCAACCGATGAAGATGGCGGCGGCGGAGGCGCTGTACAAGACGAGCGCGCCCGCACCGCTGTCTCTGTTCGCGGTCGGGCCCTGGGCGCGGCATCCGAAGCGGACGAACGTGGACATCAGGCTGCCGCACGGGCTGTCGGTGCTCGCGACCAACTCGTGGAACGGGAAGATCAAGGGCATCGACGAGATCCAGCGCGAGTACCAGCAGCGGTACGGGCCGGGCGACTACACCCCGATCGTCGGCTCGGAGTACTGGGCCTGGCGGATCATGGTCGGGCTCGGGATCCTCGCCTTTCTCTTCAGCGCGCTCGGGCTCTGGCTGAGCCGGGGCGGGCGGGGGCTCGAGCGTTCGCACAGGTTCACGTGGTGGGCATACGTGTTCCTGGCGCTCCCCTTTCTGGCGAACACGGCCGGCTGGCTGTTCACCGAGATGGGCCGCCAGCCCTGGATCGTGCAAGGGCTGCTGCTGACGCGCGACGCGGTGTCGCCGCGCGTCGGCGTCGCATCGGTGGCACTCACCCTTTCCGGATTTGCCGCCCTCTACGGAATCCTCGCCGGAGTGGAGGGGTGGCTGATGGCGCACGCCGTCAAGAGCGGCCCGGAGGAGGAGCTTCCAGCCGTCCCGCGGGGTGCGCCGCTGCCACCGCTCGTCTACTGACCGATGCTGCTCGCCGCCGGATACTTCAACCTCGAGAGCCTCTGGTTCCTGCTCATCGCCGTCCTGTGGATGCTCTACTTCCTTCTCGAGGGCTTCGACTTCGGGGTCGGCATGCTGTATCCGATCCTCGGCCGCGACGACGCGGAGCGGCGGGCATACCTGGGGACGATCCTGCCGGTCTGGGACGGCTACGAGGTCTGGCTGCTCGTCGCCGGCGGGGCGACCTTCGCCGCCTTCCCCGGCTGGTACGCGAGCCTGTTCTCCGGCTTCTACCTCGCGCTGTTCCTGATCCTCGTCGCGCTGATCGTGCGCGGCGTCGCGATCGAGTACCGGAACAAGCACTCCGGGATCGCCTGGCGGCGCCGCTGGGACGTCCTGCTGCCGATCTCCAGCGGGCTCACGGCTCTCCTCTGGGGGATCGCCTTCGCCAACATCGTCCACGGCGTCCCGCTCGACTCGCACGGCGACTATACGGGCGACCTACTCGACCTGCTGTCCGGTTACGGCATTCTCGGCGGCCTGACGCTGACGGCGGTCTTCGCGCTGCACGGGTCGCTCTTCCTCTCCATGCGCACGCGGGGAGAGCTCGAGGAGCGGGCCAGGCAGGCTGCGCTCCGGCTCTGGCCGCCGACGGCGGCCCTCGCGACCGCCTTTCTCTCGTGGACCGCCGTCGACGCAGCCTCGACGGCGACGAAGCAGATCGTCGTGCTCGTGCTGGCCGGGGCGACCCTCGCCGCCGCGGCCGCAGCCGGACCGCTCGCCTGGCGGAGGAAGATGGGCGCGGCCTTCGCCGCCACCTCGGCGGCGACCGTCCTGCTGGTGGCGACGCTCTTCCTCTGGCTGTATCCGCACGTGCTGGTGTCGAACACCCCCGGGGTCGTCAGCCCGACGATCTTCTCGACCGCCTCGAACCACTACTCGCTGGTCGCGATGACCGATCGTCGCGATCCTCTTCGTGCCGCTCGTGGTCGCGTACCAGGCCTGGGCGTTCTGGGTCTTCCGGGCCCGGCTCGGCAAGGAGGACTACGAGCACGTGCGGAGCCCGCTCGACCTCATCGCCCGCACGCCGCTCGGCCGCAGGCCCGGAGCCGAGCGCTAGCCGCGCCGTGCGCGTGCTCGACCCGGAGCTGCTCCGGCGCGTGCGCGGCGTTCGCCGGCTGCTCGCGCTCGACAGCGCGCTCGGCCTCGCGGCCGCAGTCCTCGTCCTGCTGCAGGCGACGCTGCTCGCGCGTGTCGTCGCACGCGCCTTCGCGGGAGCAGCCCTGGGCGGGGTCTCCCTCCTGCTCGTCGCGCTCGCGGCGGTGGTCTGCTCCCGGGCGGTCCTCGCGTGGGGATTCGAGACGTGCGGCCGCCTGGCGGCGCTCCGCGTGCTGTCGGAGCTGCGGCTCTCGCTGGCCGAGTCGCGCCTGGTGCGGCAACCCGCCGCCCTGGACGGCGTCGAGAGCGGTGAGATCGCGGCCGCCGCCGTCCAGGGCGCGGATGCGCTCGAGGTGACCTTCGGCCGTTACCTCCCGCAGCTGGTGCTCGCCCTGGTCGTTCCACCGGTCGTCCTCCTCTGGGTGGCCGTGATCGACCTCGAGTCCGCCGGCCTGATGCTGGTGACCCTGCCGCTCGTCCCCGTCTTCATGTGGCTGATCGGGCGCCACACGGAACGGCAGACGCGAGAGCGGTATGCCGCGCTCTCCCTCCTCTCGCGGCATTTCCTCGACGTGATCCGTGGATTGCCGACGCTGCGGGCGTTCAACCGCGGCAAGGCGCAGGCGGGCTCGATCGCCACGGTCGGAGACCGCTACCGGCGAGCGACGATGGCCACGCTCCGCACCACCTTCCTCTCAGGCGCCGTGCTCGAGCTGGCGGCGACGATCGCCGTCGCGCTCGTCGCAGTCACCGTCGGCGTGCGGCTCGTCGACGGGCGGCTCGGGTTGCAAGCGGGACTGACCGTGCTCGTGCTCGTTCCCGAGCTCTACCTGCCCTTGCGCACCCTGGGCGCGCGCTACCACGCCGGCGCCGACGGGATGGCCGTTCTCGAGCGGATCCTGGCCCTGACCGACGCTCCGCCGGTCAGCGCCGGCGTGCAGGTCCCCCCGAGCCCCGCCGAGGCACCCGTCCGGCTCGAGCGCGTCTCGTTCGCCTACCCGTCGCGGCCGGGCGAGGTGCTGCGGAACGTCGATCTGGAGCTCTGGCCCGGGGAGACGGTCGCGCTCGTCGGCGAGAGCGGGAGCGGCAAGAGCACGGTCGGAGCGCTACTCCTGCGGCTCGCCGAGCCGACGGCGGGACGGCTGCTCGTCGGCGGGACCGACCTCGCCACCGTCGACCGGGCGGCGTGGCGTCGGTTCGTCGCCTGGGTGCCGCAGCGGCCGACGCTCGTGCGCGGGTCGATCGCCGACAACGTCCGACTCGGCCGGCCGGAAGCAGAGGACGCGGAGGTGCGCGAGGCCGCCCGCCTCGCCGGCGCCGACGCCATCGCCGCGCTCGAGACGCCGGTCGGGGAGGGCGGGCGGCCGCTGTCGGCCGGCGAGATCCAGCGGATCGCTCTCGCGCGGGCGTTCCTGCGCGACGCTCCGCTCGTGATCCTCGACGAGCCGGCCGCGAATCTCGACCCGGTGAACGCGGCGGCGATCGCGGACGCTGTCGAGCGGCTCTGCGAGGACCGCACGGTGCTCCTGATCGCGCACCGACCGGAGCTGACGGTCCGCGCCGACCGCCAGATCCGGATCGATCGCGGCCGTGCATCCGAGGTGGTCGCCGCATGACCGGTGGACGTCCGCAGGGCTCGGACCGAGACGCGCAACGAGCCGGTGACGTGAGCGTGCTCCGGCGCCTGCTCGGGCTGGCCGGCGCCTCCCGGGCCCGTGTCGCCCTCTCGGTCGCGCTCGGGGCGCTCACGGTCTGCTTCGCCGCCGGCCTGATGGGCACGTCGGGGTATCTGATCTCGCGGGCGGCCGAGCACCCGGCGATCCTCTCGCTCGGCGTCGCGATCGCGGCCGTCCGCTTCTTCGGGATCGGGCGTCCGCTCGTGCGCTACCTCGAGCGGCTCGCCTCTCACGATCTCGCCTTGCGGACTCTTGCCCGCCTGCGCGTGCGCTTCTACGAGCGGATCGAGCCGCTCGCGCCCGCCGGGCTCGTCGCTTTCAGGCGGGGAGACCTGCTGAGCCGGCTCGTCTCCGACGTGGACACGCTGCAGAACCTGTTTCTCCGCGGGGTCGGCCCTCCGCTCGTCGCGCTCGGCTCGGGCGCGGTCCTCGTCGGCGTGACGGCGGCGATTCTCCCTGTCGCGGGGCTTGCGCTCGGCGTGGGGCTGATCCTCGGCGGCGCGGCCGCGCCGGTGCTCGTGGCCGGGCTCGGCCGTCCGTCCCGCGGAGACCAGGCGGCCGCTCGCGGCGAGCTGAGCGCGGAGCTCGTCGAGTTGCTCCGGAGCGCACCCGAGCTGGCGGCCTACGGTCACGAGGAGGACGCGCTCGGTCGTGTCCGCGCCGCCGACCGCGAGCTCGCCCGTCACGCCCGCCGAAACGCCCTCGTCGCCGGCGTGGGGGAGGCGTCGGCGACCGTGGTCGCCGGGTTGACCGCGGTCGCCGTGCTCGCGCTCGCCGTCTCCGCGCATGCGGACGGCCGTCTCTCGCGCGTGCTCGTCGCGGCCCTCGCGCTGATCGCCCTCGCTGCCTTCGAGGCGACCGGGCCGTTGCTCCAGGCAGGGCAGGAGCTGGCCACGACGATCGCGGCCGGCCGCCGGCTGCTCGAGCTGACCGACCGCGATCCCCCCGTACGCGACCCCGACCATCCGCTCCCGCCGCCCGAGGGCACGCCCACGGTGGCGTTCGACGGCGTACACGTCTCGTACGCCCCCGCGCTCGACGGCTTCAGCCTCTGCCTCGAGCCGGGCCGCAAGGTCGCCCTCGTCGGCCCCAGCGGGGCCGGCAAGACGACCGTCGCCAACCTGCTGCTCCGGTTTCCTCGACCCCGAAGGAGGATGCGTGACGCTCGGCGGCCACGACCTGCGCCGGTACCGCCAGGAGGACGTTCGGCGCACGGTCGCCGTCGCCGCCCAGGACGCGCACCTGTTCTCGACGAGCATCCGGGAGAACGTCCGCCTCGCGAGGCCCGAGGCGAACCGACGCAGAGGTCGAAGAAGCGCTTCGCCGCGCCCGGGCGTGGGACTGGGTCGAGTCGCTGCCGGAGGGCCTCGACACGCTCGCCGGCGAGGAGGGACGCGAGCTCTCCGGCGGCCAGCGGCAACGGGTCGCGATCGCGCGGGCTCTGCTCGCCGGCGCGCCGGTGCTGGTCCTGGACGAGCCGACGGCACACCTCGACGCGGCAACCGCGGAGGCGCTGGTGGCGGATGCGCTCGCCGCTGCGGAGGGGCGGACGGTGCTCCTGATCACGCATCGTCCGGAGGGGCTCGACCTCGTCGACGAGGTGGTCGAACTCGCGTAGCCGATTCAGCCTCCGCGCAACATGCACCCGGCCGAGGGAGTGGGCTCCGGATGCGATCGGCCGATGACGCAGAAGAGCGTGGGCCGCTCCCAAAGCCGCGATGACGCTGATCATGCCGCCCGAGCCGGGCGAGGACGTGAGCGTCCTCGCCCCGAACGTCGCCCGTCTGGAGGGGCGGGTGACAGGACGCGTGCACGAGGGGCTGACGATCGAGCTGAAGCCGACGCCGATCCGGCGGCCGTTCCGCTTCGCCGCCGGATTGGAGGTCACCGTCGAGTGGGTGAACTCACACGGCGCCATGCAACTGCCCGCCACGGTGGACGAGGCGAAGGCCGAGCCGCCGATGCTGCGGCTTCGCCTCGTCGGGGCACCCGAGCGGCTCGAGCGTCGCGCGCATCCTCGCGCTCCCGACCAGCTGGAGGTCACCGCCTGGACGACGGCTCTGCCGTCACGGCAACTCGTCGGCAACACCGTCAACCTCAGCGTCGACGGGGCTCTGCTGTGGCTGCCCGACCTGCCCCGGCTCGCGACCACGGTCGAGCTGGACATCGCCCTGCCGGGAAAGGCCGTACACGTGTCCGCCCGGGTGATCCGGCGCGCGGAGGCCGGGCTGGTCGGCGTCCAGTTCGAGCAGATCGGCGCCGAGCAGCGGGCGTGGCTGAGCGACTTCGCCCGCGGACCTCGCTGAGCGGATCGAGACCGCCGCTCTCCCGAGTCGGGCCCGAAGGTCGTGTTCACAAGAACCTAACCTTCGTCACTTGGTTACCGGAACGGTGCCGCGTCGACACGACCGCGGCCGCTACGGTGAGAAGTCGTGACCAAGCAATACCTGATCCTGATCGAGCAGCTCGTCCGGGACGGCCGCTCGGAGAGCGAGATCGAGCACATCGTCAAGCAGGTCGTCGCCGAGGACGAGCGGCAGCAGGACGGCGAGCTCGACGAGCTTCGCCCCGCCGCTTAGCTGCGGCCGATCGCGTCGCGGAGACGCGCGACTTCTTGCTCCAGCCTGGCTACGCGCTCGTCGAGCGAGCGCCCGGCGTCGCTCGGCGGCCCGTAGCCTTGCTCGGCGGCGCCGAGCAGCTGTGCGTACCGCTGCTCCTTCTGCCCCGGCCGGCGGGGCAGGCCGGCGGCGAGCTCGCGCCCGACCAGCCGTTCGAGGGTCTCCTCGACCTCGCCCGCGGCAAACGCGCGCAGCCGCTCGCTGCGCTGCTTCAGCTCGCCGGGTGTCTGCGGCCCGCGGAGCATGAGCACGGTGAGGATCGAGAGCTCCGCGTCGTCGAGCGACAGCGTGGAGTCGAGCAGGTGCCGGTACTTGACGGCGCGGCTTCCCGGACCGCTCGCGAGGCGCACCCAACCCTTTCTGCGAGAGCCGTTCGAGCGCTGCGCGGATGGTCGGCTCGTCGTAGTCGACGATCGGCTCGCGACTCGTCGCCTGGTTGCACGCGAGCCGGAGCGAGTTCAGCGAGAGCGGGTACGCGTCCGGGGTCGTGCGCTGTTTCTCGATCAGGCAGCCCAGCACGCGGATCTCGACGGGATCGGCGTCCACGCCACCGAACGATAGTCTCGGTTCGTGCGCGCGGTCGTGGTCACGCAGGGCGGTGGGCCGGAGGTGCTCGAGCTGCAGGACCTGCCCGCCCCCGAGCCGGGTAAGCGGGCAGCTGCTGGTCGAGGTCGCCGTCGCCGGGGTCAACTTCCGTGACGTCTACGAGCGGCAGATCGGCCGTGGAGGATCGCCGCTGGTCGCCGGGATCGAGGGCGTCGGGCGGGTTGCGGCGATCGCGGACGGGGTGGAGGGCGTCGTGGTCGGCGACCGGGTCGCCTGGAGCGACGCGCGGGGAAGCTACGCGGAGCAGGTCGTCGTCGCGTCCGAGCGGGCGGTACCGGTCCCGGACGAGCTGAGCGACGAGGTCGCCTGCGCGGCGCTGCTGCAGGGCATGACCGCTCACTACCTGACCCACTCGACCTACCCGGTGCAGCCTCAAGACGAGGTGCTCGTGCAGGCGGGAGCGGGCGGCGTGGGACGGCTGATCGTCCAGGCGGCGAAGATGCGAGGCGGTCACGTGACCGCGACCACCGGCGGCGGCGAGAAGGCGGAGGTGGCGCGCGGGCGCCGGCGCAGACGAGGTGATCGGCTACGACGACGTGCCGGAGGGGAGCTTCGCCGTCGTCTACGACGGAGTGGGCGCGGCGACGTTCGACCGCTCGCTGGCGGCGCTCCGCCCCCGCGGGATGCTCGTCGTCCTGGGCGCCGCGAGCGGCCCCGTTCCGCCGTTCGAGGTCACGCGCCTGAACGCGGCCTCCACCTTTCTGACGCGTCCGGGTCTCGCTCGGTACGTGGCCACGCGCGAGGAGCTGGCGTGGCGGTCGAGCGACGTCTACGGCTGGGTGGTCGACGGGAAGCTCGACGTGCTGATCGGGGGCCGCTACCCACTGGAGGAGGCGGGGCGGGCGCAGGATGACCTGGAGTCGCGCCGGACGACCGGGAAGCTGCTGCTGATCGTGCGGTCGGCGCGTTAGCGTTCGGCGATGAGACGCGTCCGCTTCGCGCCCAGCCCGACCGGGACGCTGCACATCGGGAACGCGCTCTCCGCAGTCGCCAACCGCCGCTTCGGGGACTGGCTGCTGCTCCGGATCGACGACACCGACCCGGCTCGGAACGTCCCGGGCGGCGAGGAGGCGATCGTCGACGACCTGTCGTGGCTCGGTGTCGGGTGGGACGAGGGACCGATCCGGCAGAGCGAGCGCGGCGAGCGGTACCGGGAGGCTGCGGAGCGGCTCGGGGTCGACCGCTTCGACGGGATCACGCTGGTGCGCGAGGACGGCAGCGCCACCTACCACCTGGCCAGCGTCGTGGACGACGCCGACTTCGGGATCACGCACGTGATTCGGGGGAACGACCACCGGCCGAACGAGGCGCTGCACCGGCGGCTCCACCGTGCGCTCGGGACGCAGCCACCCGAGTACCTCCACCACGGCCTGATCCTCGGCACGGACGGAAAGAAGCTGTCCAAGCGCGCCGAGGGTGCCACCGTCGCGTCGCTGCGCGACGCGGGCATCCCGGCCGAGGCCGTCCGTGCCTACCTCGAGGAGCTCGACCTGCCCCGGCACGACGTCCATCTCGACCTCGCGCGGATCCGGCGGCTCGCGATCGAGGCGATCGAGGCGATGACGGACGAGGAGCTCGCCGCGCGTGCCGGAGTCGACCTCCAGTACGTGCCGGTCATGCGCGGGGCGCGCAACCTGCGGAGGCACAGGCATACGTTCGCCAGCTCGAGGAGCCGCAGCTCGTCGACACTCATGACGCCGCGACGCTGGAACGGTTCAAGGAGCTGATCGACCTGCCGCCGCGCGACCTCCTCCGGGAGCTGAAGGCCGCGGGGGGCGACCTGCGCGGGCTCCGGCTCGCGCTCACCGGCAGCGCCACGGGCCCCGAGCTCTCCGCGATACTGGCCGCACTGCCCAAGGAGGAAGCACTGCGCCGTGTCGATCAGGCTCTACAGCACGCTCAGCCGTAGGCTCGAGGAGCTCCCGCCGCCGCCGGGACCGGTCGGCATGTACGTCTGCGGACCGACCGTCTACCAGCGCGCCCACGTCGGCAACGCCAGGCCGTTCGTCGTCTTCTCGTGGCTGCGCAACTGGCTGCGCGAGCGCGGCTACGAGGTCACGTTCGTCCACAACATCACCGACGTGAACGACTCGATCTACGAGGCTGCGCCCGGTCACAGCGCCGAGCTCGCCCGGCAGGCGACCACGTGGTATCTCGAGGACACGGGCGACCTCGGCCTCGGCCGGCCCGACCGCATCCCGAAGGCGACGCAGACCATCCCCGAGATCGTCGAGATGATCGAGCGGCTGATCGCCGAGGGGTACGCCTACGAGGTGGAGGGCGACGTCTACTTCCGCGTCGCCCGCTATGCCGACTACGGTCAGCTCTCGGGCCAGCGCCCGGACGAGATGGCCGAGCAGGAGCCGAACCCGCTCAAGGAGGATCCGCGCGACTTCGCGCTCTGGAAGAGGAACAAGCCGGGCGAGGACACCTGGTGGGACTCGCCCTGGGGCCGCGGCCGGCCCGGCTGGCACATCGAGTGCTCGGCGATGGCAGAGAAGTACCTCGGCCCACGCTTCGAGATCCACGGCTCGGGCCTCGACATCGTCTTCCCGCACAACGAGAACGAGCTCGCCCAGTCACGCGCGCTCGGGAGCGAGTACGCGCGGATCTGGATGCACAACGGGATGCTCCGCTTCGTCGGCGAGAAGATGTCGAAGTCGAAGGGGAACGTGCTGACGATCCGGGAGGCGATCGACACGTGGGGACGGGAGACGATCCTGCTCTTCCTGATGACGGCGCACTGGCGCTCGCCGCTCGACCTCTCGGAGGAGACGCTCGAGGCGGCGCGCGCGCAGGCGCAGACCTTCCGCAACGCGTTTCTCGAGGGCGGCAACGGGGAGGGTGACTGGGAGCAGCTGGCCCGGGTGCTCGACGACGACTTCAACACCGCTGACGCGCTCGCCGTGCTGCACGGGTGGCGCGCCGCCGGGGCGCTGGACTCGGTGCGACGCGGCCTCGAGCTGTTCGGGCTCGGGACGCTGGCGGAGCGTGCGCCGATTCCGCCCGAGATCGTCGAGCTGGCGACACAGCGCCTGCAGAGGCGGCGCGAAGGCGACTTCGACGGTGCCGACGCCGTCCGTCGCCGCCTCGACGAGCTCGGGTGGGAGATCCGCGACGGCGGCCCCGAGGGCTTCCAGCTCGTCCGCAGGCAGTGACCGCCGAGCTCGTCTACGGCCGCCGCGCGGTGCGCGAGGCGTTGCGCGGCCGGCGGGAGGTGCTCGAGGTGTTCGCGACCGAGCGGGCGAAGAAGGAGCCGTGGCTCGACGGACGGCGGATCCAGGTGCGCCCGGAGCGGGAGCTGACCGAGCTCGCCGGCACGCGCGATCATCAGGGGTCTGGTCGCACGCTGCGAGCCGTACCGCTACGTCGACGCGTTCGAGCTCGCCGCCGCGCCGCGGCCGCTGCTCGCCTGCCTCGACCAGGTCACCGACCCGCGCAACCTCGGCGCCGTGTGCCGGAGCGCCGAGGGGGCGGGGGCGACGGGGGTCGTGCTTCCGGCCCACAACTCGGCCAGGGTGACGCCCGCGGTGTGCCGCGCCTCGGCCGGTGCGGTCGAGCACCTGCCGATCGCGGTCGTGCCGAACCTGGCCCGCTGGCTGAACGAGGCAAAGAGCGAGTCGCTCTGGGTCTACGCCGCAGCGCTCGACGGACAGCCGATGTGGGAGTCCGACCTCACCGGCGGGCTCGCGCTCGTCTTCGGCGCCGAGGGGAAGGGCATCCGCCCTCTGGTGCGCAGGGCCTGCGACGTCGCGGTGTCGATCCCGCTGAACGGGCAGGTCGAGTCGCTCAACGTCAGCGTCGCGGCCGCGCTGCTCCTCTACGAGGCGAGGCGGCAGCGTGCCTGACCCGACCCTGTACCTCTTCGACGGCTACAACCTGCTCCACGCAGGCAACTACGGGGACGTGCGGAAGCTCGTCGACGAGCTCGCCAGCTTCGTCGCGCTGCAGGGCGCGCGCGGGGTGGTGGTCTTCGACGGTGTCGGCGAGGACGTCGATCGCGGGCCGCTGCAGGTCCGGTACGCGCCCGTCGCGGACACGCTGCTCGAGCGGCTCGCCGCCGAGCATCGCGGTCGCGAGGCCGTGTGCCTGGTCTCGTCGGATCTGGCGATCCGCGGCACCTCCGGGCAGGAGGTGCGCTCGCTCTCGTCGCGCACGTTCCTGCGCGATCTGTCGGAGACGAGCCACACCGAGCGCGCACCCTCACGTCTGGCCGACCGCCTGGACGACGACACGCGGGCCCGCCTGGAACGGTTGCGGAGGGGCAAGGAAAACTAGCGATCGGAAAAGTTGCAAAAAGGGTTGTAACTTTTGCAAGAGAGTGCTATCTTCCGCCTCAACCTGAGGGTGAGACTTTCGTCAGATCGAGCCCGCAACTGCCCCGATTCCAGGAGACTCCCATGCCCGCTCGCCCTGCCACAGCAGTCCGGACGCAGCAGAAGTCTCAACGTGAGCTAGAGGACCTGCAGCTGGTGATGCGCGCACGCAACGGCGACGGCCGCGCGCGCGACGAGCTCGTCAACCGCTACACCGGCTTCGTCCGCATGAAGGCCAGCTCGTACTTCATCGCCGGCGGCGAGGCCGAGGATCTGATCCAGGAGGGCCTGATCGGCCTCTGCAAGGCGGTCCGGGACTTTCGATCGGACAAGGAGACGTCGTTCCGCAGCTTCGCCGAGCTGTGCGTGACCCGGCAGATCATCACGGCGATCAAGACGGCGACACGCTTCAAGCACGCGCCGCTGAACAACTACGTCTCGTTCAGCCAGACGCCGGCGGGACAGGACGCGGACTCGGACTGCACGCTCGGCGACGCGCTGCCCGGCTCACACGTGCACGACCCGTCGGTGGCGGTGATCTCGACCGACGAGCTGAAGAGCCTCGTCTTCTGCCTCGGCACCGGGCTGTCCCCGCTCGAGTCCGACGCGCTCCGCATGTACCTGGAGGGCTCCTCGTACGAGGAGATGGCCGAGGTGCTCCGCTGCGACACGAAGGCGATCGACAACGCGCTCCAGCGCGTGAAGCGGAAGATCGTCACGCACCAGCGGTCGCGCGAAGTCCTGCACTAGTCGGCGTACCATGGGTCGAACGCCGGAGTAGCTCAGCTGGTCAGAGCGCCGCTCTTGTAAAGCGGGGGCCGTGGGTTCGAGTCCCACCTCCGGCTTGTTGTTGCTCGCCTTCGCCTCCCCGGCGCTCGAGCAGGGACAGTCCTAGGACTGTCCCTGCGGTACGTGGGACGCTGCAAGCGCCTGCTCGAGGTCCGCCCAGAGCTCGTCGACGTCCTCGAGCCCGACCGACAGCCGGAGCAGCCCCTTGGGGACGCGGTCGCCCTCCCAGCGGTGCCGGGACTCCATCGTCGTCGTCGTGCCGCCGAGCGAGGTCTCGTTGACGATCAGGCGCGTCGCCGTCTCGACCCTGACCGCGTCGCCGCCGCGCACGTCGAACGAGAGCAGCCCGCCGAAGCCCGGGTAGCGAACGGTCTCGACCGCGGCGTGCGCGCCAAGCCGCTCCGCCAGCACCCGCGCGCTCTCGGTCTGCCGCTCGACCCGCACCCGCAGCGTCTTCAGGCCACGGCGGAGGAGCCAGGCGACGTCCGGCGCGCAGGCCGGGCCCGTTCGCTGCCGGAAGCGGCGCAGCCGCTCGTGGGCCTCCGGCTCGCGGGAGACGATCGCGCCGACGAGCGCGTCGGAGTGCCCCGCCAGGTACTTCGTCCCGCTGTGGAGCACGAAGTCGGCGCCGTGCTCGAGCGGGCGTAGGTGGATCGGCGTCGCCGCGGTCGAGTCGACCACGACCCGGGCCGGGTGGGCGGCGGCGGCCTCGAGGTCGGGCATCGTCAGGAACGGGTTCGACGGTGCCTCGAGCCAGATCAAATCGGCACCGGGCGGCGGTGCGCCGGTCTGGTCGAACTCGAGATGGCGTAGACCCCAGCGCGAGAGCTCGTCCATGATCAGGCCGGTGCCGAAGTAGGCGCCCTCCGCGAGCGCGACGGTCCGGCCGGGGTCGAGCTGAGCCAGGAGCAGCGCCGTCGCCGCCGCCGAGCCCGACGCGAACAGCAGCGCCTGTCCTGCCGGCGCGCCCTCCAGCCCGGCCAGCTCGCGCTCGGCCGCGGCGCCGGTCGGGTGCGCATAGCGCGAGTACACGAACTCGCCCGGCTCTCCGTTTTCGTACGGCCAGACCGTCGAGCGGTCGAGGTGCATGCCGCGAATCTACTGACTAGGCTCCTGCCGATGGAGGACTCGACGCGGGGGAGGCTGGAACAGCTGCTGGCACTGCGCGAGGAGGCGCTCCACCAGGCGGGCGAGGAGGCGGTCGCGCGCCGGCACGAGCACGGCAAGCTGCTCGCGCGCGAGCGACTCGAGACGCTGCTCGATCCCGGCTCGTTCGTCGAGCTCGATCGCTACGCCCGTCACCGCGAGGTCGAGTTCGGGATGAGCGAGCGGCGGCCCTGGGGAGACGCGGTCGTCACCGGCTACGGGACGATCTTCGGCCGCAAGGTCTTCGTCTTCTCGCAGGACTTCACGATCTTCGGCGGCTCGCTGTCGGAGGTGTTCGCGGAGAAGATCTGCAAGGTGATGGACCTGGCGGTCAAGTTCGGCTGCCCGCTCATCGGCATCAACGACTCCGGCGGCGCGCGGATCCAGGAAGGGGTCGTCTCGCTCGCCGGCTACGCCGAGATCTTCTGGCGCAACGTGCAGTCGTCAGGGGTGGTCCCGCAGATATCGCTCGTGATGGGGCCGTGCGCGGGGGGCGCCGTCTACTCGCCTGCGATCACCGACTTCGTCTTCATGGTCGAGGAGAGCTCCTACATGTTCATCACCGGGCCCGACGTGGTGAAGACGGTCACGGGCGAGGAGGTCACGTTCGAGGAGCTCGGCGGCGCGGCGACGCACGCGGCGAAGTCCGGAGTGGCGCACTTCACGGCGTCGAACGAGGAGGCCTGTCTGGAGGACGCGCGCTACCTGCTCTCGTTCCTGCCCCAGAACAACCTCGAGCAGCCGCCGTTCGCCGAGCCCTCCGATCCGCGCGACCGGGAGGCGGTCGAGCTCGACACGCTGATCCCCGACGAGCCGACGAAGCCGTACGACATCAAGGAGGTCGTCCGGCACGTCGTCGACGACGGCGAGTTCCTCGAGGTCCACGCGCGCTGGGCGGAGAACATCGTCTGCGGATTCGCGCGGCTGGGCGGGTACCCCGTCGGCGTGGTCGGCAACCAGCCGCACACGCTCGCGGGCGTGCTCGACATCGACGCGTCGGTGAAGGCGGGCCGCTTCGTCCGGACGTGCGACGCGTTCAACATCCCCCTCGTCACCTTCGTCGACGTGCCCGGGTTCCTGCCCGGAACCGAGCAGGAGTGGCACGGGATCATCCGCCACGGCGCCAAGCTCCTCTACGCCTACGCCGAAGCGACCGTGCCGAAGCTGACCGTGATCACGCGCAAGGCGTACGGCGGTGCCTACGACGTGATGAGCTCCAAGCACATCCGCGCCGACTTCAACTTCGCCTGGCCGACCGCCGAGGTGGCGGTGATGGGGCCGGAAGGCGCGGTCAACATCGTCTTCCGCCGGGAGCTGGAGGCTGCGACCGATGCGGGTAACCGGCGGGCGGAGCTGATCGCGGAGTACAAGGAGCGATTCGCCAATCCGTACGTCGCCGCCGAGCGAGGGTACGTCGACGACGTGATCGAGCCCCGGCGGACGCGGCCGGTGCTGATCGACGCGCTGGAGACCGCCCGCTCGAAGCGGGAGCGCCGTCCCTCGCGGAAGCACGGGAACATCCCGCTCTGACGGACGACCGCGGAGCGGGACTCGTGACGTTTGCCGCCCAGTTGACACTGGGGTGTGGCGGAAGGCGAACGCTTTGTCCCCAGGGGCGGGGGGACAGGTGCTAGGAGAGCCCGGCTTCGGCCAGCGGTCTGCGGCCCCAGGCGAAGCGCGTAGCGTACGAGTCGGCGAGCGGCGTGAGCACGACGCCCTCGTCGGAGGAGTGCACGAACCAGCCGCCGCCGAGGTAGATGCCCATGTGGTCGATCTCCGCCGGCTTCGACTTGGAGCCGTGCGCGCCGAAGAAGACGAGGTCGGCGGGCTGGAGCCTGGCGAGCGGAATTCTCTTCGCCCGCGGAACCTCGCCGCTCATCGCATAGGTCGTCCGGCCCTTGAGCGTCGCCGGCAGCGACTCGGCGCCGGCGTAGGCCTGGAGCTTGTACACCCGCCAGACGAAGCCGGAGCAGTCGAAGCCGCCGGGCACCTGCTTGCCCGTCCCGAAGGGATCCTGAGGCCGCTCGCTCGTGCCGCCCCAGACGTAGGGATCGCCGACGAGCGAGATCGCGGTCTGGAGCACGTCGTGCTGGAGCCCCCCGACCGGCTGCGGCTGGAACGTGTCCACGAGCCGGGTGACGAAGTCGCCCTCGCCGCCGGTGAAGCCGAGGATGCGGGCGGCCGAGTACGCCGCCTCGGCGCGGGTGGCGGCCTCGTCCGGGCCAAGCTCGAGGCTGTCCTGCGGGGTCGGGTGGTTGACGCGCAGCCCGATCATGCGCGCGACCACCTCGGTGCCGAAGCTCCGCGGCGGCGTCAGCCCTGCCGCGCGGACACGCGCCGAGAACTCGCGTGCGACCGGGAGCAGCCCGAGGGCCCGGACCAGCTGCGCGTCCAGCTGTGCGATCGTCGCGGGCGCCGCCGGGTCGGGAGCCGCCGCCTGCTCCTTGCCGGTCAGGCCGGCCACGAGGTCGGTGAGATCGCCGCGCGTGAGCGGGTCGTTCGGCCGGAACGCCGACGTCTTGCCGCCCATCAGACCCTTCGCGGTGACGAGCACGATCTGGGGCTGCGCCCACGAGCGCAGGCTCCCCGGCGAGGCCGGCGCGGCGAAGACCAGGGCAAGAGCAGTGCAGAGAAGGACGCGACGACTCATCCTCCGTGCTCATCGTCGCGGCGGACGTGCTCCTTTAGGCTGACCCGACATGCGTGTCGAGATCACGCCGGAACCGACTCCCGAGGAGCGGGCGGCGCTGGTGCGGGCGCTGGCCGACCTCGACGCCGAGGGGCACGGCAGCTCGGCCTGGGCTGCGGCAGGGATTCGAGCGGCCGTCGACGAGGAACGCGAGGGCGACTGCGACTAGCTCGCGAGGGCCCGCCCGCGGAGCAGGCTCGGCGCGACGCGGGCGTAGTCGAGCCCGGACACCCAGGTCAGGGCGACCGCGACGAGCAGGCTCCACCACGCGATCGACTGGCTCCAGGCGCCTGCCGCCGCGAAGCCGCCGAGCGCCGCCGCGACCGCCTGCGACCAGGTCTTCACCTTGCCGAGGTCGCGGGCGTGGAGGACGACGCCGCGCTCGACCGCCGCGAGCCGGAGGCCGGAGATCAGGAGCTCGCGGGCGACGATCGCCGCGACCATCCAGCCGGCGAAGATCCCGGCGTCGACGAGCACGATCATCGTCGCGAGCACGAGCACCTTGTCGGCGACCGGGTCGAGCAGCGAGCCGAGCGGTGTCGTTCGCCCCTGACGCCGGGCGAGCCATCCGTCGACCTGGTCGGTCGCCATCGCGGCGACGAAGAGACCGGTCGCCCAGTAGGCGTGGGCGTGGAAGTCCCAGACGTAGAGCCCGACCACGAACGGCGCCGCGGCGATGCGCGCCACGGTCAGCTGGTCTGCGAGGCCCATCCCTCGGGGAGAATACGTTCCCGATGGAGCTCTTCACGAAAGTGCTCGTCGCCAACCGCGGCGAGATCGCGATCCGGATCTTCCGGACGCTCCGCGACCTCGGCATCGGAAGCGTCGCCGTCTACTCCGAGGTCGATCGCTCCGCGCTCCACGTGCGCGCCGCCGACGAGGCGTGGTTGCTCGGTCCAGGGCCGCCGGGCGAGAGCTACCTGAACCAGGCCCGCCTGCTCGAGATCGCCGCGCGCGCCGGCGCGGAGGCGGTTCACCCCGGGTACGGCTTCCTCGCCGAGAACGCCCGGTTCGCGCGCGCGGTCGAGGCGGCCGGGCTGACCTGGATCGGCCCGCCGCCCGAGGCGATCGAGGCGATGGGGTCGAAGACCGAGGCCCGCCGCCGGATGCGCGAGGCCGGCGTGCCGATCATCCCTGGGACGACCGCGCCCGGTCGAGTCGCCGGACGAGGTGCGGCGGCTGGGCGACGAGATCGGCTGGCCGATCGCGATCAAGGCCTCCGCCGGCGGCGGCGGCAAGGGCTTCCGTGTCGTCCGCGAGGGCGACGACGTGGAGCGCGCGTTCGAAGCTGCCCGCCGCGAGGGCGAGACGTACTTCGCCGACCCGGCCGTGTACGTCGAGCGGTATCTGGAGGATCCCCGCCACGTCGAGGTGCAGGTCCTTGCCGACGCGCACGGCAACGTGATCCACCTCGGCGAGCGCGACTGCTCGATCCAGCGGCGCCACCAGAAGCTCGTCGAGGAGACTCCGTCGCCGGCCGTGGACGCGGCCCTCCGCGAGCGCATCGGAGCGATCGCGGTCGAGGGAGCACGTGCGGTCGGCTACCGCTCGGCGGGGACGATCGAGGGCCTGCTCGATCGGGACGGCGACTACTGGTTCCTGGAGATGAACACGCGCATCCAGGTCGAGCACACGGTCACGGAGCTGGTCACGGGCCTCGACCTCGTCCGCGAGCAGGTGCTGATCGCAGCCGGAGAGCCGCTATCGCTGCGCCAGCGAGGACGTCCGCTTCACCGGGCACGCGATCGAGTGCCGGATCAACGCGGAGGATCCGTCCAGCGGCTTTCTGCCGAGCCCGGGGCGGATCGCGGGCTACCGGGAGCCGGGCGGGCCCGGGGTGCGGGTCGACTCGGGGGTGGCGGACGGCTCGGACGTGTCCCCTCTGTACGACCCGATGGTCGCGAAGCTGATCGTCCTCGGCGGCGACCGCGAGCACGCCCGGCGCCGGATGCTCCGCGCGCTGGACGAGTTCGAGATCGGCGGCGTGACGACGCTGCTCGGATTCCACCGGGCGCTGCTCCGCCACGAGTGCTTCATCGAGGGCGCGACGTGCCACGGCGTGATCGAGTCGGAAGCGCTCGCGCAACGCGCGGAACAGTTGTCTCATACGACAACAAGCATTGCAGCCCGATCGGACGGCAGGCTCGGAGAGCGCGTGAGAGCCGTCGAGCTCGACGGGCGTCGCTTCGAGGTCAAGCTCCTCGAGCCCTCACCGCCCTGGGCGGAGCTGGCCGAGCGGCGCCGGAACCGCGCATCCGCCCGTCACGCCGGCGGGGCGAGAGACGCGATCGTCAGTCCGATGCAAGGCACCGTCCTCTCGGTGCAGGTGACCGAAGGGGATTCGGTTCGCGCCGGACAGGTGATCTGCATCGTCGAGGCGATGAAGATGGAGAACGAGGTGCACGCGCTCCGGGCCGGCGTCGTCTCGGAGCTGTCGGTCGTCGCGGGCGAGCCCGTCCGGACCGGCCAGGTGATCTGCGTGGTCGCGCCGGAGACAGATGCTCCGGCTCCGATGACGCAGCGTAAGGCGTTCTGCTCCGAAGTCTCGACGGAGAACGCGGAGCCGCTCGGCCGCCACAGCCAGCCGCGTCGATCACTGGCTGCTGGTCGAGTATCGCGGTCTCTGGAGCCACGACGCGCTCGCGGGCAGCGGCCTCTCGGATCAGGTGAAGGCACACCTCAGGGGACAGGCGGCCGCCCGGCCGCGGACGAAGCTGCTGCTCGTCCGCCGCACGCAGCGCCGGGGACATCCGGGGCTCGCCGTCCACTGGGGCAGGTCGCCCGAGCGGGGCGGCGAGCTCTTCCACACCGAGGTCGAGAGCTACGAGGATCTGCTCCGGCTGGACGTGACCGTGCCCGGCGAGCCGCTCGACCACCCCCTCCTGCTCGTCTGCACCCACGGCAAGCACGACCGGTGCTGCGCCCGTTACGGCCGGCCGCTCTACCAGGCGCTCGACGAGCAGGCCGAGGAGGGCTGGGTCTGGCAATGCTCGCACGTCGGCGGCGACCGCTTCGCCGGCAACGTCGTCGTCCTGCCGGAGGGGCTCTACTTCGGGCGCGTCGGGCCGGGCGAGGCGTGGCCGGTGCTCGACGAGTACCTCGCCGGGCGGATCGACCTCGAGCACTACCGCGGCCGCTCCTGCTATTCGTTCGCGGCCCAGGCGGCCGAGCGAGCCGTGCGCGAAGCCTCCGGCCTCCGGGGGCTCGCCGACCTCGAGCTCGTCCGGCACGAAGGTCCACGCGTCGGCTTTCGCGCCGGCGGCCGGGTCTACGAGGTCGAGGTGACCGAGGAGCCCGGCGAGCTGACCTATCTGACGTGCAGCGCGGAGACGCTCAGGCACCCGCGGCGCTACGCCGCAAGAATCCTTCGCGAATCAGCCGCCTGACCAGCACGAGCCGGCTCTCGCCGTCGAGGTCGCCGGGGAGGTCGGCGGCGGCGAAGGGCTCCTCGGCGGCGACCGCCGCCTCCAGCTCCTCGCGCGCCCGCTCCGGGAAGGAGACGTGCTTTCCCTCGAACGAGAGCGTGGTTCCGTCGAGCTCGGCGATCACCGTCACGCGCCGCTCCAGCGGGGTGTCGACGGTGATCGACTCGAGCGTCCGCACCTCCTCCAGCTGGCCCTCGAGGATCGGCCGGCGGGTATCGAGGAAGCGTGCACGCGCCCGCCGTACGACCTCCTCGGGCGCGAGCCTCGCGGCAAGCCGTTCGAGCAGATCCGCCTCCGGCTCGCCGTCGTCGGGCACGGAGCGGCGGAACTCGACGTCGCCCTCGCAGTCGTCGAGTGCGGCGCGGAGCGCGTCGATCCACGTGTGGACGTTGACCCCGACGGTGATGTGCAGCGAGTCGGTGTCCGAGGTGAGTGCGTCGTGGAGCCAGCCGCGTGGGAGGTAGAGGGTGTCGCCGGGCTGGAGGGTCAGCTCCAGCACGGGCGGGCCGTGCTCGCCGAGCGACTTCGAGTAGCGCTGCTGCTTCAGCGGCAGCTCCCAGAGCGGGTCGTAGACGCGCCAGTGCTTCTCGCCCGCGACCTGGAGGACGAAGACGTCGTGCGTGTCGTGGTGGACGGCGAAGCCCTGCGAGTCGCGCGGTGTGTAGTAGGAGTTCGCCTGCGCGGGATGGCCCAGCTCGGCCTCGAGGGCGCGGCAGAACCGTGCGACCGGCGTCCAGTTCAGGTGCAGGGCCTGGAGCACGATCGTCGCGCCCGCCTCGAAGGCGGCCGCGATCCGGTCGGGATCGGCCACCCCCGAGAACGGCTCGGGCCGCCAGCGCAGGTCGCTCGTGTAGTCCGGCAGGCCGATCTGGCCGCCCTCCCTGACCAGCCGGAAGGCGGGGTGGCGCAGCCCGCCGGAGCAGACCAGCCGCTCGACGTCCGAGACGGCGAGGAGGTCGTCGAAACGCCCCTCCTCGGACCGCGGGACGGCAAGCGGCCGCTGCTCCCAGTGCTCGGCGAGAAACTCCGCTTCGTCGATCGGCTCGACGCAGCGGGCGAGGGCGCCGCTAGCTCGGGTCCTCTGCGTCGGAGTCCGAGTCGGTGTCGTCAGTGTCGGTGTCCTGGTCGTCGCCGTCCGCGTCAGCGGTCTCGAATCGAGAGCGGGACGCGCCGGTGCCGGTGGTCAGGATCTCCTCGTCCGAAAGCGGCTTGCGCTCGTCGGGCATGCTGCCTCCTTTGGCGGGTGGGTCGCGGCAGTGTATGCCCTCTCGCGGCCGCGCGAATCAGGAGATCCGCTCGTGGGCGTGCACTTGGGCCGCGGCCTCGCCGCTAGGGTTCGGCCGATGCGGGCCGGGGTGAAGGGGACCTTCTCGATCTGCGCCGTCGACACGGCGGCGGGCGAGGTCGGCTGCGCCGTCCAGTCGCGCTACTTCGCGGTCGGCTCGGTCGTTCCGTGGGCCGCGGCCGGAGTGGGCGCGGTCGCGACGCAGGCCGCCGGGGTCGCCGCCTACGGGCCGCAGGTGCTCTCGCGAATGGCGGAAGGCCTCGGGCCGGAGGAGGCGATCGCTGCGGTGCTGGCATCCGACGAGAGCCGGGAGACGCGGCAGCTGGGCGCGGTCGCCGCGGACGGACGGGCGGCCGCGCACACCGGCGCCGACTGTCTCGCCTGGGCCGGCCACCGGACCGGCGACGGGTACGCGGTCCAGGGGAACATCCTCGCCGGGGAGGCGGTGGTCGCCGAGATGGAGCGCGCATTCGTCGAGAGCGACGGGACGCTGGCCGAGCGTCTGGTCTCCGCGCTCGAGGCGGGGCAGGCGGCCGGGGGAGACTCGCGCGGCCAGCAGTCTGCGGCGATCGTCGTCGAGCGCGAGGGTGCCGCTGCGCAGTCGCGCGAGGGCGTCGACCGCGTCTGCGAGCTGCGCGTCGAGGATCATCCCGAGCCGATCGCCGAGCTCCGCCGCCTGCTCGGCATCCACGTCGTGTGGGACGCGCTCCGCCGGGCGAGCGCGTTCCACGAGACCGGCCGCTACCACCAGGGCGTCGCCCTGCTGAGTGCGGCACTGGCCGAGCACGGCGAGGATCCGGCCCTGCTCTACGACCTCGGCTGCTTCGAATGCCTCGCCGGCGAGACCGGCGCCGCACTTGCTCATGTTCGCCGGGCGGTCGAGCTCGACTCCGGCATGCGGGCCGCGGTCGCCCTCGACCCGGACCTGGCGGCGCTGGCGGACGATCCCGGCTTCCGGACGCTCATCGGCTCGTGAAGACCCGCTGCTAGGCTCGCCTGCGGCTTGGACCTCTACGAGTACCAGGGGAAGGAGCTCTTCCGGCGCGCCGGCATTCCCGTCTCGGACGGGCGGCTGGCGACGACGCCCGGCGAGGCGCGCGCCGCCGCCGAGGAGCTGGGCGGGCAGGTGGTCGTCAAGGCGCAGGTGCTGACCGGCGGGCGGGGCAAGGCGGGCGGGATCAAGCTCGCCGACGGGCCGGACGAGGCGGAGGCCAGGGCCGGGGAGATCCTCGGCCTGGACATCCGCGGTCACGTCGTTCGCAAGCTCTGGGTCGAGGCGGCCTCGGAGATCGCCAGGGAGTACTACCTCTCGATCACCTTCGACCGCGGCGAGAAGAAGCCGCTGCTCATGTTCACGACGCAGGGCGGGGTGGACATCGAGGAGGTCGCCGTCTCGAGCCCCGAGGCGCTCGTCCGGCTGCACGTCGACCCGCTCGAGGGCTTCCAGCCGTACCAGGCGCGGCGGCTCGTCTACGGCGCGCAGGTGACCGATCCGGACGAGCAGAAGCAGATCGTCTCGATCGTCGGCCGGCTGTACGAGGCGTTCGTCGGGTTCGACGCGATGCTCTGCGAGATCAACCCGCTGATCGTCACGCCCGCGGGCGAGGTGAAGGCGCTCGACTCGAAGTTCACGGTCGACGACAACGCGCTCTTCCGGCACCCCGACATCGCCGAGATGCGCGACCCGGACGCCTACCCGCCCGAGGAGCGCGCGGCGAGAGCGAAGGGCGTCACCTACGTCAAGCTCGACGGCGAGGTCGGAGTCCTCGGCAACGGCGCCGGGCTGGTCATGTCCACGCTGGACGTGATCGCGCAGGCCGGCGGCCGGGCGGCGAACTTCTGCGACCTCGGCGGGGGCGGGGACGCGCAGGGGGTGGTCGACGCGCTCGAGGTGATCACGGGCGACCCGCAGGTCAAGGCGATCCTCTTCAACATCTTCGGCGGGATCACGCGCTGCGACGAGGTCGCGCGCGGGATCCTGGCCGCGCTCGACCAGATGACGATCGACCTCCCGATCGTCGTCAGGCTGGACGGCACCAATGCGGAGGAGGGGCTGAGGTTGCTCGCCGAGGCGGCGCCGCCGAACGTCCACGTCGAGCCGACGATGCTGGACGCGGCGAGGCGCGCTGTGGAGCTGGCGAGGTGACCGACGTCTGGTCGGAGCGGGCGGGCGCCTATCGCGAGAGCGCGGCCCATCGCGAGGGCCCGGATCTCGACCTGATCGTCGAGTGGTCCGCCGGCGAGACGACGGCGCTGGACGTCGCCGCGGGGGGCGGGCACGTCGCCCGGCGGCTGCGCGAGGCGGGTCTCGACGTGGTCACGGCCGACCCGGCGCCCGGGATGCAGGCCGACGTCGTCTGTCCGGCCGAGAGCCTGCCGTTCGCCGAGCAGCAGCTTCGACGTCGTCGTCTCCCGGCTCGGCGGCCACCATTTCGGAGACGCCCGTGGGGCGATGCGCGAGATGACGCGGGTCGCGGCGCGCGCGGTGATCGTCGTCGACAACACGTTCGGCGGAGACGCGCTCGAGGAGGCCGAGCGCGTGCGCGACCGGTCACACGTCCGCTGCTACACGGTGGAGGAGTGGCGGGCGATGTTCGAGGAGGCCGGGCTCGCGATCGCCGACGTCCGTTCGCTGCCGCAGCGGATCGAGGTCGAGCCGTGGCTCGCGCGCGCCGGCTGCACGGGCGAGGACGCGAACCGGGTGAGGAAGCTCGCGGCCGACCGGGTCGAGGACGGTTGGATCACGCTCGAGCGGATCGCGATCAAGGGCGCGAAGTAGTGGCGATCGTCGTCGACCGCGACACGAAGCTCGTCGTCCAGGGGCTGACCGGCCGTGAGGGCTCGTTCCACGGCCTGCGCAACCGGGCCTACGGGACCCAGGTCGTCGCCGGCGTCACCCCCGGCAAGGGCGGCCGCGACGTCGAGGGCGTGCCGGTCTTCGACACGGTCGCCGACGCGGTGCTGGAGACCGGCGCGAACACGACCATGGTCTTCGTCCCCGCGCCCTTCGCCGCGGACGCGATCTACGAGGCGGTCGACGCGGGGATCGCGACGGTCGTCTGCATCGCCGAAGGGCTCCCCGCCCACGAGATGCTGCGCGTCTACAACTACCTCGCGCCGAAGGGCGTGACGATGATCGGGCCGAACTGCCCGGGGGCACTCTCGCCGGGCAAGGCGAACGTCGGGATCATCCCCGCCGAGATCTTCGGCGAGGGCTCGATCGGTCTGGTCTCCCGGTCGGGGACGCTGACCTACCAGATCGGCCACGAGCTGACCGGGCTCGGGCTCGGCAACTCGACGATCGTCGGGATCGGCGGCGACCCGGTCGTCGGCTCGTCGTTCATCGACGTGCTGACGAAGTTCGAGGCCGACCCGGAGACCGAGGTGGTGGTCATGGTCGGAGAGATCGGCGGCGACGAGGAGGAGAAGGCGGCGCGGTTCATCGCCGCCGAGATGACGAAGCCCGTGGTCGCGTACATCGCCGGGTTCAGCGCGCCGCCGGGGAAGACGATGGGGCACGCGGGCGCGATCATCACCGGCTCGTCCGGAACCGCCCAGGCGAAGAAGGAGGCGCTCGAGGCGAGCGGTGTCCGCGTCGGTACGTCTCCGACCGAGGCGGCGCAGATCGCCGCCGAGGTCGCCCGCGGAGGGTAGGCGGGGTCAGGCTTCGCGCTCGTTTCGGCGCCGAATCGGCACGGACGCGTGCCGTCCGAACGGCGATGATCGCGGCAGGGGCGTGGGGTAACACCCCCACCCTAAGGGTGGGGGTGTGGGACACGTGGCAGGCCCGGGCCCGGCGCGCTCAGCTCCGCCGACGAGGGCGTCGCCTACCCGCCACTCGCCGGGGCGCCCCGGGTTCGCCTGCGCCCACGCACGGGAACCTCGGACGGCGCCGCGGAGTATTTTGGCGTGCGGGTGATTCGATCCGCGGGCGGTCGCGTCGGCCTTGGGGAATCGTCGTGCTGCTCTCGACCGTCGGCATGGCGATCGCGCGGCACGGGGCGCGCGCCGCGCCCAAGTTGCACGGCCGAAGGGCGGGGCGTCGTTCTTGCTTCGGGCGGACAGCTGACCGGCCACGCCGACTTCTTCAACGCCTGGAACCAGGCGCGCCCTCGAGCGGCTCGTGGACGAGTGCTTTCACGACCGCCGCTGTAACGACCCGAAGAGGCGCTAGCTCGGTCCGAGTCTAGACTGGGGCAGTGGCGACGATCTCGTTCGCGCGCGGGGTGCCTGCGCCCGAGTGCCTGCCGGTCGAGGAGCTGGCCGACTGCGCTCGGGCGGCCGTCGAGCGCGACGGCACGACCGTGCTCAACTACGGGCCGGTCGGCGGCTACGGGCCTCTCCGCGACTGGGTCGCCGAGCGGCACGGCGTCGAGCCCGACCAGGTGCTGGTCACGAACGGCTCGCTTCAGGGACTGTCCCTGCTGGCGGCGCTTCTGCTCGAGCGCGGGTCCCGCGTGCTCGTCGAAGGCCCGACGTACGACCGGGCGCTGCACATCGTCGCTCGGCACGAGGGCGAGCCGATCGTCGTGCCGACCGACGACGACGGTCTCGACCCGGACGGGCTCGAGCTGCCCGCCGCCTTCCTCTACACGATCCCGACCTTTCAGAACCCGAGCGGCCGCACGCTCTCGCTCGAACGCCGCCGCCGCCTCGCCGAGCTCGCCCGGGAGGGCCGGCTGCTCGTCGTCGAGGACGACCCTTACTCGCTCGTCCGCTTCGACGGCGAGCCGCTGCCCACCGTCCACGAGCTCGCCGAGGGGGAGGGAGTCGTCCACTCGTTCTCCTTCTCGAAGATCGTCGCGCCCGGACTGCGGGTCGGCTACCTGGTCGGCCCCGCCGAGCTGATCGGCCGGCTCGAGGCGCTCGCGGTCCAGACCTACCTGACCCCGGCGCTGCTCCCGCAGGCGACCGTGCTGGAGTTCCTTCGCCGCGGCCGCCTCCAGCCGAACGTCGAGCGGGTCGTCGGCCTGCTCCGAGAACGCCGGGACGCGATGCTCGAGTCGCTCGAGGAGCTCCCGGAAGGCTCGTCGTGGAGCCGGCCTCAGCGGCGGCTACTTCACCTGGCTCGACCTTCCACCCGGCACGGACGCCGGCGCCTCTGCTCGCCCGGGCCGAGGCGCAGGGGATCAGCTTCGTGAAGGGCAGCGACTTCTTCCCGCCCGAGCAGGGCGGCGCCGGCTCAGCTCGGCTTGCCTACAGCTTCGTCTCGCCCGCGGACGTCCGCGCGGGCATCGCCCGCCTTGCGGGACTTCTTCGCGAGCTGCGAGCGTCGCCGGTGGCGGTATAGCTGCGAGAGCAGCACCCCGCCGACGATCCCGATCGCGAGCAGCAGCAGGATCTCCCAGATCAGCCGGACCTTCGCCGTCGCGAAGACGAAGTGGACCCGAATCTCGCGGCTGTTCTTGACCACGAACACGGCCGAGTAGCCGATCACGAGCAGGAGCAGCGTGATCTTCAGGTAGAGGAGCGGCTGCCAGGTCGACGGCTGGTCGTGGCGTGCCTCCTGCTCGGCGGGAGGTGCGGCCGGAGAAGTGGTCCGGTCGGGGGTCTCGGGAGGCTGCGGCGAGCTCACGCCCCGAACCCTACGCCGTCGCGACCTCGCGGGCGAACGCGCTCACCGGCCGGGGCACGAGCCGCGGCTGCCGCGGCGGCGCGAGCTCACCTCCGCGCTCGGCGTGGCGGAAGGTCGGGCACGGCGACTCGAGCAGAAGGGCACAGAGCCCCTTCTTGTGGAAGAAGCAGTCCTCGCACGTGACCTCGAGCCGCTTGCCCAATGCCTCCCTCATCCCTCCCGGATGCCAGTCGAACAGGAAGCGATGATAGGCCGGTCCCGCCGACGATCAAAGAGGGCCGTCCACGAAAACCATGCTGTTTGCGGACGATTCGAAAACGCCGGATATGCAGCGATTTTTAGCGCTTCGGCGGCAGCGTTGCCAGTGCCTGCAACGCCTGTCGAAAACTCTCCACAGCGATCACCCGAACCGGTCCTGCGTACTTGCGGGCCTCTTTCGCGTTATCCCCAGCCGGCACAAGGAAGACGTCCACCTTCGCCCGGCGCACTCCGATCGCCTTCTGCTTCACGCCCCCGATCGGCGCGACCGAGCCGTCCGGCTCGAGCTCGCCGGTCGCGGCGACCTTGTAGCCGCGGTCGACGTCATGGCCGAGCTCCTCGAGCACGTCGAGCGCGAACGCGAGTCCCGCGGAGGGCCCGCCGATCGAGCCCGTGTCGATCCGGACCGTGATCGGGAGCATCACCTGAGTCGCCTGGGAGACGAAGACCCCGATCACCGGCCGCTTCGGGTCGGTGTGATCGGCGACCGTCTTCACCCGCAGCTGCCGCAGGTCCTGCCCCGAGCGCACGTCCAGCCGGACCGTCTGACCCGGGCGGTGCTGCGAGATCAGCCGGCGCAGGTCGCTCGTCTGCCGGACCGTGCTTGCCGTCGACCGCGACGATCACGTCGGTCGGCTGGAGGCCAGCCTTCGCCGCGGGTGAGCCGGGGATCACGTCCGAGATCAGCGCGCCGATCGCGCGCAGCGTGACCTTGTACCCCAGGTACCGCAGCGCGACCGCCGCGGCGATGTCCTGCGAGCGGGCCATCTCGCGCAGGTCCTCGGTTCGCCGCTGGCTGTCGCTGGCGCCCGGCGGGTTGATCTCCTGCTCCGGGACGAGCGTCTCGCCGCCGTGCACGAAGTGGAAGAGCTGCTCGAACAGCTTCGCGCGCCGGATGATCACCGCGTCGTAGTAGATGCCGCCCGGCCCGGTCGGGTCCTTGCCTCCCTGAACGAAGACGAGCGGGGCGACCGACCGCGCGCGGTCCGGCAGGAGCAGGAAGTAGCCCGACGGCCAGATCCAGAGCACGGCAGCGGCGGCGAGCAGCAGGACGAGCCCGGCGCCGAAGATCCTTCCGGGAGAGACGAGCTTCTTCAGAGGAGGTTGCGCGTGACGCCGCCGTCCACCGGAACGACCGCTCCGGTCACGTAGCCCGCGCGGTCGGAGGCCAGGAAGCAGGCGACGGCGCCGATCTCCGCGGGCTCGCCCAGGCGGCCGAGGGGGATCTGGGAGACGTCGCCGCCGCCGCCGAGCGAACGGAGCCGCTCGGTGTCGATCCGGCCGGGCGCGATCGTGTTCACGGTCACCCCCTTCGACCCGACCTCTCGGGCGAGCGTCTTCATCCATCCGACGACCCCCGGCCGCACCGCGTTCGACAGCGCGAGGTTGTCGATCGGCGACCGCACCGAGCTCGACTCGATGTTGACGATCCGACCGCGACCGCTCGCCTCGAGATACGGCAGGCAGAGGTTGGTCAGCCGGATCGCGGAGAGCAGCAGCAGCTCGACCGCACCCTCCGACCGCCTCGTCCGTCACCCCGCTCGCCGGCCCGGGAGGGAGGGCCGCCGCCGTTGTTGACGAGCACGTCGATCCCGCCGAACGCGCCGACCGTCTGCTCGACGAGCCTCGCCAGATCGGTGCGGAACGGTCAGGTCGCCGCGGACGGCGAGCGCGCCGATCCGCTCGGCCTCGCGCTCGAGCACGTCGCGCCGCCGCGCGAACATCGCCACGTTCGCGCCCTCGGCGGCGAGCGCCTCCGCGACCGCGAGGCCCATGCCCGACGAGGCCCCGCTGACGATCGCCGTCCGGCCGCGCAGCCCGAGCTCCATCTAGCCTCGCTTCAGCACCCGCACGACGTCGCGTACGGCCGCCGCAGACTCCCGGAACATCTTCTTCTCGCCGTCGGTGAGCTTCAGCCTGACGATCTCCTCGACGCCTGCGGCACCCAGCTTCACGGGTACGCCCATGTACAGGCCCCTCACGCCGTACTCGCCCTCGAGGTAGGCGGTGCAGGGAAGCACGCGCTTCTGGTCGAGCATGATCGCGTCCACCATCTGCGCGGCGGCCGCCCCCGGCGCGTACCACGCCGAGGTGCCGAGCAGGTTGACGATCTCGCCTCCGCCCTTCCGCGTGCGCTCGACCATCGCGTTCAGCCGCCTTCGCGGAACGAGCTGGTCGAGCGGGACACCGCCGACGGTGGTGGCGGAGACGACGGGCACCATCTGGTCGCCGTGACCGCCGAGCACGACCGCGGTCACGTCCTTCACCGAGCAGCCGGTCTCCCAGGCGATGAACGCCGAGAAGCGCGCGGTGTCCAGGATCCCCGCCATGCCGACGACGCGGTTCTTCCTGAACCGGGAGACCGCCTTCGCCACGTGGCACATCGCGTCCAGCGGGTTCGAGACGACGACGAGGATCGCGTCGCGCGAGCGCCTGACCACCTCCCGCGTCACCGACCCGACGATCGCCTCGTTCGTCGTCACCAGGTCGTCACGGCTCATCCCGGGCGAGCGCGGCTTGCCGGCGGTGATCACGACCAGGTCCGAGCCCTCGGTCTCGTCGTAGCCGTTCGTGCCGACGATGTTCGGCTCGAACCCGACGACCGAGCCGGCCTGGTTCAGGTCGAGAGCCTTTCCCTGCGGCAGGTTCGGGATGATGTCGACCAGCACGACGTCGGCGTAGTCGCGCCTGGCGACCTCCTGGGCGCACGTCGCACCCACGTTCCCCGCGCCCACGACAGCGACCTTTGGTCTCACGCTTCCTCCTAGGCTTTCGCGGCCGCAGGCTGCGAAAGCCTGTCGATGATCGCGTCCGCGACCTCGCTCGTCCCGACCGCGGTCGGGTCGTCGCGGGTCGGCTTCATGTCGTAGGTGACGCTCCGGCCCTCGCGGATCACCTCGGCGATCGCCGACTCGAGCCGCTCGGCCGCGTCCGTCTCGTCGAGATGCCGGAGCATCAGCATCCCGGAGAGCAGCTCGGCCATCGGGTTGACCTTGTTCTGGCCCTTGTACTTCGGGGCCGAGCCGTGGGTCGGCTCGAAGACGGCGACGCGCTCGCCGAAGTTCCCGCCGGGGGCGAGCCCGAGGCCGCCGATCATCCCCGCGCAGAGGTCGGAGAGGACGTCTCCGTAGAGATTCGGGAGCACGAGCACGTCGTACTCCTCGGGCCGCTGGACGAGCTGCATGCACATGTTGTCCACGATCCGGTCGTCGAACTCGATGTCCGGGTTCTCCTCCGCGACCTCGCGCGCGACGCGCAGCCACAGGCCGTCGGAGAACTTCATGATGTTCGCCTTGTGCACGGCCGTCACCTTGCGGCGGCCGTTGCGGCGTACGTGGTCGAAGGCGAAGTCGAAGATCCGCCGCGTCCCGGTGACCGAGATCGGCTTGATCGAGATCCCCGAGTCGTGGCGTAGCCGGCCACCGTGTCCCTCGATCCAGTCGATCAGCTCGAGCGCGTCCTGCGTCCCCTCCTCGAACTCGATCCCGGCGTAGAGGTCCTCGGTGTTCTCCCGGATGATCACGAGGTCGACGTCGTCGAAGCGTGAGCGCACCCCCTCGTAGCTCTTGCAGGGCCGCACCTGGGCGTAGAGATCGAGGCTCTTGCGCAGGCCGACGTTGACCGACCGGAAACCCCCGCCCACCGGGGTCGTGATCGGCCCCTTCAGCGCGACCCCGTTCGCGCGGATCGAGTCGAGCACGTGATCGGGTAGCGGGTTTCCCCCGTACTGGTCCATCACGTCGCTGCCGGCGTGCTGCAGGTCCCAGTCGAACTCGACTCCGGTCGCCTCCAGCACGCGGCGCGTCGCCTCGGTCAGCTCCGGGCCCGTCCCGTCTCCGGGGATCAGCGTCACTCGGTGAGGCACGGAGCTTGACTCTACCCCACGTATCGCGGGCCCCGGTCCGGGTAGATTGCCCCTCGTGAGCGACTTCAAGCCTGGGCTCGAGGGCGTCGTCGCGGTCGAGACCGAGATCGCCGAGCCGGATCGTGAGGGAGGCTCGCTTCGCTACCGCGGCGTCGACATCGAGGAGCTCGTCGGCCACTACCCGTACGAGAACGTCTGGGGACTGCTCGTCGACGACGACCTCCATTCGGCGATGCCGGAGCCGGAGCGGTACGAGCCGGTCTCGTTGACCGGCAATGCCCCGTCCGACCTCCAGGCCGAGACGGCCCGGCTCGCCGGCGCCTGGAAGCTCGGCAAGCTGAACGAGATCTCGGACGAGCAGGCCCGCGACGATCTCGGCCGGTTGTCGGCGCAGATGATGGCGATCGTCGCCCGCTCCGCCCGGGTCGCAGACGGGCACTCCGATCCGGTGCCGGATGAGGTCGTCGCCGGCGGCCGGACCGCCGCCGAGAAGTTCCTGCTCCGCTGGCGCGGTCATGCCGATCCGAAGCACGTCAAGGCGATCGACACCTACTGGATCTGCACCGCCGAGCACGGGTTGAACGCATCCACGTTCACCGCCCGGATCGTCGCCTCGACCGGGGCCGACTGCGGCGCCTCGCTTTCCGCCGCGGTGGGAGCGCTGTCGGGACCGCTGCACGGCGGCGCCCCCGCGTACGTGAAGCCGATGCTGGAGGAGGTGGCGGCTTCGGGCGATCCCGAGAAGTGGGTGAAGGACGCGCTCGACGCGGGCAAGCGGATCATGGGGTTCGGCCACCGCGTCTACCGTGCCGAGGATCCCCGCTCGCGGATCCTCAAGGAGACGGCCCGCGAGCTGGGCTCGCCGCAGGTCGAGATCGCCGAGCGGCTCGAGGCGGCCGCGCTCGCCGAGCTCGAGCGGCGCCACCCCGAGCGTCCCCTGCGAACGAACGTCGAGTACTACTCCGCGGTCGTGCTCGACGTCGCCGAGATCCCGCCGCCGCTCGCGCCCGCGATGTTCGCCTGCTCGCGCGTCGCGGGCTGGTCGGCGCACATCCTCGAGCAGAAGCGGACGGGACGGCTCTTCCGGCCTTCGGCGCGGTACGTCGGCCCCGCGCCCCGCTCGCTGAACGGCGACCAGGCTTCCTGACCCTCTCGGAAGCAGCCGCCCAGGCCGACGCTCTCGCCGAGCAGGGCAAGGAGCAGGAGCTCGCCGACCTGCGCCGGCAGTGGGAGGACGAGCTCGAGGGCGCCGCCCGGAGCGCCGATTACCGCGAGCGGGCGGTCGCCTATCGGGCGGTCGGCCAGTTCCGCTTTCGCCAGAAGATCGAGCTGCTCAAGCGCGGCCTCGACGACGAGAGCCCTGCCTGCCGCGGCTCCGCCCTGATCTCTCTGGAGCTGCTCTCTCGCGACAGCCCCGGAGCGGTCAACTCCGTCCGGTCGGAGCTGCACCGGCTGGCCAGCGCCGACGACAATCAGGCCGTGCGCCGGCTCGCGATCGTCTGCCTGCGGAACGGCTCGGCCCACCGGGACACGATCGCGCTGCTCGAGGGGCTCGGCTACGACGACCGGCTGGAGCGTGAGCTGCGTGACGCGGCGGCGAAGGTCGCGGCCGCGCTGAAGAAGAAGGGGCGTTAGCGAGCGTCCGAGGGCCGCTTGCGGCTCGCGACCTTCGACCGGCGCGCGTGCGGGTGCGCCGCGAAGTAGGACTCGCGCCGGCGCCGGTCGGTGACGTGCAGGTACACCTCGGTGGTCGCCAGGTCGGAGTGACCGAGCATCTCCTGGACGCTGCGGAGGTCGGCGCCGCCCTCGAGCAGGTGAGTCGCGAACGAGTGCCGGAGGAGGTGCGGGTGGACACGGCCCGCCTCCAGCCCCGCCTTCTCGGCGAGGCGGCGGAGGATCAGGAACGCGCCGGCGCGGGTGAGGGGGCCACCGTGGGCGTTCAGGAACAGCTCCGGCCGGAACCGCCGGTCGAGGTAAGGGCGGCCCCGGGAGAGATACCGCCGCAACGCGTCGGCCGCCGGCCGGCCGATCGGAACGACGCGCTCCTTTCCGCCCTTTCCGGTGCACCGGACGATCCGCTCGTCGAGGTCGACCCCGGCGCGCTCCAGCCCGACCGCCTCGCTGACCCGCAGGCCGGCCCCGTACAGAAGCTCGACCAGTGCCGTATCGCGGAGCGCTCGCGGAGTCGTGCCGGCGGCAGCCTCGACCAGACGCTCGGCTTCGCCGGGAGAGAGCGTCCGCGGGAGCCTCGGCCGGCGCCGAGGCGGCTCCAGCTCCGCGGCCGGGTTGTCCTGGCGGGCGCCGAGCAGAACCTGGTGCGCGAAGAACGAGCGCGCGGCCGAGATCCGGCGCGAGATCGTCGCGGGCGCGAGCCCGTCGGCGCGGAGCCCGGCCAGGTAGGTCTGCAGGTCGTCGGGGGAGGCGGAACCGACGGGTTTGCCGAGCCGCCTCTCGATGTCGAGCAGGTCGCGCCGATACGCCTCCACCGTGCGCGGCGACCGGCGGGCGGCGAGCAGGGCGAGAAAGGCGTCGAGCCGGGGGTCCCGAGGCTGCACGCGCTGCTCTTCGCGACCCCGCGCCGATTGCCTCCATCGTCGGCTGATCCGTACCCGCCCTGCCCGGCCGTGTCCCGGTGCCTGGCACCCGCGTGTGCCGAAACCGTGACGCTCTTTCCACAACCAGTGCCTGGCACTGAGGTGTCACGAATGCGTGACACCTTGTCCACAGCTGGCGTCGTGTCCACAGCCAGTGCCTGGCACTCAGGTGTGGCGATTCCGTGACGATTTGTCCACCGGTCCACGCCGGGCGGCCGGTGCCCGGCTAGGAGCGCGGGTGGGCGCGGTCGTAGACGCGGCGGAGCCGCCGGCCGTCCACGTGGCTGTACACCTGCGTGGTCGAGAGCGAGCTGTGCCCGAGCAGCTCCTGGATCACGCGCAGGTCGGCGCCGCCCTCCAGCAGGTGGGTCGCGAACGCATGGCGGAGCTTGTGAGGGTTGGGAGTGAGGCGGCGGAGCGTGCTCGTGTCGAGCCGCCTTCCGCGGGCGGAGAGGAAGACGGCGTCCTCGGCGCCCCTCGCGAGCCGCGGCCGTCCGTCGCGCAGGTAGAGCGACAGCCGGTAGGCGGCCTCCTCGCCGAGCGGAACCACCCGTTCCTTGCCGCCCTTGCCGCGGACCCGGACGAGCTCCTGCTCGAAGTCCACGTCCCGAAGGTCGAGGCCGACCGCCTCGGCGCTCCGCAGGCCGGCCGAGTAGACGAGCTCGACGAGCGCGCGGTTGCGGAGCGAAAGAGGCTCGTCGCCGTCCAGCCCGTCCAGCAACGTGTCCACCTCCGCCTGCTTCGGCGCGACCGGAAGCCGCCGCCGCCGGCGGGGGGCGAGCGAGGCGGAGGGCACGTGCGCGGGCCCGAGCGCGGAACGGAGGAGCGACCGGACCGCGGCGAGCTTGCGCCCGATCGTCGCCGGCGCGAGCCGCGGCCGGCCGCGGCCGAGCTGCGCCGCGTAGTCGGAGAGCACGCGGACGTCGACGTCGGCGAGCGCGAGCCCGTGCGCGCCCAGCCAGCGCGCGAACTGCTCGAGGTCGGTCCGGTAGGCGCGGCGGGTCCCGTCCGAGAGCGCCGGGGAGGACAGGAAGCGCTCGATCTCCTGCACGGGACGGAGTTCGCGCCGGGGGACGCGACCCCTGTAGGCTCCCCGGCGCCGTGAGGCTCGAGCACCTCTTCGACCTCGACCTGCGCTACGAGGGGGAATACGTCGTCGTCAGGCCGTACGGCGGGCTGGACGGCGTCGGCTACGCCGCGGGCGCGGGTCGGGCGACCGGGCCGCAGGTGGAGGGGTCGGTCCGCTTCTCGAACAACCCCAGGGTGCGGGGCGACGGCGTGCTGCTCGCCGATCTCGCCGGGGCGATCGCGACCGACGACGGCGCGCGGATCGTCTTCTCGCTGACCGGCCTGGGGCGCAAGGATGCGAACGGGCGCAGCTTCAGCGTCGCGCTGGCGATGACGCTCGAGTCCGACGACGACCGGTACGCGTGGGCGAACGAGGCTCTCTGCGTGGCGGACGCTTCCGTCGTCGGAAGACGGGTGACGATGCACGTTCACCGCTTGCTCGCCGAGGGCAACTAGGATTCGAGCCAAGGAGGCGTGCGATCGCGATCACGACCGAGACTCCGCTCGAGCGGCACGGGCTCGATCCGGAAGGCCGCATCTACTGGCAGCCGACCACGGCGCTCCTGTACACGCATGCGCTCGCCCGGGGCGAGGGAAGCCTCGCGGAGGGCGGGCCGCTCGTCGTCGACACCGGCCGCTTCACCGGCCGCTCGCCCAGGGACAAGTTCGTCGTCCGCGAGCCCGAGTCGGAGGAGCGGATCTGGTGGGGCACGGTCAACCAGCCGATCGAGGAGGAGCACTTCGAGGGCCTGCGCGAGAAGGTCGTCACCCACCTCGACTCCGGCGACGTCTACGTCGTCGACGCGTTCGCGGGCGCGGACACCACCCACCGGATCGCCCTGCGCGTGATCACCGACCGGCCGTACCACGCCCTGTTCGCGAAGACGATGTTCATCGAGCCGACCGCCGACGAGCTCGCGGACTTCGAGCCGGAGGCTCTCGTCCTCCACGCGCCCGACGTCGAGGCCGAGCCCGGCCGGGACGGAACGCGGACCGGGACCTTCGTCGTCCTCCATCCGACCCGGACCGAGGTGCTGATCGGCGGCACGTTCTACGGCGGGGAGATCAAGAAGTCGATCTTCACGGTGATGAACGACCGTCTGCCACTCGAGGGCGTCTTCCCGATGCACTGCTCCGCGAACGTCGACGACGAGGGCCGGGTGGCGATCTTCTTCGGGCTCTCCGGCACGGGCAAGACGACGCTGTCCGCCGATCCCGAGCGCTCGCTGATCGGCGACGACGAGCACGGCTGGGGCGACAGCGGAATCTTCAACCTCGAGGGCGGCTGCTACGCGAAGGTGATCAGGCTCTCTCCCGACGCCGAGCCGGAGATCCACAGGATGACGCGCACGTTCGGGACGATCCTCGAGAACGTGATCGTCGACGAGAACGGCGTGCTCGACCTCGACGACGCCTCCAAGACGGAGAACACACGCGCCGCCTACAGGCTCGAGCAGATCGCGAACGCGCTGCCGACGAAGCAGGCCGGGCACCCGAGCGCGGTGATCATGCTCACCGCAGACGCGTTCGGGATCCTGCCGCCGATCGCCAGGCTGACCCGCGACCAGGCGATGTTCTACTTCCTCTCCGGCTACACGGCGAAGGTCGCCGGCACGGAGATCGGCGTCACCGAGCCGCAGGCGACCTTCTCGACCTGCTTCGGGGCGCCGTTCCTTCCCCAGGAGCCGGCCGTCTACGCGCGCATGCTCGGCGAGAAGCTGAGGGCCCACCCGCACGTCACGGTCTGGCTCGTGAACACGGGCTGGGCGGGCGGGCCCTTCGGGAAGGGCCACCGCATGCCGATCGCCGCCACCCGCGGACTGCTGCGTGCGGCACTGGAGGAGGGGCTCCGCAGCGCCGCCTACCGCGAGGACCCGGTCTTCGGCTTCGAGGTGCCCCTGTCGGTACCCGGGATCGACGACGAGCTGCTCGACCCGCGTTCGACCTGGGACGATCCCGACGCGTACGACCGCCGGGCACGAGAGCTCACCCGGATGTTCCGGGACAACTTCGAGAAGTTCGCGGACTCGGCGGGCCCGGCGGTGGCTGCGGCCGCGCCGCTCGTCTAACGCGGGGTATTACGGAAGCGCTCGAACGCCCACACCGGTTACGGTCGCCTTCGTGACCGCGCAGGCCGAACAGGCCCGCCTCGGCGCGACCGAACGACGGGACGCGTGGTGGCTCGCACCGCTGCTGACCGCGACGGGACTGGCGACGCTCGGGATCTACGCCACCGTCGCGGTCGCGCTGGGATCCGACTACCTGTACACCGGCCGGGGCGCCCACTACCTCTCGCCGTTCTACTCCCCGGACCTGAAGAGCCTCGCCGGCCTGGACATTCCCTTCTCGTACGCGTTCTTCGTGGTCTGGGTGCCCCTCGGCCTGCGGTTCACCTGTTACTACTACCGAAAGGCGTACTACCGGTCGTTCTTCCTCGCCCCGCCGGCCTGCGCCGTCGCCGGGCCGGCCCGCCGCCGGTATCGGGGTGAAGCGAGCGTTCCCATACGTCCTTCAGAACCTCCACCGCTACTTCCTCTACGCGGCGACGATCGTGCTCGGGTTCCTCTGGTACGACGCCGTGCGAGCGTTCTTCTTCCGAGGCTCCGACGGGTCGCTGCACGCGGGGATAGGGCTGGGCACCCTCGTCCTGCTGGTCAACGTCGCCCTGCTCTCGCTCTTCACCTTCGGCTGCAACTCGCTGCGCCACCTGGTCGGCGGGAAGCTCGACTGCTTCACCTGCTCGGCCGCCGCGCGCGCGCGCCACAAGCTCTGGCGCGGCGTCAGCTTCCTGAACGCCATGCACGGGGAATGGGCCTGGCTGAGCCTCGGCTGGGTCGTCCTCGCCGACCTCTACATCCGCCTCGCGTCCGCCGGCGTCTTCCACGACCCCAGGATCTTCTGAGTGCCGTACGAGACGCACGAGCACGACGTGATCGTGATCGGCGCCGGCGGCGCCGGGTTGAGAGCCGCGCTCGCGGCGTCCGAGCACGGAACGACGACGGCGCTGATCTGCAAGTCGCTGCTCGGCAAGGCGCACACCGTGATGGCCGAGGGCGGGATCGCCGCCGCGCTCGGGAACGTCGAGAGCGAGGACACCTGGCGGATGCACTTCCAGGACACCCTGTTCAGCGGCAAGTACCTGAACAACTGGCACATGGCCGAGCTGCACGCCAGGGAGGCTCCCGACCGGGTCCGCGAGCTCGAGCAGTGGGGCGGGATCTTCGACCGGACCCCGGACCGGAAGATGGCCCAGCGGGCGTTCGGGGGCCACACGTACAGGCGCCTCGTCCACATCGGCGACCGCACGGGCCTGGAGCTGATCCGGACGCTGCAGGACCGGGCCGTGCACCAGGGGATCGACGTCTTCATGGAGTACACGATCACCCGCCTCCTGAAGGACGGCGACCGGGTCTGCGGCGCGTTCGGCTACCGGCGGGCGACGGGGGACTTCGTGGTCTTCAAGGCGCGGGCGGTGATCCTCGCCACCGGGGGCGGGGGGAAGTGCTGGCGGGTCACGTCGAACTCGTGGGAGTGCACCGGCGACGGCCACGCGCTCGCGTACGAGGCGGGTGCGGACCTCGTCGACATGGAGTTCGTCCAGTTCCACCCGACCGGGATGGTCTGGCCGCCGGGCGTCGTCGGCCTGCTGGTCACCGAGGCGGTCCGCGGAGAGGGCGGGATCCTCCGGAACCTGAAACGGGAGCGGTTCATGGAGCGCTACGACCCGAAGCGGATGGAGCTCTCCACCCGCGACGTCGTCTCGCGCGCGATCTACACCGAGGTGCGGGAGGGTCGGGGGACGTCCCACGGCGGCGTCTTCCTCGACGTCTCCCACCTGCCGGCCGCGGCGGTGAGGAAGAAGCTGCCGAGCATGTACGCCCAGTTCATGGAGCTCGCCGGAGTCGACATCACCCGCGAGCCGATGGAGGTCGGGCCGACCTGCCACTACCTGATGGGCGGGGTCGTGGTCGACGGGGAGACGGGGGCGAGCACCGTCCCCGGCCTGTTCGCGGCCGGCGAGTGCACCGGAGGGATGAACGGCGCAAACCGTCTGGGCGGCAACTCGCTGTCGGATCTGCTCGTGTTCGGGAAGCGGACCGGCGAGGGCGCGGCGCGGTTCGCCGGCGACGCCGCGTCGCCGGCGATCGACGACGCGCAGGTGGCGGACGCGGCCGCCGAGATGACCGGCTACCTCTCGGGTCGCTGGCGGAGCGAGGACCCGTACGAGCTCCACGCCGAGCTGCAGGCGACGATGCAGGACGAGGTGGGGATCTACCGCGACGGCGAGGGGTTGAGCAGGGCCGTGGCCCGCCTCGACGAGCTGGAGGGTCGAGCCGCGGATGCCCGGGCCCAGACCGGCGGCGCCGCCTACAACCCGGGCTGGCACCTGTGCCGCGACGTCCGGAACATGCTCGTCGTCTCGCAGGCCGTGACCCGCTCGGCCCTCCTGCGCGAGGAGAGCCGCGGCGCTCACAGCCGGCTGGACTTCCCCGCCTTCGACGACTACTGGGGAGAGCACAACGTCGTCGTCCGCAAGGGAGCGGGCGGGATGGACGTCGAGGCGAGGCCGGTGGTCAAGGCGGCCGAGCTCGCGGGGCTGGTCGAGGAGCGCCGGGAGGCCGAGCGGCGATGAGCGCGCGCGCCCTGCGGACGCTGGAGATCTGGCGGGGTGACCCGGCGGGCGGGGGTCTGGTCGCATACGAGCTCGAGGTGCAGCCGGGAATGGTCGTGCTGGACGCGGTGCTCGAGATCCAGCGCTCGCAGGCGAAGGATCTCGCCGTCCGCTGGAACTGCAAGGCGGCCAAGTGCGGCTCCTGCGCCGCCGAGGTGAACGGGCGGCCGCAGCTGATGTGCAAGACGCGCCTGGACGCGTTCGGCGAGGGCGAGGCGATCCGCGTCGAGCCGATGCGCGCGTTTCCGCTCGTCCGCGATCTCGTCACCGACGTCTCCTGGAACTACGAGGTGAACAAGCGGATCCCGCCGTTCACGCCGAAGCCGGACGCCGACTGGTCGATCGGCCAGGAGGACGTCGACCGGCTGGCCGAGTTCCGGAGCTGCATCGAGTGCTTCCTCTGCCAGGACGTCTGCCACGTCCTGCGCGACCACGGCCTCCAGCGGAGCTACTTCGGCCCGCGCTTCATGGTGCGGATCGCGAGCCTGGAGATGCATCCCCTCGACGATCTCGACCGCACCGAGTTGCTCGCGGGCGACGCGGGGATCGGGCTCTGCAACATCACCAAGTGCTGCGGCGACGTCTGCCCCGAGGGGATCACGATCACCGACAACGCGATCATCCCGCTCAAGGAGCGAGTCGTCGACCGGCGCTACGACCCGCTTCCGAAGCTGCTCCGGCTGGTCGGCGGCCGCAAGCGGACCTGACGCCGTCTCGCGCGGCCTTTTCGATAGCGTCCGCTGTCGTGGACGCGAAGCACGACGTGCTCGTCGTGGGCGCCGGCCTCGCGGGAATGCGGGCCGCGATCGAGGCGTTCGACATCGGCGCCGACGTCGCGCTCGTCTCGAAGCTCCACCCGGTGCGCAGCCACTCCAGCGCCGCCGAGGGCGGCATCAACGCGGCGCTCGGGAACGCCTCCGAGGACAGCCCGGAGGAGCACGCGTACGACACGGTCAAGGGCTCCGACTACCTCGGCGACCAGGACGCGATCGAGATCCTGTGCGAGGAGGCGCCGGGCGACGTCTACCAGCTCGAGAACTGGGGCGCGGTCTTCTCCCGCACCGAGGACGGCCGGATCGCGCAGCGCCCCTTCGGCGCCGCCGGCGAGCCGCGAACGGCATACGCGGCCGACATCACCGGCCACGTGCTCGTGAACGTGCTCTACGAGCAGGTGATGAAGCGCGACGTCCAGGTGTACGAGGAGTTCTTCGCCTGGAAGCTGGTCGTCGACGACGGTCGCTGCCAGGGCGTGATCTGCTGGGACTCTGCTGAACGGCGGCCTGAAGACGATCGGCGCGAAGACCGTGATCCTCGCCACCGGCGGCGCCGGCCGCCTCTACGTCGGGACGACGAACGCGTACGCCTGCACCGGCGACGGGATGGCGATGGCGCTCCGCGCCGGTGTCCCGCTGAAGGACATGGAGATGATGCAGTTCCACCCGACGACCCTCGCGCCGTCGGGCGTGCTGATCACCGAGGGCTGCCGCGGCGAGGGCGCGTACCTGCTCAACGCCGACAACGAGCGCTTCCTCACCCGGTACGCGCCGAACGCGATGGAGCTGGCGTCGCGGGACGTGATCTCGCGCGCCGAGCAGACCGAGATCGACGAGGGCCGCGGGATCGACGGCAACGTCCTCCTCGACCTCCGCCACCTCGGCGCGGAGAGGATCATGGAGAACCTGCACGGCACGCGCGAGCTGTCGATGGTCTTCGTCGGGGTCGACCCGATCCAGGACCCGATTCCCGTCCGGCCGGGCGCGCACTACCACATGGGCGGCGTCGACACCGACGTCTGGGGCCGCACGGAGCTCGAGGGCCTCTACGCCGCGGGCGAGTGCGCGTGCGTCTCGGTGCACGGCGCGAACCGCCTGGGCGGCAACGCGCTGATGGAGACGATCACGTACGGGAAGCGCGCCGGCCGCCACGCGTCGGAGTGGGCGCTCTCGCACACGACCGTGACGGTGCCCGACTCGGCGGTCTCGGATGCGGCGCGCGAGCTGCAGGCGCTGCTCGACCGGACCGAGGGCGAGCGCCCGTGGAGGATCCGCGACGAGCTGGGTGAGACGATGCACGAGAACTTCGGCGTCTTCCGCCGCGAGGAGCAGATGCTCCGCCAGGAGGAGATCGTCGAGGGGCTGCTCGAGCGCCACGAGGAGGTCGTGGTCGAGGACAAGGGCAACGTCTTCAACAACGACCTCACCCAGGCGCTCGAGCTCGGCTTCCTGCTCGAGCTCGCCGAGTGCATGGTCGTCTCCGGGCTCGCCCGCAAGGAGAGCCGCGGCGCGCATGCGCGGCCCTACGACTACCCGAACCGCGATGATCAGAGCTACATGAGGCACACGATCGTCCGCTGGATCGCCGACCGCCCGGTGCTGGACTGGAAGCCGGTGACGGTGACGAAGTGGCAGCCCCAGGAGCGGGTCTACTAGGGAGGGCGATGGACGTCGCGCTGAAGATCTGGCGGTACAACGCCGACACCGGCGAGCGGGAGCTCCGCCGCTACGAGGTCGAGGCGCCGGAGTGGGCCTGCCTGCTCGACGTGCTCGACATCGTCAAGGACCGGGTCGACGGGACGCTCTCCTACCGCAAGAGCTGCCGGATGATGATCTGCGGCTCCTGCGGGATGCGCATGGACGGCCGGGCGGTGCTGGCCTGCAAGGAGCGGATGCTGCCGATCGTCGAGGCCGGGCACGTGCCGGTGATCTCGGCGATGGGGAACCTGCCGATCATCAAGGACCTCGTCGTCGACATGGATCCCTTCTGGGACAAGGTCCGCGCGATGAAGCCCTGGCTCGAGCCCGGGCTACACGGAGGCGCCGGACGGGAAGGAGTTCCGCGTCTCGCACCACGACGCCGAGGTGATCCACAAGGAGTCGCTCTGCATCAACTGCGGCTGCTGCGTCTCCGAGTGCAACTCGATGGAGTCCGACCCCGAGTTCCTGGGGCCGGCGGCGCTCGCGAAGGGGATGCGCTTCGTCGGGGACGCGCGCGATCAGGAGACGGTCGAGCGGCTGGAGACCTACAACTCCGAGCACGGGATCTGGGACTGCACGCGCTGCTACTTCTGCCAGGAGCGTTGCCCGAAAGGCGTCGACCCGCGAGACGCGATCGCGAAGCTGGGCGCCGAGTCGATCAGGCACGGGATCGACCGCGACCTGGGCGCGAAGCACGCGAAGTGGTTCGTCACCTCGGCGAAGACGACCGGCTGGCTGCGCGAGACGGAGCTCGTCCCGAAGACACAGGGCGTCGTCTCCTCGATCAAGCAGATCAAGTTCGCGATGAGCCTCGCCAAGCGGGGCAAGGTGCCGCCGCCCGTTCCGCCGCACGTCGCACAGGACGTGAAGGAGTCGCGCGCGCTGTACAACCTGGTCAAGGAACAGGGCCGGGACGGGGCGGCCGGGATCGTCCAGGGCGAGCACGGTCTCCAGTGGATCGAGTTCGCCGAGCGTCACGAGCACGACCAGGCTTCTCCTGCGGAGAAGCCTGGGGAGAGCGGGAACGGTACGTGAAACGCGTCGCCTACTACAAGGGTTGCCTCGCATCGCTCTCGGCGAAGGAGCTGGACACCTCGACTCAGGCGCTCGCGCCGAAGCTCGGCATCGAGCTGGAGGAGCTCGAGTCGGTCACCTGCTGCGGTGCCGGCGACATCCACGAGGCGGAGCCCGACTACTACCTCCACCTGAACGCGCGCATCCTCGCCTACGGCGAGGCGACCGGCGCGGACACGCTGATGACGATCTGCAACGTCTGCACGCTCAACCTCCGCCAGGCGAACTGGCAGCTGAAGAACGACGACACGCTGCGCGCGCGCGTGAACGAGAACCTCGAGCGCGTCGGGGTGCCGCCGTACCAGGGCGGGGTGGAGGTCAAGCACCTGCTCTGGCTGATCGCCGAGGGCGACGGCTACGACCGGCTCCGGCAGGCGGCACACAAGGGGCTGAAGGGCCTGAAGGTCGCGCCCTTCTACGGCTGCCAGATCCTGCGACCCTCGAAGATCCTCGGCTTCGAGGATCCCGACCGGCCCTGGTCGCTCGAGGCGATCATCCAGGCCTGCGGCGGCGAGCCGATCGACTACCCGGCGAAGATCAAGTGCTGCGGCTTCCCGATCATCCAGGCGCGCGAGGAGACGGCGCTCGGGGAGCTGATCCAGCCGATCGAGCAGGCGATGGAGGCGGGCGCCGACGTGATGGTCACGCCCTGTCCGCTCTGCCACCTGTCGCTCGACGCGTGGCAGCAGAAGCTCGAGGCGGCGACCGGCAAGACCTACGGCCTGCCGATCCTCCACCTCTCGCAGCTCGTCGGCGTCGCCGCCGGGCTCGCCGAGTCGGAGCTGAAGTTCAAGCGGCACGTCGTCTCGGTCGAGCCGGTCGTCGAGAAGCTGCGAGTCTGAGAGCGGAGCCCGTCCGTACCGGCTTCGCCGCGGTCGCGGGCGTGGCGACCGGCGGGCTCGCCTGGGCGTTCTACGAGGCGGGGTGGGTCCGGTTCGACGAGGTCGACATCCCGCTCCCCGGGCTCCCGTCCGAGCTCGACGGCGTGCGGATCGCGCATCTCGCCGATCTCCACCTCGGGTTTCCGTCGCCGGCCACCCGTGCGGTCGAGCGCGCGGTCGACTGGGTCGTCGAGCGGAAGCCGGACCTCGTCTTCCTCACCGGCGATCTGCTTGCCCGGCCGCGCGGCGCCGCCCGACTCCGGGAGCTGATCGAGCGCCTCCCGCCCGTGTACGCGGTGCTCGGGAACCACGACTTCGCCGACAGTCGCGACCCGTTCTCGAAGCCGGTCTCCGAGTTCGACCTCGGACGCGGGGTGCTGCTGTACGACGAGGCGGTCGACGTCGACCTGCGTGGACGCCGGCTGCAGCTCGTCGGCGTCGACCCGCGCACGTACATGCGCTTCGCCGCCCGCCCGTGGGAGCTCGTCGACCCGACCGCCGACCTGCGGATCCTTCTCTGCCACTTCCCGCGCATCGTCGATTTTCTGCCCGAGGACGTCTTCGACCTCGTCTTCGGGGGCCACATGCACGACGGGCAGATCTGCCTCCCCTACCCGGGCGGCAAGCTGCGTCTCGCGCATCCGCGGGCGCCGTACAACCACGGGGTCTACCGCCGTCCGGGCGGGACGCTCCACGTCTCCTCCGGTCTGGGGACGACGTTCGTCCCGCTGCGCTTCTGCGCCCGTCCGGAGGTGACGGAAGTCACGCTACGATCGGGCTGATGGAGGGGCACGCGAGTATCTCCCCGGACGTCCTCGCACGCTACGCGGGCGACGCGGCGCTCGAGGTGGACGGCGTCCGCGGGCTCGTCGACGGGCACCTGCCTCGCCAGCGGGCGGTGCGAATCTCGGCCGGAGAGGATGGGGTGTCGGCCGAGCTGCACCTGGCGCTCGACTGGGGGACGCCGTTTTCGGACGTCGGGCGTGCGGTGCAGGATCGCGTCGCCGGCTATCTCGAGCGAATGGCCGGCGCCCGGCCGGCCCGGGTCGACGTCGTCGTCTCCGAGATCGGCCCCGTCCGGGCCTGATGCCTCCCCACGTCGCCGGGCTGACCGGCGCGATCCTGGAGACGGCGCCGGCGGTGTGCCACGAGTGCGTCTGGTGGCAGTCGCGCGGGCGGCGCGTGGACAAGCGGCGCTGGATCGCCAAGGCCGAGGAGGAGTGGGGCGCCTGGGGGACGGTGTACTACGACGCCGACGGCCGGCTGCTCGGCTCGATGCAGTACGGCCCCTCCGGCCTGTTCCCGCGCGCGGCCGAGCTGCCGGCCGGCCCGCCGTCCGCCGACGCGGTGCTGGTCACCTGCGCCTACGTCGTCGAGGCGGCGACGCCCTGGGTGATGCAGTCGCTCTTCCTCGCGGCGATCGGCGACGTGAAGGACCGCGGCGCGAAGGCGCTCGAGGCGTTCGCCTACCGGTACCCGGAGGGCAGGTCGACGTACGAGCGCTTCCTGGTCCATCGCACCGTCTTCCCGGCCGATTTTCTCGCCGACTTCGGCTTCAGGACGGTGCACGTGCAGGGCCGCGTCGAGCTGGCGCGGCTCGAGCTGGGCGGTCTCGTCCCGGTCCACGAGGGGATGCCGGCGCGCGTCTTCCGTGCGCTGAAGGAGGCGCTGACGCCGGCGCCGGTACCGCAGCGGCCCTGAGCAGGGACAGGCTTTTCAGCCTGTCCCTGCGTGGTGTCGCAGCGCTGGAGGCACAGGGACAGGCTTCAGCCTGTCCCTGTCGGCGCGCTACGCGGCGACGGCTTCGCGGCTGAGCAGCAGCTCCGCGATCTGGATCGCGTTCAGCGCCGCGCCCTTGCGGAGGTTGTCGCCGGCGACGTAGAGGGCGAGGCCGTTCTCGGTGGTCGGGTCCCGGCGGATCCGGCTGACGAGGACGTCGTCCCCGCCGGCGGCGTCGCCGGGCGACGCGAAGCCGTCGACGACGCGGACGCTCGGCGCCGCGCGCAGGGCCTCGGCCGCCTGCTCGGGCGAGAGCGGCTCCTCGGTCTCGATCCAGACCGCCTCGCCGTGACCGACCATCACCGGCACGCGCACGCAGGTCGCGCTGAACGGGAGCGCGGGCAGCTCGAGGATCTTGCGCGCCTCGGCCCGCATCTTCGCCTCCTCGTCGTACTCGACGCCGTCGTAGTCCCAGTCCACGCGCAGGTCGTGATCCTCGGGCCTCTCCTCCCGGAGCCGCGCCATCGGCTCCGCTCCGGCGCCCGAGGCCGACTGGTAGGTGGCGACCCGCACAGCGCCCGAGACCCGCCGCATCGTGGAGCGGCTTCAGCGCACACATGAGCTGGATCGTGGAGCAGTTCGGGTTGGCGACGATGCCCTCGTGCTCGAGCGCCCGGGCGCCGTTCACCTCGGGGACGACGAGCGGGATCCCGTCGACGAGCCGGTAGGCGGAGGACTTGTCGACGACGACGGCCCCGCCTCGTACGGCGTGCGGGACGAGCTCCCGCGAGCCCGCCGTGCCGATCGAGAACAGGCAGAGGTCGAGGTCGCCGGCCCCGAGCGCCTCCGGCGTCGCCTCCTCGACGACGAGCGCCTCGCCGCCGAAGGCGACACGCGTTCCCGGCCGATCGCGCCGAGGCGAACGCGCGCACGTCCGAGTAGCCTCGCTCGGCGAGGAGCTCGAGCGTCACGGGCCCCACCGCCCCGGTGGCGCCGACGACGCCGAGCCTAGGCACTCGCGCGCTCCTCGGCGAAGAGCTGGAACTTGTCGTGCACCGCCTGCACTGCCCGCTCGACCTCGTCCGCGCGCACCACGCACGAGATCCGGATCGACGACGTCGAGATGATCTCGATGTTGATCCCGGCGGCGGCGAGCGCCTCGAACATGTCGGCGGCGACGCCCGGGTGGCTGCGCATCCCCGCCCCGATCAGCGACACCTTGGCGATGTCGGAGTCATGGCTGAAGCCGGCGGCGTCGACGTCCTTGCAGGCCGCCTCCAGGATCGGCTCGGCGGCGGCGAGGTCGCTCTTCGGCAGCGTGAAGGAGATGTCGGTCAGGCCGTGGGCGGAGACGTTCTGGACGATCATGTCGATGTTCACGCCGGCGTCGGCGAGCGCCCGGAACACCCGCGCGGCGACGCCCGGGCGGTCGGGAACGCCGAGGATGGTCAGCTTCGCCTCCGACGTGTCGTGCGTGACCCCCGAGATGATCGCCTTCTCCAGCAACTCCTCGTCCTCCTCCTGGATCGACGTGCCCTGCGCCTCGGTGAACGTGGAGCGCACGTGCAGGCGGACGCCGTGGTTGCGCGCGAACTCGACGGAGCGTAGCGCCATCACCTTCGCCCCGGACGCGGACATCTCCAGCATCTCCTCGAAGGTGACGGCGGGCAGCTTGTAGGCGCTCGGGACGATGCGCGGATCGGCGCTGTAGACGCCCTCGACGTCGGTGAAGATCTCGCAGCTGTCCGCACCGAGCGCGGCGGCGAGCGCGACCGCGGTCGTGTCCGAGCCCTCCGCGCCCGAGGGTGGTGATCTCGTGGACGGTGGAGACGCCCTGGAAGCCGGCGACGAGGACGATCTTGCCCTCGTCGAGCGCGGAGTGGATCCGCTGGGCCCGCACCTCGACGATCTTCGCCTTCGTGTGCGTCGTGTCGGTGACGATCCCGGCCTGGGATCCGGTCAGCGAGATCGCCTCGTGCCCGAGGTCCTCGATCGCCATCTCGGCGAGCGCGCAGGAGATGCGCTCGCCGACCGAGATCAGCATGTCCATCGCGCGCGGCTTCGGCCGGGCCGAGATCCGGTGGGCGAGGGCGACGAGCTCGTCGGTCGTGTCGCCCATCGCCGAGAGGACGGCGACGACACGGGCGCCGCGCTCCTTCGCCGAGACGATTCTCCGCGCGACCGCCTGCAGCCGGGCGGGATCGCCGACCGAGGTGCCGCCGAACTTGAGGACGAGCGTGCCGAGCCGGCCGGCCTCGTCCCCGGAGACGCCGGGAACGACCTCGTAGTCGGTGGTGGCGGCCATCCGCCGAAGGGTAGCTACCTCGAAAGAACCCCCAGAAAAAGCCGAACCGGCTGACCCGAGGGCCAACCGGTTCGACGCGGGGAATCTATTTCGGCGCCGCCTCGCGCACAAGAGGTGCGGCGCGAGAAAAACTCCGCTCTTTGCGGTATTTGCCGGCAGTGCCGCCGGGCAAGGTCCGCCGCCACGCCCGGGACGGCTCGGAGCCTTCAGAGCATCTCGCGACGCCCGGAGAGGGCCCGCCCGAGCGTGACCTCGTCCGCGTACTCGAGGTCGCCGCCGACCGGCAGCCCGCTCGCGAGCCGCGTCACCCGGACCCGGCCGCGGAGGCGGTCGGCGAGGTACGCGGCGGTCGCCTCGCCGGTCATGTTCGGGTTCGTCGCCAGGACGACCTCCTCGACGCCGTTCCGCTCGACCCTCTGCAGCAGCTCGTCGATCCGCAGGTTCGACGGCTCGACGCCGTCGATCGGGGAGAGCGCGCCGCCGAGGACGTGGTACAGGCCCCGGTACTCGGCCGTCCGCTCGACGGAGATCAGGTCGGCCGGCTGCTCGACCACGCAGATCAGCGCGTGGTCGCGGCGGGCGTCGAGGCAGATCGCGCACACCTCCTCTTCGGTCAGGTTGCCGCAGTCGCGGCAGAACCGCACGCGCTCCTTGACCTCCTGGATCGCGGCGGCGAGCGCGAGCGCCTCGTCCCTGGGTGCGCGCAGCAGGTGGAAGGCGAGCCGCTGGGCGGTGCGCTGACCGACGCCGGGCAGGCGGGTCAGCTGGGCGACGAGGTTTTCGACGGCCGGCGAGAACACGCCCGCATTCTGCCTTTCGGACAGGTCAGGCCGAACCCCGTACGCTACGCCCGACCCCGACGAAGGAGGATTCCGAATGGCTGTGGTCTCGATGATGAAGATGTCCGGCGACGCCCGACGACCTGGCCGCCAAGTTGCGCGAGCACGTGCGCCCGGTCGGCATGGAGCTTGCTCCGAAGCACGGCGGCCTCGGCACGATCATTGCTCGGACCGACGACGGGATCCTGGTGATCAATCTCTGGGAGACCGAGGAAGGCCGGCACGCGATGGCCGAGGAGCCGCAGGTTCGGGAGGCGCTGCAGGCCGGCGGCTTCCCGCCGCCCGCGTTCGAGGGCTACGAGGTGCTGGAGATGGTGATCCGGCCTGAGGCGGTCAGGGGCTAGAGCCCGGGCAGCCCGAGGCTGCCCAGCGTGCCGCCGAGCTTGGACTGAACGAGGCCTTGCGCCGAGCGCAGGGCCTCGTTCACGGCGGCGAGCACCGTGTCCTCGAGCAGCTCGGGGTCGTCCGGGTCGATCGCCTTCGGGTCGATCTTGATCTCGGTGATCTCACCGGCGCCGGTCGCCTTCACCCTGACGAGTCCGCCGCCCGCCGAGGCCTCGACGATCTCCTTCGCCAGCTCCTCCTGCGCCTCCGCCATCTGCGCCTGCATCTGCTGCGCCTGCCGGAGCAGCGCGTTCATGTCGAATCCCTTGGTCACTCGTCGACCTCCCGTGCGTCGAACGTCTCCTTGATCAGGGCGACGAAGTCCTCCTCGCTCGGCGGCTCGTGCTCCTCCTCGGCCTCGACTCCGTTCTCGCCGAGCGCGAACTCGAGCCGGAGGCGGCGGCCGGTGACCTCGAACAGCGCGTCCGCGAGCAGGTCGGCGTTCTTCGGCTCCTCGGCGAGCTGCCGGTGGAACGCGGCGCTCGCCGGGAACTCGAGCGTCAGCCGGTCGTCGGCGAGCGCGGCCGGGTGGGCCTCGCGGAGCATCGACGCGGTCGGGATCGAGCGCCGCTCGAGGGCCGGGAGCACCGTTCGCTGCCACGCCTCCTGCAGCTGCGTCGAGCTCCAGCGACGGCGGCTCCGGAGCGGGCTCCGGCTCCGCGGCCTCGACTGCAGGGACAGGCACTCGGTGCCTGTCCCTGCCGGTGGCGGGGCGCCGCGCTGCTCCAGGAGCTCGAGCCGGTAGGCGATCGACTCCGCGGCGAGGTCGGACGCGGGCCGCGTGACCTTGACGAGCGCCAGCTCCAGCGGCAGCCGGGGGTCGCCGCCCTGCCGGAGATCGTCGACGGCGACGGCGAGCAGGTCGCAGAGCCGCAGCACGGTCGCCTCGCCGAGCTGGTTCGCCTGCGCGCGCAGCCGTTCGCGTGTCTCCTCGGTGGCGGGCAGCGACTCGGGCACCTCGCCCAGGTGCTGGACGAGCATCAGGTGCCGCAGGTGCTCGAGCAGGTCGCCGACGAGCCGGCCCAGGTCCTGCCCCTGCTCCGACAGCTCCTCGATGAAGAGGAGGGCGCCGGCAGTGTCGCGGTCGACGATCAGGTCGCAGAGCCGGAACAGCGCCAGCTCGTCGACCGTGCCGAGCAGCTGGAGGACGGACTGCACCGTGATCGCCCCCTCGGTCGCGGAGGCGAGCTGGTCGAGCGTCGAGACCGCGTCGCGGAAGCTGCCCCGGGCCGCCCGGGCGATCTCCGCGAGCGCCGCGTCCGGAGCCTCGTAGCCCTCGCCGTCGGCGACGCGCCGCAGCAGCCGCACGAGCTCGGGCAGCCGCGGCCGCGAGAAGACGAAGGTCTGGCAGCGCGAGCGAACGGTCGGGAGCATCTTGGCCAGGTCGGTGGTGCAGAAGACGAAGACGAGGTGCGGCGGCGGCTCCTCGATCAGCTTCAGCAGCGCGTTGAAGGCGGCGTCGGTGAGCTGGTGCGCCTCGTCGAGGATGTAGACCTTGTACCGGCCCTCGACCGGCTGGAGGACGACCCGCTCGCGGATCTCGCGGATGTCGTCGATCCCGCGCTGGGAGGCGGCGTCCATCTCGACGACGTCGAGCGAGGTGCCGGCCGCGATCGTCACGCACGCGTTGCACGTCTTGTCCGGCGTCGGCGTCGGGCCCTGCGCGCAGTTCAGCGCCTTGGCGAGGATCCGCGCGAGCGAGGTCTTGCCCGTGCCGCGCGGGCCGGCGAACAGGTAGGCCTGGCGCACCTGCCCGGCGGCGATCGCGTTCTTCAGCGTCCGCACCACCGCGTCCTGCCCGACCACCTCGTCGAAGTCCTGCGGTCGGTACTTGCGGTACAGCGCGGTCACTCCTCGATTCAAGCAGAATCCCCGAGCCGTTCCGTTGTGGATTCGCGAGACCTGCTGGATCCAGTGCCTCGAGGAGTAACGCCCGGTCACGCGGCCGCCTTCGAAACGGCTTCCCCGGGAGGAACCCGAGCCGCTTGCTCGGGCCAGGCCTGACCGCGGCACCTGGGAGGAACTCCTTAGCGCTGCTTCCTTCCGGACCTGACGCGGTTCGAAGGCTCCCAGTGCGCGGAACCTGGCCGTCAACGCTGCGCGCCTGGGCCCAGGCCCCGGAAAACCCGCCCCTCGGGCGGTGATCGGCCCCGCTATAGCGGATTGCGGGTTCAGGGAACCGCTAGCTCCCCGCCTAGCGCGACCGGGCCCGTCGATCGTACCAGCGCTCCGGTACCCTTCCCGCGCCGGGGCGCGTAGCTCAGCGGGAGAGCGCCCGCTTCACACGCGGGAGGTCGCTGGTTCGATCCCAGCCGCGCCCACTGGCAAAGGCCCTGGGAACAGGGCCTTTTTCGTTTCACGGTGGGACCGATTGGGGCTCCGTCCCAGTTGGGTTAGAAAGAGACTGGAAAGTTGAGCCGCTTGGCGCTGCAGCCGCGAGGTTCGTGATGTGGTCGTTGCTGGCTTCCTTGAAGGCGCCGCGGATGATCGCCCGGTAGTCGCGCTTGGAGAGGTCAGAGAGGCCCGGATCGGCCTCGGTTGGTTCGGCCCGTTCGGGCCGTGGTGCGGGCGCGTCCTTGGGTATAGGCGCACGTCCGCGCTCGGATCGGCTCGGCTGGCTGCGGCCGTTCGTCGTCGACGCATTATTCGCCGTAGCGTGGCTTCCGGCGGAGCAGTTTCATCGAGACCTCCTCGGTCGATCTGGAGAAGCAACGTGCGCGGCGTATGCGGCGTTACTAATCGGCAAAGACAGAGCTGGCGCCGGGTCAGCCGGTTTCTGTTTCCTTCTCCAGGAAGATCAGCGCCGGAACGTCCTGCTCTGCAGGGTCCTTGTCGAGTACCGCGACGTCGACCAAGGTGGCGAAGATCGCCGCGACGGGCGTTGCGAGCAGGACGTAGAAGCCTCCGAACAGGACTCCAACCGTCGTCACGGTGACCAGCACGACCAGTGGCGAGAGGCCGACGGCGTGGCCCAGTACTCGTGGTCCGACGACGTAGTCCTGAACAAGGCGCAGCCCGAAGACCGCGATCGCGGCCCCAAGCGCGGTTTGCCAGGAATCGGTGAAACCGGCGGCGATCGCGGCCACCCCAGCGGCGAGGGGGCCGATGACCGGCACGATCTCGACGATTCCGGCGAAGACACCGATCAGCAGCCAGTACGGCAGCCCGTCCAGCCAGAAGGCGAACGAGAGCACCGTACTGACGAAGGTGATCATCAGCAGTTGGCCGCGGACGAACGCACCAAGCTTGGCATCGATCAGATCCCACGTGTCCCTCACCACCCGCCGTCTTCCCCGGGAGACGAGCCCGAGGACGAGACTCTGCGCCCGATGCTTCTCGAAGATCCAGTAGGCGGCCACCGCGAAGGTAAAAAAAATGCCGACGAGGACCTCGAGCGCGGTGCGCCCATAGGTGACTGCCGGGTGGATCAGCCCAGCGCCTCGCGGTAGCCGTTCGAGGCGATGCTGGATTCCCAGCAAGACCTCATGCTTGATCCCGTGCGACTTGCGTGCGGCCGCGGCCACGTCTGACGTGGAGGTGGGAAGGGTACCGAGCGCGGCCTCGATCTGGTCAAGGGCTCGCGGAACAATCAACCAAAGCAGCAGCCCCATCGCGACCAGCAAGCCGAGGTAGTGGATAGCGACGCCCAAAGATCCGGACACGTGATGCCGCTGGAGTGCTTCGATGCCGGGCCGCATCGCCGCGGAGATGATCAGCGCGAGCAGGAGCAGCGCGACGAGTACTCGAAGATGCCAAAGCGCGAACGCGCCTGCGATGACTGCAACCGCAACCGCCGTTGCGACGAATGACTTCCGAGCCGTTTCGCCCACGCTGCTAGACCGCCGGTGATGTTTCCCGCCTGAGCCAGCCACCAACTCCGCGGATCGTGCGATTGCAGAACTTCTCGTCCCTCGCGAGTTGTAGGGCGAGTTCCCAGGCCCTCGCAGGGTTCTCCTTGATCGGCTCTCTCCGACTTCGCCCGAACATCCTCGCTCCCCCTAGAAGGTGGCCCGAAATGCCTTCCACCTACACTGCGATCGACTTCCACGCCCTTGGGTGGGCGGTGTGAACGCCCACCCACTTCGTCTCCGCGCGGTTCTTCCCACGGGGGCCTCTTTAGGCGGCCGGGCCATCATCGACGTAGATTCGGCGGCTACGCGTGAAGTAGCCAGGCCCCGCCCACGACGACCAGAAGACCATCGACGCCAAGCCGCCGATGATGCCGACGGCAAGCAAGATGTAGCCGACGGTGTGGATGTTGAAGCCGCTCGTGTGGACGTGAACTGCCCACGCCAGCACGGCTCCAACGGCAATCAGAATCAGACTAACTCCTAGACCCATGACACAGCCTCCTAGGCGGTTCGTCGTGTGAAGAATCCGATCAGTGCCAGCAGCGCAGCCACGATCAGCACGAAGAAGAGAAACTTTGTAACCGCGAGCCCGCCGATGACTCCGACCAGGACGAGCAAGAGGATCAAAGCCAAGAGCAGCGCCATTTTTCCCTCCTTTCCATGTTGGATCGACTGCCGATCCCGACAGCCGAACGTTCCGTCACCCAGTCAGGTGCCTTCCTGACAGCGTCGATCGCCTCGGCACGCGTGCAGTAAACAGGCAGTTCTTCGAGCAGGCCGTTGATTTCGAGCACGCCTCTGACATCGGCGTCTGCCTGCAGCTGCAGGCTTACCCGTCGCCCATGTCCTGAGGCGAGCTGCTCGCTCTCGAAGAGAACGTGGATGATCGAGGAGTCGATGAACTCTGTCTCGCTCAAGTCAACGACAAGGTGTGCGCCCCGCTCGAGCGCGAAGGCGACCGCGTTCCTAACCTCCCAAGCCGTGGCCAGGTCGTGTTCTCCCAGCAACGAAACGACGGCTACCTCGCCCGCGACGTGGGTGACCCGGACCTGGGGCTCCCTCAGCACGGCTTCCCGCTCAACATCCTGTGCCGCCACCCGAATCACATCACGTCCCCCCTTCAGGCAACCTTTCGGCTGCGCCGGTTTCTTGCTAATATCCGAAACGTGTACCGCGACTAAATAGATACGGCAAGTATTTCGCGCTCAGTAATATACGAAACTAGAGTCTTATGTCAAGTGGGCAGCAGCATACTTCGTGGACGTTCCTCACGAACCATGCACAGGTGCTCCTGTGCATCGCGCAGAACAGCGACGTGAGGCTGAGGGACGTCGCCCAGGCAGTCGGGATCACGGAGCGGGCGGCTCAGAGGATCGTCTTCGACCTCGCCGAGGCGAACTTCCTCGAGCGGCAACGTATCGGGCGGCGCAACCGCTACGTGATCAACCGAAACGCCGAGATGCGGCACGCAGCCCAGCACGGACATCCGATCGGGCAACTGCTCAACCTCCTCCAACCGCATGACGCAGCCCAGTCCGGCTGACAACACACGCATGGCTTCCCGCGCGAACTCGGGGCCCTTAACACCTCCGTCGCCCGCGGCTCCGCACCTCCCGACCTCCTCGCCTCGACCCGATCCGAACGACCGAGCCTGCGAGGCCAGCCGGTCAGATCACAGCCAAGGCGAGCGGTGCACTTTTCGCTGCCCGAACCTGGTGCTGGAGGCCCCCGAGGGCGTCCGATTTTCTGTGTAGGCGGTTTCACTCGGGCAGTCGGTCGCCGAAGTGGATCTTGAACGCGAGCAGGGCTGTCGTCCAGTTCCGCGTTCGTGTCCACGCCGGCACGGCGTTGACGATGGCGAGATAGATCAGCTTCTTCGCGGCCTCCTCGTTGGGGAAGTGTCCTTTCGTCTTGATCGCTTTGCGCAGCTGCCGATTCAACGCCTCGATCGCGTTCGTCGTGTAGACCACTCGACGCAGCTCCGGTGGAAAGGCGAGGAACGGCGTCACGTACTCCCACGCGTTCAGCCACGCCTGGGTGATCACCGGGAAGCGCGTGCCCCACGTGTCGTCGAAGGTCTCGAGCGCCGCCTGGGCAGCGTCTTGGTCGACGGCGGTGTAGATCGGCTTCAGGTCGCGGGCGACCTGCTCCCGCTCCCGCCCTGGGCACGTAGCGGAGGCTGTGCCGGATCAGATGGACAATGCAGGTCTGCACCGTCGTGGCCGGGAAGATCGCCTCGGTCGCCTCCGGGAAGCCCTTCAGCCCGTCGACGCAGCAGAGGAGGATGTCCGACACGCCGCGCTGCTTGAGCTCGCTCAGCACCTGCATCCAGAACTTCGCACCCTCGGCCTCCTGGAACCACATCCCGAGCACGTCCCGCTCCCCCTCGATCGTGACGCCGAGCGCGAGGTAGCAGGCACGTCGCTGCACGCTGCCGCCCTCGCGGATCTTGAGCACGAGCGCGTCGAGGAAGACCACCGGATAGACGTCGTCCAATGGCCGCTGCTGCCACTCCCGCACGTCCTCCATCACCGCGTCGGTGACGCGACTGATCAGGTCGCGGCCGACCTTCACGCCGTAGATCTCGGCCAGGTGCGCCTCGATGTCCCGGGTCGACAAGCCGCGCGCGTACAGCGCGAGGATCTTGTCGTCGAACCCCTCGAAGCGCCGCTGCCCCTTCCTGACGATCTGCGGCTGGAACGTCGCGTTGCGGTCCCGCGGCGTCTCGATCTCGACCGGCCCCTGCTCGGTCGCAAGCGTCTTCGCGGTCGAGCCGTTGCGCGTGTTGCCAACCCCGCCAGGCGGCTCCTGATGCGGCTCGTAGCCGAGATGCTCGGTCAGCTCCGCGTGCAGCGCCCGCTCGACCAGCCGCCTGGTCAGCCGGGCGAGCACGCCACCCGGCCCGACGATCTCCTCCTCGGTCCGGGCGCCGGCAAGCAGCTCGTCGATCACCTCGTCCGAGAGACGATCCCGCACCTCCTGCGGGAGCCCGACCTCGGCCATCGGCGCCTCGCCGGCAGGTCGCTGCGCTCGCCCTCCGGGCTCGCTCCGCACCCCGCCGGCGCTGTCAATCAGCTCGTCGGTCTCGGTCTTGGCCTTCGTAGACATGACGCTCCTTTTCGGTCATGCCTACACAGAGCGTCGGACACTCCCGCTCAGGTGTCCACCAAACCGGGGGCACTCCAGGCGGTCGCGATGGCTGCGGACTTGGCGGAGGAGGTCGAGCAGTTCGCCGATTACGTAGCCCTGTTGGGCTGGGTGGCGCATCTCGGCTGTCTCGTTGATCAGGTAGCGGTTGCGCCGGCCGCGTCGCTCCCGTTCGATGAATCCGGCTTCGGCGAGCTCGAACACGATCCGTTGGGCTGCTCGTTCGGTGATGCCGACTGTCTCGGCGACGTCCCTGAGCCTGATGTCGGGGTCGTTGGCGATGCAAAGCAGCACCTGGGCGTGGTTTGTGAGGAACGTCCAGTGGGTTGTCCCATCGCTTGACATAGACGACAGAGTTATCGTATATTCTGATTCGCGTTTCTCGTTACGCATTTTTTTTGTCACGCGTTCTGTGTCGGAGATTAGCAAACCAGCGGGAACGAGTCACAGGGAGGGAGCGGGAGATGGGCAGCGTCGATCCTCTTCGGATCACCGTTGACGAAGAACGGCAAGCGGTTGCATTGGCCCAGGAGCTGATCGGCGTCTCGGATGTGGACCTTCACCCCGAACGCGAAAGATGGGTGGTCTCGCTCAGGGCAGTGCACAGCGACAAGCTGGTTGTGCGGGTAATCGACGCTCTGCGCCGATCACTAGCCGGCGAGCCCACCGCATCGGCGCTCGTCACCCTTGACGGCCACGAGTACCACATGCACGGCGAGTCCGTACCGATGAACCGCGACGTGGGAACAGGACGGGTCGACCATCGCCCACGGGATCCGGACGGAGCAGTCAGGCGAAGACACGTTCGTCGTCTCGCTCGCTGGCGAGCACGACCTCTACACGGCTCCAAAGGTGCAGGAAGGGCGCTTCGGAGCGTGATCGCGGCCGGCGCCACGACCATCGTTGTCGATCTGACCG
>CAWIKS010000007.1:0-266558 GCA_963836685.1 uncultured Actinomycetes bacterium
GCTGCTGAGTTTTGAGAGACCGGCTTAGGGTCGCGGCTGTGGAGAATCGTCCCAGCCGCCGATTTTGGCGGCTTCGTCTGCACCTTGAAAACTCCATAGCGGCAAAATTACGGTGTTCTTCACGATCAAGAGATGAAGGGCACACGGTGGATGCCTTGGCGCCAAGAGCCGAAGAAGGACGTGGGCGGCTGCGATAAGCCCGGGGGAGGTGCTGACCAACCTTTGATCCCGGGATCTCCGAATGGGGAAACCCACACGTGGTAATGCGCGTGTGCCCCCGCCTGAATACATAGGGCGGGCGGCGGCAAGCCGGTGAACTGAAACATCTTAGTAACCGGAGGAAAGGAAAGAAACCTCGATTCCCTGAGTAGTGGCGAGCGAAAGGGGAGGAGCCCAAACCCCGACGACGTGATAGACGGCAGTCGTTGTCGTGCGGGGTGTTGTAGGGCCTGTCTTGATCCGTCTGCCGGCGGGTCGGGGAGTTACAAATCCGCGTGTTAGTCGAAGCGAATGGAAAGTCGCACCACAGCAGGTAACAGTCCTGTAGACGAAAGCGCGCGGACTCCCTTGGCAGGTACCTGAGTACGGCCGGGCACGGGAAACCTGGTCGGAACCCGCGGGGACCACCCCGCAAGGCTAAATACTCCTTGGCGACCGATAGTGAACTAGTACCGTGAGGGAAAGGTGAAAAGTACCCCGGAAGGGGAGTGAAATAGTACCTGAAACCGTGTGCTTACAAGCGGTCGGAGCAGCTTTGTGCTGTGACGGCGTGCCTTTTGCATAATGAGCCAGCGAGTTACTCTTCGACGGCAAGGTTAAGGAAACGGAGCCGTAGCGAAAGCGAGTCCGAAACAGGGCGTCCAGTCGTCGGAGGTAGACCCGAAACTGAGTGATCTACCCATGGGCAGGTTGAAGCGGGGGTAAGACCCCGTGGAGGACCGAACCCACGTCGGTTGAAAACGGCGGGGATGACCTGTGGGTCGGAGTGAAAGGCTAATCAAACTCAGAGATATCTGGTTCTCCCCGAAATATATTTAGGTATAGCGTCGTGCGTTCACTACCGGTTGTAGAGCACTGTTTGGGCTAGGGGGCCTACCAGCTTACCGAACTCAGGCAAACTCCGAATGCCGGTAGTCCAGAGCACGGCAGTCAGAGTGCGGGGGATAAGCTTCGTGCTCAAAAGGGAAACAGCCCAGACCGTCGGCTAAGGTCCCTAATTCCTTGCTAAGTGGGAAACGATGTCCGATTGCAAAGACAACCAGGATGTTGGCTTAGAAGCAGCCACCATTCAAAGAGTGCGTAACAGCTCACTGGTCAAGTGGTCGGGCGCGGACAATGTAACGGGGCTCAAGCAAGGAACCGAAGCCACGGACTCGAGCCATGTCCTCGTGATTTGGCTCGAGTGGTAGGGGAGCGTTCCCAGGCCGGTGAAGCGGCGGCGTAAGCCTGCCGTGGAGGGCTGGGAAGTGAGAATGCTGGCACGAGTAACGAAAGAGGAGTGAGAAACTCCTCCGCCGAATGCCCAAGGGTTCCTGAGTAAAGCTAATCTGCTCAGGGTTAGTCGGGACCTAAGCCGAGGCCGACAGGCGTAGGCGATGGACAACAGGTTGATATTCCTGTACCACGTAGCCACCGTTACCACCGAAGGCGGGACGGGGTAGGCTATGGGATCCCGGGCGATGGTCGTCCCGGGGTAACCGCGTAGGACGTCCGGTAGGCAAATCCGCCGGGCAAGTCTGAGACGGGACGCCGAGCGCTGCGAGGCGCGAAGTCCCAAAAGCCATGCCTCCGAGAAAAGCGTCTAGGGAGGTGGCGCGTGCCCGTACCAAAACCGACACAGGTGGGCAGGTAGAGAATACCAAGGCGATCGGAAGAACCCTCGAAAAGGAACTCGGCAAAATGGCCCCGTAACTTCGGGAGAAGGGGCGCCCCGGTAGAGTGAAAGCCCTTCGCGGGCCGAGCTCGAGGGGGCCGCAGTGAAACGGCCCAAGCGACTGTTTACCAAAAACACAGGTCTCTGCGAAGTCGAAAGACGACGTATAGGGGCTGACGCCTGCCCGGTGCCGGAAGGTCAAGCGGAGAGGTTAGCTTTCGGGCGAAGCTTTGAAACCAAGCCCCGGTAAACGGCGGCGGTAACTATAACCGTCCTAAGGTAGCGAAATTCCTTGTCGGGTAATCGAATTGCCCGAGTTGAGAGTAATCTCAACGGACAAACCGGCTAATAACGGGGAAGCCCTCCTCGTATGCGACGCTTCAAGGACGTCGTGACGCGAGAGGGTAATCCCGTGGGAAGTCGGCACCTGTGACGAAAGCGTGACAAGTGCTTGACCCCGTAACGACTGATCGTCCGAAACGGACGTGAGATGGCATTCCGCCGTCTGGAGCTCCAGGCGACAATCCACGAGTGCCATCAGACGCCGGCCCCTGGTGCAGTCGCGAGTTCGTCTCGGCGTAACATCTCCGGCTACGTCGACGGAGAAGGTTGCTTCACCGTTTCCATCTCGCCACGAGCGAAGCTGCTCGTCGGATGGGAGGTGAGGCCCGAGTTTTTCCGTCAGCCAGAACGGAGATCGCGCCGAGGTGCTTCACGTCATGCAGGCCCATTTCGGGTGCGGAAGTATCCGACCGGATCGGAGTGACAAGACCTTGAAGTGGGAGACCCGCCGACTCGATGATCTCGTCGGGCGGGTGATCCCTCACTTCGAACGGTATCCACTCCTGTCCGGGAAGAGGCTTGACTTCGAGCACTTCGCAATCGTCTGCCGGCTGGCAGCGGCTGGAGCGCATCGGAGGAAGGCCGGGCTGATCGAGATCGTCGAACTCGTGCGGGAGATGAACCCGAGCGGGAGACGGCGATATGGCGCCGAAGCGATTCTCGCGAGTCTGCGTCAGGGTGAAGGGATAGTCTGCGCCTCCGGAAACGGAGGAGTAGCGCGAAGTTCCGACCTGCACGAATGGCGCAACGACTTGGGCGCTGTCTCTTCGAGGGATCCGGTGAAACTGTAGTCTCGGTGAAGATGCCGAGTACCCGTGGTTGGACGGAAAGACCCCGTGAACCTTTACTGCAGCTTGACATTGGAGTTCGGAATACGTTGTCCAGGATAGGTGGGAGGCTGTGAAGCGGGAGCGCTAGCTCTCGTGGAGCCACCCTTGGGATACCACCCTTCGTGTTTTGGGCTTCTAACCCGCTTCCCTGATCGGGGGCGGGAACAGTGTCAGGTGGGCAGTTTGACTGGGGCGGTCGCCTCCTAAAACGTAACGGAGGCGCGCAAAGGTTCCCTCAGCACGGTTGGAAATCGTGCGTAGAGCGCAAAGGCATAAGGGAGCTTGACTGCGAGACAGACATGTCGAGCAGGGACGAAAGTCGGCCTTAGTGATCCGGCGGTAACGAGTGGAAGTGCCGTCGCTCAACGGATAAAAGGTACTCCGGGGATAACAGGCTTATCCTTCCCAAGAGTCCACATCGACGGAAGGGTTTGGCACCTCAATCTGGGGTGGGTCGGTCGAAATACCGGCCAAGCATCGGCTAATAACGGCGAAACCCTGCCAAGTTGTGTCGTCCGACGAGACAACTAGGATGGGTAACGTCGTGGGAAGTCTGTCGGAAGTGCAGCATCAAGTCATCATCGGGACGCTTCTCGGTGATGGGAGCATGCGCTGCAAGACCAACGCGCTTCTCGAGATCAACCATTCTGCTAGGCAGCGAGCGTACGTCGACTGGAAGTACCGACAGCTCGCTGACCTGGTGGCCACACCACCGAAGCAACGTCGTGGTAACGCGGGGCGGATCGCCTATCGATTCGTGACGCGAAGCCTGCCGGCTCTGACTCCGTACTATCGCCTGTTCTATGCAGGCGGACGCAAGTCGGTTCCAGAGTCGGAGCTCAGTCCATTGACGCTTGCGGTGTGGTTTATGGACGATGGTTGTAAATCGAGAACCGCGGTGTACCTGAACACGCAGCAGTTCGGTCGAGAGAGTCAGGAAACCCTCCTTCGCCTTCTGCGTGAGCAGTGGGATATCGAGGGAGCACTCAACCGCGACAAGCAGTACCACCGGATTCGATTGACGGTGGACGGCACAAAGCGGCTGGCAACGCTCGTAGATCCGTATCTACTGCCGGAGCTCAGGTACAAGCTTCCGCAAGTGACCCCGTAACGACTGAGGCTCGAAAGAGCCGAGGTGGCGTGAGTGCTCGCAAAGCGAGCAAATCCATGACCGCCACAACACGCCGACCCCTCGCCTTTGGTCAGGCAGGGTGAAGACATAGTCTGCGCCACCGGAAACGGTGGACACACGCGCGATGTCGGCTCGTCGCATCCTGGGGCTGGAGTAGGTCCCAAGGGTTGGGCTGTTCGCCCATTAAAGCGGTACGCGAGCTGGGTTCAGAACGTCGTGAGACAGTTCGGTCCCTATCCACCATGGGCGCTGGAAGCTTGAGAGGAGTCGTCTCTAGTACGAGAGGACCGAGACGAACGGACCTCTGGTGTATCAGTCGTCGTGCCAACGGCGCTGCTGATTAGCCACGTCCGGATGGGATAACCGCTGAAAGCATCTAAGCGGGAAGCCCACCTCGAGATGAGGCTTCCCATCCTCTAGAAGGAGTAAGGGCCGTGGGAGACCACCACGTCGATAGGCGGGACGTGTACGCGCAGCAATGCGTTCAGCGGACCCGTACTAATTGCCCGAGGTCTTGATTTCGAACACCGTGTTGTCGCTATGGAGTTTTGAGGGTGTGCGTTCCGTACGCCTTTGACAGCTTCCGGTGGTCATAGCGGCGGGGGTACACCTCTTCCCATTCCGAACAGAGCAGTTAAGCCCGCCAGCGCCAATGGTACTCGGAGGGCAACCTCCCGGGAGAGTAGGACGCCGCCGGATTATCACGTGGAGGCCCCGTCATGGGGCCTTCGCCGTTTCTACGCAGCCCGCAGCTTCGCGCGCCACTCCGGATCGAGGTCGCGCAGCCGGATGACGCGTTCCGCGACCGGGGGATGCGTGACGAACAGCCCGGCGAGGCCGTTCTCCATGAACGGGTTGATCGTGTACAGCGGCTCCGTCGCCGGACTCGCCCGGAACTCGACCAGCTCGCTCGCCTGCTCGAGCCGCACCAGCGCGTCGGCGAGGCCGTGCGGCGAGTCGCAGAGCTCGGCCGCGAGACGGTCGGCGTCGAACTCACGCCGGGGAGACAGGAGCAGGTGCACGAACGAGGCCGCAACCGGCCCGAGCACGTAGAGCAGCGCGCGCGAGAGCCAGCCGCCCGCGCGCGACAGCTCGACGAGCAGCGCCGCGACCACGACCGCCGTCGTCTGCACGAGCACGTCCCGGTTGCGGACGTGCGCGACCTCGTGCGCGACCACACCTTCGATCTCCGCCGGCGAAGGCAGCCCGAGCAGGCCGGTGCTGACCGCGATTGCCGAGCTCGTCGCGCCGCGCCCGGCCGAGAGTGCGCGCGGGAAGCCGTCCGAGATCACGTACAGCCGCGGCTTGACGACACGAGCCCGCAAGGCCAGGCGCTCGACGAGTGAATGCAACGCGGGCGCCTCGCCGGGCAGCAGCTCGCGGGCGCCGACCATCCCCATCGCCACCCGATCCGCATACCAGTACGCGCCGACCCCGAGCAGCAGGCCGCAGAACACGAAGACCGACGCAACCCGGAAGCCGCTCAGCCACCAGCCGAGCGCGCCGAGCCCGGCGCACACGCCAAGCAGCAGCGCCCACGCCTTCGCGATGTTGCGGATCGCCGGCCAGGCGACGCGCACGTACTACCCCTCGTCGTCGCGCTCGTCTTCGGCGAGTCCGCGGGGCGGCCAGTCCGGCTCCGGCGCGTCGCAGCGGCTCGAGCAGTGGAGGGAGGCCACGTTCTGAAGCGGGATCAGGATGTGTCCGTTCAGCTCGACGTGCGCGACGTCGTCGATCGCGCAGTAGGCGGTGAGCACGCCGTCCTGGTAGTCGCCGTTCATCAGCGCCACCTCGACCTGCTCGCCCTTGTACTTGCTCGTGTAGTCCTCCACCGCGAACCAGTCTACTCAGAGCGCATCGCGCCGCCGCCGACCTCGAGCCGGACCACGTGGCAGTTGTCGATCCGGCCGACGCCGTCGACGCCGCAGTGGGTGAGGACCGCACGGAGAGGCCCCCCGTGCGAGACGACCAGCACGTTGCCGTCCGGGTGGGCGTCCGCGATCCGGCGGAGCGCGTCGGCGACACGCTCCGCCATCTGCTGCCTCGTCTCGGCGTCACCCCACGGGCCGGTCGCCGCCTCGGGGAAGCGCGCGAGGATCTCGTCGTCTGTGAGGCCTTCCCAGGTGCCGAAGTCGCGCTCTCGAAGATCGGGGATCGCCGTCACACCGAGGCCCTTCGTCTCCGCGACGATCCGAGCGGTCTCGTGTGCGCGGAGCAGGTCGCTCGAGTAGACGGCGTCGATCCGCTCGGCCGCGAGCTCCTCCGCCAGCGACCGCGCCTGAGCGCGGCCCGTCTCGTTCAGCGGCCGGTCGGAGTGGCCCTGCACGCGCCGCTCGGCGTTCCAGTCGGTCTCGCCGTGCCTGACGAGAAGAATCGTGGTCACGGCCGATACGCTAGCGCCGCATGGACCTCGGCCTGCGCGACCGCGTGTGCGTCGTCACCGGCTCGACCGGCGGCATCGGGCTGGAGACGGCGCGACTGCTGGTCGAGGAGGGTGCGCGCGTCGTCACCTCCGGCCGGAGCGAGGCACGCGGGATCGGCGAGGCACTGCACGTCCAGGCCGACCTCACGCTGGCCGGGGAGCCCGAGCGGCTGGTCGAGCTGGCGGTCGCCGAGCTCGGCGGCCTCGACTGCCTCGTCAACAACGTCGGCATCGCCAGGCAGGCGCGCTTCGAGGAGGTTCCGGACGAGGAGTGGGACGAATACTGGCAGTTGAACGTGATGAGCCAGGTGCGCGCGATCAGGGCCGCCCTGCCCGCTCTCCGCTCCGGCGGCGGCGCGATCGTCAACGTCTCGTCGACGGCCGGCAAGCGCCCGTCGACGGGAATGCCGCACTACTCGGTCACGAAGGCGGCCGTCCTCTCCCTGTCACGACTCGTCGCCGACCTCTACGCGAAGGACGGCATCCGCTGCAACGCGGTCACCCCGGGGCCGACCGCGACCGACACCTGGCTCGGCGAGGGCGGGCTCGCCGATCAGCAGGGTGACCGTGCCGAGGTGCTCGCGAAGGTCGGCGCAGGTCGTCCGCTCGGACGACTCGCCCGGCCCGAGGAGATCGCCGCGGTGATCGTCTTCCTCTGCTCGGATCGAGCCGCGTACGTGACCGGCTCCGCGTGGAGCGTCGACGGCGGCACCGTCCCGATCATCATCTGACCCCGGCCACCCCCGTCGGATGCACGAGCGACGGCGGACGAGGCCGTCCGGTACCGACATCGGAACCATCGAGCTCGTCCGTCCCTCGTGGACGCATCGATCCAGAATCGACACCCACACAGCTGCGACGAGCGGGTATCGTCGCCCTCGAGGGCGGCGGGACGGCTCCCCGCCCAAGGGTGGGGGAACGGGCGGAGCGCGGGACAAGAATCGCCGCCCCGATTCGCTCCGCTTCAACGACTACGCTGGACGTCGATGCCCGAGCTGGTCGGCAACGTCGGTTACGCCTTCGAGGCGCTCGTGCGGGATCACGAGGAGACCTGGCTGTCCCCGCTCGCCGTCCGGTCGTACGAGACCCGTGGCCGCGTCCGAGCGGAGGACGAGTGCAGCGTGCGGACGCCGTTCCAGCGCGACCGCGACCGAATCGTCCACTCGAAGCCGTTCCGCCGACTGAAGGGCAAGACCCAGGTCTTCATCGACCCCCAGGGCGATCACTACCGCACCCGGATCACCCACACGCTGGAGACGACGGCGATCTCGCGGGTGGTCGCGCGCGCCCTGCGGCTGAACGAGGACCTGACCGAGGCGATCGGCCTCGGGCACGATCTGGGCCATACGCCGTTCGGACATGCCGGTGAGGATGCGCTCGACGAGGCGCTCCGCGCCCGCTTCGGCCGGCGCTTCCGCCACAACGAGCAGTCGCACCGGATCGCGCGCTCGCTCAACCTGACGCACGAGGTCTGCGAGGGAATCCTCACGCACACGGGCCCGGTCGAGCCCGAGACGCTGGAGGGCAGGATCGTGCGGCTCGTCGACCGCGTCGCCTACATCAACCACGACATCGACGACGCCCTCCGCTACGGACTGCTGCAGGAGGAGGATCTCCCCCGCGAGGAGATCGAGCTGCTCGGGCCGACCGGTGCCCGGCGCATCGACCGCCTCGTCCACGACCTGGTCGAGACGTCGGCCACGGCGGGCGACATCGCCCAGAGCGAGGAGATCGGAGGCGCAATGCATCGTCTCCGCGAGTTCATGTTCGAGCGGGTCTACCTCGCCGACCACGCACAGGCAGAGCACCGGCGTGCGCACGCGACCATCGCCGCGATCGTCGCTCATCTCGTCGACCGCGGCGACTCGCCGGAGCAGATCGTCGAGTACGTCGCCGGGATGACCGACCGGTTCGCGCTCGCGTACGCTGAGCGGCTCTGATGGCGCGGATCAAAGACTCGTCGGTCGAAGCAGTCAAGGTCGCGACCGACATCGTCACGCTGGTCGAGGCCTACACGCGCCTGCGCAAGTCGGGCAGCCGCTACGTCGGGCTGTGCCCGTTCCACCAGGAGAGGACTCCGAGCTTCGGAATCTCGCCCGATCGCGGAACGTTCAAGTGCTTCGGCTGCGGCGAGGGCGGCGACGCGATCGCGTTCGTCGAAAAGCAGGAGAACCTCGACTTCGTCGGCGCGATCGAGTGGCTCGCCGACCGCTTCGGCGTCCGGCTCGAGTACGAGGAGACGTCCCCGGAGCAGGATCGGGCGCGCAAACTGCGCGAGCGGCTCTTCCAGCTGCTCGACCGCGCCGGCACGTTCTACGAGCGATACCTGTGGGAGTCGGACAGCGGTGCCTTCGCGCGCGACTACCTGCGCTCGCGCGGACTCCTGGAGGAGATCTGCCGGGAGTTTCGGCTGGGGCTCGCTCCCGGCGGCGCAGCCCTCGCGCGCGCCGCAGCCGATCAGGGCTTCACGCGCGACGAGCTCGCCGCCGCGGGGCTGGTCAACCGCCGCGGCAACGACTACTTCTCGAGGCGGCTTCTGTTCCCGCTCGCGGACGCTCGCGGGCGGGTGCGGGGCTTCCAGGCCCGGCAGCTGCACGACGACGACCCGCTGCGCGCGAAGTACGTGAACTCGCCCGAGGGCGACATCTTCCGGAAAGGAGACCTGCTCTACGGGCTCGATCTCGCCCGCGCGGCGATCGCGAAGCAGGATCGCGCGGTGATCGTGGAGGGAAATCCCGACGTGCTCGCCCTCCGGCAGGCGGGCTTCGAGCCCGTCGTCGCCTCGATGGGAACCGCGCTCACCGACCGGCAGCTGAAGGAGCTGGGGCGGCTGACGAAGCGGCTCTCGCTGTGCTTCGATGCCGACGCTGCCGGCCAGGAAGCGACCCTGCGGGGAATGGAGCTCGCCGCTGCACAGGGGTTCGACGTCCGTGTCGTCTCGCTGGCCGCCGGCTCCGATCCCGCCGACGATCCGGCCGGTTTCGAGGGAAGACTCACCGGCGCCGAGGACTACCTGCCCTACCGGGTTCGGATCGAGATCGAACGCGCCCCCGACCGGCAGCGGGCCTTCGAGCGCGTCCGCGAGGTGCTCGCTCCCTTCGCCGACTCGCCCGAGCGCCAGGATGCGGTCCGGCTCGCGGCCGACCGGCTCGGGCTGCCGGCGGAGCTCCAGGCGGGGCTCGCACCGGCGGCCCGCTCCCGCACCGGGGCGATCTCGACGAAGGTGCTCGAGCGGGGTGTGAGGCACGAGCGGGACGCGCTCGCCGGGGTCGTCGCCCACCCGGCGCTCGCGAACCTCCTCGCCGAGCTGACGCCGGAGCACTTCGACCTCGAGCTCCACCGGCGCGTCCGCGAGCATCTACTCGATCCCGCGCAGCAAGCCGACCGCGAGCTGGTCGGGCTGATCGCGGAGCTCGACGCACGGGCCGCCGGCGAGGCGATCGACGAAGGGACCGCGAAGGAGCTGCTGCTGCGGCTGCGCGAGCGCGGCATCCGCCGGGAGCTGGCCGGCTCCGACGATCTCGAGCGGACGAAGGAGCTCCAGGCCGCGCTGGCCAAGATCCGCGACGCGGTCGGGGCGCTCACCTAGCCGGAAAAACGTCGATTCCGGCTACCCTGGGCACGCAATGCACGACCCGCTCCTGATCGCCGGCCGGGAGCTCCGCTCGCGGCTGATCACCGGCACCGGCAAGTACCCCTCGCCGGAGGCGATGCGCGACGCCGTGGTCGCGTCCGGCTGTGAGCTCGTCACCGTCGCGGTCGGCCGGATCGACCTCGACGACGTCGAGGAGGCGATCACCGACTACCTGCCGGAGGGCGTCGGCCTGCTGCCGAACACCGCCGGCTCCGCCACCGCCGAGGAAGCGGTGCGGATCGCGCGGCTCGCCCGCGCCGGCGGCCTGCCCGACTGGATCAAGCTCGAGGTGATTCCCGACCCGCGCTGGCTGCTGCCGGATCCGGTCGAGACGCTGAAGGCGGCCGAGCAGCTGGTCGACGAGGGATTCACGGTCCTGCCGTACGTCCTCCCCGACCCCGTGCTCCAGAAGCGGCTCGAGGCGGTCGGCTGCGCGGCGGTGATGCCCCTGGCTGCCCCGATCGGGAGCGGCCGCGGGCTGAAGCTCCGTCACGCGATCGAGATCATGGTCGAGCAGGCCGAGGTGCCGGTCGTGGTCGACGCCGGGCTCGGCGCGCCCTCGCACGCCGCCGAGTCGATGGAGCTCGGCGCCGACGCGGTGCTCGTGAACACCGCGATCGCGCGGGCGGAGGATCCCGCGGCGATGGCGGCCGCCTTCCGGCTCGCGGTCGAGGCGGGACGGATGGCGCGGCTGGCCGGGCCGATCGAGGTGCACGAGACCGCCGAACCGTCGAGCCCGCTCGGCGGCCTGACCGCACGCCAGTGAACGTCACCATCAACGGTCGCGTGCAGGAGGCGGCGCCGGGGGAGACCGTCGAGTCGCTCCTGGAGCGGATCGGGCTGGCGGCCGGGTACGCGCTCGTCGAGCGGAACGGCGAGCCCGTCGATCGCGCCCGCTACGGCGAGACCGGGCTCGAGGACGGAGACACGCTCGTCGTCGCGCGCCCCGTCGCCGGTGGATAGCCGGCTCTACCTGATCACGCCCGTACGCGAGCGAGCTCGCTGACCTGATCGAAGCCGCGGTGCGCGGGGGCGTGGACATCGTCCAGATTCGCGAGAAGGCCCTGCCCGACCGCGAGCTGCTCGCCGTACTCAGGGAGACACGTGAGCTGACGCGACGTCTCGGGGTCCCGTTCGTCGTGAACGATCGCGCAGACCTCGCCGTCCTCGCCGAGGCGGACTTCGTCCACGTCGGCCAGGACGACATGCCGGTCGACGCGGCGCGCCGGTTCGGTCTTCGTGTCGGCCAGTCCACCCACACGCCCGCCGAGCTCGACCGGGCGGACGCCGACTACGCGGGCGTGGGACCGGTGCACTCGACGCCGACAAAGGAAGGTCGGCCGGCCGTCGGTCTCGAGCTCGTCCGGTACGCCGCCGAGCACGCCCGCGTGCCGTGGTTCGCGATCGGCGGGATCGACGAGACGAACGCCGCGGACGTGGTCGCCGCAGGCGCCCGCCGGATCGCGGTCGTGCGCGCGATCGTGGAGGCCGCCGACCCCGAGCGGACGGCCGCTGCGCTCCGGGCAGCCCTGCACTAGCTGCAGCGCCGACAGGCAACGCCCGTCGGCGCGCTCCGCGGCCAGGGTGAGCTGTCCGGCGGATCGCTACCATGCGGGTCGGCCGCCTGGCAGCCGATCCCCGGTAGCTCAATTGGCAGAGCATCCGGCTGTTAACCGGAGGGTTGTTGGTTCGAGTCCAACCCGGGGAGCAAAGAAAAGCCCCGCAAAACGGGGCTTTTCAGTGTCCCAGGCTTCGGAAGCGGGCGGCTTCGCCCCGCGCGACCGTGCGGTGACACTGCCTTCCCCTCGGTCACGTACCTGCTCGCATCACGCGGACAGCTTGACATCGGCGGTCTGTGCTGTTTAGTACCTGCTGCAGTTCCGCGCGTAGGGAGTACGGTGGGGAGAGGGAGGCAGGCTGTGGCTTTTCGGCGGCTGGCGTTGGCCGCTCTGGCGGGAGCGGCGGCGGTATTGATGGTCGCCGGTGCGTCGGCGCAGACGGCTTCGTCCACGCTGGTTGGGGACGGGATCGGGGCGTACGTCGCTCCTCAGGGTTGGGTCTCGAACGACGGCCGCTACGTGGTTTTCAACGGGACGGGCGGCTTGACGTTGGGCGACACGGTCGATCACACGACGACGGTGATCGCGGGCGCCCCGTCCAACTACACGGCGGGAGCGACTGTGAGCGGCGACGGCAGGTATGTGGCCTATCTGGACGGCCAGGGCAACGCCAAGCTGTGGGATCGGACGACCGCGACGAGCGAAACAGTCAGCCTGACCGATGACGAGCAGTCGGCTGATGCGTCCTACTACGGTGCGACCGTGAGCGGGGACGGACGCTACGTCGCGTTTCTCTCCTGCGATCCTGATCTGCAGCCTCCGACGGATTGCGGCTCCGGCGGGTACAACGGCGAAGCGATCTACCTTCGTGACCGGGTCAACGGCACGACTGGGTTGATCAACGAGACGCCGAACGGAGACAGCGCGGTCGGATCGCCGTGTTCACCGTCGCTGAGCGACGACGGCGGCGTCGCGGCCTGGGAGGGGTATCTCCTCACCGGCGCCGACGCCGGCAACGCCGGTGTGGTCGTCTGGGCGCGCGCGACGAATACCCTCAGGGTTGTCGAGGCGAATGGTCTGCTGGGCGATCCGCCCCGCTGCAGTTCAGGCGATCTCGGTCCGATGGTGAGCGGAAACGGCCGCTACGTGGTCTGGTCACGCTCCAACGACTCCGGGATTCAGACCGTGCGGGTCGGCGACCTCCAGACGAACACGATCGAGGAGATCGTCGCCGGCACCAACGGAATCGGCGGCACGTACCTCGGAGGCGCGAGCATCTCCGACGACGGCCGGTACCTGGCCTTCTCGAACGACAACTACGACGCCTACCGCTACGACCGGCAGACGCAGACGGCCATCCAGGTGAACTACGACCCTCAGGGGAACCGAGTTGACGCGGACGCCATCACCGGGATCAGCGGCGACGGAAACAAGATCGCCTTCAGCGCGGGAAACAAGGTTTACGTCGCATCGGTCACTACGCCGCCGCCGCCGCCTCCGGCGCATCTCGAGCTCGCGAAGACGCAGCAGGATTGCACGCCCTCGTGCAGCAGCCCGCCGACCTCAAACCCGATCGCGGTCGACTTCCACGACACGATCCGGTACACGGTGACCGTCAGGAACACAGGCGGCAGTCCGGCGTCGAACATTCACGTCGTCGATCAGCTTCCGGTCGGGGTTACCGTCACGCAGGTGGTCGCTCCGTCAGGAACGACTTGTGCCACGTCCCAAGCAAACGGAAACCGAGGTATTGCGCAGGTCCAGTGCACCATCGCCACGGTTGGGCCAGCGTCATCACAGGCGATCGCGGTCGTGGGCACGGTCTCCCTCGCGCCCTCACCGTGCACGATCGTCGGCACGAGTAGAGATGACACGATGGCCGTTCCCGTCTCGAGCAAGGTGAAAGGCCACAGCGAGGTTATCTGTGGACTTGGCGGCTCCGACACCATCACCGGCGGCGACGGGAACGACGTCATCTACGGGGACGTGCCCCCTGATCTGCAAGACCCTGGGCCTCTGGTGAACGGGGCCTGGATCGATCGGGGCAAACTCAAGCCGCTCCCCGAGATGCAGGCGAGCGTCAGCGCCACGATCCGGGTGGGCACCGGAGCCGCGGACACGATCGACGGTCAGGCCGGAAACGACACGATCTACGGGCAGGACGGAGGCGACATCGTCCACGGAGGCGAGGGCAACGACAACATCCACGGTGCGGACGGGAACGATCAGCTTTTCGGCGATGCTGGTAACGACACAATGACCGGCGGCGACGGGATCGACAAGATGGCCGGCGGGGACGGCAACGACTCGCTCGTCGGAAACGCGGACAACGACCTTCTCCTCGGCCAAGCCGGCAACGACTCCCTGGAGGGCGCGGCGGGCATCGATCGCCTCGACGGCGGCGGCGGCAACGACACGCTCGGCGGCGGAGGTTCCGCCGTCAGCGGCGGACCACCCCCGCCGAACACGATCAACAACATCCTCTCGGGTGGACCCGGCAGAGACCTCTGCTCCTACGGACCGATCAGAACTCTGGCGACCCGGACCGACCGCGGAGATATCCGTGGCACATCATGCGAAGACCCGCCCGACCCCAAGTCGCAAAAGACGACCTGGAACGGATCGACATACACATTCTCCTACCGCAACATCGACGACACCGCCGCGGCCCACGCAAGCGTGTTTGACTGGAACGCCTTCGACGGGACGCCCCTGCCGTAAGGCTCGAGGCCCCTGTCCGGACTGATCGGCCTGCGGTCGGGGTCGAGCAGTCTCGGATCAGGCCCTCCAGCGAAATCCATCCGGCCGCAGCTTGAGCTACCGTGGCCTCGGCTTCGGCCGTCTTCCCCCCGTCGAGCTCACCGTGATCCGCCTTCATCGACACCGGCACGGACCGCGCGTCTACGTGCTCGGTCGGCGCATCCACGAATGGCAGCTCGGACTGGCGGTGATCGCGTTCGTGCTCGCCGGTCGGGCCGCGGGCGCCTGGCACCTCTCGCTTGTCTCCGGGCTGGGAGCAGCGGCAGGCGGTTGGCTGGTGGTGAAGGACTGGCGCGACCTCGTGCCGTCGAAGCGCGACACGTCCTCGTGGCGTCTCGGACTGCACCGGCGCGCCGCCCCGCTGCGCGCGATCCGCCGGGCGGACGGCCTGCCTGCCCTGGCGGCGGCGGCGGCCTTTGCGGTCGGACTGGTCAACCTGTTGTCGGCGGTGACGCCGAACATCGCCTGGCGGCACCATCTTCTGCTCCGGCTGGAGCCGGTGGAGGCGATCCCGCTCTTCCACACCCTCGCCGTGCCCGCGAGCGCCGCGCTGGTCGTCTCCGCCTTCTACCTGCGCGCGCGCCGCCGGCGTGCCTGGCAGGCAGCGCTGGCGCTGATGATCGGGCTGGGCATCCTCGCGCTGCTGAAGGGGTTCGACTTCGAGGAGGCGCTCCTGTCCTGGGCTGCGGCCGGGATCCTCTGGTGGGGGCGGGACTCCTTCTATGTCCGGCACGAGCGCCTGCACCCGCGCTCGCCGATCGTCGTTGCGCTCGGTGCCGCGCTCGCCGCCTCGGCGCTGGCGGGGATCGCCGCGTGGATCGCGACCCGGGCGGAGCCGGACGACGTCGTCGGCGAGATCGGCAGCCTCCTGGCCTGGACGAAGGGGACGATGTCGTTCCAGGACGAGTTCTCCTGGCTGCCCGCAGGCATCGGCGGGCTCAGCCTGGCCGCGATCGTCGCTGTCGCGTACCTCCTCTTCCGTCCGATCGCGCCGCCGTGCAATCTCCCGGACGGCGAGGAGCGTCGGGACGCGCTGGCGCTCGTCCGGCAGCACGGCTGCGACACGCTCGCCTTCTTCAAGCTGCGGCTCGACGCCCAGTACCTCTTCGGCGCCGACCGACGAGCGTTCCTCGGCTACCGGGTGGCGAACCGGGTGATGCTGGTGGCGGGCGACCCGATCGGTACACCCGAGGTGATCCCCGGCCTGGTCGGCGAGGCGTGCGCCTTCGCCGAACAGCGCGGGCTTCACTTCGCTGCGCTCGGCGCTGGGTCGGAGCTGCTCTCGACGTACGAGCGAGCCGGCCTCCGGTCCCTGTACATCGGCGACGAGGCGATCGTCCAGACGGGGCGCTTCTCGCTGGACGGACGCGCGATCCGCAAGGTGCGCCAGTCGGTGAGCCGGCTCGAGGCCGCAGGCTACTCGGTCGAGGTACGGGACTTTGCAGCGCTCGACGAAGGGACGCTGCGCGAGCTCGAGCAGGTCTCCATGCTGTGGCACGAGGGTCGTCCCGAGCGCGGCTTCGCGATGGCGATGGACTCGCTGCGCGGGTCACACCAGGCCGGGAGCGTCGTCGTCGCGGCGCGGGACGGGGAGGGCAGGATCCGCGGCTTCCTCCACTTCGTCCCGAGCTACGGGCGGCCGGCGATGTCGCTCTCGTTCATGCGCCGCGACCGCGCGACGCCGAACGGCCTGATGGAGTTCCTCGTCGTGCGGTCGATCGAGCTGCTGCGGGAGCGCGGGATCGAGGAGGTCTCGCTCAACTTCGCGGCGTTCGGGCGCTGGCTGCGGCGTCCCGAGAGCCGGTTCGAGGAGACGCTCGGCCGCGTCGTCTCGATGGGCAACAGATTCTTCCAGATCGAAAGCCTGTACCGCTTCAACGCGAAGTTCGAGCCTCGCTGGGAGCCTCGGTACCTCGTCTACGAGGGGGCGCTGGGCCTACCGCGGGTTGCGCTCGCCGCGCTTCGCATCGAGGGGCAGCTGCCGACGACGAGCCGGTGATCCACCGGCGCCCCGCCGCGATCCTGCTCGGGGTGCTCGGCATCGGACTCCTGCCCTGGACGTTGTGGCTCGGGCTGTCGCTGCCCTCCCGCAAGGTCGCCGAGCACTGGGACCTCGCCTGGGCCGGCTTCGACCTCGTCCTGGCGGTATCGCTGCTCGCGACCGCCGTCACGCTGATCAGGCGGTCGCCACTCGTCCCCGGCTTCGCCGCTGCGACCGGTGCGCTGCTCCTCACCGACGCCTGGTTCGACATCGTCACGTCGACCGGGGGGCGGGAGCTGTGGTCCGCGGTCGGGCTGGCCGTCGCCGGCGAGCTTCCCGTCGCCGGCCTCTGTTTCGTTCTCGCCAGGCCCCCGCGTTAGGATCGGCGGCGTGCGCAGGCAGCGGCTCAGACCCCTCACCGAGGCCGAGGCCTACGCGCGCTGCCACGGGATACGCGAGTCCGAGGTGAGGATCGTCAAGATCGAGCCGCGCCGGCCGCGGTACCAGCTCGACGTCTCGGGTGAGGATCTACGCCGCTCGTTCGAGGAAAAGCTCGCGGGCCGCGAGCCCGAGGACGACGTCGTGGGCGGGACCGCCTAGGAGCCTACACTCGGCCCGTGAGGTCGGTGGCGACTATCGGGCGCTGGAGCATCCGACGGCCGTGGCGGGCGATCGCTCTCTGGTTCGCCTTCGTCGCCCTCGCGATCGGAGCCCTCGCGGCGACCGGCACCACGTCGCTGCGGAACGGCGCGGTCGGGGAGTCCGAGCGAGGCTACGCGCTGATCGACCGGCACCGTGCGTACACGCCCGCGCGCGAGTACGGCTACGTGCACAGCGACGCGCTGCGGGCCGGGTCGGCGCCGTTTCGGGCGGCGGTCAGGGACGTCTCGGCGAGGATGCGCGCTGGGCTCGGCGGCGCCGTCGCCGTTCGGGTGTCGCGCGACGGGCATTCGGCGCTCGTCTCCGGAACCGTGCGGAGCCCGTTCTCGAGTGATGCATTTCGGGCGTCGGTGCTCGGCGCCCGGGCCGCTCACCCGCAGGTGACGATCGAGGAGACGGGCGACATCTCGGCGAGCGACGCCCGTGACCGCGTGATCAGCCGCGACCTCAGGCGCGCCGAGCTGCTGTCCGTGCCGGTCACGCTGCTGATCCTGCTCTTCGCCTTCGGGGCGATCGTCGCCGCCCTCGTGCCCGTGCTCCTCGCGCTGACCGCGGTCGCCGCGGCGTTCGGGCTGCTCGGCCCGATCAGCCAGGCGTTCCCGCTCGACGACAGCGTCAAGACCGTCGTTCTGTTGATCGGGATGGCGGTCGGGGTCGACTACGCGCTCTTCTACGTGATCCGCTCCCGGGAGGAGCGGCACCGCGGCCTGGCGTCGCACGAGGCGCTCGAGCGCACCGCCCGGACCTCGGGCCGCACGGTGCTCGTGTCGGGCTCGACGGTCGCGATCGCGATGGCCGGGATGTACGTGATCGGCTCGACCGTCTTCAACGGCATCGCCAGTGGCACGATCACGGTGATCGCGTGTGCGGTTGCGGGCTCGGTCACGGTCCTGCCGGCCGTGCTCGAGCTGCTCGGGTCTCGGATCGACCGGGGGCGGATTCCGTTTCTGCCACACCTGCGGACGGAGACCTCCGAGTCGCGGTTCTGGCCGGCGGTCGTCGACCGGGTCCTCCGGCGTCCGATCGTCTCGTGCGCGGTTGCGGCCGGCCTCCTGGTGGCGCTCGCCGTGCCCGCCCTCTGGTTGCACGTGACCAAGCCGAGCAACGAGGCTCTCTCGGGTCGGGCGGAGCCCGCCCTCGCGACGCTGGCGCGCGTCCGGGCGGAGTTTCCGAGCACGGCCTCGCCCGCCGTCCTCGTCGTCGCGGGCCCGCCGGGCGAGCGGACGGCGGCGTTGCGCGCCCTGAAGCGCCTCGAGACGCTTGCCGTCAGGCGGGGGATCGCCCGGCCCCCGTTCACGGTCAGCGGAGGTGCGGACGGGAGCTCCGCGACGGTGGAGCTCCCTCTGGTCGGCGCCGGGGACAACGCTGCGAGCAGGAGGGCGATCGGTCTCCTCCGCGACCGGCTCGTCCCGCAGACGCTCGGCCGGCTTCCGGGGGTCGAGACGGCCGTCACCGGCGACACCGCCGAGGACGTCGACTTCACGAGCCAGATGAAGCACGGCGTGCCGTACGTGATCGCGTTCGTGCTGGTGCTCGCCTTCGTGCTGCTGCTCCTCGCCTTCCGCTCGCTGGTCGTGCCGCTGAAGGCGATCGTGCTCAACCTGCTCTCGGTGGGAGCGTCATACGGCGTGCTCGTGCTCGTGTTCCAGCACCACTGGGCCGAGGGCGTGCTCGGCTTCCATTCGAACGGCGCGATCATCTCCTGGCTGCCGCTCTTCCTCTTCGTCGTCCTGTTCGGCCTCTCGATGGACTACCACGTCTTCATCCTCAGCCGGGTACGGGAAGCCGTGGACGAGGGGATGCCGACCGAGGAGGCGGTGCGCCACGGGATCAGCGTCACGGCGGGAGTCGTCACCAGTGCCGCGCTCGTGATGGTCGGGGTCTTCTCGCTGTTCGGAGCGCTGTCCTCGCTCGAGCTGAAACAGGCCGGGGTCGGCCTCGCCGCGGCGGTGCTGATCGACGCGACCGTGGTACGGGCGGTGCTGCTGCCCTCGTCGATGAAGCTGCTCGGAGAGTGGAACTGGTATCTGCCCACAGCGCTGCGAGGGCTCCCGCGCGCGAGCCTCGAGCCCGCCCCTCCCGCTCAGGACGTCGACTAGAATGCGCGGCGTGAGCTGGCTCTTCATCGGCTTGCTCGCTGCGGCGGTCGTCGTGCTGGCCGGCGCCGAGTGGCCCCGACTGCGGCTGAGCGAGCGCGCCGGGTCGCGGGCTCGCCAGCAGCGGGCGCGGGCGCGGCAGAAGGCTCAGCTCCGCCTGCTGAAGACGGAGAGCGACGAGTTTGCCGCCAGCGTGCAGCGCGACCTCGAGAAGCTGCCGACGATCGAAGAGCACGATCCTCGCCGCTAGTGCGGCCTCTCACAACGTTTGACCGGAAACTGCGGTTTGACGTCGAATCGGGATGCATGCGACCTGAGGAGGTGTCGATGCGTCCCGCGGAGGTGTTCGTTCGCGAGTTGGCCCGCACGAGGGGCAGCGGTTGAAGCGGCTCTCGAAGCAGTCGAAGGTCGCCTCGACGAGGCAGCGGGCGCTGATCCTGTTGGCCTCGAACACGCTGATGAGCGCGCCCGAGATCGCGCGGATGCTGCTCACGGATGAGTCGCACGTGCGCAAGGTGATCCACGAGTTCAACCGGCACGGATGGGATTCGCTGCGCCCTCGTTTCGGGGGCGGGCGACCCCGCCGGATCTTGATTGACGACGAGCAGCGGATCGTCGCGGTCGCCGGCGCCCGTCCCGACACGCTCGGGGTGCCGTACACACGCTGGAGCCTGGCCAAGCTGTCGAGGTATCTGCGCGGGCAGAGGCTCGAGGTCTCGCCGGCGCAGCTGGGCCGGATCCTGGCTCGTAACGGGATCTCGCTGCAGCGGACACGCAGCTGGAAGCAGAGCCCGGACCCCGACTACGCGGAGAAAGCGGCGCGGATCCTCGCCCTCTACCGGCAGCCGCCCGAAAACGGCCTCGTGATCAGCTTCGATGAGAAAGGGCCGGAGAGCCTCTGCCCCCGCCACGGGCGTGGCTGGGCGCGCAGCGGCCGGCCAGAGCGCCACCGCGCGACCTACAACCGCCGGCAGGGGATCCGCTACCTGGTCGGCGCGCTCGAGGTGCACGCCGACTACCTGCGGATCCGACCCAGGCCACGCCGCAACGGCGCCTCCACGCTTGCGTTCATGAAGCAGATCCGGCTCGCCTACCCTAAGCCCATCCGTATCTACTGGATCCAGGACGGCCTCTCCAGCCACTGGACGCCCGCGATCCGCGCCTACGCGGACGCCAACAACATCGAGCTGATCCCGACCCCGACCTACGCCAGCTACCTCAACCGGATCGAGGCAACCTTCGGCGCCCTCGACGAGTTCGTCTGCAAGAACGCCGACTACCTCGACTGGGACGCCTTCGGCCACGCGCTCGCCGACCACGTCCGCCACCGCAACAGCCCCGCCGAGCGTGCGCGGCGTCAAATCGAGGCCGCCCAGCGCCGCCAACGCCGAGCCGCGAAGACCACGACCAAGCTCAAACTCGCCGCCTGAACAATGAACACGTTTCCGGTGCAACGTTACGAGAGGCCGCACTAGCGAGGGATCGGCGCGCGGAGATTCCCCGGAACTTCCGGCCGGGCCGCCGTCAGCTACCTGACGCGGAAGGACGTGCGGTAGAAGCGGGTGTTCGGGAGGATCTTCAGCACGTTCTCCATGTTCTTCAGCTCCTGGTAGTCGGACACCTGGAGCACGAGGGCATGCCGTCCGGGCCTCGTCGCCTGGCCGACGGCGATCGCGACGCGGCCGCCGCGGTGGATGAAGCCGACCGGCTTCCCGTCGATGCTCGCCTGGAGCGAGGCCGGGTCGACGCCTGAGCCCGCGTCGGCGACCGAGAGCTGCAGGCTCGAGCCGCGCCGCACCGCCGGTGTCAGCAACCGCACGGTCGGCGCGGTCACGTCGTCGATCCAGAACCGGAAGGTGAACGCACCGGGGGCGGTTCCGGCGGGCGTGTCGAACACGACGTCGTAGGTACCCGGGGTCGGCCGGATCGCCCCGGCGACGGGTCGGGCCGTTCCGTAGCTGTCGAGGTACGGGTTGATCGCGAGCGGCAGGGCGGCGTTCCCGGTGAGCCGGTTCTCGTCGTCCCCCGCCACCACCCGCGGCGACGGGCGGACGCCGGCGGCGGAGCTGAGGACGGCGACCCCGAAGTTCGTCGCCGGTTTCGTCAGCGTGACCCGGAAGACCTGCTCCGGGCCGGAGAGCCTGGACGGGACGGCGCGGACCCCGTCCGGGTAGCGGTAGGAGGTGACGAGCGACGCCTTCCCCTTCGTCTGGCCGCCGTAGGTCCCGGTCGTCCGCAAGGTACCGTGCGGCTCGCCGGCAAGGCGCGGAGCGGCGACCCGGAACCAGTAGGGGATCCGTCGAACGACGGTGCCGAGGGTGAGGGTGACGAAGCCGGTGGCGTCGCCCTCTGCGGTGCCGGCCGGCGCAGCGGCGGTCACGTCGAGCTCGCCCGGCACGGTGACCGTCGCCGGCGCGCTCACGGCTGCGCCGGCGGGGCCGCCCTGCGGCGAGACTCCGACCGTCCAGGTGCCCGCTCCTCCGCCGGCATCCGTCAGCTCGATCGGGACGGCAGTGGTCGTGCCGACCGCGAGCAGGCCGAACGACAGGTCGGTCGGGGAGGCGAAGATCACGGGCATGTTTGCGGCCGGGACGTCGATCAGGCCGCCCCCTTCACGGGTCGTGGGCGCCTCGGCCGTGCCCGAGACGTGCACCGGCTTTCCGGTGAGGACGAGCGCCGACTTGATCTGGGCGACCGTCCAGTCGGGGTGTCGCTGGCGAAGGAGCGCGGCTGCACCCGCGGCGTGGGGGGCGGCCATGCTCGTCCCGCTGAGCGACGCCCAGGTGCCGAGGCGGGGTGGGACGGAGGAGGTGACGTCGACGCCGGGCGCGCTGACGTCGGGCTTCATCTCCAGCGAGATCGGGGTCGGCCCGCCGCCCGAGAACGACGCGACGACGAGCTGCTTGGTGACCGCGGCGACCGCGATCCCCTTGGCGGCACTCGCCGGTGAGATGACGCTCCCGTTGCCGAGGTCGTCGAAGTCGTTCCCGGCCGCCAGCGTCGCGACCACGCCGGCGTCGGCGGCGGCGTTGATCGCGGCGACGACGAGGTCACGCGACGGGGCGATCTCCGGCTCGCCGAGGGAGAGGTTGATCACGTCCATCCCGTCGCGTACCGCCGCTTCGATCCCGGCGGCGATCTCGGGCGAGTTGCCGTTCAGCCCGAAGTTCTCGGTCGGCACGGAGAGCACCTTGTAGTTGCCGAGATAGGCGCGCGGGGCGACGCCCGAGAGGGGCCCGCGTCCTGCGATCGCCCCCGGCGAGTAGTCGCCGGCGGCGATCCCGGCGACGTGTGTGCCGTGCTCCGACTCGACCGGGTCGTACGGTGACTTCGCGTACTTCCAGGTGTTGGTCGGCGGTGAGAAGGCGCGGGCGACGATCACCTTCGCGGTCGTGAAGGCCGTGTCGCCCTTCGGGAATCCGGGGGGCATCGCGTACCCGGTCGCGTTGAAGAAGGGGTGCGCCTGGTCGATGCCGTCGTCGACGATCCCGATCTTGACGCCGTTGCCGGCGGTGTCGAACGCGGGTGCGTCCCAGAGCTGGTCGGCGCCGATCAGGTGCGGGCTGCGGTCGAGCAGCGGCCGGTAGCTGACGCTCGGCCAGACCTTCGCGACCCCGGGGACGGAGGCGAGCCGGCCGAGCGCGTCGCGCGGCAAAAGAACGGCCAGCCCGTCGGCGACGACCTGGTAGCGCCAGGTGACGCGGGCCTCCGGGACGGTCGCGACGATTCGGCGAGCGAGCGTGCGCTGCGCGGTCGCCAGCGAGCGGAGGTAGTCGACGCTCGTCGGCGCGCGGAGGTCGAGTCGGCGCGCTCTCGCCCGCGCCGTGAGCACGCGGCTCTGCTGGATCGCCTCCGCGAGCGGCGGCGCGTCCAGGGTGACCACGACCTCGACCGGCCCGCGTGAGGCCGCGTGCGAGATCCCGGTGAAAGAAACGGCGGCTACCGCCGCCAGCAGGAGAACGACCATCCGTCTCAGAGGGGAAATCGTAGCTAGCCGGGAAGCGCGGCCAGCACCTGGTCGGCGTGCTCGGCCGGCTTGACCCGGCGGAACACCCGGGCGACCGTCCCGTCCGGTGCGATCACGACGGTCGAGCGCTCGACGCCCATGTACTTCTTCCCGGCGAAGCTCCTCTGGCCCCAGAAGCCGTACTCCTCGGCAACCCGATGGTCGGGGTCGGCAAGCAGCGTGAACGGTAGACCGTACTTGTGCTTGAACTTCGCATGCGATGCCTCACCGTCCGGGCTGACTCCGAGCACGACCGCGCCCCGCTCGCGGAAGGCGTCCCAGGCGTCGCGGATCCCGCAGGCTTGCTTCGTGCACCCGGGCGTGTCGTCGCGCGGGTAGAAGTAGAGGACGACCGGCGTGCCGCGGAGGTCTGAGAGCCGGACGGTCTCGCCGGAGTCGCTCGGCAACTCGAAGTCGGGCGCCGGCTTCCCCTCCTCGACCATCTCCGCACACTACAGCGATGAGTTCTTCGCGTGGGCTCCGTCTCGAGCGGTGGGAGCGACCACGCGGCAACGGGCCGCCTGAGCCAAAAGGAGAGACGATGAACAAGCTGAGGTTCAACATGTCGATGTCCTTGGACGGTTTCGTCGCCGGCCCGAGCCAGAGCGTGGAAGATCCGCTCGGCGTCGGCGGCATGGATCTGCACGCCTGGGCGATCGAGCTCGGCGCCTGGCGAAGGGTGCACGGCCTCGAGGGAGGGGCGGTCAACGCGAGCACCCAGGTCGTCGAGGAGTCGCTGTCGAACGTGGGCGCCTTCCTGATGGGGCGCAACATGTTCGGGGGTGGGCCTGGACCATGGGGTGACGACCCCTGGCGTGGGTGGTGGGGCGACGAGCCGCCCTTCCACACGCCCGTCTTCGTGCTCACGCACCACGCGCGGGAGCCTCTGCCGATGGAAGGCGGTACGACCTTTCACTTCGTCACCGACGGCGTCGAATCGGCGCTCGAGCAGGCCGGTGAGGCGGCCGGCGACAAGGACGTCGTCATCGGCGGCGGTGGGAGCATCGTCCGGCAGTATCTGGCTGCTGGGCTCGTCGACGAGGTGAACATCGCACTCGTCCCCGTGCTCCTCCACGGCGGGTCGCGTCTCCTCGACAATGTCCAGGGAGCCCCGAAGCTCGACAGGTTCGGTCGGTCGAGGCACCCGGCGTCACCCATCTCACGTACCGCGTCGTGACGTGAGCCGGGGTCGATGCAGACGAACACGCCGCTACAATGGCCAGCCGCGCGGATGTGGCGGAATTGGTAGACGCGCACAGTTCAGGTCCGTGTGGGGGAAACCCCGTGGGGTCAAGTCCTCTCATCCGCACCCGCCCGAGCGGCGAACAGCTCGCGTGGCCGCTGTACCCTGACGGCGTGGGTCGGATGAACCCGACGCTGCGCGGTTTCCTGATCATCGCCGCGATCGCGGCGGTGATCGTCGCGCTGCAGCTCGAGGCGACCCTCACCGCGCTCTTCCTGATCGCGCGGATCGCCTTCCTGCTCGCGATCGCCTTCTTCGTCTACCTGATGTGGCGTGAGCGGCGGAACGAGATCTCGATGTGGTCGGGGCGAGCGCGCACCGTCTTCTACGGGGCGGCGCTGCTGATCGTCGCCGACATCGCGGCGATCTCGTTCGCCCACCACTCGGGCCTCGACTCGGCGATCTTCGTGGTCGTGCTCGTGTTCGCCGCGTTCGCGATGTGGCGGACGTGGAAGGACCAGCACACGTACGCCTGACGCCGCGGCTGTTCTTCGCCGGCGTCTACGCGCGGACCCGCGCCGACGCTCCGTCCAGCGCGTCGAGCGCGGCGCGGATCTCGACGAGCTGCCCGACGAAGATCGGCGTGTCCCGCTCCGTATAGCGGCTCGCCTCGCTGTCACGCAGGCGCAGCATCAGGTGCATGAAGTCCGCAGGCTCGTCGCACTCGAACGCGGTCATGAACTCCTGGTCGTCGATCCCGAACGAGTAGCTCGTGTGGTTGTGGATTCCCGGGAACTCCTCGCGGCCGATGCGGATATGCTCGTCCATCGCGCGCTGACGGTCTTCCTCCGGGAGCGCGTACCAGGGCCGGACCTTCACGAAGGGGTAGACGACGAGGTACGGCTGGTCGTGCGGCGCGATCTTCCGGGGGCGGCGCGCGCTCGTGTACTGCGAGGCCTTCGTGGTCGCGAGGTAGGAGTAGGGCGTCTCCAGCCAACCGGCCAGGGGAGTCGCGTTCAGCTCGAGCGCCGAGCTCACCGAGGTCGGCATAGCGGTCCGTGATCTTCCAGAGGAAGAAGTCGCAGTCGGGCCGAACGCCCGTGCAGGAGTAGCTGCGGAGCCCGTCCATCCGTTCCGCCCACGACTCGACCACCTCTGCGAACGCGTCCTTGCCCGCCGCGCGCTCGTCGACCGGAAGCCGCCGCCACGACTGGTCGATCCGGTAGAAGGTGTACGCGACGTACTGGCCGCCGTCCATTTCGGGGCGAATGCTAGCGGCAGCGTGTGACCAGCTTGCCCGCCCGAGCCGCCTCGGCGGCCGTCCTCACGAGCGGGAGGCTGGTCTTGGGGGTGTCGTCCGCGTAGTACACGCCCAGACTGCCAGCGGTCGAGGTCGGCCTCGTCGCTGACGTGGAAGAAGAGGAGGCCGACGACGTTCGCTGGCAGGCGGCCAGCCGGAGCGCCTGGCGGTAGTAGCGAGCCTGCGTCGCCTCGTCCACCGCGTCGGAAGCGGCCGGCAGCGCCTCGTTCGTGTAGATCGAGCGCTTGGCCGGCTCCGCCTGCGTCTGCACTCCGAACTCGTCGTACAGGATCGGCAGCGTCGAGCCTCGCTGCGCGGTGCCGTCGAACGCCTGCCCGAGGAGGGCGACGAGCTTGCCGTAGTCGGCGAGCGCGATCGTCGTCGTCCTCGGGTGCGCGAAGGTCGGCGGCAGCCTGGACGTCTCCAGGTAAGGATGGAAGGCGAACCAGTCCATGATCGGCCTGGTGCGGCGGCTGCGGCGGTATGCGAGGCCGAGGTCGCGGACGAAGGCGGTGGGCGAGTGGGTGGGCCGGATCGACGCCGGATCGTCGCCGCCGCGGGGAGAGAGCGCACCCCCGATCACGGTGGTCGTCGGCGAGACCGCCTTCACCCGGTCGTAGGTGAGGGCGAGCACGCTCAGATACCGGGACGCGGCGGCGTCGAGCCCGGTCAGCGTGAACTGCGGCATCCAGAAGCGGTTCAGGTTCGGCTCGTTGCCGACGATCAGGTCGTGGACGTACGGCACCAGTCGCGGGATCGACGCGGCGTAGGACGCGAACTGGGCTCGCTCGGTCGGGGTCAGCGGCGTCGTCCTGGAGCCGTAGGGGTAGACGGAGACGAAGATGCGGATGCCGTTCAGGCGGGCTGCGTCCGCGGCGTTCGCGAGCCCGAGCAGCTCGTCGTCGCCGATCTCGAGCTCGCCCGGCGACCAGATCGCCGTCACGCGGATCGCATCGAAGCCGGCGAGGCGCGCGAGGCTCATCTTCGCGTCCGCGTCGAGCAGATCGCCTTGCTTGCCCGCGTCCTCGGCGGCGCCGACGAGGATCGGCCTGCCGGCGTGGGCGGGGGCCGTCCCGACCGTGAGCACGGCCAGAAACGCAACGATGAACGCGAGCGTCGAACGCATGGAGAACCGGCCGAAGCCGGAGCGGACCCGTCAGTCGAAAAGGTATTCGAGCCTGCGGACGAACTTCCTCGAGGCTACCGGAGGGTGACGATCTTGCTCGCGACCGCGAGCGGGGTGCCCGGATTGACCGGTGCCCGGAGGCTGACGGTGTACCGGTAGCGGCCCCGGGCCAGCCGGGTGCGTTTGAACGGCACCAGCGTCCTCTCGCCGGCGAGCGCCTTCCCCCGCGCGACGAGCGTCGTCGACCGCCTGGGCAGCTTCTCGAGCCGCGCGTAGACGGTGCAGTCGATGTCGCAGGTGACCGCGACCGCGGCCGTGCCGGCCGCGAACGCCGAGATGCGCGGATACCCGACCCTCGCCTTCGGGGTCAGCTCGAGCCCCTCGCAGTGCGCGATCACTCCCCCGCCGACGTCGCGGGCGGCAGCTCGCACCGGTGCCAGGCTCGACTTCGGCGTGTCGTCGGCGTAGTAGAGGCCGGACTGGAACCGGTCCAGCGCCGGCTCGTCGAACGCGTGGAAGAGGAAGATCCCGATCACGTTCGGCTGGCAGAACGAGATCGCGAGCGCCTGCTTGTAGTACGCGGCCTGGGTCGACTCCGGGACAGGCTTGATCGTCGGCGCCTCGGCGCCGGTGTACAGGGATGCCTTCGCCGGCGGGATCTGCGCCTCGACGCCGTACTCCGCGTAGAGGATCGGCAGCGTCGAGCCTGGCTGGGCGGTCCCGTCGAAGGCCTTGCCCAGCAGCCCGACCAGCTTCGCGTAGTCGGCGATCCCGATCGGGGTCGAGTTCGGGTGCGCGAACGTCGGCGGGATGGTCGAGTTCTCCGGGTACGGATGAATCGCGAGCGCGTCCATCACCGGCCCGCTGAGCCCGCTGGCGCGATAGGCGGCGCCGAGGTCCTGGATGAATGCGGTCGGCGAGTGCGTATCGCGGCCGGTGCCCGGGCGGTCGATGCCGCGGGGGGAGATGGCGCCGCCGAACACCCGGGTCGCCGGATCGACCTGCTTCAACGCCTGATACGTCCGGTAGAGCAGCGCGAGGTAGGCGGGCGCGGCGGCGTCGGTGCCGTCGGGATTGAACTGCGGCAGCCAGAACCGGTTCAGGTTCGGCTCGTTCCCGATGATGAAGTTGCGCAGATCGGGGATCCGACTCGCCAGCCCGGCCGTGTACGAGGCGAAACTCGCCTGCGCGTCATCCGTGAGCGGCGTCGTCCTGCTGCCGAAGTTGTAGACCGAGACGAAGGCCTGCATGCCGTCGAGCGTGGCCGCCTGGGCCACGTTGCCCAGGGCCGCCACCTCCTCGCCGGGCGGCTGCGTCTCGCTCGGGTCCCAGATCGACGTCACCCGGACGGTGTCGAACCCGGCCAGCCGGAGGAGATCCATCTTCGCCTTCGCCTCGGTGAGCGACTGCTGTCGGACCTGGTCCTCGGCCGCCCCGACCAGCATCGACGGGCCCCCGGCGCGCGCGGACGGTGCGAGCAGCACGACGGCGACCGCCGCGACCCCGAGGCCCAGACCTCTCACGCGGCCAAGATAGCCTGAGGTTGTTATGAAAGACCAAATCCAGGCGCGTCTGAAGACGCTGCCGGCGAGGCCCGGCGTGTACCTGTTCCGCGGCGACGACGGCCGGGTTCTGTACATCGGCAAGGCGAAGTCGCTGCGTTCCCGGGTGCGCTCGTACTTCCGGCGCGGCGGCGACGGACGTGCCCAGATGGGCCAGCTGGTCGATCGGATCGCCGACGTCGACGTGATCGTCACGGACACCGAGGCGGAGGCCCTGCACGTCGAGCAGAACCTCGTCAAGCGCCACCGCCCCCCGTTCAACATCCGCCTCCGCGACGACAAGTCGTTCCCGTACATCGCCGTCACCGTCGAGGACGAGTACCCGCGAGTGATGTTCACGCGCGAGCGCCACCGCCGCGGCGTCGTCTACTTCGGCCCGTACGCGAATGCGAAGAAAGTCCGGGAGACGCTGGACGTCCTCAACCGCGTCTTTCAGTACCGGCCCTGTGAGGGGCCGAAGCCGGGGAGGCACTCCGGCATCCCGTGCCTCGACTACCACATCGAGCGCTGCAGGGCGCCCTGCGTCGGGTACGTGTCGAAGGAGGAGTACCGCGAGCTCGTCGAACGGGTGATCGAGTTCCTGTCCGGGGAGACGCGGCCCGTGCTGCGCGACCTGGAGCGGCGCATGCAGGAGGCGGCCGCCGAGGAGCGCTTCGAGGACGCGGCTCGCTACCGCAACCGGCTGTTCGCGATCCGCCATCTGGCCGAGCGGCAGGCTGCGGACAAGCGCGCGGTCGGCACCGTCGACGTGATCGGGATCGCGATCGAAGGCGATCGCGCGGCGGTGCAGATCTTCCCGCTACGCGACGGGAAGCTGGTCGACCGCTACGGCTTCCACCTCGAGAACGTCGACGGCCAGGATACGGCGACGGTGCTCGAGGCGTTCGCGCTCGAGTACTACGGGTCGTCCCCGAGCATCCCACCCCAGCTGGTCGTCCCCCGCGACGCGGGTGACACCGCCCCCCTGCAGGAGTTCCTCTCGGACCGGCGCGGCTCCCGCGTCGAGGTGCGGACACCGGAGCGCGGCGAGAAGCGGCGCCTGCAGGAGCTCGCCGATCAGAACGCGCGTCTCGCGGTTCAGTCGGAGCTTCTCCGGTCCGAGCAGCGGCGCCTGCGTCGGGTGGAGGCGCTCGAAGAGCTCCGCGAGGTCCTGAACCTGGAGAGCCTGCCGATCCGGATCGAGTGCTACGACATCTCGAACATCCAGTCCGAGTCACCGGTCGGCTCGATGGTCGTCTTTCGGGACGGCGTGCCGCAGAAGGCCCACTACCGCAAGTTCGGCGTCCACCGCCTCGACGGGCCCGATGACTTCGCGGCGATCGCGGAGGTCGTATCGCGCCGGTTCGCCCGGCTCGGAGACGTGACTTCGGACGAGTACGACGAGAGCTTCGCGGCGATGCCGAACCTGGTCGTGATCGACGGGGGCAAGGGGCAGCTGTCCGCGGCGCTCGCGGCGATGCACGCGTTCGACCTGCCGCGGGTGGCGGTGATCTCGCTGGCGAAGCGCGAGGAGGAGGTCTTCGTGCCGGGCCGTCCGCAGCCGATCGTCCTGCCGCGCGACTCGGCCGGGCTGCAGCTGCTCCAGCGGATCCGCGACGAGGCGCACCGTTTCGCGCTCGGCTTCCACCGGCAGCGGCGGGACGCGAGAGCCCGCGACTCGCTGTTCGACGAGCTCCAGGGGGTCGGCCCCGTGCGCCGGCGGGCGCTTCTCCGGCACTTCGGCTCGGCGGCGCGACTGCTCGAGGCGACGCAGGAGGAGCTGGAGGGAGTTCCGGGCGTCCCCCCGAGGACCGCGCGCTCGATCTACGCGCAACTGCACAAGGCAGGGCGTGCCTAGAGCGGGTCGGCTCCCGTTGCTCGCCCTGGCCTGCGTCATCGCCGCCGGCTGCGGAGGCGGGAAGAGCGCAGGGACGATCGCGCGTCCCACGACCGCTCCGCCGCCTGCGGCGGCGCCGCCCGACCCGGGGCGCGACACGATCGGGGCCTTCGTCGCCGCCGCGGGAAAGGGCAGGCTGGACGTGATGTGGCGCCTGCTCTCCACCTCCTCCCGCGGGCGGCTCGGTCCGACGCTCGCGGGCTTCCGCACGGGGGCCGGGGCGAAGCTCACGGAGCGCGTCGGTTCGTTCGGCAGCTTCCGGTTGATCGTGTCCGAGCGCGTGACGCCGGAGTTCGGCGTCGTCGCGATCGACGGCCCGCGGCTCGTGCAGGGATCGCGAAAGCGCGATGTGTACGCGGCGGTGCTCCGGCTCGAGGGGACGGAGTGGAAGCTCGAGCTTGGTGGGCCGGTGGTCGTACGCCCGATCGGGCCCGACCCCGGCGCGAGAGAGCCCCTGGTCGCCCAGGTCGCGGGTGCCGTCGAGGGGCCCGGCGGTGCGGGGACCGCGGTCATGTACCTCGACGGTCAGGCGGTGACCAACCCGACCGTCGCCGGGTCGGCGAGCACCTCGACCGTGTTCGCGAACTTCGAGCCGGCCCTCGACCCGGGCCGGCACACGGTGGTGCTGTTCGCGAGCGACGGGCGCGAGGCCTCGGCGGTCGCCTGGGCCTTCGCCTCCCTCAAAGGCCCCTAGAAAGGAGCGAGGCCTCGGAAGCGGCTGTTGCCCGCGCTCCTAGAAGCCCTTGACGGGCAGCACGAGCACGAGGATCGTCAGCCAACCGGCGGCGAGAGTGAGAAAGCGCATGACCCCACCCTAGGAGCCGTGTGTTAGAGGGACGTGAGAACCGGTTGAAGGGAGGGTAAGGATCGGTTGAGACCGGCGTGCGCTCAGCTCGAGTCCGGAGCCATGAACGGATATCGGTAGTCGCCCGGGGGCACGAACGTCTCCTTGATCGTGCGAGGGGAGACCCAGCGGATCAGGTTCCACATCGAGCCCGCCTTGTCGTTCGTTCCCGAGGCCCGCGCGCCGCCGAACGGCTGCTGCCCGACCACCGCCCCGGTCGGCTTGTCGTTCACGTAGAAGTTGCCGGCCGCGTACTGGAGCTTCTCGCCGGCGAGCTCGATCGCCGCCCGGTCACGGGCGAAGACGGCACCGGTGAGGCCGTACGGCGCCGTGCGGTCGACGAGCTCGAGCGTGTCCTCGAACGAGCCCTCCGGGTAGACGTAGGCGGTGACGACCGGGCCGAAGAGCTCGTCGCGCAGCAGCCGGAAACCGGGATCGCGGGTCTCGATCACCGTCGGCCGGACGAAGTAGCCCTCGCTGTCGTCGTAATCCCCGCCGACGAGGACGGACGAGTCGGCGCTCTGCTTCGCCTCCTCGATCGCCTCCTTCTGCGTCCGGAACGAGCCGGCGTCGATGACCGCGCCCATGAAGTTCTCGAAGTCCGCAGGGTCGCCCATCTTCAGCTCCCCGACCTGCTCGGCCAGCTGCTCGCTCAGCTGGGGCCACAGGTTCGACGGCGCATACACCCGTGAGGCGGCAGAGCACTTCTGGCCCTGGTACTCGAATGAGCCGCGGACGATCGCGGTGACCACGGCGTCGAGGTCGGCCGAAGGGTGGGCGACGATGAAATCCTTCCCACCGGTCTCACCGATGATGCGCGGGTAGTTCCGGTAGCGGTCGATGTTCGTGCCGACCGTCTTCCACATGCCCTGGAAGACGGAGGTCGAGCCGGTGAAGTGGATGCCGGCCAGGTCCGGGCTGGCGAGCACGGGATCGCCGACGGCGGCCCCACGGCCGTAGACCAGGTTGATCACGCCGTCCGGCAGGCCGGCCTCGCGGAGCAGCTGCATGATGTAGTGCGCGCTCAGTGCCGCGGTCGACGCCGGTTTCCAGATCACGGTGTCGCCCATCAGCGCCGGCGAGGTGCTCAGGTTGCCGCCGATCGAGGTGAAGTTGAACGGACTGACCGCGAAGACGAAGCCTTCCAGCGGCCGGTACTCCATGCGGTTCCACACCCCCGGCGACGAGATCGGCTGCTCCGCGTAGATCCGCCGCATGAACTCGACGTTGAAGCGCCAGAAGTCGATCAGCTCGCAGGCCGCGTCGATCTCGGCCTGGTGGGCGGTCTTCGACTGGTTCAGCATCGTCGCGGCGTTGAGGGTTGCCCGCCACGGTCCGGAGAGCAGCTCGGCCGCCCGGAGGAGCACGGCGGCCCGCTCCTCCCACGGGGTCCGCGACCAGTCCTCCCACGCCCCGGCGGCCGCCTTGATCGCCCGGTCGACCTCTGCCGGGCCGGCCTGGTGGACATCGGCGAGAACGTGCTCCTTGCGATGGGGCATGACCGCCTGGACGGTGTCGCCGGTGCGCACCTCTTCGCCTCCGATCACGCACGGGACGTCCAGACGCTCCGACTGCATCTCCGCGAGCCGGCGTTTCAGCTCTGCGCGCTCGGGCGAGCCCGGTGCGTAGCTCTTCACCGGCTCGTTTGCCGCCGGCGGGGGCCGGAAGATGCCGTGCGCGCTCACCTCGCGGATGCTAGTACCTGGGAGATCGCTCGCGCGCATCCGCGCGCGAAGCGGCGGTCGCATCGGTTCCCGGTCGGATCGGGCCGGATCGGCCACCGTCGACCCGACGACGGCCGCACCTTCGCGCGTCACGACGGTGCGGTGGCATACCGTGCGGTGGTGGGCCGCACTCGAACGCCGTCCGCTGCCGCACGCCGGGCCTCACCGGGTGACGCGGCACCCAGGCTCGTGCCCTACCTGGCAGACGGCTGGGGAATCGGCGAGGTGTGGCTCGAGGGAGAGCAGGTGCTCTGGCACGAGCTGCCCACCGTGCGGCCACACCCCCCCAAGGGGGGCGACGGGGCCCCTGAAGTCAAGCTAGCCGAGATCGTCGATCGGGACCGTGACGAGAGTGTGCCGGAAGTGCTCCGGCGGCTCGCGGCCTACTTTCCGCGGTGAGCCCGCCTCGTTCGCCGGTCTCGAGCTCGATCTGGACTGGTGTACGCGCTTCCAGCTCTCCGTCGCCGGCGCGCTGCACGCCGTCGCCTACGGCGAGACCGTCACCTACGGGGAGCTGGCTGCGCTGGCCGGCCACCCGAATGCGCAGCGCGCAGTCGGCTCGTTCTGCGCACGCAACCGCCTCCCGCTGATCCTGCCGTGCCACCGGGTCGTCGCCGCGAGCGGCGCCGGCTCGTACGGGTCGCTGGGGACGGGGTACAAGCGGCGCCTGCTGGAGCTCGAAGGTGTCGCTCTCTGAGGACGTCCGGCGCGAGCTGGCGACAATCGAGCCGCAGCGGGACTGCGACCGGCTCGCCGAGCTCTCCGGGCTCTTCCATACGGCGGGGAGCCTGCATCTGCGTGGGCACGGCGAGTTCTCCGTCCATCTCGACGTCTCCGAGTCGTCCGTCGCGCGTCGCGCCTTCGGCCTGCTGCGGGCGCTCGACGTCGAGGCAGAGATCCGCACCTACCGCCAGCGCGCGTTTGCGGGCGCGACCCGGTACCAGATCCACGTGGCGGGCAGCGCCCGCGGGCTCGAGGCGATGGTCCACGCCGGGGTGCTCTCGGCTGCCCATGCGCCGCTCGAGGCTCCGCCGAGACGCGTCGTCGGCCGGGCCTGCTGCCGGCGCGCGTACCTGCGGGGAGCTCTGCTCGGCGGGGGCTCCGTGAGCGGCCCGCGCAAACCGCACCTCGAGATCCGCACCGCGGGCCGTGCGGGCGCCGAGCTCGTGGCCTGGGTGGCGGCGCAGGAGGACGTTGCCCTCCGCGTCCACGACCGCGGACGGCACGCGCTGGCCTACGCGAAGGGATCGGAGTCGATCGCCGACACGCTGGCACTGGCGGGCGCGGGCGACACGGCGCTCGCGATCGACGAGCACGCGGTGGTTGCAGAGGCGCGTGCCCTGGCAAACCGGCTGGCGAACGCCGATCACGCCAACCTCGTCCGGTCCGGCCGGGCCGCGCACGCGCAGGTGCGGGCGATCCGGCGCCTGCAGGAGCGGGACCGCCTCGATTCGCTGTCGATCGAGCTGCGCGAGGCCGCCGAGCTGCGCCTCAGGCACCCGTCGCTGCCGCTCGCCCAGCTGGGGGCAAAGTGCCGCCCGCCGGTGACGAAAGCGGCGATCCACGGCCGTCTGACGAGGCTGATCAGGCTCGCCGAGGCGACTTAGCGACAGCTGTGGCTTTGCGGGGTCCGATGATCCATACTTTGGTTCAGCGGGTTCCGCGCTCGTCCGCCGGTGGATTCAGACCCCGTCTGCCGGCCAGGTCCTGAGCGCGGTGCAACCGGAGGGGGAGGTCGTCCTCGGAGCTTCCCCTCCGGGCCCGCTGCTGCCGTCCTTTCCCGAATCGGCGCTGCGGCCGACTACGGACAGGAACGCCTCCGCGCCCGGCTAGACTCGCGCTGAGAGCAGACCAGAACGGGGGATCTGACATGGCGAAGATTCGCGTAGGAATCAACGGATTCGGGCGCATCGGACGCAACTTCTTCCGGGCGCATCTGGAGCGGGGCGGCGACTTCGAGATCGTGGCCGCAAACGACCTCGGCGATGGCGAGAACGATGGCGCACCTACTCGAGTACGACTCGACGCTCGGGCCGCTCGGCGCGGACGTGGTCGCCGGCGACGGCTTCATCCGGGCGGGTGACGTCGAGCTGAAGATGCTCGCCGAGCGGGATCCGGCCGCGCTTCCCTGGGCCGAGCTCGGGGTCGAGGTCGTGCTCGAGTCGACCGGCTTCTTCACCAAGCGCGAGGCAGCGCAGAAGCACATCGACGCGGGGGCGAAGAAGGTCGTGATCTCGGCACCGGCGACCGACCCCGACGTCACCCTCGTGCTCGGCGTGAACGACGAGGCCTACAAACCGACCGAGCACCACGTGATCTCGAACGCCTCGTGCACGACCAACTGTCTCGGTCCACTGGCAAAGGTCCTGCACGACTCGTTCCGGATCGAGCAGGGGTACATGACCACCATCCACGCCTACACGCAGGACCAGGGTCTCCAGGACATGCCCCACAAGGATCTCCGCCGTGCGCGCGCGGCCGCGATCAACCTGATCCCGACCTCGACCGGGGCGGCGAAGGCGATCGGGCTCGTCCTGCCCGAGCTGCAGGGCAAGCTCGACGGAATCGCCGTGCGTGCGCCCGTCGCGACCGGCTCGGTGACCGACCTGGTCGTCCGGCTCGGCTGCGAGGTGACGCGCGACGACGTGATCGGCGCGTATCGCGACGCCGCCGGCGGGCCGCTGGGACGCTACCTCCAGTTCACGGAGGATCCGATCGTCTCCAGCGACATCGTCCGCTCGCCCTACTCGTGCATCTACGACAGCGAGCTGACGATGGCAAACGGGACGATGGCCAAGGTGTTCGGCTGGTACGACAACGAATGGGGCTACAGCTGCCGGCTCGTCGACCTGATCGCGATGATCGGCGAGACGCTGCCGGTCGAGGCCGCGGCCGCGACCGCCTGAGGTGAAGCTGCCCCGGTCGGTCCGCGACGCCCAGGTGGACGGAAAGCGCGTGCTCGTCCGCGCCGACCTGAACGTGCCGCTCGAGGAGGGGCGGGTCGCCGACGACACGCGGATCCGGGCGGCCTTGCCCACGCTCAGGCTGCTGCTCGAGCGCGGCGCGGCCGAGATCCTCGTCTGCTCGCATCTCGGCCGGCCGAAGGGGCCGGACCCCGCATACGCGATCGCGCCGGTCGCCGAGCGGCTGCGCGAGCTGCTCGGCGTCGACGGCCGGGTGCGGGTCCTCGAGAACACGCGCTTCGATCCCCGCGAGACGAAGAACGACCCCGAGCTCGCACGAGAGCTCGCCGCGCAGGCCGACCTGTACGTCAACGACGCGTTCGGGTCGGCGCACCGGGCGCACGCCTCGACCGAGGGCGTGGCGCACCTGCTCCCGGCGTACGCCGGTCTCCTGCTCGAACGGGAGCTCGAGGAGCTCGGGCGGCTCCTCACCGATCCGGAGCGGCCGTTCGTCGCGATCGTCGGCGGCGTCAAGGTCGAGGACAAGATCGGGGTGCTGCGCACCCTCGCAGAGCGCGCCGACGTCGTCCTCGTCGGCGGCAAGATGGCCGAGGAGATCCGCGCGCATCCGATCGACGTCCAGGTCGAGCTGCCCGTGGACGTGGTCGCGGCGGCCGCATTCGAGCCGGACGCCGAGGCGAAGGTCGTCGCTGCGGACGAGGTGCCTCGCGGCTGGCTCGGCCTGGACATCGGCCCGCAGACGCGCGAGAGCTATGCGAAGACGATCGGGACGGCGAAGACCGTTTTCTGGAACGGACCGATGGGCGTCTTCGAGTGGCCACGCTTTGCCGAGGGTACGAACGCGATCGCGCGGGCGGTCGCCGAGGCCGACGCCCACACCGTCGTGGGCGGCGGCGACTCCGTCCGGGCGATCGAGGAGCTGGCGCTCGCCGACCGGATCGACTGGGTCTCGACCGGCGGCGGTGCGTCCCTCGAGCTGCTCGAGGGCAAGGAGCTTCCGGGTGTCGCCGCGATTCCGGCCGCCTGAGAGCCGGACCCGGCCGGGCCTCTAGGATCGATGCCGTGCTGATCGCCGGGAACTGGAAGATGCACAAGGGACCGGGGGAGACCGCCGAGTTCTGCGCCGCGCTTCGGGAGCGGCTCGGCCCGGCCGGTGGGGTCGAGGTCGCGGTCTGTCCGCCGTTCACGTCGCTCGGCGCGGCCGTCCAGGCGCTCGCCGGGACCGAGATCGCCGTCGCCGCCCAGAACGTGCACTGGGAGGAGGAGGGGGCGTACACGGGCGAGGTCTCGGCCGGGATGCTGAGAGAGCTCGGCGTCTACGGCGCGATCGTCGGCCACTCCGAGCGCCGGGCGCTGTTCGGCGAGACGGACGAGGACGTCGCCCGCCGCACCGCCGCCGCGCTCGAGGCCGGCCTCTGGGTGATCGCGTGCGTCGGCGAGACCGGGGAGGAGCGTGAGCGCGGCGACACCGAGGCGGTCCTGCGGCGGCAGCTGTCCGTGCTCGAGGCGCACGACCGGCTCGCGATCGCGTACGAGCCCGTCTGGGCAATCGGCACGGGCCGCACTGCGACCCCGGAGCAGGCGCAGGAGTCGCACGCGTTCATCCGCGCCCTCGTCGACGTGCCGATTCTCTACGGTGGGTCGGTCAGGCCGGAGAACGCCGTCGAGCTCCTCGCCCAACGGGATGTCGACGGGGCGCTGGTGGGCGGCGCCTCGCTCGACGTCGACTCGTTCGCGGCGATTTGCGAGGGAGCGGACGAGGTGACGCGCTGAACCCCGTCCCGCTGGTCGTCATCGTCGTCCTGGACGGGTGGGGCTGCGCGCCGCCGGGGCCGGGCAACGCCGTCGCGCTCGCCGACACCCCGGTCTTCGACCGCCTGTGGGCGGAGTTCCCGCACACGACCCTGGCGGCCTCGGGCGAAGCGGTCGGCCTGCCGCCGGGTCAGATGGGCAACTCCGAGGTCGGGCACCTGACGATCGGCTCCGGCCGGGTGCTCTACCAGGACCTGATGCGTGTGAACAAGGCGATCGAGGACGGCTCGTTCTTCGACAGCCCGGCGCTGCGCTCGGCGTTCGAGCGGGGTGCCAACGTCCATCTGCTCGGGCTCGTCTCGTACGGGGGCGTCCACTCGCACATCGACCACCTGCGGGCGCTGCTGCGGTTCGCTCCGGAGAAGACGTGGATCCACGCCTTCACCGACGGCCGGGACGTCTCGCCGCACGCCGCCGTCCGCGACCTCGCCGAGCTTCCCGCCGACCGGATCGCGAGCGTCGCCGGACGCTACTACGCGATGGACCGCGACGGCCGGTGGGAGCGAACGCAGAAGGCGTACGACGCGATCGTCCGTTCCAGCCCTGTCACAGGGACAGCCCCTGTGACCTACGTGCAACAGAGCTACGACGCGGGTGTCACGGACGAGTTCATCGAGCCCGTGCACTTCGAGGGTCGCCCCGGGATCGAGCCCGGCGACACGGTCGTGTTCTTCAACTTCCGCCCCGACCGGGCGCGCCAGCTGAGCCAGAAGCTGCTCGATGCCGGCTTCGACCTGACGACGATGACGCGGTACCGCGACGACTTCGACTGCCCCGTCGTGTTCGACGAACAGCAGGTGACGAACACGGTCGCGGAGGTGCTCGCCCGCGAGGGCGCACGCCAGCTGCACTGCGCCGAGACGGAGAAGTACGCACACGTCACGTACTTCTTCAACGGAGGTCGCGAGGAGGAGTGGACGGGAGAGGCCCGCATCCTCGTTCCCTCGCCCCGGGACGTCGGCACCTACGACCAGAAGCCGGAGATGTCGGCTCCCGAGGTCGCCGCCCGCTTCGCGGCCGAGATCGGCGACGGCTACCGCTTCGGGATCGTCAACTTCGCCAACCCGGACATGGTCGGGCACACCGGGTCGATCCCGGCGGCCGTCACGGCGGTCGAGGTGACCGACCGCTGCCTCGGCCAGGTCGCCGCCGCGGTCGAGCGTGCCGGCGGCGTGCTGCTCGTCACCGCCGACCACGGGAACGCCGAGACGATGCTCGAGCCGGACGGCAGCCCGCACACGAGGCACACGACCAATCCGGTGCCGCTCGTCGTCACGCTGCCCGGGGTCGAGCTGCGCGACGACGGCGAGCTGTCCGATCTCGTCCCGACCGCGCTCGACCTGCTCGGCATCGCGCAGCCCTCGGACATGACCGGGCGGACCCTCGTAAAGCTTCCGTAAGCAGGGATTCCACCGCCGAAGACCCCGGCTATACTCCGCCCGCCTTGTCGCTCTCGCAACCCGACCCCGGCGTCCTTCGCAAGGCTCAGCGGGGCGACGAGCGCGCCTTCTCCCTGATCGTCCGGGCGTACGAGACTCCCGTCTTCAACTACGTCCTGCGACTCGTGGGCGGCGACCGCGCACTCGCCGAGGACCTGACGCAGGAGGTCTTCCTGCGAGTCTTCCAGGGCCTGCCGCGCTTCTCGCTCAGGTGCAAGTTCACCACGTGGCTCTTCCAGGTGACCAAGAACCGCGTCCTCGACGAGTTGCGCGCGAGCGAGCGCCGGCCGCGCCACCTCGTCGCTCTCGACGACGTCGCCCCGCTCGAGGTGCTGGACGCGCCGATCGAGCGCGGCGAGACGGTCGAGGCCCTCTGGCGTGCGATCGACGACCTCACGCCCGATCTGAAGATGGCGCTGCTGCTGCGCGACGTGACCGGGCTCTCGTACATGGAGATCGCCGACTCGCTCGAGATCACGCTCGCGACCGTCAAGTGGCGGATCTACAAGGCGCGAGAGGAGGTCGCCCTGGCGCTCGCGCGCGAGGGCATCACCTTCGGCTCGAAGCCGAAGCCGGTCGAGGCGCACGCCGAGAACCCGGCCTAGGGGCGCAGGCGATCCACGAGCCGGCGGGCCCCGGTCCGGGAGCACGTCGCCGCGATCCGGTTCACGGTCGAGAGCAGCTGTTCCTGGAGCGCTTCCGGGACGTCGCCGCGGTTCACCGCGACGACCGACGCCGTGACCAGCGGTGCCCCGCAGCTCCGGCCGGAGGCGACGTCGTCGGCGAGCTGCGTCAGTCGCAGCGACGTCAGCACGGGCAGCCGCTCGGCGCCCCCGCCGCAGCCGGCGAGCAGGACACCCGCGGCGATGCTACACGCCGTGCGCGAGGCGCTCCGCCAGCGCATCGGGAAGTCCCTGCTCCCGGATCTCCGCCTGCGTCCGCGCCACGTCGTACGGGACCCGCCGGAACGAGGCGTGCCGCCGCTCGAGGTCGAGCGACAGCCAGGCGGCGTCGGGGTCGCCGTCTCTCGGCTGCCCGACCGAGCCCGGGTTGAGCAGCCACCGCCCGGCGGACAGATCGATCTCGGTCCCGCCCGCCGCGTGGCCGCCGATCGCCCCGCGCCCATCGACGATCGTGAGCGGCACATGGCTGTGTCCGACGATCGTCAGATCGCTGCCGGAGTCGCGGATGGCGTCCCGGGCCGCCTCCCAGCTGAGGACGTACTCCCAGACCGGGATCGCGTGGACTCGCGTGGTAGAGGCCGACGCCCTCCTGTGTTGCGCTCGACGCCAGCCCCGCGAGGTAGGTGCGCGCGCTCTCCTCGAGCACCCCGCGCGTCCACGAAGCCGCCGCCTCCGCGTCCGGAGAGAACTCACCCAGGTCCAGCGTCCCGAGCACGCCGAGGTCGTGGTTGCCGGCCAGGCAGAGGTTCGTGTGGGCAGCCGCCCAGGCGCAACATCCGTTCGGCTGCGGGCCGTAGCCGACGAGGTCGCCCAGGCACCAGACGGCGTCGTGCTCGTCTCGCTCGATCGCTTCGGCCACCGCCTCGAGCGCGTGCCAGTTAGCGTGGATGTCGGAGATGACTGCGACGCGCATGGGCCTCCAGGTGCGGCTCGCAACCTTAACGGCGCTCGGGGGGTGCTGGGCGGCAGCCGCGTTCTTCCTCTGGTCGAGCACGCGCGTCCCCGGCGGGCTCCACCTGAGCGGCCTGTCCGAGCACCGGCTCTTCTCCGCTTCGTTCCTGCACCGCTCCGAGCACTACGAGCTCTTCGCGTACTGGCTCTCGCTGGGCCAGACGGCGGCGACGCTCGTCGTCTTCGTCCTCTACGCGTGGCGCGGCGCTCGGTTCGCGCGCGACTCGGCAGCCGGGCCGATCGGCACCGGAATGCTGCTCGCGATGCTGGGGTTCGCGCTCGTCTGGCTCGTCTCGGTGCCGTTCACGATCCTGGCGCTGTGGTGGGATCGCCGGTACCACCAGTCGCACGAGGGCTACGCCGCCGTCGTCTTCGGCGGCTGGCTCGCCCTGATCGCCGAGTTCCTCTTTCTCTCCCTCTCGGTGCTGATCGTCGTCGGGCTGGCGAAGTGGTTCCGGGACACGTGGTGGATCCCGGGAGCCGCGGTTTTCGCCGGCCTGGCCGCGCTCTTCACCTTCGTGTCCCCCTACCTGGTCGGCGACACGCACCGGCTGCGCGACCCGCAGCTGAGCGCCGCAGCGGCGCGGATCGCCGACGCCGAGGGCGTGCACGGGGTGCCCGTCCGGGTCCAGACCGTGCACACGAAGGACGTGAACGCGTTCACCACGGGAATCGGCCCGACGCGCAGGGTCTACCTCTGGAGCTCGTTGCTCGACGGCCGCTTCACGAACCGGGAGATCGAGGTCGTGCTCGCGCACGAGTACGGTCACCAGTCCCGTAACCACCTGCTCAAGGGGATCGCGTGGTACGCGCTGTTCGCCTTCCCGGGGACGTACCTGATCGCCCGAGCCGTGCGCCGGCGGGGCGGGATGCGCGAGGCGGCGGCGGTGCCGCTCGCACTGCTCGTGCTGGTCGTGCTCGACGTGGTCGCGTTGCCGTTCCAGAACGCGATCTCCCGGCACATGGAGGCGGAGGCCGACTGGATGGCCCTGCAGACGACGCGTGACCCGACCGCGATGGAGGCCTTCTTCCGCGGGCTGGCGACGACCGGCCTCGACGACCCGAGCCCCCCGACCGCCGCCTACCTCGCGTTCGACGACCATCCGACGGTGATGCAGCGGATCGCGATGGCGCGCGCCTGGGCGGCAAGGGAGAAGGCTACTTCGGCGGCCCCGGAGGGGCCTCGGGCAGGTTCCTGATTCCCTCGCGGGCGGTCCACTTCGACCAGGCGTCCTGGACCGCGTCGAGCAGCTCCTTCATGAACCGCGTCGACATGTTCACCCGCGCGACCACCACGCCTGGAATATCGCCCTCCTCGATCTCGTGATCGATGCGGGCGAACGTGATCGTGAACTCGTAATCCGAGAAGCTGACGTTCGCGAAGTTCGCGTAGACACCGGCCAGGTTCTCGGGCTCGATGTGGATGTTGAGTTGACGCTCCTGCCCCTCGGCGTCCACCGCTCGGGATACTACTCGCGTGGACACGCCGTACACGCTGCGCCACTTCCGGCGCGCGCTGGGCTCCTTCTTCGCGGCGCTCGGGGCCGGAACGGTCGCCTTCGCACTCGTGCTGCACGAGAGCGGACTGCAGGCGCTCTACCGCTCGACGGTGACGATCTCGCTCACCGGGATCGACACGAAGCCGAGCGGCAACGGCGGGGAGATCGTCACGATCGTGCTGATCCTCGCGGGAATGGCAATCTACGGCTACCTCGCGAGCGCGCTGGTCGAGCTGATCGCGCACGGCGTGCTGACGGGAGCGATGGCGGAACGAAGGAGACGAAAGGTGATCGAGGCGATGAGCGACCACTACATCATCTGCGGCTACGGCCGCGTCGGCCGCCAGGTCGCAAGCGAGTTCCGCGACGCCGGCGTCCCGTTCGTCGTCCTCGACTTCAACCCGGAGGTGCTGGAGATCGCACGCGAGAAGGGCGTCGCGTACATCGCCGGCACCGGCACCAAGGACGAGGACCTGGTGGAGGCGGGGCTCGACCGGGCGCGCGGGCTGCTGGCGTCGTCCGACTCGGACGTGGACAACCTCTACATCACCGTCTCGGCACGCGCGGAGCGGCCCGATCTCCTGATCGTCGCCCGCGCCTCGACCGAGGATGCCGCGAGCAAGATGCTCCGGGCCGGGGCCGACCGCGTCGTGCAGCCCTACACCTCGGCGGGTCTGGAGATGGCCACCCTGATCCTGAAGCCGCAGGTCTCGGCCTTCCTGGACATCGTCTCCAGGCACGGGGGGCCCGACCTGCGCTTCGAGGAGATCGAGATCACGGAGAGATGCCCCCAGGCCGGGCGCACGATTCGCGAGACCCGCGTCCGGCACGACACCGGCGCGCTGATCGTCGCGCTGCGGAAGGCGGACGGAACCTTCGACACGACGCCGAACCCCGACGTCGAGCTGCACGTGGGCGACGTGCTGATCGCGGTCGGGACCGAGCAGGAGCTGAAGGCGCTCGAGGAGCTCTTCGCTGCACGCGAGGCCGTTGCCGGCTAGGTCGTTCGATGCGCTCGCCGTCGCGCTCGCGGAGCTGGCCGGGACCGAGGTCGAGCTGGAGCGGCCCGGCGATCCGGTCCACGGAGACTACGCGACGAGCGTGGCCCTCCGGCTCGCACCCGCGCGTGCTCGGCCGCCGCGCGAGCTGGCGGAGGAGATCGCCGCGAAAGCTGCGAAGCTGCCCGAGGTCGAACGGGTCGAGGTCGCCGGGCCGGGCTTCGTCAACCTGTTCCTGGCTCCCGTCTGGTTCGGGCGAACCCTGGCCGAGATCCTGGCCGCGGGACCCGCGTACGGAGCCGGGTCGCCCGCCCGGCGCGAGCGCGTGCAGGTGGAGATGGTGTCGGCGAACCCGACCGGGCCGCTTCACGTCGCCCACGGACGCAACGGTGCGGTCGGCGACTCCGTCGCCCGCCTCCTCGAGCTCGCCGGGCACGAGGTCCAGCGCGAGTACTACCTGAACGACGCCGGCGCACAGGTGGACCGCTTCCGCGAGTCGGTCGAGGCGGCCCGCCGCGGCGAGGAGCCGCCCGAGGACGGCTACCTCGGCGCCTACATCCACGAGCTCGCAGCGGTCCCGGGCGATCCGGTCCCGCCGATGCTGGCCCGGATCGAGGCGACCCTGGAACGGTTCCGGATCCACTTCGACTCCTGGGTGCTGCAGAGCGTGCTCGCCGAGCGCCTGCCCGAGCTGTTGCCGCGGCTGGACACGTACGAGCGCGAGGGGGCCGTGTGGGCCCGCTCGTCCGCCTACGGGGACGAGGAGGATCGCGTGCTGCTGCGGTCGGACGGGGGGGAGCCGACCTACCGTGCGGCCGACGTCGTCTACCTCGTGGACAAGCTCGAGCGCGGCTACGACCGGGCGATCTACGTGCTCGGCGCCGACCACCACGGCACGAGGAACTGGTACGGGGCGGTCGCGCGGATGCTCGGCTACGACCCCGACCGGGTCGAGGTTCTGCTCTACCAGCTCCTCCAGCTGACGAGGGGCGGCGAGCAGACCAAGATGTCCAAGCGCCGGGGCGACGTCGTCTTCCTGGACGACTTCATGGACGAGATCGGCGTCGACGCCGCCCGCTGGTATCTGACCAACCGCAGCCCCGACCAGACGATCGAGATCGACGTCGACCTCGCCGCCGAGCGCTCGGAGAAGAATCCCGTCTACTACGTGCAGTACGCGCATGCGCGCATCGCCGGAATCCTCCGGAACGCGGGCGCCGCCGAGGTCTCGGCCCAGGCACCGGCCGGGCTCGCGGACGAGGAACGCGACCTCGTCAAGCGGCTCGCCGAGTTCCCGCAGGTCGCGGCCGAAGCGACGGAGCGGCGGGGGCCGCATGCGATCCCGGCCTACGCGATCCGCGTCGCGGACGACTTCCACCGCTTCTACCACCACCATCGCGTCCTGGACAGCGATGCCCAGGCGTTCCGGCTCGGCCTGTGCCGGGCGACCCAGACCGTGATCGCACGGGCGCTCGACCTGGTCGGCGTCGAGGCGCCGGAGCGAATGTAGTCGTAGGATCCACGCCGTGAGCCAGCCTCCCGACCGGAACCTGGCGCTCGAGCTGGTCCGCGTCACCGAGGCCGCCGCGATGGGCGCGGCCCGCTGGGTCGGCCGCGGAAACAAGGAGGCCGCCGACCAGGCCGCCGTCGACGCCATGCGTCTGATGCTCGACACCGTGGCGATGAACGGCGTGGTCGTGATCGGCGAGGGAGAAAAGGACGAGGCGCCGATGCTCTACAACGGCGAGGCGGTCGGGAACGGGGCGGGCCCGGAGGTCGACGTCGCCGTCGACCCGCTGGAGGGGACACGGCTGACCGCGAACGGCGCGCCGAACGCGATCGCGGTGATCGCCGTCGCCGAGCGCGGGACGATGTTCTTTCCCGGCGCCGCCTTCTACATGGACAAGATCGCGGTCGGCCCCGACGGGGCGGACGCGATCGACATCACGCTGCCCCCGGCCGAGAACGTCCGCCGCGTCGCGGAGGCAAAGAATGTCAGGCCGCAGGACGTCGCCGTGGTCGTTCTCGACCGCGACCGCCACGAGGCGCTCATCCGCGAGCTTCGCCAGGTGGAGGCGAAGGTGCGCCTGATCACCGACGGGGACGTCGCCCCGGCGATCGCGGCGGCGCGAGCGGGGACCGGCGTCGACATGCTGATGGGAGTCGGGGGGACGCCGGAGGGCGTGATCTCGGCGGCGGCGATCAAGTGCCTGGGCGGCGCGATGCAGGGCCGGCTCTGGCCCCGCGACGACGCCGAGAGGAAGAAGCTGGTCGAGACCGGCTACGACGTCGACCGCGTCCTCAGCCACGACGACCTGGTCGCCGGCGCCGACCTCTTCGTGGCCGCCACCGGTGTCACCGACGGCGCGTTGCTGCGCGGCGTGCGCTTCGCAGACGGGTCCACGGTGACCGAGTCGATCGTGATGCGCTCACGCTCGGGGACGATCCGGCGCGTCCGTGCCGAGCACCGGTTGCAGAAGCTGGCCGCGCTGACCGGCGGGCGCTACTCCTAGGCAGCCACCTTCGTCTCCAGCTCCGGCGAGTAGCTGCCCGCGCGGGCGAGGCTGTTCATCTTCGCCCGGTGCAGGTACGCGGCCTGGGCCGCGGGCGCGTTCGCCGGATCGCCCGCCCAGGCCCTCAACGCCGGCGCCTGCAGCGCACGCCCGTACGAGAACGACAGCTCCCACGGGTGCGGGCCCATCGCGTTCATCGCGTTCAGGTGCGCGGTCGCGTCCTCGTCGGTCTGCCCCCCGGACAGGAAGACGATTCCCGGCACCGCCGCGGGGACGTGGCGGAGGAAGCAGCGCAGGGTCGCCTCGGCGACCTCCTGTACCCCGGCGCGGTCGGGCGCGTCGTATCCGGACAGGACCATGTTCGGCTTCAGCAGCATCTGCTCGAAGTGCACACGCTGGTCGCGCAGCTCCGTGAAGACTGCGTGCAGCGTCCGCGAGGTGACGTCGAAGCTCGTCTCGAGCGAGTGATCGCCGTCCATCAGGACCTCGGGCTCGACGATCGGCACGAGCCCGGCCTCCTCGGACAGGGCCGCGTACCGGGCGAGCGCGTGCGCGTTCGTCCAGATGCAGTACTCGCTCGGGATGCCTTCGCCGATCGTGATCACTGCCCGCCACTTGGCGAAGCGGGCGCCGAGCCCGCGGTAGTCCGCGAGGCGCTCGCGCAGGCCGTCCAGGCCTTCGGTGATCTTCTCGCCCGGCGCGTTCGCGAGGTCCTGGGCGCCCTTGTCGACCTTGATCCCGGGGATGATCCCCTGGCGCTCGAGGAGCTCGGGGAACGGCGTCCCGTCCGCGGACGACTGCCGAATCGTCTCGTCGTACAGGATCACGCCGCTGATCGCTTCCGCGGCGCCCTCGGTCGTGAACAGCAGGTCGCGGTACGCACGCCGGCTCTCCTCCGTCGACTCGATGCCGATCGCGTCGAACCGCTTCTTGATCGTGCCGCCGCTCTCGTCGGCGGCGAGGATGCCCTTGCCCGGCGCGACGAGCGCCCGGGCGGTCTCCTCCAGGGTGTGTCCCATGGGTTCCTCCTCGTCTCTGTCGCCTCGATTATCCCTGGACCCGGTCCACGTAAGCATTCTGTTTGGAGTTCGACGGTTCGTCCGCCCCGACGGCAATAGTGTTGCGGCGATGTGGAAGCGGGTGGCGCTGGTCGGAGCCGTCGCATTGCTCGTCGGCGGGGGTGCCCAGGGGGCTCGCTCCACGGCTCCGGCGAACACCGCGCCGCCGACGATCTCGGGCACCGCGCGCCAGGGGGAGACGCTGATCGCGTCGAGCGGCTCGTGGTCGGGCTCGACGCCGATCACGTTCTCCTACCGGTGGCAGCGCTGCAACTCCAGCGGAGGGAACTGCTCGAACATCTCGGGTGCGAACAGCCAGACTCGTGCGCTGTCCGGCAAGGACGTCGGACACAGGCTCCGGATCTCGGTGACGGCGAGCAACGACGACGGCTCGGCCAACGCGGTTTCCGGTGCGACCGACGTGATCGCGAACGGCGACCCGAAGAGCACTTCTCCGCCGACGATCTCCGGCACGGCGATGGACGGCCAGACGCTCACGGCCGGCACCGGCTCCTGGACGAACAACCCGAAGTCCTTCTCGTACCAGTGGCGCCGCTGCAGCAGCTCGGGAGGCGACTGCAAGGACGTCGGCAAGGACAAGCAGGCATACACCCTCGTGCAGGCCGACGTCGGTCACACGATCCGGGTGCGGGTACAGGCGAAGAACGCGTTCGGCTCGGCGACGCGCGACGTCTGCCGCGACCGCCGTGGTCGGCCCCAAGGGGCCGGTGCCGGCAGAACGCGTCGCCCCCGACGATCTCGGGCACGGCCAGGGTGGGGCAGGTGCTGACCGCGGGCGCCGGCACCTGGACGAACAGCCCGACCAGCTTCAGGTATCACTGGCTGCGCTGCGACTCGAACGGCAACAACTGCGACGGGATCAACCACGATCAGAGCCTCCGCCTGACCTCCGCCGACTCGGGTCACAGAATCCGCCTCACGGTCTCGGCCACGAACCAGTACGGATCGAGCGACGCGACGTCTGCGCCGACCGCGGTCGTGGCCGGGGCGGGCGCGACGAACTCCGTCCCGGTACAGCAGGTCTCCCTGCCGCAACGGCTCGTCGTCTCCGCGGTCAAGTTCACACCGTCTCATCTGACCTCGCGGAACGCGTTCATCGGACGATTCCGCGTCAGCGACACGCGCGGTAACGTGATCAGCGGCGCCCTCGTCTACTCCCTCGGTCTGCCGTACGGCTGGGTGCGTCCGGCCGCCGAGGTCGTCACCGGCGCCGACGGGTGGGCCCAGATCACCTTCGTCCCGACGGTGCGGATGCCGCTCCACCGCGCCGCGGTCGTCTTCTTCGTTCGCGCGCGCAAGCCCGGAGACAGCGCGCTCGCCGGCGTCTCCACCCGCCGCCTGGTCCAGGTCCGGGTCGGCTAGCCCCGCTATCCTGTGTCCGCTCGCGCGGACGTAGCTCAGTTGGTAGAGCATCAGCTTCCCAAGCTGAGGGTCGCGGGTTCGAGCCCCGTCGTCCGCTTCCCGATGGTTGACCGGAAACCCGCTCCGCAAGCGGGTTTCCGCGTCTCTTGAGCCTGCCGTCGTCGTCCGCCCTGATCCGCTGGGATCGGCTCGGCGGGGGGCGTCGACTGGCGCGCAACTGGCGCGCAACCGGGAAGCTGCAAGGGTTCTCTCAAGGGGGCTGGTGACCTCCGTTAAGCGCACGCCGGTCGCCCAGCCGGGCTCCGTTGGTTGGGCGATTTCCGCGCGGTCGGACCGGAGTAGACTCGCCTGCGGTGCCACGGATCGAGCGCCCAACCTCACCCGAGGGGGCCGTCGCCAAGGCTCCGCTAAGGGCGAGCGAGCGCGGCGGCTCGGGGAGCTTCCTTGTCCTCGCCGACGACGGCGCTCGATACTGGTGCAAGACGCTGAACAACGCCCAGGACGACCCTCGCATCCCGTTGAATGAGCAGATCGTCGGCAGGCTTGGCGTGACGCTCAGCACCCCGGTGTGCGAGCCGAAGCTCGTCTACATGCCGAAGGACCTCGTCGGCTGGGAGTTCCGCCCTGGCCACGGAATCGAGGAAGGCTGGGCGCACGGCTCCCTCGCGGTTGAGCCAGCCGTCGAGACGCATGACCTCGGCAGCCGAGCCAAAGACGACAACACGCGGCGTCACGTCAGCATCTACGCCCTCTACGACTGGGTCGGCGGATCGGACCCCCAGTGGCTTATGGTCGGCGCAGATGAGGAGTTCTACAGCCACGATCACGGCATGTACTTTCCTGGAGGGCCGTCCTGGACGATCGACAGCCTCGAGCAAGCGAAGACCACGGCCTACCCGATCGGGGCAGCGGCAACCGGGCTGGACGAGGCGGAGGTCGACCTCGTCGCAGACCGCCTCGAGGCGATCACCGAGCAGGAGGTCGTCGCCGCAATGTCGAATCTCCCGGCGGAGTGGCCCACGAGCAATGACGAGCTTGAGGCTCTCGTTGACTTCCTGCTCGACCGACGCGGACCGGTCGCCGCCCGGCTTCGCGCGCTTTCAGGCTCGGTATAAGGTGGGGGTACGGTGACGTACCATTTTTCGTTGCTGCGGTTCGTCCCCGATCCTGGCCGGGGCGAGTTCGTGAATGTGGGGATCCTCGTGGGCGACGATGACGCCGAGGACTGGGAACTGCGTCTGCTCCAGAACTATCGGCGTGCGAGAGCCCTCGACGACCACGACTCGCTCGGGCTCGCGCTCAACTTCGCCGCGCGGCTCGAGGATCACATCGTCGCACTCGACCAGCTGGCAGGCACCGCCGCGGCGACGCCGATCTCTCTCGACCTCGTAGAACGGTTGTCCGAGGAGATGCGGAACGTGGTACAGCTATCGCCACCGACGCCGGTCGCCGCCGAGTCCGCGGAGGCAGCGCTCGACCTCCTCTTCGACGAGCTAGTCGTTGACCCGGCGACACTGGGGCGTCACATCGTGAAGAAGTGGCCTGCGCTGAATTCCGTACGCGATGCCTACCTTGCTCACGAGGTGCCGGTGGAAGCGATCACTAGGTGGGCTCCGGTCGCAGCCGGTCCCTACGAGGGGAAGTTTGACTACGCCGTGTCGAATGGCCGAGCGGTCCAGCTTGTCCAGTGCTGGTCGTTCCAACTTCCGAACCAATCCGACCTTGCCGAGCAGGTGAAGGCGTGGGCGTGGCTTGCCCACGAGGTGCGCGAGCAAAAGGGACTCCTTCGCCTCGCGGAACGCGCGCTCGAAATTCCGAACGACATCGAGATCGCGACCGTGTTCGTCCCGCCAGCAGAAGGGCAAGAGGCCCCTGCGTTCGACCAGGCCCGCGCGGCGTTCGCGGAGATCAACGTTCTGGAGCTCACTCCTGACCAGGCTGATGAGATCGGCGAGCGGGCGGCCGAGTGGCTTCAGATTGCCGCCTAGCTGGCGAACTCCCGCTCAGCGCACTCCGGGCAGAACATGACCGCCTCGCCATCGTCGGTGAGGTAGCCGCGCCACCCGGCCGCGGCGGGCGGACTCTCGGCGCCGCACTCGACGCAGACGAGGATGGTCGGATCATCCAGTAGGCGCTGATCCATAGACGCGTTTGTACGGGCTTAGTCGTTTGTTCTCAGGTTCGCTCATTCCCGTGTCTGCTCGACTGAGAGAGGCGAAGAGCCTCGCGGCCGAATTGCTCGGCCGCCCGCTCGGCATCCTCGAACACATCCTCGAGGATGATCTGTACCACCTCGGCTTCGCCAGCAGCCATAGTCGTCGGCGCCTTGCCGAACCCACGATCCGCGAGCCATGTAGCCGCTTGCATCCGCGTCTCCGTCCGCTCCGTCTCGTCGTTGAGCACGCCGAGCATGAAGTCCGCAATCCGCCGGCCGTCGTCGCCGACGAGATCGCGTACGTAGCGGGCGAGCCCCTTCGGTCTCCCGCCGGGGTTGCCGCTGACGCCCTTCGCGAACGGCCGGCCGATGACAGCCCCCACTGTTTCGCTGCTGTTCTGAGCGATGGCCACGGATGCATGTTCGCATCCGCGTCGGCGCGAGTGATTATCCGAGACAGATGGCGTAGACGTTGACCGTATTCACCTGTGCGAATGGGTTGAAGGCCGTCACTTGCCAGCCGCTCGGTGTTCGCACCGACGCCTTGAGCTCGATGGGGTAGAGAGAGAAGAAGCCGCCGCTAACTGGTTTCCCGGACGCGCACAGCGCCGTCACAGTCGACGACGACTGCGATAGGACCAGTGTGGACGCTAACGGGCTCAGGGTGATGCGTGACTGCGGCGCAGGTTGATTCTCCAGGTTTGCAACGCGAGCCTCGAGCCTGAGACTTTCGTTGGCGTTGGCGAGAGCGATGCGTCTAAGCCCAGCGAGGTTCTTCTCGAGCAGGCTAACGCGTCGTTGAAGCTGTGCGACCTTTGGTTCCGGGGTGACGCTCGGTGAAGAATCGGCGAGTACCGGAAGCCCAAGCGCGCCGATAAATGCGACGCCCAAGCTGACGAGACCGAAACGCATGGGAGTGGCCCTCCTCTACAGGCGAACGGGATGCTGAGTCCACCTAGTATCGGCCGCGGGCCCCCCGAGGTGGGCGGACGATCCGTCGCCCGCGCCGCCTAGACTCCGGTGAAAATGACGAGACCCGCTGACATGGAGCGGGCCTCACGGCCCAGCATCGCACAAGCGCCGGCGCGCGTCCGGTCGCTCCATGATGGCTCCGCTGTAGCAGCGTTCCCGACAACCGACCGCGAAGCGGAGGCGGCGGCAACCCGGCTCGGCAGCGGAAGCGGATTCGCAGATGCGGTCGCCCACGCAGCCGACCTGCTCGCATCCGGCGAGCTCGAACCGTCGCATCCGTGGCTGGCTGCGCTCCTTTGGCAGCGTGTCCGCCACCTGCGCGACGTCGCACTCGTCCCCGGGGATGGCGTGTTGGAGCCGCTGCTCGCTGCCCCGGGCGCCGAGCAGCTGCTCCACACGGTTGCGCCGCGCGATCCATCCGGCAGGCTGGCGGCGCTCGCGGACGCGCTCGCGCCCGACCCGGAGAACGAGCTGCGTATTTTCCGCGGCCGGACGATGACGTTCTTCGAGCTGATCGCCGAGTACGCCGGCTGCACGCCGGAGGAGGCGAGGCAGCAGCGTCAGCGCCGCCGGCTGGTCGAAGCCCTCCCTAGGCCCGGCGAGGAGTGGGGATACGAGTGTCCGAGCGGCGACCACAAGTGGCTGGGGCGGTTCGGGCTGGACCAAGAGCGCTGCCCCTACTGCGGGCACCCGCCCTCGCGCTGGGAAAGACCGCCGCCGTACTCCTACGAGTCTCGACGGCGTGTCCAATGGCGGCGGCGGCTGATGGCGATCGAGGAAGCGCGCTTCGAGGACCGGCCGCCTCCGCCCGCAAGTAGGGGACGACGACCTGGCAGCGTGGGACGGAAGTCGGCGGCCAGACGCGCCGAACTCGCAGGGTTACTCGTGCTGGCCGGCTCGCGGCCGGTGAGCGAACTCGTCGCCGAGCACGCGGACCGCTTCCGCATCTCCGAGGCGACCGCCTGGCGCGACCTGCGCGCGGTGCGAAGCCCGTAACCCGGCTACTGTCACTCTAGAGACCACCTGCCACGCTCGGGTCCGTGGTAACGGAGCCCGCAGTCCATATCGCGATCCGGGTCGGCGACCCGCGGCCGAGCGTGTTTTCGACGGCGCTCAGCAAGGCTGAAAACCGGCGGCTGTCCGCCTGGCTCTCCGAGCATCCAGCACTGGACGAGCTGTGGCGGCGCGCCTGGGAACTCGCCGACGCCGAGGACGACGACGAGCAGGAAGCCGAATGACAGGCAGCCCGGCGGCTGGCGAGCTTTGCGAACTGCTCTCGCGGATCGTCGCGGCGCGCGAGGAGCAGGCCCTCGGCGAGTACGAGGAGGCAGCCGCGATCCTGGCCGATCTCGAAGCCGAGCTCGGCGGCATCATCAGGGGGGAGGCGCCGTGATGCCGGTCGACCGCATCCTCGAGCAGTTGGAGCGGGTGAAGCGATCGGGGTCCGGCTGGCAGGCGCGTTGTCCCGCGCACGCGGACCGTCACGGGAGCCTGAGCGTCGGCGAGGGCGACGACGGCCGGGTGCTCGTCTACTGCCATGCCGGCTGCACTGTTGAGGCGGTTGTCGGTGCGCTCGGCCTCGAGATGGGCGATCTGTTTCCCGAGGGGGAGGGGAGGGGGCCTTACCCCCGCCGTACACCTGCAACGGCGCAACACCTGCCCGGCTGCACCCTCGCCGACTACGCCGACGCGAAGGGGCTTCCGCAGGACTTCCTGCTGACGCTCGGCCTCACGGATTTCACCTACATGAAGCGCCCAGCCGTGCGGATGCCGTACCTGGACGTAAGCGGCAACGAGATAACCGTCCGCTTCCGGGTGGCGCTCGGCGGTGACGTGAAGGTGAAGTCGAAAGCGGGCTCAAGGCTGCACCTGTACGGGTTGAACCGTCTCGAGCACGCGCGCGAGGCCGGCTACTTGCTCGTCGTCGAGGGCGAGTCCGACGCGCAGACCTGCTGGCTGCATGGCTTCCCGGCGCTCGGCCTGCCCGGCGCCGGAAACTGGAACGAGGAGCGCGACGCCCCGCACCTGGACGGCATCGCCGCGGTCTACGTCGTCGTCGAGCCTGACCGGGGAGGGGAGGCGGTGCTCCGCTGGCTCGCCGGGTCAGCGATCCGGGAGCGCGTGCGGCTCGTCCGCCTGGAACAGGCGAAGGACGTCTCCGAGTTGTACCTAGCCGACCGGGAACGATTCGGCGAGCGGCTGGAGGCGGCACTCCAGGCCGCAGTCGCCTGGGCCGAGCAGGAGCGCGTCGCTGTCGAGATTCGCACGCGCACCGCCTGGCAGCAGGCAGCACCGCTCGCCCGCGAGCAGAGCATCCTCGACCGGTTCGCCAGCGACTTCGTCCGCGCCGGCGTCGTCGGCGAGACCCGAAACGGGAAGCTGCTCTACCTGGCGCTGACGAGCCGGCTGCTCGAGCGGCCGGTCTCTGTCGCGGTGAAGGGACCGAGCGCGGGCGGCAAGTCCTACGTGGTCGAGCGCGTCTGCGAGTTCTTTCCCACGGAGACCTACTACTCGCTGACGGCGATGAGCGAGCGCGCGCTCGCCTACAGCAGCGAGCCGCTCCGGCATCGCTTCCTCGTTCTCTACGAGGCCGCCGGGCTCGACTCGGACTTCGCCTCTTACCTGATCCGCTCGCTCTTGTCCGAGGGCCGGCTGCGCTACGAGACGGTCGAGAAGGGGCCGAACGGGCTCGAGCCGCGGCTGATCGAGCGGGAGGGGCCGACCGGACTCATCGTCACGACCACCGCCGTCTCGCTGCACCCGGAGAATGAGACCAGGCTCTTGTCCCTGACCGTGAAGGACACGAGCGAGCAGACGCGGGCGGTGCTGCTCGCGCTCGCTGAGGAACAGAGGCCGCCCGACCTCAATGTGTGGCGGGAGTTCCAAGTTTGGCTCGCGGGGGGCGAGCAGCGGGTGGCGATCCCCTACGCGCGCCCGCTGGCGGAGCTCGTCTCGCCGGTGGCGGTTCGGCTCCGGCGCGACGTCGGCGCGCTGCTCGCTCTGATCCGTGCGCACGCGCTGATCCACCGGGCGACCCGCGAGCAGGACACGGACGGCCGCATCGTCGCCACCCTCGACGACTACCAGGCGGTGCGCGAGCTCGTCGCCGGTCTGCTCGCCGAAGGTGTCGAGGCGACCGTCCCCAAGACCGTCCGCGAGACCGTCGAGGCTGTCGCCCGGCTCAACGGTGCAACACCCGAGGGAGGCGTCTCGCTCGCCCGACTCGCGGCCAAGCTCGGCATCGACAAATCGGCCGCGTCACGGCGGTGGAACATTGCACGACGCCGCGGCTACCTGAAGAACGAGGAGACCAGGAAGGGCCTCCCGGCGCGGCTCACGCTCGCCGATTCGATCCCCGACGACGTACGGGTGCTCCCCACGAGGGCCGAGCTTGAGGAGTGTTGCAGTGTTGCAGGCGTACCAGGGGGGTCAGAGGAGCCCCCCTCCCCTGGGGTTCCGCTGCCTGGCGACGACTCTTTCGACGAGTTCCTGCTCGCTGCCGTCGACGCGGGGCACATCACCCCCGCCGAGGCCTCGGAGCGGTACGAGCAGCACAAGCTGATCGCCGCGGCGGGGGTTGCGTGAGCGCGCTTGCCGTCGCCCGTTTCGCGCCGGCCGTGGAGCTCGTCGTGCGGCCGAGCCCGGCCGCGCTCGAGGCATCGCTCACGGTCGCCGCGCGACGGAGGGGTGCGACCTGACGGACAGGCTGCTCACGCTCGCCGACGACGGCGGTTTGCCCGTTCGTCGATCCGCCTCAGCTGTGCCGCGGATAGCTGTCCGCATCGAGGAGGCGGCGGCTGCGCTCGGTCTGAGCAGGGACGCGTTCGATAAGTACGTGAAGCCCGAGCTCCGTCTCATCCGACGAGGCCGACTTGTGCTCGTACCAGTGCGCGAGCTCGAGAAGTGGGCCGAGAGGGAAGCCGCGCTCACGCTCGCGGAGCGATGAGCCGTCGAGTCTTGGTGTCGGCAGCTAAGAGCCGGCCGGAAAGCCCTGCACCCGAGGGGGTGCGCGCCAGCCGCGCGCCAGTTGGGCTACTGGAAGGCGGCGGTCGACGCGGCCAGGTCTCTGAGGATCGCTTCGACGCTCCGAGCGGTCGGGTCGTTGAGGAGCGGGGCCTCCGAAGTGGGCGCGGATCCCGGCCTACTCGGCGGTGTTCGCCAGACGTCGAGGATCGGCGTGACCTTCGCCGGTGTGTCGAGCGTGTGGCGTGGCCGACCTCGAATCGCTCTCCATGCTCCGTGAAGCCAGCCCTCTCGGTCGTAGATCGCGGCGACGTCGCGCCTGGCGAGCTGTTCCTGGTCGCGGTAGCTGTGGAGCGAGCGCTCCTTGACGAGCCCGAGACGGTACGCGTACTCGCCGCTGTTGAGCGCGTTGCGGGCGGCCAGCTCGCGCCGCTCGTGATCGAGTTCGCGCCGGAGCCGGACGTGTTGGTCGGCAACCCAGAGTTCGAGGTCGTCGTCGCGCTCAGCGACCAAGCGATCGTGCCGGGCAACCTCACGTGGAACCGTGCTGAGTCGTGCGGCGAACGCGACGACGATGGTGACGAGGCTGCCGATTGCGCCTGCGGCGAGGCTTCCCACAGCCTGCATTGTGCGATGCAAGGAGTGAGACGTGGGGCAAGCGTGGTATCCTTGAATGCAAGCCAAGGAAAGGAGCCAAGGATGGAGGCAGGGAGTAAGCCGAGAGTGCTTCCCACCGGGGAGTGCTGGTGCGGCTGCGGCGCCACAACGCCGGTCGGGTCGTTCTTCGCACCGGGCCACGACAAGGTCGCCGAGAGCCGCGTGATCGTCGAGCAGTATGAGAACGTCCCGGGCTTCCTCGTCGCTCACGGCTACGCACCCGGCGGCGAGCACTGGCAGAGGAGGGGGGAGCGATGAAACCGACGCCGGGCGTCGTCGAGCGGCACGCGCGGTCATGCCCGTCCCGCTCCGGCGGTGAGTGCCGGAGGCCGTGCGACCCGTCGTTTGAGGCGTGGGTCTACAGCCCGCGCGAGGGCAAGAAGATCCGGCGGACGTTCCGCGGGAAGGGTGCTCTCGCGGCGGCCAAGGGGTGGCGGGCCGACGCGCTCAGCGCGCTCCACCGGGGCACGCTGACCGTGCCGACTCGCGTCACGGTCGATGAGGCCTGCCGGGAGTGGCTCGCGCAGGCGAAGGCGGGGGAGATCCTCAAGCCGGACGGCTCCCGGTACAAGCCGGCCGTGCTCCGCGCCTACGAGGCCGACCTCGACCGGCACGTCCTCCCGACGCTCGGGATCGTGCGGCTGTCGAATCTGCACCGCCGCGACGTGCAACGGCTCGTCGACAGCCTCGTTGGGTCGGGGCTCTCAGGGTCGCGAGTCCGCGGCGTCGTGATGCCGCTCCGCGCGGTCTGCCGGCGGGCGATCCGAAACGACGCGCTTACGGTGAACCCGACCGCGAACCTCGAGCTGCCGGCGGCGGCGGGGACGCGGGATCGGGTTGCGACCGCGGAAGAGGCCGAAGTCCTGCTCGGCCTGCTGCCGGAGGCCGACCGGGCGTTGTGGGCGACTGCGATCTATGCGGGCCTCCGCCGCGGCGAGTTGCGGGCTCTTCGGTGGGAGGACGTCGACGACGCGGTGAGCGTGATCCACGTCCGCCGCGGGTGGGACGAGGTCGAGGGTGAGATCGAGCCGAAGTCGCGGAAGGGGACGCGGCGGGTGCCGGTCGTGGCGGCGCTCCGCCTGCTCCTCCTAGAGCACAAGGCGCGAACCGGCCGCCGCGGGTCGGAGCTCGTGTTCGGCCGGACGGGCGCGGAGCCGTTCACGCCGACGCACGTCCGCAAGCGTGCCCTCGGTGCGTGGGCGGCGGCCGCGGTCGGCGCGTTCCTGACCGGCAGGCCGCTGCCGGTCGAGGTCGAGCCGATCGGCCTGCACGAGTGCAGGCACACGTTCGTCTCGCTGATGCACGACGCCGGCCTCCCGCTGGAGCGGATCGGCGACTACGTCGGACACTCGTCCGCGTACATGACCGACCGCTACCGGCATCTCCTCGACGGGCACGAGCAGGAAGCCGCAGGCGTCCTCGACGCGTACCTAGCCCGCCGGACTGGCGCACACACTGGCGCGCACCACTCATCTACGGTGGCGAAGCGGCTAGGCTGAGCCGAAACACGACGGGGCGGCCCGGGCTTCCCAAGCTGAGGGTCGCGGGTTCGAGCCCCGTCGTCCGCTACGCATAAGCCCCGCCAACGGAGGTAGGGATGCGCTTTCGGCGAGGGGCGACTCTCGACACGGGACAGGTGACGGACGTTCGCGGTCGCCGGATGGGTGGCGGGCTCGCCCTCGGCGGGGGCGGCCTCGGCCTTGCCGGGCTCGTGATCTACCTGCTCGTCGCGCTGCTTTCGGGCGGCGGCGGCCTCGGGCAGCTCGGGCCGCTCGACAACCAGACCGTCGGTCAAGGCGACACCCCGGGTGAGGTCTCGCAGGCCTGCCGCACGGGCGAGGACGCGAACCAGCGGCAGGACTGCAGGATCGTCGCGGTCGTCAACAGCGTCCAGAGGTTCTGGGACGGCGTATTCCAGCGCAGCGACAAACAGTACGCGTACGTCGACACGGTGTTCTTCACCGATCAGGTGCAGACCGGCTGCGGCGTCGCGAGCTCACAGGTCGGCCCGTTCTACTGCCCGAGTGACAAGCTGGTCTACATCGACCTCGGCTTCTTCGACGAGCTGGAATCCCGGTTCGGTGTCGGAGCGGCGCCGTTCACCCAGGCGTACGTGATCGCACACGAGTACGGCCACCACGTCCAGGACCAGCTCGGCGTGCTCGAGCAGATCGGCAGCGACCGTCAGGGTCCGGAGAGCAAGGCGGTGCGGAGCGAGCTGCAGGCGGACTGCTATGCGGGCGTCTGGGCCGCTCACGCCGTCGAGACGGGCCTGATCGAGGACCTCACCCAGGCCGACATCAACTCCGGGCTCGACGCTGCGTCGGCGATCGGCGACGACCGGATCCAGGAGCAGACCCGGGGGCAGGTGAACCCGGAAACCTGGACGCACGGCTCCTCCGAGCAGCGCCGCCGCTGGTTCTCGCGCGGCTACGAGCAGGGCAAGCCGGCGGCCTGCGACACCTTCTCCGGCTCGATCTAGCGCGGGGACGGCGGCGCGCCTCGCTCCCCGGCCGTGGGCTCGTGGTGCGAGGGTCTCGGCAGCGGCGGCAGCTCCCGCGACAGCTCCGCTCGATAGCGGCGCGCAACCCGCCGGTCGTCGAGCCAGCCCTTGCCGAAGACGACCAAGTGGAACGATCACGACGAGCGAGAGCAGCCCGAGCGGGACGAGGAACCAGATCGCGCCCAGCCGGCCGCGGCTGCTGCTCCTTTGGCACGGCCGTCGTCGTGACCGCCCGCGTCGAAGGGCGCGATCGGAATGTTGCCGCTGCGCCACTGCCGGCGCGGTGCGACCGAATGCAGCGTGGCCGTGGTGAGGTCGTAGGCGGCGGCCGGATCCCGCCGGTCGACCGCCGCCGGGACGAACCGATCGAGCAGCGCGTCGATCTTCCGTCGGTCGAGGGTCGACAGCGGCACCTGGCGCTGCGGGCGGACGACCTGGACCGCTCCGCCGGAGCGGGGCGTGTCGAAGCCGCCCTTCGTCTCGGGCAGGAGCACGAAGACCAGGGCGATCGCCCCTCCGGCGGCCGCGAGCGCCGCCAGCCAGAGGAGCCGGCGCCTGGCCCGGGGTGAAAGCGGTGGCGCGGCCCCGGCCGAATGATGGATCATGCGGACGTGCAGGTCGGCGTCGTCTTCCCGCAAACCGAGATCGGAGCCGATCCCGGCGGTCTCCGTGCGTTCGCGCAGGCGGCGGAGGAGCTCGGCTACCGCCATCTGCTCGCCTACGACCACGTGCTCGGTGCGGACGTGAGCGGGCGCCCGGACTGGCCGGGGCCGTACACCGCCGAGAACCAGTTTCACGAGATCTTCGTCCTGTTCGGCTACCTGGCGGCGGTCGCGCCCGGCCTGGAGCTCGTCACGGGGGTGCTCGTCCTGCCGCAGCGTCAGACGGCGCTGGTCGCCAAGCAGGCGGCGGAGATCGACATCCTCACCGGGGGCCGGCTCCGGCTCGGCGTCGGGCTGGGATGGAACTTCGTCGAGTTCGAGGCGCTCGGCGAGGAGTTCGGCAACCGCGGCCGGCGCGCACGAGGAGCAGATCGAGCTGCTGCGCCGGCTCTGGACCGAGCCCGTTGTCACCTTCGAGGGGCGCTACCACACCGTGCCCGCCGCCGGGATCAACCCGTTGCCGATGCAGCGGCCGATCCCGGTCTGGATCGGCGGCTCGGCCGAGGCGGCGATCAGGCGGGCGGCGAGGATCGCCGACGGCTACTTCCCGCAGCGGCCTCTCGACGGGGGCTGGCCGGAGACGATGGAGCGGTTCCGAGGCTGGGCGGAGGAGGCCGGGCGCGATCCAGCCCAAATCGGGGTCGAATGGCGTCTGAACGTGGCCGGCGGCACGCCGGACGACTGGCGACGCGAGGCCGACGAGTGGCGGGCTCTCGGCGCCACGCACCTCTCGGTGGCGACGATGCGCGGGGGCTCGCCGGCCCGGACTCGCATATCGAACGGATTCGCGAGGTCGCCGAGGCGCTGATCAGCTAGGCCACGCAGCGGCGAGCTTCGCGCGCGTCGCGCTCAGGTGCTCCGGCAGCACCTTGACGTCCGCGAGCACCGGCATGAAGTTGGTGTCTCCGGCCCAGCGGGGGACGACGTGCAGGTGGACGTGGTCGACCACGCCCGCGCCGGCGATCCGGCCCAGGTTCCAGCCGACGTTGTGGCCCTGCGGCGCGTAGGTCTCGGCCAGCGCCGCCATGCCTCCTGCTGCCAGCCGGTGCACCTCGAGCGCCTCGTCGTCGGAAAGCCCGCCGAACTCGCCGACATGCCGGAACGGCGCGACCAGCAGGTGCCCGGACGAGTACGGGAACTTGTTCAGGAGCGCGAACGCGCGTGTGCCGCGGTGAACGACGAGCGTCTCCTCGTCGGCGCCCGCCGCCGCGAGGCAGAAGACACAACCCTCGAGCTCGTCCGCCTGCTGGATGTACTCGAGGCGCCAGGGCGCCCACAGAGGCCTCGTCATCGGGTCGCTTCTACCAGACCGCTGACCGTTTCGGCTGGCGATTTCACCCCGCGGCCGTGCTCATGATGTTCGCGGCACACGTCTTTGGAGCCAGCGCTTGCGGCGGAAGGGGGCTCACGGGCGAACCGGCCGTCCCCGTGCAACGAGCGGCGATCGATGCGGCGATGAGCGGTACCAGAAGACGATGGCGTGCTCGCGGTGGCCCAGGATTGCCTCAACCGGGAAGCCCACGTTCATGCCCCAGAGCGACGCGATCAGCGTTGCGGGCAGGAAGACGATGCTGAACACCGTCAGGATTCGGAGGACGTCGTTGAAGCGGTGCGAGAGCACCTGCTCGTTGGTCTGCTCGATCGCCTCGACGACCTCCTTGTAGTTGTCGAGGAGGTCCCAGATGCGCTCGGCCGCGTCGACGAGGTCGTTGAAGTAGACATCGGTCAGCTCTTCCGGGAGGTAGCGCTCCGTGTAGCGCTCGAGGACGCGGAGAGTCGAGCGCTCCGGCTTGATGATCTTGCGGTAGGAGATGATCTCCTGCTTCACGTTGGAGATGTCGCGGACGACCTCCTCGGAACGCCCCTCGAACACGTCGTCCTCGACCCTGTCGAGCTTGTGGCCGATCTTGTCGAGGATCGGGAAGCAGTAGTCGAAGAGATCGTCGAGGACGTGGTAGAGCAGGTAGCCGGAACCCTTCGAGAAGAGGCTCTTGCGAAGCTCCGCGTCCTCCTCGCATCGAAGGAACAGCCGCGTCACAGGGAGCAGCTCGACCGTGGGCAGCGTCACGAGGTAGCCGTCGCCGATGAACGAATCGAGCTCCGCCGCGTTCAGCCGCTGGATCGACTTGTCGTAGATCGGGAAAGTGGAGGACGGCGAAGAGGTACTCGGGGTACTCGTCCAACTTGGGCCGCTGGCGCTTGGAGAGGACGTCCTCGACGTCGAGCGGGTGCCAGCCGAAGCGCTCGGCGAGCTCCGCCGCCTCCTCGGGCGTGGGCGCGTCGAGATGCGCCCAGGTCAGGCCGGCGAACTCGAGCTCAGCGAGCCGCGGCCCGCGCGGGGCGGCGACCTCGGCAGCGGCGCGCGGGCGCGTCCGCTTGATGCGGGGCAGGCTCGGCATAGGTACTGAGGGGGTCGTCCGTCCGCATGGCTCTCTGATTCTACCCGCCTGGCGATTCCCTTTCATCGAGCCGATGCGCCTGGCAGGAATCGAACCTGCGACCTCGCGCTCCGGAGGCGCGCGCTCTATCCCCTGAGCTACAGGCGCGGGTGAGCGGTGCGTAGTGTACCGGCGTGGACTTGAGGGCCCGGATCGTGTCCCTGGAGCTCGCGGAGACGTTCACGATCGCGCGCGGATCCCAGGACACTGCCGAGGTTGTCGAGGTCGAGATCCAGCACGAGGGCGTCCCCGGCTTCGGCGAGGCGGCGCCGATCGACCGCTACGACGAGTCGGCCGGGTCCGCGCTCGCATACGCCGAGGGCGTCGCCGGTGAGCTCGGCGACGACCCGTTCGCGCTCGAAGAGCTGCTGCACCGTCTCCCGGCCCGGCAGTTTGCGGCCCGGGCGGCGATCGACGCGGCCCTGCACGACCTCTGCGGCAAGCTGCTGGGCGAGCCCGTCTGGCGGCTCCTCGGGCTGGAACGGCGCGGTCCGCCGACGTCCTGGACGCTGGCGCTGGCCGACCCGGACGAGACCGCCCGCAAGGCGGAGCAGGCGAATGCGAGCGGGCGGTTCCGGCGCCTGAAGCTGAAGCTCGGCGGGGGCGACGGGCACGACGTCGAGCGCGTCCGGGCGGTGCGGACGGTGACCGACGTCCCGCTGCAGGTCGACGTCAACGAGTACTGGACGCTCGACGAGGCGCTCGAGACGCTGCCGCAGCTCGCCGAGCTCGGCGTCGAGTACTGCGAGCAACCGCTGCCGGCCGGCGATCCGGGCGGCGCCGCGCTGAAGAAGGCCGCGCCGATCCCGATCTACGTCGACGAGGACTGCCACACGCTGGCAGACGTCGCCGGGTGCGCCGCGATCGCGCACGGAATCAACATCAAGCTCGCCAAGTCGGGTGGGCTCCGCGAGGCCGTGCGGATGGCGCATGCGGCGCGGGCGCTCGGCCTCGGCGTGATGCTCGGCTGCATGGTCGAGTCGGGGCTCGGGATCGCCGCCGGCGCAGCGATGGCGAGCCTGTGCGACCACGTCGACCTCGACGGCAACCTGCTGATCGCGCACGACCCCTGGTCGGGTGTCGAGCTGATCGACGGCGTGCAGACGCCCTCGGAGGAGCCCGGGCTTGGTGTCCGCCAAGCGGTACCTAGTCCTCGCTGAAGGCCGGTCGGGCGACCCGCACTACGGCAAGACGGCGCGAGGCGTCATCCGCTACGGCGCCGACCCGGTGGTCGCCGTGCTCGACTCGGAGCGGACGGGGGAGACCTACGAGGGACTCCCGATCGTCGGCACGGTCGACGACGCGCTGTGCTTCGATCCGACGACCGCGCTCGTCGGCGTCGCCACCCCGGGCGGACGCTTCCCGCCGGCCTGGCGCGAGCTCCTGAAGAGCTGCATCGCCGTGGGACTCGACCTCGAGAACGGCCTGCACGAGTACGTCACCGACGATCCGGAGCTGGTCGAGCTCGCGAGGCTGCACCGCGTCGAGCTGCACGACCTGCGGAAGCCCCCGGCGGGCCTGAACGTGCCGACCGGCGAGAATCTCCAGGTGCCCGCGCGGATCGTCCTCACGGTCGGCTCGGACTGCGCGGTCGGCAAGATGACCGTCGCCCTGGAGCTCGACCTGGAGGCGCAGCGGCGAGGCCTCGAGTCGGTCTTCGTGCCCACCGGTCAGACCGGGATCGCGATCGCCGGGTGGGGGATCTCCGTCGACGCCGTCGTCTCCGACTTCGTCGCCGGAGCGGCCGAACGGCTCGTCGTCGAGGGTGCGAGGCGCGGCGGCGGGTTGCTCTGGGTGGAAGGTCAGGGCGCGCTCCTGCACCCGGCGTACTCGGGGGTGACGCTCGGCCTGATCCACGGCTCGGCTCCGCACGCGTTCGTGCTCTGCCACCTCGCCTGCTCGACCGAGATCGAGGGCTATCCCGGTCACCCGCTGACCCCTCTTTCCGAGCTGATCGCCCTCCACGAGGCGGTCGCGCTGCCCGTCAGGAAGGCGCCGGTCGCCGCGATCGCGCTGAACACCCGGGGCCTGGACGACGACGAGGCTCGCTCCGCGGTCGAGCAGGCGGAGGCGGAGACGGGCCTTCCGGCCGCCGACCCGGTGCGCTTCGGGGCCGGAAAGCTGCTCGACGCCGTGCTGGGGCGCCTCCCTTGACAGCGAACACGTGTTCGGTATGATGTCGAACATATGTTCGCTCGGGTTGTGGTCGTCGTCGCGCTCCTGACTCTCGCGGTCGCCTGGGGCGCACGGAGCTCGAACAGCGCCGGCCCGGAGCAGGTGTACGTCGTTCGCGCCGGCGACACCCTCTGGACGATCGCCGCCGCCCGTTACCGGGGCGACCCGCGCGAAGGGGTCTGGAAGCTGCAGGACCGCAACCACCTGGCCGGCACGCTCGTCCGGCCCGGCGAGAAGCTCCTGCTGCCGTAGCCGCCTAGACTTGCCGGCAGACCGCGATGGATCTCGACATCGTCTTCTTCGGCACCTCCGGCTCGATGCCCACCGCCGACCGCTCGCCGACCGCGCTGCTGATCCGCCGCGGCGGGGACAAGCTGCTCTTCGACTGCGCCGAGGGGACGCAGCGCCAGATGCTGCGCTCGTCGGTCGGCCTCCTCGACCTTCGCGAGGTGTTCCTCACCCACTACCACGCCGACCACTACCTCGGCCTGCCCGGGATGCTGAAGACGTTCGCCCTCCGCGGCCGCGACGTCCCGATCACGATCTACGGGCCGCGGGGCCTCAAGGAGCTGTTCGGATCCCTGCGCCGGATCTTCGGCCGGCTCACCTACGAGTACGAGCTCGTCGAGCTTCGGCCCGGGGACGATCTCGAGCGCGGCGACCACCGGATCGTCGCCTTTCAGGTCGCCCACGGCGTGTCGTCGATCGGCTATGCGCTCGAGGAGGACGACCGGCCCGGCCGCTTCGACGTCGAGACCGCCGATGCCCTCGGAGTGCCGTCCGGCCCGGAGCGGGGTGCCCTCCAGCGCGGCGAGCCGGTCACGCTCGCCGACGGCCGCGTGGTCACCCCCGACCAGGTGCTCGGCGAGCGGCGGCCGGGCCGGACGGTCGTGCTCGCCGGCGACACGGCACCTTCCTCGACCGTCGCCGAGGCCGCCCGGGGCGCCGACGTGCTCGTCCACGAGGCGACGTTCCTCGAGGACGAGCGCGAGCGTGCACGGGAGACGGCGCACTCGACTGCGCGCGAGGCGGCCGAGGTCGCGCGGACGGCCGAGGTCGGCATGCTCGTGCTCACCCATCTCTCCAACCGCTACTTCGGGCCCGAGGCGGCCCGGGAGGCGAGGGCCGTCTTCCCGGCGACGGTCGTGCCGAGGGACTTCGATATCATCGACGTTCGCTTCCAGGAGCGAGGCGGGCCGCTGCTGGTGAAGGGCGGCGCGCTTCCGCGCCGGGGAGATCCCGCTCAGACGGAGGAGTCGGTACCGGTGGCCGAGGAGACCGTGAGATGACCAGGCTGGTGCAGGTTGCGCTCGCGGAGGACGTGACCGAGGCGGAGGAGATCCAGGCGATCCTCGAGGCGGCCGGGATCAGCTCCGAGCTGGAGACCGCGGTCGAGCACCATCCGCAGTCGACGGAGGACGCACCCCAGAAGGTGCTCGTTCCCGAGTCGCACCTCGAAGCGGCGCAGCACGCGATCGAGGCGATGACCGACCCGGACGAGATCGTCTCCGACGCGTAGCCGGAGTCGCAGCACCCTCAGGGCAGCTGCCAGAACGGCCCGGACAGCCCGAGCCCGTCGAGGATGCGCTGATTCTGCTCCCGTGTGTGCGGACGCCATTCCGGCGCGAGACGGTCGCCCCACCAGTCGTGCGCGAGCTCGCAGAGCTTCCGCACCGGCATCGTCGCGCCGCCGCCCCGTCCGGCCGCCCAGCGCCTCGCATGCTCCTCCGACCGGAAGAGGTTCATCGTGCTTCAGGTGAAGACGATGTCGTCCCACCAGCCCGCCGCCGGCACCAGACAGTGAAACACAAGGCTCTCGTCGCTCGGCGCCCGGCTGCGCACCTCGACCGAGATCGCCTCGCCGCAGTCCGGGCACGCCGCCTCGATCCTGCCGTCGACTTCGAGCGCAGCGCAGATCCCGAACGCGTCCCACGCGCAGTTTCCGTACCACCACCGGCCCTGCGCCTGGACACGATAGGCCGTCGGGACGGCCGAGAACGGGTTCGCCATCAGGATCTCCGCCCGGGCCGCGTCCAGGACGAGCGCGTGCTGGTCGTGGAGCCGGCGCCAGCCGGCGAGGACCGCGGCCTCGTCCACGCCGAGCGCGAATGCCGCCTCGCCCGCCGTCGGCGCCCGCCCCAGGTCGACGAGAAGCGCGTAGGTGACGTTGCGCAGCCTGAGGTCGCCGTCGTCCATCGGGTGAGGGTAGCGTGGGCTCCGTGGCGGCTCCGAGAAGCGTCGACTCCCTGCTCGCGGAGGCCCGCAGGGGGCCTCGAGCGGCTGACGGCCGAGCAGGCGTTCGCCGCCTGGCGGGAAGGGGCCATGCTCGTCGACACCCGCTCGCCGGACGAGCAGCGCGAGCAGGGCGGCGTGATCCCCGGTGCCGTCCACGCTCCCCTGGCGGTGGTCCTGTGGCGGCTCGACGAGCTGCCGCGCGAGACGCAGGTGATCCTCATCTGCCGCCACGGCTACTCGTCGAGCCTCGCGGCAGCCCAGCTGCAAGAGCTCGGCTTCGAGAGCGCGACGGACGTGATCGACGGAGTCGAGGGGTGGCTGGCGGCCGGGCTGCCTCTCGCCACCATCTAGCTAGCGTTCGCTCGAGGCGACCAGACGGTCGAGCGGCGCCCAGAGCTGGCGCCGCACCTCCGGCCCCGTCTGCAGGGCGGAGAAGTGGTCGGCGTGGAACGACCCCCGGCTGTGGATCAGGACGGGCTGGACCTTGCGGGCCGGAAACCCGGCGTCCCGCAGGCGCGTAAGCAGGTCGCGGGCGCCCTCACGCGAGTCCTCCTCGCCGACGACGAGCATGATCCTGGTCGAGGGCTCGAGCGTGCGGAGGTCGATCACTTCCTCGGCGACCGGGTTGAGCTGGCTCGGAAAGATGCTCATCACGGCCGCGGGCACGACCCGGAACACCGGCGAGATCGCGGCGAGCTCGACGGCGAGCCTGCCGCCCCGCGAGTAGCCGACGACCACGACGGGCAGCTGGGGCCGCCCGAGCCGCCTGAGCGCCGCGTCGACGGCCGCGAGCACGTGCCTGAGCGCCCCGCGAGCCCCGGGCTGGACCTCGTACATCGGGTAGATGACGTCGTCGCCCCGGCGGGCGAGGTGCTCGATCCAGGGGAGGTGGTTCGCCGGATTGAGCTCGCTGCGGTCGAGCCCGTGCAGGAAGACGACGACCGCGCGCGGCTTGCCCTGTGCCCGCCAGACCCAGTAGACGTCCGCGCCGCGACCGAACGGGCCGAGCTGGCGCGGGTGAGAGGCAGAGCCGGCGAGCGCCGCCGGTGCGGCGAGCGCGAGGCCCGCCAGGCAGGTGACGAGCACGCTGCGCACGTCTCCGATGACGTCTGCGGGACCGGATAGTCTGCAGTCGCGTCGTTCCTTTAACCCGGTCCGGTGAGGCCGGAAAGGAGTGTGAGATGGAGAAGCACGACCGCCCCGCCCTCTCGAACGTACCCGCGCGTTGACCGGCGTCGACGTGGCGCCCGCGCGAGTCCTGCTCGACGCGGACGCGCTCTCGCGAACGCTCGCGCGCATCGCCCACGAGATCGTCGAAGCCAACCCCGACCTCGCGTCGGTCGCGCTCGTCGGCATCCACACCCGCGGCGTCCCGCTCGCCCAGCGACTCCGCCGGCTGATCGAGGAGTTCAGCGGCGTCGAGGTCGAGCTCGGCACCGTCGACATCACCTTCTACCGCGACGACGTCCAGGTTCGAGGTCGGGAGGCACCGCTGCACCCGCAGCCGCTCGTGCGCGCGACCCGCCTGGACTTCCCGCTCGAGGGCCGCACGTGCATCCTCGTCGACGACGTCCTCTACACCGGTCGAACGATCCGGGCTGCGATCGAGGCGCTGTTCGACTACGGGCGCCCGGACCGCGTCCAGCTGGCCGTCGTCGCCGACCGCGGCCACCGCGAGCTGCCGATCCGCCCGGACTACGTCGGCAAGAACCTGCCCACTGCGCGCGGCGAGCGCGTCCAGGTCGAGCTCGTCGAGGTCGACGAGGTCGACCGCGTCCTGCTGGTCTCCGAGGAGGCGACATGATCCATCTCGTGCGGGACGAGCTGCTTCCACCCGCCACGCCACCGCCCCGGCGGCATCTGATCTCGATCGGCGACCTGACCCGGGAGGACGTCGACCGGCTGCTCGCCACCGCCCGCAGCCTCGAGCACTCGCTCGACCGGGAGATGAAGAAGCTGCCGACCCTGCGGGGACGGCTCGTCGTGAACATGTTCTTCGAATCGTCCACCCGGACCTCCTCGAGCTTCGAGCTCGCGGCCAAGCGGCTGTCCGCGGACGTGATGTCGATCAAGGGCGCCGGCTCGTCCGTCGACAAGGGCGAGTCGCTGAAGGACACAGTCCTGACGCTCGACGCGTACGACCCCGACGTGATCGTGATCCGCCACGCCCAGATCGGCGCGCCGAACCTCGTCGCACAGGTGACCCGCGCGCACGTCGTCAACGCCGGGGACGGCACGCACCAGCACCCGACCCAGGCGCTCCTCGACCTGTACACGATCAGGCAGAACGTCGGCCCGATCGAGGGCCTGCACGTGGCGATCGTCGGCGACGTGCTCCACTCGCGCGTCGCCCGCTCGAACATCCAGGCGCTCGCGCTGATGGGCGCGCACGTCACGGTAGTCGGGCCGCCTCCGCTGATCCCGCGCGGGATCGGGGCGATGGGCTGCTCGGTGTCGACCGACATCGGCGCGATTGCGGACGCCGACGTCGTCTACGTGCTGCGAATGCAACGGGAGCGGATGCTCGAGGGCGCCAACTACGTCCCGAGCCTGCGGGAGTACACGGCGCGGTGGGGGGTGACGCCGCAGCGGATCCGCCCGGGACAGAGGATCATGCATCCGGGCCCGATGAACCGCGGTGTCGAGATCGACCCGCTGGTCGCCGACGCGCCGGAGTCGCTGATCGAGACCCAGGTCCGGGCGGGGCTGGTGGTGCGGATGGCCGTGCTCTACGACCTGCTCACGCAGGGGCCGGTCGAGGTCGAGAAGAAGGTCGCCGAGGAGGTGGCGTGATGCCGGGCGTCCTGCTCGGGAGGAACGGGCGCACCGACGATCTCGTCGTCCGCAGCGCACGGGTGATCGATCCCGGCGAGCGGATCGACGCCCTGCTCGACGTTCGCGTCGACGGAGGCGTGATCACGGAGATCGGCCTCGACGTCGAACCGGACGCCCATCGCGTCGTCGAGGGACGCGGGCTGGTGCTCGCACCCGCCTTCGTCGACCCGCACGTGCACCTGCGCACGCCAGGCCGGGAGGACGAGGAGACGATCGCCTCCGGGACCGCGGCCGCGGCCGCGGGCGGCTTCTGCGCGATCCTGGCGATGCCGAACACCGACCCGGTCGTCGACTCCGCGGCCGTGCTCGGCTCGCTGGTCGAGACGGCGCGCGCGGAGGCGGAGGTCCCCGTCGGCTTCCTCGCCGCGATCACGGCCGGCCAGGAGGGTCGAGAGCTGACCGAGATGGCCGAGCTCGCCGACGCGGGCGCGGCCGGGTTCACCGACGACGGCCGTCCGGTGGTCGCACCGGGGCTGATGCGCCGCGCGCTCCAGTACCACGGCGTCACCGGGCGACGGATCGCGGTGCACTGCGAGGAGCCGACGCTCTCCCGCGGCGGCCAGATGCACGAGGGCGCCGTCTCCGCCGAGCTCGGCTTCGCGGGGTACCCGTCCGTCGCCGAGAGCGCGATGGTCGGGCGCGACCTGATGCTCGCCGGGTTCGAGGAGCAGCCGATCCACCTGCTGCACCTCTCCGCGCGCCAGTCGGTCGAGCTGCTCGCCCGGGCCCGTGCCGACGGCGTCCAGGCGACCGGTGAGGCGACCCCGCACCACCTCGTCCTGACCGACGAGGCGGTGCGTTCGCTGGACGCGAACGTGAAGATGAACCCGCCGCTGAGGAGCAGGGACGACCGCGCCGCGCTGGTCTGCGCCTTGCGCGACGGCACGATCTCGGCGATCGCCACAGATCACGCTCCGCACGCGCACCACGAGAAGGACGTTCCCTTCGAAGAGGCTCCGTTCGGCGTCACGGGCCTGGAGACCGCGTTCGCGGCCCTCAACACCCACCTCGTCGAGCCGGGGCTGATCCCGCTGCCGACGCTGCTCGACCGGATGTCCGCCGGCCCCGCCCGTGCCTACGGACTGGAGCCGTCCGCGGATCGCCAGGGGCGCGCCGGCGAACCTCGTCCTGCTCGATCCGGAGGCGACCTGGCGGGTCGGCGACGACGGCTTCCGTTCGCGTTCCGCCAACTCGTGGCTCCTCGGGGAGACGCTGAAGGGCCGAGTGCGGCTGACGGTCGCAGCCGGACGGATCGCGTACGAAGGGTGACGGGGTTCCTCGCCCTCACCGACGGGACGATCTTCCCCGGCGAGTCGGTCGGGGCGGAGGGCTTCGCCTTCGGCGAGGCGGTGTTCGCGACCGCGATGACCGGCTACCAGGAGCTCGTCACCGACCCGAGCTACGCGGAGCAGATCCTCTGCTTCACCGCGCCGATGGTCGGCAACTACGGTGTCGCCGACGGACGTTCCGAGTCGAAGCGCGTACATGTCCGCGGGGCGGTGATGCGCGAGGCGCGGGGGCCTGCCTGGACGGACTGGCTGGCCGAGCGGGGGGTGGTCGCCCTCTCCGGGGTCGACACGCGCTCTCTCGTCCTGCACCTGCGCGAGGCGGGGGCGATGAGCGCCGGCATCTTCGCGGGGGAGACGTCCGAGGAGGAGGCGCTCGCCGCGGTGCGGGCGCAGCCGCCGATGGAGGGCCGGGCGCTGGTCGAGGGCGTCTCCACGGAGGAGCCGTACGTCTATGCCGCGGAGGGCCGCCTCCGGGTCGCGGTGGTCGACTACGGCACGAAGCGCTCGATCCTTCGCCGGCTCGCCGCGGCGGAGGTCGCGGTCACGGTCTTCCCGCACGAGGTCGATCCCGACGAGCTTGCGGGCTTCGACGCGGTCGTGCTCTCGAACGGCCCGGGGGATCCCGAGCCGCTCGCCGACGAGACCGTCGCCGTCCGCGACCTGCTCGGCCGGGTTCCGGTGTTCGGGATCTGTCTTGGCCACCAGCTGCTCGGCCTTGCGACCGGTCACGAGACGTTCAAGCTCCCGTTCGGCCACCGCGGCGCCAACCACCCGGTCCTGGAGCGCGCCGGCGGCCGCGTCCTCGTCACCGCCCAGAACCACGGCTTCGCCGTCCGGCCCACCGAGGAGGTCGAGGCGACGGCGGTCTCGCTCTACGACGGTACGGTTGAGGGCTTCGACTTCCCGGAGCTCAAGGCCCGGTCGGTCCAGTTCCATCCAGAGGCCGGGCCGGGCCCGCACGACGGGTGGCCGCTGCTCGAGACCTGGGTCGAGGAGGTGTGGGCTGCCGCGGCGCGCTGACATCGAGTCGGTCTGCCTGATCGGCTCGGGGCCGATCGTGATCGGCCAGGCGTGCGAGTTCGACTACGCGGGCTGCCAGGCGCTGAAGGTGCTGCGGGAGGACGGCTTCCGGACGATCGTCGTCAACTCGAATCCGGCGACGATCATGACCGACCCCGGGTTCGCCGACCGCACGTACCTGGAGCCGCTCGACCTCGAAGGGGTCTCCGACGTGCTCGACCGCGAGCGCCCGGACGCGCTGCTGCCGACGATGGGCGGCCAGACCGCGCTCAACCTGGCGCTGAAGCTGGTCGAGGCCGGCGTGCTCGACGCGCTCGGCGTCGAGCTGATCGGGGCCGGGCTCGACGCGATCCGGCGCGCGGAGGACCGGGAGCTCTTCCGCGAGGCCGTGCGCGGCGTCGGCCTGCGGGTGCCCGGCTCGAAGATCGTCACCTCGCCAGCCGACCTGACCGGCATCTCGCTGCCGGCCGTGGTGCGACCCGCATTCACGCTCGGGGGCCACGGCGGAGGGTTCGCCGCCGACGAGGACGAGCTCCGGCGCCGGGTCGAGGTCGGCCTGGCCGAGAGCCCGATCGGCCAGGTCCTGGTCGAGGAGTCGGTCCGCGGCTGGGACGAGTTCGAGCTCGAGGTGATGCGCGACCGGCGCGACAACGTGGTCGTCGTCTGCTCGATCGAGAACCTCGACCCGATGGGCGTGCACACCGGCGACTCGGTCACGGTCGCGCCACAGATGACGCTCTCGGACGAGGCCTACCAGGAGCTGCGCGACGCCGCCGCCGCCGTGATCCGGGCGGTCGGCGTCGAGACCGGCGGCTCCAACATCCAGTTCGCCCGGAACAGTGAGACGGGCGACCTGCGCGTGATCGAGATGAACCCGCGCGTCTCGCGGTCGTCCGCGCTGGCGTCGAAGGCGACCGGCTATCCGATCGCCAAGGTCGCCGCGAAGCTCGCCGTCGGATACACCCTGGACGAGATCCCGAACGATCTGACGAAGACGACGCCGGCGAGCTTCGAGCCGACCCTCGACTACGTCGTCGTCAAGTTCCCCCGGTTCGCGTTCGAGAAGTTCCCGGGAGCCGATCAGACCCTCGGAACGCAGATGAAGTCGGTGGGGGAGGCGATGGGCATCGGCCGTACGTTCCGGGAGGCGTTCTGGAAGGCGTTCTCGTCCCGGGAGCTGGATCTTTCCCCGGCTGGGCCGTGGACGGATCTGGACGAGCTTCCCGACGGCGTCCATCCCTGGTTCAAGGACGAGGTCGCGGCGCTCGCTCGGGACGGGCCGCCGAGCGGGAGGCGCGTCTACCGTCGCATCGACTCGTGCGCGGGCGAGGTCGCGGCCGAGTCGAACTACTACTACTCGACCTTCGGCGAGCTGGACGAGCCGCGGGTCAACCACCGGCCCGAGCGCCCGGTGGTGGTGATCCTGGGCTCCGGTCCGAACCGGATCGGCCAGGGGATCGAGTTCGACTACTGCTGCGTTCACGCCGCGCAGAGCTTCCGCGCTCTCGGCTACGAGGCGGTGATGGTCAACTGCAACCCGGAGACGGTCTCGACGGACTACGACACCTCCGACCGGCTCTACTTCGAGCCGCTCGGCAGCGAGGAGGTGCTGGCGGTCTGCGAGCGGGAGCAGCCGGAGGGGGTCGTGATCCAGTTCGGCGGACAGACGCCGTTGAAGCTCGCCCGTTCGATCGAGGCCGGCGGCTTCAGGATCCTGGGGACGCCGTACGACGCGATCGACCTCGCCGAAGACCGCGAGCGGTTCGGCGAGCTGCTCGCCGGGCTCGGGATCCGCTGCCCGGAGTGGGGGATCGCGGCCAGCGGCCGGGAGGCGGCGGAGATCGCGCACCGGGTCGGGTACCCGGTCCTCGTCCGCCCCTCGTACGTGCTCGGCGGACGGGCGATGCGGGTCTGCTACCGGGGCAACGAGGTCGTCGAGGCCTTCCACCGCGACCTGCGCGGCCGCGTCCTCGTCGACCGCTTCGTCGAGAACGCGATCGAGATCGACGTCGACGCGCTCTGCGACGGCCGGGAGGCGTACATCGCGGCGGTGATGCAGCACGTGGAGGAGGCGGGGGTCCATTCCGGCGACTCGGCGTGCGTGCTGCCCGCTCCCTCCCTGACCTCGACGACCGCGCGCGAGGTCGAGGACATCGTCCGGAAGCTCGCGCCGGCGCTCGGAACCGTGGGGCTGATCAACGTGCAGCTCGCCGTCGCCGAGACCGGCGACGTGTACGTCCTCGAGGCGAACCCGCGCGCCTCGAGGACGGTTCCGTTCGCGTCGAAGGCGACCGGGCTCAACCTCGTCGAGGCAGCCTGCCGCCTCGCCGCCGGATCGACGCTGAGGGAGCTCGCGCTCCCGCCGGAGCGGCCGCCCGCCCAGGTGAGCGTCAAGGCGGCGGTGCTGCCCTTCGCGCGGTTCCCGGGCAGCGACCCGGTGCTCGGGCCGGAGATGCGCTCGACCGGCGAGGTGATGGCCTCCGCCTCCGACCTGCCGACCGCGTTTGCGAAAGCCGAACGCGCGGCGGGCCGTCCGCTGCCGACGAGCGGCACGGCGTTCCTCTCCGTCCGCGACGCCGACAAGCCGGCGGTGGTTCCGGTGGCGGCTGCGCTCGCCGGTCTCGGGTTCAGGCTCGTCGCCACCGAGGGCACGGCCCGGACGCTGGCGGCGGCGGGCCTCGAGGTCGAGCAGGTCGCGAAGGTGGCCGAGGGCGGCGAGGCGACCGTCGTCGATCTCGTCCGCCGGGGGCGCTGCGATCTCGTGATCAACACCCCCTTCGGCGGCTCGCTGCAGCGGACGGACGGCTACCGGATCCGCGAGGCGGCGCTGGTCGCGCGGGTGCCGTGCATCACGACCGTCTCCGGCGCCGCCGCCGCCGTGCACGCAATCGCGAACGCCCGCCGCGAGCTCGCCCTCTCCCTCCAGGAACGGATCGATGCCGAGACGCGAACGGCGAAGGGTTCGTAGCAGCGAGGCCGTCGGGCCGTACACGCTCCTGCGCGATGGAGCGGGGCGGGCTCGAGCCGGGACTGCCGGGCCAGTTCTTCATGCTCGAGGCCCCCGGCAGGCTGCTGCCCCGTCCGATGAGCATCTGCCTGGCTCCGGCGGGCGAGCTGGCCTTCCTGATCGACCCGATCGGCGCCGGGACACAGGCGCTCTGCTCGCTCGTGCCGGGCGACTCGATCCACCTCTTCGGGCCGCTCGGAAACGGCTTTCGGCTCGACGTCCCTCGGCCGCTGCTCGTCGGGGGCGGCATCGGGATCGCGCCGTTGCCGTATCTCTCCGAGCGGCTGCAGCACCCCCCGGCGGTGCTCGGCTTCCGCTCGGAGTGGCATGCGGAGGCCGCCCGGCTCCTGCCCAACGCCGAGGTCGTGGTCGAGCCGCTTTTCGTCACCGAGCTGATCGAGCCGGGTCGGGACGTGCTCGCCTGCGGCCCCGAGCCGATGCTCGAGGCGGTCAGGTCGCTCGCTCCCGACGCGCAGCTCGCCTGGGAGGCGCCCATGGCCTGCGGCCACGGGGCCTGCTACGGCTGCGCGGTCGAGCTCGACGGCGAATGGAAGCGCCTCTGCGTCGAGGGACCGGTGCTGGGTGCTCACAACGGGGGAACCCATGGTTCCCCCGTTGTCCCCGTCCTCGAGCCCGCGACGCCGGCCGCTGAAGGTCGACGGCGAGGAGAACCGTGATTCTGAACGCATCGGGGTGCCTCGATGCCGTGACTGCCCCCGATACGGTGAGGGGGCTGGACGCGTTCGTGACCAAGACGGTCACCCCCCTGCCGCGCGGCGGCAACCCGCCGGTCCGGATCGCCGAGACGGACGTCGGGATGCTGAACTCGATCGGACTCGCGAATCCCGGCCGGGACGGGTTTCTCCGCCGGACGCTGCCGCGTTTGGCCGAGCTGGGCGTACCGATCTGGGTATCGGTAGGAGGCTTCTGCGCCGCCGACTACGCCGAGACGTGCGCTGCCCTCGAGGGGTGTGACGGCGTCGCGGCGATCGAGCTGAACCTCTCGTGCCCGAACGTCGACGAGGCGCCGGAGTCGGCTGCGGAGATCGTCTCCACCTGCCGCACGGCGACGTCGCTTCCTCTCTATGCGAAGCTCTCGCCGTCGAGCTGGGACGTCGCCGAGGTCGCCCGGGCGGTCGAGGCGGCAGGAGCCGACGGCCTGTCGCTCGTGAACACGCTGCGCGGCCTCAAGCTCGACTCCGAGCTTCGCCCCGTGCTGGGGACCGTGACCGGAGGGCTCTCGGGACCGGCGCTCAAGCCGGTCGCGCTCGCTGCCGTGCACGCCTGCTTCCGGGCGACGTCGCTGCCGATCGTCGGCATGGGGGGAGTGCAGACGGGGCGCGACGCGCTCGAGCTCCTCGCCGTCGGGGCAAGGGCGGTCGGCCTGGGGACCGTGCTCTTCTCGGACCCGTCCGCGCCCGCCCGGATCCGCACCGAGCTCGCGGCCGAGCTGGCCGCGCTCGGCCTCTCGGGCCCCGAGCAAGCGTGCGGGATCGCCCACCAAGGGGCGTTGCCAGAAAGAAAACACCTCGATCTGGAGTCGAGAGTTTGAGACAAATGCCTGCAAATTCGCCAAAACGAGCCCGGTTGCACCTCTCGGGCAAGCTGTTAGACTGGCGCCCCGATGGCGACGAAGACCCAGGTTACGGCGCCGGTTCGTTCTCTCGATCAGCGCATGGAGGCCCTCGCTCGGGCCAATGACATCCGCGTCCGCAGGGCCCAGCTGAAGAAGGACCTGAAGATCGGGAAGGTCCAGATCGAGGAGATCCTCAACGACCCGCCCGAGTACGTCTCGACGGCCAAGGTGTTCGACATGCTGATGGCGGTGCCCAAGTTCGGGCGCGTGAAGGCGGCGCGCTTCCTGAACCAGTGCCGGATCAGCCAGTCGAAGACCGTCGGGGGCCTGTCCGAACGCCAGCGCGCCGAGCTGATTGGGCTCTTCAACCGGAGCTAAGCGGGTCTTCGTCGTGACCGGCCCGTCGGGGGCCGGGAAGGGCACGCTGATCAAGGCGCTGCTCGAGCGCCTGCCGGAGCTCGAGGTCGCGATCTCTGCGACGACGAGGCTTCAGCGGCCGGGGGAGGAGAACGGACGTGAGTACTGGTTCCTGAGCGATGCCGAGTTCGTGCGGCGCGTGCACGACGGCGACTTCCTCGAGCACGTCACCTACGTCTCCGGCAAGCGCTACGGGACCCTCCGCTCCGAGGTCGACCGGATCAGCGCCGAGGGGCGGGTCCCGGTCCTGGAGCTCGAGACCGAAGGGGCCCTGAACGTGAAGGAGGACGTCCCCGGCGCGGTGACGATCTTCATCACCGCGCCGATCCCCGAGCTCGAGCGGCGTCTCCGCGAGCGCGCGAGCGAGAGCGAGGGGGAGATCGGCGAGCGGATCGGCCTCGCCCGCAAGCAGCTGGCGCAGGCCGGCCAGTTCGACCACGTGGTCGTCAACGACGATCTGATGCGCGCGATGGACGAGCTGGAGGACGTCGTCCAGCGAGAGTTGACAACGGCCGGTACCATGAGCCGGCCGTGATCCACCCTCGCATCGACGAACTGCTGGACGACGTCGACTCGCGCTACGCGCTGGTCATCGTCGCCGCGAAGCGTGCCCGGCAGATCAACAACTACCACCACCAGCTGGGTGAGGGCACGTTCGACGAGTTCCCGCCGCTGGTCGAGTCGCGCTCCAAGAACTACTTGACCATGTCCCTCGAGGAGATCGCCGAGGGCAAGATCAAATATTCGTACAGAGCCTGACGGCTCTGTACGAACAGCGGGGCTGAAGCACATGGCCCGGGTCGTTCTCGGTGTCACCGGCGGGATTGCGGCCTACAAGGCCTGCGAGCTGACCCGCTTGCTCGTCAAGGCTGGACACGAGGTGACACCCCTGCTCACCGCCGGGGCGGAGCGGTTCGTCGCCGCTCGGACGTTCGAGGCGCTCGCTCGGCGGGAGCAGCCGCGCGAGCTGTATCCGCACCTCGTCGGGGCCGACCTGCTCGTGATCGCGCCGCTGTCGGCGAACACGCTCGCCAAGCTCGCCCACGGGCTCGCCGACAACGTGCTCACGCAGCTCGCGCTCGCGTACCGCGGCCCCACGCTCGTCGCCCCGGCGATGAACGTGCGCATGTGGGAGCACCCGGCGACCCGGGCAAACGTCGACCTCCTGCGTGATCGCGGCGTCGAGCTGATCGGACCCGAGGCGGGCGAGCTCGCGGAGGGCGAGACCGGCACCGGACGCATGAGCGAGCCGGAGGCGATCTACGCGCGCGTGCGCGGGCTGCTCGGCGAGACGGACACCCTCGCCGGGCGAGCCGTGCTCGTCACCGCCGGCGGGACGCGCGAGCCCCTCGACGCGGTGCGTTTCATCGGCAACCGCTCGTCGGGACGGATGGGGGTCGCGCTCGCCTCCGAGGCGCGCAGGCGCGGCGCCCGGGTGACGCTGCTGGCCGCGAACCTGGCCGTAGCCGGCGCCGGCGGGGGTCGACTTGGTGGAGACGCCGACCGTCGCCGAGCTGGCCCGGGAGACGCGGGCCCGCTCCGGCGTCGACGTCGTGCTGATGGCGGCCGCGGTCGCCGACTATGCGCCGGAGCCGCTCTCCGGCAAGCGGGCGAAGAGCGGCGAGCCGTGGAAGCTGACCCTGCTGCCGACCGAGGACATCCTCGGTGGGCTCGGCGGAGGCCGGAACGGAAGCGTGCTCGTCGGCTTTGCCGCCGAGGAGGGCGAGGAAGGGTTGGCGCGAAAGCGCCGGATGCTCGAGGAGAAACGGCTCGACCTCGTCGTCTTCAACGACGTCGCGCGCACCGACATCGGGTTCGACGCGCCGGACAACGAGGTGGTGCTGATCTCGGCGGCGGGCGAGCGCAGGGTCGGCAAGGCGCCGAAGGAGCGCGTCGCTGCCGAGATCCTCGACGAGGTCGAGGCCATTCTCGCGCGCTCGGGCGGCGGACGGCCGGAGCCGGGAGCTCGGCCCGACGCGCGACTTGACGCATCCGCTTGACTAGATCGAGCGCACCTTTCCGTATCCGAGGTCAACGTGAGCGAGACGTACGACTACTTCCAGCAGGGCAGGCGCCACCTGAAGAAGGGGATGGCGGCACAGGCGACCGTGCCGCTCGAGAAGGCGAAGCGACGTGAGCCGAACAAGGCGTCGATCCGCGAGTCGCTCGGCATCGCCTACTTCCGGATCGGGCGCTACGACGAGGCGGCCGAGGAGTTCCGGGCGCTGCTCGAGCTCTCGCCGGCCGACGACTACGGCCACTACGCGCTCGGTCGCTGCCTCGAGAAGCAGGGCCGGGCGGCCGAGGCGAACGGCCACTACAAGCTTGCGCGAACGATGCGTCCCCAGAGCGAGGACTACGCCTCGCGCGTGCTGGATCTGGGCGAGGTCTAGGCCTCCGGGGCGCCCGTCACGCGCCGGATCTCGTCGAGGGAGGTGACCCCGGCGAAACAGAGTCCGACCCCGCTCTCCCGGAGCGTCGTCATCCCGTGCTCGACCGCCGAGGCCAGGATGTCCTCGGTCGAGGCATCGATCAGGCGGCGAATGCTGCTGTCCACGGGCATCGCCTCGTAGAGCGCGACCCGCCCGCGATAGCCGGTGCCGAGGCACGCGTTGCACCCGCACGCGCGGTAGAGATCGACCTCCGCGGCACCGCCGGCCAGGCCGAACTCCGCCCGCTCGTCGGCGCTCGGCGTGTACAGCTCACGACAGCTCAGGCAGAGCCGCCGGGCCAGGCGTTGCGCGACGATGCAGTTGATCGAGGTCGCGAGCAGCCCGGGGACGATCCCCATGTCCTTCAGGCGCACGATCGCGCTCGCAGCGTTGTGCGCGTGCAGCGTCGTCAGCACCAGGTGCCCGGTCGTCGCCGCCTGGATCGCGATCCTGGCCGTCTCCTCGTCCCTGATCTCGCCGACCAGGATCACGTCCGGGTCGCTGCGGAGGATCGTTCGTAGCCCGCGCGCGAACGTCAGCCCCGCCGGCGGGTCGATCTCGATCTGGCTGATTCCCGGAACCTGATACTCGACCGGGTCCTCGATCGTCACGACCACCCGGCCGGCGTCGTTGAGCAGGTCGAGGCCCGCGTACAGGGTGGTGGTCTTCCCGCTGCCCGTCGGGCCGCAGGCGATCACTGCACCGTACGGCCGCGAGATCGCGCGCCGGAACGTCGCCTCCGTGTCGGCGCTCATGCCGAGCTCGGCCGGCCCGAGCAGGCCCGTGAAACCGCCGTGGAGGATGCGCAGGGTGACGCGCTCTCCGTACGTGGTCGGAAGGACGGCGATCCGCAGATCCCTGGTCTGTCCGGCGAAGCGGATCGCCACACGCCCGTCCTGAGGTGTGCGTCGCTGCGCGATGTCGAGGCCTCCCATCACCTTCAGCCGCGCGGCCACGGCGGCGTGGATGCCGTTCGGAACCGCGACCAGCTCACGGGTGACGCCGTCGACCCGGATGCGGACGACCAGCCGCTCGGCCTGCGGCTCGAAGTGGACGTCGGACGCGCCGTGGTCGAGTGCGCTTCCGATCACCTCGTTCACGAACCTGATCGCAGGCGCCGACCCGGACGGGCCGACGTCGATCTCCTGGACGTGCGCCTGCTCGGTGACCTCGGAGAGCACCTCGCCGACCTCGAGCGGCGTCCGGTAACAGCGGGTGATCGCGTCCTCGAGCCGGTCGCTCTCGGCGACGGCGATCCGCATGTCGACGCCGAGCGCAAGCCGGAGATCGTCGTGCCGGAGGAGGTTCGTCGGGTCGGCGACGGCGACGAGCACCGTCGTCCGGTCGAGGAACCTGACCGGTAGCGCCTGGTAACGCCGCGCGACGCTCTCGGGCAGGAGCGACACGGCCTCGGCGTCGATCTCGAGGATGCTCAGATCCAGGTACTCGACCTGGTACTGCTCGGCGAGGCCCCGCGCGAGGGTCTCGCCGGTGATCAGCCCGAGACCGGTGAGGATCTGCCCCAGCGGCCTGCCGCTTCGCTCCTTCTCGGTCAGCGCCTGCTCGAGAGCCTCGAGGGTCAGATCCCCGTTCCCGACGAGCAACGTTCCCAGGAGCACTCGCCTTTCCAACGGCTCGGCGCTGCCGTAGACGTACGCGCGCTCGGCGGCCATGCAGCGTCTATCGACCATAGTTGCGGGTGGCATGAGAGCGGTCGTCCAGCGGGTCGCACGCGCGCAGGCATCCCCGGGCGGGGAGATCGGCGTGGGGCTGTTCGTGCTGGCGAACGACCGCGAAGGCGGGTGCGCGCTGCTATCCTTTGCCGACCACATTTCACCGGCTTGGCGAAATGGGCGCGCGGCGCCCATTTCTTGTGTAGGAGGCGATTTGGCCCAGGTTCACGACAGGGAACGACAGCTGACGCGAGAGGTCTCGCAGACCGTGGAGCAGGGGCTCCCGGGCGTCGAGGTGCTCGCCGTCGAGCTCTCCGGCCCCGAGCGGTTCACGGTCTTCATCGACCACCCCACGGGCGTCGACCACGCCCTCTGCGAGCGCGTCACGAACCTGCTGCGCGGCTATCTCGACCGGTACACGGTGGACGTCTCCTCGCCGGGGCTCGAGCGGCCGCTCCGCACCCCGGCGCACTTCCGCAGCGTCGTCGGCCGCAAGGTGGCGCTGCGCACCGAGCAGGAGCTCGGCGGACGCAAGCGGTTTCGAGGAACCGTCGTCTCGGCGGACAGCACGGTACTGGCGCTCGGCGTCGGAGACGGCGAGCGCGTGAGCATCCCGTACGAAGCGATCGTGCGGGGCAACCTCGTCGACGAAGGGCAATGACATGGGAACGGCTGTGACAACGAGAAGGGCGTGTGAGATGAGCAGAGAGATCATCGAAGCGGTGCGGACGATCGAGCGGGAGAAGGGGATCGAGGAGGACACCCTGATCCATGCGCTCGAGGACGCGCTCCTCGCCGCCTACAAGAAGACCCCGGGGGCCTCGCGGCACGCCACCGTCGAGCTGCACCCGGACAGCGGCGACTTCCGCGTCTTCTCGATCGAGCTGCCGAAGGACATCGAGGAGCGCCTGATCGAGGAGGCCCGGGAGCGGGCGATCACCGAGCTCGAGGAGCAGGAGCAGGAGAGCGGCGAGCACTCCCACGTGCTCGTCTCCGACGAGGACCTCCAGATCGACTGGTCGGACGTCGACCCGGCGACTGGTCCGGCGCACCGACGTCACCCCGGAGAACTTCGGCCGTATCGCCGCGCAGACGGCGAAGCAGGTGATCCTCCAGCGAATCCGCGAGGCCGAGCGCGAGATGATGTACGACGAGTACATCGACCGCGTCGGCGAGGTCGTCACCGGCATCGTCCAGCAGGCGGGCGACCGCAACAACGTCCTCGTCGACCTCGGCAAGGTCGAGGCGCTGCTGCCCCGCTCGGAGCAGGTGGACGGCGAGCGCTACGAGCAGGGCAGCCGGATCAAGGCCGTGATCACCGAGGTGCGCTCGGGGACGAAGGGGCCGCAGGTGATCCTCTCCAGGCGCGATCCCGAGCTGATCAAGACGCTCTTCGAGCTCGAGGTGCCCGAGATCGCCGACGGGCTCGTCGACATCCGGGCGGTCGCGCGCGAGCCCGGGTACCGGTCGAAGATCGCCGTCGAATCGCATGCGCAGGGCGTCGACCCGGTCGGCGCGTGCGTCGGCCCGCGAGGATCGCGGGTGCGCATGGTCGTCTCCGAGCTCCGAGGCGAGAAGATCGACATCATCCCGTGGAACAACGAGCCGGCCCGCTTCGTCGCGAAGGCGCTCTCCCCGGCGCGCGTCCGCGAGGTCTACATCGACGACGAGACCAGGGAGGCGACCGTCGTCGTCCCCGACGACCAGCTCGCGCTGGCGATCGGCAAGGAGGGCCTGAACGCGCGCCTGGCCGCGCGGCTGACCGGCTGGAAGGTCGACATCCAGTCCGACACCGAGTTCGCACAGGCCGAGGCCGAGGCCGCCTTCGCCGGGGCCGACGGCGACGACTTCACCGGCCGCTGCGTGGCGATCCTCTCCACCGGCAAGCGGTGCCCGAACGCGGCGCTGCCCGGGTCGCGCTTCTGCGGCGTCCCCGCGCACCAGGAGCTCGCCAAGCGCGAGGCCGCCGGCGAGGACCTCGGCGACCAGATCGTCCAGGCCGGCGGCGGCGAGGACGACGACGCTCGAGCCCGGCGCGGCCGAGGAGATCGTCGACGAGACCGTGGATGAGATCACCGAGGCGGTCGGAGTCACCGAGCCGGCGACCGAGCCGACTCCGCAAGGGGAAGCGCCGGCTGCGTGACGGAGCCGGTTCGGACCTGCGTCGGTTGCGGGCGCAAGGCACCGCAGCCGGAGCTGCTGCGCTTCGTCGCAAAGGGCGGCGCGCTCACGCTCGGGCGGCGGGATCCCGGCCGGGGCGCGTACACCTGCAGACGGCTCGCCTGCTTCGAGCGGGCGGTCGCGCGGCGGGCCTTCTCACGGGTGCTGCACCGGCCGGTGCGGGTCGAACCCTCCCTGGCGTCCCTCTACACTGAGTCCCATGGCTGACGGCCCGAAGAGACCGATCCGCCCGCGTCAGGGCGGCAGCGCCGGGCGCAGGCGCCGCGTAGTGATCGACACGGGCGCCGCCCGCCCGCGCCCGGACGACCGCCGCGCCCGGGAGCAGCGCGGCGCCGTCCAGCCGAAACAGCCGCGCGAGGTCGTCCAGCCCACCGGCCCGGTCACGGTTCCGTCCGGCGTCACCGTCCGGGAGCTCTCACAGGCGCTCGGCGTCCCGGTCGCCGAGATCATCAAGATCATGATGGGCCTCGGCGAGATGGTCCAGATCACCCAGTCGCTGACCGACGACGCGGTCCAGCTGATCGGCACCGCGGTCGAGCGCGAGATCACGATCAAGCACGCCGGCGAGGAGGAGGTCGAGCCCGAGGCGTACGAGGACGACCCGAAGGATCTCGCTCCGCGCCCGCCGGTGGTGACGATCATGGGTCACGTCGACCACGGCAAGACCACGCTGCTCGACGCGATCAGGCAGTCCTCCGTGGTCGAGACCGAGGCCGGCGGGATCACGCAGCACATCGGCGCGTACCAGGTCGACCACAGGGGCCGGAAGATCACGTTCCTCGACACCCCCGGCCACGAGGCGTTCACCGCTCTCCGTGCACGCGGGGCGAAGGTCGCGGACATCGCCGTGCTGGTGGTCGCCGCGAACGACGGCGTGATGCCCCAGACCCGCGAGTCGATCGCCCACGCGCGCGCGGCCGAGATGCCGATCGTCGTCGCCGTCAACAAGGTCGACCTTCCGGACGCGAACACCGAGCGTGTCCGCAACGAGCTCACCTCGGAAGGTCTCCAGCCCGAGGAGTGGGGCGGGACGATCCAGTTCTCGGACGTCTCCGCACGCGAGAAGCAGAACCTCGACGATCTGCTCGAGAAGGTCCTGCTCGTCGCGGATGCGGAGCTCGAGCTGCAGGCGAACCCGAACACCGAGGCCTCGGGCCCGATCATCGAGTCCCGGCTCGACGTCGGGCGCGGGCCGGTGGCGACCATGCTCGTCCAGCGCGGCACGCTCGAGGTCGGCGACGCGATCGTCGCCGGCGACGCGCACGGAAAGGTCCGCGCTCTCCAGAACTATCGCGGCGAGAAGATCAGGGATGCGCGGCCGGGCGACCCGGTCGAGATCATCGGCTTCGACAAGCCGCCGCCCGCCGGCGAGCTCGCCCGTGTCGTCGAGAACGACCGCCAGGCCCGTCAGCTGGCGCAGACCCGCGCCGAGCGGCTGCGCCGCGAGCAGCGCGCAGCGCAGGCGAAGCGCGGAGTGTCCCTCGAGACGCTCTTCTCCGAGATGCAGGCCGGGGCGGTGCAGGAGCTCCGGCTGGTGCTGAAGGCGGACGTCCAGGGGTCGCTGGAGGCGGCGCTGAACGAGCTGTCGAAGATCGAGCACTCGGAGGTCGGCGTCAACGTCATCCACAAGGACGTCGGCGGGATCACCGCCAACGACGTGAACCTCGCCGCCGCCTCCGACGCGCTGGTGGTCGGCTTCAACGTCCGGCCGAACGCCGAAGCGCGGCAGCTGGCCGACCGCGAGGGCGTCGAGATCCGCACCTACCGCGTGATCTACCAGCTCACCGAGGACATCGAGCAGGCCCTGGTCGGCATGCTCGCGCCCGTGTCGCATGAGGAGACGATCGGCGAGGTCGAGGTCCGCGCGCTCTTCCGCGTCTCGCGGCTCGGCACGATCGCCGGCTCGTACGTCACCCAGGGGGTCGTCCGGCGCGGCGCCAGGGTGCGGGTGGTGCGCGACGGCACGGTCGTGATCGAGACCTCGGTCGCGCAGCTGAAGCGCTTCAAGGACGACGTGCGCGAGGTCCAGGAGGGCTTCGAGTGCGGGATCCTGCTCGACGGCTTCAACGACGTGAAGGAGGGCGACGTCCTGGAGGTGTACGAGGTTCGCGAGGTGGAGCGGACCGACCTCAGCGAGGCCGCGCCCAGTCCAGCAGCGTCGTAGGCCCGGCCTGTGGGCGAGATCGTCCTCGACGCCGTCACGAAGGTCTACGCGAACGGCGTCCACGCGGTCCGGGACGTCAGCCTGACGATCGGGGACGGCGAGTTCATGGTCCTGGTCGGGCCGTCCGGCTGCGGCAAGTCGACTCTGCTCCGGATGATCGCCGGGCTCGAGGAGGTGACCGCGGGCGTCGTCCGGATCGGCGACCGGGACGTGACCGAGCTCGCGCCGCGTCACCGCGACATCGCGATGGTCTTCCAGAACTATGCCCTCTACCCGCACATGGACGTGCGCAGGAACCTGGGCTACGGCCTCAAGGTGCGGAAAGTGGCGAAGGCCGAGGTCGACAGGCGCGTCGAGGAGGTCGCGAGCCTGCTCGGGCTCGAGCAGCTCCTCGACCGCCGCCCGGCGGCGCTCTCGGGCGGGCAGCGGCAGCGGGTGGCGATGGGGAGGGCGATCGTGCGTGAGCCGGCCGCCTTCCTGATGGACGAGCCGCTCTCGAACCTCGACGCCAAGCTCCGTGTCGACATGCGCGCCTCGCTCGCGCGGCTCCACGAGCGGCTGGGGGTGACGACGGTGTACGTCACCCACGACCAGGTCGAGGCGATGACGCTCGGGCAGCGGGTGGCGGTGATGCGCGACGGAGAGATCCAGCAGGTGGACACGCCGCAGCGGCTCTACCTGCGTCCCGTGAACCTCTTCGTCGCCGCGTTCATCGGCTCGCCGTCGATGAACCTCGTCGAGGCGACGGTGGCCGGCGGGGCCGTCCGGTTCGCCGGTTTCACGCTTCCGCTCGACCCTGCTCACCGGCCGCGGGACGGCGTCGACCGGCTGATCCTCGGGATCCGGCCGGAGAGCTTCGAGGACGCCGCCCTGGCCGATCCGTCGCGTCCGCAGCTCGAGGTCGGGGTCACCGTGCTGGAGGAGCTGGGCTCCGACGTCCACGTGATCTTCACCCTCGACGCGCCGCGGGTCGAGGCCGAAGCACTGCGCGCCGTCCGCGACGACGAGGAGGCGGGGCTGATCGTCGACGACCGCGCGGTCTGGAACGCACGCGTCGACGCGAAGACGAGCGCCAGGACCGGCGGCGCCGCCCGTCTCGCGGTCGACACGTCGATGCTGTACTTCTTCGATCCGGCGAGCGGCGAGAGCCTCGCGGGAGCGCAGGTCGCGGCCGCGGTCTAGCCGTGGACAGGTCGATGTCGAGAGTCGCGCAGGGACCGTTGTCGCGTCGCTCGAGCGGGGTGCTGCTGCACGTGACGTCGCTTCCGAGCGGCCGGCTCGGGCCTGACGCCTACGAGTTCGTCGACTGGCTCGAGGCCGCGGGTCAGCGCTGGTGGCAGGTGCTGCCCCTCGGCCCGCCCGATGCGTTCGGCTCTCCGTATACGTCGTCGTCGGCCTTCGCCACCTGGCGCGGGCTGCTCGCGGATCCCGACGCGCAGGTCACCCGCGCCGAGCTGAAGGCGTTCCGCGCGGCGCAGGCCTACTGGGCAGACGACTGGGAGCGGCTACGCGGGCCCCGCTGCGCTCGCCGACCAGGTTCGGTTCGAGCGCGAATGGCAGGCGCTGAGGCGGTACGCGCGAGAGCGGGGCGTCAGCGTGATCGGCGACATTCCCATCTACGTCGCGCAGGAGAGTGCCGATGTCGTCGCCCATCCGGAGCTGTTCGCCGAGAGCCTGGTCGCCGGGGCGGCCCCGGACGTCTCGCATCCGGAGGGCCAGCTCTGGGGTCAGCCCGTCTACGACTGGCGCGAGATGCGCCGGCAGGGGTACCGCTGGTGGATCGAGCGCTTCCGGCGGACGCTCCAGCTCGTCGACGTCGCCAGGATCGACCATTTCCGGGGCTTCGTCGCCTACTGGGCGATTCCGGCGGGCGCGACCAGCCCCCTCGAGGGCCGCTGGCATCGCGGCCCGGGGGCAGCGCTGTTCGAGGCGGTCGAGGCCGAGCTCGGCCACCTGCCGCTGATCGCCGAGGATCTCGGGCTCATCACGCCGCCCGTCGACCGGCTGCGCACCGAGCTCGGGCTGCTCGGGATGCGGATCGTCGGCCGCGGCTTCGTCGGACGGCACCGACACCGGCACGCCGTCTCGGCGCACGCCGAGGACGCGGTCGTCTACACGGGCACGCACGACCACCCGACGATCGCCGGCTGGATCGCCGCCGCCGGTCCCGCCGACCTCGACCTCGCCCGCCACGACCTCGCCGCAGCCGGGATCGAGGACGACGACCCGGAGTGGGCACTCGTCCGGCTCGCGCTCTCCTCGCGGGCGCGGATCGCGATCCTGCAGATGCAGGACGTGCTCGGCCTCGGCGACGAGGCGAGAATGAATCACCCCGGAACGGTCGGCGACGGCAACTGGCAGTGGCGCCTGAAGCCGGATCAGCTCACCGGCGACGCCGCCGAGCGACTGCGCAGGGCGACCGTCGAAAGCCGCCGGATCGTGCGAAGCGCACGGCCGGCGGTCGCTGCGACCATCTAGTGGCCTCGGGCTACGTCGGGATCCTCACGGTCGAGCTGCACTTCCCCGGAGGCCGGCTCGCTGAAGGGCAAGCGGAAGTTCGTCGCGTCGGCGAAGGCTCAGCTGCAGCAGCGGTTCGGAGGCTCGGTCGCGGAGGTCGATCATCACGATCTCTGGCAGCGGTCCCGGCTCGTGATGTCGTGCGCGGCCAGGGAGGTCGGCCCCTTGCACGAGCTGCTCGACCGCGCGGAGCGCTGGCTGCACGGGCAGGAGTGGGTGGTGGCGCGGGTCGAGCGGCGGATCGTCTCCCTCGAGGACTGACGGGGGTACCGTAGGAGCTGTGACCGGCCGCATGCGCAGGGTGAACGAGTCGGTGCGCCAGGTGCTGTCGGAGGCGCTCCCGGAGCTGAAGGATCCCCGGATCGGGTTCGTCACCGTCACGGGCGTCGAGACCTCCGCCGACCTCCGTCACGCCCGGGTCTACATCAGCGTGCTCGGCTCCGAGCGGAAGCGGGAGGCAACGCTCGACGGGCTCGCTGCCGCCCACGGTGTGCTCCAGGCACGGCTCGCGCGGGAGCTGAGAATGAAGCGGACCCCTCAGCTTGCCTTCGAATACGATCGCTCGGTGGCAGAGGGGGTCCGGATGAGCAAGCTGATCGACGAGCTCGTCAGTGACGAGTGACCTGACCGCGGTCGCGGACGCGATCCGCGCAAACGACCGCTTTCTGCTCGTCACCCACGAGAACCCGGACGGCGACGCGTTCGGGTCGATCCTGGGGACGAAGCTCGCGCTCGACCGGCTCGGGAAGGACAGCCGTGATGTTTCTGGCCGGGGAGCTCGCGTTCCCGCAGGAGTACTCCTTCTTGGATCTCGGCGGTCTCCGACGAGAGCTCCCGGCGGACGCGGCCGAGCGGATCGTGCTCGCCCTCGACTGCGCCAACGCGAACCGGACCGGGCTGACGCCCGAGTTCCTCGCCGGCGCCCCGCTGGTGATCGACGTCGACCATCACCACGACAACACCCGCTTCGGGCAGATCAACCTGATCGTCCCGGAGGCGTCGTCGACGGGGGAGATCGTCCGCGACCTGATCGCCGAGGTCGGGGTGGCGCTGACGCCGGAGCTGGCCGAGGCGCTGTACGTCGCCCTGGTCACGGACACCGGACGCTTCCAGTACGCGAACACGACCCCGAAAGCCCTTCGGCTCGCCGCGGAGCTCGTGGAGGCAGGCGTCGACGTCCAGCGCGTCTTCCAGGGGATCTACGAATCGGTCGAGTTCGCGAAGCTGAAGCTGCTCGCGCGCGCGCTCGACCGGGCCGAGCTGTACGAAGGCGGCCGGCTGGTGGTCACCTGGCTGCTGCGGTCGGACTTCAACGAGCTCGGCGTCGGCGAGGAGTACGCGGAGGGGATCATCGACTACCTGCGCGCAGTCGACGGTGCCGAGATGGCGGCGACGATCCGCGAGCCGCCCGAGCCCCCCGGAGCGGACCGGCGGATCAGCATGCGTGCGGCGAGCGACGAGCTCGACGTGTCCGCGATCGCGCGCAAGCGGGGTGGGGGCGGTCATCGCCAGGCGGCCGGGTTCTCGACCCCCGAGTCGATCGACGAGATCAAGGCCTTCCTCCGCGAGGAGTTCGTCCTTGCCGCCTCGCGCACTTGAGCCGAGCGGGCTGCTGCTGGTCGACAAGCCCGCCGGGCCCTCGTCGTTCCAGGTGATCGCGGCGATCCGTCGCCGGACGGGAGCCCGTACCGGCCACGCGGGGACGCTCGACCCGTTCGCGAGCGGGTTGCTGCTCGTGTTGTCCGGTGCGGCGACGAGGCTGGCGCTCTGGCTTGTGGGCCTGGACAAGCGGTACCTGACCGACGTCGACCTGACCGCTCGAACGTCGACCGGCGATCCCGAGGGCGAGGCGATCGAGCAGACCGAGCCTCCCGACGAGGACGAGCTCGTGCGCCGTCTCGCCGGGCTCCGGGGAGAGGTGGAGCTGCCGATCCCGGCTGCCTCCGCGGTCAAGGTCGGCGGGGAGCGCGCGTACCGCCGGCACCGGCGCGGTGAGGTGGTCGAGATGCCGTCGCGGCGCTCCAGGGTCGAGGCGCTCGAGCTGGTCGCGTACGCGGACGGGGTGGCGCGGCTCGACCTGCGGGTCGGCTCGGGAACCTATGTGCGCTCGATCGCCGACACGCTCGGCGGCCATTGCCGAACCCTGCGCCGCACCGAGGTCGGCCCGTTCTCGGTCGAGGATGCCGACGCAGAACGGATCCTCCCGCCGGTCGCCGCGCTGCCCTTCCTGCCGGCAATCGAAGTCGGTGCGGAGGAGGCGGCTGCGATCCGCGCCGGCCGGAGCCGGGCGCGGGCGGGCACGCGAACGATCCACGCGGGCGAGCTCGTCGCCGTCGGCAGGGTGGTGATGCCGGCCATTCCGCCTGGCGGCGGAATGGCTACAGGGCGAGCATGAAGGTCGCCCGCTCGGTCGTGGAGCTGGAACACAGGGAGCGTGCGGTCGCCCTCGGCACGTTCGACGGCGTCCATCTCGGACACCGCCGGGTGATCGAGGCGGCGATCGAGGCCGGGCCGGTGCCGACCGTGGTCACCTTTCACCCCCATCCGCGGCGTGTGCTGGGCTACGGCGTGGAGCTCCTGTGCACGCTCGAGCGGCGGCTCGAGCTCCTGGCCGAGCTCGGGGTCGAGGAGACGCTCGTGGTCGAGTTCACGCTCGAGCTCCAGCGGGTCGAGGCGGAGGAGTTCGCGACCGAGGTGCTGGAGGCGATCGGCGCACGCACGATCGTCTCCGGCGTCGACTTCCGGTTCGGCCACGGGCGGCGCGGAGATCTCGACCTGCTGGCACGGCTGGGCTTCGCGACGCGTCCCGTCCCGCTCCTCGAGGGCGTCTCCTCGTCGGCGATCCGCCACCTCCTGCACGCGGGTGAGGTCGATCGCGCCGCGGCGCTCCTGGGCCGGCCGGCCGAGGTCGAGGGCGTGGTCGTCGAGGGCGACGCTCGCGGCGGAACGCTGGGCTTTCCGACTGCGAACCTCGCCGCCGAGCCGGACCTGCTCGTGCCCGGGCACGGCATCTACGCCGGCTTCGCCGCCGGCCACCGCGCCGCCGTCTCGATCGGGACGAATCCGCACTACGGCGGCGACGAGCTGCGGATCGAGGCGTTCCTGCTCGGCTTCGCCGGCGATCTGTACGGCCGCAGGCTCGTCGTCGAGCTCTGGCAGCGACTGCGCGACGAGCGGGTGTTCGGGAGCGAAGAGGAGCTCGTCGCCCAGATCGCCCGCGACGTCGACGAGACCGAGCGGGCCGCGCGCCCGGTCTGAGTCAGAGCGACACCGAGGCGCCGCTCCGCCGAGGGTCGGCCGCAGCACCCGTGCGGCCGACGAGGCTGACGCCGCCGAAGTAGTGGTGCAACGCGGGCCAGCGCCTGACGGCGAGCCCGCGCCCTTCCAGTACCGCGAGCGCGCCCTCGTCGACCCCCGGCTCGGCGTTGACGACGTCCCCGCCCCGGTGGACTCGCGGCCGGTCGACGGCGTCCTGCGGGTCGAGGCCCTCGTCCAGAATCGCCGCCGCGACCCCGACGAGGGCGGTCCTGCAGTCGCGTGCCTCCGGCCGCGCCGATCGCCAGGGCCGGGCCTTCGCCGTCGACGGCGACGCTCGGCGCCATCATGCTCTGCATCCGCTCGCCGGGGCGGAGCGGGCCGACGAGCAGGTCGGCCTCGCCGAGCATGCTGTTCAGGTGCAGGTCGAGGCCCGGCAGCCAGTCGCCGGAGCCCAGGCCGAGGCTCGTGGTCAGGACGCATACGCCGCCCTCCGCGTCCACCACCGCCAGGTTCGTCGTGTGCGTCTCGGGGCCGGAGGCGTCCTGGAGCGCGTCGAGGAAGGCGAGCGTCCGCTCCGGCTCGCCGAGGCCGCGGAGCCGGGGCATCCGCGCGAGCGCGGGCCCGACCGGCGCGAGCCCGGCGCGCGTGAGGAGGCGCGTGCCCGCGAACGGAACCGGGGCCGGCTCGGACCAGGCGGCGGCGTACTCCTCGAGGTCCTGCCGCGTGATCAGGCCGTCGCGCTCCTCGATCAGCGCCAGCAGCGCCTCCGCGATCGAGCCCCCGTACACGCTCGTCGCGCCTTCCGCAGCGATTGCCTCGAGCGCCGTCGCCAGACCGGGCTGTTGCAGCGGCTCGCCCGGGCGGAGCAACCGGCCCCCGGGCGCGTAGATCCGCGCGCCCTCGTCCATCGTCATCACCGGCGCGAGCATCTCCAGGCAGGCGACGTGGGCGGGCGGCATCGGTACCCCTTCCCGCGCGAGGCGAAGTGCCGGAGCGCAGAGATCGGGCCACGGCAGCCGTCCGTGCTCGCGCCAGAGCGCGTCGAGCCCGGCGGGCAGGCCCGGCACCGCGCAGGACGCCGGCCCGACCGCGTAGTGGACGAGCTCCTCGCCGAACGGGACGTCCAGCTCGAGCAGCCCGCCGCCGGTCTTGCTCGGAACCGCGCAGAAGCAGTCGAGGCTGTGCGCGATGCCGTCGAGGACGTCGACGTAGATCGCGTGGCCGCCGCCGAGCAGGCCGGTCATCACCGTCTCGGCGACGCACGAGGCGAGGCAGGCCGCGACGGCGGCGTCCGCGGCCGTGCCGCCTGCCTCCAGCACCTCGACCCCGGCCTGGACGGTGGCCGGGTGCCCGGCGGCGACCCACGCGCAGCCGCCTCCGGCGCCTGCGCGTTGGGAAAGGCTTCCTTGGGGTCATCAAGACCAAAGTCTGGCGGCTGCCGGCCATCCGGAAGGCGATGGCTGCTAGGCTATTCGGCGACCGCGGTCCCGGCCGTTCGTGCGCTTCCGACGGCGTGCGGGGATCGCGGAGACGTCTACGTGGAGGTGGAATGACCCTCACCAAGGAAGCCAAGCTGGAGATCGTCGGCAAGCACGGCCGGCACGGAACCGACACCGGTTCGCCGGAGGTGCAGATCGCCCTCCTCACGACCCGGATCAACGAGCTGACCGAGCACCTGCGCTCGCACACGAAGGATCACTACTCGCGGCGGGGCCTGCTCAAGCTCGTCGGCCGCCGCCGCAACCTGCTCGACTACCTGCAGCGGACGAACCTCGAGAGTTACCGCGCTCTGATCAAGGAGCTGGGCCTGCGGAGATAGGGCACGGACAAAGCGACGGAGAGTGGAAGTTTGAGCGAGCTCCACGCAGGGAGCTGACTCAAACCTCCACTCTCCACCGATGAAGTGGAGGAATCACAGATGAGTGTTGCCACCGGCAACGTCACCACGGTCGCCCTGACCGTCGGTGATCAGGAGATCAGCTTCGAGACGGGCAAGCTGGCGAAGCAGGCCGACGGTGCGGTCGTCGTCCGCTCCGGCGAGACGATGGTCCTGGCCACCGCCCAGGGCCGGATGGAGATGCGCGAGGGCGCGGACTTCTTCCCGCTCACGGTCGACGTCGAGGAGCGGATGTACGCCGCCGGGAAGATCCCCGGCGGCTTCTTCAAGCGCGAAGGGCGCCCCACCGAGCGCGCGATCCTGACCGCGCGCATGATCGACCGGCCGATCCGGCCGCTGTGGCCGAAGGGCTTTCGCAACGAGGTGCAGGTGATCTGCACCGTGCTCTCGGCCGACCTCGTCACCGCGCACGACATCCTCTGCATCAACGGCGCCTCCGCGGCGCTGATGATCTCGCCGCTGCCCTTCTACGGGCCGGTCGGCGCCGTGCGGATGGGGATGATCGACGGCCAGCTCGTCGTCAACCCGACGCTGAAGGAGTCGGAGGAGGAGAGCACGCTCGACCTGATCGTCGTCGGCACCAGGGACGCGCTGACGATGGTCGAGGCGGGGGCCGACGAGATCCCCGAGGACACGCTCCTCCGGGCGCTCGAGCGTGCGCACGAGGAGATCAAGAAGCTCTGCGAGGCGCAGGAGGACCTCGCCCGGCAGGCGGGCAAGCCGAAGTGGCTCGATCAGTCGCTGACCGCCGAGATCGAGGCGTCGCACGGCGCCCGCATCCGGGAGCGGATCCGGCAGGACGGGCTCCGCGAGGCGGCCGCAGCCGTCGAGGAGATCTTCGCGGAGCTGTGCCCGGAGCTGACGATGGAGTCGACGGAGGAGGACATCCATCGCCAGGTGCAGGTCCGCGCGAGCCTGAACGTGCTGCTCGAGAGCCTGCGTCTGGAGGCGGTCGAGGGCCCGGTGCGCCAGCAGTTCGAGACCGACCTGCGCGCGCTCACCGACGCCGAGCAGGACTCGAAGGAGCTGAAGTCCGCGAAGCGCAACCTGCTCTTCGACCGGATCCTCGAGAACGTCGAGCTCCCCTTCCCGGTCAGCAGCGTGGCGACCGAGAGCGAGGGCGCGGTCAAGGACACGCTGACGAAGCAGTTCGTCAAGCGTGCGGCCGAAGCGATCTACAAGGACCTCGTCCGCAAGAAGATCGCCGTCGACAAACGGCGACCGGACGGCCGTGGCGCCGAGGAGATCCGGCCGATCGAGTGCGAGGTCGGCGTCTCGCCGCGCACCCACGGCTCGGCGCTCTTCACCCGCGGGCAGACCCAGATCATGACCCTGCTCACGCTCGGAACGGCGAAGGAGGGCCAGCGGATCGACGACCTCTCGCTCGAGCAGGAGCGGCGGTACATGCACCACTACAACTTCCCGCCCTACTCGGTCGGGGAGACCGGGTTCATGCGCGGGCCGAAGCGACGGGACATCGGCCACGGCGCGCTCGCCCAGCGGGCGCTGGAGCCGATGATCCCCGGGCCGGACGAGTTCCCGTACACGATCCGGCTCGTCTCGGAGACGCTGGAGTCGAACGGGTCGTCCTCGATGGGCTCGGTCTGCGGCTCGACGCTCGCGCTGATGGATGCCGGCGTCCCGATCAAGCGGCCGGTGAGCGGGATCGCGATGGGCCTCGTCAAGGAGGGCGACGACTACGTGATCCTGACCGACATCCAGGGAGCGGAGGATCACCTCGGCGACATGGACTTCAAGGTCGCCGGCACCAGGGAGGGCGTCACCGCCCTCCAGATGGACATCAAGATCACCGGCGTCACGCAGGAGATCCTGCGGCAGGCGCTCGCCCAGGCGAGGCAGGCCCGCGAGTTCATCCTCGACCGGATGGGCGAGACGATCTCGGAGGCGCGCACGGAGCTGGCCGAGAACGCCCCGCGGATCTCGACGGTGAAGATCGACCCCGAGAAGATCGGCATGGTGATCGGCAAGGGCGGCGAGACGATCCGCGCGCTGGAGGCCGAGAACGACGTCCAGATCGACATCGAGGAGGACGGCACGATCCTCATCTACGCCACCGAGGGCACCAAGGCCGAGTCGGCGATCGAGGCGATCGAGGCGATCACGAAGGAGCCCGAGGTCGGGGACACGTACACGGGCAAGGTGGTCAAGACCACGCAGTTCGGTGCCTTCGTGGAGCTGAAGAAGGGCACGGACGGCCTGCTCCACGTCTCGAACGTCGGACCGGGGCGCGTCGGCCACATCGAGGACGTGATCGAGCGCGGCGACGTGCTCGACGTGATCGTCCAGGAGGTGGACAAGGCGCGCGGCCGGATCGGCCTGAAGCTGGTCGCGAAGCACGAGAACGGTTCGCTCGTCCAGCCCGAGGAGCTGATCGAGCGTGCGAAGGACGCGCCGCCTCGCCCGCGCGAGGACGAGCGTCCCCGCGGCGACCGCGACCGCAGAGGCGGTCGGGGCGGCCGCCGGGAGCGATAGCCGGCATCGAGCCGGCGTTCACGCCGCTGTCAGGACGCCGCCGGGGCCCGGCGGCGCTCGTCCTGCTTTCGCTGATACATCCGCTCGTCGGCGAGCAGGAGGGCGTCGTGGACCGACGCGGCGGGCGGCGCCGTCGCGTATCCGACGGAGGCGTTCAGGGGGAAGCCTTCGAGACCTCGATGCCCCGCGAGGGCGGCCTGGATGCGCTTCGCGATCGCATGGCAGGCGAGCTCGTCCGCGTCCGGAATCAACACCGTGAACTCGTCTCCGCCGAACCGGGCGAGGACGTCGCCCTCCCGGATGCACGACGACACCGTCTCGGCGACGAGCTGGAGGTACTCGTCGCCGGCGTGGTGGCCCCGCTCGTCGTTGACGACCTTGAGCTTGTCGGCATCGATCACGACCACTCCCACGGGCTTGCCGGCAGGCCAGGCCTCGAGGGCCTCGTCCCAGGCACGGCGGTTCGGCAACCTCGTCAAGGGGTCGATCCGGGCGTCCCGACCGACCTGATCGAGGCGAGTCTCCAGCTCGTGCAGCGTCAGCGCGGAGCGGAGCAGGGGCTGGGCCGCCTCCGCCAGGCGAAGACCGACCTCCCGGCAGAGCGAGGTGAAGCCGCGGGGGCGGGCTTCGGTGTGCACGAGCGCGAGGACGGCGAACGGCGGGCTGCCGATCGGCAGGACGTAGTGGGAGGTGACGCCGCAGTCGGAGAGAGGCTCGGGCGGCGGGTCGGCGGTCGAGTCCTGAACGCAGGCCGGAAGGTCGGCCGCCTCGGCGAAGATCGCACGCAGCGCCGGCCGGAGCCGGTCGGCCGTGAGCGCGCTGCCCGGCTCGTGCGCTGCGAGCTCGACGGCGTCGAGCTCGGCGACGTAGAGCGCCCCGAGGTCGCAGGAGAGCGCCTCCAGCGCGGATCGAACGACGTGCCTCATCACCTCCCGGATGCGGACCGCGTCGGTCTGGGCGAGGTTGTGGACGGCGTGCAGGAGCTCGAGCTCGTCGGCAAGTCGTTTGGCCGAGGAGACCTGCGAGATCCCCGATGCCGCCCTCTCCGCCGCCCTCGTCAGCGCGGCGTCGTCCGACGTGGCGAGGCCGTCGGTCCCATCCCCGCCGAACACGACGACGAGATCGGCGGAGAGCGGCACGAAGACGGCGCCCCGCTGGTAGTAGGGGCCGAAGATGCGGACGGGCCTCTCCCCGTGAACGCGGAGAGCGGTGCCGGTCGAGATCGCTTCGCGCGCGAAGTTCCTCCTCGGCCAGGATCAGATCGACGTTTCCGGCCCAACCCTCGCCGCGTCCCAGCCCACCGACGTGTACGAGGCGGTCCGCGGTGATCCGGCGGAAGACGAACACATCCGTCGCCCCGACCCCCGCCGCCGCATCGGCCACGAGGCCTCCGGCGTCGGTCAGGTGCGGAATCGGCGGCAGGGCGGTATCCACCTTCCCCAGCATCGGCGGGGGCGGCACGCCACTTGAACGCTCGGCGTCTCGCGTTTGCGAGCTCGACAGGCGGACCACAACGCACCGATGAAGGCGTTCCGGCTATGGTCGATCGGCGGCGTCCCGCCGGAATACAGCCGCGGGCGCGGGCGTTGAGTCGACCGTGAGCGAATCAGAGCGCAGGAAATGGCTTGTTCTGGCCGTTGTCGGCGCGGCATTCTTCATGACGATCCTCGACGTCGCGATCGTCAACGTCGCGATCCCGTCGATCCAGAAGGACCTCAAGATCGCCGAGTCGACGGTGCAGTGGGTGATCACGGCGTACGCGATCACGTTCGGGGGCTTCCTCCTGCTCGGGGGTCGGATGGCAGATCTGCTCGGGCGGCGCCGCATCTTCTTCGCCGGCCTCGTCCTGTTCACGCTCGCGTCGCTGACGTGCGGGCTGGCGTCGAGCGCCGGGGTACTGATCGCCTCCCGCGCGGTTCAGGGGGTGGGCGCCGCGATCATCTCGCCGGCCGCGCTGTCGATCGTGACGACCACCTTCAGCGAAGGAGCGGAGCGGAACAAGGCACTCGGGATCTGGGGCGCGCTCGGGGGATCCGGCGCAGCCGTGGGAGTCCTGCTCGGCGGGATCCTGACCAAGTATCTCGGCTGGCAGTGGATCTTCTTCGTCAACGTGCCCGTGGGTGCCGTCGTGTTCGCGCTGACTCGTCCGATCGTTCCCGAGAGCCGCGCCGACCTCGGACATCGCCGGTTCGATGCCGGTGGCGCCGTGAGCGTGACCGGAGGTCTCGCCCTGCTCGTCTACGCGATCTCGAAGGCGCCGGACGTGGGCTGGGCGAGCGGCCGGACGATCGGAATCCTGCTCGCGCGCGGTCGCCGTACTCGCGGCGTTCGTCGGCTGGGAGTTGCGCTCGCGCGCTCCGCTCGTCCCCTTCGCGATCTTTCGCATCCGCACGCTGACGGGTGCCAACGTCGTCGGGTTGCTCCTCGGCGCGGCGCTCTACGCGAACTTCTTCATCCTGACGCTGTACGTCCAGCAGGTGCTCGGCTGGTCGGCACTGAAGACGGGGCTGACATTTCTGGCGACGGCAGGCACGACGGTGATCTGGGCCGGGGTGGCGCAGGCCCTCGTCACCAGGATCGGCCCCAGGTCGGTGATGACGACCGGGCTGGCCCTGCTTGCGGTGTCGGTGCTCGGATACACGCGACTGCCGGTGCACGGTCATTACTGGCCCGACCTCCTGCCGATCTATCTGATCGTCGCGGTCGGAATCGCCTTCGCGTTCGTCCCGGTGACGATCGCCGGCTTCATCGGAGTCCCGGGTGACCAGGCCGGGCTGGTCTCGGGATTGCTGAACACGACTCAGCAGATCGGCGGTGCGATCGGGGTCGCCGTCACCTCGACGATCTTCGTCTCGCACGCGAAGGCCGGGAACTTCACGCTTCAGGCGTACACGTCCGGCTACCACTGGGCGTTCGCCGCGCTCGCCGCGATCGCCGCGGTCGGCGCGTTCGGGGCCTTCGTCTTCTTCCGCGGTGCGCACGTGCTCGTTCAGGAGGCGGAAGGCGTCACCGTCTCGGCCTGACGGGACCGCACCGCTCGGAGGGTCGACGGGACGAGCGAACGCTAGGATCGCCGGCTGATGCAGGAGTACGTCCTGTCCGAGCTCGATTCCGGCGAGCGGCTGATCACCGAGCGCGTGCCGAGCGTGCGCTCGGTCGCTCTCGGCTTCTGGATCGGCGCGGGGTCGCGTGACGAGCCGGAGGCGAAGACGGGCGTCTCGCACTTCATCGAGCACCTGCTCTTCAAGGGAACGCGGCTCTACGACGCGCAGCTGATCGCGGAGGTGTTCGACGAGATGGGCGGCGAGCTGAACGCGGCCACCTCGCGCGAGCACACGGTCGTGTACGCGCGGGTCCCGGACCGGCATCTGGAGGAGGCACTCGACGTGATGGCCGACATGGTGTTCTCGCCGACGTTCGCCGACCTCGACGCCGAGCGTGAAGTCGTGCTCGAGGAGATCGCGATGGTCGAGGACGCACCTCAGGACCTTGTTCACGACCTGCTCGCCGAGGCGGTGTTCTCGGGCCATCCGCTGGGGCGGCCCGTGATCGGGCGGGCGGAGGTGATCTCCTCGATCTCGCGCCGGTCGATCGCGTCGTACCATCGGGGCACGTACGTCGCCGGCAACATCGTGCTCGCGGCGGCGGGGAACCTCGAGCACGAGCACGTCTGCCGGCTCCTGGAGAAGGCTGCCCGCCAGCGGATCGAGCCGCCGGCGCGGCGGACGAAGGTCCGGCAGCCGCTCGTCCGCGAGCCGGGGCCGGGCACGCGCTTCCAGCGCAAGGACACGGAGCAGTTCCACGTCTGCGTCGGAGCGCTGGGGATCGCGCGCTCCGACCGGCGGCGCTTCGCCGCGTCGCTGCTCGACGCGATCCTGGGCGGATCGGCGTCCTCGCGCCTCTTCCAGGAGATCCGTGAGAAGCAGGGGATGGCGTACTCGGTGTACAGCTTCGCGTCGCAGTACACGGACACCGGCCTCGTCGGCATCTACGTCGGGACGCGCGAGGAGAATCTCGACGCCTGCCTCGAGATCGTCGCCGACCAGGTTGCCGACATCGCCGCGGGCAACCTGCGCGAACGGGAGCTCGAGCGCGCAAAGGAGAACCTGAAGGGTCGGGTTGCCCTGTCGATGGAATCGACCTCGAACCGGATGAGCCGCCTCGGCCGCTCCCTGATCACCGACACGGAGCTGCTCTCGCTCGACCGGATCATCGCCGAGGTCGACTCGGTCGAGCCCGCCGCGCTCGCCGACCTGGCCGGAGTGCTGCTCGCGCCTGCCCGGATCTCCGCGGCCGGGATCGGGCCGAGAGAGGATCGGTTCCGGGAGGCGGTCGAGCGGATCTATCCCGGGCTCGCGGCCGCAGCGTGAAGCTTCTGCTCAACGGCCGGCGGGGAAAGGTCGGCTCCGTCCTCGCACCGGCGCTCGAGGCCGCAGGCCACGAGCTCGTCGACGACCTCGGCGCAGCCCGGGCGATGGTCGATTTCACCACCCCGGGGGCGGTGGTCGCGAACGTGGACGCCGCCGTCGCCGCGGGCGTGCCGTCCATCGTCGGCACGACGGGTGCAGATCTCGCCGAGGTGGGCGAGCGGGCGCGTGCCGCAGGCGTCGCCGTGCTCGTTGCTCCGAACTTCGCGATCGGGGCGGCGCTGATGATGCGTTTCGCCGCCGAGGCCGCGCGGCTCCTGCCGAGCGCCGAGATCGTCGAGCTCCATCACGAGACGAAACGGGACGCGCCCTCCGGCACCTCCAAGGCGACCGCGGCGGCGATCGGCGGCGACCCCCCGATCCACTCGGTCCGGCTCCCCGGGCTGGTCGCCCACCAGGAGGTGCTGCTCGGCGGCCCGGGGCAGCTGCTGACGATCCGCCACGACACCTTCTCGCGGGAGGCGTTCGTCCCGGGAGTGCTCCTGGCACTGGAGCGGCTCGGATCGCTCCCGCCGGGCCTGACCGTCGGCCTGGACGCGCTTCTGTAGCGAGCCGCCGGCGGCGGTACCATCTGACCGATGCTCGGGGAAGTGCTGACCGCGATCGTGACCCCGTTCCGCGCCGACGGCTCCGTCGACTACGACCGCTTCCACAGCCTGGCACGGCATCTCGTCGACCACGGCTCCGACGGCCTGGTCGTCACCGGCACGACGGGTGAATCGCCGACACTCGAGGACGACGAGCGGTTCGAGCTCTACGCGGCCGCGGTGGACGCCGTCGGCGACCGGGCGACGGTGATCGCCGGCACCGGCACCTACTCGACCGCTCATTCCGCCCACCTGACCGCGCGTGCGCACGAGCTCGGCGTCCACGGCTTCCTGATCGTGACGCCGTACTACAACAAGCCGCCTGCCAGTGGGATCGTGGCGCACTTTCGCGCGATCGCGGACGTCACCGACCGCCCGCTGATCGCCTACAACATCCCGGGCCGCGTCGTGCTGAACATGGAGCCGGAGACGATCGCGGAGCTGGCCGAGATCCCGACCGTGCAGGCGGTCAAGCAGGCGAACGACGATCTCGACCAGGCGCGCCGAATCGTCGAGCTCGGCCTCGACCTGTACGCAGGCGACGACAACCTGATCTTCCCGTTCCTCCGCATCGGCGGCGTCGGCGGCGTGTGCGTGCACACACACGTCGTCGGGCCGCAGGTCAAGGAGCTGGTCCGCGCGTACAAGGACGGCGACGAGGAGACCGCGCGGCGGATCGACCGGGAGCTGGAGCCCGCGTACGAGCTGCTCCGGGTGGCGACGAACCCGATCGCGATCAAGGCCGCACTCAACCTGCTCGGGTTCGAGGTGGGGGGGCACCGGCTGCCGCTCGTCGCGGCCACGCCTGACGAGGTCGCACGCGTGCGCGACTGCCTCGAGCGGGCCGGCGTCCGCGTTCCCGCGCCGGCCTAGGCGGCGTTTTCGCCGACTGCGCGCAGGGCCGCCGCGCCGAGAAGCTGCGGCTCCTCGCGGTAGACCGCCTCCAGCGCCTCGACCACGTTCCTGCAGAACTGCGTACCCGAGTGCCTGCGGAGCTCCTCGATCGCCGCGGAGACACTCCGCGCCGCGCGGTAGGGACGGTCGCTCGTCAGCGCGTCGAAGGCGTCGGCGACGAGGACGATGCGGGCCGCGAGCGGGATCCGTCCGCCCGCGAGGCCGTCAGGGTAGCCTCGCGCCGTCGATTCGTTCGTGGCTCGAGCGGGCGACCTGGAGGACGATCGGGTCCAGGTCGACCTCCGAGAGGATGTACTCGGCGATGATCGGGTGCTGCTTCATCACCTTCCACTCGTCCTCGTCGAGGGGGCCGGGCTTGTGGAGGATTCGCTCCGGGATCCCGATCTTGCCGATGTCGTGCAGGAGCGCCCCGATCTCGATCGCGTCCAGCTCGAGACCGGCGTAGCCGAGCCGGCAGGCGAGCGCGACCGCGACCTCGGAGACACGCTCGATGTGGCCGCCGGTGTCGTAGTCCTTCGCCTCCATGCTCCGGGCCAGCGCGGCGATCGTCTCGAGGTGGCGCTTGCGCACCTGCTCGACGAGCTCCGCGCTCTCGAACGCAGTGGAGAGCTGAGGCAGGATCGCGTCGCGGATGCGGCTCCAACGCGCGCCCTCGAAACCCGGCGTCTGCGCGAGGTTGAGGCCGCCGATCCTCGAGCCCCCGGCAATCAGCCCGATCCCGGCCTCGCCGTCGCCAAGGGCGATCTCCGCCCGCGCGCCGGTCAGCCGAGAGAGCTCGTGCTCCGCGTAGCTCGTCAGCGCCGCGCGGTCGTGGGCCCGCGAGGCGAGGCCGCCGGCGAACTGGAACAGGGCCTGCAGATCCTCGTTGCGCGCGCCCAGCTGCGCGTTCGCCTGCCGTAGCTCCTCGTTGGCCGCACGCACCGCCTCGACCGAGCGGCTCGTGCGGGACACGTACTGGCGGGTCGAGAAGAGCATCATCACCGGCGGGAGCGTGAAGGCGACCAGCCCGGCGAGACCCACGGACTCGTAGGCGACCACGGGTGCGAGCGCGAGCAGGCCGGCGGCGAGGTAGTAGGGGGTCAGCCAGCGAAAGCGCTCGCGCCAGACCACGAGCGGACGCTCCTCGTCCGCAAGGCTGATCGCCCACAGGAGCAGTCCGACGTTGACCGCCATGTAGGCGGCAGCAGCCACGAGGGAGGGCAGCAGGCGGGCGGCCGGCGACCAGTGTTCCGCCCCGAGGGCCTGGTAGAGGGCGGTCCCGGCGGCGGTCGAGAGGCTGAACTGGGCGGCATCGAACACGCCGCGGTTGAGCCGGGCGCCGTGACGCCGGCGGACGACGAGATTGGCCATTCCCATCAGCGCGGCCGCGGCCATTGCCGGGCCGACGCCGAACGTGAAGCCGAGCGCGAGCAGCCCCGCGCCTCCGAAGCTGAACGAGCCACGCCCGTACACCTCGATCGAGGCGATCTGCAGGACGAGCGTCAGCCCGAGGAAGGCCAGAAACGCCCAGGGCCGCTCCCGGACGCTCTCCCAGGCACGGACGGCGGAGAGGGCAAAGACCGCCGCCGCCGCGGCGGCGACGAGCGAGATCAGAACCGTGGGATCGCGTCGCGTCCGAGGCAGATGCTCCTCCGGCACGCCCTTCACAGCCCGCCGTCCTTGCTAGCGCCGGTCGTCGCGCCGGGCGCCAGCAGCTCGACAGTCTCCAGCTCGAGATGTCGACAGCGTTCCAGGCCGAGCTGGCATTCCGGGTCGGAGAGCCGTCACAGGCGGGATCGGGGCTCCACGCAGAGCCCGCGCTCAGGACCGGGGAAGCGGAGGCGCCGGCGCGGTTCCAGGCGGAGGAGGCGCTCGGCTCCGGCGGCGAGCCCGGGGCGCCGGGCGTGATCGGGAAGCAGGACCGCATACGCTCCTTCTGCCCGCAAAGCGCGTGCGGATCGTCACCAAAAAGGGTGAACGTGCAGCGACCGTCGGGTCTCCGCCGCCCCGGCCGAACGGCGTCGGAACCGGCCGCGGATACACTTCGCGGGTGCCAGCGGCGACTCTACGCGTGATCCCACTCGGCGGCCTCGGCGAGGTCGGCAAGAACATGACCGTCTTCGAGCACGAGGCCGGCAGCCTGATCGTCGACGCCGGACTCGCCTTTCCGCGGGACGAGCACCTCGGCGTCGATCTGATCCTCCCGGACTTCTCGTACCTCCGCGATCGGCGCAGCGAGATCCGAGCGGTCGTCCTCACGCACGCGCACGAGGATCACGTCGGCGCGTTGCCGTACCTGCTGCGCGAGGTCGCCGTTCCCGAGGTCTGGGCGACCCGGCTGACGTTGGGCCTCGTCAAGTCCAAGCTCGACGAACACGGCCTGCTGCGCGCCGCCGAGCTTCGGGAGATCGACCCGGAAGGCCCGCCGGTCGACCTGGGCCCGTTCCGGCTGGAGTTCGTCCGCATGGCGCACTCCGTGCCCGACAACGTCGCGATCCTGGTCGAGACCGACGCCGGCCGGATCCTGCACACGAGCGACTGGAAGCTCGATCACACCCCGATGGACGGCTTCCGTACGGACGTCGGCCGGCTGGCCGAGATCGGAAACCGGGGCGTCGACCTCCTGCTCTGCGACTCGACGAACGCCGAGCGGCCCGGCTTCACAGGCTCGGAGCGGCTCGTCGGCGAGGCTTTCCGGCAGATCATTCCCCAGCGGCAGGGCCGCGTCCTCGTCGCGTCCTTCGCTTCGAACGTCCATCGCATGCAGCAGGCGATCGACGTCGCCGTGCAGACCGGGCGCAAGGTCGCCGTCGTCGGGCGGTCGATGCGCAAGAACCTCAACATCGCCGGCAACCTCGGCTACCTGGAGATCCCCGAAGGGACGATGATCCCCCCGGGCGAGCTCGAGGAGTACGCGCCGAACGAGGTGCTGATCATCTGCACCGGCAGCCAGGGCGAGCCCCTTTCGGCCCTGACCCGCATCGCGTACAACGACCATCAGACGGTGACGGTCGAGCGCGGCGACACGGTGATCATCTCGGCGAAACCGGTGCCCGGGAACGAGCTGCGCGTCCACGACACGATCAACCAGCTGTCGAAGCGAGGCGCCGAGGTGCTGCACGAGGAGAACGCCGCCGTCCACGTCTCCGGCCACGCGAACAGGGAGGAGATCAGGACGTTGTACGGCCTCGTCCGGCCGAAGGCGGTGATGCCGATCCACGGCGAGTACCGGATGCAGGCGGCGAACGCGCGGATGGCGCAGGAGGCGGGGGTTCCCGCCGACTCGATCGTCCTGGCCGAGAACGGCTCCGTGGTCGAGCTGGGGCCGGCCGGTGTCTCGCTCGTCGGCCGGGTCGAGGCGGGCGTGACGTTCGTCGACGGCCTCGGAGTGGGGGACATCGGCGACGTCGCCCTCCGCGACCGCCGGCACATGGCCGAGGACGGCGTCCTGATCATCGTCGCGACGCTCGCCAGCCAGAACGGAACGCGGTCGGCGGCCACCGAGCTGATCGCGCGAGGCTTCGCCGAGACCGGGCCGCTGCTCGACGAGATGCGGGCGGAGGCGGAGACCGTCCTCCGTGACCTGCTCGCCGGGGACGTCTTCGAGATCAAGCTCCTCCAGGAGCACCTCCACGACGGCGTCGCGCAGCTCGTCTACGACCGGACGAAGCGGCGGCCGATGATCCTCCCCGTGGTCGTAGAGGTATGACGGCGTCGTGAGCACGGTCCTCGACGGCTGGGCGGGCATCCTCGCCGACCACGCCGCAGAGGAGGCGACCGCGCGGCGCCTGATCGGGCAGCTGTCCGCGTGCGAGGTCGCCGCCCTCGCCTTCTGCCGGCTGCTCGAGCGCTGGGCTCGGGGGGAAGCGGATCCCTCCACGCCGGGCGCGCGGCAGGCGGCGCTCCGCAGGGCGGCCGAGCGGGCAGAGACGGCGCTCGCCGGGCTGGAGCGACCGCTCGGGCGCTACCTGCTCGAGCTCGAGCCCGAACGGGCGGAGGGGCGCTCCTGGTACGGAGAGCCCGGAGCGGGCGAGCTCCGCGACTGGCAGGACGTCCTCGACCGGGCCGGCGTGTCCGTCTCGCCCGTCCGCGTCGCCCAGGCGTACCTCGAGCTGGCGGTGCTCGTCCGGGCGCTCGAAGGCCTGCGCGCCGCGGCGGAGATTGGCTCCGAGCCCGACCGCTCGTCGCTGTGGGCCGGGCTCTTCGACCTCCGCGAGAACCTGCTCGGACGCACGCTCGACGACCTGCGCGCAATCGCCGCGTAACCTCGCGGCGGCGCGCCGCCGGGCTCGCTCTCATGGGTTCCGAGCGCGGAACACTCCTTGTAACCCCTGCCTGTCACTTGCACGTGGGACCGGCGCGCGGTCGTGCCGGAAATGCGAGCTCGTGGCACTGTGTTACTTTCTTTGATCCCGACTGCCGTGCCGCTCGTAGGATGGCAGCGGATGCCAGCAGGGCCTCGATCGCGGTGGTCGGGTCGATCAACCTCGACCTCGTCGCACGCTGCGAGCGGCTGCCGCGGCCGGGCGAGACGCTCACCGGGGCGACGTTCGAGCGGGTGCCCGGAGGGAAGGGGGCGAACCAGGCCCTGGCCGCCGCCCGGCTCGGGGCGAAGGTCGACCTCACCGGTGCGGTCGGCGAGGACGGGTTCGCGGACGAGGCCCTCGCGCTGCTGCGCGAGGGCGGCGTCGACCTTGCCGGCGTCCGGCGGGTCGACCGGCCGACCGGCGTCGCGCTGATTCTGGTCGACGCGGACGGCGAGAACCAGATCGTCGTCGCACCGGGAGCGAACGAGCTCGCCGAGGGCGCCGCGGTCGCCGGTGCGGACGCCGTCCTCTGCCAGCTCGAGATCCCGGTCTCGACGATCGCCGCCGTGGCGGACGAAGCGCCCGTTCCTCTGCCTGAATGCCGCGCCTGCGCGAGCGTTGCCCGCCGGGCTGCTCGCGGCCGTCGACCTGCTCGTCGTCAACCGCTACGAGCTCGACGCGGTCGGCCGCTTCGATGGGCTCACGGCGCTGACACTGGGCGCCGCCGGCGCCGTGCTGCTCGAAGCGGGCACGGAGGTGGCGCGTGCCGAGCCTCCGGCGGTCGAGGCGGTCGACGGGACGGCTGCCGGGGACGCGTTCACCGCGTGCCTGCTCGTCTCGCTGCTCGAGGAGCGTCCGCGAGAGGAGGCGCTCGGCCGGGCCTGCGCCGCGGGAGCGCTCGCCGCCTCGCGGCCGGGCGCGCAGCCGTCTCTCCCCACCGCGGCGGAGGTAGACGAGATACTGCGCAGCGCATGAGGATCGTCCTCGACTGCGACCCGGGCCACGACGACGCGATCGCCCTGCTGCTCGCGCTGGCCAGCCCGGAGGTCGAGCTGCTCGGGGTGACCACCGTCCACGGCAACCAGACCCTCGAGAAGACAACCGCGAACGCGCTGAAGGTGCTCGAGTTCGCCGGCCGCTCCGACGTCCCGGTGGCCGCGGGGGCGGACCGAGCGCTGCGCCGGGAGCAGTTCATCGCCGAGTACGTCCACGGGGAGAGCGGCCTGGACGGGCCGGCGCTTCCGCCGCCGAGCACGCATCCGGTTCACCTGCACGCAATCGACTTCCTGGCGGAGACGATCCTGGGGAGCTCCGAGCCGGTCACGCTCGTCCCGACCGGCCCCCTGACGAACGTCGCCCTCTTCCTCGCCCGCCATCCGGAGGCGGCGGCGCGGACACAGCGGATCGTGCTGATGGGCGGCGCGGTGGGCGAGGGGAACGTCACCCCGGCTGCCGAGTTCAACATCTGGTGCGATCCCGAGGCCGCCGACCGCGTGTTCTCGAGCGGGCTCGACGTGACCATGATCGGGCTCGACGTCACCCACCAGGCGCTGGTCGGCCCCGCCCACGCCGAGCAGCTGCGCAGCTCGGGCCGGGTCGGGGCGATGGTCGCCGAGCTGCTCGACTTCTACGGCCGCTTCCACCGTCAGGCGTACGGTTGGGAAGGCTCGCCGATCCACGACGCGGTCGCGCTCGCACACGCGTTCCGTCCAGGCCTGGTCGAAACCGTTCGCACCGGCGTGCGGGTCGACTGCGACGGCGAGCTCGGGCGAGGGCGGACGAACGCCGACCTGCACGGCCGGATGGGCTGGGAGCCGAACGCGGAGGTCGCGGTCGGCATCGACGCGGACGGTTTCGTCGAGCTGCTCATCGAGCGGATCGCATCGCTCGGCTGAAGGCTGCAGCCCGCGTGAGCGGCGTGCCGGAAAGGGTTCGTGCAGCCGCCGTCGAAGTCGCGCTCATGGCGCGCAAGAAGCGTCCCAGCAAGGTACGCCCGAGGTCGCCGGCGCGCGTGCGCAAGAAGACGCGTCGCCGCCGCGCCGCCTCGCACCAGCATCCGGAGCTGATCGGCCTCGGCCTGGGCGCATTCGGCCTGTTCATCGGCAGCGTCCTGTACGCGGGCTGGAACGGTGGCTACGTCGGCAAGGCGATCGGCGACGGCTTGGTCACGCTCGTCGGCGGAACCGCGTACGCCCTTCCCGTCGCCTGCGCGGCGGTAGGAGCGTTGATGGTCGCGAGGAGCGACCTGCCGCGGTTCGCGCCGTTTCGCACAGGTCTCGCGGTCACGTGTCTCGGCCTGGCGCTCGTGCTCGGACGCGCGCACGGCGGTTATCTCGGCAGGGGGCTGGAGGCGGTCTTCGGCAGCCTGCTCGGCTCCACCGGCGCCCACCTGCTGGGCGGCTTCCTCCTGCTCGCCGGCGGCCTGCTCGTCACCGGCGCGTCAGCCGGCGCGTTCCTGCGGCGCTCCGGCCACGTGTTCCGCCGGGCGGCCCGTGCACGACCCGCCCGGCGCGTCAGGCCCGCCCGCCCGGAGTCCATGCCCATGCCCGCGGCCGCAGAGGCGGTCGGTCACGCCCCTCCGGCGAGAGTCGAGGCACCGATCGACGGCGTCCAGGACTTCCCGGACGTCGTCGCGCCCGCTCCACTGCTCGTCGCCGAGGAAGAGCCGGCGTACGAGCAGGAGCAGCCCTCGCTCTTCGACGTCACGGAGGACGAGGACGACTCCGTCTACACGCTTCCCGACCAGGCGGCGCTTCGCCGCTCCAAGCCGGCGGCGAAGGGGGCGGCGGAGGCGAACGCCCGCACGGCCGAGATCCTCGTCCAGGCGCTCGCCAACTTCGGCGTCGACGCGAGCGTGGTCGGCGAGATCGCCGGGCCGCGGGTGACCCGGTACGAGCTCCAGCTCGCTCCGGGGACGAAGGTGGCGAAGGTGGCGGCGCTGAAGGACGACCTCTCGTACGCCCTGGCGACGACCGAGATCAGGATCCTGGCGCCGATCCCGGGCAAGCAGGCGGTCGGCGTCGAGGTGCCCAACCACTCGCCGAACCTCGTCACGCTCGGCGACATCTACGACGCCCTGCCGGCGACGGTCAGCCCGCTCTCCGTCTGGCTCGGCAAGGACATCTCCGGGAACGCGGTCTGGACCGACCTCGCCCGCATGCCCCATCTGCTGATCGCCGGCACGACCGGCTCGGGCAAGTCGGGCTGCATCAACACGATCCTGACGTCGATCCTGCTTCGCTCCACCCCCGACGAGGTGCGGATGATCCTGATCGACCCGAAGCGGATCGAGCTCGGCTTCTACGAGTCGATCCCGCACCTGCTTACCCCGGTCGTCTCCAGCCCGAAGACGGCAGCCGCCGCGCTCGCCAACGTCGTCGGCGAGATGGAGCGCCGCTACGAGCGGATGAGCGGCGTCCGCGCGCGCAGCCTGCCGGAGATGAACCGTGCGCTCCGAGGGCGGGGCGAGAAGCCGCTGCCGTACCTGCTCGTCGTCATCGACGAGCTCGCCGACCTGATGATGATCTCGCCGCAGGAGGTGGAGGACGCGGTCATCCGGCTGGCGCAGAAGTCGCGCGCGGTCGGCATCCATCTCGTCCTCGCCACCCAGCGGCCGTCGGTCGACGTGATCACCGGGATGATCAAGGCGAACGTTCCCTCGCGGATCGCGTTCGCGGTCTCGAGCCAGACGGACTCGAGGGTGATCCTCGACCAGGCGGGAGCCGAGAGCCTGCTCGGCCAGGGAGACATGCTGTTCAAGCCGCTCGGGACCTCGCGGCTGCAGCGTCTGCAGGGCGCGTACGTCTCGGAGGAGGAGATCGCGCTGATCGTCGAGCAGTGCCGCAGCCAGCGCGAGCAGGAGCTGGACGAGTCGCTGCTCGAGGCACCGGAGCGGCCGGTGGAGGACGGCGACGACGAGGACGGCGAGTTCGACCCCGACGAGGATCCGCTGCTCGAGCGGGCGATCGAGGTGGTCGTCCAGGCGCAGACCGCGTCGGTCTCGCTGCTGCAGCGGCGTCTGCGGGTCGGCTACACCCGGGCCGGCCGCCTGATCGACATGCTCGAGCGGCGAGGGATCATCTCGCCGTACGAGGGCTCGAAGCCGCGCCGCGTGCTGGCCGGCGAGACCGAGACGCTCGCCTCCTGAGCCCCGGCACCCGCGGGAGGGGGAGGCCTAAGATCCGGGCGTGGCGCGGATCGCGGTCGTCGGCAGCTACGGGGTCGGGCTCACGTTCGCGGCCGAGCGCATGCCCGAGCGCGGCGAGTCGGTGATCGGGACCGCCTCCCGCACCGACCACGGCGGGAAGGGATCGAACCAGGCGATCGGGGCCGCCCGCCTCGGCGCCGAGGTCGAGCTTCCTGACCGCGATCGGCGAGGACCAGTTCGGCGACCGCGCGGTCGAGCTCTGGGCGGAGGAGGGTGTCGACGCCGGAGCGGTGCTGCGCTCGCCGCTGCCGACGATGACGGCGGCGATCCTGGTCGAGGCCGGGGGCGACAACCGGATCGTGATCGTCCCGGGCGCGCTCTCCTCGCTCGCGCCGGACCAGGTCGACGCCTTCGCGCCGCAGATCGAGGCGGCGGACGTCCTGCTCGTACAGCTCGAGATTCCCCTGGAGACGGCCCTGTACGCACTCGAGCTGGGGCGGCGTAGCCGGCGTGCGCACGGTCCTGAACCCGGCGCCTGCACCGACCCGGCCGCTCGCGATCACCGTCGACTACCTGACCCCGAACGAGACCGAGGCGCCGGCGGTCGCGGGCGCGGCGGGACGACCGTCCTCACCCTCGGCGATCGGGGCGCCCGTCTCGGCGACGTGGCCGTGGCGGCGTTTCCGGCCCGCGCCGTCGACACCACGGGCGCCGGCGACGCCTTCTGCGCCGCCTTCGCGGTCGCGCTCGCCGAGGGTGCTTCCGATCTCGACGCCGTCCGCCGGGGGTGCGCGGCCGGGGCGCACATGGTCGAGCACGACGGCGTCGTTCCGGGGCTGCCGACTCGGGTCGAGCTCGAGGAACGCCTCGCGGTGCGGGTATGACTCGCCTGATCGTCGATACGGACACCGCGGGTGACGACGTCTTCTCGCTGCTGCTCGCGCTCCGGGCCCCCGGGGTCGAGCTGGAGGCGATCACGATCTGCTGCGGCAACGTTCGGTTCGATCAGGAGGTCGAGAACGCGCTGTACACGATCGAGGTCGCCGGTCGTGCAGGCGAGGTTCCCGTCTACGCAGGCTGCTCCAGGCCGCTGCTCAGCAGAGTGGGTGGGGGCCGAGTACGTCCACGGCGAGGATGGGATGGGCGACTCGGGGTTCCCGCGGGCGGAGCAGCGTCCGGAGGCGGAGCACGCCGTCGACGAGCTCGTCCGCCGGATCGGCGAGAGTCCCGGCGAGCTGACGATTCTCGCGCAGGCGCCGCTGACGAACATCGCCGCGGCCGTCACGCGCGACCCGTCGATCGCCGGCAAGGTCGAGCACCTGTGGGTGATGGGCGGCGGCGTCGGGAACATCACCCCGGCGGCCGAGTACAACTTCTACGTCGACCCGGAGGCGGCGAAGATCGTCTTCGGCGCCGGCTTTCCGATCACGCTCTTCACCTGGACGCTGACCCGCTCGCACGGCGTCTTCGACGACGAGAAGCTGAGCCGGATCGCAGCGCTCGGCACGCCCCTGGCGGAGTTCTTCGGCCGGGTGAACCGGAAGGCGCGCGAGTTCGACGACCAGGTCAACCACCTCGGCGGCTCGACCCATCCCGACTCGATGACCTGCGCCGCGATCGTCGAGCCGCCGCTGATCCTGGCCGCCGAGGAAGCGGTCGTCGACGTCGAGACGGGCGGTGCGCTCACCCGCGGGTGGAGCATGATCGACACCCTGGGCCGGACCGGCCGCGAGCCGAACGCCCGCGTCGTCACCGAGTTCGACACGGAGCGGTTCTTCGAGCTGATGCTGTCCGTTCTCTCGTGAGCCACCTGCCCCCGACCCGGGAGCTGCGCGAACGGCTCGACACCGCCCGGCTGCTGACCCGGATCTTCTACCGCGAGCGCGCGGTCGTCCTCGCCTGCGGGGGCTGGATCCCGTCCGTCGCCCGGCTGGAGCAGAAGGCGGAGCTGGCCCGGACGGCGTGGGAGAGCGCCCTCGCGGCGGACGCCCTTCGGGATCGAGTCTTCGAGCTGCGCTACCCGTCGCGCTTCCTCGAGGAGCAGGCCGAGGAGATCCCGGTGGACGACCTCGAGGCGCTGCGCGTTCTCGTCGCGCAGCTCGGAGAGCGACTACCGCGACTACCTCGAGGCCGGCGACGAGCTCGCCGACGGCCCGTCGCTTCGCCTCGTCGAGGCGGCGCTTCGCGACAAGGATCGGCAGGCTTCGTCGCTCGGCGGCATCGAGCTCTCCGGTGACGACCCGGCCCGCGACGACCGCTACTTCCTGTCGAGCTTCTACTGGCCGGACGTGCTCGATCGCTCGTACCCGTACGGGGAGGGAAGCGTCCTCCAGCTGCGCTCGGCGGTCAGCCACCTGAACGAGGTGTGGGCGGTGGAGACGGCCGGCCGCATCCTCGCGGAGCTGACGCCCGGAGCTCGGGTGGGAGTTCGCCGTGACGCCGCCCGCTGGCTCTACGACGAGAGCCGGCACATGCTGATGGGATGCGCCGACTCGAGGCCTGGGGCTTCGAGCGCGAGCGCGTCCCGCTCGGCGGCTACATCTACGAGGCCTGCGCCGGCCAGGACTCCGATCTACCGGCTCGGCATGCTCGGCTACTTCGAGACGAAGAACATCGGACGCAAGCGCGAGCGCGCACAGGCGTTCCACGACCTCGGCGACTCGACGAGCGAGACCGACATGGAGTTCGACTGGGCCGACGAGACGCTGCACGCCGAGTACGGGCGCCGGTGGCTGCGGCGCCTGCTCGAAGCCCGCGGCGACGATCCGGAGTCGTGGCCGGCCGTCCTCGAGCGCTGCGAGCAGCTCGTCGCCGAGCGGGTCTCACGGGCGACGCCGGAGGACCTGGAGCGGATCCGCGCCTGCGCCGACGCCCTCGTCGCCGAGGCGGCACGACGCAGCGCGTGACCGAATCCGGCGCAGCCCGGACCGGCTAACCCCTTGGAGGCGCGTACGTCTCAGTAGTTGACCTCGGGGTCTGAGAGAGTAGGATCAGGCGTTCCCCGCCCCCGGGGGACGTGTGAATACTGCACTGAGGGAGGATTTGCGTGACTAAGAGACGTTTCGTGCCGGCGGCGGTTGCCGTCCCGGCGATCGCTCTCGTCGCTGCGCTTCTGGTCGCTACCGGTAGCGCGGCGCCGAAGGTGACGTTCAAGGCCGGGCTCGTCAGCGACGTCGGCCGTTTCAACGACAAGGGCTTCAACCAGAACCAGCTCACCGGCCTGAAGGCGGCGCACGCGAAGCTCGGCGTCCAGATCCAGGCCATCGAGTCGCACTCGGCCGGCGACTACATCCCCAACTTCGCGACGCTCGCGCGGCAGCACTACGACGCCGTCATCGGCGCCGGCTTCCTGCTGGCCGACGCGGAGAACACCGTTGCGAAGAAGTTCCCGCAGACGCAGTTCGCGCTCACCGACTACTCGGTCCACGCGCCGCCGTTCGCCGACAAGAAGGGGAAGGTCCTGACGAAGAACGTCACCGGGATCACCTTCAAGTCCGAGCAGCAGAGCTACCTCGTCGGCTGCCTCTCGGCCCTGATGGCCAAGAAGGGCGGCGGGAACACGATCAGCGCGGTCGGCGGCGTCAAGATCCCGCCGGTGGACTCGTTCATCGCGGGCTACAAGGCCGGTGCGGCCAAGTGCGCGAAGGGCACGAAGGTGCTGGTCGGCTACTCGCAGGACTTCATCGCGCAGGACAAGTGCAAGGCGGTGGCGGAGAACCAGATCGCCGCCGGCTCGAAGGTCGTCTTCGCGGTCGCCGGCCCGTGCGGCTTCGGCGCGCTCGCGGCGGCGAAGGAGGGCGGCGTCTGGGGTGACGGCGTCGACGTCGACCAGGCCTACCTCGGGCCCCACATCCTGACCAGCGCGGTCAAGCGGGTCGACCTGGGCGTCTTCCGGTTCATCCAGGCGGTCAAGGACGGCACGCTCGTCCCCGGCAACGACTTCGTCTTCGACCTGAAGAACGGCGGAGTCGCGGTCGGGAAGATCAGCTCGAAGGTCCCGAAGGCGTACCTCAAGAAGATCAACGCGCTCAAGGATCAGATCATCCTCGGCAAGATCAAGGTTCCGACCTCGTTCTAGGGACGGGCAGAACCTCGCGTCGGAAGGCGGGCCTACGGGGCCCGCCTTCCGCGTGAAAGAATCGCCGCGCATGACCGACCCTCCCGTCCTCGAGCTCCGGGGGATCAGCAAGCAGTTCCCGGGCGTCCTGGCGAACGACCACATCGACCTCGAGCTGCGGCCCAGCGAAGTACACGCTCTGCTGGGAGAGAACGGTGCCGGCAAGTCGACCCTGATGAACATCCTGTACGGGCTCTACCACCCGGACGAGGGCGAGATCCTGCTGAACGGGAAGCCGATCTCCTTCGCCTCCCCGAAGGACGCGATCGGGCACGGGATCGGCATGGTGCACCAGCACTTCATGCTGATCCCGGTGATGACGGTGGCCGAGAACATCGTCCTCGCCGAGGAGCCGACGTACGGGGGCGTGGTGCTCGACTTCGCCGAGGCTCGGCGGCGCGTGCGCGAGCTGTCCGAGCGCTTCGGTCTCGCCGTCGACCCGGGTTCGCGCATCGAGGACATCACGGTCGCGCAGCAGCAGCGGGTGGAGATCCTGAAGGCGCTCTACCGCGGCGCCGAGATCCTGATCCTCGACGAGCCGACCGCGGTGCTCACCCCGCAGGAGGCCAGAGAGCTGTTCTCGATCATCGCGAGCCTGAAGGAGCAGGGGAAGTCGATCATCTTCATCAGCCACAAGCTCCACGAGGTGCTCGAGGTCGCCGATCGGATCACGGTGCTCCGCCGCGGCAAGAGAATCGACACCGTCCCGAAGGAAGGGGCGACGGAGGAGAGCCTGGCCCGGATGATGGTCGGCCGGGAGGTCCTGCTCCGGGTGGACAAGCCGCCCGCGCACCCGGCCGAGCCCGTGCTCGAGGTCGAGGACCTGCACGTCTTCGACGACCGGGGGTTGGAGAAGGTGAGGGGCGTCTCCTTTCAGGTACGCGCGGGCGAGATCGTCGGGATCGCGGGGGTGGACGGAAACGGCCAGACCGAGCTGATCGACGGGCTCACCGGGCTGCGGCGGCCGGCCGGTGGGCGGATCACCGTCGACGGGCACGTCGTCGAGCAGCACGTCACCACCCGCGAGATGCTCGACCTCGGCGTCGGGCACATTCCCGAGGACCGGCAGCGCCGCGGGCTCGTGCTCGAGTTCTCGATCGCCGAGAACATCGCCCTGCACGACTACTGTGACGAGCCCGACTCGAGGTGGGGTTGGCTGTACCCGCGCCGGCTCGTCGAGCGCGCCGCGAGGCTGATCAAGGACTTCGACGTGCGCGGCGGCGGCCCGCGCACCCGGGCCGGGGCGCTCTCCGGCGGCAACCAGCAGAAGGTGGTCGTCGCCCGTGAGGTGGCGCGCAACCCGAGGGTGCTGATCGCCGCCCAGCCCACTCGCGGGCTGGACGTCGGAGCGATCGAGTACGTGCACCGGCGGCTCGTCGCCGAGCGGGACGAGGGCCGCGCGGTGCTGCTCGTCTCCCTGGAGCTGGACGAGGTGATCTCGCTCTCCGATCGGATCCTCGTCCTGTTCGAGGGCGAGATCGTCGGCGAGTACGGGCCAGAGGCGACCGAGGAGGAGCTCGGGATCGCGATGACCGGCGGGCGCCGGAAGGAGCCGGCGGCGGCGTGAACGAGAACGAGAACGAGAGCGAGCGCATCGAGGGGGAAGAGGAGGAGCTCGAGGCGGAGGCGCCCGAGCACGTCCACGGCGGCGACTATGCGCCAGCGTCGCCGCCCGCATGGCGCTCTTCCAGCGTGCCGGCGGGGCGGTGATGCCGCTCGTCACGACCGTCTTCGCCTTCGGCATGGGAATGATCGTGATCGCCGCGACCGGCCACAACCCGCTGACCGCGTTCAGGGGGATCTTCAACGGCACCGGCCTGAACTGGTTCTTCCCCTGGGTGCTCGGTCAGGAGCGGGCGGATGCCGCCTTCAACCTCCAGCAGACCCTGATCGTGACCACGACCCTGATCCTGACCGGGCTCGCCGTCTCGTTCGCCTTCAAGTGCGGCCTGTTCAACATCGGCGGGCAGGGCCAGTACATCGTCGGGGCGCTGGTCTCGACCTGGATCGGCGCCTCGTTCGTGAACATGGCCTCGGGCCTGCACATCCTCCTCGCGATCGTGCTGGCCGCGCTGGCCGGGGCGGTCTGGGCCGGCATCGCCGGCTTCCTGAAGGCGACCGTCGGCGCCCACGAGGTGATCACGACGATCATGCTGAACTGGATCGCGATCTACGTCAGCCAGGCGCTCGTCGGCCGCGGCGGCCAGCTCCAGAACCACGTCGACCAGGTCGGTCCCGGTCTCGAGCGACATCGCCGAGAAGGCGCATCTGCCCGTCTTCTGGGGCGACCCCGTCCTGCAGGGCCTGCACGTCGGCTTCTTCATCGCGCTCGCGATGCCCGTGGTGTTCTGGCTGATCCTGAACCGGACGACGCTCGGCTACGAGGTGCGCGCGACCGGCTTCAACCCGGAGGCGGCGCGCTACGGCGGGGTCAACGTCCGCCGCAGCTACGTGCTGGCGATGGCGATCTCGGGCACGTTCGCCGGCCTGGCGGGCGCGGTGGACATCCTCGGCTGGCAGTTCAGGCTCGGCGTGCTGGACATCCAGGTCTCCCAGATCGGCTTCATCGGGATCGCGGTCGCGCTGCTCGGCCGCAACTCCGCGATCGGCGTGCCGCTCGGGGCGCTCCTCTTCGGCGCGCTGGTGCAGGGGACGTCGACGCGGAACCCGGCGATCCAGGACGTCTTCGACCCGAAGCTCGCCGGCAACCTGACGCTGGTGATCCAGGGCCTCGTCCTGCTGTTCGTCGGCGCCGACCTGTTCTTCCTCTACCTCTGGCGGCTGCGCAAGGGGCTGCGCCGGTGGCCCGTGGTGATGCCGAGCTGGCGGTTCCGAGGCACCTCTCCGGTGAGCGCCGCGTCGGCAACGGCGACGGACGCCGTGCGCTGGGCGGCGGCGCCGCGCCGGGTCGCGTGGTCCGCGATCGGGCTCGCGGCACTCGGGTTCTGGCTCGTGCTCCCCCCGGTCGAGTCGAGGTCGGTCGTCTGGCCGTTCGCCTTCGCGGTGGTCGCCGCCGGCGCCGGTGCGTGGGCGGCGGAGCAGGGAGAGCGGAAGCTCGGCTGGGGGGCGGTCGGCGTCGCCGGGCTCTGCGCCCTCCTCGGCTACGGCGCCACGCAGTCGAGCATCGCCCATCTGGACGGCGCGTACACGACCTCGTCGGGCGCGGGGGTCGTCGACTGGGGCCAGATGATCAACCTGATGTTCGTGTTCGCGACTCCGGTCGCGTTCGCGTCGATCGGCGGGATGTTCTCCGAGCGGAGCGGCGTCGTGAACATCGGACTCGAGGGGATGATGCTGAGCGGATGCTTCTTCGGCATCCTCGGCGCCGACAAGCTCGGCTCCTGGGAGCTGGGTCTGCTGACGGCGATGGTCTCCGGCGCGGTGCTCGGCCTGATCCACGCCTTCTTCGCCGTGCACATGCGCGCCGACCAGATCGTGGGGGGGACGGCGATCAACTTCCTCGCCCTCGGCATCACCGGCTACTTCTTCATCCAGATCTACGGCGAGAACGGGACGCCCGGGACGGGGATCCCGAACATTCCGGACGTCAAGCTCCACTTCCTCAACCACATCCCGCCGAAGTCGGCCGGCCGCGACAGCTTCCTCTACGCGGCGATCGGCCACCTGAACCTGATGATCTGGCTCCTCTTCGTCGTCCTGATCGCCGCGTGGTTCGTCATGTTCAGGACGTCGATCGGGCTGCGCCTGCGCTCGGTCGGCGAGCACCCGCGCGCCGCCGACACGGTCGGGATCTCGGTGTACAAGACCCGCTACGGCGCCGTGATCCTGTCCGGGACGATCGCCTCCCTGGGCGGCGCATACCTGGCGATCGGCTACACGCACTCCTTCACGGAGAACATGACCGCCGGCCGTGGGTTCATCGGGCTCGCCGCCCTGATCTTCGGCAACTGGCGTCCCGGCGGAGCGTTCGCGGCCGCGCTCCTGTTCGGCTTCTTCGGCGGGCTGGCGACGAGGGTGCAAGGGTACGGCTACGAGGCGCAGGTGCTCGTCCAGGCCTTGCCGTACCTGATCACGCTGGTCGCCGTCGTCGGGGTGATCGGCCGGTCGATCCCGCCAGCATCGGTTGGACGCCCGTACGTCAAGCAATAGCCCGCCGAGGCCGAACCCGCGGGCGCGGTGGTCGGTCGTCTGCGGGATCCTGGCGGTGGCCGGCGTGCCGGCCGGGATCGCGCTCGCCCGCGAGACGAAGCTCGTCACGCTGCTCTACTCGACCGGCTCGATCGCGATCGCAATCGTGCTGGGATTCGCCGCGATCGTGCTCGCGCGCCGAGGGCGCGAGTACGTCGAGATCACGCTGGGCAGGGCGGGGGGACTGCGCCAGGCGCGCGTCGGACGGGCGCTCGGGATCCTCGGGCTGCTCGTCGGGGTGACCGCCGCCCTCTCCCTCGGCTTCTACGGCCTTCTCACCCTCTTCGCCGCGTGACCGCCTAGAATCGGTAGCCGTGTTCGAGATCGGGAACAGCCTGCGCGACACCCGCCTGCGCAAGGAGCTCGACTTCCCCGAGCTGGAGCTGGGGACGAAGATCCGCGCCAAGTACCTGCGGGCGCTCGAGGACGAGAACTTCGACCAGCTTCCGGCGCCCACCTACGTCAAGGGCTTCCTCCGTACCTACGCGGACTACCTCGGCCTGGACGGCCAGCTCTACGTGGACGAGTACAACGTCCGCTACGCCTCCGGCGACGAGGTGCTCGAGCGGCGCATCCGCGGCGGCGCGCCTGCTCGGCGGCCCCGCCCGCGACAGCGACGGTTCGAGTCGCGCGTCGTGTGGTTCGCCCTGCTCGGGATCGCGGTCGTGACGGCGCTGGTGATCGCCGCCTGGCGGTTCGGGGGAAGCGGCAAGCAGAACCTGCCGCTCAGCACGCCGGCCGCGCCCCCGACCCACCTGCCCGGCGGGCTGCTCGTCAGCGCGGTGAAAGGCGACTCGCTCCTGATCGTGCGGGCTCGCACGGAGAGCGGCGCGCAGCAGTGGAACGGGACGCTGACGAAGGGCGAGACGCAGCGTTTCGACTCCCGGCACGGCCTGTGGGTGTACCTCGGCTCGCCGGAGAACGTCGCGATGAAGCTCAACGGGCGCGCCGTGCTGATCGGCGGCTCGAAGCCCCGTAGCCTGATCGTCTCTTCCGGCGACATCGTCCCTGCCGGCCCTGGCACCTAACTCCACACGGCCTCGAGTCGCGATCGTCGTCACCGGCAGCGAGCTCGTGCGGGGCGAGCGCACAGATCTGAACGGGCCGTTCCTGGCCGCCCAGGCGCTCTCGCTCGGCCTCGAGCCCGCCCGGGTGACGATCGTCGGCGACCGGCCCGAGGAGCTCGAGCCGGCGCTCCGCGAGAGCCTGAAGGCCGACCTCTGCCTCGTCTCGGGCGGCCTGGGCCCGACCCACGACGATCGCACCGTGGAGCTGGTCGCGAAAGCAGCAGGCCGTGCCCTCGTGCTCGACCCCGACCTGCACGCCGAGATCCGCGGCGTCTCGCAAGCGGTCGCCGACCGGCTCCGACGCCCGTACGCCGACTTCGAGGACGGCGTCCGCAAGCAGGCGACCCTCCCGGAGGGAGCGATCTCGCTCGGGCTCGCCGGCACGGCGCCCGGGATCGTGCTCGAGGCCGGACCGGCGGTGGTCGTCGTCCTGCCCGGGCCGCCCGCGGAGCTGCAGCGCCTCTGGCCGCGGGCCCTGGAGACCGCGCCGGTAGCGCCGGATCCTCGACCGGGCGAGGCGCGCGGGCCGCCGCGTCCTTCGCTTCTACGGCGCGAGCGAGTCGGCGGTGGCGAAGGCACTCGCCGACGCAGGCGGAGACGGAGATGGTGTGGAGGCGACGATCTGCGCTCGGGACTTCGAGATCCACGTCGATCTCCTGGTCGACGACGAGGCCGGAAAGCGCGCGGACGAGCTCGAGCGAGGCATGGTCGAGGCGCTGGAGCGCCACCTGTTCGCCCGCGACGAGCGGCCGGTCGAGGAGCTCGTGCTCGCGCTCTGCCGCGCCCGCGGCTGGACGCTGGCGACCGCCGAGTCGTGCACGGGCGGCCTGGTCGCCGCCCGCCTCACGTCGGTGCCCGGAGCGAGCGACGTCGTCGTCGGCGGGATCGTCGCGTACGCGAACGAGGTGAAGGGGGCGGAGCTCGGCGTACCGGCGGCGATGCTCGCGGAGCACGGAGCCGTCTCACCCGAGACCGCGGCCGCGATGGCGACCGGCGTCCGCGCGCGGCTGGGAGCCGACGTCGGCATCTCCACCACCGGGGTGGCGGGACCGGGCGGGAGGGACGCCCGAAAAGCCGGTCGGCCTCGTCTACCTGCATGCCGAGACGCCCGAGGGAGAACGTGCGCTCGAGTTCGACTTCCCGGCCGACCGCGAGTCGATCCGCCGGCGGGCGACGGTCGCGTGCCTCCATCTCGTCAGGCGCCTTCTGTCACAGGATCGGGACGAGCCGGTGTGACCTCGCCTGCTAGCGTCGAAGGCGATGCCGGCATTCGTCTCTTCTGCGCTCTCAGCCTGCCCGACGACGTCCTCGACCGCCTCGTCGACTGGCAGCGGCGGCTTCCCCGCGGAGACTTCCGGGTCGTCCCGCGCGAGAACCTCCATCTCACGCTCGCGTTTCTCGGCGGCCGCCCGGCGCGCATGCTGGACGGGATCCGATCGGAGCTGGAGCGGGCCGCCGCCGCCGCGGAGGACATCGTCTTGCGTCCGACGGCGGTACCGTGAGACGAGGAGTGTCGGCATGCTCGTCTTCGACGACGAGGGCGGCGCGGCCGGCCGGCTGGCGGCCGACCTGCATGGCCGCCTCGAGCGGCTCGGCGTGTACGAGCCGGAACGGCGCCCCTGGCTGCCGCACCTCACCGTCGTTCGCTTCCGGCAGCGGCCCCGTCTGTCGCCGGATCCGCCGGGGCCGGGCGCGATCAGTCCGTCCGGGGCGTCTGTCTACCATTCGGTGCTGCGGCCGACCGGGGCGCAGTACGTCGTTCTTCACTCAGTTGCGTTAGTTACAAACACGAGAGGGTGATCGGGTTGGATCGCGAGCAAGCACTCGACGCGGCGCTCGGACAGATCGAGCGGGCGTTCGGCAAGGGTTCGGTCATGCGGATGAGCGACCGGCCGCAGGTCTCCGTGGGCGCCGTCTCGACCGGCTCGCTCGCACTCGACCTCGCGCTCGGCATCGGTGGGCTCCCGCGCGGCCGGATCGTCGAGATCTTCGGCCCGGAGTCCTCGGGCAAGACCACGCTCGTCTATCACGTGATCGCCGAGGCGCAGCGCCGCGGCGGGATCTGCGCGTTCATCGACGCGGAGCACGCGATGGATCCGCAGTACGCGCGCCGGATCGGGGTCAACATCGACGAGCTGCTCGTCTCCCAGCCCGACACCGGCGAGCAGGCGCTCGAGATCACCGAGCTCCTGATCCGCAGCGGCGCGCTCGACGTTGTCGCGATCGACTCCGTCGCGGCACTCACCCCGAAAGCGGAGCTGGAGGGCGAGATGGGCGACAGCCACGTCGGCCTCCAGGCGCGGCTGATGAGCCAGGCGCTGCGCAAGCTCGCAGGCACGCTCAACCGCACCGAGACGATCTGCATCTTCACGAACCAGCTCCGCGAGAAGATCGGGGTCATGTTCGGCAACCCGGAGACGACCCCGGGCGGCCGGGCGCTGAAGTTCTACTCGTCGGTGCGGCTCGACATCCGCCGGATCGAGACGCTGAAGGAGGGCGTCGAGGCGATCGGCAACCGGGTCCGGGTGAAGGTGGCGAAGAACAAGGTCGCGCCGCCTTTCAAGATCGCCGAGTTCGACATCCTCTACGGGATGGGGATCTCGTGGGAGGGCACGGTGCTCGACTCGGCCCTCGAGCGAAAGATCGTCCAGAAGTCCGGCTCCTACTTCAGCTTCGAGGACGAGCGCCTCGGCCAGGGACGCCAGAATGCGACCGCATTCCTGCGCGAGCATCCCGACGTGACGCAGTCGATCCTCCGGCGACTCCAGGCGCAGCTCGGCGAGGACCAGGTCGCCTCCGCACGGTTGCTGCCGGTGGCCGAGCCCGCCGACCGGGAGACCGCTGCGAAGAAGAAGGCGGCCGCCGTGGCGGCCGCCGGTGACGTGTCTGCCGACGACCCGGTCGCGCCCGAGAAGGTGGCCCAGGTCGAGGAGGCGGTCGAGGCCTAGTGTCCTCCGGCCGGGACGAGCGCGCCGAGGCGCTCGACCGAGCCGCCCGGGCGCTCGCCCGGCGCGACCATTCGGCTGCGTCGCTCCGGGCCAAGCTCGCCCGCTCCGGTTTCTCCCAGCAGGCGCGGGAGGATGCCGTCGAGGCGCTCGCCGGCTCGGGCTACGTCGACGACGCGAAGTTCGCCTGCGACCGGGCCGTCCGGCTGGCCGGCCGCGGTTACGGCGACGAGTGGATCCGTGCCGACCTGGCTGCTCAGGGCGTGCCGGCCGGGGACATCGAGGCCGCGATCGCCGCGCTTGCCCCGGAGCGCGAGCGGGCCCTCGACGCGGCCGCGGGGCATGCCGACGCCGTCCGTGCAGCCCGCGCCCTCGAGCGCCGGGGCTTCTCCGAGGGGGCGCTCGAGGGCGTTCTCGCGCACGCCGTTGCAGACGACCCCCGCGCAGGAGTAGGATAGAAATGCTCATTCAACGTTTTGCCTGCATACGACGCATTTCCGAATCGGTAGAACCAAGACGACCTGAGATGACGATTCCGACTCGTGCACGCGACGGCCTTCCGGAGGCGCTCGACCGGGTGAGGTAGGACTCCCGGGCGGCCTGCGGCCGCCGTTTGCTGCATTCGATTCGCGGGATGCGCCCGCGCCGGCTCGGCGGCGGATGGGTTCCACGGCGCCTGCCGTGGAGCGACAAACCTCCAGCCAGGGAGAGCGCATGACGGTCGTGATCGGAATACTCATCGGCCTCGTCGCCGGTGGGGTGCTCGCAGCCGTCGGCCTCGCGTTCATGGGCGGGACCCGGCTCGCGGCCGCCCGGCGAACGCGGCAGCTCCTGCTCGAGGAGGCGCGTCGCGAGGCCGACGCGTTGCGCCGCGAGGCCCAGCTCGAGGCGAAGGAGGAAGCCGTCCGGTTGCGCGAGGAGATCGACCGTGACCTCACGCAGCGCCAGGCGGAGGCGATGCGCGCACAGGAGCGCATCACGGCGAAAGAGAACGCGCTGGACGGGCGCCTGGACGAGCTCGAGCGCCGCGAGCAGGGGATCGCCGACCGGGAGGTGCATGCACGACAGCTCCAGGAGGACCTGAAGACCGCCAGGGAGGAGCAGCTGACCGAGCTCGAGCGGGTGTCCGGGCTCACCGTCAACGAGGCGAAGGCCGAAGTGCTGTCCCGCTCGGAGGAGCTCGTCCGGCACGAGCTGGCGCGGCGGGTCCGTCAGCTCGAAGAGGAGGCGCAGTCCGAGGCGAGGCGGCGAGCTCGGAACCTCGTCGCCGACGCGCTCCAGCGCGTGGCGGCGAGCCATGCGGCGGAGACGACGGTCTCGCTGGTCGAGCTGCCGTCGGACGACATGAAGGGGCGGATCATCGGCCGCGAGGGCCGCAACATCCGCGCGCTCGAGCACCTGACCGGGGTCGACATCATCATCGACGACACGCCCGGGGCGGTCGTCCTCTCCTCGTTCGACGGGATCCGCCGCGAGGTCGCGAAGATGACCCTCTCGAAGCTGATCGAGGACGGGCGCATCCACCCGGCCCGGATCGAGGAGATGTACTACCAGTCGAAGGCGGAGCTGGACGACCACATCCGCCAGGCGGGCGAGCAGGCCGTCTTCGAGGCGAACTGCGGCGACTTCCACGAGGAGATCGTCAAGATTCTCGGCCGGCTCAGATACCGGACGAGCTACGGCCAGAACGTGCTCAAGCACACGTTGGAGGTCGTCCAGCTGGCCGGGATCATGGCGAGCGAGCTGGACGCGAGCGTGAAGACGGCGAAGCGCGCTGCGCTCCTGCACGACCTCGGCAAGGCGCTCACGCACGAGGTCGAGGGCTCACACGCTCTGATCTCGGCCCAGTACGCGCGGCGTTACGGCGAGACGCAGGGGGTCGTCCACGCGATCGAGGCGCACCACTACGAGGTGCAGCCGCAAACGGTCGAGGCGGTGCTGCTGATCTCCGCAGATGCGATCTCGGCCTCGCGCCCGGGCGCGCGAGGGGAGAGCCTGGAGAGCTATATCAAGCGGCTCGAGTCGCTCGAGGAGCTCGCCGCGCAGAAGAAGGGCGTCGAGAAGGTATACGCGCTCCAGGCGGGACGCGAGGTCCGCGTGATCGTCAAGCCGGAGGAGATCGACGACGACCAGGCGGTGCTCCTCTCCCACGAGATCGCCCGCGAGATCGAGGAGCACCTCGAGTATCCCGGGCAGATCAAGGTCACGGTGATCCGAGAATCCCGCGCGGTCGAGTTCGCGAAGTAGGCCTAGAAGGGCGGCGACGTCCGGCCGGGCTGCATCGACCAGTAGTCCCGCTGCTCGACGACGCGGCCGTCCGGGCCGAAGCGGAGCAGCGAGACTCCGGCAAGGGTCTCCTCGTCGCCGCCGGCGTCGAGGACGGCCCAGTACTCGACCGCGGCGCGGTCGCCGTCCGCGACCGGCTCGCCGAAACGGCATTCGACCAGCTCCTCGTCCGCGAACGCCCGCAGCGCGTAGTCGCGCGCGCTCCGCTCCGGCTCGCGGAACGGGTGCGAGCGGTACACGGCGCCCTCGGCGTAGAGGGCGCCGATCAGGTCGGCGTCCCCGTCTTCCCAGCCGCGTGTCCAACCCTCGACCCATGCCCGGGCCGCCCCCTCGACGTCCATGGAGGGAATGGTACGTTCCTTTCGAGCATCGTCAGGAGGGACACGATGACATTCGTCCGGAACATTCCGGACCAAGAAATTGCCGGAGCTCTGCGCGACCGACCGCGAACGGTTCGGATTCATGCCGAACTTCGCGCGCGTGCTGGCGCACCGGCCGGCGGCCTACGCCGCCTGGAGGCAGCTCAACGGCGCGATCAAGGAGGCAATGGACGAGCGGCGGTACGAGCTGGCGACGGTCGCGGCCGCGCGCCGGCTCCGCTCGAGCTACTGCGCGCTCGTCCACGGCAAGGTGCTTGCCGACCGGTACCACACGGCCGCGGAGGTGGCGGCGATCGTGCGCGATCATCACGCCGCCGGGCTCGACGAGGTCGACGTCGCCGTGATGGACCTGGCGGAGAAGGTTGCCGCCGATGCGACGTCGGTCACACAGGCAGACGTCGATCGTCTCACCAGGCTCGGCCTCTCCGACGAAGACGTCGTCGACGTCGTCCTGGCCGCCGCCGCGCGTTGCTTCTTCAGCAAGACACTCGATGCTCTCGGGCTGGAGCCCGACGCCGCCCTGCGAGAGCTCGACCCTGACCTGCGAGACGCGCTGACCGTCGGTCGACCGATCGCCTCGACCTGAGCCTTCGACTCATCCGCGCGCCTGGCCGACGGGCACCGGGGGTACGATGCCGGCCGTGAAGCGCTACCACGTGACCACGTTCGGGTGTCAGATGAACGCGCACGACTCGGAGCGGATCAAGGGCATGCTCGAGTCGATCGGGCTCGGCGAGGCGGCTTCCCGGGAGGAGGCCGACGTCGTCGTCTTCAACACCTGCACGATCCGCGAGAAGCCCGACCAGAGGCTCGCCGCGCATCTCGCCCAGGCGAAGGCGCTCAAGGACCGCGACCCGGACCGGGTGATCGCCGTCGGCGGGTGCTATGCGGAAGCCCAGCGCGACCGGATCTTCGAGCGCTACCCGTTCGTCGACGTCGCCTTCGGGCCCGGCTCGATTCCCCACCTGGTGGACTGGCTCGGGGCCGGCGGGGAGGCGCCCCGAGGCCGCTTCGCCGAGTGGACGCAGTTCGCAGGCGACCTCCCGGCCAGGCGGGAGCGGCGATTTCAGGCCTGGGTCCAGGTCTCGATGGGCTGCAACTCGAGGTGCGCGTACTGCATCGTGCCGGCGGTCCGGGGACGCGAGCAGTCGCGGCCCCCTCGCGACGTCGTTGCCGAGGTGGGCGAGCTGGCGGCGGACGGCGTGCGCGAGATCACCCTGCTCGGCCAGAACGTCAACTCGTACGGCCGCGATCTGCTCCCGGAGGTCAGGACGGGCTTCGCGGACCTGCTCCGCGCCTGTGACGACGTCGACGGGATCGAGCGCATCCGCTTCACCAGTCCGCACCCGAAGGACTTCCGCCCGGACGTGATCGAGGCGATGGCGGAGTGCGCGGCCGTCTGCGAGCACGCGCACCTGCCGCTCCAGTCCGGCTCGACCCCCGTCCTCAGGCGGATGCGCCGAACGTACTCGCGTGAGCGCTACCTGAAGCTGGTCGCCGACATGCGCGCGGCGATCCCCGACCTCGCCCTCACCACCGACCTGATCGTCGGCTTTCCCGGCGAGAGCGAGAGCGACTTCCGGGAGACCCTCGAGGTGGTGGAGGAGGTCGGCTACGACGGCGCCTTCACCTTCGTCTTCTCTCCCCGGCGGGGCACCGAAGCTGCGGAGATGGCGGATCAGGTGCCCGAAGCGGTGAAGCGCGAACGGATCGAGCGCCTGATCGAGGTCGTCCAGTCCTCGGCGGCCGCCCGCAACGCCGGGCGGATCGGCGGAAAGGAGGAAGTGCTCGTCGAGGGGGCGAGCAGAACCGACCCGAGGCTCCTTCGGGGCCGGACCCGCAGAAACACGACCGTCAACTTCAGCGGGACCGCCGCGGCGGGAGAGCTGGTCGAGGTCTCGATCCGGCGCGCCACCTCGACGACCCTCGGCGGCACGCAGCTCGTCGTCGCCGCCGCCTAGTTCGTGGACGTGATCGGGATCTTCGGGCCGACCGCGAGCGGCAAGAGCGCCGTCGCCGAGGCGCTCGCCCGCCTGATTCCGACGGAGCTCGTCGTCGCCGACTCGGCGCAGCTGTATCGCGGCCTGCCGATTCTGACCAACCAGTCGCCGGCCGCGCTCGCCGGGATCTGGGCCCTCGACCACGAGGCCTCCGTCGCCGAGTACCAGAGCCTGGCGCACCGAGCGATCGACGCAGCCCTTGCCGAGGGCAGAACCGCGATCGTGGTCGGCGGAGCCGGTCTGTACTTCCGTGCCGCCCTCGGGGTGCTCGACGTCCCGCCGGCTCCACGCCCCGGCGCCCGCGAGCGCTGGCAGCGCCACTACGAGGAGCAGGGAGCGGAGTCGGCCCACGCGCTCCTCGCCGAACGCGACCCCCGAGCTGCGGCGGCAGTGCACCGGAACGACCGGCGGCGGATCGTTCGCGCGCTCGAGCTGGCGGAGGCCGGGCACTCGCTGCGGGGCGACCGGCTCTGGTCGTACGAGGCGCGGCGCCCGACGGTCGTCGTCGGCCTCGACGTCCCGCCGGACGAGCTTGCCCGGCGGATCGAGGCGCGGACGCGGGCGATGTTCGACGCCGGCGTGCAGGAGGAGGTTCGGCAGGCCGTTCGGGGGCCGCTGTCCCCGTCCGCGCGGAAGATCATGGGGCTGCGCGAGGTGGCCGAGCTGCCGCGTGACGAGGCGATCGCAGCGCTCGCTCTGAGAACCCGCCGCCTCGCCGCCTACCAGCGGAAGTGGATGCGGCGAATCCCCGGCCTGGTTAGCGTGCGGGCGGATCGTTCTCCGGAAGAGGTGGCCGATGAGGTTCTCGCGCTGGCGCGCGGCGGGCAACGAATACCTGCTGGCCGAGCGGGCTGACCTCGGCGGTCCGCTCACGTCGGAGCTCGTGCGCGACCAGGTCGGGGACGCGGACGGGATCCTCGAGGTGGTCTCCACGGCCGGTGCCGAAGGCGAGATCGTGATCTGGAACCGGGACGGCTCGGTCGCGGAGATGTCCGGAAACGGCACCCGGATCGCGGCCCGCTGGCTGGCGGAGCGGAGCGGCGCCGCCGAGGTCGACATCCGCGTCGGCCCGCGGGTCGTGCACGCACGCATGCTGGCCGGCGGTCTGGTCGAGCAGGAGCTCGGGACGGTTCAGGTCCACGACCGCGAGCGCGTCGCCGGCCTCGAGGTCGTCCCGGTCTCGGTCGGCAATCCGCACGCCGTCGTCGTCGGCCACCCGGACGATCTGCCTCTGATCGGTCCGCTGCTCGAGACACACCCGCGCTTTCCGGAGCGGACGAACGTCCAGGTCGTCCGGGTCGACGGCCCGGGCCGCGTGACCGCGCGGGTCTGGGAGCGCGGGGTGGGGGAGACGCTCTCCTCGGGGACGAGCGCGGTCGCCGTCGCCGCAGCGACCCACGGCGACGGCGAGGTGGTCGTCTCCTTCCCCGGGGGCGACCTGACCGTCCGCCTCGAGCGCGGCCGCGCCCGGCTGACCGGCGACGCGACGCGAGTCGGCTAGCAGCGGTCGACCTCGAACGAGGTACTCCGAACGGCTCAGCCGCCGCCGATCCCGTACTCGCGCAGCGCGTCGTTCAGGCTGACCTTCAGGTCGGTCGACTCGTTTCGCCGGCCGATGATCAGCGCGCAGGCGAGCTGGTACGTCCCGGCGGGGAACTCCCGTGGCCGGGTCCCGGGAACGACGACGGCGCGCGGCGGGACGAAGCCCCGGTACTCGACCGGCTCGCTGCCGGTGACGTCGATCACGGGCACGGTCGCCGTGAGCGAGACGTTCGGGCCCAGCACCGCCGCCTCGCCGATCCGAACGCCCTCGGTCAGGATGCAGCGTGAGCCGATGAACGCCCCGTCCTCGACGATCACCGGACGCGCGTTCACGGGCTCGAGGACGCCGCCGATCCCGACGCCGCCGGCCAGGTGGACGTCGGCGCCGATCTGGGCGCACGAGCCCACGGTCGCCCACGTGTCGATCATCGTCCGCGGCCCGACCCAGGCGCCGATGTTCACGTAGCTCGGCATCATCACGACCCCCGGGGAGAGGAACGAGCCGTAGCGTGCGACTGCGGGCGGCACGACGCGGACCCCCTGGGCGGCGTAGTCGCGCTTGAGCGGGATCTTGTCGTGGTACTCGAACGGCCCGAGCTCGACGGGCTCCATCCGCCGTTGGCGGAAGTAGTCGAGGATCGCCTGCTTGGCCTCCTCGTTGACGACCCAGTCGTCCCCGGAGCGCTCGGCGGCGCGGATCTCTCCTCGGTCGAGGGCGGCGATCGTCTCGTCGGTGGTCACAACGCGGCCTCGAGGATCGCCGCCGCGTGCTCGCACTCGGCCAGCGTGGGGACCAGGGCAAGCCGGACGTACCCCTCTCCGGCCTCACCGAGGTACGAGCCCGGGGCGACGACGACGCCGTGCTCCAGGAGCCGCTCCGCGCAGGCCTCGGACGACTCGCCGTCCCGGAACCTCGACCCAGAGGTACATCGTCGCCTCGCTCGCGGCCACCCGCCAGCCCTTGCGCGCCAGGACACCCAGGAGCACGTCGCGCTTGCGCCGGTAGGCCTCGCGTGTCCGGGCAACGTGCCCTTCGTCGCTCCAGGCGACGATCGAGGCGCGCTGGACGAACTCCTGGGGCGCCGCGCCGGTCGAGGGCCGGTAGGTGCGGAGGGCCGCCACCACCTCGGGCGGTCCGGCGACGAACCCCGAGCGGTAGCCGGTCATCGACGAGCGCTTCGAGAGCGTCTGGAACACGACCACGTTCGAGCGGTCGGCGACCTGAAGTGCGGAGCCGGGGGGCTCCGTGAACCAGAGCTCGCTGTAGGCCTCGTCGGAGCAGAGCAGGAAGTCGTGCTCGCGCGCGAGCGCGGCCAGCCGCTCGAAGAATGCGGGCGGCGCGACCGCGCCGGTGGGGTTGTTGGGGTAGTTGACCCAGAAGAGCGCGATCCGCTCCCAGTCGTCGACCGCGTCCAGATCGGGAAGGAAGCCGTTCTCCTCCAGCAGCGGCAGCGCCTGGACGCGAGCCCCTGCGAAGGCGGCCCCGCGCCCGGGCACGGGATAGCCAGGTTCGGTGACGACGACCGTGTCGCGCGCCCCCGAGGGGTCGACGATCAGCTGCGCGAAGCTGAAGATCGCCTCCTTGCTCCCGTACGTGGGGATCACCTCGGTGTCAGGATCGAGCCCGACGCCGAATCGGCGTGCACACCAGGCCGCGATCGCGTGCCGGAGCTCGGGGAGCCCTTCGGCCCGCGGATAGCCCATCCGGTCCTCGAGGGAGTCGACGAGCGCCTGCCGGATCATCGGATCGGTCGGCTCGCGCGGATCGCCTTGGCCGAAGTCGATGATCGTGATGCCGCGCGCGGCAGCCTCGCGCTTCGCGCGCTCGATCCTGACGAACGGGTAGGTCCCCTGGGCGTCGAGAACGGGGGAGAGGTGCACGCCCGAACGTTATCCGGACGTGCCCGGTGTCAGGCGCCGGCGGGGGTGTAGGCGAAGCGCCGCAGAACCTCGAGCGTCCGCTCGAGCTCCGCGATCGCGACGCGCTCGTCGCGGCGGTGGGCGTAGCGGGTCGCGCCGGGGCCGAGGTTGACCGCGTCCAGCCCGTGCGCCGCGAACTCGGCGACCGGAGTCCAGGCCTGCTTCGGCTCCAGAGCCAGCCCTCCGGCCTCCCGAAGGGCGCGGAGGAGCGCCGAATCCGCCGCGACGTGCGCCGGCGGCGAGTTGGAGGTGACCTGGAGCTCGCCGCCGGCGAGCTCTCGAAGCCGCGTCTCGGCCTCCTCGCGCGTGCGGTTCGGCGCATAGCGGTAGTTCAGGTGCACCTCGACCAGGTCGGGGACGACGTTGTCCGCAATCCCGCCGGCGATCCGGGTCGCGGTGAGGACCTCGACGAACGTGAGCCCGTCGACCTCGACCTCGACCGGCCGGGACGCGACGATCGTCCCCAGACCTTCGACGGCGAGGTCGATCGCGTTCACGCCCTGCCACGGACGGGCGGAGTGGGCGCTGACCCCGTGGAAGACGAGGGTGGCGTTCAGGTTCCCCAGGCACCCGGCGTGAATCTCGTTGTCGGTCGGCTCCAGCATCACGACCAGGTCCGACTCCAGCACGAGCGGAGCCTCCGCGAAGACGCGCGGCAGCGCGCTCAGCTCCGCAGGCAGCTCCTCGCGCACGAAGAACAGAAAGGCGAGGTCGCAGACGCGAGGAGGGTTGGCCGCGGCCCAGCGGGCGAGCTCGATCATGACCGCGAGCCCGCCCTTCATGTCGCTCGCGCCCAGGCCGACCACCCAGCCGTCCTCGATGTGTCCCGGCAGGTTGTCCTGGGGCGGCACCGTGTCGAGGTGGCCGGCGAGGAGAACGAGCGGCTTGCCCGTGCGCGGGGTCGCGAACAGCAACGACTCCTCGGTCCCGTAGACGAGGGGCAAGGGCACCGTGTCGGTCACGTGGTGGAGGAGCGCGGACTCCTCTCGGCTCGCAGACGGAACGTTGACGAGCTCCAGCGCCAAATCGGCGATCGGCGAGGCCATCGCGACGGAGTTAACCACGAGTTGTGGAGATGTAAGCGTTCTTCGTCGAGTTGTTTTCGCTGGAAATTCGTGGGTAATCGTCGGTTGGGAGAGACGACGAAGGAGGAGCGAAACATGAAGCACATTCGGAGAAAGCGACCCGCCCTGATCGGTGGGATATTCGGCGCCGGCCTCGCGGCCGTCGCGGTGTCGGCCGTCGCGTTCATCGGGGCCGGCTCGGCGGCGCGCTCGGCGAAGCCGGTGAACACGTCGCCGCCGACGATCTCCGGCACGCCCAAGCAAGGCGGCACGCTGACCGGCGACCGGGGTGACTGGAGCAACAGCCCGACGGACTACAACTACTTCTGGCTGCGCTGCGACAAGAACGGCGGCAGCTGCTCCAACATCAGCGGCGCCCACGCCAGGAAGTACACCCTGACGACCGCCGATGTCGGCAATACCGTCCGGTTCAGGGTGCAGGCGAAGAACGCGGACGGGACGACGAACGCGACGTCGGTTCCGAGCGCAGTGGTCGAGAAGGAGGTCAACCCGCCGCCGCCACCGCCACCGCCCACGCGCGGAAACGGCTGCCCGTCCGGCAACGGCAACCCCGACCAGGTGGCGAGCATCTCGCCGCCCGCCAGGCTGCTGGTGGACGCGCTGCAGAGCGATCCGTCGGTCGTCACGTCGGGGACGAGCTCCGTGACCCTCCGGCTCCACGTCACGTCGTCGTGCGGCGGCCCGGTGCAGGGCGCGCTCGTGTACGCGACCGCGACGCCGTTCAACCAGTTCACGATCCCGCCCGAGCAGCCCACGGGCGCGGACGGCTGGGCGACGCTGACCTGGCCGCGGCTGCAAGGGTTCCCGGTCAGCAACAAGCAGCAGCTGATCGCGACCTTCGTCCGGGCGCGGAAGCCGGGCGAGAACCTGCTCGGTGGCATCTCGACGCGCCGGCTGTTCTCGATCCCGGTCAACCTGCACGGCTGATCGACCCGCGCGTGCCGGGGACGGGAGCGACCCTGTCCCCGGCACGCGTGTTCTGCGAAGATCCGCACGTGACCCATGCGCCAGCCCGACCCCGCGCCCGGGGCGGATCCCGAGCGTGGGTTCGTCGTCGCCGTGCTGGCGCGGGGTGCGGATCCTGCCGAGGAGCTGGCGGAGATGCGCGAGCTCGCGTACACGGCGGGCGTCGAGCCCGTCGGAGAGCTCGTCCAGATCCGCGCTCGTCCCGAGCCCCGCACCTACGTCGGCAAGGGCAAGCTCGAGGAGCTCAAGCGCGCCTTCGGCGGCTCGGGCGCGGAGTCCGTCCTCGTCGACGACGAGCTCGACCCGGCCCAGCAGCGCCGCCTGGAAGACCTGCTCCAGGCCCGGGTCGTCGACCGGACGCAGCTGATCCTGGACATCTTCGCCCAGCACGCCCGCAGCGCCGAGGGCAAGCTGCAGGTCGAGCTCGCCCAGCTCGAGTACAACCTGCCGCGGATGCGGGGGATGTGGCAGCACCTCGAGCGGCTCGGCGGCGGAGTGGGCACCCGCGGGCCCGGCGAGTCCCAGCTGGAGACCGACCGCCGGCTGGCCAGGCGGCGGGTCTCGCAGCTGAAGGAACGCCTGCGGGCGCTGCGCAAGCAGCGCGAGACACGACGGAAGGCCCGCAGACGATCGGAGACGCCGACGATCGCGCTCGCCGGGTATACGAACGTCGGCAAGTCGACCCTTCTGAACGCCCTCACCGGCGCCGGCGCGTCGGTGAACGACCGGCTGTTCGAGACGCTCGACCCGACCACGCGAGGCTTCGCCTACGACGGGCGGCGCTACCTTCTCACCGACACGGTCGGTTTCATCCGCCGGCTGCCCCACCAGCTGGTCGAGGGCTTTGCCGCGACGCTCGAGGAGACGCTCGTCGCCGACCTCGTCCTGCACGTCGCCGACGCTTCCGCCGCCGACGGCGGCCTCGACGAGCAGGTGCGGGCGGTGAACGCCGTCCTCGAGGAGATCGGCGCGCTCGAGCTGCCGGTCGAGCTCGTGCTGAACAAGGTCGACGCGGTCGACGCCCTCCAGCGGCGCCGGCTCGCGAACCGCTTCCCGGACGCGCTCCAGGTCTCGGCAGAGACCGGCGAAGGCCTCGACTCGTTGATGGCACGCATCGCAAAGCGCTTCGAGCACCGCTTCGCCGCCGTCGAGCTGCTCGTGCCGTACTCCGAAGGCGGAAAGCTCGCCGAGCTGTACGCGCTCGGGCCGCCGATCGAATCGCGAATCGACCGCGAGGACGGCGTCCTGATCCGCGCGCGGCTGCCGGACCGGGACCTGCGACGGTTCGCCCGCTATCTGGTCGCCGACTCGTCCGGCAGCAGGGCGACGCCTGCGGCGTGATCGCAATCCCGGTCAGGCGACTGCGGGCCGACGCCGTCCTGCCGACGCGCGCGTACGCCGACGACGCGGGGCTCGACCTCGTCGCCTGCGAGCGGCACGAGATCGGCCCCGGCGAGCGGACGCTCGTCGGGACCGGCATCGCGGTCGCGATCCCGGACGGTCACGCAGGCCTCGTCACGCCCCGATCGGGGCTGGCGGCCGCCAACGGGATCACGATCGTGAACACACCGGGCCTGGTCGACTCCGGTTACCGCGGCGAGCTCAGGGTGATCCTGCACAACACCGATCGGACGGGGCCCTTCGTGGTCGAGCCGGGCATGCGGATCGCACAGCTCGTGATCGTCGCCGTCCCGGTGGCTGAGCTGCACGAGGTCGAGGAGCTGCCGGGCAGCGAGCGCGGGGCGGGCGGCTTCGGGTCGTCGGGACACCGTTGAGCGAGCCGCGCATCCGGGTCTCGGCGCTCCTCCGCTGGCGCGACCGCGTGCTCCTGTGCCGGCACGAGAAGCCGGGGAAGGAGTACTGGCTGCTCCCCGGCGGCGGTGTCAACTCCGGCGAGTCCCTCGTCGACGCCCTGCGCCGCGAGCTCGCCGAGGAGGTCGGGATCGAGGACCTCGTGCCCTTCGAGGGACCGATCGCGGTCGTCGACTCGATCGCCCCGGTTCGGAGCTTCGCCGCCAAGCACGTCGTGCACATCATCTTCTCGGGCGACCTCGGCGCCCGGTCGCTCGAGGCGGTCACGTCCGCCGATGCGGCGGTCCGAGGGCATCGGCTGTTCGCGCTCGGAGAGCTCGACGAGGTCGTTCTCCACCCGCCGATCCAGCGGTTCGTCGCCCGGTGGCGCCCGGGGGACCCGACGGTCTACCTCGGCCCCCTGTGGGCGCGGTAGAGGGCCGCCTCCTTCAGCGCCTACCCCCGCGTGCCCGGGCGCGCGCGGCGGAGACCGCATGTGCCCGGGCCTCGAGCGTGTCGTCCAGGGGCTCGAGCACCGGCGGCTCGCCTCCGGTGCGGTGGGCGACGGCCCCCGCGAGGAGCCAGTCGGCGAGCCAGGGGTTGCGGGGAAGGAGCGGGCCGTGCAGGTACGTCCCGATCGCCCGGCCCAGGCGGCAGCCTTCGTACCCGCTGAGCCCGTCGTTGCCGAACCCGGACACCACCCGTCCGAGCGGCTCCGCTCCCTCGTCGAGAATCGTGCGGCCGGCATGGTTCTCGAACCCCGCGAGCGTGCGGCGCTCCCCGGGCTCGAGCTCGCACTCGAGCAGTACGTCCCCGATCATCCGCCGGTCGCCGGCGACCGTGTGCAACGGAAAGAGACCGGCGCCCGGGAGCTCGGCTCCGTGGCGATCGCGGTAGAAGCGGCCGAGCAGCTGGTACCCGCCGCAGACGGCGAGCACGGTGGCCCCGCCCGCATGCGCCTCGGCGAGCGCGGCGCTCTTCGCCGCCAGGTCCGGCGCGACCAGGGCCTGCTCGCGATCCTGGCCACCTCCGACGTAGAGGAGATCGTGCCCGCCGGGTTGAAGAGCCTCCCCGATCTCGATCGGCGTCACCTCGAGCTCGAGGCCTCGCCAGGACGCCCGCCGCTCGAGCACCGCGATGTTCCCGCGGTCGGCATAGATGTTCAGATAGCCGGGGTAGAGGTGGCCGACGCGGATTCTCACGCGGCTCGCTCCCAGTACTGCGGAACGCGGCCGCGGGCCGCGACGACCTTCCGAAGCGTCAGCATCGCGGTGTAGGTGGGGAGCACGGTCAACCGTGTGCCGTGGGGCGTGAGCGCCAGGCCCCGGTCGAGCGCCCGCTCCAGCTCGGGCACGACCTCGATCGTCTCTGCGGACATCCCTCCGTACCGGCAGCGAAGAGCCAGCTCCGCGGCGCGATCGCCGCTGACGATCAGCCGCTCCAGCCGCTCGAGCAGAGGCTCGAGGTCGATGTCCCAGATCCAGGAGACATCTCGACCGTCGGCGACGGCATCGTTGAGTGCGATCACGGCGAGGGTCGGCGGCCCACCGCCGAGCAAGGTCCGGACGACCTCGTTCGCCCCGGCCGGGTTCTTGATCAGCAGCAGCAGCACCCGGCGGCCGTCGATCTCGATCTGCTCGAAGCGCCCGAAGGCAGGGCGGGCCGCCGCCAGACCTCGCTCGATCTCGTCCAGGCTCGCCCCCAGCGCACGTGCGAGCGACGCGGCGGCGAGAGCGTTGTAGACGTTGTAGAGGCCCGGGAGGGCGAGACTCGATCCGGCGGCTTCCCTCCGGCGTGACGAGGTCGAAGGCGCTGCCGTCGAGGCCGTCGAGCACCACCGAGCGTGCGGCGATCTGGAGCGGAGGCCGTCCGTGACCGCACGACGGGCAGCGGTAGTCGCCGAGGTGGCCGACGTAGGCGGCTGCGTAGACGTACGGGGCGCCGCAGCGGAGGCAGTACTTGGAGTCGGCGGCATGCTGCAGCGAAGGTCGCGCCTGGGCCGGGTCGTCGACGCCGAAGGTGACGCTGCCCGGGTGCTCCGAGGCAAGATCCCCGACCTGAGGATCGTCGGCCCCGAGGACGAGCGTCGAGTCGGCCGGGAGCGCGGCGACCGCGGCGCGCCATCGCTCGGCGATCTGCTCGAGCTCGCCGTAGCGGTCGAGCTGGTCGCGAAAGAGGTTCCCGAGGCAGACCGCCCGGGGCCGGATCCGGCGGGCGACGTCCGGAAACGCTCCCTCGTCCACCTCGAACAGGCCGAGCTCCGCTCCTCGCGCCGCCAGCAACGTCGACGCGACTCCGGAGACGAGGTTCGCTCCCGAGCTGTTGTGGGCGAGCCGGATCCGGGGCGAGAGGATCTCGGCCGCGAGCGAGGCGGTGGTCGTCTTGCCGTTGGTCGCCGACACGATTGCCGTCCCTCGAGGGAGCCTGGCCGCGAGCGCGGAGACGGCACCCGGATCGACGGTGGCGAGCAGCTTGCCCGGCAGCGTCGTACCTCCTCCGCGCCGCGCGAGCCGGGAGAGACGGCCGGCCGCGCGGGCGGCGGCGAGCTCGAGGGCAAGGCGCATCAGCGGCCAGTCTAGTGAGAGCCGCTCGGTTCCCCCGGACGGGTGAACCCCTCCGGCCCTACCTCTTTTGGGGGTGGCTCCACGTCGGCGCGCGGGGTTACGTGGGCTGTAGCGGAGTTGCGTCGACGATCCAGGCGAATGGGAGAGCAACAGCAGGTGTCCGATGCGGGCGAAAAGTCTTTCTCGAGGGCGAAACGCTGCAGTGCCGGCCGGAACCGGGGGCCGGCTCGATGACCAGCGTTCCGGGTGAGCTGCGGCTCGGCCAGTCGACTGCCGGTCGCACGCGGGCGCTCCCGCCGACCGCCTGGGCCTACTTCGGCGTCGTCGTCGCGGCGACGGTGGCCGTCGCAACGCCTCTCGTCACCCGATTCCACGAGAACATGAGTGGGTGGACGACGTTCCTCGTTCTCTCGACGTGCGCGGCGATCGCCCAGCTGTACGTCGTGCGTACCACCCGGGACCAGTCGTACCACACGTCGACCGCATTGCTGATCGCCGGCGCGCTGCTGCTCCCGCCCGAGCTCGTGCTGCTCATGGGCGTCGTCCAGCACATCCCCGAGTGGGTGAAGCACCGGTACCGCTGGTACATCCAGACGTTCAACATCGCCAACTTCACCCTCGACGCGCTCGCGGCGTGGGGGGCGGCGCGACTCGTCTCGGGGCACACGCCGGGCTGGGCGGACGGCGGGCCACGGGCGGCGGTGGCCGGTCTCGCGGCCTGTGTCGCGTTCATCGGCCTCAACCACACGCTGATGGCCGGGATGCTGTACCTCGCGCGCGGTCATCGCCCGGGCGAGACCGGGCTGTTCTCGGCCACCATGCTCGCGACGGAGTTCGTGCTCGCCTCCCTGGGTATCGGCGTCGCCGCGTTCTGGCACGTGAACGCCTGGCTGATTCCCTTTGCGCTGGCCCCGCTCCTTCTGATCCACCGGTCCCTGCACGTTCCGCGGCTCGAGGAGCAGGCCAGGATCGACCCGAAGACCGGCCTGTTCAACTCTCGCCACTTCGCTGCGATGTTGACCGACGAGCTGGCCCGGGCGCAGCGCTTCGACCGGCCCGCCTCCCTGATCATGGCCGACCTCGACCTGCTCCGCGACATCAACAACAAACACGGCCACCTCGTCGGAGACGAGGTGCTCGCAGGGGTCGCCGACATCTTTCGCGAAGAGCTTCGCGACTACGACGTTCCCGCCCGCTTCGGCGGCGAGGAGTTCGCTCTGCTCCTGCCGGAGACAGGGTACGACCAGGCACTGGCGATCGCGGAGCGGATCCGCCGCGCGGTCGCCCAGCGCGTCTTCGACCCCGAGAACGCCGGTGAGCCGGTGCGCGTGACGATCTCGATGGGCGTCGCGTGCTTCCCGGGGGACGGGAAGACTCCGAACGAGCTCGTCCACCATGCCGACCTGGCCGTGTACCGGGCGAAGCTCCAGGGCCGGAACCGGGTGCTCGGCGCCGCCGCCGAAGAGTTGCTCGTGCGTGCGGATCGCGCTCCCCGGCTGCGTCGCGCTTCCCTCGAACGCCGAGGTCGATCCCCCGCGGGAACGTCGCCGCCGCCGGATCGCCGTTGCGGTCGAGCGTCGCCGCAGCGCCTACCCGGCTGCGCGCTTCCTCACCCGCCTCGCGCGGCGCTGGCTCAGGCGTGACCAGCCGACATCGCCCGCGCCGCCTGCCGAGCGGCTGCGGGAGGCGGCCGAGACGATCCGCTCCCAGAACGTCCTGCTCGAACAGGCGAACCACCTGCTGCGCGAGCGATCGACCGCTGCGATGGAAAGCCTGACCGCAACCGTGGACGCCCGCGACGCCTACACAGCGGGCCATTCGAGACGCGTCCAGCGTCTGTCGCAGGCGATGGGCCGCGAGCTCGACCTTTCGGAGCGAGAGCTCGACCTGCTCGGCCACGCCGCGCTGTTCCACGACATCGGCAAGGTCGCGATCTCCGATGCGATCCTGACGAAGCCGGCGAGACTCGACACCGACGAGTGGCGCCAGATGCGGCGGCACGCGGACGAAGGTGCCAGGATCATCGACCGCCTGGGCTTCCTCGCCGACGCCGTCCCCGCGATCAGGCACCACCACGAACGGTTCGACGGGGCCGGTTATCCGGATGGATTGCGAGGCGAGGACATCCCCCTCGGCGCGCGCATCATCCACGTCGCGGATGCGTTCGACTCGATGTTGACGTCCCGCGTCTACCGGGATGCGATGTCCGAGCCGGAGGCGCTGGCGGAGCTTGCGTCGGGGGCCGGCACGGAGTTCTGTCCGAGGTGCGTGGGTGCACTGGAGCGTCTGCTCGACGTCGAGCGTGGGGACGGTCGCTCCGAGCTCGTCACGGGCCGCTAGCCCGCTCAGGTTCGACCGGTCTCGGTTTGCAGAGTTTCCACCACACTCTGGTCCGCTTTGCTCCGATCTTTGCAAACAGGCCAAGACGCTATAATCTGTTTGCCACCATGCCTCGCAAGCGACCGTACCGGGCGATCACGAGCATCGATCCAACCGAGCTCGCTGCCTTTCAAGCCGGCATCCGGCGGCGCTACTCGGACGAGGAGATCCTCGACGAGCTACGGGCGTCTGCCCGCCGCCTCGGCCGCTCGCCGACGATGAAGGAGTTCGGCGACGACCCGGAGACGAGGGTGCACCCGCAGACGGTGATCGAGCATTTCGGGAGCTGGAACAAGGCCAAGCGGCTCGCCGGTCTCGTCCCTCGCCGGTTCGCGACCCGGGAGGAGCTGCTCAGCCTGCTGCAGGAGCTGGGCCGGCGCCTGGAGCGGGTGCCGACCGCGAAGGACGTCGACGCGAACCGCGGCTGGTTGCCGTCGAAGTCGCTCTACTGGCACACCTTCGGCTCGCTGACGAGCGCCCTGCGGGAGGCCGGCTTCGACGTACCGGTGGGGGAGGAGAGGCTGGAGCGGGCGATCGTCCAGGGAGCGGCGCTGGCGCGGCGGCTCGGGCGCCTGCCGAAGTTCACGGACTGGGCCGACGCCAGGCGTCACGACCCGACCCTGCTGACCGAGTGGCAGGTGTACCGGATGTTCGATGCGCGCCGCGGAGCGTGGTCGACCTTCCAGTTCCTCGTCCGCGAACGTCTCCGCGAGGACAGCGTCACCGTTCAGCGGGACGGCCGTCTCGGCTGAATCAGAGGGTCGCGAGCGCCGCCAGGCGCTGGAGGCAGAACGCGCCCTCCTGTGGTGCGCGGACGGCCGGGAGCGGATCGGCCTCGTAGGTCGGATCGGGAGTGAAGCGCTCCCGCTGGACCGCGCGAGGGCCGGTGACCGCGACGAGCGTGCCCTCGTCCAGCTCGCGCTTGCGCAGGCGGAGCCCGGTGTAACGCTCGGCGATCTCCAGCGCCTGCTTGGTGGAGGCGAAGAAGAGCTCCCGCCGGGTCGTGCCGACCCACAGCGGCCGCCCGACGCCGCGGGCGAGATAGAGGAGCTCGGACCGCCGCTCGTCGAGCCACGCGGCGGCCAGCGAGCCGCGGAAGTCCTCGAACCCGCGCGCACTGCTCCCGGTCGCCTCCGCGACCGCGAAGATCACCTCGGAATCGACGCTCATCTCCGGCTCGGCGCGGCGGAAGCCGTGCCGCATCATCAGCTCGTCGTCGTTGAGGATCGTGCCGTTGTGGACGCCGACGACGGTGCCGTGGCGAACGGGATGGTTGTTGGCCTGGATCCGCGGGTGTCCCTTCGTGTAGTCGCGGACGTGGAGGATGACCCGCCGCGCGTCCGCGGGGATCGCGACCCGCTCGAGCAGCGCGCTGGCGCGTGTCCGCTGCTTGTGGACGGAGACACGCCCGTCGGAGAGCGCATATGCATAGCCGACAGCGTCGGCGCCTCGCTCGGCAATGCCGGCCAGCAGCGCCTGGGCCGCGCGCGTCGTGTCGACCCTGCTGCGAGGGCCGAGGCTATAACCGGCGATCCCGCACATACATAACGAATCGTAGCCCCGGCCCCGGCGATTCCTGGTGACGGAGGCGGACACCGTGTCCCTCGAACGAGGGGTGACCGGGGGGTGGGGAGGGTGCCGATATCCATCCTGATGGAGCACCCGCCTCCGACCGACGCTGCGCCCGAGCTGGAGTCGGATCAGCCGAAGCTCGAGCTCGTTCCGGCTCTGGACGAGCCGGACACCGAAGAGCCGGAGGACACGCTCGACGAGCCGGCCCCGACGCAGGACCCGCTCAAGCTCTACGTGCGCCAGATCGGCGACGGCCGTCTGCTGACGGCGGCCGAGGAGCGGGCCCTCGCCCAGCGCAAGGACGAGGGCGACGAGGAGGCGAAGAAGCGGCTGATCGAGGGAAATCTCCGCCTGGTCATGTCGATCACGCGCAACTACACGAAGGCCGGTGTCCCCCTCCTCGACCTGATCCAGGAAGGGAACCTCGGCCTGATTCGCGCCGTCGAGAAGTTCGACTGGCGAATGGGCTACAAGCTGTCCACGTACGCGACCTGGTGGATCCGCCAGGCAGTCACCCGCGCGCTCGCCGATCAGGGCCGCACGATCCGGCTTCCCGTCCACGTCGCGGAGCAGGTGCGGCGCGTGATGAGAGCGCGAAGGCTTCTCTCCCAGAAGCTGAACCGAGAACCGGTGCTCCGCGAGCTGGCCAAGGAGAGCGGCTTCACCGAGCAGAAGGTGCGCGACCTGCTCGAGCTGATCGAGGATCCGATCTCGCTGGAGACGCCGGTCGGCGACGGGGAGAGCATCTACGGTGACCTGATCGAGGACCACAACGCCGAGCTGCCCGAGGAGACGGACCGCCGAGACGATGCGGTCGACGGAGCTCGCGAACGCGCTCGCCCAGCTGAACCCGCGCATGCGCCTCGTCATCTCGCGCCGGTTCGGCCTCGACGGCAAGGCTCCGCTGACCCTGGAGCAGGTCGGCTCGGAGCTCGGGATCACGAGGGAGCGCGTGCGCCAGCTCGAGGCGAGGGCGCTGCGCGAGCTCCGCAGCCAGGCCCCGGAGCTCTACCTCTACCTGCGAACTGCCTAGCGCTCGCCGCGGCTTCGCCGAGCCACCCGCGTGCCTGGTCGGGGCGCACGTGAGCCGACACGGTGTCATAGTTCCGCGCAACTTCGAAGGAGGAGGTTGGCATGGCCGGTGTCGAGAAGCGGGACTTTGACTCGCCGGACGAGAGTCGGACTCCCGACAAGACAAGAGTGGACGTCGTCCATCTGGGCGACACCACCGCCGCTCGGTTCGCGATGGAGCCCGGGTGGAGGTGGTCCGAGTGCGTGAAGCCGGTTGCCGGGACGGACAGCTGCCAGCACAGGCACCTGGGCGTCGTGCAGTCGGGAAGGATGCGCGTCATGCACGACGACGGGACCGAGCTCGAGCTCGGGCCCGGCGATGCCTACGTGATCGAGCCGGGCCACGATGCCGAGGTCGTCGGCGATGAGCGGTTCGTCGGATTCGAGTTTCAGCCGAAGTCCGCCGAGGAGTACGCCCGAGGGTAGCGAGCGATCACGAGGGACGGTCCTGGGAAGCCGTTGATGCCCACGGTTCGCTTGTCGCGCCCGCACTGCCGGTCGCGGCGAAGCCGGGGCGAAGCTCAGTGGGCGACGGCTTCGATCTCGCGCAGGTTGGCGAGGCGGCGGAGGGCTTCGACCTCGATCTGCCGCACGCGCTCGCGTGTGAGGCCGAGCCGGCGGCCGATCTCCTCGAGGGTCTTGGGCTCGAAGTCCGCCAGCCCGTAGCGGAGCACGAGCACCTCGCGCTCGCGGTCACCCAGCAACTGCAGCGCGGCCGCGAGCGCCTGGCTGCGCAACGAGAGCTCGACCTGCTCCTCGGGGAGGAGCCCTTCGCCGGCGACGAAGTCGCCCAGCACGGCGTCGTCCTGGTCTCCGACCGGCTGGTCGAGGCTGGTGGCGGCTCGGGCGGCGGCGCGCACCTCGCGGGCCTGCTGGAGCGGCAGGCTGGCCTCGTCCGCGATCTCCTCGAGCGACGGCTCGCGTCCGAGCTGGGTCCACAGGTGCCGCTCTGCGCGGTTCATCTTCTGCAGGCGCTCGACGATGTGGACCGGCATCCGGATCGTCCGCGCCTTGTCGGCGAGAGCCCGGGCCACCGCCTGGCGGATCCACCACGTCGCGTAGGTCGAAAACTTGTAGCCCCGTCGCCAGTCGAACTTCTCCACGGCCCGGATCAGCCCCAGCGTGCCTTCCTGGATCAGATCGAGGAACGGCAGGCCCTGGTTGCGATAGTTCTTCGCGATCGAGACGACGAGCCGCAGGTTGGACTGGATCATCTGCGTCTTCGCGCGCATGTCGCCACGCTCGATCTTCTTCGCCAGCTCGACCTCCTGGGCTGCGGTCAGCAGCGGATGCCGGCCGGTCTCGCGCAGGAAGAGCTGGAGCGCGTCGGTGGTCGATTCGAGCGGGGCGGCGACCGGGGGCGGAGGAGGCGGCGCATCGGCACCCTCCTCGACCACTTCGATGCCGCGCTCCTCCAGCATCCGGTAGACGGCGTCGACCTCGAGCGGCTCCAGCGCGTGCGGCTCCAGCACCTCGAGGAGCTCCGACGACCGCACCGAGCCGTTGAGCTCGGCGGACTCGAAGAGCTGCTGGATCTCCTCGGTCTGGACGACGCTGTCGATCGTGGCGATCGGTGCTTCCATCATCTCGGGTACGTGGGTGTACCCGCCCCCGAAAGCGATTCAAACACGTTCCGGCAGGAAAGTCGAGTTCAGCGCGCGTGCACGAGAACAGGCGTTATGTCAAGTTGCGACCCGAGGACGTCCGCCGTCGCAAATTGCGGGGTTTTCCTTCGTCCCCCCTCTTGAATCCCGCCCCCGGCCGTCTAGATTGCCGCTTGCGCCGAGCACGGAGCGTGAGTAGGTCGAGACCGAGTCGGGCGGCAGTACGCGGAAGCGGAAGGTCGGTGGACTCGGTGGACAAAAGCGCAACCGGCTCGGCGAATCTCTGGTCCCGTCCAGTAGATTCCCTCCGTGCCTGCGCCTAGACCGCCCAGCATCGACCACGGGATCATCTCCTTCGTCTGGGCGCTGGTCTTCGCGATCCTGCTCTGGCTGTTCATGGTCGGGATCGGCATCTCGCACCCGACGGCGTTCATCATCGCCGCACTCGCCGGCTGCGCGATCTTCTTCTACGTGCGGCTGTACGGCGAGGACGAGGTGCGCAGACGCCGTTCCCCTCGCTGATCGCGGGCGAGCGCGGCGACGAGCCTGGTCGAAAGGGCAGTGCCGAGCTCCGCGCTGAGCCGCTCAGCGGCCGGTGGCCGCGAGAGCGCGGCACAGTGCGCCAGCAGCAGCTCGGTGCCGCGCCCGCGGAACGCTGCCGTAGCGGCGAGAACGCCCATCGCAATCGCATCTATCGGCCCCTCGGACTGATGCGCCGATCCCTGGTGCGGGTGGACCTTCGGCTAGGACACAGGTTGCTTTTCGCGCTGCCGCTCCGGCGACGTTGCCACTGCGTTCGGGTCGCCGAAGGAGGCTGTGGCCTGCTCCCGCGTGTCCGGAACGACGTCGTCGACGGGCTCCGCCACCGGAACCGGCTCGCGAGCCCGGCGCGGGCCGGCCGTATCGAACGTGAAGCCGAAGACGAGCCCGAGGCCGAAGGCAAGGACGCCCAGGTACTCCCGCAGGTCGTCGACGAGGCCGGTGATCCCCGCATGGCCCGACCACGACGTGATGTGCCGCTGGAACCAGTTCGCGTCCGGCTGGCCGGCGAGCAGGACCCAACCTGCGGCGACCAGCGCCGGGAGGAACCCGATCAGGAACACACCGAGCGAGATCCGCGGCCACCCCCACTTCGTCCAGCCGCCGCAGAGCTGCGACAGGGCCATCGTCAGTCCGGCGCCCGCCAGGATCCCGTACACGGCCCAGTAGCCCCCGGTGGTGCCTTGACCGATCTGGGTCGAGGTCCAGATCAGGAGCCCTGCCACGCCTCCGCCGGCAAGGGTGAACAAACCACGCACCGTTCCGACCATACGTATCACCTCCCCGGTCCTGTACCCGGTTGGCCGGAAGGCTACGCCTGCAGGCGCAGGCGTCTGGCGTCGAAGCCCGCCGAATAGAGCTCGGCGCTGAATTCCTCCACCGTGCGCTGCGCATCGTCGGCGAACACGTGTTCGACGACGCCGATCGCCTCGTCGTTGTGGAAGGGGAGGTCGACGTGCTCGCGCGAGACGAGGTTGAGCGACACGCGCTCGCAGTCGGGGCAGCGAACGGCAAGCCCCAGCTGCTCGCCGCGGCCGCCCGGCGCGATCAGGAAGAAGGAGGACGGAAAGACCGGCCGCGGCCGCTCCTCCGGATAGCAGAAGAAGCTCCACGGCCACTGGCCGGACTGGATCCGGAGCGCGGCCAGGTCGCCGAGCTCGGCCCCGACCGCCTCCAGCCTCGCGGTCATCAGGTTCAGGAACCGGCCGGCGTCGAAGCCGAGCGGAGCCCAGTCCAGATCGTCGTGGCCGACGAGCCCCGGGTGCTCTTCTCCGCAGGGGCAGTCGAACGTGACCCGGTAGACGGCCGGGTGCGCGGTGCCTTCGAGCCGCTCGAGGCGGCGGAAGGCGGAAAGCGAGACGGCGGCCTCGCCTCGGGTCGGGCACGGGAACGTGTACCGGGTGGTCAAGACGTCGTACATCTCTTCTATGTACTCCGCGGAACGGACAGACGCAAACCGTCAGTCGTCGTACTGCAGCAACGAGAAGACGTCGTAGCCGGCGAGCCGCTCCCGCCCGTTCAGGAACGAAAGCTCGATGATGAACGGCAGGCCGACGACCTCCCCGCCGAGCTGCTCGACGAGCTCGACCGTCGCCTTCGCGGTCCCTCCCGTCGCCAGCACGTCGTCGTGGATCAGCACCCGCTGGCCTGTGACGATCGCGTCGGCGTGCACCTCGAGGGAGTCGAAGCCGTACTCGAGCGCGTACTTGGCCGCGACGGTGCGCCACGGCAGCTTGCCGGGCTTCCGTGCGGCGACGAACCCGCAGCCGAGCCGGCACGCCAGCGCACCGCCGGTGATGTACCCCCGGGCCTCCGCACCGAGGACGAGGTCGGGCTTCCGTGGCCCGGCCCACGCCGCGATCTGCTCGATCGCCTCGCGCAAGGCGGTCGCGTCGGCGAGCAACGGCATGATGTCCTTGAAGACGATCCCGGGCTTCGGGAAGTCGGGGACGTCCCGGATCCTGGCGGCGAGGTCGATCGTCATTCTCCGAGCCGGCGGAGCGCCCGCCAGAACAGCAGCTGGCTCAGCTCCTGGGCGAGCTCTGCGAGCGCGTACAGGTCTTCCATCGCTCCCTGACGCGCCTCGGGGTTGCGCGAGTGCAGCTTGGGGACCAGCGCCTCGAGCAGATCGGCCTGATTCCCGGCGGCGGTGCCGAACTTGCGCAGATGGCGAACGTCGGCGCCCGCTGCCGTCAGCCGCGCGCAGACCGAGGCGGTGTCGGCGTCGACCTCGGTGAAGGGTGGCTCGAGCAGGCCGTAGTCGACCAGCTCGCGCGCCTGCTGGGCGGTGATTCCGGCCCGCTCGCACAGATCGGCGAGGCTGATCTCCTGTTCGTGGACGGAAAGCCCTGCTCGGCGCCGCCGCCGCTCCGAACTGGACGGCGAGGCCAGCTCCTGGCGGATCACCCGCAGCGGCAGGAACTCGTCCCTCTGCAGGCGGAGAATCGTCTCCAGGCGCTCGACGTCGTCCTCGCTGAACAGACGGTAGCCCCCGCGCGTGCGCTTCGGCGCCAGCAGGCCCTGGTCCTCGAGGTAGCGGATCTTCGAGATCGAGATGTCGGGGAACTCGCTCTGCAGCCGGCGGCAGACCGAGCCGATCGTATGCAGGCGGGCGGGTTGGGCGGTGGTGGTCATCGTTCGAGGAAGATCAACCGGTACTTGCCGATCTGGACCTCGTCGCCGTTGTCGAGCTCGGACTGCTCGATCCGGCGGCGGTTGAGGAACGTTCCGTTGAGGCTGCCGAGGTCCTCGATCGTGAACGACGGCGCTCCCCTGGCCACGATCGCGTGGCGGCGGGAGACGGTGACGTCGTCGAGGAAGATGTCGCAGTCCGGCGAGCGGCCGATCGTCGTCTGCGTCCGTTCGAGCGGAAAGTGCTCGCCGGACCGGCCGCCGCCCGAGCGGACGACGAGCGTCGGACCCTCGACGCCGAGCTCCTCGAGCCCGGGCCCGCCCTCCTCCTCGACCTCCTCGGCGGCGAACGTCATCGTCGGATTGTCCGGATCTCCTTCCGTGACGAGGAGAGCGCCGCAGCGCGAGCAGTAGTTCGCGGACTCCAGGTTCTGGAATCCGCACTCGGGGCAGTAGACGTGGCTCACTCGTCGCTGGGCGGCATCGCCTTGCCGGCGAGGATCTGCGAGAGCCGGTCGAGATCGACCTCTGCGAGCTCTCCCTCCCCCTTCCGCTGCAGCCTGGCCACCAGCTCAGCCCGCAGGATGTCCAGCTTCCCGTGCAGAAGGCGGCGCTGGTAGGAGATCTCGTTCTCCTGGTCCTCGAGCGTGTGGATCAACTCCTTCAGCTCGGAGTCGGAGAGGCTCGCGAGGTCCGGAAGTGCGTCCATCACATCCCTTCTTTCGATACGGCCCGCGTTGCCCATTCAAGCAGGCGGACGGCGAAAGGTTCAACCTCAACTTGAGATTTGCGCCTCGACCGTGGATTCCTGCCCTTGCATCACCTCTTCGACGAGCGCGTGCAGCTCGGCCTCGAGCTCGCCCGACGCCTCTTCGCTCTCCCCCTCCGCGTAGATGTGGATCAGCGGCTCGTCCGGATCCGGGAGCACCTCGACCCAGCCCCGCTCGTCCGTCACCTTGATCCCGTCGGTGAGATCGAGCTCGCGGCTCTTCAAACGCTCGGTCAGGACGCGCATCACGAGCCCCTTCAACGCCCACGGGCACGCGACCTGCCGGTGGACGACGGTCGAGGCGGGCAGGTCGGCGACGAGCTCCGAGAGAGGACGGTCGACCGGCGCCAGCAGCTCCAGGAGCTTGCACAGGCTCGCGACCGCGTCGTAGGCGGGCAGGAACTCGGGGAAGACGTACACGCCTCCGACGGCGCCCGCGAACACCACGCCGTCGATGGCGGCAAGCCGGGTCAGCTCTGCCGGTGCGGCGGGCGTGCGGACGACCTCGAGGTTCCCGGCGGCGGCGAGCTCCTCGACCCGGTCGGTGACCGTGATCGGGAACGCGACCTTGGCCGGTTCCCGGCTGCCGCCGATCAGCCGCAGGTACAGAAGCAGGGTCTGCTCGACCGGGATCTCGCGCCCCTGCTCGTCGACGAGGAAGAGGCGCTCGCCCGCCCGGTCGAAGACCGCTCCCAGGTCCGCGCCGATCGCGCCCACGAGTCGCTTCGCCTGTCCCATCGACTCGCGCAAGGATGCCGGTCGTGCCACCGGTCTCGCTGGTGAACCCGTGCGCGGAGATCGCCTCCACCCCGAGCGGCCCGAGCATCAGCGGCAGCACGAACGACGAGGCCGAGTAGCCGTAGTCGACCACGATCCTGAAGCCGCGGGAGCGGATCGCGTCGACGTCCAGATGGGAGAGCAGGTCCTGCGCGTAGCTCTCGCGGATCCGGGCCGGATAGGTGACGCTGCCGATGTCCCCGAAGGGCACGCGGCGCAGCTCACGGCGGTTGAAGTGCTTTTCGACCTCCTTCTCCAGCGCCGTCGTCATCTGGATCCCGGGCTGCTCGAAGAACCTGATCTGGATCGTCTCCGGATCGGTCTGGCTGACCCCGACGTGGAAGCCCGCGTCGTAGCCGTGTGTCTTCAGCAGGTGCCGGCTGACCGCTGACGGGAGCACGCGCAGGTCGGCGACGTCGACGCCGGCCGAGTTCAGACCGGTGATCATCGCGCGCTTGACCGTCCGGCACGCGCGCGGCGACTCCCGGCTCGCGACGACCCGGGCGCCCCGCTTCAGGGCGGTTCCGAGCGCGGCCGCGAGCCGCACGGCGACCTCCGGGGTGAGGTCGACGTTGATCAGGCCGGACACGCCGTCCTTGCCGAACAGCGCGGAGGTGGCACGCGACTCCCAGATCAGGCTCTCGTGGATGTGCGCCCCGGACTCGACCTCCTTGTACGGGTAGATCCGCACTCCGGGCATCACCACGCTCTGGGCGCCGAGGACGACCTCGTCGCCGACCGCCGCGCCCTCCTGGATCCGGACGTGCGAGCGCACGTCGCAGCCCCGTCCGAGGATCGCGCCTTCGACGAGTGCGCTGCGGCCGATGTGCGTGCTCGCGTCGATCACCGAGCGGACCGTGCGCGCCCGCTCGCGAAGCGTCACGCTCGCCGAGAGCACGGAGTAGGGGCCGATCGACGCCTGCGGGGAGATCCGGCAGTAGCTGCCGACGAACGCAGGCCCCTCGACGTCCCCGAGGTCGTCGATCTCGACGCCCTCGCCGATCCAGATGTTTCCGCGCAGGCGGATGCCCGGGATGTCGAGTGCGAGCCGGCCGTCGAGCGCGTCGAAGTTCGCCTGCCGGAACTGGTCGAGGTTGCCGATGTCCTGCCAGTAGCCGTCGCAGACCATCCCGTAGAGCGGCTTTCCCATCTCGAGCAGGAGCGGGAAGAGCTCCTTCGAGAAGTCGTAGGGGCGGTCGGTCGGCACGTGCTTGAGCACCTCCGGCTCGAGCACGTAGATGCCGGTGTTGATCGTGTCGGAGAAGACCTGGCCCCAGGAGGGCTTTTCGAGGAAGCGCTCGACCCGGCCGTCCGTGTCGGTGACGACGATGCCGAACTCGAGTGGGTTGTCGACCGACTTGAGCCCGATCGTGACGGCCGCCTCGCGCTCGCGGTGAAAGGCGACGAGTCTGCCGAGGTCGATGTCGCACAGGGCGTCGCCGGAGATCACGAGCACCGTGTCGTCGAGCTTCCCGGAGGCGAGCCGCACCGAGCCGGCGGTGCCGAGCGGCGACTCCTCGACCGAGTACTCGATCCGGAGCCCCAGCGACTCGCCGTCGCCGAAGTAGCTGCGGATCGCCTGCGGGAGGAAGGCGACGGTGACGATCACGTCGTCGAAGCCGTGCCGCTTCAGCAGCTCGAGGATGTGCTCCATGCACGGCTTGCCGACGATCGGGACCATCGGCTTCGGCTGGTTCGAGGTCAGCGGCCTGAGCCGCGTTCCCTCTCCGCCTGCCATCACGACCGCTCTCATGTCCGGGTCACCTCTATCCGCTCACCGCCGCGGATCGAGCGCCAGGCTGACAGCACGTACAGCACGCCGGCGGCGACTGCCATCCCGAGGCCGATCCAGAAGACCCACAACGGCCAGCTGGTCCCGTCGTGGGTGACGATCACGAAGCCGACCGCGGCGTACAGCACCCAGGTCGCCGCCTTGCCGAGGAAGCTGACGGAGAACTCGTAGCCGCGCGGGAGGACGAACCGGGTGCCGGCGACGAGCAGCGCGTCGCGGGCGACGACGACCGCAAGCGCCGGCCAAGGGAGGCGGCCGGCGATGAAGAGCATGATCACCGCCGCGTCGATCATCAACCGGTCGGCCAGCGGGTCGGCGTACTTGCCGAACTCGGACTCGACGCGCCAGCGGCGTGCGAGCCAGCCGTCCACCTGGTCGGTGACGCCGGCGACGCCGAACAGGATCCCCGACGTCCAGTCGTGCCCGCCCTGTGCCTTCGCGAGCAGGACGACGAAGGCGGGAACGAGCAGGAAGCGCGCGATCGTGAGCGCGTTCGGGAGCTGCGCGAGCGCAGGCGTCGGTGCGGACGCGACCGCCATCGTCTCTGCAAGGATAGTCCGCCCTTCGTCGGGGACGGCGGTCTGTCTCCGGCTGTGCCTCGGATGCGCCCGACGGGACGCCGAGGAAGCGTGACAATCAGCAGATGGCCGCGCGACTGACACTCCCGGGGTTCGTCGACGCCCACTCGCACACCTTTCAGCGCCGGCTGCGAGGGCGGAGCGAGGGCGGCGACTTCTGGGCCTGGCGGGAGGGGATGCTCGCCGAGGCCGAGCGGCAGACGACGGAGGGGATCCGCGCCGACTACGCGGTGGCGTATCGCGAGCTGCGCGCGGCGGGCTACACCGCTGTCGGGGAGTTCCACTACCTCGGGTTCGAGGAGGCTCTCGCCGCCCGCGAGGCCGCCGCCGAGGCGGGGATCGAGATCGTCCTCCTCTACGCCGCGTACGCCCGGGGCGGCCTCGAGCGGTTCCGCCAGGAGTCCGTCGCGGCGTACCTGTGCGAGATCGAGTCCCTGCGGGCCGCCGGAGCGCGCGTCGGGCTCGCCCCCCACTCCGTCCGCGCGTGCCCGCCAGACTGGCTGGAGGAGATCGGCCGCTACGCCGCCGGCGAGAGCCTGCCGCTCCACGTCCATGCGGACGAGCAGCCTCGCGAGATCGAGGATTGTCTCGCCGAGCACGGCGTGCGGCCGATCGAGCTGCTCGCCCGGACGGGCTGCCTCGGGAACCTCACGACGGTCGTGCACGCCACTCACGCGAGCGAGGCGGAGCTCGACCTGCTCGCCGAGGCAGGCGCCCGCGTGTGCGTCTGCCCGACGACCGAGGCGAACCTCGGCGACGGCTATGTCCCGATCGAAGGCCCTCACCGAGCGCGGGCTCGGAATCTGTATCGGCTCCGACTCGAACGTGCGGATCGACCCGCTGGAGGAGCTCCGCGAGCTCGAGGGGATCGCGCGCCGGAACGCGGGTCGCCGGAACGTGATCCCGGTCGACCTGCTGCTCAGCTTCGGCTCCGACGAGGGTGCCGCCGCCCTCTGTCTCGAGCGCTGGCCGGAGACGGCGGTCGACCTCGGCCACCCTTCGCTTCGCGGCGTGGACGACGCGGACGTGCTCGGAGCGCTCGTCTTCGGCTGCGCGGCGGACGTCTTCGCGGCCTAATGGATCCAGGGCGCGTAGACGTGCCCGCGCCCGTACGCGGCGGCCCAGAACGCAGTGCGGACGAGGTAGGCGCTCTCCGCGGCCTGCCCGTGCAGCCCGTAGGCACCGTCGTAGCTCTCGAACGTCGTCGCGGCGGCCGCGCCCGCCGGCCGCGTGCGTGCAGGCTCGATCTGCGTACCTTCGTGCCACTCGTTGTAGCTCGTAATCGTGACGCCGTCGGCGCCCGACCGGATCGCCGACGCCCACATCGCGTCGTAGGTCGCCCCGTCGCGGCGCGGCTTCGAACGGGGATCGCCGGTCGCACGCGCCGCGTCGTAGCCCGGTCCGACGGACGGGAGGCAGAGCAGCCCGGCGCTGTGCGCCTGACTGCAGAGGCGGGGGAACGTGTCGCCTCCCCAGAGCAGCACGTCGTAGGTGTAGAGCCCGTCGAACCGGGCGCGGGCCGCGCGGCCGGCAAGGGCCGTCTGCGCGAACAGCTGCACCCCGGCGATCCGGTCCCGGAGGGCAGCCCAGTCCTCCAGTGAGATGTCGAACGGCTGATACACGAAGAACCGCGTGATCCCGAGTCCCTCGAGATGGACGATGTCCGACTCGACGGTCTCGATCGTCCTTCCCGGGTACGGCTCGAGGTGGACGGCGACGCTCAGGCCCGCGGCGTGTGCCGCCCGCACCACCAGGGGAAGGCGTAGGTCCTCAGGTGATCCCCAGCCCCACCAGGAGCTGACCACCTCGCGAACCCCCGCAGACGCGATCTCCCGCATCTGGGCGCGCACGACGCGCTCGTCCGAGCTCGAGTAGAGCCCGCGCGCCGGGAAATAGTTCGAGGCGACGTCGAGAGTGGCGCTCCCGGGAGCGAACCAGTGCTCCCAGGCGCCGTCACGGGCGGGGGTGCCGTACCAGGGGTAGTAGAAGATCGAGACGCGCGGCGCAGCCTGCGCGGCCGCCGGCACGGCCAGCAGCGCCAAGACGACTGCGATCAGGCGGAGAATTCTCACGAGCAGGGGAACTCGACGAGATCATCGCACCCGGCGCGGAAGAGACAAGTGGTTGCCGATCAACCATCTACACGCGGCGGCAGCCGGATCGGCGCACGAGGCGGCGTCCCGGCCTGCATTCGCGCCTGGTGCGCAGCGGGAGGGGGACGATCTCCATCATCCCCTCCCACTCCGGCTCGTCGACGAGGACCGCTGCGAGCGCCCGTTCCGCCTGCTCACGCGACCGGTAGACCTGGATCACCTCGTCGACGAACCGATCGGACAGCCCCCACAGCATCCGTTCTCCCTCACTCCTCCCGATCTCACCGTACGGGTCCCGGGCGCGTTGGTGATGCCTCGAACGAGGGATTCGTCGAACCCCCCGAACGGGGGTGTGAAAACCGGCCTCGTGGGTGTTCAAGGAGAGAGAGACGACGCAGATGCGGCGCACGTCGTCGGCACCGATGCCTCGATCCTCGCGGCCGGACGAAACGCCCCTCCTGCGGCAGGGGCGTTTCCGGTTCTGGGCCGGGAATCTACAGGTGCGGCACGGTCTGCCCGCGCACCCAGCTGAACACCTCGACCATGAGGATGAACAGGGCCGCGCCGAAGAGCAGCAGCACGACGACGGGGGGTAGCAACGTGCCCGACTCGTCCCTTGGGGCGATAGCCACGATCCTCACATCGGCAGGACAACCGTTCTTTCCTGAGCCCCAGTTCCAGCCTCGGCCGCGGGTGGTGCCCGGTTTAGAGTGACTCGATGCCACCGTCGCTCCAGCTGCACGAGGACCGGCTCTTTCCCCCCGATCCGACGGAGCGAGCGATCGCGCGCGAGCTCTACGCACACGTCCGCGACCTGCCGCTCGTCTGCCCCCACGGCCACGTCGATCCGGCGCTGCTCGCGGACAACCGGCCGTTTCCGGATCCTGCCGAGCTGCTGGTCGTGTCCGACCATTACGTCACGCGGATGCTCCACTCGCAGGGAATCTCGCTCGAGCAGCTCGGCGCGGGCGACCGGGTCGGACCGGCAGAGAGCGCTGCGCGCCGGATCTGGAATCTCCTCGCCCGGAGCTGGCATCTCTTCCGGGGCACGCCGACGCGCCTGTGGCTCGAGTACGAGCTGCACGACGTCTTCGGCATCGACGAGGTCCTCTCGCCCGAGACCGCCGACCGCGTCTACGAGCGGCTCGAGGAATGCCTCGCGAGCGACGAGTACCTGCCGCGCCCGCTCTACGACCGGTTCCGGATCGAGGTGCTGACCACGACCGACTCGCCGCTGTCGACCCTCGAGGACCACGAGCGGATCGCCGCCGACCCCTGGCCCGGTCGGGTGATACCGGCATTCCGCCCCGATTCGCTGGTCGATTTCGAGCACGAGCGCTGGAGCGAGGAGGTGGCGAGGCTGGGTGAGCTGACCGGAGAGGACACGACCACCTACCGCGGCTACATCGCGGGGCTGGAGCAGCGGCGGACGGTCTTCGCGGCCCACGGGGCGACCTCCACCGACCACGGTCACCCGACCGCGAACACCGTCGAGGTCGAGCCGGGCGACGCCGCGCGCCTGTACGAGCGCGCACTGGCCGGCGAGGCGTCCGCCGGCGACGCGGAGTGCTTTCGCGCCCACATGCTGATGGAGTTCGCGCGGATGAGCTGCGAGGACGGGCTCGTCATGCAGCTTCACCCCGGCTCTCTGCGCGATCACGACCGGCCCGTCTTCGAACGCCTCGGCCGAGACGTCGGAGCCGACATCCCGACCCCCACCGACTACGTCCACGGCCTGCGCCCGCTTCTCAACCGCTTCGGGAACGACCGCCGCCTGACCTTCGTCGTCTTCACGCTCGACGAGTCCACCTACTCGCGTGAGCTCGCTCCGCTCGCCGGCTACTATCCCGCGCTGCTGCTCGGTCCGGCCTGGTGGTTCCACGACAGCCCCGAGGGGATGCTTCGGTTCCGCGAGCTGACGACCGGAACGGCCGGCTTCTACAACACCGTCGGCTTCAACGACGACACCCGGACGTTCCCCTCCCTCCCGGCCCGGCACGACGCCGCCCGGCGAACGGACTGCTCCTTCCTCGCCCGCCTGGTCGCCGAGCACCGGCTCCCGCTGGAAGAGGCCGTCGAGACGGCGGTCGATCTCGCGTACCGCCTGCCCAAGCGCGCGTACCGGCTCTGAGAGGGCTACACGCCGCTGTCCGCGGAGAATCCTCCGTCGACCGGCACGATCGTGCCGGTCACGAACGCCGACGCTCCCGAGAGCAGCCAGAGCGCCGCCCCGACGAGGTCGGCCGGGTCGCCGAGCCGGCCCATCGGCGTGTGGTCGATGATCGCCTTGCCTCTCGGCGTCAGCTCGTCCGCCTCGTCGAGCAGCAGGTACCTGTTCAGCGCGGTCAGGAAGAACCCGGGGGCGATCGCGTTCACCCGAATCTGCGGCGAGTACTCCCGCGCCATGTGGACTGCCAGCCACTGGGTGAAGCTGGAGACGGCGGCCTTGGAGGCCGAGTACGCCGGCACCCGGGTGAGCGGGCGGAACGCGCTCATCGAGGAGATGTTCAGGATCGTGCCGCCTCCGCGTTCCGCCATCTGCCGGCCGAAGGCCTGGCAGGGCAGGATCGTTCCGATCACGTTCAGGTCGAGAACGCGGCGGAGGGCGTCGGCGGGCAGGTCGAAGAACGGCGTGGTCTCGTTCGTCGCCGCTCCGGGGTCGCTGCCCCCTGCGGCGTTGACGAGGCCGTCGACCGGACCGAGCTCCTGTGCGACCGTCTCCGCCACTCGGGACAGCGACTCGGCGTCCAGCACGTCGCCGGCGACGACGACGGCGCGCCCGGGCGAGTCCCGCAGCCGTTCGAGCAACGCGTCGCCGCGCGACGGGTCCCGGGCGACGATCGCCACGTCGGCCCCGCAGCCGGCCAGCGCCGAGACCAGCTCCCCACCGAGCACTCCCGTGCCGCCCGTGACGACGACCGTCCTGCCGGTGAAGTCGTACAGGCTTCTCGACTCGCCGGGATCCATCTACGGCGATCGTAGTGCCGATCGGCTGCCGAGCTTCCCGGGAGTAACGTCTCGGCAGTGACGATCGGCGGCAGCTCCACGGACGGGATGCTCGGCCAGAAACCGAGGTCAGGAGCATCGTCGGCCGGGGTGTGGAGGCGATGGGCGTGCGCTCGAGGAGCGTCCTGGTCATCGTTCCCGACCGCACGCGCACCTGCCCGCTGCCGCTGCTGGCGCGGGCGGTGCACGAGGCCCTGAGCGAAGCGTCCGCGGCTCGGGTCGACTTCCTGATCGCCCTGGGCTCCCATGCGCCGCCGGAGCCGGCAGAGGTCGACGCGCTGTTCGGGGTCGAAGAGGGCGGGTGGGCCGCGACCTTCGGCGAGTCCCGCGTCTTCAACCACGAGTGGGCGAACCAGGACGCACTGCGGCGCATCGGGATCCTGCGGGCCGACGAGGTCGGCGAGATCACCGGTGGACTGTTCGAGCTCGACGTGGACGTCTCTGTGAACAGCCTGGTGTTCGACTACGACTGCACGCTGATCGTCGGGCCCGTGTTCCCCCACGAGGTCGTGGGGTTCTCGGGCGGCAACAAGTACTTCTTCCCGGGGATCTGCGGGCCCGAGCTGCTCAACTACTTCCACTGGCTCGGCGCCGTCATCACGAGCCCTAAGGTGATCGGGGTGAAGGACACTCCGGTCCGGGCGACGATCGACCGGGCCGCTGCGATGTTGCCGATCGAGCGATACGCGCTCTGCCTCGTGGTCACGAACGCGGGCCTGGCCGGGATGTTCTTCGGCTCGCCCGAGGAAGCGTGGTCACCGGCCGCCGACCTCTCTTCGAAGCTGCACGTCACCTACCTGGATCGGCCGTTCGCCTCCGTCCTCGCGGCCGCCCCACCGATGTACACCGACGTCTGGACGGCCGGGAAGTGCATGTACAAGCTGGAGCCGGTGGTCGCGGACGGAGGTGAGCTGATCATCTACGCGCCGCACATCACCGAGCTCTCGTACACGCACGGCGCCCTGATCGACCAGGTCGGCTACCACATCCGCGACTACTTCCTCGACCGCTGGGACGAGTTCAAGGGGGTGCCGTGGGGCATCCTCGCCCACTCCACCCACGTTCGCGGCATCGGCACGATGGAGGACGGCCGGGAGAGCTGCCGGATCCGGGTCTCGCTCGCCACCGGGATTCCCGAGGAGCGCTGCCGGAGGGTCAACCTCGGCTACCGCGATCCCGCCTCGCTCGACCCGGCGGACTGGCAGGACGAGGAGCAAGCGGGCCGCCTCTACGTGCCCGGAGCCGGGGAGAGGCTGTTCAAGCTGACGAAACCGCCCGCCTGGCAGGCGGCGACCGGTTGAGGCGGTCAGGGAGCCGCGCGCGGGGGCTGCTCGCGGAGCATCTCGAGGCGGCGCTCGAGCAGCGCGCGGGTGTCCGCGTACGCGGGATCGGCGGCGACGTTGTGCAGCTCGGACGGATCGCGTTCGAGGTCGTAGAGCTCGCGCCAGCCGTTCTGGTACTCGATCCAGACGTAGCGCTTGGTACGGAGGCCGCTGTACGGCGGTGGGCCGCCGCGTGTGAGCAGGTTCTCGCCCAGGTATTCGATCACGAACCCGGTTCTCCACGGGGTGTCGGCGCCGCGGAGCAGTGGAACCATGCTGCGACCGTCCTGCGGTAACCCCGGCCGGACGCCGGCGAGCTCGGCGATCGTCGACGCCAGGTCGATGTTCAGCACCAGCCGGTCGTCGGTTCGGCCCCAGACGCTCTGCCACGGCGTGCGGACGACCAGCGGCACCCGGATCGACTCCTCGTACGGCCACACCTTGCCTCCTAGCCGGTGCTCGCCCCAGAGGAAGCCGTTGTCGCTCGCGTAGAGGATCACCGTGCTTCCGAGCAGGTCGCGCCGCTTCAGGGTGTCGACGATCGCCTCCACGCTGCGATCCACCGCCCGAAGCGAGCGAAGCTGGCGGTCTCTGATCGAGTTCTCGAGGAACGAGATCGCCCCTTGCCGAAGCACACGAGGGTGCCAGCTGCGCCAGGGCTTGTCGCTCATGTCGAGCTCGTTGAATGAGCGATCCGTGACGAGCGGCTGAACGTCCCGGCCGACGTCCGCGGGAGCCGGTGTAGCCGGCAGGTGCGGCGCGATCGGCGCGAAGTAGAGGAAGAACGGCTTCTGGACGTGCGCGAGGAAGTCGACCGCCTTATCGGTGAGCACGGTCGTGCTGTAATCGCTCGGGGCCTCGCCGTAGGAGACGGGGTGTCCGTTCTCGTTTAGCACGTAGTCGTAGTACCGCTGGACCGGCCTGGAGTCGATTGCCTGCCAGTCGGACCAGCCCGGCGGGATGCGGTGATCGCCGTAGTACGCGTAGCCGTTCAGGTACTTCCCGACGAGCGCGGTCTCGTAGCCGGCGTCGTGGAGCCAGACGGCCAGGTTCGAGGACTCGTCGAACGCCGGGTAGCTGCGCGGCCCGGAGTTCTGCACGACGCCGTTGTGGTGCGAGTACTGACCGGACAGGATCCCGGCGCGGGCGGGGCAGCACTCGGGCGTCGTCGCGAAGAAGCGGGTGAAGGTGATCCCCTGGTCGGCGAGCAGGCGCTGCACGCTCGGCTGCCGTTCGACGTCGGCCCGTTCGTCGTCGGTGAGGATGAGAACGACGTTCAGCCGCTCGGGTGTCGTCCCCCCGGCATGCCCGGCTGCGCGGATCGTGGTCGCGCCCGCCACGACGGCGAGCCCCAGGCAGAGCCCTGTTACGAGGACGAAGCCTCGAGCCGGACGCTTGGTGAGCGGCACGTGAGGGGGGAATCGCTTTCGGTGGAGCCCGGCCGAGCGTGCGAGCCGGGCGCACAAGGTAGCAGCGGGAGAACCGCGCGCAACCTGCCCCGGGCGCTCGATCACTTGGGGGCAACCCGCCTGAGGGGTTGCCCCCAAAGCTCGGGTGTCTACGGACTGGCGGTCTTCGCCCGACTGTCGACCGGCCTCGAGTTCGACTTGGCGACAGGTGCGGAGCTAGGGTCCTTCGGATTCGAGTCGATCGAAGCGCCGGGATGCTGTGCGGTGATGCTGAGGAGCTGTTCGAACTCGCGCGCGGCGCACTCCGGTGAGGGTGCGTTCAGCGTCTGGCGAAGGCTAATGGCGTCGGCTCGCCTTCGCATGGACGTATGCCGACGAGGGCGAAGATGGTTCCGGCGGCGGGCTGGCGGGTCGTGGCCCGCAGGCTCGACCAGGCGGCGAAACCGCGCAAGTGGTTCACGACGTCCCGGCTAACAGTCAGCTAACAGCGCGCCTGTAGCCTGGTCCCCTCCGCTCTTGGGTGACCGTATGATTCTCTCGATTCACCGGCCTCTGCACGGATCCGGCCCGGGAACGCCCGTGCGGTGCCTCTCCCTCTGCTCGATCGCCCTCCTCACCCTGGTACTCGCGGCGTGCGGAGGCAGCTCGAAAGCACAGCCTTCGACCACGACGCACCCCGCCGCTCCCAGCGTCTCGTTGAGCATCGGCGCCGGCAACGCGAAGCAGACGCTCACACGCTGCGGCGACCGCGACCCGTACGCCTCCTTCCGCCGTGGAGCGCGCGTCGTGATCCGAGGGGCGGTGCACCCCCCGCCGTCGGCCGAGAGCTGGTCGATCGCGATCAGGCGCAAGAAGTGCTCCGGCGGGACTTGGACGGGGAACCTGGGAGACATCGTCGTCGCCGGCAAGCCGGACGGCTCGTTCCGAACGGTCTACACGGCCGAACAGCCGGGCGCCTTCAGCGTGCACGCGATCTATGCCGCCGGCGGCCAGAGGGTCAACAGCGACACCTACCACCTGATCGTGCAGTAGTCGCAGGTGCACTTCGTACTACCGGCGTACGCGCGGCTAGCGCACACGGCAACCTGCAAAAAATAAAAGCCCCGGAAATCGGGGCTTTTCATCGGGGCGCCGAGATTTGAACTCGGGACCTCTAGTCCCCCAGACTAGCGCGCTAACCAGGCTGCGCCACGCCCCGTGTGGCGGATCGTAGCGAAGCTCGCTCCCGTTCCAGACCACTCGAGTCTGGGAGTCAGTCCGCAGGCGCCTCGACGCGGAAGATCGGGTGATCCGGCGCGATCCGCCTGAGCGCTTCGCTCGTGGCCTCCGGGCCGACGCCGCCGAAGAACTGGCCGACTTCCCATTTCCACCGCTTCAGGTAGGCGCGGAGAATCGGCTCCTTGTCCGTGTCAGGAACCTCCGAGGCGACGAAACGTTCGCGCCGGCGGCCGAGCAGGAGCTGTCCCTCACCTGCAACGCGCAGGTTGCGAACCCACTGGGTGTGACCGCGGGGGGCGACCAGGTATCGGCGACCGTCGAGCGTCAGCAAGTTGACCGGCGTTCGGCGAGGCTGCCCGCTCTTGCGCCCGCGAACCTCGAGCACCCTCGACCCCCAAACGCTGATCCCGAGACGCGTGAGCCCGGCGACAAGTCGATTGAAGACGTTCTTCGTGAACCAGTCGGGAACGACGTACCGTTGCTCCATAGTCAGACCTCCTTCGCTCGAACGCTCGCGCACTTGACGGAGGCCACACCCTTCGCGGCGGCTCAGGTGCGCGGGATCTTCAGCTCCCTGATCGAATAGACCCCGGACGTCTCCTCGAGGACGAACGGCGCCATCGCCCGCCTCCGCTCCGACTCGACCTCGGAGAGCCGGTAGCGGTCGCGGGCCTCGGCCGACTCCCACACCGAGATCCCGACGACCTCGTTGCCGTCGTCCGTCCAGCACTCGTACGCCCGCACCATCCCCTCGGGGAAGGCGCCCGGCCGCCAGGCACGGCCGAACTCTTCGCGTGTCGTCCCGGGCTTCAGCTGACGGGTCGTGATCCACAGCACCTGTCCAGAGAGATCCATTGCTACGACCGGCTGCCGAGCTGCTTGTAGAGCCGGTCGATCATCGCCGGCAGCTTCTGCAGGCGATCGGTGATCACGCGGAGACGGTACTCGACGAAGTGCGCCGGCTCGACGCTGAGGGCGGCGGCCAGTCGCTCGATCACCTCGTTCGACGGCACGGGCCGGTTGCCGTGGACCAGATGGTTCAGATAGCCGGCGGAGAGGTCGGTCTTCGCCGCCAGCCCCCGGTACGTCACCCCCGCCTCGTCCATCAGACGCTCGATCGTCGGGCCGAACGGATCCTCGCTGAACCGCCGCTTGCGTGGCATCAGAAGCTCACCTCCTGGGCTGGGACTCGGCGCTCGGCGCCGCTTGCCCGGTCGCGGACGTCCACCGCGCCGTCTTCCAGAGTCTTCTTCCCGACCGTGACCCGCAGCGGGCAGCCGATGAGGTCGGCGTCGGCGAACTTCTCGCCGGCGCGCAGGTCGCGGTCGTCGAGGAGAACGGACGCACCGCCCGCCTCCAGCGTCGCCGCGACAGCCTCGGCCTGCTCCTCGAGACCGGCGAGCGCGACGACGTGGACGTCGTACGGAGCGATCGATCTCGGCCAGGCTGCGATCCCATCCTCGTCGTGGTTCTGCTCGATCGCCGCGGCGATTATGCGTCCCGGGCCGATTCCGTAACTTCCTCCGATCAGCGGCTTCTCCCTGCCGTCCTCGTCGAGGAACGTCGCGTCGAGGGCGGCGCTGTACCGGTCGCCGAAGTTGAAGATGTGCCCGACCTCGATCGCGGTCTGGAACGTGAGCGCGCCGCCGCATTCCGGGCAGCGGTCGCCCTCCCGGGGCTCGCGCAGGTCGGCGAAGCGTGGCTCGTAGTCGCGCCCAGCCTCGACGCCGCGCAGGTGGAAGCCGTCGCGGTTCGCTCCCGCGACGAACTGCCCGTCGCGGAGCGTCTCGTCGGCGATCACCTCGCCCCGGAAGCCGACCGGGCCGAGCGAACCGCCGCCGGCGCCGAAGGCAGCTCGGATCTCCTCGTCGGTCGCGGGCCTCGAGCCGACCTTCAGCGCGGAGAGCAGCTTCGACTCGCTGAGGCGGTCGTCGCCGCGAACGAGCGCGAGCACGACTCGGCCGTCGTCGGTCGTCACCGGCATCGCCTTCGGCGGTCGCGGCGAGGTCGACGCCGAGAAAGTCGGCGAGGCCCTCGCACGTCGTCACGCCCGGCGTCTCGACCGCCTCCGGCCCGTCGAGGCGCGGCGGGAACTCCGGGGCTCGCGGGACGCCGCGCGCGATCTCTGCGTCGGCGGCGTAGTCGCCGCGCTCGCAGCGGACGAGCGTGTTCTCGCCGGAGCCCGAGGGCGCGAGGAAGTCGACCGTCAGCTCACCACCCATCACCCCGCTCTCGGCCTGCACCGCGTGCGCCTCGACGCCGCAGCGATCGAAGATCCGGTGGTACGCCTCGCGGTTGAGCTCGAAGCTACGCACCGAGCTCTCCTGGTCGCGGTCGAACGAGTAGGCGTCCTTCATGATGAACTCGCGGACCCGGAGGAGCCCGCCGCGCGGCCGCTGCTCGTCGCGGTCCTTGACCGCGAAGTGGTACCAGAGCTGCGGCAGCTCCTTGTAGGAGCGGATCTCGCGGGCGTGGAAGGTGAAGGTCTCCTCGTGCGTGAACGGCAGGATGAACCGGCGGCCGGCCCGGTCGGTGACGTGGAAGATCTCCGGGATCCCCGCGCGTCCGGTCGCCTCCCAGAGCTCGATCGGGGTCAGGAGCGGGCAGAGCCACTCCTGGCCGCCGATCGCGTCCATCTCCTCGCGGACGATCTGCTCGATCTTGCGGTGGATGCGCCAGCCGAGCGGCAGGTAGGTCCAGAGGCCCGCGCTGAGCTGGCGGACGAAGCCGCCGCGGACGAGCAGCCTGTGGCTGACCGCCTCGGCGTCGGCCGGATCCTCGCGCAGCGTCGGGAGAAAGAGCTGTGATGCCCGGGCTGCCAACGTTCCGCCAGCCTAGTCGCTCAGCGGGATCAGCGAGGCCTCGGCCATGGCCAGGGCTGCCGGCTTGGCCATCTTCAGGCGCTTCGGGCGGCGCATCCCGTCCGCGATCCACTGGTCGATCTCGTGGAAGAGCTCGTCGATCAGGATGTCCGAGGAGACCTTCTTCAGGACGCGGCCGTGCGCGTACACGAACCCGACGTCACGGCCGCCGGCGATCCCGAAGTCGGCGTCGCCCGCCTCCCCCGGCCCGTTCACCGCGCACCCCAGCACCGCTACCTCGAAGTGCTCGGAGTAGGCGGCGAGGCGCTGCTCGACCTTCTCGGCGAGCGTCTGGACGCCGACGTTGTCGCGACCGCACGAGGGGCAGGCGATCATGATCGGCCCCCGCTCCCGGAGCCCGAGCGCCTTGAGGATCTCGTACGCGGTCTTGACCTCCTCGACCGGGTCGGCGGTCAGCGAGACGCGGATCGTGTCGCCGATCCCGTCGACGAGCAGCGCGCCCATCCCGACCGCGCTCTTGATCGAGCCCGAGAACGGAGTCCCCGCCTCGGTGACGCCGAGGTGGAGCGGGTACGGCACCTTGTCGGAGAGCATCCGGTAGGCGCGGATCATCGTCGGGACGTGGCTCGACTTGACCGAGATCTTGAAGTCGTGGAAGTCGAGCTTCTCGAGCAGCTCCACCTCCTCGAGCGCGGCGGCGACGAGCGCCTCGGCCTGGTCGCGGTGGGCGACGTCCTCGAGGTGCTTGGGCAGCGAGCCGGAGTTGGCGCCGATCCGCATCGGGATCCCCGCCTTCTTCGCCGCCTTCACGACCAGCTCGACCTTGTCGGCGCCGCCGATGTTGCCGGGGTTGATCCGCACGGCCGCGACGCCGCCCTCGATCGCCTTCAGCGCCAGCGAGGCGTTGAAGTGGATGTCCGCGATCACCGGGATCGGCGAGAGGCGCACGATCCGGGGGAGGGCTTCCGCATCCTCCGTCTTCGGAACCGCGACGCGCACGACCTCGCAGCCGGCGGAGGCGAGCGCGGCGATCTGCCCGGTTGTCGCCTCGACGTCGTGCGTCTTCGTCAGCGTCATCGACTGGACGACGACGGGCCCGCCGCCTCCGATCGTCACGCCGCCGACGGTGATCTGCCTCGTGCTGGCCACTTCGAGCCGAGTCTAGCTTCCGTGCTTCGTCAGCTTCTCCCGAGGCGGCCGACGTCGTTCGAGATCCCGATGAAGAAGAGCAGGACGACGAGGACGATCCCGACCACCGACACGCGCTCGTAGACCTCGCGCGCGACCGCGCGACCCCTGATCCCCTCGACGAGCGAGAAGGCGATGTGACCGCCGTCGAGCGGCAGCAGGGGGAGCAGGTTCATCAGCGCGAGCGAGAGGCTGATCAGCCCCAGCACCCACAGGTAGGTCTGGAGGCCCTGGTTCAGGGCGTCCGACGAGCCCTGGACGATCCCGACCGGGCTGGAGATGTCCTTCCTGCCCTGCCCGTGGACGAGGCGCGCGAGCGACTTGCCGATCTCGCGCGTGACGATCCCGGTGAGCTTCACCGACTGCCAGGCGGACTCGCCCAGACCGAGATGCTCGCCGCGGAGGATGAAGCCCAGGCGGTACGCCCCGTCGAGCAGCTGCGGCCGCACCGGGCCGAGCGTGACCAGCCGGGAGCCGCGCCGGACGAGCAGCGTCACCGGCCGGCCGTGGGACTCGGAGATGCGCGTCGCGATGTCGGGTGCGGTCACGCTGGATGCTGTTCACCGCGACGACCCGGTCGCCGGGCCGGAGCCCGATTGCGGCAGCGGGACGGCCGCTCAGCACGCTGTCGACCGTGGTCGTCGCCTTCCCGCCGCCGACGAGGAAGAGGCAGGCGAACAGGACGACCGCGAAGACGAGGTTGGTCGCCGGGCCCGCGAGGATGACGGCGACGCGCTTCCAGGTCCGCTGCCGCCAGTAGGCGTCCGGCGCGAGCCCGTCCTGGACCTCCTGCAGGCCACGCTCGAAGCCTTCCGGCGCATTGCCCGCGGTGAGCTTCTGGAGCTCGGCGAGCGCCGCCTCGGCGGCCTCGTCGTCCTCCGCCGCGAGCGCCCGCTTGAGCCGCTGCGTCGGCCCGATCAGCTCGGGCGCCTGCCGGAGCGACCGGCCGAAGTAGAGGTCGGCGTCCTCCGCCGACAGCCGGTGCATCCCGGGGATCTTCACGTAGCCCCCGAGCGGGATCGCGCCGATGCCGTACTCGATCCCGTTCCTGTTCGTCTTCGCGAGTGCGGGCGGAAATCCGATGTAGAAGCGCCGCGGCCGCATCCCGACCGCACGGGCGGTGAGGAAGTGCCCGAGCTCGTGCACGAAGACCAGGAACGCGAGCCCGAAGATCGCGATGAAGACGTTCATGCGGGGGCGGCCCTGCGCGCGGTGAGCCGCCGTGCCTCGGCGTCGGCGGCGAGCAGATCGTCGAGATCCCGCGCGCCGGCGCCGTCGACCGCGGACAGGGTGTCCTCGACCGCCTCGGCGATCCCGAGGAAAGGCAGCCGGCCGTCGAGGAACGCGGCGACGGCGACCTCGTTCGCCGCGTTGAAGGCGCACGGGTAGGTGCCGCCGCGCTCGCCGGCACGCCGGGCGAGCGCGAGCAGCGGGAACGTCTCCAGGTCCGGTGCGTGGAACTCGAGCGTCAGCCCTCCGGCGAGATCGAGAGGCGGCACCGGAGTCGGGGCGCGCTCAGGGTACGTGAGCGCGTACGAGATCGGCACGCGCATGTCCGGGTAGCCGAGGTGGGCGAGCGCGGCCCCGTCCCGGAAGCGGACGAGCGCGTGCACGACCGAGGTCGGATGGACGACGACCTCGATCCGGTCGTACGGCAGGTCGAAGAGGAAGTGCGCCTCGATCAGCTCGAGCCCCTTGTTCGCGAGCGTCGCCGAGTCGATCGTGATCTTCGGACCCATGCTCCACGTCGGGTGTGCGAGCGCCTCCTCGGGCGTCACGTCCGTGAGCTCGTCCAGGGTGCGACCGCGAAACGGGCCGCCGGAGGCGGTGAGAACGAGCGAGTCGACCTGCACCGGTGCGCGGCCCTCGAGGCACTGGAACGCAGCGGAATGCTCGCTGTCGACCGGCAGCAGCCGGCCTCCCCCCCGGCTCCGCGCCGCCAGCGCCAGCTCGCCGGCGGCGACCAGGCTCTCCTTGTTCGCCAGCGCGAGGTCGATCCCGCGCTCCAGGGCCCAGAGCGTCACCGGCAGACCGGCGAAACCGACGACGGCGTTGAGGACGACGTCCGGCTCGGCGCGCTCGAGCAGCGCGGTGGCGTCGCCTCCGACCTGGGTGAGCGGCGCGAGGCCGTCGATCGGGGTCGAGCCGGAGGCGGCCGCAACCAGCTCGAGACCGGGATGGGCTGCGATGATCTCCAGCGCCTGACGGCCGATCGAACCGGTTGCGCCGACGAGGGCGACTCGCTTCACCACCACAGTATGACCGGGGTCACCAGAGTCACTCCTCAGTCACCTTCGTGTTTCACAGCTGCCCGGATTTCGGCGGTAGGATCGCCGCGGGGAGGAGGCCGGGTCCACCGGCGGGCGCGCGATCGGCCAGGTCCGGTTCGGCTCAGGTGGTAAAGGCGAGGATGACGTAGAAGGCTGCGATCGCGGCGAACAGCTGCGCGTCGATCCGGTCGAGCATCCCTCCGTGGCCGGCGAGGATGCTGCCGGAGTCCTTCACGCCCAGGTCCCGCTTCAGCAGCGACTCGAACAGGTCGCCCAGGGGCGCCGCGGCCGCGATCGCAAGGCCGAGCAGCACCGCCTGCCCGATCGACAGGAACTCGCTGCGGTCGTCGTAGAGCGCGACGAAGGTGACGAACACGGTCGCGAGGGTGCCCGCGACGAGCCCCTCCCACGTCTTCCCCGGCGAGATCCTCGGGGCGAGCTTGTGACGGCCGACGAGCCGGCCGACGAAGAACGCGAGCGTGTCCCCGGCCCACACCGCGAGCAGCACGGTGAAGGCGGCCAGGCGCCCGTGGTCGGGCAGCCCGCGCAGCGCCATGACGTAGACGAGTCCGAGACCGATCCACACGACGCCGAGCACGGTCCCTCCCACCGCCACCGTCGCCGACTGCCGGGTGTCGGCCACGCCCTTCAGGAGGAACGCGAGCGCCAGGGTCGTGAACACGCCGCCGGGGACCCAGACGAAGCCGCCCGCCTGCATCGCGAGCAGCGTCAGCACGAGACCGAGGTATCCCGCGATCACGATCGGCCGCAACGGCCGTGTCATCGCGTAGTACTCGTGCAGCGCGAGCAGCCCGACCGCGGCCGCGAGCACGAACAGCCACCAGCCGCCGAGCCAGACCAGGCCGAGCGTGAGGGGCAGTCCGATCGCCCCAACGAGCAGCCGGGAGACGAGGTTGCTCAACGGCCGCCGAACCGGCGCCGCCGCTGCGCGTACGCGGCGAGCGCCTCGCGCAGCTGCTGCCGCCCGAAATCGGGCCACAGCGTGTCGACGAACACGAGCTCGGAGTAGGCGAGCTGCCAGAGCAGGAAGTTGGAGATGCGCAGCTCGCCGGAGGTGCGGATCAGCAGGTCGGGGTCGGGCAGCTCGGGGGCGTACAGGCGTGCGGAGAACGCGTTCTCGTCCACCTCGCGCGGATCGATCCCCGACTCGACCAGCCGTCGCGCAGCCTGGACGATCTCGTCGCGGCCGCCGTAGTCGAACGCGATCCAGAGGTTGAGCCGCTCGTTGTGCCGCGTCTCCGCCTCCAGCGCCGCCATCCGCTCGCGCAGCTCCTCGGGCGCGCGGTCGCGGCGGCCCACGAACCGGACGCGGACGCCCTGGCTGACGAGGTCGGGCAGCTCGCGCTCGATCGTCTCCGCGAAGATCTCCATCAGCGCGTCCACCTCGTCCGCCGGCCGCGACCAGTTCTCGGTCGAGAACGCGAACAGCGACAGCGTCTCGACGCCGAGGTCGATGGCCGCCTCGACGGTGCGCCGGACCGCCCTCGTCCCCGCTCGGTGGCCGGCCGCAGTCGGAAGGCCGCGCCGGCGCGCCCAGCGCGAGTTCCCGTCCAGGATGATCGCGACCGAGCGGGCGACCTCGGGCAGCTCCGGCTCGTGCAGGGGCCGGAGCGGCCTGAGGCTCCGTAGCCGCATCAGAAGGTTCATGCGGCGCTACACCTCGAGAATCTCGGCTTCCTTGCGCTTCAGGAGCTCGTCGATCTTGTGCACGCGCTCGTCGGTCAGCTTCTGGACGTGCTCCTCTGCGCGGTGCTCCTCGTCCGCCTGGACGTCGCCCTTGTTCACCAGCTCCTTGAGGTGGTGCATGACGTCGCGGCGGACGTTCCGCACCGCGACCCGCCCGTCTTCGGCGCGCTGGCGGACGACCTTCACGAGCTCCTTGCGCCGCTCCTCCGTCAGCTGCGGGATCGGCAGCCTGATGATCTTGCCGTCGTTCGACGGAGTAAGGCCGAGGTCGGACTCCATCAGCGCCTTCTCGATCGTCTTCAGCGAGCCGGGATCGAAGGGCTGGATCGTCAGCATCCTCGGCTCGGGGACGTTGATCGTCGAGAGCTGGTTGAGCGGCGTCTGCGTCCCGTAGTAGTCGACCGTGACGTGGTCGAGCAAGGCTGCGGACGCGCGGCCGGTGCGGACGCTGTTGAACTCGTGCTGCGCCGTCTCGACCGATTTGTCCATGCGGCGTACGGCGTCCTGGATGAGGTCGTCGATCATCGGGCAGCTCCCTGGTTTTCGGGCCGGGCGGGGCCGGCCTTGCCGGCGACGCTTCCAGCCTCGGGCGTGGAGATGATCGTGCCGACGCGCTCGCCGGCGACGATGCGCTTGATGTTGCCGTCGGCCAGCTCGAAGACGTAGATCGGCACGTGATTGTCCATGCAGAGCGAGAGTGCGGTCGTATCCATCACCTTCAGGCCGCGCTCGATCGCCTCGAGGTGGGTCAGCTCGGGCAGGAACACGGCCTTCGGATCGACTTTGGGGTCTCCGTCGTAGACGCCCTGGACGCCGTTCTTCGCCATCAGGATCCCCTCCGCGCCGATCTCGAGCGCGCGCAGCGCGGCGGCCGTGTCCGTGGTGAAGAACGGGTTGCCGGTACCGGCGGCGAAGATCACGATCCGCCTCTTCTCCAGGTGGCGGATCGCCCGCCGGCGGATGTACGGCTCGGCCACCTCCTCGACCGTGATCGCCGACTGCACGCGCGTCTGTGCACCGTGACGCTCGAGCGCGTCCTGAACGGTCAGCGCGTTCAGCACGGTCGCGAGCATGCCGGCGTAGTCGGCCGTCGCCCGGTCCATCCCGGCCGCCGCCGCCTCCATTCCGCGGACGATGTTGCCTGCGCCGATCACGAGTGCGACCTCGAGGCCGCTCTCGTGGACCTCGGCGATCTCGCGGGCGAGTGACTCGATCCGGAGGGGATCGACCCCGTACGCGAGCTCGCCCATCAGCGCCTCGCCGGACAGCTTCAACAGGACGCGCCGGAAGCCCGTCCCGGCCTTGGGCGCCTCCTGGGCTGCTGCGGCCACGCGCTTAGCCTGCCAGAGATATGCGCTCGAACTCAACGACCTCGGCGCCCGCCTGCTCGAGGACCCGGGCGACGGTCTCGGCCGTGTCGTGGATCCACGACTGGTCGTTCAGCACCTGCGCCGCGTAGAACCGCTTGTTCAGCATGCCCTCGACGATCTTCTCCTTCGCCTGGTCGGGCTTGCCCTGGAGCTCGTCCGAGTTTCGGTAGATGTCCAGCTCCGCGGCGACGATCTCCTCCGGGACGTCCTCGCGGCCGATCCACTGCGGTGCGGATGCCGCGATGTGCATGGCGACCTTGCGGGCGAGGCCCGCGTCGCCGCCTCTCAGCTGGACGAGGGTGCCGAGCTTGTTCGCGGGCGGATGAACGTAGCCCTCGATCATGCCTCTGTCGACCTCCTCGAAGCGGGCCGGCGAGACGATCGCGATGTTCTCGCCGAGCTTCGCCGCCAGCGCCTGCCGTTCCTCGTCGAGTCGCCTGCGCGGCCTCGACGCCTCCCTCCCACACCGCCTCCAGCACCGCCGCCGCGAAGGCGAGGAACTCGTCGTTGTTCGAGACCGGCTCGGTCTCGCAGCCGACGCCGACGATCACGCCCTTCCCGGCACGCACGCGGTAGCCGACCGTGCCCTCGCGGGTCTCCCGGCCGGAACGCTTGGCCGCCTGCGCCATTCCGCGCTCGCGCAGGAGCGTGGTCGCCGCCTCGAGGTCGCCCCCGGTCTCCACGAGCGCCCGCTTGCAGTCCATCATCCCCGCTCCGGTCTGCTCGCGGAGCTCCTTGACGAGCGAGGCCGAGATCGCCGCCATCAGGCCTCCCCCTCCGGGGCGGCGGTGCCGGGCTCGGGTCCGTGTCGTCCGTCTCGGCCTCGGTACCCGGCGCGTCCTCCCCGGGCTCGCCGGCGGCCGGCGCCGGCGCGGCCTCGGTCTCAGACTCCGCCTCTGGCGGCGTCTCCGGCCGCGGCGCCATCTCGGTCCGGCTGACCTTCTGCTTGCCCTCCTCGATCGCGTTGGCGATCGTGCGGACGATCAGGCTGCACGAGCGGATCGCGTCGTCGTTCCCGGGGATCACGTAGTCGGCCTCGTCCGGGTCGCAGTTCGTGTCGACCAGGGCGACGATCGGCATGCCGAGCCGCCTGGCCTCCCGAACCGCAAGCGCTTCCTTGCGGAGGTCGAGCACGAACATCGCGTCGGGCTGGCGCTTCATGTCGGCGACGCCGCCGAGGTTCGCCTCCAGCTTCTCGAGCTCGTTGAGCATGGCGATGCGCTCCTTCGGCGGCAGCAGCTCGAGCTGCTCCTCGTCCCGCAGACGGCGCAGATCGTGCAGGCGGTCGATGCGGTCCGAGATCGTCCGCCAGTTCGTCAGGAGGCCGCCGAGCCAGCGGTGGTTGACGTACGGCATCCCGACGCGCTTCGCCTGCTCCTCGACCGAGTCCTGCGCCTGCTTCTTCGTCCCGACGAAGAGCAGCGAGCCGCCCCCCTCGGCGAGGTTGCGGGCGAACGCGTACGCGTCCTCGAGCAGCGCCGCGGTCTGCTGGAGGTCGATGATGTAGATCCCGCCGCGCTCGGCGAAGATGAACCTCCGCATCTTCGGGTTCCAGCGGCGGGTCTGGTGGCCGAAGTGCACCCCGGCCTCCAGAAGCTCTCGCATGGAGACGACAGCCACGTGCTTCCCCTTTCGGTTGCTGGTGCGTTTCGCCGACGAGCCCGTGCGGAACCGGCGCCACGGTCGAAGACCAGCGGGCGCCGGCACCGCCGCCCGGGTGCTTCGCCGGGTCGGTGGAACGGAACGGACTACATGCTAGCGGCGGGCGCGATCGAGCGCCGCTTCCAGATCGGGCGGGAGCGGCGAGGCGGCGTCCACCCGTTCCCCGGTCAGCGGATGGGGGAAGACGAGCCGCGCCGCGTGGAGGAACTGGCGCTCGAGGCCGAGCTCGGAGACGCCGTACGTCCGGTCGCCCGCGACCGGCAGGCCGATCGCGGCCAGGTGGACCCTGATCTGGTGCGTCCGGCCGGTCTCGAGCTTCACCCGCAGCAGGGCGTGCCCGCCGAGGAGCTCGACCACCTCGAAGTGGGTGACCGCCGCCTTCGGGGAGCTCGTGTCGATCGACATCCGCGTCGGGTCGCGCCGGTCGCGGCCGATCGGAGCCTCGATTCGCCCGCGTCGCGACCGCGGCCGTCCGTGGACGAGTGCCAGGTACTCCCGCTCGAGCGCACGCCTCCTCACGAGCGCCCGGAGACGGTCGTAGGACTCCTGCGTGCGCGAGACGACCAGCAGCCCCGACGTGTCGCGGTCGAGCCGGTGCACGATGCCGGGCCGGCCGGGATCGCCGCCGGTGATCCCGTGTCCGAGCAGCGCCTGGACGAGCGTTCCGCTCGGGTGGCCGGCGCCCGGATGGACGACGAGGCCGGCCGGCTTGTCGACCACGAGCAGGTGCTCGTCCTCGTAGGCGATCCGGAGCTCGAGCGGGAGCTCCGCCGGCGGTCCTTCGGCTCGATCGGCGGCGTCGACGGCGAGCTCCTCGCCGCCGGAGAGCCGGTGGCTCTTCGGTCGGGCGACGCCGTCGACGAGGACGGCCCCGGCGGCGAGCAGGCGCTCGGCGGCCGCGCGCGAGCCGACCTCCGGCAGCGCGGCCAGGTAGCGGTCGAGCCGCTCGCCCGCCGCGCTCTCAGGGACGAGTCGGGGCTTCGCGGACACGCGGACGCCGGGGTGCGCGATCGGCCGCGACGAGCGCGCCGAGCAGGACCGCCACCCCGATCACGATGAAGCTGTCCGCGAGGTTGAACGCCGGCCAGTAGCGGAAATCGAGGAAGTCGGTGACGTGGCCGAGGCGCACCCGGTCGGTCAGGTTGGAGACGCTGCCCCCGATCAGGAGGCCGACCGCGACCGGAAGCAGCGGATGACGCGCACCCGACCGGGCGAAGTAGCCGATCATCCACGCGACCGCGACCGTGGTCAGGACGATCACCGCGGCGGTGGCGCTCGCGAAGAGCCCGAAGGCGATTCCCGAGTTCTCGACGTGGTGGATCGAAAACGGGCCCAGCACCTTGATCTCGTCGTCGAGCTGCACGTGGCTCGCGACCACGTGCTTGGTCAGCTGGTCGGCGAAGAGCGCCGCGAAGGCGACCGCCGCCAGGCTGAGCCAGTGAACGGGCTGGGCGGCGAGTGACCGCGCGGCCACCGAGACCGGCGCGAGGCCGTCCGTGCGCGATCCGGGCCGAAACTCGTGCTTCCGAACCGGCTCCGTCAGCCCTGTTCCTGCTTTCGCTTGCAGTCGATGCACAGCGTCGCCCACGGTAGCGCCTCGAGCCGATCCTCCGCGATCGGCTCTCCACAGCGCCGGCAGACGCCGAACGTGCCGTCCTCGATACGTGCGAGGGCGGCGTCGATCTCCGTCAGGACGTGGGTGGAGTTCTCCTCGAGCGTGCTGGCCATCTCCCGGTCGAACGTCGCCGTTGCGACGTCGCCGAGGTGGTTGTCCTGGAAGGTGAGCTCCTCGGTCTCCTCCCCGATCGTGCCGGGGTTCTCGGCGTGGATGTTGTCGATCGCGGCGAGCACACGCTGTCGCTCGTCGACGAGCCGCTCGCGGAACCGCTCGGTGTCGACGCTGCTCATCCGTCTGCCAGCCTGCGCTCGGCCTCGTCCCGCCCGAGGCCGCGCAGCTCGACGACCTTGTCCCGCGAGGACCGCCCGGAGATCACCGACAACGAGGCCGGCGGGACGCCCAGGCGGTCGGCAAGGAGCCCGACGACGGCGTCGTTCGCACGCCCGCGCTCGGGTGCCGCGCTCACGCGTACCTTCCACGCGTCACCGTGCCGGCCGAGAAGCTCGGTCGCGGGACGCTCCGGGCGAGACTCGGAGGCGGAGGCGTGTCGTCGGCTCTGCCATCCAGGAGAAGTATAGGTCTGTCCCTAGGCGGCTCTCGTCTCCCGGCTCGGCTCCCCGTCATCGGTCTCGTGCTCCTCGTCCGTCGCCTCGTCGAGGGCGTCGAGGGCGGCGTGGAGCAGCAGCCGCAGCCGGCGGGACTCGGCCGCCAGGGTGTCGCGCTCGCCCCGGGCCTTTCGGGTGATCACGCGCGCCTCGGCGTGCGCCTCCGAGACGATCGTCTCGGCTTCCCGCGCCGCCTGATCCCTGAGCTGGTGCGACGCGCGCTCGGCGGAGACGAGGGTCGTCCGCAGGAGCCCCTCGAGCTCGCGGTAGCGGGTCAGCTCGCCCTCGAGCAGCTCGAGCCGGTCACCGTAGTCGGCCCGCTCGCGCCAGACCGTCTCGTAGCTCTCGACGACCTCCTCGAGCAGGCGGTCGACCGTGGCCCGGCGGTAGCCGATCAGGCCGCGTTTCAGGCGGACGTGGCGGATCTCGACTGGTGTGTACGACATCGGTCCTCCTTCCTTCTCAGTGCAGGGTTCCCAGCAGCTTGATCACGATCCGGTCGAGCGCGACCAGCAAGATCACGCCGACGATCGGCGAGAGGTCGATCGGTCCGAGCGACGGCAGGAGGCGCCGGAACACCCGCAGGTACGGCTCGCAGACGTCGTAGAGAAACCGCTGGAGGCGGTTGAACGAGTAGGGCAGCCGGATCCACGACGTCAGGACGTACACGAAGATGAGCAGCACGTAGACGTAGATGAAGACGTCGACGAAGTTCTGCGCCGTCGACACGGCGTCTGCGAGTACCCCAAACAAGGCGACGGCTGCGCCCACGGAGGGGAGTTCGGCTCGGAGCGTGGTTTCCCTACAGGGACAGTCCCCGGGGGACTGTCCTCGCTTACGCCTGGTTGAAGAAGCCGCCGCGCTCCAGCAGTCTCGCGCGCTCCTCCGCGGACACCTCGACGTTTCGCGGCGTCAGCAGGAAGACCTTGTCGGCGACCCGCTGCATCCCGCCGTTCAGGGCGTAGGTGAGGCCGCTCGCGAAGTCGATCAGGCGCTTCGAGAGCTCCTGATCGGTGGTCTGGAGGTTGAGGATCACCGGGACGGTGTCCTTGAACTTGTCCGCGATCTGCTGGGCGTCGTTGAAGCTGCGCGGCACGACGAGGTGCACGCGCACGCTCGGGTTCGGCGCCGCCTCCAGGCGCCTGGGGCGCGGCGCGGGCTCGCGCGTCGCGCGCGGCGCGTGGCGCAGACTCTCGCTCTGTGCGGGGGCGGAGTCGGAGTCCGTCCAGTCGTCGTACTCCTCCCGGTGCCGGCGTGGCAACCGCCGCACGTTCGGGCGGTCGTCGTAGGTGCGCTCGAGCTGATCGTTGGTGACGTAGCCGTCCTCGTCCCAGTAGTCGTCCTCCTCGGCGATGCCGAAGTAGACGAGCGTGCGACTCCAGAGGTCGGCGAGGCCCATGTCGTCGCAAATGGTAACGCTTCGCGCGGCGGCCCCTCGGGCTGCCGACGCTTCGCTCCGTGGGGGGAACAGCCGGTTTCCCCCACGAGCGCTCCCGTCCCAGGTCGGCCGGCAACGGACAAGGCCGGGGTCAGACCCCGGCCATGTCTATCATCGGCCCGTCCGTGCCGAAGGAGGGGGTCAGTGGGGGAACCCGGGGTTCCCCCACGCTACCTCCAGAGGACGCTGCCGACTCGGATCAGCGTCGCTCCCTCCTCGACGGCGACCCGGTAGTCCTGGCTCGTCCCCATCGACAGCTCCCCCAGGCCGTGGGCCTCCGCGAGCGCGCGCAGGCGCCTGAAGTACGGGCGCGAGGCTTCCGGGTCGTCGGTCGAGCGGCGGCATCGTCATCAGGCCGCGCACGTCGCCGTACAGCGCGAGGAAGCTCTCCAGCTCTTCCGGTGCGACCCCGGACTTGGTCGGCTCGCCGGAGAGGTTGACCTCGACGAGCGCCGGGATCTCGAGCTTCCGCGCGGCCGACTCGGAGTCGAGCGAGTGGACGAGCTCGCAGATCTCGTTCACGGTCTTCGCCTTCCGGCTCTGGAGGTGGCCGATGAAGTGCCAGCGAAACACGCTCCCGTAGGTCGCGTGTTTCGCCAGGAGATCCTGTGCCCTGTTCTCACCGACGACCTCGATCCCCGCCTCGGCCAGGACTGCCATGTCCTCGAGCGAGACGTACTTCGTCGCCGCGACGACGGTGACCGACGGGCCGACCTCCGCCTTGATTCGCTCGTAGCGCTCCCGGACGTCGTCAGGTGACATACGCGATCAGGCCCTGGCGGCCGGTGCGGTCTCCCGTCCCGGCGGTGCGAGAAGAAGAGGTCGGGCTTGCAGGCCGTGCAGAGGTCGACGCGGGACACCGTGTCCGCGCCGGCGGCGCGAAGCTCCTGCTCGGCCGCGCTCCACAGGTCGAGGCGGCCGTTGCGGACGATCTCCGGGCCGAAGCGTTCCCGGAACGGCGCGGCGAGGTCGTCGCCCACTTCGTAGCAGCAGGGGCCGATACCCGGGCCGATCACGGCCGCGAAGCGACCTGGGCCGAGCGCGCCGGCAGCGCTTCGCACGATGCCGGCGAGCAGTCCCCGCCACCCGACGTGCAGGGCCGCGATCGCCGGCCGGTCGCCGTTCGCCCGTACGAGCGCGACGGGGAGGCAGTCGGCCGTGAACACGAGCAGCGCCTCTCCGGGCGTGTCCGACCAGAGGCCGTCGCCCGGCTCGCCCCGGCCGCCCGCGCGCCGGACGGTCGGCCCGTGCACCTGGCGGCCGTACCGGAGCAGCTCCGGCGTCGGCGCCGGCCTCGATGCAGAGCCGGCGGCGGTTCTCCGTCACCCGCTCGGGGTCGTCGTCGGTCAGCCGGCCGAGGTTGAGCGTGTCGAACGGTGCCTCGCTCACCCCGCCCGCACGCGTCGAGAACGCGACCGCGTACGGCCCCGGCGCGTCCCAGCGGATCAGCGGAAGCGGCGGCGTGCTAGCCACCGATCAGCTCGCGGGCGGCGGCCAGCTCCGACTCGCGGCCGTCCAGGTCGCCGCGCAGCTTGCGCCGGCGGAGCTCGTCGAGCACCTCCCCCACCCTCGGCGACTCGGCGAGGCCGAGCTCGGCGAGGTCGGAGCCGGTGATGTCGAGCCGGACGTCGCGCAGGCGGCCGAAGTACTCCCGCAGCGCCGGGACGTCGGCGAGGGCGAGCGCGAAGAGCGGCGCATCGGGCGCGTACGGCTCCGCCAGCGTCACCACCTCGGCCGGATCGACGTCGGGGTCGCGCAGCCGCTCGACGAGGCGCGGGCCGACGGTGATCGCCGAGACGATCCGGTCGGCGTCGCGGCGGCGCACCTTCAGACGTTCCAGCCACGCGTAGGCCTCGTCCGGCGGGAGGCGGCGGGCGAGGACGGCGAGCCGCAGGCGCCAGTCGGCGGCGTCGACGTGAAGCTCCTCCTTCAGCTGCCGCAGCCGGTCGGCGAGGCGGACGGCCTCCTCGTCCGCGGCCAGGTGCGGATGGATCGCATGGTCGGCCCCCAGCTCGGCGAGCCGGAGGATCGTGTGGCCGACCTCGCCCTCCTCGAGCAGCGCGACGAGCTCGTCGCGGAGGCGGGACGTGGACAGGTCGCCGACGAGGCCCATGTCGATACAGCCTCGCGCGAGCCTGGCGGTGCTCGCGTCCATGCGGAAGCCGTATCGGTTCTCGTACCGGATCGCCCGGAAGATGCGGGTCGGGTCGTCGATGAACGACAGGTTGTGGAGGACGCGGATCGTCCCCTCCCTCAGGTCGCGACGGCCGCCGAACGGGTCGACGAGCCGTCCGAAGTCGTCGCCCTTCAGCGAGGCGGCCATCGCGTTGATCGTGAAGTCGCGCCGGAAGAGGTCTTCGCGGATCGTCGCGTGCTCGACCGTCGGGAGCGCCGCCGGGGCGTCGTAGAACTCGGTGCGGGCGGTGACGACGTCGATGCGCTCGCCCTCGCCGTACACGACGACCGCGGTCCCGAACTTCTCGTGCGGCCGGACGCGGCCGCCAGCTCATCCGCGATCCGGCGGGCGAGCGCGATCGCGTCGCCCTCGACTGCGATGTCGACGTCGAAGCTCTCCTCGTGGAGGAGGATGTCGCGGACCGTGCCGCCGACCAGGTAGACGCCGTCGTACCCCTCGCTCGCCGCTGCGATCGCCTCGAAGGCGGGCCGCAGCCGCTCGAGCGAGTCGAGCTCGGCGCCGATCGACTCGGCCGGCGTGGCCGGCTCCTCCTCCCGCCCGACCAGCCCGCGCAGGAGGTCGCTGCGCGTGACCACGCCGGTGAGCCTGCCGTCGCGGAGGACTGCGATCCGGCCGGTGTCGGCGGCGGTCAGGAGACGCTGCAGCTCCGCGAGCGGCGACTCCTCGGTCGCGGTCGGCACGCGGCCGCTCATGATCCCCTTCACCGGCGCGTGCGAGAGGCCGTGGCCGATCGCCTTGTCGAGGTCCTCGCGGCTGACCGCGCCGACGAGGGTGTCCCCGTCCGTGACCAGGATGCCGCTGACGCCGTGGCGCTGGCAGGCCACCATCGCCCTCGCGACCGTCTCGTCGGGCGCGACGGTCCTCGCCGGCCTGGACATGACGTCGCGGGCGGTCGCGGGTGTGCGAAGGGCGCCGGGGAGGGCGGCGAGCACGCGCTCGCGGGCCTCGGCAAGCGGCCCCTTGAAGATCGCCGACGCCGCGGGAGCGTGGCCGCCGCCCCCGAGGGCGGCCGCGAGCGCTCCGGCGTCGATCTCCGGGACGCGGCTCCGCGTGACCGCGAAGACGCGCTCGTCCATCTCCACGAGCACGACCAGCGCGCGGCAATCGGTCAGGTCGACGATCTTGTGCGCGAGGTTCGAGACCCCTTCGACATAGCCGGGCCAGGAGACCGCGGCGACCAGAACGTCGATCCCGCCCGTCTCGTGGGTCTCGGACGCGTCGATCAGGGCGTTCAGCAGCGCCCGCTCCTCGTCCGAGAGCGGCGTGTGCAGGAAGGAGGCGACCAGCTCCTGGCGGGCTCCGTGACGGAGACACCACGCGAGGGCATCGGCGTCGCGGCGCGTGGCGCTCGGGTAGGTGAGCGAGCCCGTGTCCTCGTGGATGCCGAGCGCGAAGGCGGTCGCCTCGAGCGGCGTCACCGGGAGCTCGCGCTCGGCGATCACGCCGACGAGCGTGGTGGTCAGGGCGCCGTCCTCGGAGACGATCGAGGTCGCCGGATCGGCCCAGTCCGGCAGCTCGCCGGCGTGGTGATCGAACACGACCTTCTCCACCGCCGGATCGAGGGCCACCCGCTCGAGCTCGGCGAGGCGCGCGGCGCTGACGGTCTCGACGACGATCAGCCTGCGGACCGCCGCAGTGTCGAGGCGGGCGATCTCGACCACGTCGAGCTCGTCGGCGTTCAGCCGGTAGAAGTCGCGGACGTTCCGGTTCAGGGAGCCCGGGAGCACGACGACCGCCTCGGGGTAGAGGCGGCGCGCGGCCAGCTGCGACGCGAACGCGTCGAAGTCGGTGTTCGTGTGCGTGGCGATGACGGTCTCGGCCTGCATCCCGCTCAGATTGTGCCTCGGGCCCTGGCGGAGGCTCAGTCGGCCAGCGCGATCGCGTCGATCTCGACCAGCGCCCCGGACGGCAACGCCGAGACTTCCAGCGTCGCCCGTGCCGGCGGCACATCGCCGGCGTGCCGGCGGTACACGTCGTTCATCGCCTGGAAGTCGTCGAGGTTCCGGAGGTAGACGGTCGTCTTCACGATTCGGTCGAGCCCGCTGCCCGCCGCCTCCAGGATCGCGCGCAGGTTCGCGAACACCTGCTCGGTCTGCTCCGAGATCTCCTCCCCGACGATCTCGGGCGAGCCGGGCTGCAGGGCCAGCTGGCCGGAGACGAATACCAGCCCGCCGGCGCGGATCGCCTGCGAGTACGGGGCGCCCTGGAACGGTGCCGGTGCTGCCACGGTGCGGACGGCCTCCTTGGCCACGGGCTACTCCTTTCGTCGCGGGCGGCACGCCTGGGCAAGGGCGACGCCGAGCGCCTTGAACATCGCCTCGAGGACGTGTTGGGCGTCGTCGCCGGCGATCAGCCGGACGTGCAGGGTGATCCCGGCGCCTTCGGCGAAGCGGCGGAGGAAGTTGGTGACGAGGTCGGTGCCGAGCCCGCCGACGCGGGCGTCGGAGAGGTCGACGTTGGACGCGAGCAGCGGCCGGTCCGAGACCTCGAGCACGACGTGCGCCAGCGCCTCGTCGACCGGCAGCACCGAGGATCCGTAGCCTCGTGCGCCGCGCGCGCGGAGACGCCCGGACAGCGCCTCCCCGAGGGCATCGGCGGCGCCCAGCGCCTCGGCCGCAGAATCGCCCGGAGCGAGCGCGACGACGACGTCGAAGCCTGCGTACTCGGCCATCAGCGCGAGCAAGCCGTCGAGCACGGGGAAGCCCGTATCGACGTTCGCGCGACCGGTTCCGGTCACATGAACACGCACGCGGAGACGTCCGGCCTGCCGGCTGGTGCTCATCCCTCGGGTCAGGGTACCGGAGCTGGAGTTACCCCTCCGTGCGCTCGATGCGCGCGCCGAGCTGGCGGAGGCGCTCGTCGATCCGCTCGTACCCCTTGTCGATCTGGTGGGCGGCGCCGATCGTCGATTGCCCTTCGGCGCAGAGCCCGGCGAGCAGCATCGCCATCCCGGCGCGGATGTCGGGGCTCTCCATCCGCTGCCCGACGAGTCTCGCCGGGCCGGTTACGACCGCGCGGTGCGGGTCGCAGAGGATGATGCGTGCGCCCATCCCGACGAGCTTGTCGACGAAGAACAGCCGGCTCTCGAACATCTTCTCGAAGATCAGCACCGTCCCGAACGCCTGCGTCGCGACCGTGAGCGCGATCGAGGTCAGGTCGGCGGGGAACGCCGGCCACGGGCCGTCCTCGATCTTGGGGATGTGCCCGCCGAGGTCGTCCTCGATCATCAGCTCCTGCTTCGGCGGCACGTGCACCGAGGTGCCGCCGATCTCGGTCCGCACGCCGAGCCGCTCGAAGGCGGGCAGGATCGACACGAGGTCCTTCGGCTCGACGTCCTCGATCGTCACGTCGCCGGAGGTCAACGCTGCGAGGCCGACGAAGCTCGCCACCTCGATGTGGTCCGGGCCGATCCGCCATTCGCCTCCGGAGAGCGAGCGGACGCCCCGGACCCGGAGGACGTTCGACTCGATCCCGTCGATCTCCGCCCCGAGCGAGACGAGAAAGCGGCACAGGTCCTGCACGTGCGGCTCGCAGGCGGCGTTGCCGATCACCGTCTCGCCCTCGGCGAGCGTGGCCGCCATCACCGCGTTCTCGGTCGCCATCACGCTCGCCTCGTCGAGGAAGATCAGGTCGCCGCGTAGGCCGGCTTCCACGCGCATCTCGTAGCGTCCGCCGATGTCGACCTCGGCACCGAGGCGGGCGAGCGCGTGGATGTGCGGATCGAGGCGGCGGCGTCCGATCACGTCTCCTCCTGGGCGGAGGGACGGTGACGCGACCGGAGCGGGCGAGCAGCGGCCCCGCGAGCAGGAAGGACGCGCGCATGCGGCTGCAAAGCGCAGGGTCGAGCTCGTGCTTGACCACCTCGGCCGCGTGGACGCGCACCTCGTTCGGGCCCGTCCAGGAAACATCAGCGCCGACGTCGGCCAGCAGCTCGAGCATCGTCTCCACGTCGCGAATCCGGGGGACGTTCGAGAGCGTCACGGGGTCGGACGTGAGCAGCGACGCGGCCAGGATCGGCAGCGCGCCGTTCTTGTTCCCTGCCGCCTTCACCGTCCCCGAGAGCCGCTGGCCGCCCTCGATCACGAAGGCCTCCATCAGCTCGGACGCAACTGCGCTCGCGGGCACCGGAGTAGGCTACCCGACATGTCGAATCCCACTCGCGAGCAGGCCTGGGACACCCTTACTCGTTACACGAAGAGCGAGGCGCTCCTGCGTCACGCACTCGCGGTGGAGGCTTCGGTGCGCTGGTACGCGCGTCATTTCGGCGAGGAGGAGGAGCTCTGGGGGGTGACCGCACTGCTGCACGACTTCGACTACGAGATCCACCCGACGCTCGACAAGCATCCCCAGGACGGCGCCCCGATCCTGCGGGACGAGGGCTACCCCGAGGTCGTGATCGAGGGCGTGCTCTCCCACGCCGAGCACCTCGCCATGCCGCGCGACACCCAGCTGAAGAAGACACTCTTCGCCTGCGACGAGCTGTCCGGTTTCGTCCACGCCTGCGGGCTCGTCCGCCCGGACGGGATCGCGACGCTCGAGCCGCCCTCGGTGCTGAAGAAGCTGCGGCAGCCCTCGTTCGCCGCCGGCGTCCATCGCGACGAGGTGTACGCGGGCGCGGAGCTGCTCGGGCTGGAGCTCGACCGGCACATCGCAAACGTGATCGAGGCGCTGCGCCCGATCGCGCCGCAGCTCGGCCTGCGCGGCTAGGGCTTCGGTTCCTTCGCCTTCGCCTTCGTGCCGGCGAGGGCGATCCGGGTCGTCTTGCTCGTCTTCTTCGTGCCCGCCCGCACCGCCCAGGAGATCGTGTAGCGACCGGGACGGGAGAGGCCGGTCGGCAGCCGGAGCTGGACGATCGACGTGCCCGCGTCGAGGATGAACTTCCACCGGTGCGGCCGCTTCAGCCTCGGGCCTCTCATCGTCGCGGTGGCGATCCCGCGTCGGGTCGACGTGACCCGGACGAAGGCGTAGCGGGCGTTGGCCTTCACCGCGAGCTGGCGCGGTGCGGTGATCGCGAGCCGGTCGGCGGCGGATCTGATCGTCAGGGCGACCAGCCTGCTCGGGTTGCCGGCCTTGTCGTACGCGCGCACCTTCAGGTGGGTGAGCGTGGTGAGCGCGAAGGCTCCGCACGTACTCGGCACCGGTGTCGGCCGTCGGCGTGGTGCCGTTCGTCGTGTAGTGGATCATGCCGATGCCGGATCCGGTGCCGTCCGTCGCCGTCGCGGTGATCGTCACCGCCTTCGGGTAGGTCCGCGAGCTGCAGGGCTTGCCGTTGCAGCGGACGGTGAGCGTCGGCGGCTTCCCGTCCGGGGCGAGCGTGAACGACGCGGGCGCCGAGGTCAGGCCGACCCAGTTCGTCGCCGTCACTGTCAGCGGGGTGCTGGCCACGGCCGCCGCGTTCGTGTACCTGTACGTCCGGCTCGGCCCGGAACCGGCGGCGGTGAAGCCTGCCACCGTCGGGAAGGAGTACGACGCGACTCCGGACTCGCCGTCCGAGGACGCGGCGGTGACCGTGAACACGCCGCTGCCGCTCGGCCGGTAGTAGACGACGTTGCCGGAAGAGGCCGCGTTCGAGAAGCCGGTGAAGCGGAGGGTGGGCACGGTCGGAGGCGTCGTGTCGACTTTGGCGTCCGCGGAAACCGGCGAGGCGGTCGAGACGTTGCCGACGAGGTCAGTCGACTTGTACTGGTAGCGGTAGCAGTTGCCGGAGGCGACGCTCGTATCGTTGCCGCCGCTCAGCGTGACTGCGGCGAACAACCCGAACGTGCCGCAGGCGCCGTTCGTCAGGGTCGCCGACGCCCGCTCGACGACGGCGGGCGCTGGATCCACGCCGGCGCCCATGTCAGTGCCCTGGGCGAGCGTGAGCGGGACGGACGTGGTCGCGTACCAGGGACCGCCGCCGAGGGCGACCGTCTGAGCCGGTCGGCGGCGTCGAGTCGGCGCCGATCGTGATCGTGTGGGTGCCGGTCACGCCGATGCCGTTGGTGGCCGTCACCTGCTGTGGGCCCGGTGACGCGGCTCCGGCGGTCCACGTGTACGTCGACCGGGGAGGGTAGGGCGAGAGGTGTCGGTGCCGCCGGTCGAGCCCGGCCAGCCGGCGACGCCCGGAGACGTCGGGGAAAGGCGACCTTGGTGATGCCGGAGTCGGAGTCGGATCGCGGTCGCGTTCAGGGTGAACGACCCGGCGCCGGCAGGCCGGAACCAGAGCGTGTTCGTGGACGAGTTCCAGTACTGATCGGTTGCGCCGCTGTTCACGGTCGGTGTGGCGTTCGAGACCGTCGGCGTGTCCGGCGTGACCGTGAACTGGGCGGTCGCCGTATCGGCGTCGCCGTCGGTCACCGTGACCGTCTTCGTACCGCTGGCGCTCGCGCCTGCATTCCAGTTGTAGCTCTTCGAGTACGGCAACGTCGGCGTCGTGACGGTGCTCGAGTCGGAGCCGAACACGGCCGGAAAGTCGATGCTGTCGAGCCTGACCCGCGGACGCGGTCGCGGTGACGGTGAAGCTACCGCTGTTCGAGCCGCTTGGATCGTAGTAGAGCGTCGACCCGGAGACGGCCTCGTACGCCGATGATTCGTCGAGCGTGAGGGTCGGGCCGCTGACGCTGTCGGCCAGGGGCGAGCCGACGCCGACGGCGGAGATCGCCAGGCAGGCAACCAGGAGCGAAGCGCGTTTCACAATCCATGAATCGGCTGCCGGGGCCGGAAGCTTGAGCGCGTGCCGCTACAGCGCGTCGAGCAGGCGCTCGAGGTCGTCGTCGCTCGTCCACCAGCCGCAGGAAACCCGCAGCCAGCCGGTGCCCGGCAGCTCGCGGACGAGGACGCCTGGTCGAAGCAGGCGGGCGACCTCCGCGGCGGGGTCGCCCCGGCATGACGAACGAGACCAGCGTTGCCTGGCCGGGCGCGGTGACGACCCGGAAACGGTCGGAGAGCATCGTCCAGCAGCGGGCCGCCACCTCCGCTGCGTGGTGAGCACCCCAGTTGGGGACCGTGCCCAGCGCCGCCTCGAGGCCGGCGAGCGAGGCGGTCGGGATCCAGCCTCCGTCGAAGCGGGCGGCGCCGGCTCTTCGGCGTGAAGGCCCCGGCCTCGTCGTAGGCGTCCTGCGAGAAATAGGTGGGCAGGGCGACGTCGAGCCCCTCCGGGTCGCGGACGTACAGCGCGCCGGTCGAGTCGGGGCCGCAGAGCCATTTCTGGCCGGAGACGGTGTAGAAGTCGAAGCGCTTCGCGTCGACGGCGATCGCGCCCGCCGATTGTGCCCCGTCGACGAGCACCGGCAGGCCGGTCTCCTCCTGCAGCTCCTCGACGGGGAGCAGGTTTCCGCTCTGCCACGACACGTGCGAGAGGGCGAGCAGGCGGGTCCTGGGCCCCACCTCGGCGAGGATCGTCTCCAGCGCCCGCTCCGGAGGCAGCTCGCGGACGCGGGCGACGCGCACGCGGGCGCCCGATGCGTGCAGCGGGCCGATCAGCCCGAAGTGCTCGGTGTCGGTGGTTACGACCTCGTCCTCCGGGCGCAGGCGAAGCCCGGAGACGACGATGTTGCAGCCCTCCGTCGTCGAGGCGGTCAGCGCGACGTTCTCCGCGGGGACGGCGATCGTGCGAGCCAGGCCCGCCCTCACCCGTTGCCGCAGTGCGAGCATCTCGTCGAGGAAGGGACGACCTCCGCGGCCCTGCTCCAGGTCCCTCTCCTGGCGGGCGACGATCGCCTCGACCGTCGCGCGGGCGAGCGGCCCCATCGAGCCCGCGTTCAGGTACGCGACGCGGTCGAGGACGGGAAACTGGGCGCGGGCCTCGTCGAAGGTCACAGGTCGAGCTCCACCGGGGCGTGATCCGATAGCAGGCTGCCGTCTCGCCGCCGCCGCTCGTCCGGCCAGATCCGCAGCGCAGACGGCTCGACGCCACGGATCAGGATGTGGTCGATGCCCGGGCCCGGCCTCGACCAGCCCTCGACCGTCGCGGCGGCGCCCCGGACGTTGAAGTCCCCGCCGAGCACGGCGACGTCGTCGTCGCGGGCGAGCCCCTCGACGAAGGACGACCGCGCGGTCGAGCTCGACCTCGGGGAAGCCGCGAATCGGCGGGTGAGCTGGTCGCGTGCAGGTTCGCGACGACGAGCCGCGGACCCGCGCGGACGGCCGAGCAGATGCGACGCTCCTTCGCCCAGGCGAGACGGCGTCGCAGGATCAGGCCGAGCTCGCGGCCGGCCGTTTGCCGGAAGTCGCGCGGGTTGAGCGTCAGCACCTCGTGCGCACCCGCCTGCTGTCCCGGGCCGAGCAGGATCGCGTTGCCCTGGCCCTCGAAGGCCGACCGGAAGAAACCCGGATTCGGCGCGGTGAGCAGCCGCCCCAGCTCGGTGGGAATCGGCACGACGCCGAACCGGGGCCGCTGGGCGACGTCCCCGATCGCGGTCATGCCGCTCCACGCACCCAACCGCGCGAGCGCCCATGCCGGCAGCTCCTGCAGGAACAGGACGTCCGGGACGTCCTCGGTGGCCAGCCGGATCATCTCCTCCAGGTGCCGGCGCCGGGTCGGCGGCGACGAGTTTCCGTGGAAGAGGTTCCAGCTCCGGATCAGCACGGCACTAGCACTACTCTACGACCGCCGTGCGCGTCGTCCTCGCCGACCCACCAGCGTTTACACCGCAGTACGACCACGAGCTCGCCGCCGCCCTCGCGCGGGCGGGCGCCGAGGTCGAGCTCGTCACCTCGCGCTTCCGGTTCGGCGCCGCCCCGGCCCCGGCCGGATACATGCGCAGCGACATCTTCTACCCGCTCAGCTCGCGGGTCTTTCGCCGCTCGCGCCTGCGGCTTCCCCTGAAGCTGCTCGAGCACCCGTTCGGAATGGCCTGGCTGACCGCAGTCCAGCGAGACGTGCTCCACGTCCAGTGGCTCGCGGTTCCGCCGGTCGACGACGGCCTCTTCCGGCCGCGCGGGCCGATCGTCTTCACGGCACACGACCTGCTGCCGCGCCGCACCGCCCGCCGCGAGAAGCTCTGGCGGCGGCTGCTGGAACGCTTCGACCGCGTCGTCGTCCACAGCGCGCGCGGTGCGGAGACGCTCGCCGGGCTGGGAGTCCGAGCCGGAGCGGCTGCGCGTGATCCCGCACCCCGTCTTCGCGAGCGATCCTCCCCGCGCCGACGACGGCCAGACGCTTCTCTGTCTCGGGACGATCCGGCCGTACAAGGGGATCGGCGACGCGATCGAGGTCGTCAAACGCCTCGACGGCGCGCGTCTCCTCGTCGCGGGCGACCCGCTGGAGCCGGTCGGGCCGTACCGGGCGGCGGCGGGGGCACTGGCGGAGTGGCGGCTCGGCTACCTGCCCGAGCACGAGCTCGACCGCGCCCTCGGAGAGGCGACCGTCGCCCTCTTTCCGTACCGGGCGGAGCTGGACCAGTCGGGGGCGCTGCTGCGGGCCTTGGGGGCCGGCGTGCCGGCGGTCGTCTACGACGTCGGCGGGCTCGCGGAGCCGGTGCGCCGGTTCGGCGCGGGCCGGGTGGTCGAGGGGGACGACGTCGAGGCTCTGGCCGCCGCCGCCGGCGAGCTGCTCGGCGACCGGGAGGCGCTCGAGCACGCGCGCGAGGGCGCCCGCCGCGCGCGGGCGGAGCTGACCTGGGAGGCGGCGGCGACGGCGCACCTCGAGCTGTACCGAGGGCTCTCCTAGGGTTCGACACGTGAAGATCGAGGACTACGGGCTGATCGGCGACCTCCAGACGGCCGCGCTCGTGTCGCGGACCGGCTCGATCGACTGGCTCTGCCTCCCCCGCTTCGACTCCGAGGCCTGCTTCGCCGCCCTGCTCGGCCGCCCCGAGCACGGCCGGTGGCTGCTCGGCCCGGCTGGAGAGCCGACGAGCGCCGGCCGGCGATACCTGCCCGAGACGCTCGTGCTGGAGACGACCTTCGAGCTCGACGAGGGGGCGGTACGCATCCTCGACCTGATGCCGCCGCGAAGACAGAATCCGGTGCTGGTCCGCATCGTCGAGGGCCTCCGCGGCCGGGTCGAGATCGCCACCGAGCTCGTCCTCCGCTTCGAGTACGGCTCGGCCGTCCCGTGGGTGCGGCGGCTGGACGGGGCCTACCTGGCGGTGGTCGGGCCGAACGCCGTCCGCGTCGAGACGCCGATCGAGCTCCGCGGCGAGGACTTCACGACTGTCGGCGAGGTGACCGTCTCCGAAGGCGACCGGGTGCCGTTCGCCCTCACCTGGTTCGCCTCGCATCGCGATCCTCCCGAGCCGGTCGACGCCGAACGGTCGCTCGAGGAGACCGAGTCGTTCTGGCGCGAGTGGTCGGACGTCTGCGAGTACGAGGGCGAGTGGGACGAGCCCGTGCGCACGTCCCTCCGCGTCCTGAAGGCGTTGATCTACGAGCCGACGGGCGGGATCGTCGCCGCCCCGACGACCTCGCTTCCCGAGTGGATCGGCAGCGTCCGCAACTGGGACTACCGCTACTGCTGGCTCCGGGACGCAACGCGCACGCTCATCGCCCTGCTCGAGTCGGGCTTCCTCGACGAAGCCCGTGCCTGGCGCGAGTGGCTCTTCCGCGCGGCGGCGGGCAGCCCGGCCGACCTGCAGATCATGTACGGGGTGTCGGGCGAGCGCTGGCTGGCCGAGTACGAAGCGGATTGGCTGCCGGGTTACGAGGAGCTCGCGTCCGGTCCGCATCGGGAACGCCGCCTCCCGAGCAGATGCAGCTCGACGTCTACGGCGAGGTGATCGACGCCTTCTACACCGCCAGGGCGAGGGGACTGGAGGCCTCGGACCACGCCTGGGAGCTGTCCGTGAACCTGCTCGAGTTCCTCGACGTCGCGTGGCGGCAGCCCGATTCGGGGATCTGGGAGGTGCGCGGGGAGCCGCGGCACTTCACGCACTCGAAGGTGATGACCTGGGTGGCCTACGACCGCGCGGTACGGACGTTCGAGAACTGGGGCCGACCCGGGCCGGTCGAGCAGTGGCGGCGGACCCGCGACGAGATCCACGCCGACATCTGCAGCAACGGCTTCGACCCCGAGCTCGGGGCCTTCGTCCAGTCGTACGGCTCGAAGCGACTGGACGCGAGCCTGCTCATGATCCCGCTGGTCGGCTTCCTCCCGGTGGAGGACGAGCGCGTCGTCGGGACGATCGAGGCGATCGGCCGGGAGCTGAGCAACGGCGGGCTGATCGCCCGCTACCAGGCCGACGCCGAGAACTCGTCGGTCGACGGCCTGCCGCCCGGCGAGGGCGTGTTCCTGCCCTGCTCGTTCTGGTACGCAGCCGACCTCGCGCTCCTGGGGCGGAAGGAGGAGGCACAGGCGCTGTTCGAGCACCTGCTCTCCCTGCGGAACGACCTCGGGCTGTTCTCGGAGGAGTACGACCCGGCGGCGGGTCGGATGCTCGGAAACTTTCCGCAGGCGTTCACCCACCTGACGATGGTCGACGCCGCGTACGTCCTCGAGCGGGGGCAGGCGATGCTCTCGACGCTGGGTCGAGAGGCGTCGTAGCGGATCGTTAGCGGTGTCCGAAGTGGTGGGCGCGCGGAAGCGCAGACTGCACCTCGGCCTGGCCGGCGACCTCCCGCGCGAGGGGCGCGAGCGACTCCAGCGCGCGGACGAGCACGTTCAGGTTGCGGCCCGACCGCTCGAGCCTCCCGCGTGCGAGCAGCAGCGGCTCGCCGCGGACGAGTGGGCGGAAGCGCTCGTAGACCGGCGGCGGCACGATCAGGTTGATCTGGCCGTGCTCGTCCTCGAGCAGCATGAAGACCACCCCGTTCGCGGTCGCCGGCCGCTGGCGGGCGACGGCGAGGCCGGCGACGGCGACCTCGCCGGGCGGATGATCGGGGAGCTCACGGCTCGAGAGGGTCGCCGCGGGCAGGTGCGGCCGGAGCAGCTCGAGCGGGTGCGGCCCGATCGAGAGGCCGGTCGTGCGGTAGTCGGCGAGCATCTCCTCCCACGTCGTCTGCGGCGGCAGCTCCGGGACGGCCGCGGTCGGCTCGAGCGGGAGCGCGAGCTGCACCGCCCCCCGGGCGGCGCTCGTGGGGCGGGGAACGACCCCGAGGCGCCAGAGCAGCTCGCGCCGCGGCGGCCCGAACGAGTCGCAGGCGCCCGCCGTGACCAGCGCGTGCAGGGCGGCCTTGCCCACCGGGGCACGCTGGGCGAGGTCGACGATGCCGGCGTAGGGCTGCGCGGCGGCGACCGCCTCGGCCTCCTCCTCGCCGACCGAACGGATGTAGCCGAGCCCGATGCGCACGGCCGGGGAGAGAGTCTCGGGAGACAGGCTTCAGCCTGTCCTCGAGACAGATCGTGCACGTCGCCGCGCTCAGGTTCACGTCGGGGGCCAGCACCTCCACCCCCCGCCGCTGACCGTCACGGACGAGGCTCGCCGGCGGGTAGAAGCCCATCGGCTGCGCGTTCAGCAGCGCGCAGAGGAACTCGGCCGGATAGTGGTGGCGCAGCCAGGCGGACTGGTAGGCGAGCAGGGCGAACGCGGCCGAGTGCGACTTCGGGAAGCCGAAGCCGGAGAACCCGGCGAGCTTGTCGTAGATGCGGTTCGCGAGCTCCCGGTCGACGCCGCCGCCTTCCGCGCCGGCGAGGAACCTGCCGCGGAACGCCTCGACCGCCTCCTCGCTGCGCTTGCGGCTCATCGCCCGCCGCAGCCCTTCGGCCTCGCCGACGGTGAATCCGGCGAGTGCCATCGCCACGTCCAGGACCTGATCCTGGAAGACGACGACGCCGAGCGTCTCCCGCAGCGGCTCCGCGAGCGACGGGTGGTCGACCTCGGGCACGTAGGACGGGTCCTCGCGCAGGCGCTGGCGCCGCTCGATGTACGGATGCACGGCACCGCCCTGGATCGGCCCCGGCCGGACGAGCGCGACCTCGATCGTCAGGTCGTCGAGGTTCTCGGGTCGCGTGCGGAGCAGCATCTGCATCTGCGCGCGGCTCTCGATCTGGAAGACGCCGACCGTGTCCGCGCGCTGGATCTCGTCGTAGACGGCCCGGTCGTCGAGCGGGATCCGTGACAGGTCGACCGTCTTCGAGCGGAGGCGGGCGATCTGGTCGACACAGTCCTCGACCGCAGAGAGCATCCCCAGCCCGAGCAGGTCGATCTTCAGGAAGCCCGCGTCGGCGCACGAGTCCTTGTCCCACTGGCACAGCTGCCGGCCCTCCATCGCCGCCGGCTGGACGGGTACGAGCTCGACGAGCGGGCGGCTGGAGATCACCATCCCGCCCGGGTGCTGGGAGATGTGGCGCGGCAGGCCGGCGATCTCCTGCGCGAGCTCGCCGAGCGCACGCCAGCGGGCGGAGGTGTGGTCGCCGGGGAGCCGCTCGACCTCCTCGGCGACCCGGTACGGGTTTCCCTCGGTGACGCGCGCGAGCCGCTCCAGCTCGGCGAACGGCAGCCCGAGCGCCTTGCCGAGGTCGCGGATCGCCCCGCGCGAGTGGTAGGTCGAGAAGCTGGCGACGAGGGCGGCGTGCTCGCGGCCGTACCGCTCGGTGACCCGGACGATCAGCTGCTCGCGGATGTCGCGCGGAAAGTCGAGGTCGATGTCGGGCACCGAGGCGAGCTCGCGGTTGAGGAAGCGGCCGAGCGAGAGGTCGGCCTCGACCGGGTCGACGTGCGAGAGGCCGGTCAGGTAGCAGACGATCGAGCCGACCGAGCTCCCCCGCCCCCGTCCGGGCGGGAGCGCGTGCCGGGGCGAGCCGGGGCCGCGCACCTCGAGCGCCACCTCGCGGGCGAGCTCGAGCACCTCCCAGTGGAGGAGAAAGAAGCCAGAGAGCTTCAGCTCGGAGATCAGCGCCAGCTCCTCTCGCAGCCGGGCGGCCGCCCGCTTCCGGAAGCGGGAGCCGCGGTAGCGCGCGTCGAACTCCCGCACGCAGACGCTCCGCAGCTGCCCGTCGGGAGTCTCGAATCCGTCCGAGAAGTCGGGGTAGCGGTAGCCGAGCTCCTCGGTCAGGTCGAACGTCAGCCCGGCTGCGACCTGGGCGGTGCGCAGGACGGCGTCGCGGTCGTCCGGGAAGCGGTCGAGCATCGCCTTCGGTGGCAGGAGCACGGACTCCTGGTTGCCGCGCCGCTCCGGCTCGCAGCCGTCGAGCGACGTGCGGCAGCGGATCGCGACCAGCGCGTCCTGGAGCGGCAGGCGGCGCTCGTGATGGGCGTGGACGTCGCCGGTGACGACCGTGGCGACGCGGAGGTCGCGGGCGAGCTCGCGCAGTGCGGCGTTGCGGCGGACGTCGCCGCGCTCGTACGGACGCTGCAGCTCGATCAGAAAACGATCACGGCCGAACGCCGCCGCGGCGACGCGCGGCATCGTTCGGCCGCGTAACCCCGAGCCCGTGCCGGGCGCAGCCCGACAGGCAGACGAGACCTTCCGTGTGTTCGAGCAGGGCCTCGAGCGGCAGCGCCGGCGGGAGGGGCTCCGCCCCCTCCCTGGGCCGGGTCGCCGCGTGCGCCTCGGTCAGCAGCCGGCAGAGGCCGGCGTAGCCCTTCGGCGTCTCGACGAGCAGCGTCACGTGCGCGCCGCCTTCCAGGGTCACCTCGGCGCCGGTGACCGGCCGGACGCCGAGCGCCTTCGCCGCGTGCGCGAACTCGAGCGAGCCGTAGACCCCGTCGTGGTCGGTGAGCGCGAGCGCCTCGTAGCCGAGCTCGGCCGCCCGCGCGGCCAGCTCCTCGGGCTGCGAGGTGCCGTCGAGGAACGAGTACGCTGAATGGCAGTGCAGCTCGACGTACCCCATGCGCTGCTCCTACGCCCAGGTGAGGGCGAGGCGATCACGGACACGGCCGAGCGCGAGCTCCGCATCCTCTCCGATCACGACCTGGTCAACGTGACCTGGACCCGGCACGTCGCAGGACAGCGCGGCGCCGACCTCCACGTCCACAGGCAGCACACCGACGCGTTCTACGTGCTCGAGGGAGAGATGACGCTGACCGTCGGGCCCCTGTTCGAGAAGATGGTCGCGACGGCCGGAACGCTCGTGCTCGTACCGGCCGGCGTGATCCACGGCTTCGACAACGACAGCGACGCCGAGTTGCGATTTCTGAACGTCCACGCGCCGAGCGGCGGTTTCGTCGAGTACCTCCGCGGGCGGGGAAGCTTCGACTCGTTCGACCCGCCGGCAGACGGCGGTCGGCCCGTCTCCGACGTCGTGATCCGCGGTCCCGGTGAGGGCGAGTCGCTCGAGATCGGCCCGAGCGCTCTTCTCCTCAAGGCCGAGGTCGGTGACGGGGACGGAACCTTCTACCTCGGCGAGCTGACCCTCGGCCCCGGCTTCCCCGGCCCGGTCCCCCACTTCCACGAGCGACACCTGGACAGCTTCTTCGTCCTCGAGGGGACGCTGACCATGCAGCTCGGCGACGAGGTGGTCGAGGCGCCTGCCGGCTCGTACGCGGTCGCCCCGCCGGGCACCGTGCACACGTTCTCCAACCCCGGCGACGGGACCGTGCGGGCACTGAACATCATGGGGCCGGCCGGTTTCGAGCGGTACCTGAAGGAGGCTGCCGCGACCGGCTCGCGCGATCCTGCGGAGTTGGCGAAGATCACCGCCCGCTACGACTTCACGGCGATCTAGATGGACGCGCGCGCCCGGTACGACGAGATCTGCGACGACCTGGTCGCGCGCACGCCGGGCGCTCAGCTCACGCAGATGATGGGGATGCCGTGCGTGAAGGTGGACGGCAAGCTGGTCGCCGGCTGGGTCGCCGCGGAGGGGGCGATGGTCTTCAAGCTGCCGGGCGCGAAGGGGCACGCGGCGGCGCTCGCGCTGGACGGCTCGCACCTCTTCGACCCGGGCGGTCAGCAACCGGCCGTTCAGGGAATGGGTGGTCGTGCCGTCCGGTCACGCTGCGGGATGGCCCGGGCTCGCCGAGCAGGCGCTCGCCCTGCGCGCCGGCGGCCAGTAGCCGGCAGGCGCCCGCCGGCCGTCGCCGCACACGGTTACTTGAACGTCCAGTGCTCGGGGTGGGCCCGGATCGCCGCCCGGGCGAAGACGATGCGGCCGATCGCGTGGACGTGGAAGGCGAGCTCGCCGAGGTCGGCCGGGTGCGCCTGCGGCAGCTCCTTGAACCTGAGGTAGACCTGTCCGGCGAGCCTGGCGACCTCGATCTCGTCCGGGGTCAGTCCCTGCACCGTCATGTCCGCCAGCTCGGTCATCCACGTCACGCTCCCCTCTGTGAGAACCAGCCGCTGCGCTCCTGGTCGCGAAAGACGACGACGTTCTGGCCGCTCTCGAGCACGACTTCGAAGTAGCGGCGGCTGACCGGCTCCTCCGTCCACCAGCGGTCGACGACGCGCCACTCCTCGCGGACGGCCGCGACCGGCTGGCGGTTCACCCGGCTCGGCGTCCCGTCGAAGCGCTCTTCGACGAGAGCCGGGCGAGGCTGGTTCAGTCGCGCGGCAACGTCATGCGTCACGCGGAATCAGAAGCGATCGTTGTTCCGGAAGGCGTGACCACGGAGCGACCTCGACGATGGTGGCGACCGCGCCTGCGCCGGCGCTCGCGCGCACCTGGCGCAGGCCCTCCTGCAGACGGCGGTGGCGCTCGTCGCCCTCCGGGCGGATGAGCGCGAGCTGACATCCCGCTGTCTCGACCAGCCCGGCGAGCTCCAGCTCGAGGGTGAGAACGGGCGCGGGGAGCTCCGCGAGCTTCGGCCCGAGCGCCGCCCGCAGCACCCCCCGCTCCGCGCTCGGCTCGCGCAGCGTCAGGGTGCGACGCCACGAGCCTCCGCCGACCAGCCGCGCCGAGAGCGCGACCTTGCGGATCTCCCGTCCGCCGCGCTCGGAGCGGGCGAGGATCCGGTCGAGCAGTGCGTTCAGCGCCCGCCGGAGGGTCAGCTCGTTGCCGACCGCCTCCGGGAGCTCGAGCCGTTCGACGATCTCGGCGGGCGGCCGCCGGGCCCGGACCCGCCCTCGATCGTCGCCCCTCGCCAGGCTCCAGGCGCGCCGGCCGTCCGGCCCCAATCGTTCGGCAACGGCGGCGCCCGGCAGCCCGGCAAGCTGTCCGATCTTCTTCACGCCCAGGTGGTCGAGCTCCTCGCGCCGATCCTGGTCGAGCGGGAGCAGGGTCAGCGGCAGCGGCGCGAGGAACTCCTGCGTGTGCTCGTCGGAGACGACGAGGGCCTGTCCGGAGCGGGCGATCGCGGCCGCGGCGAGCGCGGCGAAGCGGCGGTCGGCGGCGCCCGCGGAGGCGTCCCAGGAGCCCCCGACCGCGCGCAGCGCCCGCTTCAGCGCGTTCGCGACGCCGCCGTAGAGCCGCTCGACGCCGCGCGTCTCGAAGTAGAGGCATCCGGGCTCGACCGGCTCGACCGCGAAGCCGTCGTCCTCGAGCCGGCCGAGCGATCGCCTCCCAGGCCTGCTCGACCCCGGCCGGATCGCGCTCGACGAGGACGAGCGACGGGCACGTGGCGAGCGCCTCGCCGAGGCGCATCTCCGGCCGGACGCCGGCGGCCTCAGCGGCCGCCGTCACCGGCCCGAGCAGCGGCTCGGAACCGGGCAGCGGCGCGAGCGCCGCGGGCCGCAACCCGAGCCGCGGCCGGTCCCGCAAGGCTGCCCGAAGCTCGAATCCGGGAACGAGGATGCAGGCGATCATCGAACACGTGTTCTACACGAACACATGTTCCCCTGTCACGGTCGGGATCGTGGAGGAGGTCGCGGAGTGACGGTCTGGCGCTGGCTCGCCGAGGATACGATCAAGCCGTGGAAACATGGTTCATAAGATCTTAGAACGCGATGTCAGCGTCGGGAGAAAAAAGGTCGAAGAGTCGATCGACACAAGGGACAGGGGCGGGGTGAGCGTCATGATATACGGGGGGTGCGTCGTCTGCCCGGATTAGAAACGGGAGATCCAGGCGCCGCAGCAAGAGGACGCCAAGATACAAGACAACCTCGCTCACCGCCACGGACAGCGAGTCGAACACGAGTACGAGCGCGATGGCGCGCTAGGCTACCTCGCCGCATGGGACGCCCGCAAGATGAAGGCGTTGGAGCGCTGCGCAACCGAGGACGGGATAGCACCCACGGAGGCGCTCGCCGACAAGCGGATGACCGATCGCCGTACACCAAGGCGGATGGCGTGTTCGATGATGGTCTCTACGCCTGCGCCGACCGCGTGAATCGCATCCACCCGCTCGCCGGGACGATCTTCGAGCGGTCGTCTACGTCGCTGCAACTGTGGTTCTACGCGATGTATCTGATCACTAGCACTCGATGCGGGATCTCGGCCAAGCAGCTAGAGCGGGAGCTTGGTGTGACGTACAAGACCGCCTGGCGAATGTTCAACGAGATCCGCAACAGGCTGATGACACAAGACGACGAAGCGCTGCTATGCGGCAAGGTAGAGGCTGACGAGACGTTCGTCGGTGGGAAGATGCGCGAGTAGGCTATAGGCGCAAGGTCGCCGCGCTGCGGGTGGTACATCGCAGACCGCCTACTGGACCGCAGGGCATCGTGTTCGGTGCCGTCGAGCGGCAGGGCGCATCCGCCGACCGTCGTCTCCGATAGTCGGACTTCGGACGCTCGAGTCGAAGCTACGCGAGTACGTGCGGCCCGAGATCGTGTCTATTACGGACGATACAAGGGGTACGAGCGCCAGGCGGGTACGCAGGCGTCAAGTGTCTACCCGAAGCAGCCGCGATGATCGCTACCCTCGGACGATGGGAGAGCACCTGACCCCCGATCAGCGGGCGCAGCTCGAGGCCGAGCTGGCCGAGCTCGAAGGGCCGCGGCGCCGGGAGATCGTCGAGGCGATCGCCGTCGCGCGCGGGCACGGCGACCTCTCCGAGAACTTCGAGTACCACGCGGCCAAGAACGAGCAGGGCCTGCTCGAGCGCAAGATCACGATTCTGCGGGCCCGGCTGGAGGATGCGGTGATCGTCGAGGGCGGCGATCCCGACGTGATCGGCGTCGGCTCGCGCGTCGTGGTCGAGGACGACGACGGCGGCCGGCTCGAGGTCGAGATCTCCGGCCTCGGCGGCAACGGGACGACGTCACCCTCCTCCCCGCTCGGCGCCGCGCTGCTCGGCCGGCGGGTCGGCGAGACCGTCGACGTCGACGCCCCGCGCGGCGCGTGGCAGGCGACGATCGTCGCGATCAGCGCCGCCGAGGCGCTCTAGGCTGCGAACAGCTTCAACTCGTCCACGCGGACAGAGATGGGAGCGTCCGAGTCGCGCTCCTCCCCGAGGACGAGAGTGACTGCTTCGATCAATCCCTGCTTGACCTCTTCGAGGTCATGCCCTGAGGCGAAGCAACCCGGTAGTTCTTTTACCTCGGCCCAGTAAGACCCGTCTTCCTCATGGATGATCGCGTGGAGCTCCATCGGCCTCAGTCTAAACCTGCCTGCTTTCGAATAGCCGACGAGAGTCCACGGCTGTAATCCTGGCCTCGATGACGCGGGAGCGGTTATCGGACGCTCACCCGGTTTTTCCATCTTGATCGCGTGCTTCCCGCCGGCCGTCATCGTCCAGCCGTGCTGTTCGAGTAGCCTGCGGGCCGATCGTTGATTGAGCAGGTCGGCCACGGGATCGACCGTAGGCCGGCTCGAAGGCCGCAAGCCGCCCGGCACCTCTTTCGCGACGAAGTCGGCTCGAATGCGTATCGAGCTACAACCGATCGGGCTGCTCGACCGTCCGCTCGCTGCGCACGTTGCCCGTGTTCAGCGTCGTCCTCGGCTCGACCAGGACCACATGGGTCTCCTCCTCGGCGAGCGGGCAGTGCTCGACCCCCTTCGGCACCACGATCAGCTCGCCCGGGTCGAGGACGACGTCGCCGTCGCGGAACTGCATCCGCAGGCGGCCGGAGAGGACGAGGAAGAGCTCGTCCTCCTCGTCGTGGTGGTGCCAGACGAACTCGCCCTCGAGCTTGACGACCTTCACCTGCGCGTCGTTCAGCTCGGCGACGATCTTCGGGCTCCAGCGCTCGTCGAAGCTCGACAGCTTCCCGGCCAGGTTCACCTTCTCGACCATGTTGTGATCCTAGATACGGCGGAGCCGCTGGCTAGAACCCTGCCGCGTGGCCGTCCTTGCGGGGGTCGGACCCGCCGACGAGGGCCTCGCCGACGACCAGGATCGCCTGGCCGCCGCCGAAGGCGAACGTGTCCGGGTCGCGGACGGTCTCGTGGCCGAGCTTCTGCAGATCGGCTTCGCGCTCCCAGAGGCCCTCCTCGAGCCGGACGACCTCGCCGTCGACCCGGAACCGCGGCCGGTCGAGCGCTGCCTGCGGGTCGAGGCCGTCGTCGACCAGCGCCGAGACGAGCTGCAGGTGCGCCTGCGCCTGGATGAAGCCCCCCATCACGCCGAACGGGCCGAGCAGCTCGCCCTCCCGGAGCAGCATCCCGGGGATGATCGTGTGGTACGGCCGGCGGCCCGGCTCGACCGCACCCGATACGGCGAAGCACGCGCCGCGGTTGTGGAGGACGACGCCGGTCCCGGGGGCGACGATGCCCGATCCGAACCCCTCGAACAGGCTCTGGATGAACGACACCGCCATCCGGTCGCCGTCGACGGCGCACAGGTATGCGGTACCTCCCGCCGGCTCGGACACCGCCGCGCGGCCCCGGCGCGCGTCGAGAAAGCCCGGCGTGAGCAGCTCGCTCACGTCGGCACCGTCGCGCACGCGCTCCAGGGCGTCCTCGAGCGCGAGCTGGGCGCAGCGGATCCTGGCCGCGAGCGCCGGCGACGAGCGCTCCAGCAGCCCGAGCGCCTCCAGCGCGCAGACCCCCTGCGTCGGCGGCGGCAGCTCGCACACCTCCGTGCCCTTGTACGAGAGCCGGAGCGGCTCGACCCACTGCGGCTCGAACGAGACCAGATCGGCGTCCTCCAGCCACGAGGCGCCCGCGATCGCCGCTCCGATCGCCCCCTCGTAGAACGCAGACGGACCCTCGCCGGCGATCCGGCGCAGCGTTGCGCCGAGCTCCGGCAGGCGGACGACGTCGCCGACCCGGGGCGGCGGACCGAGCGGGCCGCCGAGTCTCTGCCAGGCCTCGGCCGTCCTCGGAGCGACCGCGAAGCCGCGCTCGGCGGCGTCGATCGCGTCCGCGAGGCAGCCGTCCAGGCCCAGGCGGCCGTGCCGGTCGGCCAGGGCGGCCCACCCTGCGACCGCGCCCGGCACCGTGACCGAGCGCGGCCCGGTCTGCGCCACCGGGGCGGCCGGATCCGCGCCGAGCGGCGCGGGGCCGGCGGCGTCGAGCCCTTCGAGGCGTCCCTCCTGCCAGACCTGCGCGAAGCAGTCGCCGCCGATCCCGGTCGACATCGGCTCGGTCACGCAGAGCACCGCGGCTGCGGCCAGCGCCGCATCCGCCGCGTTCCCGCCGCGCTCGAGCGCGCGCAGTCCCGCCCGGGTCGCGAGCGGCTGGCTGGTCGCGACCATCGCGTTTGCGGCCACCGCGGGCGGACGGCCGAACGCAAACCGGTAGGTCACGGGACGATCTCCGCGGCGACCCCGACCATTCCCGAGTACCGCGGGACGATCGGGAGCACGCTCTCGCGGGAGCAGAAGAGGATGTCCTCCTCGAGCCCCGGAGGGCCGTAGGTGCGTGCGAGCAGCGCCTCGTGTGCGCTTGCGAACGAGTGCGCGACGAGCTCGGCCGCGATCGCGGCGTCCGACCGCTCGCCGTCGAGCAGCGCGACGATCCTGCCCGCGCAGTAGGCGTCGTCGAGGGCGAACGCGCCCTTGAAGCCGGCGCAGAAGATCGCGACGTCGACACCGCGCTCGCGGGCCTGGGCGGCGACCGCGCCCAGGTTGAGGAGCGACCCGAGCAGGACCTCCTCGCAGCGCTCCGCCGCGGTCAGGATCGTGCGCGTCCCGTTGGTCGTCGAGAGGATCAGCGTGTCGGCACGGGGCTCGAGGAACTCCCGTGGCGAAGACCCGACGTCGAACCCCTCGATCCGCACCCCGTCTCGCTCGCCGCCGACGAGCGAGCCCTCCGTCTCGGACCGCAGCCGCAGCGCGTCCTCGATCTCGCTGCAGCAGAGGATCCGGCGGCACCCCGACGAGAGCGCCTGTGCGATCGTCGAGGTCGCCCGCAGGACGTCGACGACGATCCCGAGCGGAGCGGAGGCCTCTTCCTCGGGCGTGAAGGCGACGTGGACGCGCATGGGCCTCGGTACGCTAACTGGGACGTGGCCCGTTGCTACCGCCATCCCGAGCGCGAGACGGGCCTTTCGTGCTCGGAGTGCGGGCGCCCGATCTGCACCGACTGCGTGACGTTCGCGCCGGTCGGGCTCCGCTGCCCCGATCACGCCGGGAGGCCCGCGCGGACGACGCCGCGCGCGGTCAGGTCGGTACAGCGGCCGCTCGCCCGGCGTGGATTCGTCGTCCGGACGGACGCGATCGCGACGCGCATCCTGGTCGGGCTCAACATCCTGATCTACCTGATCACGGTCGCCCAGGGCTCGGGGCTGAACAACCCGGGCGGCGCGCTCTTCGACAAGTGGATCCTCTACGGCCCCTACGTCGCGCACGGCGATTGGTGGCGCCCGGTGACCGCGATGTTCCTGCACGGCTTCCTGCTCCACCTCGCGTTCAACATGTGGGCGCTCTGGGTGATCGGGTCGGCGGTCGAGGGAGCGCTCGGCACCTGGCGCTTCCTGCTGCTCTACTTCGCCTCGGGCCTCGCCGGCTCCGCCGGCGCGCTCCTGCTCGACCCGAGGACGCCGGTCGTGGGCGCCTCCGGCGCGATCTTCGGCCTGTTCGGCGCGGGCGCGATCCTGGAGTGGCGCGCGACGGGGCGGATCGCCGGGCAGTTCCTCGTCCTGATCGTGATCAACCTCGCGATCACCTTCACGTGGTCGGGCATCTCCGCGGGCGGGCACGTCGGCGGGCTGATCGGCGGGCTGATCGGCACCGCGGTGATCGTCGGCCGCGGGCGCTTCCGAGCCGCGGTGGACGTCCCGACGATCGTCGGGCTCGTCGCCGTGGGCGTGGTCTCGATTCTGATCGCGTACTGGAAGGTCCGCGGGCTGGCCTGACCACCCCCCGAGGAGGGGCCTAACCGACGATGATGTTGTGCACCTCTCCGACCGCCGGCTCGCCGGGGTTGATCCCCAGATCGGACAGCAGCGGCATCAGCGTCTGCCCGAAGGAGTCGAACGACTCCTGAGAGTCCCAGACATCGACGACCTGGAGCCCGTCGCCCATCCGGAACGAGACGTGGTAGCTCCGGCCGGACGGCGCCCCGGCGCCGGCCGCATCGAGCCTACGGATCAGCTCGTCGTATTTGTCCGCACTCATCCCCTCGGCGGGGAAGTACATGCAAATCGCCATCGGAGCCTCCTTAGTGATTAGACGGAGCGATTCTATGTCGAGCCGGTGACCTTTTCGACCAGGTTCGAGGCTACGGGCTTTCGTCGCCGCGACCGACAAGCGCGGGCGCGGCTCACAACGGTCGCTGAGGTGCGCACCGTTTAGGGAGGGGGGCACACGGGGGGAACCGGCCGTTCTGCCGAGGGGCTCGGAGGGGTTCGGGGCTGCTCGGCGATCCCGCATCTTTCCACGAAATCTAGCCTGAGGGCTTGGAGGGGCTCGTCTCTACTCGGACGCCTGGGTGATTACACGTTGGCTACATCCTAGAGCCGGGCGGCTAGCCGAACGCCCCGTGCTTGCTCACAGCCCGGCCCCAGCGGTGGCGCAAATAGTCGCGGCACCTTGTTAAGACCAGGGCTCCTGATGTCGATGAATACGAACGAGATGAACGCGGCAACGGTGTTTTGGCTCTGTGTTCTGGTCGTGCCCTCTGCGATATGGGTCGGCGTCGACTCGGCGAAGAGGGAGTGGGAGGACGGCTCCAGCACAGCTGCGTGGGTGCTCGGGACACTCTTGCTGTGGATCGTCGTGTTCCCTTGGTACTTGGTGAAGCGAGGGCGTGTGCCCCTCAAGGAGGCGGCCCGTTCTTCTCAGACGGTGACGCGAGCATCGCCGTCCTCGTCTCAGCCCTCGGTCTGGAAGAAGGAGGTCAGTTTCCGACGCAGGCCATCCACGTGGTTCGCCGTCGCCGCCGCTGGCGGGATGGCAATCGGCGCACTCGGCCCATGGGCGAGTGTGCTCACCATCAGCGTGAGCGGGCTCGACACAGACGATGGCCCATACATCCTTCTTGGCGCTCTGTTGGCGGCGCTCGGCGTCTTGCTGCACGCCCACGGTAAAGGGCGAGGTTGGTTGGGACTGAGCATGCTCTGCGGCGTCATTGCGTTCGCAGCCTCCCTCTACGACCGCAGTCATCTAACGCATGTCACCTCAGATTCGGCAGGGCTTGTGCGCGTTGGATGGGGACTCAACTTGACTGTGCTTGCGTCCGCGCTCGTCGCGCCCCGATAGGCTCACGTTCACGACCGGATGCCGGTCATACCGGTCATCCGGTGAGAGCGGCCCCGGGATCGGCTTAACCAAGCCCGTCACGGGGGGTCGGCCTACCGGTCGGAGAAACCGGTCATCGCCGAGATGCGAGTTCGGACCGATGGGCTTGCTTGTTCGCCGTGTGCGGGGTTCTTTCGGCTTAGCTGAGCGGATCGTGGCATGATGGCGGCCGTAGCGGGGGTGTGCGGCTTTGCCTGGTGTCGCCGGGCGGGCGGGGGCTGGGGTCGCTGGCATTGGTGCGTTTGTTGGTGTGTTTAGAATCACCCCCTCGTGGTCAGGCGTCTTAAGCCGGACCGGGTTTCGCGGCGACCTCGCACTGTCGATGGTTCAGTGGAGCCGCGTTTCTTGACTCAGGCGGCCACCGAACCGGGGGGCGATCCAGACCGGTTTCTCCGACCGGTAGGCCGAGCCCCCGTGACGGGCTTGGCTACGCCGATCCCGGGGCCGCCCTGACCGGATGACCGGTTCAACCGGAACCCGGTCAACCGAACACGCCCCTCCACCGCGGGAAGTGAGCCATCGGGCCTGGACGCTCAGCGGCCGTCAGTCTGGCAGCCCGAACCGTATGCCCGCCGTGGTCACGCTGACCTCGGACGGCGGGTCGTCAAGGCCGACGATCTGGGAGAGCACACTCCGGCCCTCGGTGGTCTTGGCAGCGGCGACCTCCTCCGGCAGGTAGTCGTTCTCCGACGCCATCGCTGTGCCGCTGATGTAGATGCTCAGGGGCCGCCGCTCGTCGCCCCGCTGGATCCACCATAGGTAGGCGATGGCGTCGCGACGTCCAGCGCTGATCCTGCCGTCGGTACCGACGACAAGCCAGCGTCCGACTACCGGCAGGCCCTGGGCGATGCGCGTGGTGACGGCGAGCAACTCGGCGCGCATATCTCGCTCGACCTCGATGAGATCCGCGTCGGCGAAGAAGGAGTCGCTCTTGGCGTTCGCCATCTGCTCGATGAGCGGGAGCGCGCTCCGAGTGCGACCCGGCAGCTGGTCAAGCGCCCAGCGCAGGCGTCGCCGCGGATCGTTGAGGTCACGGATGTTGCCGCCGTCCCAGATGCCCTCCCAGGCGGCGAACACATCCCAAGCACGCTGCGCAACCTCCTTCACCTGGGCAAGCTCAGCGTCTCCACCGGCAGGAGCACGTCGCGCCTCGTCCTCCACTGGCTCGACCGCTTCGGCCTCACGGGCAGCGTCCTCCCCACGGCCTTCGAGGTGTGCCCGCATCGCCGCGGCAAGCTTCTCGGCGAGCGTCTCGATCGAGAAGCGGTCGGCGTCGCCATAGAAGATGTCGCCGAGCATCCCCGGGATCGCAGCGCCGCGGTAGCGAACAGGGAGCACCTTAGCCCTCTTCTGATTGATGCCTTGCGTCGCTGCGAGTGACAGCTCGCGCTGGCACCAACCCGACTCGACCGAGTCCGGGGAGACGATGGCGATCAGGAAGTCCCCGTCGGCGATCTCCTGCGAGATCTTCTCGATCAGCGAGTCGCCGATTTGCAGCACGACCTGGTCGTAGCGGATGTCCAGGCCCTGCTCTTCCAGGTGCTCGACCAAGTCGAGCATCAGCTCCTGGTCTTCGTGGGCGTAGCTGATGAAGGCGGAGGCCACGGCGAGAGCTTACGCGGCGTTCTGGGAGGAGCCAGGTCACACCGGACACACCGGAAGGATGCTGTCGCAGTGTCGGTGAACCGCGACGGTCGCCGCCTTCTGTTCGGACTGCGACACGCCAATCAGTGTGCCCCGCTAGTGGTCGCTGATCACCTACCTGCGCCGAGAGGACAGCGAGCAACATCTTCGGCTCGAGGTGCTTATCGCAAATTGCGGCTTCAGGAAATCCGCAAATTGCGCATACTAGGTCGGACGCGAGAAGGAGCCGCCCCGTCCTGTTCGAGATCGGAAGCAGCCTCGGACGGGCCCGCGAGGGACGCTGCTTCGAGCTGGCCGAGGCGGAGGCGGCGACTAGGATCCGCGCGCGGTACCTCGCTGCGCTCGAGGAGGAGCGCTTCGACGACCTTCCGGACGGCTATGCGAGGGCGTTCCTGCGCAGCTACGCGACGTACTTGGGGTTGGACGCTCAGCGGCTGGTCGGCGAGTACGATTCGCGCTTCCCGCCTGAGCGCCCGGTCAGCGCCCGCCGGCCGCATCGCCGCCGGCGCGAATGGGCGTCTCCGCGGGCCGCGCTTTTCCTGCTCGCCGGTGCCCTCGCGCTGGTCGCGCTGCTGGTCGCCGGCCAGCTTGGCTCCGGCAAGGGGACACCGGCACTGCCTGCGGCCAGCCCGCCGCCGGCCCGCCCCGTCGTCGCCTCGTCGGCCCGGACGCGTCCGCTGCGTCCTCGGCACACGCAGCGGCGGCCGCGGGTCGTGCTTCGCGCCTCGCGCGGCGACTGCTGGATCGCCGTCCGGCTCGGCTCCGAAGGCGGCCCGCTGCTGTACGAGAACCTGCTCCAGCCGGGCGAGGCGGTCTCGTTCGTCCGCTTGCCGCTCTGGGTTCGCGTCGGTGCACCCGGCAACCTCGTGCTCACGCTCGCCGGGCGGCGACTCGCGCTGACCGGCTACCGGCCACTGAACGTCGTCGTCGGCAAGAGCGGCATGCGGCCGGTGTAGCTGATGGCCGCGATCCGTACTCCCGACGATGGCCGCCCGCCGCAGCAGGACCGCGAGGAAGCCGCCCGGACGTGGCTGGGCGCCGCGAACGGCGGTGAGCGCCTCGCGCGCATCTTCCAGGTCGACCGGACGGCGCGCGCCGCCGAGCTCGAGGCCGAGCTCGCGGAGCTGAGGGCGAAGCTGGACACGCTCGAGGACGAGCTGTGGACGCTACGCCAGCAACCCGGCGGCTCGGACGCCCACCCGGAAGAGGTCTCGGACGCGCCTCTGATCGACCTTCCGCGAGTGCTGCTGCCACGCAAGCGCGACTACCGGCTTGCCCGCTGCGAGGGCTTCGCCGTCTTCGCAGGGACGCGCCCGCTCGGGCTGGTCGAAGGCGTCCGCTACCACTCCCGAACCGACCGCCCCGACCTGCTCGAGGTCCGCAACGGCCGCTTCAGCCAGCGCCTGTTGCTCATCCCGGTCAGCGACATCGAGGCGATCGAGCCCGACGACGAGGCAGTGATCGTCAAAGAAGGGTTTCGGCCTCCGCAGCCGCACGAGGGCGTGCACGCACACCTCGAGCGGCTCTTCAAGCGGTGCGCGGAGCACTGAGCGCAGATGCGCTCGATCCCGCCCCGCCCGAAGCGAGCCACGAGCTGAAAGGACCCCCTCGAGCGAGTACTCGCAGGTAGGCCGAACGGCAAGGCGGTCGCGCCCGCGTTGCTGCGATGCCCGGATGACCCCCAGTACCGCAGCTTGAGCCCAGAGACTCCGCTCGGAGCAGAAAATCGGCGTGCCACGACTCCGCAGGTACGACCCAAGGACCCTGCCGTAAACAGACCCGCCGCCCGTCGCTCTTCCCGCAGAACGCGACAGGTTGGGAGCATGCTCGCAGTCGGCGTGAGCTTCCAGACTCATTCGCAAGGGTCGAGACCCGGTATCGATGAGCGTGCTGTCAGAGAGCGCTAGCAGAGGTGCGTGCGATAGTCGTCCGGGCGCAAAAGACCGAGACACTATGCCGGCCGGAGCGAGCCCAGCCGGGGGACAGGGGACACAACCTGCGCTACGGTGGGTAGCTGTGAGGCTCGAGGTCGGCGACACGGTCGTCTATCGGGCGCATGGCGCCGGCCGGGTTGCAGCCCGCGCGCAGCGGGTGATTCCGGTGAGTGCACAGGGTGCGTGTCGTATCCCGTCCGTCACGAGAAGGCGTGCCGGCCGGCAATCTGGGCGGGTGTGAAAGGGCGGAGGCCGTTTCAGAGGCGGATCTGTCCTCCCCGGCAGGCGCCGGAAGAAGGCCGGTGGAATTAGGGAAGCCGCTTCCGCCGATCCGGAAGTTCGGCGGCCGGAGGGGACTTGGGGCGGCGCGAATGAGCTAGCGAACGAGGACGACTCGTTGCTTCCCGGCGTCGTGCTGCGGTTCCCTTGGAGTGGCGCGCCTGAATCTCCTCGGATTCGGGCCGCGCTCCGCTACCTGCTGAAGACGCTCGGCCCTGAGTGGGGGGTGATCATGACCGACGTTTGGAATGCCACCGCTTTCGTGGACACCTGAGCGCTTGGTCGGCATCGTCCGGCCTGGCAGGAAGGATCGTCCGCCATGCCAAGGGGATCGAATTTCAAGAGGCCGTATCCGTCGGAGTTTCGGCGTGAGGCGGTCGGGCTGTATCGCAGTAGCGGCCGCTCGCTGAGTGAGGTCGCTGGCGACCTCGGGATCTCGACCGAGACGCTGCGTGTCTGGGCTGCGCAGGCGGCTGTCGACGCGGGAAAGCGTGAGGGGTTGACGTCGGAGGAGCGTGCCGAGCTGCGCGAGCTGCGGCGCAAGGTGCGGATGCTCGAGCAGGAGCGGGAGATCTTGAAAAAAGCCGCGGCCTTCTTCGCGAGGGAGAGCGAGACCCGGTGAAGTGCTTTCGCTTCATCGCGGCGGAGAAGGCCGAGTACCCGATCTCGCTGCTCTGCCGTTCGCTCGGCGTCTCCCGCTCCGGCTTTCACGCGTGGGAGCGCAGGGCGCCGTCTGACCGGGACCTCGCCGATGCCTGGCTGTCGCAGCGGATCGTCGAGATCCACGCCGAGAGCCGGCAGACCTATGGCGTTCGCCGCGTCCACGCCGCTCTTCGTCACCGCGGCGTGTGCGTGAGCCGCAAGCGTGTTGAACGGTTGATGCGGCTGCGCGGGCTCTCGGGGCTGGTGCCGAAGCGTTATCGGCGCACCACGATCCGCGTCCCCGGCGTCCGGGTCGCTGACGACTTGGTCGACCGCAACTTCGTCGCCGGCGCGCCGGATCAGCTGTGGTGTGCGGACATCAAGTACGTCCGGACATGGCAGGGCTGGCTCTACCTCGGCGCGGTCATGGACCTGTACAGCCGCAGGATCGTGGGCTGGTCGATGCGGCCCGACCTCGAGGCCGAGCTCGTCGTCGACGCCCTCGAGATGGCGATCGCCCGCCGCCAGCCGAAGCCCGGACTGGTCCACCACTCCGACCAGGGGTCCCAGTACGTGTCGCTGCGCTTCGGCGAGCGCTGCCGCGAGATCGGCATCCACCGCTCGATGGGCTCGAAGGGCGACTGCTTCGACAACGCCGTCGCCGAGAGCTTCTTCGCCACCCTCGAGAAGGACCTCCTGCGCCGGCAATCGTTCGCGACACGACAGGACGCAAGGACGGCCGTCTTCGACTACATCGAGGCCTTCTACAACCCGATCAGACTCCACTCGACGCTCGGCTACCGCTCACCGATCGAATACGAGAAGATCAGAAAGGAAGCGCAAGCCGCCTAACCGACAACGTGTCCACCAAACCGGGGACGTTCCAGTCACCGCGACGAAGGCGGGGAACAATGAGCGGCTGGCGTTTCTGTTCGATACCCGTCGGGTGAAGCCGTCCGGGCTTGCCGGTGAGTTCGCCGAACCGTTCGCCGAGGACACTGGCGAGATTGCTGAGACGCTCGGCCGGCAGTTCGCGCGCACCCCGTACGCGGTCAGCTTCCTCTCCGCCGGGAAGACGTTCATTCTCGTCACCCTGCACGTGGTCTATAGAAGAAGGTTGAGACAACGAGCTGGTTGTAATGGAAAACTTCTCCGCGCCCTCATCCTCCTCTTCCTCAAGCCAGTCGCGCTGGTTTGAGTAGCGCAGAAGCTGGGTGATGCCCTCCTCCATCGGGTCGGTCGCCGCCGGGCTCTTGCACTCGATTAGACAGGAGGAATGCCGTTGACGAAGAGGACGATGTCCGGAGTGATGAACCCGCGCCCGCCGGGACGGTCGACGCGGAACTGGTTGATGACGAGGAAGTCGTTGCGCTACGGGTGCTCGAAGTCGATGTAGCGGACAGTCTGGTCGCGCTCTCCGTTTAATCCCAAGGTCGGAGGTTCGATCCCTCCCCGGCTGGAAGATGCCCTTGCCACCCGGCATTGCTGCCTGGGCGATGGAGAAGCATCAGCTCCCTTTAGCCACGAATGCTCATCGGCTGGCTCACGGAAGTGCTCGGAACGGTGACCGTGTCGACAGGCGGTTCCCCATAACCGCTTGCTCTCGACTTCCGCTCATCTCGGCAATCGCAGCTACGGCTGTCGCCCTGCCGTCGTCCCGCGGTGATTGACTTCGCCGTAGGTAACGGGCTAGCTTGCGGCATGGCCAGCGTGCCGCGTTGCGGTCGTCACCTTCTCGGCGCGGCCGCAGTTGCCATCGCGACGCTCGGGCTCTCGGCGTGCGGCGGTTCTCACGGCAGCGGCAGTTCAGCGCTTGTGACCGGTAGCTTCGTCGGTGCCGTTCCCGGCACGCGGCTCTACGTTGCGGTCGTCGCTGCCGCCGCGCGGTCAGGGGCAGCGGTACGGCCGGTCCGCGTCTATGTCTGCGACGGACGAAACGTCAATGAGTGGTTTCCGGGTCAAGCCGCGAACACGGTGGCGATGAGATCCGATTCCAGCAAGGCCGAGGTCAATGTGACGTTGCATGATGCGGATGCGAGCGGGACAATCGTGCTGGCCGACGGGACGTCGGTCCGCTTCCGCGCAGGCCGGGCGACTGGCATCGCCGGCCTTTACGACAGCATGTTGCTTCCGGACGGCACTGTCCGAGGAAGCTCGGAGACCGGCGCGCGGCTCGAGGGCAGGCGGGTCGGCCGACCCGACCGCAGCGGGCGTTTCAAGTACCTCGGCCGGTACATCGAGCCCAACGGCAAAACCACGCCGTGGGTCTCGTTCTCGGACGCGAGACTGATCAAGAACCGGCCAGTCGAGAGCCGGATCATCGTCCTATCCGACGGGCGGCGGCGCGGTGCCTTCAAGCGGGCCTTCCGTTCCGTCTTCCAAGGCAACAGCCAGCCGCCGGCGTGAGCCGCGGCCGACCAACCTGGCTGGTTGTCGCGTTCCTCATCGCACTCGTCGCCACCGGAGGGTTCGGATCGGTATCGCAGAAATCGGTCGAGTGGCCACGAGGCGCCGGACGCTGCGGCGGCAGCCCCGTCGCGGACTTTGCCTGCCAGCGACAGCACTACGAGGCCCTGGTGCGCGACTTTGGTGCGCGCGCCGCGCTCGAACAGCTTCAGGTGGACGCCGATCGTGACGAGATCGTCAGGGCGACGTGTCACGCGTTGACACACGTAATCGCTCATGCAGCCGCCAGGCGCGCCGGTGAGCCGCGACCGGTCGGAGATCTCGGGGAGCTGTGCGGCTCAGGCTATGACACCGGGAGGATGGAAGTCTTCGTCGCCAGCGCCGCGTCGGAGCGGACCCTCGATCAGCCGGATACCCTCTGCGCGTATGTACGCCTACGCGCGCCGCGGTCCAACGCGCACTACACCTGCGTCCATGCTCTCGGTCACGGGCTGATGCAGAAGGCGGCCGGCGACCTGACGACGGCGCTTAGCGGGTGTGACCGGCTAACCGGTTCCTGGGAACGGGAGGGCTGTTACACGGGTGCTTTCATGGAGAACGTCACCCGTTCGGCGAAGCGCTGGAAGACTCAGCATCGCCTCCGCTACCCGTGTACGGTGATGCCGCACCGGTACCTGGCGGCCTGCTACGACCAGCAAGCGGCGTACCTGTTATTCGCGACCGGTGACGATATCGACCGGGCCTTTCGCATCTGCGCCACGGCCGACGATCCGCGCGCTCGGCGGACCTGCTATGAGGGTCTAGGCATTGATACGGCAGCGCGGAGCATCGCGGACCACATCACAGAAGCCGGTGCCGCTGCAGGAGCCGACATCGCATGTGACGCAGGCTCCACACGCGACGCGCGCTCGAACTGCATCGTGGGCGCCGCGAGACAGCTCGTCGATCACTTCCACAACCAGCGCGCCGAGACGCTGCTGTGCAACCTCGTCGAGGCTGCGCTATCGACGACCTGTCGCAATGCAGGGCGCGCATACTACGCAACGCTCGCCGACCCACCCGGCGTCACACCACCTTGGACCGCGGTCCGCGTCGCGCACCCGCTCCTGTGCGTGCTGCCGGTGTGAGCCACACGCCTGGGCCAGTTCGGGGATGACCCCTGATCGCGCTGCGATGGTCATGCCGGGCGCATCACCGCGACCCAGCACCGGTCATAGCGTTCCGTTGCGCGGACATACACGCCTGCCTGGCTTGCCCTAGTGTCCTGAGCACGGAGCGCGAGTAGCGTCCCCGTTCGTGGTGTTCGGGCGCGATGAGGTGAGCTCCGTCGCCGGGTCGCTGCTCCTCAAGAGAGCGAGCGGGACGGCGACGGCGGGCGCGAAGCGCCCGGCATAGCTGACCACCGCGTCATCCTCGCGAAGTCCCGTCAAAGACAAAGCGAGGAGGAGCACGGTGGTCGAGGTGACGATGGACGTTCAGAGCTGACACTTCAGGGACCCGCAGATTCGGCCGATCGAACCCTTGCGTCCCGTGCCTGTGCCACGAAAGATAGAAGCCTCATGCGCGCTCACATTGCGGCTACAGGAGCGTACCAGCCGGGCGAGCCGATCCCGACGTCCGAAATCGAGCGCCTTGTCGGCCCGCTTGCGACCGAGGTCGGGGAAGGCCTCGCGATCGAGCAGCGATTCTGGCAGATCGACCCGCTGACCGGGGAGCACCGGGAGAACAACACGGACATGTCCTACAAGGCCGCAGTACAGGCGCTCGCAACGGCGCGGGTCAAGCCGAGCGATCTCGAGCTCTTGATCCAGGCCACGGGGACACCCGAGTACGCATTGCCACCGGTCGTCAACCTGCTGCAGGAACGCCTCGGACTGGAGAAGTGCGCGACGCTCGAGATCCGATCGGGCGGCGCCGGCTGGGTGCAGGCTCTGGACATCGCACGCTTCTACCTCGAACAGGGAACCTACGAGACCGCGCTGGTCATCGGGAGCGAATCCATCTCACCGGCATTAGCGCCGATCTTTCTCGGCAAGCAGCCAGACACTATCCGCATGCGAGACCGGCTGCCGGTGTACATGTTCGGTGACGGCGCCGGTGCAGCGGTGCTTCAGGCGCGGGATAGCGAGGGTGGCCTTCACCCGGGTGCGATGCGAGCCATCGGTGGGAGGCGCAAGCCCGGAATTCACGCGATCGGCGGCGGCACCCATGCACCGATGCACGAGCAGCAGAAGAATTCGAAGCTCGTCGATTTACGCGTGGACGTCGTCGGCGCGGGCGACTTCACGCCGGTCATGGTCACCGAGGCGCTCGCCGACACCCTGGCACGAAGCGGTGTGGATCCGGCCTCGGTCGACCACTGCTTGATCCCGGAGGGCAATGCCCGCTGGATGCTCGAATCCCTCGACAAAGCCGGGCTGACTACACCGGAGTGGACGCTGATGCGCGAGAAGATCTTCGACAATCTCTCGCAGACGGGTGCTGTCGGGTGCGCAGCGGTTCCTCTCTTCCTCGACGACGGCTGGCGCACCGGACTCGTGGAACCGGGCGACCGCGTCATGCTGATCGGCGTCGAAGCGACGAAGTGGATCTACGCAGGAATCGTCGTCGACTGGACGGCGCCGGTGCCGTCACCGGTACGGGACGGGACGATGTCGGGCGGCGTCGGCCAGACGGTCGCGCAGTGAGCGCAGCGGTCACTCGTACCGTCCCGCAGCACGATGCCTACGACGTCGCGGTCGTCGGCGCTGGACTCGGTGGACTGGCCGCCGCCGCCTGCCTGGCCAAGGCCGGCAAGCACGTGCTGATTGTCGACCGCGGCGACGGGTCAGGCGGCTGCGCCCACTGCTTCCGTCGCGACGGGTACGTCTTCGATCCCGCCATCCACGTGACCACGGGCGCCGAGGAGGGCGGGATTGTCCGCGACCTGCTCGAGGCGCTCGGCGCTCGCGACCGCGTCGAGTTCATCGCGCTCGACACCTTCTACGGCGCCTTCTACCCGGCGGCGACTTTCGTCACGCCGCCGACTCTCGAGCCGATGATCGAGGCGCACTGTCGCGTCGTGCCCCAAGCTGCAGACGACATCGAGTCGTTCCTGCGGTTGTGCAACCAGGTGTACGTGGAGTCACGACAGATGGCGTTTCGTGTTGGTCTTGCAGAGATGAATCAGCTCGTGCGCGAGTTTCCGACGTTCTTTCGGTACAGGACGGCGACTGCCGGCGACGTGCTCGCGGAGACGGTTGCCGATCCGCGGGCGCGTGCCGTTTGCACGACGCTTTGGCCGTACGCCGCGCTACCGCCCGATCTACTGCCTCTCACTCAGCTGAGCGCCTACTTGATCGGGCTCGGCACCGCCCCGGTCTATTGCAGGGGCGGTTTCCAGGAACTCGCCGAGGCGCTAGTCTGGTCGATCACCGAAAACGGCGGTGAAGTCCTGTTGAACACCACCGTCGATCGAATCACGCTCCTCGACGGTCGCGTGTCCGGCGTGGTGCTCGACAACGGTGCGGAGATCCGAGCCCAGGCCGTCGTCTCGAACGTGGATGGCCGGCAGACATTCGAGACCCTGATCGGGCGCGAAAACGTGCCCGCGAGCGTGCTCCGACGACTCGATCGGCTCGAGCTCTCCCTCTCCGCCTTCATCGTCTTCACGGCAACGACGCTCGATCTCGCCAACTCTGGCCTCGGGCACGAGATGTTTGCGTACGAGCAGTGGGATCACGAGGCGTCGTATCGTGCCGTACTCGACGGGCGCCCGGCTGGAATGTGGATCTCGCTGCCGAGCCTTGCCGACTCCTCGCTCGCGCCGACCGGTGAGAACATCGTGATCATCACCTCCCTCATGCCGTACGACATCGGCGAGCCCTGGCCGCAGGCGAAAGAGCGCTATACGGACGAACTCCTCGGCAGGGCCGATTCAGTGCTGCCGGGCTTCCGCGACAAGCTGACGTACGTCGAGAGCGCGACACCCGAGACAATCGAGTCGTTCACGCGCGCCCCGCGCGGGTCTATCTACGGCTGGGCCTTGACGCTCGACCAGATGGGAACGAAGCGGCTCCGACAGGAGACGCCGATCGGCGGCCTCTATCTAGCGGGGCAATGGACCGAGCCGGGCCCCAGCGCCATCCGCGTTCTGATCTCAGGCGCGGAAGCGGCAAGGAAGATCGTCGGCTACGCCCACGTAGGCGCACTCTTCGACGCGCTTCGGCGCGGCGGCTGACAGCCCACGATTTATCAGCGCGCAAGAGCCGCGCGAAGAGCAACGGCCAACGACGCCGCCGCATGACGCCCGCGAGTGCCGCGGCGGACGTTCAGTGCAGCAGCGTGAACGGCCCCGCGGTGATCGTCAGCTTGCAACATGTGGTGTCGCTGTCGCGTGTTCACCACAGCCTGTGGGTGCACCGCCGTGTGTCTAGTCACTGACCGACCCGGTCAGTCCGGTCAATCGGTCACCAACGACGCCGAGTTGGCTTGGTTAACGGGAAACGAGAGCTGCAGGAGGCGGTCAGAAAGGCGGTCAAAGGCCTCAGTCCCCTCTGAAGAAAGATCAGTAGCGTCCCCGTTCGTGGTGTTCGAGCGCGACGAGGTGAGCTTCGTCGCCGGCTCGCTGCCCTTCGATGAGGCGAGCGAGGCGGCGACGGCGGGCGCGAAGCGCCCGACGAGCTGACCACCGCGTCATCCTCGCGAAGTCCGGTCAAAGACAAGCGAGGAGGAGCACGGTGGTCGAGGTGACGATGGACGTTCAGAGCTGGCTGCGCAAGCAGCTCGAGCAGGCGAGCCCGGACCTCTTGCGGGCGATGGTGCAGGACTTCGCGGAGGCGCTGATGGGCGCGGAGGCGGACGCGCTCTGCGGCGCGCCCTACGGGGCGCGGAGCCCCGAGCGGGTCAACATCAGAAACGGCTACCGCGAGCGGGCCTGGGACACGCGGGTGGGGACGGTCGAGCTCGCGATCCCCAAACTACGCGCAGGAAGCTACTTTCCCGACTGGCTCCTGCAGCCGCGGCGACGAGCGGAGCAGGCCTTCGTCTCGGTGATCGCCGATGCCTACCTCGCCGGCGTCTCCACCCGCCGCGTCGAGAAGCTCGTGCAGCAGCTGGGCGTCGAGCGGATGTCGAAGAGCCAGGTCTCGCGCTTGGCGAAGTCCCTCGATTCGATCGTCGAGGACTTCCGCACCCGCCCGCTCGACGGGGCGCCCTACCCGTACCTCGTCTTGGACGCGCTCGAGGTCAAGTGCCGCGAGGGCGGGAGGACGGTCAACGCCTGCGTCGTGCACGCGGTCGCGGTCAATGCCGAGGGCTTCCGCGAGTCGCTCGGGCTCGACGTCGTCACTACGGAGGACGGGGCGGCCTGGCTCGCCTTCCTGCGCTCGCTCGTTGCCCGCGGCCTCGCCGGCGTCCGAATGGTCACCTCGGACGCTCACCCTGGGCTCGTCGACGCGATCGCGGCGACGCTCCCCGGAGCGAGCTGGCAACGATGTCGGACGCACTTCATGCGCAACCTGCTGACCCGCGTCCCCAAGAGCGCGCAGAGCTTCGTCGCGACGATGGTGCGCTCGATCTTCGCCCAGCCCGACGCCGAGTCGGTGCACGAGCAGCACGCCCGGATCGTCGCCCAGCTCGAGGCCCGCTTCCCGGAGGCGGCGGCACTCCTGGACGAGGCGGCGCCGGAGATCCTCGCCTTCACCGGCTTCCCGAAGGAGCACTGGCGGCAGCTGTGGAGCAATAACTCGCTCGAGCGGCTCAACAAGGAGATCCGCCGGCGCACCGACGTCGTCGGCATCTTCCCCGATCGCTCTTCGATCGTCCGCCTGGTCGGAGCGGTCCTCGCCGAGCAGCATGACGAGTGGGCAGTTGCCCGCCGCTACATGAGCGCGGAGTCGATCGCGAACGCACTCGCCGATCCCGTCGACGAAGCGGAGGAGGTGATCGCGATCGAGGCAGCCGCGTAGAGGTCAGGCGAGGATGGTGCCGTCAACCTCGCACACCACTTGACGGGACGTGGCCTGAAGATCACCTTGTTTGGTCACGATGACGGTTGCCATCTCTCGCGCACGATCGTGGCGAGGTGCCAGCACTCATCGCGCAGCTCCAGCACCTGCAGCGGCCGACGCAGCGAGACCATCCCCCCTCGGCAAGTCACGTTCACGACCGGATGCCGGTCATACCGGTCATCCGGTGAGAAGTCAAGTCCCGGGACGTGGTGTAGCTCGTCGGCTGGTTAGGCTGCGGTGAGTTCTCGCACCTCCTCGTTGTTGTTGTCTTTCTTGTAATCGTTGAGGATCGTCTCCAGGGAGTGAGCGCTGAGGTAGCGGTGGCCGACGAGCCATTCGTCGTTCTGTTCGATCACGACGCTGGTCGGCGAGGCGGATCAGGGCGCGGTCGTTGGGGAAGATGCCGACGACGTCGGTGCGGCGGCCGATCTCGCGGTTGACCCGCTCGAGCGGGTTGGTCGAGCGCAGCTTCGGCCAGTGGTCGGCGGGAAGCAGTAGAAGGCGAGCAGGTCTTCCTCGGCTTCCTCGAGCAGCGCGGCGATCTTCGGCAGCGGCTTGCGCAGCCGCTCGAGCGCGTCGCCGACGAGCTCGCGCGCCTGCTCGCGCGTCGTCGGCGTTGAAGATCGGCCGCAGCAGGGCGGCGACCATCGCCCTGCTGGTCTTTGCGCACGTGCCCGAGCGCTTCGCGCAGGAAGTGGACGGTGCAGCGCTGCCAGGGGCAGCCGAGCACCTGCGCGATCGCCTTCTTGAGCCCGGCGTGGGCGTCGGAGACGACCAGCTGCACGCCGGTGAGGCCGCGCTCGACCAGCGAGCGGAGGAAGCTGCGCCAGAATGCCTCGGTCTCGGCCTCGCCGACGTCGAGGGCGATCACCTCGCGGTAGCCGGACTCGTGCACGCGCATAGGCGAGCACGAGCGCCTTGCGGCACGACCCGGCCGCCGTCGCGGACCTTCTCAACCTTCGCGTCGAGCCAGAGGTAGGGGTAGCGGCCCTCAAGCGGCCGGTTGCGGAACGCCTCCACCTGCTCGTCGAGGCCGGCGCAGATCCGCGAGACCTCGCTCTTCGAGATCCGCAGCCCGAGCGACTCGACCACCTGATCGACCTTACGCGTGGAGACGCCGGCGACGTACGCCTCCTGCACGACCGCCACCAGCGCCTGCTCCGAGCGCTTGCGCGGCTCCAGGAAGCTGGGGAAGTAGCTGCCCCGGCGGATCTTCGGGATCGCCAGCTCGATCTCACCCGCCCGCGTCGACCACGCCCGTGCCCGGTAGCCGTTGCGGTGCGTCAGCCGCTCCGCGCTTCGCTCGCCGCGCTCGGCGCCGATCAGCTCCGACACTTCCGCCTCCATCAGCTGCTGCACGACCCAGGAGAGCGACTCGCGCAGGAAATCGAGGCCCTCGCCCTCGAGCAGGTAGCCGACGACCTCATCAGCCGTCATCCTCTTCGTCTCGGCCATCGTGGTGACTCCTCTCGTCGAACTTCATTGGCGTGAAGCCGACGATCATGAGCGCCACGGTGGCCGGACCCTCACCCGGCTCCGTCCGACGCCCAGTTACACCACGCTACGGGACGTGACCCGGTGAGAGCGGCCCCGGGATCGGCTTAACCAGGCCCGTCACGAGGGCTCGGCCTACCGGTCATAGAAACCGGTCTGGACCGCCCCAGGGTCGATGGACACCCCTCGGCCGCGGGAGAAGAGAGGCAGCCTGACTTGGACCGGAGTTCGACAGTTCGTAGATGAGCGTGAGGCGTGAGCCGGCTTGCGGAGCGGGTTTGCGGCGGTGGCGGGGTGGGCGTGTAGTGCCTACGCGGCCTTGGCGGGCTCGATCGCGAGGAAGCGTGGTGGCTCGTCGATCCCGAGCGCGCGGAGGAGGTCGTGCTGCGCCGGGGTGCTCTCGGTGCGCTGGAGCACGCTGCCGGCGGAGCCGTGGAACTCGCCCAGGTGCATGCGCTGTAGCTCGCGCCGGATCGTCGGCCAGGTCTGAGCCGTCTCAACCTCGATAACGCGGGTGAGCAGCAGGGCGAGGAAGCAGAGCAGGACGTGCGCGCGGATCCGCTCCTCTTTGCGGTGGTGGACGGGGCGCAGGTCGAGCGTGTGCTTCAGGGTGCGCCAGCCGCGCTCGACCTCGATCAGCTGCTTGTAGCCGAGCGCGATCTCTTCGGCGGCGAGGGAGTCGTCGGAGCTGGAGAGCAGGAACTTGCCATCGACGCGCTCTTCGGCGCGGACCTTCTGCTGGTCGACGACGAGCCGGCCGCGGCGGCGGGTGAGGTAGCGGCCCATGCTCGGGTGGGCGAGCAGGAGCGCCTCGGCGTCGCGACGGTCGTCGGCGGTGCGCTTGCGCTCGAGCGCGGCAAGCTCCTCGGCGATGCGGGCGAGCGCCTGCTCGCGGCGGGCGGCGTCGCGGGCGGCCTCGTGCGGGTTGCGGCAGACGACGAAGCGGCGCCTGGTCTCGCCCTCACCGACCCAGACCTCCTTCACCTCGAGGTTGTCACGCACCTGGCGGTAGCGGCCAGGGCGGGCGAGCGCCTCCAGGTTGGCGCGCCCGGCCCTGAGCTTCTCGCCGAGGATGTAGTGGCCGCCCGCCCGCTGCAGGTAGCGGCGGTTCTCCTCCGAGGCGAAGCCGGTGTCGAGCACCCACAGCACCCGGTTGAGCTTCCAGGTCCTGAGGTCGTCCTTGACCTGGCGGACGAGCACCTGGTCGGAGCTGTTGCCGGGGAAGACCCAGCAGCGCACCGGGATCCCCTCACGGGTGACCGCCAGCCCGACGACGACCTGGGGAAGGTCGGGCCGGCGGTCCTTCGACTCGCCGAAGCGGCGCAGCCCCTCCAGCCCGGCCTCCTCGTCGGCCTCGTCCTCGTCCTCGATCTCGAAATAGGTCGAGCTCGAGTCGAAGAAGATGACGTCGACCTCCAGGTTGAGCAGGTTGGCGACCGAGAAGAACACCTCGCGCTGGATCTCCTCCTCGCTTGCGAGCAGGAAGTCCATCGCCCGGTAGAACACCTGCGCGTCAGAGCCGGGCGAGCCGACGCCGGGAAGATGGACGTCCTCGCGCGCCCACTCCAGCGCAGCCCGCTTCGACGAGGGCGCCAGCGCCCGATTGCAGACGAGCGCGAACAGCAGCCGCTCCACCGCCGGCGTCACCCGCCGCCGGCGCGCCAGCCGCGCAACGGCTGCCTCGATCCCCAGCCGCCGCCAGAGCGCGTCCAGCACATACCCGCCGCCGAACGGCCGCGAGTCGAGGAAGCGCAGCTCCTCCGACGCGGCCGCCTGCAGCTGCTCACCCGGCTCCAGGAAGCGGGAGATCGAGCGCACCAGCCGCGCGAGCGCCTGCCGATCGAGCTCCTCCTCCCGCCCGAAGCTGTGGATCACCTGCGCCACCGGGTTGCGCTTGCCCGGCAGACGCACGTTGTGGGCGAGCTGCACGTAGCGGGCGACCGAGCCGTCCTTGTTGCGCCGCTGGATCGTGCGTAGGTACATGCCCACAAGCATACGGCTGATACCGGACGGATAAACGTGGCAAGCCCTTACGCGTAGTGCCTACAGCCTCACGAACCAGAGAAGAGGCCGAACGGCTTGGTTACACGGAAACCGCCGCTTCCGAGCCCGCTCCGTGCCCACGAACTGTCGAACTCCGGTTGGAGGCAGCTAACGACCACCCCGGATAGCGAGGGCAAGCGAGCCAGGGAGCCGTTCGCCTTCTTGTCGCCTTCTCGGTGAACTGCGACGCTCTCCGTGCGTCGGCCCGATTACGTAGCCGATCCCCTGCTCGCCTCTGCCAGCGTCTTGAACCCTCGCCGTCGCGCGGCAGCCTAGAGCCGTGCAAGCAGATCCTGGGGCATGATCGTCCAGTCCTCCGCCCGCCAGCGGTCGAGCAGAAGCTCGGAGAGTACAGGGGCATGCGGCTGACCAGCCTCATACGCGAAGCGTCTGCGCGTTGAGAGCACCTGGCTCAACGACTCGCGGTCGCGGAGCGCGACAAGCGTGCGCCACGCGGCGACGCAGGGATCAGGACGTAGCGCATCCTCTGCGCTGGTGACATCACGCAGGAGCCGGTCGGCTCGTTCCTCGCCGCAGAGCGGGCAATGGGCATGACGCCCTGGGTGTCTGCGGGCAGAGGGGGCGTCTCGGCGCTCAAGCATGCCTCACAGCGTAATGCCTGACGGGTGTGGAACCGAGGGCGCCGACTGACGCGCGCTCTCGTCAGCCATCTCGTCGAGTCTATGCGCCGGCCTGAGCTCGAGCAGCCGTGCGTTTCGCCGTCCGGCGACCCTCGTACCGTGGCGCCAGTGCCGCTGGCCGTCACCGTCGGCGTGTGGATCCCTGTCGCGGCCCGGCCGAAAGCGGCGGCGTAGTTGCGCGCTCTGCTTCGGAGTCGATCCGCGCTTCTGTTTGCGTTCGCGTTCGCGGTCATGGGTGATCCGGTCTCGTCGGTGGCGTATGCGGTCGAGGCTGCGTTGCGAGCGCTGGGCGGTAACCTCGTCCTCCTCATCCCCACGATGGCGGTCGTGCTTGCGGTGATCGCGCTGATCGCCGTCAACTACAGCCAGCTCTACGTTCGCTTTTCGAGGGGTGGAGGTGACGCCTCGGCGGTCGGGTCGGCGTTCGGTGAGCGATGGGCGTTTCTGCCCATCGGAGCGTTGACCGTCGACTACGCGCTGACGATCGCGATCAGCGTGGCCGCGGGCGCGTCCGCGGTGATCGCTTACGTGCCGTCGCTTGCTTCGCTCCGCATCCTGCTCGCCCTCCTGCTGCTCGCGCTGGTGGGCGGGCTGACCTGGTTCGGCCACCGAGGCCGTCTCGTCTTCGCGAGCATGACCGTCGCGTTCGTCGCCGTCGCCAGCGTCGTACTCGTGATCGGCCTGGTGGCACCGCATGGCCACGGAGCCGACCCGCTCCGGCCCGCGGGCGCTCACTTCGGGCCGCTGGCCGTGTTGCTCGCCTACCCGGTGGCAATGGCGCTCGCGACCGGGGTCGAGGCGCCGTCCTCGGCGATCGCCCAGCTGAGCCAGCTGGACGACGCGGGACGCATCCGGTTCGGGCGGGTCACTCTCTGGTCGATGTTTGCGATCGTGGTCTGGCTGACCGCCGGGCTGACCGTTCTCGCCGTGCGACTTCACGTCGGAGTGCCGGCGGGGCACGCGACGCAGATAGCGCAGATCGGCAAGGCGGCCGTCGGCAAGGGGCCGCTGTTCGCGGCGTTCCAGTTCACCACGGCGATCCTCCTGCTCGCGGCCGCCAGCTCGTCGCTCCAGGCCGCGCCGGGATTGATGAAGGCGCTCGCGAAGGGTTCGGGCGGCGTCGGCATCCTTCCGGGCTGGCTCAGCCGCGTGAACGTGTACCGCACGCCGTACAGAGCGGTCGCGCTCTTCGTCGCGATCGCGGCCGGAATGATCGTCGCCGCCGACGCGAAGGAGCAGCGGCTCGTGCTCTTCTACGCGGTCACGGTCTTCGTTGCCTTCCTTTGCGGGCTGCTGGCGATGGGACGGTTCTTTCAGTCCGCACGGCAGTGGCCGCTGCTGGGCGTTGCGGCGATCGCGGGCATTGCGGTCGCGATCACGCTTTGCGTCGACCTCGCACGTGTAACGCCGCTCGCCTCGCTCGCCGCCGGCCTCGCGATCGCCGCCGGCCTCTACGCCCTGTGGCTGCACGCGGGTCGCCCCACCGGCATCGCCGAGGCGGAGCGGCTCGCGGAGGCGGGCGAAGAGCCCGTCCGCGAGGGGCCGGCCTGAGTTCACATCAGCCGGTTGTCGTCGAATCGGCGATCGACTCTTCGCGGCGAGGGAGACCCGCCTTCCGCGTGACCCGCCCCGGCCAGCGCGGTCATTTAGTCACCAACGACGCCGAGTTGGCTTGGTTGACGGAAACGAGAGCTGTAACGGACGGTCAGAACGGGCGGTCAAACGCCTCCAGTCCCAGAAGCGAAACCATCCCGGTCCGCGCAGCCACCGCCGTGAGGTGAAACTGCCGCCCCGACATGGGCTTCTGGGCGGCGAGCGCCGGGAAGGTTCCGTGCTCGGCGAGGATCTGGCCGATGCGCTCGAGGTGGGCCACCGTCCGGTCGGCCAGCCGCCGTCCGTACCGGCGAACGACCTCGCCGTTCCGCAGCCGGTAGACGGCCCTGACGTGTTCCCACGTCGGCAGGGTCTGGGCGATGATGTCGCGCGACTCGACGATCCGGAACCCCTCACGGGCGAAGATCGCCGGCCAGTCAGTCACCAGCTCGGCGGCAGAGTGATAGAGCACGGCGCGCAGCTCCCGATCGTCGGGCTTTCGGCGATCTGCGCGTGTCCCAGGTGTGGCTTCGAGCCTAACGCTTCGAGGCGCGCGGGCCGTCGGGCCGCTCGGTGTACAAGAGGATCAGTGCCAGCGCCGCGAGTCCGACGATCAGCCCGATGATGAACAGCTTGATGACGATGAAGAGGATCGCAAGCAGCGCCGCGAAGACCTGGGAGGCGCCGGCGATCCAGGAGAGTTGCCTGACCGCGTCGGACTTGGCCGTGCGGCCGACAACCAGGTAGAGGAGGATCAGCGGAATCGCGACGGCGATCACCGTCCACTTCGTGATGTCCTGCTCGATCGCGACGATGGTTGCCTCGAGGACAGCGATCAAGATCGCGATCTGCATCCGCTGTCGGCCAAGCCACCCGCCGAGACGGCTCGTCTTGACGTCGAGCGCGTGACCGACCACGATCGAACCTTATCCACCTTCGAGTGGCAAACGAGGGCTTCGCCCTCATCCCTGCCCGCTCCGGCAGCGGAGCTGGTGAAGGTGAAGTGGGCTGTTCAGCTGCCGCGGGGTGCGGCTGCAGCGTGTGCAGGATCAGCGTGCCGGTGGGGCCGCGCCTGCGAGCGCCGCCTCGACGTCTGGGCGGTCGAGCACTTCCACGAGGGCGATCCGGTCCTCGATGATGTCCACCCTGATCGTGCCCTCGCTCGGCTTGAGGTCGAGCGTTCGGCCCGCGCCTGGCCAGCGCCACCTGACGACGAAGCGGGGGATGGTGTAGAAGGTGGAGCAGTTTGGCCTGTCGCAGTTGCAGAGCTCGACCACGCGCAGCGCGGGGATCGAGGCGGCCTGTTGCCGTTGACCTCGGGCGCGGAGAAGTTCTTGAAGCTCCTCGGCGAAGGTGGGCGCTATCGCGGTCAGCAGCGGCGCGCCGGTGGCTTTCCGTCGTCCACCGAACGCGTCGCCCAGGATCCGTCTGAGCGACCGCGCTACCGCCCTCATCACCTGGAAAGCCTACGTCTACCCGCCGACGATGCCGCGCGACCGCTCGAAGGCACGCTCATTGCCGGGCTGCCTGATGCGGCGTGATCACGGTTTCCTCTCGACCTGCTTCATCGCACGGTAGGTCTCTCGCAGGCTGATCGCGAAGAAGCCGCGCAGCTCGCGGGGCGCCGGCCCGGTGCGGGCGCGATGCACTGCACGCGACGAAGACGAACGGGCAGCCCGACTGGCCGACACGGATCAGCGCCCTGCGCATCCTGGCCGCGCTTCGCCCCGAGGAGCTCGAGCCGGAGCAGGAAGAAGACGAGACCCCTTTGACCGTCGTCTACGATCCGGGAAGGGAGCGAGGGAAGAAGGGGGGCGGCGAAACGCGAGCGGAAGCGTTGCCCGAGCCGGCACTACGTGCTCTGCGCGACGAAGGTGATCGGCTCGTACGCACGCAACGCGGAGGACGAGCCTGTGCAGTTGCACAGCCGAAGACGCCGCGAGCTGCTGCGCGCTTGGCGGCGAGCCTGTCGAAAGCGACGACACCTGACAGAGCCACAACCAAACAGCGCCTGACCGAACAGCCGACTAACCGGAAGCACCGCAACAGCCTGAAGCGTGTTGCGCGGGGGTATCCACAGGCTTCCACAGCGTGGGTCGTGCCGGCTCAGCGTCTGAAATGGGCGATCAGCTCTGCCGCTGACGATCGCTGAGCCCGCCGAGCGTTTTCGAATCGCTGATTCGTGTCTTCGTCAGCAGACGGGAGACTCGCACCGAGCCGTACTTCGGGACGGCGAGCAGCAGCACGGAGACGCGCTCGGTCTTCGCACACGATGCCGCGCGACCGCTCGAAGGCACGCTCATTGCCGGGCTGCCTGATGCGGCGTGATCACGGTTTCCTCTCGACCTGCTTCATCGCACGGTAGGTCTCTCGCAGGCTGATCGCGAAGAAGCCGCGCAGCTCGCGGGGCGCCGGCCCGGTGCGGGCGCGATGCACTGCACGCGACGAAGACGAACGGGCAGCCCGACTGGCCGACACGGATCAGCGCCCTGCGCATCCTGGCCGCGCTTCGCCCCGAGGAGCTCGAGCCGGAGCAGGAAGAAGACGAGACCCCTTTGACCGTCGTCTACGGGGGGGCCCGGCTGGCATCAACGCCCGGTTAAGGGCCGCCTCGAGAGTTCGGACAACTTCGCGATCCGCAGAGAAAGGCGTTCGTTGAGAGCGATCTTGCCTTGGGGTCGTTGGCGACGGCGCCGCCGGGCCGGGGAATCGCGGGGCGTTCGGGTGCCGAGATCGGGCGCGCGGCGTTCGTGTCGCGGGTGGGTGGGAGGCGTTCGGCGTGTACGGGGCGGGCAGCGGTTTCCGCCAGGGCGCGCTCGAGCGTGTGGCCGGTTGCGGGCCTTGCTCATTCGGGTCGCTCTGCGAGTAGTCGGGGGCCGGGGTCGGCTCCGGCTTTGCCGTGGCTGCTGGCGGTCAGCCAGCCCTGCTGGCGTGCTTTCCTGATCCAGGCGGCGACGGTGTTGCGGCTGAGCTGTTCGTGCCGGCGCGATTTGCGCAGCTCCTCGGTCAGGGCCTGGATCGGGTTGCGTGGGTGGGCGGCGAGGACGCGGAGGTAGGCCTCGGCGAGGTCGCGGTAGAAGTCGTCGCTTCTCGCGCCGCGGCCGCGTTGTGGCGCTCGCCGCTTGAGTCCGGCGACGAGTTGGGTCGTGCGCCGCCGGGCTGCTTCCTGTTCTTCGGCGCTGACCGGTCTGAACAGGAACGGGTTTTGCGTGTCGGGGACGAAGCCGGCGGTCTCCCACTCGAGCAGCTGCGGATGTTGGCGGAGGCCGTGCCAGAGTTGTTCGCGGATCGCTCCCAGCGGGATCCGGCGTAGGAGGCCGGTGGTGATGTCGATCGTCTCTGCCTGCAGGGAGAGGGAGCGGATCAGGAGGGCGCCGCCCTCGATGGTTGCCCGGCCGCGGATCTGGACGCGGCCGAGACCGGTGAGCTCGACCCCGGGTGGGCCGCGCCGTTCGTCGGCGACGGCCTCGAACTCGAGTGTCGCCTCGCCGGCGGGGCGGACGAGGATGCGCATGTCTGCATAGTAGCCTTGGTGGTGCTTTTACTCTGGCGCGATTCTCGGCGCTATACTCACCTATGTAATGAGCCTTAGAAGCCGAGCAGTTGTGTCAAATCGACCGAGACGAGCTCGGGAGAGCCTCGACCATCCGGGAACATGCAGCGGCCGCGCGATCACGATCTGATGGTGACCGCCGCCCGGCTGGTCGGGATCGGCCACAGCTATGTCGCCGCCGCGCGCGCGGTCGGCCGTGACGAGTCGACGATCCGGCGCTGGTCGAAGCTGCCCGCGTTTCAGGCGGAGCGGGAGCGGGCGCGCGCGGAGAGCATCGATCCTTCCCCGCGCCGCGTCCTGATCGACGCGCTGAGCGCGACCAAGGACAACGGCTCCCCGGACTGGAACGCGCGTCTGCGTGCGGCTGAGCGTCTGCTCGAGCTCGAGGGCAAGGCGGCGCCCGCGAGTGAGCAGGAGACGGTCCTCGCCGGGCTCAGCCCGAGCGCCCGCGCCGCGCTCGGCCTCTGATGAGCGCCGGCCTCGACCGCAGACGGAGCGAGGGCGCGACCCGCGAGGGCGGCGTCGATCCCTTGCGACCGCCGCTGATCTGCTCCTGCCGGCACTGCGACCGGTCGTTCCTGACCATCGACCCGCGCGACCGGCGGATCGACTGCAACCACTCGCAGCTGAAAGTCGTCCGGTGAACGTCTACTTCGACCACTCGGGCGACCTGCTCGGGCACGCCGCCGGATCGCCGCGCGTCCACTTCGCCCCGGACGCCCTGGTCACGGAGCACTGGGCGAGCGCGCTCGCCGCTGCCCGCCAGCCTGAATCGAGCGGCCACGCGCTCACGCTCGGCGGGCTCGACGCGATCCTCTCCGAGCCCGAGCAGCTGGCCTGCTTCCGGGCGGCCGCCTCCGACTTCCGCTCCTTCCTCGATCACTGGACGTTCGTGCCCCCGGGCTTGCCGCCGCGCCTGCTTGGCCCGACGCTCTGGCAGGCGCAGGCCGAGTTCGCCCGGGTCGTCGGCGAGCACCCCTGGGTCTACTTCCTGAAGGCGCGTCAGCTCGGTGAGAGCACGATCGCCTGTGCCTATGACGGCTGGGTCGCCAGGTTTGGCCCCCCGAACGCCCGCGTGCACATCTTCTGCCAGCGCGCTCAGAACGCCGTCGAGCTGCTCCAGGACGTCGCCTACGGGCTCGAGCTCCTGCCCGAGTTCCTCCGCCTGCCGCTGACCGCGACCGCGCACTCGCTCACGCTCAAAGCCGGGTCGAAGGACACGCGCACCGTCCGCGCCTACCCGGCCAACGTCGCCGTCCGCGGAGCCTCCGCTGTGCACGCCCACGTCGACGAGTGGGCGGCAATGCTCGACCCGAAGAAAGTCTGGGCCGCCGTCGAGCCGACAATCGTCCCCGGCGGCTCCTGCCACGCCCTCACGACCGGCACCGGCCCGGTCGGCTACCCCGCCGACGAATGGCGCAAAGCGATCGCCGGCGAGTCGAGGTTCCACCCCTGCTTCGTCGACGCCCTGCGAAGACCCGACCGCACAGCGGAGTGGTACGAGGCCCAGCGGGCCGCGATGCACCCCGACGATTTCGCCCGCGAATACCCGCTGCGCTGGGAAGACGCGCTCGCCGGCGGCGGCGAGTACTACTTCTCGCCGCCGCTGATCGACCAGGCGGCCGAGTACCCACGCCACAAGCGCCTCTTCCAGTCCGCCGCCGACTACGAACAGTTCTCGCGGTTCAAACCGAAGCCAAAGCGCAGGTACGTGACCGGCTGGGACATCGGACTCGTCGACGCCACCGTCGGGATCACCCTCGACGTCACCGAAGGCGTCTTCGACGTCGTGAACATGGTCTACCTCTCACCCACCGACTACGCCGAAATCCAATGGCAGATCGAGAACACCGCCCGCCTCTGGCCCGGCCTCACCGCCGTCGAAGCGAACTCGATCGGCAGCGCCGTGATCGCCAACCTCGGCTGCGAGGTCACCCCCTTCACGACCACCGCCGCCTCCAAGGGCCGCATCCTTGCCGCCGTCCACCGCCAACTCACACTCCAGAGCCTGACCTGGAATCCCTCCCTCGTCCCCCAACTCGACGCCGAGATCCGCGGCTACAAACTAAAAGACGACAACATCCGCCAAGACACCGTGCTCGCGCTCGCGATCGCGCTCGAACACTCCGCCCAGGCCTACCACCGCGACGGGGACGGGCGCATCCTCAAGGTGATCTACGTGTGAGCAGCCGACCGGGGCATCGAGTCGCCCGACGCTGCTAACTCAAACCGACGCTCGCAAGCGCTCGAGTGCCAAATCGAGCACAGGCTGCAGGGAGCACGCGGAACGGTGATCGCCGCGCCGGAAGACCCAGCGCCACAGCTCACGCCGCTTCCCTCACCCCGCAAGACCCCAAGGTTCCTCCCGACCGGCCGAGAGCCCGCGCGGCAGGAACGGGTCGATCGTCCTGCCCGAAAACGCGCCCGTCCGCTACCCGCCCAACGCCTCGCGCCCGCCTGCTTCACGCAAGCCGCCCGCTCGATCTCGACGCGCAAACGCCCGACGATTCCCGGCCCAACGGCGCGGTCGCCAACGACCGCCCAGGGCAAACAGCTCGGAATGACGCGTTCTGGCCGCCCCCCGAGGTTTCCCAGCATCCTTGAGCGGCGCGCAACCGGGCATTAGTACACGCCGTCCCCCAGCGAAGAGGCGAAGCGCCTCCGGCGTCGTCCGGATCTGACCGGCCAAGCGGACGATCCCGTCCTCCCAGATCGCGACCTCCGCGAACTCACGATGCACGTCGAGTCCGATACAGCGTCGCATGCTCCCTCCTTCCAACCAGCGGTTGACGTGGGAGCACAGGCGGGCAAACGACACCTACGGATCCGCGCTCGCAGCGCATCCGGGCAAGTCGCAGGGGCGGCCAAGTAACTAACACGGGCTCGAAGCCCATCGAACAACAACGGCCTGCCCGACCTGCGTTTGCTCCCAGATGCCCCCGTCCCGGACGGTCGCACCGTACTCACCAACCCGGACGCCACCAGGCATCGAGGCGGTCGAGGGTCACGGCGGGCATCCGCCGCCTTTCATACGGGATAACAACTCGCTGGAGCGGCTCAACAAGGAGATCCGCCGTCGCACCGACGTCGTCGGCATCTTCCCCGACCGGGCCGCGATCGTCCGCCTGGTCGGAGCGGTCCTCGCCGAGCAGCACGACGAGTGGGCCGTCGCCCGCCGCTACATGAGCGCCGAGTCGCTCGCGAACGCCCTCTCCCCACCAACCGAACCAGCCCAGGAGGTGATCGCGATCACCGAGGCCGCGTGAGAGTCAAGCGAGGATGACGCCTTCAACGTGGCACACCACTTGACGAGACGCGGCCCTGCGACGTGCGGCCGGTTGCGCCGTTTGGTGATCCGAAGATACGTTTTTCGCCCCTGGTCGCAGGGGTGCGTTGCTCAGGAACTGTGGCAGAGTTTGGGCGATGCCGGGGCGGGTGATTAGCCGGGTGGCGGAGCTTGCTGAGGCCGAGGCATTCCTCGACCAGGTCGAGGGCGGCGTCGCCCGCCTGCTGATCGAGGGAGAGCCTGGGATTGGCAAGACGACGCTGTGGCGGGAGGCGGTTGGCCGCGCCGAGTCGCGGGGGTTCGCGGTGCTTTCCTGTCGGCCGGCCGAGGCTGAGGTGAAGCTTTCATTCTCGGCGCTCGCCGATCTCCTCGAACCGGTCCGCGCCAGGGCTTTCGATTCGCTTCCTGGCCCGCAGCGTCACGCGCTCGAAGTGGCGCTTCTCCAAGCAGACGCTGAAGGCTTGCCGGCCGACGCGCGTGCGGTTGCAGCGGGCTTGCGCGGGGTCCTCGTCGGTCTGGCGGCCGATTCGCCGGTCCTGGTCGCGGTCGACGACCTGCAATGGCTTGACGCGCCCTCCGCTGACGCTCTCGAATTCGCTCTGCGTCGGATCGGCAGAGAACGGCTTGGCTTGGTCGTCACGCAGCGGCCGCGGACGAGTGAACGCCTGGATTTAGGCGGAGCGCAGCGCATCGAGCTCCGCGGGCTGAGCCTCGCGGCGATCCACGACATGCTCAAGCGACGCTTGGGCCGTTCTCTGCCAAGGCCGGTCCTGGTTCGGCTGTACGAAACCGCCGACGGCAACCCGCTCTTCGCGCTGGAGATCGCCCGGGAGGTTCTGCTGTCTGGCATCGGGCCGGCCGATCCGCTGCCGATACCCGAGGATCTCAGGCACCTGGTGCGTCTCCGGCTCCGCAGACTCTCACCGCTGACGAGGGAGACGCTCCTCGCGGCGTCTGCCCTTGCCGAGCCGACACGCGCGGTGCTGGCGGCAACGCTCGACGGCGACCCGTCGATCGCGCTCGAGGAGGCCGAGCGCGCCGAGGTCGTCGAGCTGGAAGGGCCACACATCCGCTTCTCGCATCCCCTGTACGCCGCGGTGATCTACGCGTCAGCGCCGCGCGAGCAGCGTCGGCGTGTCCATCAGCGGCTGGGCACCGTGGTTGTCGACATCGAAGAGCGGGCGCGGCACCTCGCTCTTTCGTCCGAGGCTCCGTCGGGGGAGTTGGCGGCTACGCTTGAGGAGGCGGCCGAGCTGGCACTCCGACGAGGCGCGCTGGGTTTCGCCGTCGAGCTGACCGAGCTGGCGCTCTCGCGAACGCCGTCAGTCGATGACGAGGCGCGACAGGAGCGCGCTCTTCGTCTTGTCGATCGCCTGGTGCTCGCCGCCAACTCCGAGCGGGCCGGCGAGGTGGCTCGGACTCAGCTGCCGACACTGACCAGCCCCAGGCGGCGTGTGCACGCGCTTCTGGCGCTGAGCGAGCTTGCGATGTGGAGCTCGGCGCCGGCTTGGACGAACCGGGACGATCATCCCGTGTCGTTGGCTAAGCGAGCCCTCGCAGAGGCTGGCGACGATCCTTCCCTGGCTGCTCGCGCTCATACGGCGCTCGCGGGCAGCCTCGAGTCCGACTCGGGTGCCGCCCTCCAGCACGCCGGTCGCGCGATCGAGCTGATCGAGCAGGGCGCCGACTTGCCCCCTGCAGCTCAGGCGGAGGCGCTCAGCGTCTTTTCGCGCAGCAAGTTCTTTCGCGGTGAAGGTCTCGACGTCGCTCGTCTGGAGCTGGCTATCGAGCTGGAGCGCGTGGCGCCGCCACGGCTTGTCCACGATCGATCGAGCTACAAGCTCGCACAGTGGCTGAAGTACGTGGACGACTTCGAGGGCTCACGGCGCGGGCTGGAGCAGGCCAGACAGGCCGCATCTGACGAGGGCGACGACTTCTCGCTCGTCAACATCCTGATCAACCTCGTGATCCTGGAATGCTGGGCCGGTCGCTGGCAGGTGGCGCGCGCGCTCGGCGCAGAGCTCGCCCAACGTTTCGTCGAGCTCGGGTGGCAGGAGTCTCCAGCCCCACACGTAGCCCTCGTCGCGGCGCTGACGGGCGATCTCGAGACCGTCCGGGAGCTCGACGAGATCGCGCCCTGGGACGGCGTCTACGACGTCATCCGTCTGCGGCCGCTCGGGCTGCTCGCGCTCGCGCGGGGCGACGTAAAAACGGCTTACCAGCATTACCGGCGAGCGTTGCGAGTGCTCGATCGGGCCGGGATCACCGAGCCGGCGGTATTCCGAATTCACGCCGATGCGATCGAGAGTGCGATCCGGGCGGGCAAGGTGTCGGAGGGAGCGCGGATGACCGCCGCTCTGTCCGCGCACGCGCAGAAGAGCCTGATCCCCTGGAACGCGACTGTGGCCGCACGATCCCGAGCGCTGGTCGCCGCCGCTCGCGGTGACCTCGACGAAGCGCTCGACAGCGCCCAGGAAGCGCTGCGCGAGCACGAGCGGCTGCCGATGCCGTTCGAGCTGGGTCGGACGCTACTCGTGCTCGGCCAGGTGCAGCGCCGCCGAAGCGAGCGCCGGGCCGCGAAGGAGACGCTCGAGCGCGCGCTCACGCTGTTCAAGGAGCTCGGCGCTCCCCTCTGGGCAGCGCGTACCGCCGCCGAGCTGCGGCGGATTCCGATCCGGCGGGGTGCGCCCGAGGAGCTGACGCCCACCGAGGAGCGGGTGGCCGAGCTCGCCGCAGCCGGACAGACGAACCGCGAGGTCGCGCAGACGCTGTTCATGAGCCCGAAGACGGTCGAGGCGAACCTGACGCGTGTCTACCGCAAGCTCGGCGTCCACTCTCGGGCGGAGCTGGGCGCGACGATGGTCATGCGCACGCAGGAGGGACTCGCGGCCAAACCATAGGGAATCACCCGATGCAAGCATCGGTGGGCGGGCCGTAGCCTCCTCGTCCGTGGACGAGGCAATTGGGCAGCCGCCGAAGACCTACCTCGTCGAGCACTACTGGCCCGGCGTCACCGCCGAGCGGTTCAGTGCAGCAGCCGACCGCGTGCGCTCGAGCGCAGAGCAGATGCGCCGCGAGGGGACGTCCGTCCGGTTCCTCCATTCCACTTTCGTGCCCAAGGACGAGGCGGCCTTCTGCGTGTTCGAGGCGCCGACGGCCGGCCTCGTCGAGGAAGCGTACGAGCGGGCCGACGTGCGCTTCGAGCGGATCGTGGACGCCCTCGAGATGGAGAGGGGATCGTGATGTCCGCCGTCGCGCTGGCAGCCCGGCTCCTCGTCGCCGCCGTGCTCGCGGTGGCCGGTGCCGCGAAGCTCGCTGACCGCGAAGGCTCAGGGCGAGCCGTGCGCGAGTTCGGCGTCCCGGAGCGGTTCGCGGGGCCGCTCGGGCTGCTGCTGCCGCTCGCCGAACTCGGGATCGCGGCAGCGCTCCTTCCCGGCGCGTCGGCGCGGGCAGCCGCTGCGGCCGCAGCATTGCTGTTCCTCATCTTCGCGCTCGCGGTCGGGACGATGCTGGTCCGTGGCCGGCGGCCGGACTGCCACTGCTTCGGCCGGCTGCACTCGGTGCCGGTCGGTTGGCGTGTGCTGCTCCGGAACGGCGCGTTGGCCGGGCTTGCTCTCCTTGTAGCCTGGCAGCCGGCTGCGGAGCCGGGGTGGATCGAGTTCGGCGCTGGCGGTTTCGCGGCGCTGATCGTCGGGCAGGCATGGGTGGCGCTCGAGCTGTTGCGTCGCCATGGCCGGGCCCTGCGCCGGATCGAGGAGCTTGAGGAGGGACTCGCTGGGCCTGGGCCGCTCGAAGTCGGCGCTGAGGCGCCGCCGTTCGTGCTCCCTGACCTCGACGGTGGATCGGTGGCCCTCGAAAGCCTGCTCCCTGAGTCGGGCCGGCTGGTCCTGCTGTTCAGCGATCCCGGCTGCGGCGCGTGCGACCGGGTCCTCGGTGAGGCGCAGCAGGAAGATGCGCGCATCGTCGTGATCAGCTCCGGGACAAGGAGCGAAGTCCCAGCGAAGGCGCTCAGGTACGGACTCAACACGGTGCTGCTCGACGACGGCCGCGAGGTCTCCAGTCTCTATGGGGTCGTTGCCGTACCGACGGCTCTTCTCGTAGACGGCGACGGCCGGATCGCTGCCGACCCGGTTGTCGGAGCTCCTGAGGTCATCGAGCTCATCGAGGCAGCCGGTCGCGAGCAGCCGGATCGGCGCATCGAAGAAGCCATCGACCCCGTGCTGGCGGCGGTGGGGGCGGCGTGATCCGCCGCTGGCAGCCCGCACAGGCCTTGCGTCCGGCGAAGAACCCCGACGCCGGCGCCCGCGAGATCCACCATCTGCTGACCGCGCGCAACCCGTCTCTCGAGCGCGCGCTGAAAGCCCAGGCGACAACCCTGCAGCGCGGACTCAAGCTGAGCGAGGGTGCCAGGCCTCGGCTGGAGATCCCGGCCGCTACGGTCGATGCCGTCAAGCTGACGCGAGGCATCTTCCGCGACTTGCGCACACGCATCGCCGCCATCGAGACGAAGAAGCGCGACGTGAAGCAGCGCGTGCTGCGGGCTCTCGACCTACTCGACTCCTCCTTGACGCTCTTCGTGCGCGGCCTCGGTGCATCGAGCGACGCGGCGATCGCCGAGTTCGCTCGTCAGGCCTACTGGCAGAGGGCGCACGCCTATGCTCAGCTCCAAACTGCCGTCAAGGACCTGCAATGACGGGAGACTGGCTCGACCGCGCCGCTCGGTTCTCCGACGAGCGCGTCTCGCGCCGCCGCGCGTTGCAGCTCGCCGGAGCGGCCGCGCTCACGGTTGGACCCCTGGCGTCGCTCTCTCGCCCGACATCGGCCCGCGCCGGGCTTGCCCTCGGAGAAAACTGCCGGCCGCAGTGTCTGCAGACCGTTCGCGGCGGCGCCAGAAACGCAGGCGCCCACTGCGGAAAGATCGGCCTTGTCGCGGGGTACGCCGTCGGCAACCCTCTCGCCATCGCCTACGGCGCCGGCTGCATTATGGCGGCGATGTACGAAACGGCGACCGAGCAGGCCCGGTGCTATCAGCCCAACTGCGGCAACCCACCCGGCTCGCCACCGCCGCCGGCCGCGCCCGCGCCTTCAGCCGCTCCCGCGACGCCGCCGTCACACCCAGATCCGGAATGGCCAAAGAAGAAGAAGAAGAAGAAGAAGAAGGGGATCAAGAGGAAGCCGCCCCCCAAGCCAGACCCGTGCAAGGACTGCACGAACTACTGCAGCCCCTGCGCCTCGACTAGCAGCGGCTACATCTGTTGCCTCTACCCGATGAAGAACGGGAGGTCGCCGTGTTGCCCCTGACAGCGACGAGAGGGCCGGACCGTCCTGCAACCAGAGGGCCCGTGCCCGAGAGGGACGTCCCTGGCAAATCGATCGATCACGTGCTCCATCACAGTCAGCCAACAGCAGAACCTGACCCCAGGCGTCAGAGCCTGACCCCAGGCGTCTCGGAGGGACGGGAGGCATCATGCTCGCAGGTTTCACCAGGCGATTCAGCTACGCAAACGTCATCTCGACTGTGGCGCTGTTCGTCGCCCTCGGCGGGGTCTCGTACGCGGCGACTTCGCTGCCGGTCAACAGTGTCGGCAGAGCGCAGCTGAAGCCGAACGCCGTGAACAGCTCCAAGGTCGCGAACCGGTCGCTGCGGGCCGTGGACTTCGCGGTTGGACAGCTGCCGGCCGGTCCGGTGGGCCACTCAGGGCCGCAGGGGCCGGCTGGGCCGAAGGGCGACCCCGGAGCGAACGGGACAAACGGCACGAACGGCGCGACAAACGTCGTCGTTCGCAGCCTGTATCTCGCAAACGGGCTCGGGCAGGTCACCTGCAACCCGGGCGAGAGGGCGACGGGCGGCGGCATCTCCAGCGACAACACCCTCACTGTGGCCGCAAGGAGCGAGCCCGCGCCTAACACGGGGACGCCCACGGGCTGGTCGGGCATTCTCCGGAGCCTCGTCGGAGCGACACCAAGCGGAACCATCTACGTCGTTTGCGCCTCACCCTGACGTCGAGCAGTGCCCTGGTCGTAACCACAGCCGAGAACTGGAGGGTGTCCGATGACCACACGAACGATCCTGACTGTCGCCGTCGCGGCCGCAGTCGCCGCGGGTGGAGCCTCGGCCGGAACCTCGACGGCGGTCGTCGTCCACAGGTGCGGAACGCTCGCGGCGGCCGGCAAGACGTGGAGGGTCTCCGCTGCCGGCGTGTCGTGCGCAGCTGCGAGGGCGGGCGTCCGGAAGCTCGCGCCGAAGGCAGCCCGCGTCGGTGTCTCGCACGGGACGTACCTGGGCATGAGCTGCCTGATCGCCACCAAGGCGGGCAAGGCCGGCATCATCAGTGTCGGCTCGCACGGACGCAAATCAGTCCAGGCGACGGCGCCGTGAGCGGCAAGTTCCTTGGTGTCCCGTCCGACCGCTCAGGCTCGGCCTAAATGCGGGCCAGGAGTCTCTTCGAGGCGCACCCGCGGATCACCCGGTTCGCAGGGATCAGCGTGATCGCGCTCGGCCTCGCCGCGCTGCCGTCGGCGATGGGCGGGCCGCCGGGGGCGGAGGCAGCGCCGCGGCTCGCCTGCTCCGGGTTCATGACCTACTGCGCCGAGCTCACGATCGAGCCGGCCGCGGGCTCGAACGGCTCGGGCGTGGTCACCAGCAGCCCCGCCGGGATCGACTGCACCTTTACGAAGGGCGTCGTCAGCGGCAGCTGCTCGCACCAGTTCAACTGGCCGCGCACCCAGGCTTACCTCCAATACACCGTCACTGCCACCCCGAGCGTCGGCAGCGAGGCTAAACCCATCTTAGGGGCAGGCGGATCTTTGTTCCCAAGCGACACTCATTCTTACTCGTTCGGCTTCAAGCTGAACTCGTACACGCTGACGGTGTCGCGGTCGGGCGAGGGGACGGGCAGGGTGACGAGCGCGCCGGCGGGGATCGACTGCGGCGCGACCTGCTCGAAGGCCTTCGACTACGGCACCAAAATGACGCTGACCGCGACACCGGACGCGGGCGCGGCGTTCAAAGCCTGGACGGGCGCCTGCAGCGGCCAGCCGGCGGCCTGCACGCTGACGATCGCGGGCGACACCTCGACCAACGCCGTCTTCGGGCTGCCCACCGCCACGACCACCACCACGACGACGGCGACGACGACGGCAACCACCACCGCGACGACGACCACGACGACGCCGACCTTGCCGCCCGCGGCGCCGCAGCGGAGCGCGGTCGACGCCGACGTGCTCGCCGCCCGCGCCGGCCGAAGCCGGCTCGGCGCCCGCATCGTCCAGGTCGAGATCGTCGCGAGGGAACGACTCGACGTCAGCCTGCAGCTACGACGGGTGGGGAGGCTGCTCGCCGCCAAGAGCTTCCCCGGCGTCAGCCGGGGCGACCGCGTGCTCACCCTGCTCGTCCCGAGAAGGGTCACCAGAGGGCAAGCGACCCTCAAGGTCGCGCTCACCAACGCCGCCGGCGCGATCAAGGGCGCCCGCCGCACCATCAGGATCCCGCGTATCTGAGCCACCCCCGCGTCTTGCCTCCGCCCCCACTCACTCCGTGTCGGACGCCACACCATGCGATGAGCCGACGTGCTTGAGCCCGCAAACCCTTTAGCGGTGCGGGTTGGAGCACCCCGCGGCCTCCGACAGAATCCGTGAGCGGAGTTCAAGTAATCAAGACTCGAGGAGGACCCACGTGACCAGACCGGCAATTCTCGGTGCGGTGACGCTCGTCGCTGCCAGCCTCGCGGTGACGGCAATCGCCGGCACTGCCTTGAAGGACCCGAAGGCGCTCGTCCTGCGGATATCGGACTTCCCGGCAAGGACGCGCGCCGGCTCCGCCTATGGCGTCAAGGGTCCGCTCGCAAGCATCTATACCGCGACGTTCCAGATCAACCCGGGCGACCTTCGTCGCGAAGAGGACGTCGAGATCGAGGTGTGGGTCGCGAAGGACGCCGCAGGTGCGAAGAGGATCTACGAGCAGACGCTGGCGACGTACACCGGCAAGGGGCCGCAGATCGGCCCGTTCGCCAAGGCGTTCAAGGGCGAGGTGGTCTTGCAGCTGCCGAGGTACGGCGACGAGCAGTTCGCGGACTACCTGCCGAATCCGCAGCGCCCGCACGGGCAGCTGATCGTCCACAAGAACCAGGTGGTCTGGTACCTGACGGTCGAGAACTGCACGCCGCTCGCAGCGAGCTGCTACGGCACGAGCAGGACCGAGCCGCCGATCGGCAGGGCGAGGGCGATCGCCGAGCTCAGAAAGTACGCACCGAAGCTGAAGGCGCGCGTCGGGAGCGGCTGACCCACTCGCCACCGACACAAGAAAGGAGGCCGATATGCGCACTCGCCTCTCATCCAGGGCCGCGCGTGTTCAGTTGGCCGATTTCCGGTTGTACCGGTCTTCCGGTGAAGGCGGCCCGGGACCGGCATAGCCGAGCCTGCCAGGGGAGCTCGGCCTCGCGGCTCTGGAAACCGGTCATCGGCCGGGATGCGGGTCCGGAACCAACGAGCTCGAATCAGTTCCAAGACTGCTCTCTGGCGTGATGAACTCCCTCGACCTGTCGCGTTCTGCGGGGAGTGCGTCGGCTACCCTGCGGCCGGTGGACGACGAGCTGCGTGAGATCATGGCGTGGTTCAACGAGCGCGACATCATGGTTGGGTTCACCGAGGACGGGCAGGGCGGGATCCGCGCGATGATCGTGCCTGACGACGTGCGCGTTGCCATCGTCCCGTTCGGCTGGGGCGAGACCAAGCTGGAGGCCGCACGTGATGCGAAGGCGCGTTGGGAAGCCGGCGAGCGTCCGGGGCAGGACGTAGTGATCCGGGGCATGCCTGCGACCGCGAAGGCAGAGGCTCAGCCGGGCGAGGTGAAGAAGACGATTCTCCGGGGCGAAATCAAGCCCACGAGCGAACTGAAGCTCGTTCGGAAGAGCGTCGAGATGCCCGTCGAGTCACTCCAGGACGTCGCTAGGAAGGTGGAGATCCCTGTCGAGGTTCAAGAGAGCGCAGAGCGCATCGCGACCAAGTTCGGCTGGCATATCTCGTTCGTGCCAGAGCCGGATTGCCGCTACAGCTGGTACGTCTTCGGTGAGGACGGGTTACCGCTACAGAGCGGCGTTGCCGACGACTGGGACGAGGCCAAGCTCTCTTGCATCATCGACTTGTCCCCTCCCAGCGGCGAAAAGTAGTTGTCATGAAATGTCAGGTGTTTGTCGGCCCGCCCTCGAGGAGGGCAGCGTGAGGCTCTTGCTTTGGGCGAATAGGGCGGGGACGATTGACGTCTGATGCTCGACGACTGGCGCCAACGGCGGAGAATGATCGCCGCGCTCAAGGAGGACGCGGCGGTGGCGCTACCCCTCCTCGCTGTCGCACGAGTCGAGGTCGAGGCTGCGGCCCAGGAGCTTCGCGACGAGTTCAGTGACCCGTGGCGCTGCGCCGCAGCCACATGAACCGGGCGGAGCTCTTTTCTCTCGTCGTAGGCTTCGGCGGAGTCACAGCGATTCTGTGGGAGCTCGGCGAGTACTTCGCCTTCATCCGCAACTCGCCGGAGCTCGCAACGGCCTACACAGACACACTCGGTGATCTGGCGCTAGGACTCAGCGGCTCAACGCTCACAGCCGCAATCGCTGTAATCGTGCTGGGCCAGCCACGGAGCCGCGCAAAGGCATAGCCGACCCGGCTGCGCGAGTGTTCAGGAATATCTCTCGGCCGGGCTCCGGTCAGTCGACGGGTCGAGCACAGACGACCAGTAGTGCGGCAGCTCCTAGCGGACAGGCCGCACCACCAGCGCCAAAAAGAGAAGTGGCCACCCGGGCGACGCAGCTGGAGGCCGGGACTGGACGAGGCGAGCGTCGCAGTTCACCGAGAAGGCGACAGGCCGCGTGCGGAGCGGGCCACCGTCGCGCATCATGTTCGGGTGTTGATCCGTAGATCGGTTTTTCTTGTCTCCGTCTTGGCAGTCGTTGCCGGATGCACTCTGGCGGCCACTGCCGCGTTCGGGAAGACTCCGCCTCCGCACCGAGTTGGCGGGGCAGGAGTGACGGTCGCACTCCCGAGAGGCTGGCACACGATTCCCCTGATGGTGCCGCCAGCGAGTATGCGCATGGGCGATCCCGTGACCCGAATCGTCGCCGCGTCGGGGCCGATCCGGTTCGGCAAGGGCTGCAACGACGTGGACTACTCGTTCCCGAGCACGGCGGTCGCCCTGGTGGTTCTGGAGTGGGTGCGCCTGACTCCGCACCTCCCACTCCGACCACAACGGTTCACCCCGAAGACGCTCCCCGTCCGAGCGCCGCCAGCCATCGAGTGTTTCAGCGGGCCTGGAGGAAGCGTCCAGTTCATGGATCACGGTCGCCGGTTCGCCGCGTTTCTTCTGCTTAGTCGGCGAGCCTCACCCGAACTCGCGAATCAGGCTCGCGCGGTGCTGGGCACGCTCAGGGTGACCGCAGCACGAGGCGCCTGCACCGCAGACACCAGCAAGGCGGTCGTGCGTGCGTTCGTCCGAGGCTACAACAGCGGACAGGTATCGGCGATCAACCGGCTGTTCGCGCCGGAACCTCGCTTCATGTGGTTCTCGACCGGCCCGCCAGGCGCACGGCTCGGCCCGCGAGCATACGGCCGCGCCACGCTCGTCGCTTACTTGCGCACCCGCGTGCGCGTACACGAGCGCATCCGTGTCACTCAGCTGGGCGCTGGTTACGATCCGAAGCGAAAGATCGTCAACTTCGGCGGCAAACTCATCCGTAGCGCAGACGACCTGCGGCCGAGCCTACGCGACTTCAAGGGAGCGGCGGACTGCGTCTCCGGCCGCCCATCTCTCATCGTCTGGAGCATGTGACAGTCACCCGATGCAAGCTGTCGCGGTTCCCGCAGAATCGCCCTGGCGCTCTGCGCCACCCTTGATAGATGAAAATGGTGCGACCGGCTGGTCGACGTCGGTGTCGTAGTGGTGCCGCGATGCCCGATCGCAGAATGTGACGTGGGAGCTTCCAGGCGCCCGAGAATGCTGCCGTGAGCGCGAACCCTAAGTTCTTCGTTACGAGGCTCCTCCAGTCGGCGTTTCCGTCCTCGATCGCAAGGGAGGAGTGATGAATCGCTTTGTCGAGCGCTGCGCTGGCCTTGACGTGCACAAGGACTCGGTCGCCGCGACCGTCCATGTGCCCGGTGGGGGTGGGCAGCGGCTGCAGGAGACGCGCACCTTCGCGGCCACGACGCGCGGGCTGGTGACGCTGGCCGACTGGCTGGAGAGTCACGGGGTGACGCTGGTCGGGATGGAGTCGACCGGCTGCTATTGGAAGCCCGTCTACTACGTGCTCGAGGAGCGTTTCGAGTGCTGGCTGTTGAACGCGCAACACCTCCGCAACGTGCCCGGGCGGAAGACCGACGTCCAAGACTCAGCCTGGATCTGTCAGCTGGTCGAGCACGGCCTAGTGCGGGCGAGCTTCGTGCCGCCGCGACCGATCCGCGAGCTCCGTGACCTGACCCGCTACCGGAAGGCGCAGATCGAGGAGCGAAGCCGGGAGGTGCAGCGGCTCGACAAGGTGCTCCAAGACGCGGGGATCAAGCTCTCCAGCGTCGCCTCGGAAACACTCGGCGTCTCTGTGCGGCGGATGCTGGACGCGCTCGTCGCCGGCACCCACGACCCGGAGGTGCTCGCCGAGCTCGCCCGTGGCCGCCTACGCCGCAAGCTGCCCGAGCTCAGGGAGGCGCTCGCCGGCCGCTTCCGCAGCGACCACCACGGCCTGCTCGTCTCCCAGATCCTCGCCCACATCGACTACCTGGACGAGACGATCGCCTTCCTCTCCGAACGGGTCGAGCAGCTGATTGCCCCTTTCTCCCGGGAGCGCGAGCTGCTGATGACGATCCCCGGCGTCGCCCGCCTCGGCGCCGAGGTACTGATCGCTGAGATCGGCGTCGACATGAGCGTCTTCCCCAGCGACGCGCATCTTGCCTCCTGGGCTGGCCAGTGCCCCGGCAACCGTGAGTCGGCCGGCAAGCGCCGCCCCCCCTCTCTGTCAACCTCGTCTGAGACGGTCTTGGCCTTGGAATCAGTAAGTCGCCGAGGGCGAGATTGGAGTAGACGAGACGATGTTGGAGATCGAGCAGAGGGATGGTGTCGCCGGCCGGTTCGCGGAGCGAGCCGTAGGCGAGCGCAGCGAATCGGCCGGCGGGCGTGTCGCCGCGCCGGATCCGGAGCTGGTTGAGCGGCCGAAGCGCCGGTACTTCAGCGCGGAGTACAAGCTGGCGATCTTGCGCGAGGCGGAGGCGTGCTCGCGGCCGGGTGAGATCGGCGCGCTGCTGCGCCGGGAGGGGTTGTACAGCGGCCATCTGTCGAAGTGGCGTCGGCAGCGGGAGGCGGGTGCGCTGGAGGCGCTCGAGCGGCCGCGCGGGCGCAAGCCCGTCGATCGGCGCGAGGTCGAGCTGGCCGAGCTGCGCCGCCGGCTGGAGCGCAGCGAGGCGGAGCTTCAGAAGGCGCGCACGGTGATCGAGATCCAGGGAAACGTCTCCGCGCTCTTGGAGCAGATGCTCGGGACCGAGGGCGCGAGCGAGCACGGGAGCACCGGGTGATGATCGAGCAGACCGTGGAGGAGCTCGCCCCGGTCGTCGGCACCAGGCCGGCCTGTCGGGCGCTGGGCGCAGCGCCGGCGACGGTCTACCGGCGCCGCCGGCCGCCTGCGCCGCGTCCCCGCCGGCCGCGGAAGCCGCCCGTGCGGGCGCTCTCCGAGCAGGAGCGGGCGGAGGTGCTCGGGGTGCTGCATTCGGAGCGGTTCGTCGATTGCTCGCCGGCGCAGGTGTACGCGACCCTGCTCGACGAGGGGCGCTACCTCGCCTCGGAGCGAACGATGTACCGGCTGCTCGAGTCGGCGCACGGCTCGGTCCGGGAGCGACGCAACCAGCTCTCCCATCCGCCGTACAGAAAGCCGGAGCTGCTCGCCGAGCGGCCGAACGAGCTCTGGTCGTGGGACGTGTCGAAGCTGAAGGGCGCGGCCAAGTGGAGCTGGTTCTACCTGTACGTGATCCTCGACGTCTTCAGCCGCTACGTGGTCGGCTGGACGGTGCAGGAGCGAGAGACGGCCCAGATCGCGACCGCGCTGATCGCTCAGGCGGCCGACCAGCAGCAGATCGAGCCGGGGACGCTGACCGTGCACGCCGACCGCGGCAGCGCGCAGCGCTCGAGGCCGGTCGCCTTCCTCCTGGCCGACCTCGGCGTCACCAAGACGCACTCGCGCCCGTACACCTCGACCGACAACCCCTACTCGGAGGCGCAGTTCAAGACGCTCAAGTACCGGCCCGGCTTCCCCGACCGGTTCGGCTCGATCCTGGAGGCGCGCGCGTTCTGCCGCGACTTCTTCCACTGGTACAACCACCAGCACCGGCACTCCGGGATCGGGCTGATGACTCCAGCCGCCGTCCTCTACGGACGCGCGCAAGAGCTGCACGACCAGCGGGCCCACGTGCTCGCGCAGGCGTACGCGCGCACACCCGAGCGGTTCGTCCGCCGGCCGCCGCGGCCGCCGGCGCTGCCGACCGCCGTCTGGATCAACAAGCCCACGACCGAGGAGGTTGCTTCCTAAATTCGGACGCCGACCGTCTCACTCGACTTGACAGGCTCCGCCCGGCAAACTACGCAGGGGCTCCAGGTGGCTGCAGACGACCCTGAACGAGTCGGCGAAAGCGGCCGCCCGCAGCAAAGGCACCCATCTCAGCGCCAAGTACCAACGCCTGCGCGGAAGACGCGGCCCCGGCAAGGCAACCGGCGCTCTCCGCCACTCGATCCTCATCGCCGCCTACCACATCCTCGAGCGCAAGATCCCTACCAAGACCTCGGCGCCGACTACTTCGACCAGCGTCGCTCGCTCGAACAACGCACCAAGCGGCTCGTCCGTCAACTCCAACAGCTCGGGCACACCGTCACCCTCGAACCCCTGAGCGCGTAGCTGCACAGCATCCCACCGACCAAGGAGCCGCCCATCACATCGATTTTCACCCTAAGACGACAACAGACTCATCGAGTGTCGGATTCTTCTGTCGGAGGCCACGGGGTGCTCTAACCCGCACCGCTAAAGGGTTTGCGGGCTCAAGTACGGTGGCATGTCGGACGATGTGGCGTCCGACACGGAGTAGGCGTGGCACGAAACGCCGTCTACGCGGCGACGAAGTGGGGGCTGAACGGCTGGTCGGAGTCGCTGCGCCTCGAGCTACAGCCCGACATCTGCGTCATCGTCATCGAGCCGGGCGCTGTCGCGACCGAGCTAACCGAGCACACCACCCACGCCGGCAGCAAGCGTGCCGCGCAAGAGGCGACCGCCAACACGCACATTGCCCCGAACGACATCGCTGAAGTCATTGCCTTCGCTGTTAGTCGCCCCCAGCACGTGGCGCTCAACGAGATACTCGTCCGCCCCACCGCGAAGGCGCTCTAACGAGGCACATGCAGGCCGTCACGCCGGCTCCCTCTGACGGACCGAACCGTCGACCCTTTCCTTACCATCTACGAGATCACGTCCCGGCGTACTGGGCGAACAGAGCGGCTCTCGCCTGTAACGTCGGCCTTGGGATTCCACTCGAATGCCGGTAGCCGATCCGGACACTTGTCCGCGATCAGGTTGAAGAAGCGCTCGCATTCTCCGCAGAGGGCATCTCCGTAGTCGGCCAGCTTCCAGGGGAGAGCGACCGTGGCCATCGTCCTTAGCGTGGAGAGATGCACGACGTTCCATTCGATCAAGCTCCGCACGCGGGGGGTCGAGCCAGTACAGAGGCCTCCATTGATCTTGCTGCGAGAGATGCACGAACCAGTCGCGTGAGTCGGCTCCCTTTAGGTAAGCTGACCCGGGCCCGCCTAGTGAGGGTATTAGAGGCGTGAGGGCACCCCTCACGCGGAGCAGGCACACGGGTTCCCGGCTGGCCGCGGCGCTTGTGACGGGTAGGCTGGCGCGGTGGCTGTGACGCCGCCGGCGGAGGTCGCGGGGACGACGAGTTCCCTGACGTTCACGCTCAACGGCACGCCGGTGACGCTGACGAACCCCGATCCGGGCTTGGTGCTCGTCGATCTGCTCCGTTCCCCAGAGTTCGCCCTGACGGGGACGAAGCTGGTCTGCGGGCAGTCCGGCTGCGGCGCATGCACGGTGGTCGTTACGAGGAGAGATGCGCTCAGCGGCAACAGCGCCCACGTCCCGGTGAACAGCTGTCTCCTCCCGGTCTGCTCGCTCGACGGCGTAGCCGTCACGACCGTCGAAGGCGTCGGCTCCGTCCGAGCCGGGCTCCACCCGGTCCAGGAGCGGCTCGTGGAGTGCGACGGCACGCAGTGCGGCTTCTGCACGCCGGGATGGGTGATGAGCATGGTCGGCCTGCTCGCCGAGAGCCCGATGCCGACGGCGCAGGACGTGGAGGACCAATTCGACGGGAATCTCTGCCGCTGCACCGGGATGCGTTCGATCCTCGACGCCATGCAGTTGTTCGTGACCGACCCGGTCAGCGTCCCGCCCCTGCCCGCGGCGCCGGCGGGGACGCCCGGAACGCTGCATTTCGTCGACGACGGTCGCGAGTGGTACCGGCCGACCGACCTACCGACGCTGCGCGCGATCCTCTTCGCCGCGGGCAAGCAGGGACAGATCGCCCGGATCGTCCACGGCGGCACCTCACGCGCGATGTATCCCGATGAGCTCGCCCCTGCCGACGTCCTCGTCGACGCGTCGCAGGTCCTCGATCTGCACAAGACGATCGTCGCCGACCCCACTGTCTGGGTCGGCGGTGGGATCACGATCAACGAGCTTCGTGCGCTGTGCGCGGACATCGTCGCGAACAAACGCGTGAAGTACCCCGCCCGTTTTGCCGCCCTGGAGCAGCACCTCGCCCGGGTCGGCAACAACCTGATGCGAAACGTGGGGACGGTTGCCGGCAACCTCGTGCTCGAGCGCGACCACCAGGCGGCTACGGCGGGTGTGCCGTTCCCGTCGGATCTGGTGCTGATGCTGAAGATCCTCGACGCCCGGATCCAGATCCTTCCGGCCGATGTGTCGCGCCAGCCCGAGAACTATCCAGCGGACGCGCTGCCCGACCCCACCGGCTACGTCGGTGGCTACGTGATCGCGTTCATCGCGATCCCGTCGGGCACGTCCGGCGAGACGATCGTCTCCTACAAGGTCGCCAAGCGCGTGCAGAACGCCCACGCGATGGTCAACGCCGCCGTTCGCGTAGTCCCGTACCAGACCGACCCGCGCATCCTCCAGGCGTCGATCGTCTACGGCGGTCTCGCGCGCACACAGGTGCAGGCGACGGCTGCTGCGGCAGCGCTCGTCGGGCAGCCCTGGGGTCCGACGACCCGCGACGCGGCGGCTCAGGCGCTCGCGAATGAGCTGCCCGGCCTCACCCAGCCGCTCCCGGGCGACGCACCGCCCGTCGCCGTCCGCATCGCGATCGCAGAGGGCCTGTTCCTGCGCGCCTGGACCGAGATCGGGCTCGCGATCGCGCCGAAGGTCGTGCCGCCCGACTGGGTCTCCGCGGGCTCGCCACTCCCCCGCCCCATCTCCTCCGGCCAAGTGAGCTTCCCGCCGACGCCGCTAACGCCCGCACCGGGCGGCCCCGACGCCGGGGAGGATCCCGTCGGCGAAGCGATTCACACCCTCTCCGGGCCGATCCAGACGACGGGTGAGGCGCGCTACACGCAGGACCTCCCGATCGCGCCCGGCACGCTCCACGCCGCCTACGCGTACGGCACCCGGATGAACGCGTCGTTCTCCTACGCCCTGCCCGGCGGGAAGGCCGGGCTCCTCGCTGCGCTCAAGCAGAAGTTCCCTGGCGTCGTCGCGATCGTCGACGCCGGCGACGTCGTGCCGGCCGGGAACAAGGCCGGAATCGCCAACGAGGATCCCGTCTTCGCACCCGGAACGATCACGGCCTACGGCCAGCCGGTGCTGCTCGTCCTCGCCGAGGATGAGGGGACCGCGCACGCCGCGGCCCTCTGGGTGATGACCCAGGGGCTCAAGTACGTCGACATCACCCCGGCGTGGACGACCATTCAGCAGGCGCTCCAGCAGCCACCGGCGAAGGGGCAGTTCTCGAGCCCGTACAACCTCACCGGCATCACTCGCCCGAATCCGCCGTTGCCGGGCTGGCTCGACAATCCGGGGCCGGTCGCCGGCAAGCAGTTCCTGCAGGGGACGATCGCGACCGGGGAGCAGTCGCACTTCTACTTCGAGACCCAGAGCGTCGTCGTCACGCCCGACGAGCCAGGCGTGTTCGACGTCGCCGTCTCTACACAGGACCTCGCGAGCTGCCAGAACGCCATCGCCGCGGCGCTCGGGATCCCCGCCGCGAACGTCACCGTCACGGTGATGCGGGTCGGCGGCGGGTTCGGCGGCAAGGAGACGCGGCCGCCCATGATCGCGGCGGCAGCCGCGGTCGGCGCGTCCGTGACGGGCAAGCCGGTTCGCCTCGTGCTCGACCGCGAGACGGACATGGCGTGCATCGGAACCCGCCACCCCTACGAGGGCGTCTACTACGTGTTGTTCGACGCCGACGGGACGATCGAGGCGATGCTGGTCAAGTTCTACTCGAACGGCGGCTCGACCATCGACGTCACCCTCGACGTGTCCGACCTCGCGTTGCTGACCGCCGACGGCGCGTACATGATCCCGACCTTCCGCGCGACGTCGGTCGGCTGCAGGACGAACCTCATCTCGCGGACGGCGATGCGGTCGTTCGGCGTCATTCAGTGCAGCCTGATCGTCGAGGACGCGATCGAGCAGGTTGCGCACGCGCTCGGCAAGCGCGCCGAGGACGTCCGGCTGCTCAACATGTACGCCGACTCCGACGCGACGGCGACGCAGTCGACGCCCTACGGACAGCCGCTGACCTACGCCGTCGGCCGCGCCGTCTGGAGCGAGCTGACCGACCGGTGCGACTTCGCCACGCGCGCGGCGGCGGTCGACGTGTTCAACGCGGCGAACCGCTGGCGTAAGAAGGGCATCTCGATGATCCCGATCAAGTACGGGATCTCGTACACGTTCCTCACCGGCAACCAGGGCGGCGCCCTGCTGACGGTCTCGGAGCAGGACGGCTCAGTCGTGATCGCAACGGGCGGCGTCGAGATGGGCCAGGGCCTCCAGACGAAGCTCGTCCAGATCGCGGCCTACGGCCTCAAGATCGATCCGAGCCGCATCCGCCACACACAGACCGACACGGAGGTCGTTCCGAACGCGAGCTCGACGGGCGCATCCACGGGCGCCGACCTGAACGGCGGCGCCGTCTGGCAAGCCGCCACCGAGCTGTACCAGCGCCTGCAGGCCTACTGCGCAAACCCGCCGCCAGGCCACATCGGGCAGATCCCGCCCAACTGGAAGACGGCCTGGAACACCGCCTGGCCGGGGATCGTGTTAGCGGCGTTCAACGACCGGATCGACCTCTCCGCGCAGGCCCTCTACTCGAGTCCCGACCTGTCGGAGGTGGTGCCGCCGACCGGCACCGGCGCCGCGAGCCCCTTCTACTACTTCACATGGTCGGCTGCGTGCTCAGAGGTCGACATCGACGTGCTCACCGGCGAGTTCGAGGTCGTCCGCAGCGACATCCTCTACGACGCCGGGCTCAGCCTGAACCCCTACCTCGACCTCGGCCAGATCCAGGGCAGCTTCGTACAGGGCCTTGGCAACGTGACGACCGAGGAGATGCTCTACGACGCCCAGGGCGGACCGATCACGGACAACACCTGGACGTACAAGCCGCCGTGCACCAAGACGATCCCTGCCGACTTCCGGGTCGGGCTCCTAACGTACGAGAAGTACGGCTCGAACAATGGGCTGCCTGTCGACCCGTACGGGATCCAGTCGTCGAAGTCGTCCGGTGAGCCGCCGCTCGTGCTCGCGAACACCGTGTTCTTCGCGATCAAGCATGCGATCGCCGCGGCCCGCGCTGGCGGCGCCTGGCCCGCGCTCGACTCCCCCGCAACGGTCGAGCGGATCCGCATGGCGTGCCTTCCCGGCGAGGGATGACCGGCCGTCCCGAGCTCCCGCGGGGAACCGTCACCCTGCTGGCGGCTGACGTCGACGATGCACCTCGAATCGCCGCCTCGCTCGGCGCGAAGCACGCGGGGGTATTGGCCCGCTACCGGTCGGCGATGCGGGAGGCCGTCGAGCGTCACGAGGGGGTCGACGTCGACAGCCACGGCGAAACCGTGCTCGCGGCGTTCGGGAGGGCGCGGGACGCGGCCAGCGCCGCCGTCGACGCCCTCGCCGCGATCCGGTTGGTCGCCCTTCCGGACGGATCGACGCTTCCGGTGCGGATCGGCATCCACTCCGGCGAGCCGACGCTGACGGAGACGGGGTACATCGGGCTCGACGTCCACCGGGCGGCGCGGATCTGTAGCGCCGCCATGAGGGGCCAGATCGTCCTCTCGCAGTCGACGCAGAGCCTCGTCGGCCACCTGCCCGTTCGCGACCTCGGGGAGCACCGTCTCCGCGACCTGGCGCGTCCCGAACGGCTCTATGAGCTCATCACCGGCGCGCCGGCAAGCGTCGACGACGGCCGCGTCGGGGGAGCGGCACTCCGCCCCACGCCGACAGGCTTGCCGGTGCCGCCGACTCGGATCGTCGGGCGCGAGGACGACCACCGCAGGGTCGCCGCGCTCCTGCGAGGTATCGATCACCGGGTCGTGACGCTCACGGGCGCCGGCGGAATCGGCAAGACGCGTCTCGCGGTCGATGTCGCCAGCGAGCTGGCCGACTATTTCCCGGACGGCGTCTACTGGGTGTCGCTCTCGCCCGTCACGGACGGAAGGCTCATCCCGTCCGTCGTCGCGCGTGCGATCGGCGCGCCGTCCGAAGGCGAGGGCCTCAACCGGCACCTACGCGACCGCGCGCTCCTCCTCCTGCTCGACAACCTCGAGCAGATCCCCGACGCAGGCGAGGAGGTCGCATCGCTCCTGTCAGCAGGCCCCCGCGTCCGTGTGCTCGCCACCAGCCGGCGCCCGCTCCACGTGTCGGGCGAAGCCGAGGTGGCACTCGAGCCGCTCGAGTTGCCCGCCGCAGTTGAGCTCTTCCTCGACCGCGCCCGTGCGGTTCGGCCCAACGTCGACCGCGACGCCGACGTCGAGGCGATCTGCACCCGGCTCGACGGGATGCCGCTCGCTCTCGAGCTCGTCGCCCCCCAGCTCAGGCACCTCGCAGCGTCACAGCTCGGCGACCGCCTCGATCGGGCACTCGACATCGCGAGCCGCGGCTCCGACCTTCCCGAGCGCCAACGGACGCTGCGAGCCACGATCGAATGGAGCGTCCGTCTTCTCGACGACAACGCCCGGGTCGTGCTCGAGCGGCTCGCGGTCTTCTCGGCGAGCTGCACGCTTGCGGCGGCCGAGGCCGTCGTCGCCACGCCCGACGTGGGCGTTCTCGACGGCATACAGGCGCTCGCGGATGCGAGCCTCCTGCGGCTGTCGGTCGCACCGCAGTCTACGAGCGAGCCGCGCTATTTCATGTTCGAGACCGTCCGGGAATACGCGCTCGACCGGCTGCGGGAGCGCGGCCTGGAACAGGAGTTCCGACGGCGGCACGCGGAATGGTTCCTACGGCTGATCATCGACGTGCGGGCGGTGGCGACGCTCGCCGGGATCGCCGAGATCCACGCCGACCGCGCGAACCTGCGCAGCGCGCTCAGCTGGGCACTGGGCAAGGAGGGCGACAACACGCTCGGCTTCAGGCTCGCGTTCGGGGTCTGGCGCTACTGGGCCGAAACCGGCTCGATCGGGGAAGCCCGCAGGTGGCTCGACCTGGCGCTCGCAACACCGCACGAAGTCGACGCGGCGCTCGAAACGCGCGCACTCGACGTGAGCGCCTTCCTCGCCTACCACCAGGGCGACCTCGAGCACGCTTGGCGCACGAACGACGAGGCGATCAGGCGGGCGCGACCGCTCACCGACCGTCGGCGCGTCCTCGGCTGGGCGTCGCTGCGGGCCGCAGAGATGGCGCACGGTGCAGGACACTTCCACCGCGTCGGCACGCACCTCGAGGAGGCGATCGCGGCGTTCGAGGAAGCGTCGTACGCGCTCGCGCTGGCCTGGTGCCACGCGGAGAAGTACCTCGGCGAGCTGCTCGCGTGCCGCTTCGACGGGGCGCGCGAGGGGTTCATCAAGGTTGTGGCGGAGTCCGAGCTCCTCGACGAGCTCGATCCGTGGGCCTATGCGAAGGTCTGCCTCGGCTCGACCATCGCGCTTGGCGGCGACGGCCGCGCAGCGCTCCCGCACCTGGAGACGGGCATCGAGACGCTCGTCGACCTCGATGCGCGCTTCACGCTGGTCTCCGCGTCGCTGCAGGCCGCACCGGCGTTCGCGCGGATCGGCGAGCCTCGGCACGAGCGGATGACGCTGATGACGGGCCTCCGCATCGCGCTCGAGGGCGAGATCGTCCCCCTTGGCGTCGGCCTGGTCGACGGCACCGCGCGGCATTTGACGACCGTCGATCCCGGGCTCGCGGAGCAGCTGTGGAGCGCGGCCGATGCGGCCTGCGAGCGCCACGGACTCGCCTACGCGCCCCTTTGGGTGGGCTTGCGAGCAGACGCGCGCCGCGCCGCGGCCGCCGTGCCGGACGCAGTGGTCGCCGACGCCGCGCAGAACACGCCGGCGTCATGGAGCACCCCCCAGGCGATCCGTGTCGCGCTCGACGCGCTGGAAGGGTTGTGAACACGGCGCTTCCCGCTGGGACCGTCTCCCTGCTGAGCACCGACATCGAGGGATCGACGCGCCTCCTCGAGCGTCTCGGCTCCGACTACGAGGAGCTTCTCGCGCAGCACAACGCGCTCCTCCACGACGCCATCGCAGCCCATGGAGGGGTCGTCGTCGCGACGGAGGGCGACGCCTTCCTCGCCGCCTTCGCCCGAGCCCATGACGCAGTCGCCGCCGCGCTCGCCGCCCAGCGTGCGCTCGTTCACCACGTCTGGCCCGGCGACGCCCGCGTCCGGGTCCGGATGGGCGTCCACACCGGCGAGCCCAGCGTCGTCGGAGGTGAGTACGTGGGTGTCGAGGTCCATCGGGCGCAGCGCATCTGCTCGGCGGGCCACGGCGAGCAGATCCTCCTCTCGAAGGCGACGGCCGCGCTCGCGAGCCCGGTCGACGTCGTCTCGCTCGGCGAGGTTCGGCTGACGGACCTCACCGACCCCGAGGAGCTCTTCCAGCTGCTCGCGGACGGCCTGCCCTCGTCTTTCCCACCGCTTCGGTCCCTCAACCGGACGAACCTGCCTACGCAGCCGATGCGGTTGATCGGTCGGCGGGCGGAGCTCGAGCGCGCCCTCGACCTGCTCCGAGCGGACGTGCGGCTTGTGACGCTCACCGGGTTCGCGGGAGCCGGCAAGACGCGACTCGCGCTGCAAATCGCCGCGGAGCTCGTCGACGACTTCGCCGACGGCGTCTTCTGGGTGCCGCTGGCGCCCGTCTCGAGCCACGAGGTCGTGTACGACGCGGTCTGCAGCTCCCTCGGGCTGCCCTCCTCCCAGGACGGGCTCATCGAGCACCTCCGCAGACGCTCGACGCTGCTCCTGCTCGACAACTTCGAGCACGTCCTCGGTGCCGCGCCGCTCGCCTCCGAGATCCTCGTCACCTCGCCCGGGACGAAGATCCTCGTCACGACGCGAGCCGCACTGCACGTCGCCGGCGAGGTCGAGATGGAGGTGCCGCCGCTAAAGGAGGAAGACGGCGTCGACCTCTTCACGGAACGTACCCGGGCGGTGCACCCGAGCTTCGAGCCAGACGAGACGACAGTCGCGATCTGCCGCCGACTCGACGACATCCCCCTCGCGCTCGAGCTCGCGGCGTCACGGCTTCGCGTGCTCACGCAGGCGGCGCTGCTCGAGCGGCTCAGTCGGTCGCTCGACGTCCTCACCGGCGGAGCGCACGACGTGCCCGAGCGGCAGCGCACGCTCAGAGGCGCGCTCGACTGGTCGTACGGGCTACTCGATCCGGCCGAGCAGGCGATGCTGGCCCGCCTCTCCGTCTTCGCCGGGAGCGCGACGCTCGACCAGATCGAGCAGGTCTGCGTGCTCCCGGCCGAGGATCCGTTCGCGGCCGTCGACCTCGTCTCGTCTCTCGTGGACAAGTCCCTCGTGCGCTTCTTCGACCCCGGCGGCATGCCTCCGCATTACTTCATGCTCGAGTCGGTCCGCGAGTACGCGGCCGAACGCCTCGCCGGCTTGCCGGAGGCAAACGACATCGGACGCCGCCATCGAGACGCGATGCTCGCGCTTGTGGTCGAGCTCGATCCGATCAACAAGGACGCGAGCGTGCCACGGCTCGCGATGGAACGGAACAACCTGCGCGGCGCGCTCACGTGGTCCGTGACCAACGAACCGTCGGCGTTGGAGACGCTCCGGCTCGCGTACATGCTGTGGCGCTACTGGTCGGAGACGGGTGCGATCCCGGAATGCAACCAATGGCTCGCCGCGGCGCTGGAGCATGCCACCGACACCGGCTCCGAGGTGTACGCGCGCGCCCTCGACGCCTTCGCCCTCACCGCGGCGCAGCTCGGCGACTTCACGACGGGGCGGAAGGCGAGCGAAGATGCGATCGCGCTCCTCGAGCAGGTCGGATCGGCCGATTCGCTCGCCTGGGCGCTTCACCGCCGCGGGACGATCGCGAACGACGGGGGCGAACTAGAGGTCGCGCGAAGCTACCTCGAGCGCTCTGCCGAGACTTTTCGCCGCGACGAGAACCCGCTCGGCGAGGCATGGGCGCTGACCGAGCTCGCGCGAACGGAGATCTTCGACGGTAGCACCGAGATCGCGGCGACGCTCCTCCGCGAAGCCGTCGACGCGACGCGAACGCTCGGCGAGAAGGTGGTCGAGGGGTACGCGACCGGTCTCCTCGGCTCTGCGCTGGGCCTCCTCGGTCGGATGGACGAGGCGCGACCGCTGCTCGAGCGCAGCCACACGGTCCTCGAGGAACAAGACGCGCGGCACACGCGCGCGGTCGTCCTGCTCCACGAGGGGCCCGCGTATCGTCTGGCCGGCGATATCGAAGGCGAGGCGCGCACGGTCGAGGCCGCGCTCCGGTTCTGCCTCGAGGCCGGGATCGTCGGGCGCTCGGCGGTCGCCCTGGAGGCGGTTGCCCGCCTCCTGGACGATGCTGATCACCATGTGGAGGCGGCGACGCTGCTCGGCACTGCGGACGCGGTCACGCGGAAGGCCGGGATCACGCCCGGCCCCCTGCGGCGCAGTCTGCGCGAAGCGATAGTCGCCCGCGCACGCGACGGACTCGGCGAGGGACCCTTCGAGGCGGCCTTCACGGCCGGCGCGCATCGGTCGCTGCAGGAATCGCTCTCGCTCGCGACCCGGCTGATGCGCGACCTCGTCACGACTCGCGGGCCTGTCTAGCGGGTGCACGCCGCGCCAGTCCCCGCGCACTGCCGCGACGAGGTGCCAGCACTGATCGCGCAGCTCCAGCACCTGCCGCGGCCGACGCGGCAAGACCCCTCCCCGCCCGCCCGGCCACCGTCCTTTGAGGTCAAACTGCGCCCCTGGCACGCTCGTCGTCTTTCACAGAGAAGACGACGCGATAAAGCTAGCCAAGGACAGACCCGGGCCGCGACGTGCGGCCTCCGGGGCTTGCTACGGCGTGATGATCAGTTCGACGATGCGGTGGTTCTGCGGGCTGAAAACCTCCTCGAAAGTCTCCCGGCTGCTGATCCACGAGAACGCCGCGGCGTCGTAGACGTCCTGGTTCGTCACGCTTGCATCGCCGAGAGCGATTCGACCGATGGTCTCGCCACTCTGCTGCGCGAGCAGGTCGCCGACTTCGTCGGGATCCAGGCTCATCGCTTGGAGCGTACCGAGGTTTGGCTCGTGACCGGCGAGTGGTACGGCGGCGGTGAATGGCCGCCGCGGCGCACGGGCGCGACGCCGGCCGACAGCGTGAGGGAGGCGAAGGAGCCCTCCGCGCGGAGGGCCTAACGCGCCAGGCTCTTTACTCTCTCGGCTTCGGCGAGCAGGCCCCAGCGAGTGTTCGCGGATGACGCCTGACCTCGCCCGTCTGGTGTACATACAGCGTCGGTGACGCGCGTCTCGATCAGGATCGGCGGCGGTAGGTCTCCGGCTACGCGGAGCAGGTGTTGGTCTGGCCGTGACTGGCCGGCGAAGGTGTGCTGGTTCAGCGCTTGCGTTCGGGCTGTGTGTCCGCCGCCCAGGTGTACGCCTCGACGGCGACGCGGGGTCGGCCGGACAGGGAGCCGGCCCAGGCGGCTGCCGCCTGCCAGAGCGAAGGGATTTTCGTGAGCGCTGCGGCGCTGCGGGCGACGTCGGGGCCTTCGAAGAAGAAGATCGCTTCCCGCTCGGTGAGGAAGACGCGGTGCCGGTCGAGCCCGAAGTCGGCCGGGTCGAACGGTGGCCCCTCGGCGACCAGCTTCCGGACGCGCTCAGCGGAGCGCGGTCTGATCGGGAGGAGGACGACGACGCAGCGTTCCGCTGCCCGCTCGGAGACGACCTTGGTGATGGCGTCTGCGAGCTCGCCGACCACCCCCGGGCCCTCCAGGGTGCCAAGCGAGAGCTCTTGCCCGTCCGCCCGCCGGACGACCACGGCCGGGCGTCCGTTGATCTGCTCCGCGCCATCACGAGCGATGCGAACCTCGGCGACGTCCGCGTACGAGATCGTCCGCTGCGCAGCGGTGCCGTCGCGACTCGAACCTTCGACGCTGACGCTGGCGGGGCCCAACTCGAGCTTGCCAACCCGCAGCTGCCCACCGTTCTCGCGCCAAACGACCGCGTAGCTCACACCAAACCCACGGCGATCGGGAACGCCATGACGACCTGATAGCCCCGCCGCCCGGCGGCGCCATCGGGGAACCCACCGATTCCCCCTCGGCCGCCCTCCACGTCCCCAGACCGCATCAGCGACGCTCAAGACCAAGGCATGACTGCGCCCGCTCCCCCGTGTCGTAGTCTCCGCAGAACGCGACGTTTGGGCGGACGCCCTCAACCGTTCGAGTGACGCATAGATGCGGACTGCAGATGCGGTCTCTTCCCGACCGCGTTCCCTGGTCGCACGCGGATTTGCCACGCTCAAGATGTGGTGATGCGGGCAATGCGGACACCGTACGACCGAGACCGGTGCGAACGACGCAGCTCATCGGGGTACTTCCTCGGTCTCGCCATCGCTGGAGCATCTCCTTCCGTCAGGACAGCGCCTGGCTCCGGAGCCTCCAAGATTCCCAGGGTCCATCACCCGGCCGGCGGCAATGACTCGTGGCCGTGCGACACTGGGGGGGTGGACGCCGTGTCGCGCTCGCGCCGTTTCCGGCTTGCCGGCGGCGCTCTGCTCGCCGGGCTCGCGGCCTGGCCGCCCGGCGCTCCCGCCGGTCCCGCAGCGGGGAAGGTGCCGCCGCTCGCCTTCGGCGTGACGACTGGAATCCCCGACGGCCGGCTGGGGCGCCTCGTCCAGATTGAGCACGAGACTGGTGCGCATGTCTCGCTTGTGAACTGGTTCCAGCCGTTCGGCACGGCTCTGCTCGCGCAGCGGGCGCGGGCCGTCCTCGCGTCGGGCCGCACGCCAGTTGTCAGCTGGCAGCCGGTCGACCGGGCTTCGTCCGATCCGAGCGAGCTGGGGCGGATCCTCGCCGGGGATGACGACGCCTACCTCGCGAGTTTCGCCCTTGCCGCCGCGGCGCTCCCCGGTGTCGTGTGGATCCGCTTCGCCCCCGAGCTCAATGGCCGCTGGGAGCCGTGGGGCGCCGGCGTGAACGGCAACTCCGCCGCCGATCTCGTTGCCGCGTGGCGGCACCTGCACGCGGTCTTCGCCGGGCTCGGCGTCACGAACGTCCGTTGGTTCTGGTGCCCGAACGTGCCCGGACAGGGCGAGGTGCCGCTCCGCGACCTCTATCCGGGAGACGACCAGGTCGACGTCGTGGGCCTGGACGGCTACAACTTCGGCCGCGCTCGGCCGGGCCAGCGTTGGCGTTCCTTCGCCGAGATCTTCGGCGCCGGACTTCGCACGCTCCTTGGTCTGTCCGGCCGCCCGATCGTCCTCGGCGAGGTCGCGACCGTGCACGACCACGGCCGGGAGGCGGCGTGGATCCGCGACTTCCTGCGCGTCCTTGACGGCTCACCTGCGGTGCGCGGCTTCGTCTGGTTCGATGTCTCCAAGCGGCTCAACACCCGCATCGACGCGACGTCGCAGTCTGTCGCCGCTTTCCGGGGCGGCTTCCGGGCTCTGCGCCGCGGCGTGGCCCGCGGCTCGCTCAGCGTACCCTGATCTGGGTGAACTGGACGCGCGTGCCCGGAGTGGCGTCCGCGAAGAGGGACGGCCCGCCGAGTGCGCGGCCGGCGGGAACGTTGGCCACGTCGACTGCGTCGACCGCGATCTGCACGCCGCTGGGGCTGCGGCTGACCCGTAGCCAATGCTCGTTGCGGGGATGGACTGGTCCTTGAACGATCACCGCCCGATCGGGCCCGGCCCTCACCTCGAACCAGGTTCGACTCACGGCGACGGACACTGGCGCCCCGGCCTCGCCGGGGACGGAGATACCTGCCGCGGTCGTGCCCTCGAGCGGCGCTGAACGCACGGAGACGTCGTATGTGCGCCAGGCGAGCGTCCGTGTCGGGGCGAGTGACGCTGCGAGCCACGTCTTGCCCTGCGGCTCGAGCAGCAGACCGGACGGATGGACGGTGATATCGCCCGCGCCCGAGTCCCGCGTCCAGAGGCCGGAGGTCAGCGGCCGGGTGGCCGAGGGGCGAATCGGCGTCGCCGCCGTCACCTCCGAGACGAAGCGGCCGAGCGAATAGGTCCCGAGGACGTCGAGCCGGCGGAAGATCCGCCGGTGGTGCTGCGCGGGTGTCGTCATGCTGCCCCGGCTGTCGTCGAGGAACCGCGCGGCGAACGTCCGCGAGAGGAGGTCGACGCTGATGCGCGTCGCCCGCACGTCGGACGAGGTCGCGGCTGAGAACGGATAGGCGAAGAGCCGGGGCCGCGGCAGGCTGTGGGATGCGAACCAGCGCAGGCTCTCGCGTGTGTCGGCCTGGATGCGGCGGGCGAACTCCGCGTCCGTCTCGGGACGGCCACGGGCCGGGAGCCAGCGCCGGCCGACCAGAAACGCCTCCGGCGCATGCCCAGGGCCGGTGGAGATGTAGGTGTGCCCGCGCGCGGTGTGCGCACCGAAGCTCCAGCGACCGCTGCCGGCCATCCGCCGGATCTCGGCCGAGGTGAGATAGAAGGAGCCGCGGTCGACGTGCCCTGTGATCAGGAACGCGACGGCGCGGAAGTTGAGCGCCTTCAGGATCGGGTCGGCGTAGCGCCACGTGGCCGCGAGGCCGTCGTCGAAGGTGACGAGGACGGCCCTGGGCGGCAGGTGCGCGCGGCCGTGTAGCCACGCGAGGAATCGGTCCGCGCCGATCGTGTGGTACCCGGCGGCGCGGACCAGCGTGAGCTCCTCCTGCAGCCGCCCGGGCGAGATCGCGAACGGGCTACGCGGCCCGGGCTCGACACCGTGATACGTCAGCACGAGCGGCGGCTGGTCCACACGGACACGCTTCAATCGCTTGGGCGTGCTCTGGGGCCGCGCCCAGCTGCTCGAGCAGATGCCGCCCTTCAACTTCGGCGGCGAGATGATCCACAAGGTCACGGTCGAGGAGACGACCTGGAACGAGCTTCCGTACAAGTTCGAGGCCGGCACGCCGCCGATCGCCGAGGCAGTCGGAATGGGCGCCGCGATCGACTACCTGAACCAGATCGGCATCGAGGCAATCGAAGAGCACGAGGACACCCTCACCGCCTACGCGCTCGAGCGCCTGGCCGACGTGCCCGGGCTGCACGTCTTCGGGCCGCCAGCGGAGCGGCGTGCGGGGATCGTCTCCTTCGACCTCGAGGGCGTCCATCCGCACGACGTCGCGCAGATCCTCGACTGGGAGGGCGTCGCGATCCGCGCCGGACACCACTGCTGCCAGCCGCTGATGGCCCGACTGGGCGTCGCCGCCACGAACCGGGCGAGCTTCTACCTGTACACGATCCCCGAAGAGATCGACCGCCTCGTCGAGGGCCTGCACAAGGTCACGAAGACACTCGGAAACGGGGCGAGCCCGAGGCGCGGCCCCATTCAGGGAGGAGCTCGGCGATGACGTACATCATCGCCGCGCCCTGCATCGACATCAAAGATCGCTCCTGCGTCGACGTCTGCCCGGTCGACTGCATCCACGAGTTCGAGCGCATCCTCATCATCGACCTCGAGGAATGCATCGACTGCGCTCTCGGGGTCGACACTGTCGGTCTCGTGTCGGCACTCTGACGCCTGCCCCAAGCGCGCGCCCGACATCGCCGACAGCTCGGATTCCGCTTAACCAAACCACTTACAAGACGTGGCTCAACCCGCTCCGAAGCCCATGTCAGGCCCGTCCCCCGCCGGCGCAGCAGCGACAGCGGGACGAGGCCTCCCAAGCGGGACACTCGACCTAAACCCAAACAGCCATATCTGGCCCTAGTGTGACTCGCCCTCCACCTTCCAAGGGACTGGTTTAGCCGGTCTCGGAGTAAGAGGCGCGGATCGCCTCGAAGGCGCTAGCGACGGAGCTGTACGTCACATCCGGTGCTTGCGTAAGGATGGCGACGCCTTCGCCGTGGTTGTTGATGAGGAAGACGTCCACCTTGTGCAGGAGAACGCCTTTCTCTTGGACGCGGAACTCCCAATAGACGGCGTTGTACCCATTGAAGGTTGTCCGCTCAAGGGCGAGTTCCTGGTAGCCCGCCTGCCGTCGTAGAGCCTGCACGACAGGCAACGCCGCCGCGAGTACGGCTGCCGGCGGCGACTGGCTTACATCGATGCGAAGCAGAACGCGCGGATCTTGCGGGGCCTGGATCGTTGTGTCGGTGTAGCCGCTCTTCTGTACTTCGTCAGCTGCGACGTACCAGGAGGCCGGATACAGGATCGTGTAGTCGTGACCAGCGTAGGTTGCGGCGTTCCCGGTTCCGGTCGTCGGGGCCGGGGCCGGGGAGGCCTGTTGAGGGGCTGGAGTCTGGTTACAGGATGGGGCAGCAATTGGTTGCGGCGACAGACCCCACGCCTGGAGCAGTGGCTTGGCGATCTGGGAGCTGACCGCGAAGGCGAGCCCGTTCGCCTCTGTCGTTCCGATGTCGACGAGTCCGACCACCTTGGCGCTGTCGAGTGAGATCAGTGGCCCACCGCTGTTTCCGGGGTTCACCGCCGCATCGGTCTGAACGAGCTTGCGACGCTTGATCCCTTGGATCGGGATTGTCCGGTCGGAGCCGCTGACCAGGCCCCGGGTGACCGACAGGGGAAGACCGAGCGGGAAGCCGAGAACAGCGACGTCCTCGCCCAGAGCTGGAGCCCGACCTTCGAGCGAGAACTCATAGCCGCGGATCGGCCTCGACGTTCGCAGAAGAGCAAGATCGCGCGAGGAATCAGAGCCAATCACTGTGGCCGTTCCGAGCAGCTTCCCGGAACGAACAAGCCGAATCGCGACCGCCCCGTCGATCACATGCTCGACTGTGGCAACCAGCCGCCGCCCAAGCAGGAAGCCCGTGCCAAGCACCTGCTCGTCGCATCTCTCGACCTCGATCCGCAGGACGCCACCCCGCACCTTCGCAACTAGGGCGCGAAGGGATAGAGGCTTAGGCTTCGGCGCATGCTTGACCGTTCGTGCAGCGTTGGTTGTCGTAGTCGGCTTCTCTGCGGATGAGTTGCCGCAGCCGGCGAGAGCAACGCACCCCAGGGCGAGGCCGACACACCGTGGGATCAAGGGCTGGAACGTCCCCGGTTTGGTGGACACGTTGTCGGTTAGGCGGCTTGCGCTTCCTTTCTGATCTTCTCGTATTCGATCGGTGAGCGGTAGCCGAGCGTCGAGTGGAGTCTGATCGGGTTGTAGAAGGCCTCGATGTAGTCGAAGACGGCCGTCCTTGCGTCCTGTCGTGTCGCGAACGATTGCCGGCGCAGGAGGTCCTTCTCGAGGGTGGCGAAGAAGCTCTCGGCGACGGCGTTGTCGAAGCAGTCGCCCTTCGAGCCCATCGAGCGGTGGATGCCGATCTCGCGGCAGCGCTCGCCGAAGCGCAGCGACACGTACTGGGACCCCTGGTCGGAGTGGTGGACCAGTCCGGGCTTCGGCTGGCGGCGGGCGATCGCCATCTCGAGGGCGTCGACGACGAGCTCGGCCTCGAGGTCGGGCCGCATCGACCAGCCCACGATCCTGCGGCTGTACAGGTCCATGACCGCGCCGAGGTAGAGCCAGCCCTGCCATGTCCGGACGTACTTGATGTCCGCACACCACAGCTGATCCGGCGCGCCGGCGACGAAGTTGCGGTCGACCAAGTCGTCAGCGACCCGGACGCCGGGGACGCGGATCGTGGTGCGCCGATAACGCTTCGGCACCAGCCCCGAGAGCCCGCGCAGCCGCATCAACCGTTCAACACGCTTGCGGCTCACGCACACGCCGCGGTGACGAAGAGCGGCGTGGACGCGGCGAACGCCATAGGTCTGCCGGCTCTCGGCGTGGATCTCGACGATCCGCTGCGACAGCCAGGCATCGGCGAGGTCCCGGTCAGACGGCGCCCTGCGCTCCCACGCGTGAAAGCCGGAGCGGGAGACGCCGAGCGAACGGCAGAGCAGCGAGATCGGGTACTCGGCCTTCTCCGCCGCGATGAAGCGAAAGCACTTCACCGGGTCTCGCTCTCCCTCGCGAAGAAGGCCGCGGCTTTTTTCAAGATCTCCCGCTCCTGCTCGAGCATCCGCACCTTGCGCCGCAGCTCGCGCAGCTCGGCACGCTCCTCCGACGTCAACCCCTCACGCTTTCCCGCGTCGACAGCCGCCTGCGCAGCCCAGACACGCAGCGTCTCGGTCGAGATCCCGAGGTCGCCAGCGACCTCACTCAGCGAGCGGCCGCTACTGCGATACAGCCCGACCGCCTCACGCCGAAACTCCGACGGATACGGCCTCTTGAAATTCGATCCCCTTGGCATGGCGGACGATCCTTCCTGCCAGGCCGGACGATGCCGACCAAGCGCTCAGGTGTCCACGAAAGCGGTGGCATTCCACGACTCCGCCAGCAACGGGGCGGCTTGGGGTTGAGACGCAGCCATGACCGCCTCGTAGCACCGCACGAGGGAAGGTGCTGGATCCTTGTGGATTCAACGTTTGCGGGCTCAAGCAGACCGCATGACCGCATGAACCGCAGTGCGGTCGAGGGAAGGTGCGGCCCGGGGGGAGCAGCGAGCGAAGTCGAGCGCAGGACGAGGAGCCTGCTCAGCCGTTCGGGCGGAGACCGAACCGTGACCGGCACCAGTCCGGAAGACCAGACCAGTCCGCCGCCGGACTCACCGGTTCAGGGTACGTAGCGGCCGCCGGTCGCTCGGGTAGGCCGCACGGAAGCGAGGCCGAGCCCGGATAGCCAGAGGCCCCGTCTCGGGGGCCTCCAGAAAACCACCGTTGAGCCGAAGCCTGGTCTACGTGGGCACCTCCTGGTCGAGGTGAACGACCGACGCGGGCACGCCGATCACCTTCGCGTAGATCCCGCGCGGCCCGACCGCGCAGTCCAAGCTCCGGAGCAGGTCGGACATACCGTCCGCCAACCGCCAGGCCAGCAAGTCCGGGTGCTCGTTGGTCTCGACGGTCGTCCTGATGGTGACCTCCATGACTGCCTCCTCTCCCTAGAACCCGGCCAGAGCGGCATCCGCCTGCTCGGCCCAGTCGTTGTCCTCGATCACGTGGATGTACTCCATCGTCTGCTTGAGGTTCGCGTGCCGGGCGAAGCGCTGCACCTGCGGCAGGATTGCGCCCGGCGCGTTCGCGAGCCGTGAGATCGCGCTGTGTCGGAGGTCGTGGAAGCGAAGCTCCCTCGGCTCGGTCGAGAGGCTGGCCCTCCTCCGCGCCTGCACGAAGGCACCCTGCACGTCCTTGTAGTGGCGGAAACCGCCGAACCCGTTGCGAAAGACCGGCCCATCCGACGGACGACCGGCGGCCATCCACAGCCGGGCGAGCACCTTCCGCGCCTCGGCGGTCAGCGGGATGGTCGCCTCCTTGCCGCCCTTGGGAGTCCCGAACGTCCCGTGCTTGTCCACCGCCCGGCGGATCGTCAGCGTGCCCGCATCCCAATCGATATCCGACCAGCGAAGTGCGACGACCTCGCCGATCCGGAGCGCCTGATGGAGGGTCACGGCGATCATGTCCTTGAGCCACTGACGATCCCGGCAGCCCGCGAGAAGGCTCGCGTACTCGCCCTCCCCGAGGATGCGCGGCGGGAGCTTCGCCTGACGGGGCCGGTGCTTCCGCTCCAGCGTGCCGACCGGGTTGATCGCGATGACCTCGGCGTGCACGGCATGGGAGAGGATCTCGGAGAAGACCGCCAGGATCAGACGCTTGGTGCCTTCCCCGAGTGGCCCCTCATGCCCGTCCTCCCGGCGGAGACCGCGAAGCCACTCCGTGAGCGACGCGCGGGTCACGTCGCGAGCCCGGACGTTCCTCCAACGCGGCAGGATGCGCCTCACCACGATGGAGTCGTACGTGTCGGCCGTCGAGGACTTCACGTCGCGGGCCGCCGTCCAGCCGTCGATCAACTGACCGACGGTCGTCGTCACGTCGCCGACGACCTCGCCCTTGTACTTCTTCCCGGTGATCTCGGCCTGCCGGGCGAGGGCCTGGTCGAGCCGAGGGCCGACGGCCACGATCACCCGGCGACCGGCCGAGTCCCAGTAGCGGACGCTGTACGTCTTCTTGCCACTCGCCCGCTCGCTCCAGAGGATGTTCGGATGGCCCTTCACCTGGCGGTGGCGGGCGAGTTTGCGGCGAGAGGGCTTGGTACCGTTCTGAACCGACATGGAGACATCACCTCCGTGTCCGGGCCGGGGGCGCTCCAACGCCGCCCGGCCATTTACGTATCCACTCCTATGGTCGGCAGTTCCGGCCACTAGGTCAATCCCTCACTCAGCGAGACGAGCCTGCCGCGCTCCTCCGCCTCGCGTTCGCGCACGGCCTCGACCTTCTCCTCGTCGTGATACTCGGCTAGCGCGTCCTCGAATAGCCGCCGCAGGTCGTCGGGATCGAGCGCGTCTACCTCGACCTGAAACAGGTCGCCGTGCTCGTCCACGAAATCGCCTAGCTCGTCGGCCTCGTTGGGGAACAGTTGTCTGTATTGAGAGAGGAAGTTCTTGGCGCGTGTGTCGGCCTTCTTACCCTCGTTGACCGCGAGGCTGAACTGCTCAACCTGTCCGATACGCAACGCGACGTGCTTGACGGCGTGCCAGCGGTAGTCAACATCGACGGGTTGAAAGCCGCCCCGGTAAGGCCACCCGAGCGACTGCTCCACGAAATGTCGGAAGATGTCGAGCCCGGATGGATCGAGGTCGCCCGCGTAGAGCAGTACCGAGGGACGGTCATCGCTCAGGGCGTCGTCATTGATCTGCTTGAAGAGAGGCGTCGAGCAGTAGCCGCCGGTCGGGATGATGGGGATGTCGTAAGGCTCTGTAAACCACGAGTCCAACTGCGCGACGATGCCGCGCTTTTCGACTGCGATGTAGATGCGGTAGTCCTGCGTCTCCTGCCCGTCGCGGTTGTAGGTGTTCGCCGCGACCTTGAGCGCCTGCTCGACGCTCTCGAAGCTCCTGTAGCGGTGGATCGAGCGCGTGTTGTCCGACAGGTCGGGGAACCTGCCTTCCCGCCGTAGCTTGGCAGTTCGGGTGGCGAGAATGTTGTAGTCGTCATCGTTGTTGAGGTAGCCGCCGATTCCCTGGGAGACGAGGCGGTAGTGAAGCTGCCGGAGCGTAACCCGCGTGTCGTAGGAGTCGACAATCTCGGCGGCGCGCGGGAGGATGACGTTCTGCCAGTCGCGTGCCTCGGACGTGCCGCTTCTGCCGACGTATCCGGCCTCACGGCAGCGGCGGGAGAGAATCGCAGCGGAGCAGTCGTACTCCGGGAGAGCGCCGATGTCCTTGAACGACCATCCCTGCTCGCGCAGCTCGATGGCCCTCGCCACGTCGTACTCTCTACGCGCGGGAGGCATTTGCGTTCGTTGACGAGCGAGTACGCCTACGTGCGTAGGCGTCGAGGTCGGCCCGGCGGAACCTGAGCCGAGAGCCCTTCGGGCCGTGACGGGGCAGCTCCCCGTCACACGCCAAATCGTGGATCGTGCTGAGGGCGACCCCGAGGTAGGCGGCTGCCTCAGCGGATGTGAACCAGCCCTCGGGCTCCTGCATGGTGAGCGCAGCGGCGAGTTTCTCCTCGACCACGCGCTCGACCAGAGCTTCGAGCCCGGTGAGAGTAACGGTGACTTGTGGTTCTGCGGGCGGTGCGGCGGGCAAGTTGCCTCCGTGCGTCTGTGCTGAACACGACGCGCCGGTTGCCTCGAAAGGCTTGACCGCTCTCGCGGCCCGACTTTGCCCGCATCCACCCTTCGCGGTGTGGCCTGCGTTGCCCCGCTTAGCAGGGCTTCCCGGTTATCGCTCCGGAGGCGTGGACAGACCGTAGCAGGAGAAATCAGCCCACGTCGGCGCGCACCCCGCTCAGGTGATTACGCAAGTGATTACATCCCCGGCTCGCGGATGCGCCCGATCCTCATGGTTGACACGAGGATCGGGGATGCACGGGGGAAACCGGCCGTTCCCCCCGTGAGCGAGCGGAGCGAGCGTCTCAGCCGCCCGCGACGGAGCGTTGCGCCTGGGAGGATTCGAACCCCCGACCCGCGGCTTAGAAGGGTGCGGCGATGGCGTTTCGGGTCATCCCGTGTCATCGGGAACGGCTCGTCTTGGCGGTTTCCGCGCGTCCGGGGTGACCGGGGGTGACAGCAAGCGTCACTCAAACCTGACTAGAAACCTGACTAACCCGAGCGAGCACTTCGGCGGTGAGGTCGGTATCGGTGCGAGCGTCCCTCGCATACGCCCGCAAGGTAAACGCGGCATCGGCGTGCCCCATGATCCGCGCCACGGTCGTCGGGGGAAGCTCGAGCTCCGTCGCGAGGTACGACCCGAAGCTGTGACGCAAGCTGTGCCAAGAGAGCCGCGCCTCGGTGCCGTCCATGCCCGCTCGGCGCTTGGCGGCGTCGAGGGAGCGGCGGAGGTTCCGCTCCTGGACGGGCTTGCCGTCCTGCGTGGCGATCACGAGGCCGTCGAAGCGGGCGAGCGGGACGAGCAGCTCCCGGAGCGCTGGCAGCATCGGAACCGTTCGAACGCCCGCCGCAGACTTCGGCTGCTTGAACGACCCGTCCTCGTTGCAGGACCGGAGCACGGTCACGGTGTTTGCGTCGAAGTCGACCTCGCTCCAGTGCAACGCGCGTAGCTCGCCGATCCGGAGGCCCGCGTAGGCGGCGAGGCCGACCGCGGCCTTGTCCCGGTCGGTTGACGCGGAAGCGACGAGACGGGCCGCGTCGGCGGAGACGAGCCGGGCGACGTTCCGCTTGTTGCGCTGTCTCGGCCGCTCCGCCTTCGAGATCCCCTCGATCGGGCTTCGGGAGACGACGCCGCGGCGGAGCGCGTGCGCGAAGGTGCCGGCGAGGATGCGGTAGATGTGCACGCGCGTCCACTCGGCAAGGTGGCGGTTCGCGTGCAGCACGGCCGCCGCGTCGGAGACGGATACGTCCTGCACGCGGCGGTTGAGCAGCTTCGAGAGGTAGCGTCGAGCGACGGCTCGCTCGTCGCGGATCGTGCGCCCGGAGAGGGTGCGGGAGCGCTGCCAGTCCGCGAACGCCTCGGAGAACATGACGCCACTCCGAGGAGCCGCACGGCCGGACGCCAGGTCGGCGATCAGCGCCTCTCGCTCCCGGCGCGCCTCGGTGAGCGATTCGGCTTCCAGTGTGCGCATCGTCCAGCGGCCTCCCTCTTGGAGGCCCGCGACGAACCGGCCGTCACGGACGTAGAGGCCTTTGACGGGACGCCCGCGAGAATCCCGCGCTCGTTCGCGCTTCCCTTGCATGTTGAGTCCCTCCTCGGGAGTGGTCGACGCCACTATCGTACTCCCGGGCGGCGGCGGGGTGGAGTGGTCGACGCTACTCCCTCCCCCGTCGCCGCTCTTGCGAGCGCGTCGAGGTCATCACGGTGGAGGAGCCGACGGCGGCCGATCGTCGTCGAGCGCACCCGCCCGCCCGCGATCCGCCGCTCGAGCGTCCGCTCCGACACTCGCAGGTAAGCGGCGGCCTCGTCGAGCGCCAGCCACGGCAGCGCAGCCTCCGCGGGCCCCTCGGGCGCGAGCAGGTCTCGGAGCTCGCCGCGCAACTCGGGGTCGTCGCGCAGCGCGTCGACGAGGGCGCGGGCGAGCTCACGGTCGAGGGGTGTCACTCGGGCATCTCCAGCGCGCGGAGCGCGTCGCCGTACTCTCGGCGCGCCGCGTCGGTCAGCCGCCAGTAGTCGCCGTGCCGCTCGACGATCCCTGAGCGCTCGCTCCCGCGCAGGATCGCCTCCAAGTCCTCGGGTCGGCGGACGTGCTCGTTCCGGTCGAGCAGCTCTTCGAGCGTCAGGCCCCGACCGCGATTTGCAGGCGGTCCTCCGTTCGCTCGCCGGGCTCGGTAGGCGGCCTGCCGGCACGGGCTCGAGCAGTAGGTCCGCGGCGTTGCTTCGCGCCGAACGTCGCCGAGCACCGGGCGCAGACGAGCTCGACGACGACGTGACGGTTGCGGCGGCATCGCGGGCGGAGCTCGACGACGGGCGCCAGGTACTCGACCGCGGGAACGTCGACCGCGGCGATGGCGAGCGCAGTCACGCGGCCCCGAGCGCCTCGTCGAATTTCGCGCTCAAGGCGCGCGATCAGGTACTCCGCCCGCCGCTGTGCGCGAAGATCGCCTCCGACGAGGAAGCCAGAGTGAGAGCGAGCGAGGTACTCCGCGCACCCGACGCAGACGTAGGCAAATTCACGCCGGACGGCCGCCGGGTGATTCCCGCAGCGGTCGCAGAACTCTTCGGCGAGCCGATGGTCGGTCACGCTGCCCGCCGCTCCCGGCCGGCGAGCTCGAGCACCCGCGCGACGAGATCCGCGTATTCCTCGTGCGCAGATAGCCAGTCGAGCAGCCGCGCCTCTTCGCCATCGTTGCGACAATCGAGGTAGACCGACGCTGGAGATTCGAGCGCTAGGCGAACGATCAGCGCCGGAGTCACAGTCCTAGCTCCTCGGCGAGAGCCTCGAGCCGAACCACTTCGGCCTCGTCGACTGCTCCCGAGCTGGGAGCAGTGCCGCCTACTGCTCCCGCTCCGACGTCTCCTATAGACGTCGGGAGCAGTGGAGCAGTGTCGGCATCCAGTAGCGACGGAGCTACTGCTCCCGACTGCTCCCACCCGCGGGAGCAGTTCTGTAGCAGTGTGCGCGTGGCGATCTTCCGGGCGGTCCGACCATCGCCTGGACGCGGCCGGTTTCGGCGAGCTGCTCGAGCAGTCGCTTCGCTCGCATGTGCTGAACCGAGAGCTCGGCCGACCACTCCTTGGACGTGCGCCACTCCCTCGACTCGTCGCTGAGGATGCGCTGCTCGAGCTCCTCGGTGGTCTGCTCTTCTTTCGGGTCGAGCCGGAAGCCTTCGCCGCGGGTGAAGATCAGCGGCCAGGCCTCGCCGACGGGGAGATCGCCGTCGCGGTCCTTGAGAATGCGAAGCCGTGCGTACCCGTGCGAGAGCCGCTCGATCGCGACGACCACTTCGACGCCCCTTGTCAGCGCGCCGGAGCCGGCGACGTCGTGCAAAGTCAACCGACGTGCCCCATTGGAGGTCGGGTCTTTTCGGGGGTGCGCGGGCAGGATCAGCGCGAACCCGTAGCGGACGCGGAGCGCGTCGAGGATGCGCATGAGGTCGACGACGGCCCGTTCCTCGTTCGCGTCGGCCCGGTGCGCCTTGTACCAGGGGTCGAGACAGACGACCGCCGGCCGGTGTTCGCCGATCACGCGGTCGAGCTCGGCAAGGTGCTCGTCCCTGGTGTCGAGCGCGAGCCCGTCGGGGCAGGGCACGTAGATCAAGTCGGTTCGGTCGTCGAGGCCGGCTTCGCGCAGAACCCTTTTGATCGTGCGGAGGCCTTGCTCGAGGTCGAGGATCAGCGCCGGGCCGGCTCGGGCGCCCTGGTAGCCGAGCGCTTCACTGCCGGTGAGGATCGCGGCGACGATCTGGGCGCTCAGCGCGGTCTTGCCGTGCCCGGTGTCGCCGACGATGATCGTCCGTCCGCCCCGGATTACGAGCGGGCCGAGTAGCAGCGCGTCCTCGGTCGGCTCGGGGAGACGCATCAGCCCGGGTGCTGTCAGGTCACGGAGGTGGAACGGTTCGGCGGCCGAGCTCGACATGCCCACGGACTCGGCGGGTGCGTCGACCGGGAACGGACTTCCTTCGCGACCGTGCAGGCACGGCGGGCAGATGTTCTCCGCGGACGGCCTCCCGCAGAGCGAGCAGAAGGTCTCGGCGAGGCCATCGAGCTCGACCGAGAGGAGGGCGTTCTCGCGCGGGGTGAGGCTCACTGCCGCCCCTCATCGGCGACGGGGCGGGTTAGGTCAGATGGTTCGGGGTCGTCGTCGCTGGTACTTCGACCCGGCGAACGAGCACCACGACAACCGCGACGCACCCGCGGCGACCGCCACGCACGCGGCCGAGCACGAACCCTCAGCGAGGCGAAACGAACATCCCCGGTCGACCTCCACAACGCCCTCCGCGCCCTCCCCCGCGTCCTGCGGCTTCGAAACCGGCACGCCTCATCGGCGAACGCGAGCGCCTCCTCGAACGTCCCGCCGCTGTGCATGAACGAGCCGCGGCCGTTCCAAGTGATCGCCAGTCCCGCGGCTAGTGCTGCATCGGCCACCGCTGCCGCCCCTTGTGATTTCGCCCGTGCATCGTGTCTCGATAGTAGCGCCGTGCTCGGCGGTCGACTCTTCAGATGCCAACGCCCGCCGGGCGGGGCGGGCGCGGGCGACGTTCACGATGCAGGCGATCCGTCGGGGCGACGGCTCAACTAGGACGCTAGCAGCGAGATCGGCGCGCGCCAAGGAACGTCCGCGATCCGGCCTTACTGCGTAACGCGCGGGGACTACACTCGGCTCGCCATGAGCAGAGCTGGGCGCCCAAGCGAGCGTACGAAGCGCGAGCCGCCGAAACGGAACCTGATCGGCCCGCACGAGCTCCTCGAGCGGATCAAGAAGGCTGGCGGAGTACCCGCAGAGGCGATCGAGGAGTTTAGGCGCACGCCTGCGTCGTCAGCGGCGGCGAAGGCAAACGAGCAGATCGCCGATCTCACGGAGAAGGTCGCTAAGTCCGCGGCGTCGATCGAGCCGGACGCGCAGAGGGTGGCTCTTGGCGACGATCCTGACCGGCGTACTGCGTGGCTGCTGAGCATCCTCACGTCACTGAAGGAATCGGTGCCACGCCGCAATTGGTGTCGGCACCTTCGCGCCGCGGATCCGAATGTGACGGAAATCCGGTCGGTAGCTGTGCTGAGCTCCGGCATCTGGAAGTGCGTCGAGTGCCTCAAACAGGGTGGCGAGGCTCAGCTAGGAGTGAACCTCTGGCCAAACGAGTGCGATCTCTGCGGCGCTGAGTCGGCCGAGTTCAACGAGATCGCCGGCAACATCCCCGGCTGCATGGTCACCATCAACGCGTGCCCCGGCTGCGCTGAGTTCCTGCAGCCCGTGGCGTAGCCTTCGGCGAATCGCAAACGTGCTCCTGGAACGCCCGCCGCGCCTCCTCGAACGTCCCGCGCGCCGACCAGGAGCAAACGCACAGCCGACTCGAACCGTGCCGTCCACCGGCCGCGCTGTCTCGGGTTGCGCCTGCCCGAACATCGTCCGGTAGCTCGCCAGCAAGCGGCGCTGCGTCATTGCCTGACCCGCCCGAACCCGCCCTGCTCGCGCACGGTCTTGCGCGAGTGACACTCGACCGCGAGCGCTTGCAGGTTGGTCGGGTCGTAGCCGCGCGGGCCGTTCGGCCCCAGCCCGTCGATGTGGTCGACTTGCCGGGACGGCCGGCGGCAGCCGTTCGGGCAGCAGTGGGCCCGCACTCGCAGAACGGGTGCGAGTGGAGGTAGGCGCGGGCCACGGCGCGCCAGCGCTCGCCGTAGCCACGCTCGCGTGAGCTCGGCCGGCGGGAGTCGACGCGGCGTTGCCGCTCGGCCTCGCACTCGTCGCACAGTCCGGCGCCGGCCTCGACGAGTTCGGGGCATCCGGGCGTCGGGCAGACGGCGAGGAATCCACGCAGCCGCCCCATCTCAGAATGTGAACGTCCTGTAGTGCTTCCGCGCCCGCTCGCCAGCCTCGATCGCGTCGCGGCGGGCCTCCCAGGAAATGATCGCGGCCATGCAGGCGTCGACCTTGTTCCCGCCGTGCCGCCGGTCTTTACCAACCGTCCACAACCTGCGGCCGTCGTCGTCGCGGACGTTG
>CAWIKS010000008.1:0-42974 GCA_963836685.1 uncultured Actinomycetes bacterium
GATGGGCCGTGAAGGATTCGAACCTTCGACCTTGGGATTAAGAGTCCCCTGCTCTACCAGCTGAGCTAACGGCCCGCGGGCTGCGTAGTGTAGCCCGAGTGAAAGTGCTCTCAGTCGTGGGCAACCGGCCGCAGTTCATCAAGTCCGGGCCGGTCTCGGAGGCCCTCCGGGCGGCGTCGATCGAGGAGGTGGTGCTCCACAGCGGGCAGCACTACGACCGCGAGCTCTCGCAGGTGTTCTTCGACGAGCTCGGGCTGGCCGAGCCCCGCTACCGGCTCGACGTCGGCGGCCTCCCTCGCGACGAGATGCTCGCCGCGCTGCGGCCCGGCCTGCTCGAGGCGATCGGAGCCGAGCAGCCGGACTGGGTGCTCGTCTACGGCGACACGAACTCGACGCTCGGCGGCGCTCGGGCGTCGGCCGAGGCGGGCGTGCCGCTCGCGCACGTCGAGGCGGGCCTGCGCAGCTACGACCTCTCGATGCCGGAGGAGCACAACCGGATCGAGTCGGACCGGCTCGGGCAGCTCCTGCTCGCACCGGACGAGCGGTCGCGCACGATCCTCGAGGGCGAGGGGGTCGCCGGACGGATCGAGGTCGTCGGCGACGTGATGGCGGATGCGTGCTTCCGGCTGGCGCCGATCGCGCGGGAGCGATCGGCGATCCTGCAGCGTTGCGGCCTCGAGCCGGGGCGCTACGTCGTGGCAACGCTGCACCGAGAGGCGAACGTGGCCCAGCCGCGGCTCGGGCGGTTGATCGACGGGTTGTCGCGGCTCGAGGAGCCGGTCGTCTTCCCGGCCCATCCCCGAACGCGCGTTGCAATTCAGACACAGGGACTGTCCCTGGGACACGTCCGGCTGGTCGAGCCGCTCGGCTACCTCGACTTCGCCGCGCTCGCCTCGCAGGCGCGGGTGATCGTCACCGACTCGGGCGGGCTGCAGAAGGAGGCGTACTGGTACGGCGTCCCCTGCGTCACGGCGCGACCGTCGACGGAGTGGGTCGACACCGTGGAGGCGGGCGCCAACGTACTCGTCGACGACGACCCGGATCGGCTGGTCGACGCGGTCGGTGCGGCGGCGATGCCGCAGGCCCGACCGCAGCTGTACGGCGACGGTCACGCCTCCGCCAGGGTCGCCCAGACCCTTACGAGTACCCTTCCTCCGCCATGACCCCGGAGATCGCAGTCGTCGGCGCCGGCTACGTCGGCGTCCCGCTCGCCGACGTCTTCGCCGCGGCCGGGAAGAGCGTCGTGCTCGTCGACGTCGACGAGGGCCGCGTCGCGCAGCTGAACAGCGGCGAGAGCTACATCCAGGACGTCCCGTCGGAGACGCTCGCCGGCCACGTGTCCGCCGGGCGGCTCTCCGCGACCACCGACTACGACGTGCTGCGGGACGTCGACGCGATCCTGATCGCGCTGCCGACCCCGCTCTCCAGGCAGCGCGAGCCCGACTTGTCGATCGTCGAGTCGGCCGCGCGCGGCATCGCGAAGCGGCTTCGCGCCGAGCACGTCGTCGTGCTCGAGTCGACCACCTACCCGGGCACGACCCGCGAGCTCGTCCAGCCGATTCTCGAGGAGGGGAGCGGCCTGAAGGCGGGCGAGGACTTCCATCTCGCCTTCTCCCCCGAGCGGGTCGACCCGGGGCGCTCGGACTGGTCGACGAAGACGACGCCGAAGGTGGTCGGCGGGGTCACGCCCGCCTGCACGGAGGCGGCGGCGGCCGTCTACCGCGGAGCGGTCGACCAGGTGATCGAGCTCACCTCGCCGGAGGCGGCGGAGCTGACGAAGCTGCTCGAGAACATCTTCCGCTCGGTGAACATCGCGCTCGTCAACGAGCTCGCGCGGCTCTGCGGCCGGATGAAGATCGACATCTGGGAGGTCGTCGACGCGGCCGCGACCAAGCCGTTCGGGTTCATGAGCTTCCGGCCGGGCCCCGGCCTGGGCGGGCACTGCATCCCGATCGACCCGTTCTACCTGACCTGGAAGGCTCGCGAGTACGACTTCACGACCGAGTTCATCGAGCTCGCCGGGAAGGTCAACCAGTCGATGCCCTACTACTGCCGCTCGCTGATCTCCCAGGCGCTGAACCACGGGGCGGGGAAGTCGCTGGCCGGCTCGAGGGTGCTCGTCCTCGGCGTCTCCTACAAGCCGGACATCGGCGACATGCGCGAGTCGCCTGCGCTGAAGATCATCGAGCTGATGCTGACCGCCGGAGCAGACGTCTCGTACCACGACCCCTTCGTGCCCGAGCTCCCCGAGGAAGGACTGAGCTCGGTCCCGCTCGAGCCCCGCGCCTACGACTGCGTCGTGATCGTCACCGACCACTCGACCGTCGACTACGACCGTCTCGTCGAGGAGGCGCAGCTCGTCGTCGACTTCCGCAACGCGACGGGCCGGGCCGGCACCGCGAACGGAAAGGTCTGGAAGCTGTGACCCGCGTCGGGGTGGCCGGGCTCGGCTACTGGGGCCCGAACCTCGCGCGCAACTTCGACGAGCTGGCCGAGCTGGCCTGGATCTGCGACGCGGACCCGGACCGCCTGGCGGCGTTCGCCGGCCGGTATCCGCAGGCAACAGCCGCTTCGGAGTTCGACGAAATGCTCGCAGACGACAGCCTGGACGCGGTGGTCGTTGCAACGCCCGTGCCCACACACTACGAGCTGGCCCGCAACGCCCTGGCTGCAGGCAAGTCCGTCCTGGTCGAGAAACCCCCGGCGATGCGCGCGGCCGAGATGGACGAGCTCGTCACGGTCGCCGCCGAATGCGACCTCGTCCTCATGCCCGGCCACCTGCTCCTCTACCACCCCGGCGTCCAGAAGCTGAAGGAGCTGATCGACGCCGGCGAGCTCGGCGACGTGCTGTGCGTCTACGGCAACCGGCAGAACCTGGGGATCGTGCGCACGAACGAGAACGCGCTGTGGTCGCTGGGCGTCCACGACCTCTCCGTGATCCTCTACCTGCTCGACGAGGAGCCGGACGCGGCGATCGCGCACGGCCGCGACTTCCTCACGGAGGGCGTCGAGGACGTCGTCTTCTGCTACCTGCGCTTTCCGTCCGGGAAGATCGCCCACATGCATCTCTCCTGGCTCGACCCCCACAAGATGCGCCGGATGACCGTGGTCGGCCGGGACCGGATGGCGGTCTTCGACGACATGGAGCTGGAGCGGAAGGTGACGATCTACGACAAGGCGCCGTGGAAGCACGCGGAGACCTATGGCGAATGGCAGACCCGGAGCGGCGACATCTTCATCCCCAAGATCGGGACCTCGGAGCCGCTGCGGCTGGAGTGCGAGCACTTCCTCCGCCTCGTCGACGGGGACGGCGACCGGCAGAAGGTGGCCCGCGACGGCGCGATGGTCGTGCGCGCGCTCGAGCGGCTGACCGACTCGCTCCGTGCCTAGCGCCGACGTCCATCCGACCGCGGTCGTCCACCCGGGCACCGTGCTCGGGGAGGGCGTGCGCGTGCTCGAGTACGCGGTCGTCGGCAAGCAGCCCGTCCTCTCGCCGCGCTCGACGGCGAGGCGCGAGGACCTGCCCCCGGCGGAGCTCGGCGACGGAACGGTCGTCTCCACCGGGGCGATCGTCTTCGCCGGCACCCGGATCGGCGCGCGGGTGATCGTCGGCGACCAGGCCTGCGTCCGCGAGCGGGTGACCCTTGGCGACGACGTCGTCGTCGGACGCGGCTCCCTGGTCGAGAACGACACCACGGTCGGTGCGCTGACGAAGATCCAGGCGGACGCGTACATCACGGCGTACTCGACGATCGAGGAAGACGTCTTCATCGCGCCGTGCGTGGTCACCACCAACGACAACTACATGGGCCGCACCGAGCGCCGGCACGAGCTGATCAGGGGGCCGACGATCAGGCGTGGTGCCCGGGTCGGCGGGGGCGCGATCCTCTGCCCCGGGATCGAGATCGGGGAGGACGCGTTCGTCGGCGCGGGCGCGGTGGTGACGAAGGACGTCCAGCCGCGGACGATCGTGTACGGCAATCCGGCGAAGGCGATTCGCGCCGTCCCCGACGACGAGCTGCGCAGCTAGCGGCGCAGGCGGGCGAGCGCCCCGGCGAGGTTGCGGATCGAGCGCTCGGTGATCGGCCGGAGGATCAGGATCGCCTCGTCCGCCCCGGACTCGGCCAGATCGGTCAGGTGGCGGGCGACCTCTCCCTCGCTTCCGCCGACCGGGATCGCGCCGGGGTCGGAATGGGGCCGCTCGACGGCACCCGGCTCGAGCTCGACCAGGACGCACGCGCTCCGCGCGATCTCTCCCGGATCGCGCCCGGCGCGCTCCGCAGCGGCGGTAATGCGGGCATTCAGCGCCGCGAAGCCGTCGGGCGTGTTCCCGTAGTCCGCATACCACGTGTTCCACCCGTCGACGTGGGGGAGCGTGATCGACAGCATCCGCTCACCGTTCGAGCCGACCATCAGCGGCACCCGACCCGCCGGCCGGGGTAGCAGGACGGCGTCGTCCGCCTGCCAGAAGCGGCCCGCGAGCGTCACCCGCTCGCCGGCGAGCAACCGCCGAACGACCTCGAACGACTCCTCGAAGCGCGACACGCGGTGGTCGTAGGGAAGCCCGAAGGCCCGGTACTCGACCTCGTTCCACCCCGCCCCGAGGCCGAGCACGAGCCTGCCGGCGCTCATTTCGGCGACCGTCGCGGCCATCTTCGCGAGCAGGCCCGGCGGGTGGAAGCTTGCGCACGCGACGAGCGGGCCGAGCCGGACGCGCTCCGTCACCGCGGCGAGGCCGGCGAGCAGCGTCCAGACCTCCCACGGCCCGCGTTCGGGCCTGCCGTCGTCCCGGTACAGCAGGTGGTCGCCGAGCCAGATCGAGTCGAAGCCGGCCTCCTCGGCGGCGCACGCCATCGTGGCGTACTCCGGCCACCGGACCTCGCGCTCCACCTCGGGCAGCTGCACGCCGACCCGGAGCGCTCGAGTCAACGGCGGCTCTTGGAGATGTGCAGCCGGTACTGCCCGGAGCCGGGCGTGGCCAGCTTGACCTCGACGTAGTACCAGCCGTTCTGCCGCGCCCGGTGCAGGAGGTGCTCGTTCGGGCCGACCCGGACGGACTGGGTGACGCGGCGCGCCTGCAGCGCCGGGGACAGCCCCTCGACCTCGATGGTTCCCGGCTTCCAGAGGACGAGGTTCGCGTCGGTTCCGATCGGGCCCCTGAGCGAGACCGCCACCGTCTGGCCCCTGCGCAGGCGCACCTTGTACACGTCGATCTGGTCGTCCCAGAAGTCGAGCGTCGCGGCGACGTCGATCGAGCTGCCGTAGAGCTTGAACGCCCTCGCCCCGGCGTCGTCGTTCCCCTCGTAGCGGTCCGGCGGCGGGATCGGACCGGCGAGCGCCTTCAGGGCGGCGCCGACGTTGAGCTCCCCCCAGCCGCTGTACGGATCCCGCTGCAGCAGGCAGCGTGCACAGCCGGTCGCGGCGCTGACGTCGGTTGCCGAGCGTTCCAGCAGCCACGACACCTGGTCGGCGGAGAGCGAGGGCCGAACCGCGATCAGGAGCGCGGCCGCGGCCGAGACCTGGGCGGCGGCGTACGAGGTGCCGTCCGCCTGGCGGAAATCGGGCGGCCCGCAGATCGAGTAGCCCTGGTCGACGCAGCTCGGACGCGCGGCGGTGATCGAACGCGGCAGCGTCGAGACGATCCCGACCCCGGGCGCGGCGATGTCGTTGAAGTTCTGGTCTCGATTCGAGAACGCCGGTACCGAGCCGTCCTGGGCGAGTGCGCTGACGCCGATCACGTGCGGCAGCGCAGCCGGGTAGCTGGCGAAGTCCCACGGCGCCGTCGGCGCCTGGTCGCCGTTCCCCACGGCCGCGACGAGCACCGCTCCGTGGGCGTATGCGTACTCGACCGCCTCCTGCTCGACCGGCGAGTACGTGTCCCGCCGACGGTCCCGCGGGTCCCGGAGGCCGCCGAGGCTGAGGTTGATCACCCGGGCCCCGTTGTCGGCCGCCCACCGGATCGCCTTCGCCTCCGCCGCCGGCGGAATCGTCCCGTCCGACCGGACCACCTTCGCGATCATCAGCTGGGCGGTGAACGCGATTCCCGCGATCCCCTGTCCGTTGCCGAGCGCTGCGGCGATGATCCCGGCGACGAAGGTCCCGTGGCCTTCGCGGTCGAGGACGTCACCCCCGATGAAGCTGCGCTGGAGCACGACCCGCCCGGCGAACTCGGGATGGTCGACGTCCAGCCCCGAGTCGACGATCGCGACCCGCACTGGCGTCAGCGTCGTCGGCGGGTCGGTCCAGTAGTCGAAGGCGTGGATCGAGGGCAGGTACCACTGCCTGGCGGCCAGCGGGTCGGAGGGGGAGAAGGTCGCGAAGCCCGCAGCGACCGCCGGCACGACCAGCAGGGCGAGCCCGGCCGCGAGGGAGAGCCGCCTGATCACGGTGGCGCGACGACGACGCGGAGGACGGGGCTACGGATCGTGCCGGCGGCGAGGCGAAACTGGGTCGTCGCCGTGGGAGCGACCGCGACCGAGAACGAGCCGTCCGACTCTTTGGCGAGCGCGGGGCCCGGCTGCCAGTCGGAGCCGGTCACGCGCTGCTCGAGCGAGGCGTCGGCGACGCGGTCGGCCCGGCCGGTGAGCGTCACCGTCGTCCCGGGCGAGACCTCGCCGACCGGGCGGGAGAGGGACAGCACCCCGACCGTGATCCAGGTGGAGCGAAGCCCGAGCGCCCGCCTGACGTCTCCGGCGGCGAGCGTGACGTCGCCGTCGCGGCCGATCGCAAGCACGGACCTCGCGCGCCCGGCGGCAGGGACGGGTCGAAGGTCGGCGACGCCGGGAACGCCGAGCTCCTTGCCCACGGTCGCCGCCGGGACGGTCACCGGGCCCCACGTGTGGTACGGCGAGGCGGTGTCATACGGGTCTGGCACCGAGACGAGGTACCGGGTCGGCTTCGCGTGCGCGAAGACGTCGGTGATCGACGCCGTCCGGCCACCGGAGCTGGAGAAGAAGTAGGTGCTCGCAACCTTGCCGGCGTAGAGGAGCACCTGGCGCTTCGTCTCGGCGACCGCCTCGTCGCCGACGGGGGTCTCGGCGAGGATGCCGCCGTACACCTGGTCGCGGGTGTCGTTGTAGACGTCGAAGGCGCCGCCGCGGCGATGGGAGAGCGCGTACGACCTTGCCGCCACCGCCTGGGCCTTCACCGCCTCGAGCGGCCAGTCGTGCGGCATCTCGCTCGACACGACTCCCCGTACGTACCCCTCGATCGCGACCGTGTTCACGACCGAGAGCGTCTTGCCGGCCGCGCTGACGAGGAGCGTGCCGCGGTACGGATGGGCGAGCCAGAGAGGGCTCTTCCCCGGCTGGAACGTGAGCGGGCCCGGCAGCGGCTGCGGCGGCTTCGCGGGATCGAGTGCCAGCCTCAGGCCGGCGTCGAGCTTGTAGTTCCCCGCCGCCAGGTCGTGCTCGACACCCGCGCCGTCCCTGACTCGGAAGGGGTCGGGTGACGAGACGACGAGCGTGTGCGCCTGCTCGATCAGCAACACCTTGATCCGCGCGACCGGAGTCTGCGCAAGCTTCGTCCCCGGGTAGTAGTGGGCGAGGATCTTCCCGTAGGCGACGCCGTGCTCGGCATAGCCGTACGCACCCCACTGGCTCATCCCGACGCCGTGGCCCCAGCCGCGGCCGGTGATCACGAAGGCGGTGGCGGTGACGGTCTCCGCCGTCTGCGCCGCAGCACCGGTCGTGCCGATCACGACGGCCACGGCGGCGAGCGCAAGCAGGAATCGACGTCTGGACATCGGCAGCCGGCGGGCGGCCGGGCATCTCAGGCTAGCTCATGCGCCAGAAGCCTTTCGTGGCGTTAAGAAAGTGTGGAGCCGGTTTGGCCGGGCCGCGACGCGGCAAGTGAGGTGGTGTGCACACCGGAGCGCCGCAGCTCCTTGCCCGCTATCGGGACATACGCCTGCTCGGACGCGGCGGAATGGCGGAGATCTACCGGGCGACCGACACGGCGCTGGGCCGCGACGTGGCCGTGAAGGTGCTCACGGAGCACGCAACCGAAGACGAGGACCTCCGCGCGCGGTTCCTTCGCGAGGCGCTCGCCGCGGCACGGCTCTCCGGCGAGCCGCACACGGTCTCGATCTACGACGTCGGCGAGCGCGACGGCCGACCGTTCCTCGTCATGGAGTACCTGGCCGGCGGCTCGCTGGCCGAGAAGCTCGGCAACGGGCACGTATCCCGGTCGCAGGCGCTGCTCTGGCTCGAGCAGGCGGCGCGTGCGCTCGACTCCGCGCATGCGCACGGTGTCGTGCAGCGAGACGTCAAGCCCGCGAACCTCCTGCTCGATGGCAGCGGGAACCTACACGTGGCGGATTTCGGCATCGCCCGGACCGACGGGTTGGAGTCGAACACGCAAGCCGGCGCCGTGCTTGGCACAGCCGGCTACCTCGCGCCGGAGCAGCAATCAGGGGCTCGCGCCACCGCTGCCTCCGATCTCTACGCGCTGGCAGTCGTGGCCTTCGAGCTCCTCACCGGTTCCAGCCCACACGCGAACCCGTCGAGAGCGCTCCCGCCGGCCGCGAACGCGGTGTTCGCGCGGGCGCTTGCCGTTGACCCGGCCGATCGGTACGAATCGTGCCTCGAGCTCGTGGCCGCCCTGCAGTCGGCCCTCACGGCGGACGAGCAACCGACTGTGGTCGTACGCCGCCGCAGACGTGCACCGGTCCTACTCGTGCCGGTGCTCGTGCTCGGTGCGCTCGCAGCGGGGCTCGCAGTGGGGCTCTCGGTGCACCGGGGCAAGTCCTCGCCGCCGGCGCTTGTGATCCGGACGGTGACGACCACGCCGGCGACTCCTCCAGCCCGACCCGTTGCAGCCGTGGTCCCGAGCACATCCGCCGACAAGCCGACCGGGAAAGGCGACCACGGAGACCATGGGCACGGGCGCGGCAAGGGCCGCGAAAAGAAGCCGAAGGACTAGAGCCGGAGACGGGCGGCGTACTGCTGCTCGTAGTACGCGCGGTACGAGCCCGACTTGATCGGCTCCCACCAGGCCCGGTTGGCGCGGTACCACTCGACCGTCTCGGCCAGGCCGGTCTCGCCGATCGCGTGGGCCGGCGCCCAGCCCAGGTCGCGCACCTTGGAGTCGTCGAGCGAGTAGCGGCGGTCGTGCCCGGGACGATCCTCGACGTGGCGGATCAGATCGGGACCGGCGCCCGTCAGCTCCAGGATCCGGCCGGTGAGCTCGAGGTTCTCGCGCTCCTCGCCGCCGACGTTGTAGACCTCGCCGGCTGCACCTTCGCGGAGGACGAGCTCGACCGCCGCGCAGTGGTCCTCGACGTGCAGCCACTCGCGCCGCTGGCGGCCGTCGCCGTAGACCGGGAGCGGCTCGCCGTCGAGCGCGTTGGTGACGAAGAGCGGGATCAGCTTCTCCGGATACTGGTTCGGCCCGTACGTGTTCGCCCCCCGGGTGACGCAGGCGTCGACTCCGTACGTGCGCACGCCGGCCAGCACCTGCAGGTCGCCGCCCGCCTTCGACGCCGAGTAGGGGCTCGAGGGCGAGAGCGGATCGTCCTCGCGCGCGCTCCGCCCCTCCGGAACGTCGCCGTAGACCTCGTCGGTGGAGACCTGGACCAGACGGGCGCCGGCGTCCCGCGCCCAGCCGAGCAGGACATACGTACCGAGCACGTCGGTCTCGATGAACTCGACCGCGCCGAGAATCGAGCGGTCGACGTGCGTCTCGGCGGCGAAGTTGACGACCGCCTCCGCGCCCGCTCCGGCCTCCGCGACGGCGTCGGGGTCGCAGATGTCGCCCTCGACGAGCTCGACCGCCACGCCGTCCAGGTTGGCCCGGTTGCCGGAGTAGGTGAGCTTGTCGAGGACGACCACCTCGTCACCCCCCGCGACGAGCCGCCTCGCGAAATGCGAGCCGATGAACCCGGCGCCGCCGGTGACGAGGACGCGCATCGCGGAAAGCCTAGAGAAGCCGCTCCAGGCGCGCCCGCGCCTGGTCGGCCATCGGCAGGTCTCCCTTGCGCTCGAAGAGCTCGAGCGCGTGCCGCACCTGCTCGCCCGCCTCGCCGGCGCGCCCGGCCGGCTCGAGCACCTCCGCGAGGTCCAGGTGCGCGGCGCCCCGGTTGACGAGCATGTCCGTCTGGCCGCCGAAGTCCACGGCCTCCCGGGCGAGCCGCTCGGCTTCCGCCAGCTCCCCGCGGTGCGCATGCACCCTCGCGAGCACCTGGCGCCAGAGCATCTGCGTGACGATGTCGTCGCCCCCACCGAGCTCTCTGCTCTTCGCCCCCCACTCCTCGGCCTCGTCGTAGCTGCCGAGCGAGCACAGCACATGGCCGAGGTTCGCCGCGTACGTCGAGAGCCAGCCTCGATCCCCCATCCCCTCGAGGAGCTCGCAGGACTCCCGCAGCGCCTCCGCGGCGGCACGCTGGTCGCCCGCACGCGTCTCCACGTACATCGAGTACCAGCGCTGGAGAATCGTCCGCACGCTCTGCCCGAGCTCCTCGTAGCGGGCACGCATCTCCCGGAGAAGGGCCCGGGCCTCGTCGAACCGGCCTTCCATCGCGTCGAGGCAGGCCCTCACGCCCAGCTGGGCAGGGCGTGCCGACTGCTCCGGCTGGAGAGCCGAGCACCAGCGCAACCCCTCCGCCACCGCGGCCGCGCCGAACAGGTAGCCGGGGCCGATCGCACCGACCAGGTTCTGCGCCGAACGCTCGTCGCCGAGCCGGGTGGCGACGGCCAGTGCCCGCTGAAACGCTTCGTTCCGGGGCTCGAAGTGGCAGCGGACATGCTCCACGTGGCCGATCGCGATCCAGGCGTACATCAGGCCCCGCTCGTCCCCTGCCTCCTCGAACACGGGCAGAGCCTCCTCCGCGAGCGCACGGAGCTCCGAGCCCTTCCAGCCCGGATCGATCTGGAACGCAAGCTGTCCGCGAACGACCCGCGCGAGCAGCGCGGCGCGAGCGTCGCCGCCCGCCTCTGCCCGAGCCGCCGCGTCGCCGAGCAGCGCCTCCGCATCGGCGAGGCGGCCGGAAAGGAACAGGGCATCCGCGAGATCCAGCTCCAGCAGGAGGTCGTGCGCCGAGCCGGAGCGAAGACGGAGCGCGCGCTCGAGCAGGTTGACGGCCGCGCTGACGTCGCCCCGCAGCGCGGCACGGCGGCCGGCTGCCGCGAGGTGCTCCGCCGCCCGCGCGGACAGCTCGACGTCGGGAGAGCCGAGCTCGGCGCGGTACCGCGTCGACTGCTCGAGGTGGTAGCCGAGGATCTCGTCCAGCTCGACGAGTCCCGCACCGTGGTCCGCCAGCCAGGCGGCGAAGCGCTCGTGCAGCTCGGCGCGGGCCGACTTGGGCAGGGCGCCGTAGGCGGCGTCGCGGATCAGGAGATGACGGAAGCGAAACGCGTCCTCACCCGGGAGCTGGGCCCGGTCGGGGCGCAGGAGCTCCTTGCGCACGAGCGCCGTCAGCCGCGCGACCGCCTGCGGCTCGTCGGGGGCGAGCGCCTGGATCGCGCCCCGGTGGAAGACGCGCCCCTCGACCGCGCCGCGCTGCAGCACGTTCCGCTCCATCACGTCGAGCTGGTCCAGGCGGGCCGCCATCAGCGCCTGGATCGTCGGCGGAACGGTCACGTCGCCGGACGACTCCCGGAGCATCGCGACCATCTCCTCGACGAACAGCGGATTCCCTTCAGCTGCGTCTCGGATGCGCTCGCGCAGCCCCCGGTCGACGTCCGCGAGGCTGTCGATCAGGCTGTCCGTCTCGGCCGCGTCGAGCGGCTCCAGGAGGACGTTGGCGGCGTTGACCCTTCCGCCGCCCCAGCCCGCCGCCGGTCGAGGAGGTCGGGCCTGGCCATGCAGAGGAGCAGGATCGGGGCGTCGCGCGAGAGGACGGCGACGTGGTCGACGAGGTCGAGGAAGGTCTCCTCGCCCCACTGCAGGTCGTCGAACACGCACACGACCGGACTCTCGGTCGCGACGGCCTCGAGCAGCTTGCGGAACGCCCAGGCGATCTCTTCGCTCGAGGTCACGCTTTCCGGCTCGCCGATCGCGGCCTGGATCGTCTGAGCGGCAACAGGGTCGAGTGTCGTCTCGGGGAGCTGCTTCACGACCTCGACGACCGGCCAGTAGGTGATGCCCTCGCCATAGGGCAGGCAGCGACCGCGGACTACCAGCACCCCTTCGAGCGAGGCCAGGAACTCGGCCGCCAGACGCGACTTGCCGACCCCGGCCGGCCCGAGCAGCGTGAAGAGACGGCACGCGCGCTCCGAGACGACGCGCTCCCAGGCGTCCGCCAGCAGTCGCCGCTCGGACTCCCGGCCGACCATCGGCGCCCCAACCGGCGCTCGAGCGATCCGAGCGTCGAGCACCGACAGGAGACGGTGTGCCGGTACGGGCTCGGCCTTTCCCTTGAGGTCGAGAGGGCCGACCTCCTCGACGTCCACCGCGTCCCGCGTCAGCCGGTAGGTCTCCCTCGCCGATCAGGATCTCGCCAGGAGCCGCCGTCTGCTCCAGGCGGGCGGCGACGTTGACGGCATCGCCGGTGGCCAGGCGCTCCTCCGTGCCGGTGACGACCTCGCCGGTCGTCACGCCGATCCGGCCCTGGACGCCGAGCTCGGGGAATGCCTCCCGCATCGCGACCGCCGACCGCAGTGCACGGAGCGCATCGTCCTCGTGGACGACGGGGACTCCGAACACGGCCATCACGGCGTCGCCGATGAACTTCTCCACCGAGCCGCCGTGCCGCTCGACGATCGACCTCATGCGCTCGAAGTAGCGGGCGAGCACGGCGCGGAGCGCCTCCGGATCGAGCCTCTCTCCCAGCTCGGTCGAGCCGGTGACGTCGCAGAAGAGCACCGTGACGACCTTCCGCTGCTCGCGGGTCGCCGTTCCCTCGGCGAGGAGCGTGCCGCAGTGCGGGCAGAAGGCAAAGCCCTCGGCGCTCTCGCGCCCGCAGCTCGTGCAGACCGGCACGACCAGAGGCTAAGCGATCCGCTTCAGGCAGTCACGGAGGCCGTCACGCCAGTGCGGAAGGCGCGGTGTCTCCGGCTTCTCGCTGCGAAGCACCGAGTACGCCGGGCGGCGAGCCGGACGGCCGAGCTCCGCGGTCGAGATCCGGCGCACCCGGCAGTCGACTCCGGTCTCCGCGAAGATCGCCTCCGCGAGCTCGGCCCAGGTGCAGTCGCCGGCGGCGGCGACGTGGTAGGTGCCGTACGGGAGCTCGACCACTGCTCTGATCGCTTCGGCCAGGTGCCCGACGTACGTCGGGCAGCCGCGCTGGTCGTCGACGACCGCGACCTCGCTTCGATCCCGGCCGAGGGCGAGCATCGTCCGGACGAAGTTCGTTCCGGTCGGGCCGAACAGCCACGAGGAGCGGACGATCCAGCCGTCGCGAACCTCCTGCTCGCCGGCGAGCTTGCTCCGGGCGTAGACGGACAGCGGCCGCGTCCCGTCCGACTCGAGTACGGCTCGCCCTTCTCGCCGTCGAAGACGTAGTCGGTCGAGAAGTACACGGTGGGCGCCCCGAGCGCGAGCGACGGTCCGCGTCCCGCCGACGTTGACCGCCCCGCACCCTCGGGGTCGGCCTCGGCTCCGTCCACGTCCGTCCACGCGGCCGCGTGCAGGACGAGGTCCGGCCGGCGGGCCCTCGTACGATCCGGTGACGTCGAAGCCGGCGCGGTCACGCGCGTCGGCGGCCGGAAACGCCGCCCGCAATGCCTCGCCGAGCTGCCCGCCGGCGCCCGTGATCAGCACGCGGCCGCGTCGCGCTCCGGACAGGATCGGCGATCGGGTGCTCCAGAGGCTCGCGATCCGCGGGTCCGTCCCAGGGCACAGCGTGTGCTCGTCCGGGTCGGCCGGGTCGTACTCCTCGGTCACGTGGTAGCAGAACAGGAGATCGGTGAGAGCCTCGAAGCCGTGGGCGTGATGGCCCGGGATCCAGACTGCGACCGGATTCTCGTCTCCGATGTCGAGGGACAGCGTCTCGCCGCTCTCACGATCGAGAACGACCACGCGCGCGGTTCCCGAGAGGCAGGCGAAGAGGTCCGACTGGCCGCGCTCGTGGTAGTGGAGGCCGCGGATCACGCCCTGCCGAGAGAACGAGATGTTCGTCTGCCGGGTGGGCCGGGGCAGCGCGCTCTCGCGCCGCAGCTCGTACACCCACCCGCGTTCGTCCTCGAAGCGGCGCAGCGGGAAGAGCTCGACGCCGTCGATCATTCGCGGTTGGCACCGTTCGCGCGGACGAAGTCGTTGACCGCGTAGTAGGCGTCGATCGACTCGCCCGCGTCGCCCCAGAAACCGTCGAGCACGTCGTACTCCATCGTGCTCTGGCGGACGTACCAGTTGTTCACGTCCGTGATCTCGAGCTCGCCCCGACCGGACGGCTCGAGCGTCGGCAGCACTTCCCAGACCGCCTCGTCGTAGAAGTAGACGCCGGTGACCGCGTACTCGCTCGGCGGCTCGTCCGGCTTCTCGACGATCCGCGCGATCCTGCCGTCACCGTCCAGCTCCGGCACGCCGAGGTGCCGGAGGTGGTCGGGATCGGGCTCGCGCGCAAGCAGGACCCGCCCGCCGCGATCCTGCGCGGCGAAGCGCTCCGCCGAGGGCCGGAAGCCCCGCTCGACGATGTTGTCGGCCAGCATCACGCAGACCCGGTCGCGGTCGACGAAGCGCTCCGCGAGCCCCAGGGCCTCGGCGATCCCGCCCGGCTTCTCCTGGTAGGCGTAGAGGAGCTTGTCGATCCCGTGCTCGTGGCCGTTGCCGAGCAGCCGGAAGAACTCGCCCGCGTGCGTCCCGCCGGTGACGAGCATCAGCTCGGTGATCCCGGCGCGGACGAGCGCCTCGATCGCGTACGAGACCATCGGCCGGTCGTAGATCGGCAGCAGGTGCTTGTTGGTGATCCGCGTCAGCGGATGAAGCCGCGACCCGGTCCCGCCGGCAAGAACGACTCCTTTCACTGTTTCGGCCTTTCGTCGCCGCGACCAACACGGCGGGCGCGGCACGCGGCGACCTGCCGCGAGGACGCGCCCGGGGAGGGGGGTCCCACGGGGGGAACCGGCCGTTCCCCCCGTGAAGCGAGCGGAGCGAGCGTCAAATCCAACCCCGCTGGCGGGCGATCTTGCAGAGGGCGCGGCGCTTCGCGTAGGGCGAGCCCTCCGTCAGCCCGGCCTTCGCGTATGCACGGCGGAGGGCGGCCTTCACGGTCTCGGTCGCCCCGGGCGTGCCGAGCCGTGCCGCGATCTCCTCGTTGGTCGGCAGGTCGTCGAGCGAGCCGCCGGCGAGCCAGCCGGCGCAGAGCACCTCGACCACCTGCCGCTGGAACGGCGACAGCGGCCGGGTCAGCGCGGGCGGGCCGGTCTGGAGGGCGGTGGTCACCTCCGGGTCGACGAGCAGGCTCGGTGCCGAGAAGACGACGCTCTCCGCGCCGAGGCCCACCCGGTCGCCGTGGCGGAGCGGCACCTTCGCCCCGGCCTGGATCCGGCTGCCGTTCACGAAGGTCCCGTTGAAGCTGCCGCGGTCCTCGACGAACCAGCGATCGCCCTCTTCGGTGACGACCGCGTGGTGGCGGCTGACGGTCGGTTTCTCGAGCATCAGGTCGTTGTCGTCGGCCCGGCCGATGGCGAACTCGGGGCCGAGCTGTCGCTCGGTCCCGTCGGGGAGGATCAAGCTGGCCGCGACAGCCACGGCGGAACTTGTACCACGGTCACGCTCGGCGAGCTTCGCGACACCGGGTGTCGGCGGTGCCGGCAGGGGTACCCTACCGACCATGCACAAGCGAGACGTCGACCGCCTCCAGCAGGAGGTCGAGGAGCTCTTCTCCGATCTGTGGCAGGTGCCCGGCTTCGCAGGGCTGCGCCGGGGATTCCGGCCGCACGTCGACTGCTTTCGCTCGGAGGAGCCGCCGTCGGTCACCGTCGTCGTCGATCTCGCCGGCGTCGATCCCCAGGACGTCGAGGTGGTCGTCACCGAGCGAACGGTCGTGGTCAGCGGTGTCCGGAACCGGCCGATGCCGGAGTGCCGGCTGTCGTACCGCCAGATGGAGATCGAGTACGGGCCGTTCGAGCGACGGCTTTCGCTCGCCGAGGACGTCGACCCGGCCGCGGCGGACGCGACCTACGAGCAGGGCCTGCTGAAGGTCGTGATGCCGCTCGCGCAGAAGCCGCGCAGCGGCAGGGTCTCGATCGCGCTCGGGAAGAAGCGATGAGCGAGCTCGAGCCCGAGGTGACCGTCTCCGAAGACGAGGTCGAGATCCCGCCGATCCTGCCGGTGCTTCCGCTCAAGGACACCGTCGTCTTCCCCCAGTCGATGACGCCGCTCGCGATCGGCCAGGAGCGATCGATCAAGCTGGTCGACGAGGTCGTCTCCGGCGACCGGATGCTCGCGCTGGTCACGGTCCGGAACGACGAGCCGGAGGTGCCCGGCTGGGACGACCTCTACGAGGTCGGAACCGCGGCGATCGTCCACAAGCTGATCCGCGTCCCCGACGGAACGCTGCGGATCCTCGTCCAGGGGCTGCGCCGGATTCGCGTCGAGCGGCACGTGCAGGACGATCCGTACCTGGTCGGTGAGTTCTCCGAGGTGCCCGAGATCGTCGAGGAGTCGAAGGAGCTGGAGGCGCTGACCCGCAACGTCCAGGGGCTCTTCGGCCGGATCATCGCCGCCGTCCCCTATCTGCCCGAGGAGCTGCAGATCGCCGCCGCCAACGTCGACGATCCGAGCGCGCTCTCGCACCTCGTCGCCTCGACGATGCGCCTGAAGACCGCCGAGAAGCAGCAGCTGCTCGAGACTGCCGACGTCGAGCAGCGGCTGCGCGCACTCTCGGCGATCCTCGGCCGCGAGCTGGAGGTGATCGAGCTCGGCTCGAAGATCCAGTCGCAGGTCCAGTCGGAGATGGAGAAGGGCCAGCGCGAATACTTTCTCCGCCAGCAGCTGAAGGCGATCCAGGACGAGCTCGGCGAGGGGGACGAGCAGCAGGCCGAGGTGAACGAGCTCCGCACGAGGCTCGCCGAGCTCGAGCTCCCCGAGGACGTTCGCAAGGCGGCCGAGCGCGAGCTCTCCCGGCTGGAGAAGCTCCCCCCGGCCGCCGCCGAGTACGGGGTGATCCGCACCTACCTGGACTGGATCCTCACCCTCCCGTGGACGCAGACGACTCCGGACAACCTCGACCTCGACCAGGCGCGACGCATCCTCGACGAGGACCACTTCGACCTCGAGAAGGTGAAGGACCGGATCATCGAGTACCTGGCCGTCTCCAAGCTGAAGGGCGACGTCTCCGGTCCGATCCTCTGCTTCGTCGGGCCGCCCGGCGTCGGCAAGACCTCGCTCGGGCAGTCGATCGCCCGCACGCTCGGACGGAAGTTCGTGCGGATCTCGGTCGGTGGGGTGCGCGACGAGGCGGAGATCCGCGGCCACCGGCGGACGTACATCGGCGCGATGCCCGGCACGATCATCCGCGCCCTGCGCGACGCCGAGTCGAAGAACCCCGTCTTCCTGATCGACGAGATCGACAAGATGGGCGCCGACTGGCGCGGCGACCCGGCGAGCGCGATGCTCGAGGTGCTCGACCCCGAGCAGAACTCGACCTTCCGCGACCACTACCTCGACCTGCCCTTCGACCTCTCGAAGGTGCTGTTCATCTGCACCGCGAACCAGCTGGAGACGATCCCCGGCCCGCTCCTGGACCGGATGGACGTGATCCAGCTGTCCGGGTACACCGAGGAGGAGAAGCTGCAGATCGCGAGGCGCTACCTGCTGCCGAAGCAGCTCGAGGCGAACGGCCTGAAGCCCGAGCAGGTCGTGGTGTCGGACGACGCGCTGCGGACGCTGATCCGCGAGTACACGCGCGAGGCCGGCCTACGCAACCTCGAGCGACGGATCGGCGACCTCCTGCGCAAGGCCGCGACCCGGATCGCTAGGGGCGAGATCGAGCGGGTCGAGCTCGACGAGGACTCGGTCCGCGAGGCGCTCGGCCCGCGGCGCTTCTCCGGCGAGACCCGCAAGCGGACGTCCGACCCGGGCGTCGCGACGGGTCTGGCGGTGACGGCGGTCGGCGGCGACGTCCTGTTCATCGAGGCGACCGCCTACCCGGGCCGCGGGCGGCTCCAGGTGACCGGTCAGCTCGGCGAGGTGATGCAGGAGTCGGCGCAGGCGGCGTTCTCCTGGGTGCGCGGGCACGCCGAGGAGCTCGGCATCGACCCCGCCTGGTTCTCGGAGAACGACGTGCACATCCACGTGCCGGCGGGCGCGGTGCCGAAGGACGGCCCCTCCGCCGGAATCACGATGGCGACGGCGATCGTCTCGCTTGCGACCGGCCGAACGGTCTCCGAGCAGGTGGGGATGACCGGAGAGATCACCCTCACCGGCCAGGTGCTCCAGATCGGCGGCGTCCGCGAGAAGGTGCTGGCCGCGCAGCGCGCCGGATTGAAGCGCGTGATCCTGCCGCGCGAGAACGAGGCCGATCTGAGCGAGCTGCCCGAGGAGACCCGAAACGAGCTCGAGTTCGTCCTCGTCGACAACGTCCGCGAGGTTCTCGATGCTGCGCTCGACGGCGGCCTCTCCGCCCGGCCCCGCCCGGCGCAGGAGCGGCAGGCGGCGAGCGCCTAGCGGATCCTGAAGCTGGACGTGAGCAGCGAGCAGGCGGACGGCTCGCCCTCGTCGGCCCGCCAGCGGCAGAGCAGGTAGTACTCGGACTTCCCCCGGAGCACGTACGTGATCCGCTCGACCAGGCCGGCGCCCGCCCGCGTGTAGGCGAGGTCGTACTGGCGTGCCCGAAAGCCCGCGACGATGATCGTCCGCCTGGCGATCACCCTTCCGCCGAGCTTCGCGGCAAGCTTTGCGCTGACGCGGTCGAGCTCTCCGGTCGCCCGCGTGAAGAGCGCCGGCTGGTAGCGCTTCACCAGGGGAAGCACGGTCACGGACGCGAGCGCCGGCCCCTTCCCCTGCCTGATCGTGACGTTCCGGCCGGCCCGGGTCGCCCGCCACCCCGACGGGACGCCGAGCGTGTAGCCGTCGCCCGCCACCGTCTGCACCGCGGCGGTGGTCGTCGACCCGTCGCCGCCGCCTCCGCACCCCGCCAGCAGAGCCGCCAGGGCGAGGACGGCAAGAGCGGATCGTCGAGAGCGTTTCCGGGGCTTTTGCTGGGGGTACACTCGGGAGTCGACAGCGACGACCGAAAGGACGCGGAGCATGCCCAAGACCAAGGACAAGTTGACCGGCGCAGCCGGTACCGCCAAACCTTACGTGGATCGTGCACTGCACGACGAGGAGCTCCGCGCCCACGTCAAGCAGGCCTACACGGCGGCGCGGCAGATCTACGACGAGCTCATCGGCCCGCGCGGTGTGACCGGGGTGGCGTCACGGGTCGCCGGCGACCACGAGATCCAGGACAACCTCCGCACCGCCATCGGCGAGCTGCGGCAGGCGGCCGACCGCCTCCAGGGGCAGCGCAAGAGCCACGGCGGGCGAGGCTTCCTGCTCCTGGTCGGCGTGACGGCAGGGGTGCTCTTCAACCCGCTGACCGGCCCGCAGACCCGCCGCTGGCTGAAGGAGAAGCTGTTCGGCGGGGACGAGTTCGGCTTCGACGGCCAGTCGGGGAACGGCGCGAGCCAGTAGCCGGTCAGGCCCGGTCGAGGACCGGGAGCGGCACGGGCAGCTCGGCCACGCTCGGCGGGATCACGTCGACGGTTGCGGGTGCATTCATCGCCCGGGTCAGGGACGCGGGATCGAGGCCGTTCGCGGTCGAGATGTCCGTGCTCTCGAGCAGGATCGCGCCCGGAGTCGGTGCGCCGCTGATCTCGGCGGCCGGCGGCGCGAACGGGATCGCGGGCAGGATGCGGATGTCCTCGAGCCGCTTCCACGCGTCCAGGTACTTGGTCGGATCGACCGCGCCGTCGTAGCCGAGGAACAGCAGCGAGACCGGATGGACCTCGAAGTGGAGGTGGAACGGGGTCCCCTCCGCGTCACCGGTGTTGCCGACGAAGCCGAGCACGTCGCCGGCCTTCACGTGCCGGCCGTTGACGGCCAGAGTCGTGTAGGCGGAGAGGTGCGCGTAGTAGAACTCGTTACCCCCGCCGTCGCGCAGCCACAGGCGATAGCCGCCGACGTCGTTCCAGCCGACCGAGAAGACGGTGCCGTCGGCCACCGCGAGGAGCGGCGCGCCGAGCGAGGCGAAGATGTCGTCGCCGTGGTGCCACCCGCCCGAGACGTCGCTGCGGGGTGCGCCGAAGGTGTCGCCGTACGCCGACGGCCCGTAGACCGGAAAGACGTAGCGGTTCGCCGTCAACTTCGGAGTCACGTCCGGCGGCGCGACCACGGGCGGCCCGGTCTTCACCTTCTTGGGTTGCGGCCGGCGCGTGTCGGCCGCGCGGACGCCGCCGGCTGACCCCGCGCTCGGCGTCTGCACCTGCTTGGGAGAAGGATGCGGGCGCGGGGCCGGCGCCGGCGTGGCCGCACGGGTAGTCGTCACCGGAGCAGGCGGCTGCCTCGCGTACGCGTCTGCGAAGCCGATGCGGATCTCCGCCCCGGCGGCGAGGCCGCCGTGGTCGAGGTTCAGGTGGACGACCAGCGCGGTGATCGTGCCCCTCCAGGACGGCGAGGCGGTGTCGCGCTCCTTCGTCGTCTGCGGGAGCAGCAGCGCGTAGCCCCAGTCGGCGAGCGGAAGCTTCGCGTCCGGGGCGACCTGCGCCACCGGCTGGCCGAGCACGACGAGGTTCGTGACCGTCGAGTCGGCGAGATCCCCGATCGTCCCCGCCGAGCTGACCGATCCGCGGACGTCGTCGGCGGTGATCTCGCCGCCGAAGAGCGACAGCTTCGTCACCTCGCTGACGGCGGCAGCGGTGCCGTCGGACGCGTTCGCCGAGGTGCTGACGAACGTGGCTTCGGTCGACACGACCGAGCCGTCCGCCGGGTAGAGGAACGGCCCGGAGGCCGGCGGCGCCGACGGCGGCGCATTCGAGCCCGGCGTGGCCGCCGTCACCGTCTGGTCGGGGGCGACGACCTCGATCGCGAGCCCCTGCGCCGAGGCCGGAGTCGACGCGAGCGGCGGCGTCGCGGATGCCGCGCCCCCGAGCAGCAGCCCGAGGCCGGCGAGAGCGAGAGCGGCGGGCAGAGAGGCCCTCACGGCCCCCATTATGGACGCCTCGCGCGATTGCGCTAGGAGTCGAGCCGTCGCTTGGCGAACTCGCGGAAACGAGCACGAGCATCGTCGTCCGGCCCGAGCCGCCCCTCGTCGGCGTAGCGCGGGTCGGCGGCGATCTCCCCCGCCACCGCCCGCACCTCGGCGCGGACGCGGGCGCTGTGCGCAGGGTCGCGCATCAGCTGGTCGACCCAGGTGTCGCTGCCGTCGTACGGCTCGAGGTCCTGATCGACGAGCAGCTGGCCGAGCAGCAGCCCGACGCGGATGTAGGCGAACGTCCTGAAGGCGAGCAGCCGGCGCGGCGACTCCACCAGCGCCCTGATCTCCGGCTCGCCCTCCTCGACCTGCGCGACGATGCGGCCGATCGGCTCGTCGACGAGCGGAATCCACAGGTCTTCGCCGTGCATCATCAGGAGGATAGGGCTAAGGCCGTCGCACCCGCCACGCGACCTGGGCGGCGATCAGGATCATCAGCGCACCGAACAGCTTGCGGAGCACGTTCTCCGGCAGGCTCTCGGCGACCGCAACTCCTCCCTCGACACCCGCGATCGCTGCGATTCCGATCACGACCGCCGGCCGCCAGCCGACGTTGCCGTAGCGACGCTGCCGCCAGGTGCCGGCCAGCACGGTCGGGATGATCGCGAGCAGCGAGCTGGCCTCGGCGTGCAGCTGGGTGAGGCCGAGGCCGAGCGTCAGCGTCGGAACGAACAGGATCCCTCCCCCGACGCCGAACAGGCCGGCGAGCACGCCGGCGAGGAGGCCGAGCGCGGCGGCGAGGACGATCGCCCACATCAGGCGAGCAGCTTCGCGCCGAGGCCGAGGAGCAGCACCGCGAAGAGGATCGAGAGCGTTCGGTTGGCGAGCCGCTGCTGCAGCGCGGTCCCGGCGACCGCGCCGAAGGCGGCCGGGAGGCCGACGATCGCCGCCGCCCCGGGCTTGAGCTCGCCGCGCAGCCCGTACGAGACCGTCCCGGCGAGCGCGATGATCCCGATCGCGGCGAGGGACGTCGCCATCGCTCGTCGCTGCGGCCAGCGGCCGAGCAGGAGCAGCAGCGGCACGAGGACGATGCCGCCGCCGACGCCGAACAGGGCGCTGAAGAAGCCGGCGGCGAGGCCGAGGAGGACGAGCTGGACCACGACGCCCCTATTCTCCCGGTGATGGTGGACACGGCGAACCTTCTCGGCCGTCTCGCCGAGCGGCCGGCAGAGGCCGCCCTGCTGCTCGACGTGGACGGGACGCTGGCGCCGATCGTCGACCGACCGGACGACGCAGCCGTGCCGGAGGCGACTCGCGCGCTGCTCGGCACGCTCGCCCGGCGCTACGCCCTGGTCGGCTGCGTCAGCGGCAGGACGGAGGACGAGCTGCGCCGGATCGTCGGAGTCGACGGGCTCGTCTACGTCGGGGAGCACGGGTTGGGGCTCGAGCCGAGGGCGGCCGAGTGGCAGGGAGTCGTGGACGAGCTCGTCGGCGAGGTCGACTGGCCGCCGGAGCGCAAGCGGTTCTCGGTCGCGTTCCACTACCGGACGGCGCCCGACGAGCAGGCCGCGGTTCAGCAGCTGACCGGCATCGCCGTGCGGGCTGCGGAGCTCGGACTGCGCACGCGCTGGGGGCGGAAGGTGCTCGAGGTGCTGCCTCCGGTCGATGCGGGCAAGGGCAACGCGGTCCGCACCGTGCTGGCCGACCGCGGCCTGAGCCGGGCGCTGTATGCGGGTGACGACTCGACCGACCTGGACGCGTTCCGGGGCCTCGACGGGCTCGAGGTCGCGGTACGGGTGGCGGTCGTCTCCGACGAGGGCCCGAGCGAGCTCGGCCGGGCAGCCGACATCGTCGTCGGCGGCACCGATGCGCTCGTCGAGCTCCTGCGGCGACTGCTCTGATGCACCTGACCGAGGAGGTCCTCGCGCCGATCCGCGCGCGCTACGGCGAGCCGGCGGTGCTCGAGTGGGAGGGCGACATCACCGGGCTCGAGTACGACCTCGCCACCTACGACCCGAAGCGGACGCACGACGTCACGCTCTTCATCCTCAACGGCCGCCGGCTCGCCCTGATCAGGAAGCCGAGGTTCCCGCCGGACGTCTGGCGGCCGCCCGGCGGCGGCGTGAAGCCGGGCGAGGACTTCGTCGGCGCCGTCCGACGAGAGGCGTTCGAGGAGACCGGGCTGCGGGTCGAGGTCGAGCGCTACCTGGTCGAAGCGCGAGCCCGCTTCGTCCACCGGCCCTCGGAGCTCGACTGGCGCACGCACGTTCTGCTCGCAACGACCGTGGACGAGACCCTCGAGCCCCGCGACACCGAGGAGATCGCCGAAGCGCGCTGGGGGACGCTGGACGAGCTCGCCGGCCCGCTGCGGGAACGGCTCCTCGCAACCGGCCGAGCCTTCTGGCGCTACCGCGTCGCCCTCCACGACGCGGCGCTCGCTGAGCTACGGCGTGAGAAGCAGGGACAGTCCTAGGACTGTCCCTGCTCGTCACCGCGCGTCGCGAAGGACGTCCCAGGCGAGGCGGACGTCGTCCTCGGTCGTCCGGTCGCTGCCGATCGCCAGCCGCAGCACGTATCGGCCGTTCAGCTTCGTGTGCGAGATGAAGATCTCGCCGCCCGCGTTGACGCGCTCGAGCAGCGCCGCATTCTCCTCGTCGGAGGCGTCGCGCCGGAAGCACACGACCGAGAAAGGCCGCGGGGCGCACAGCTCCCAGCCGGGCTCGTCGCGCACCCAGCCCTCGAACAGCTCCGCGAGCCGGATCGCCTCGCGGATCCGGCGCTGCAGCCCCTCGCGGCCGTAGCAGCGGAGGACCGCCCAGAGCTTCAGGGAGCGGAAGCGGCGCCCGAGGGCGGGCCCGTACTCGCTGATGTTGAACGCGTCCTCGTCCGTCGTGCGCAGGTACTCCGGGATCAGCGAGAAGGCCTCCCGGAACTCGGCCGGCCGGCTCGTCCAGAGCAATGAGCAGTCCATCGGCGTGAACATCCACTTGTGCGCGTTGACGACGAGCGAGTCTGCCCGCTCGACGCCCTCGAAGGCCCAGCGCAGCTCGGGGCAGACCATCGCCGAGCCGGCGTAGGCGGCGTCGACGTGGAGCCACGCCCCCGCCGACGCACACCGCGCGGCGACCGCGGCGACCGGGTCGACCGAGGTGGTCGAGGTCGTCCCGACCGTGGCGACGACCGCGGCGACGTCGTCGAGCTCGAGAGCCTCCGGCCGCATCCGGAACAACTCGTCCGCCGGCGCCTTGCGGAGCTCCATGCCGAGCATCCGGGCGTCCTTCTCCACGGACGAATGGGCGTGCTCCGAGCAGACGACGGCGTCGCGCCCCGTCGCCTGGCGGGCGGCGATCAGCGCAGCCAGGGTGGAGGTCGAGGCGGTGTCCTCGATGTGCCCGTGCCACCCCTCCGGCAGGCCGATCAGCTGCGCGACCCAGTCGAGGACGGTCACCTCGAGCTCGGTCGAGGCCGGCGCGGTGCGCCACAGGATCGCGACCGAGTTCAGCGTCGCCGCCAGCAGCTCCGCGAGGATCCCCGGCTCCGAGCCGGTGACCGCGAAGTAGGCGAAGAAGCGCGGGTGCTGCCAGTGGGTGATCCCGGGAAGCAGGATCTCGTCCAGGTCGCGCAGCACGGCCCCGAACGGCTCGCCCTGCTCGGGAGGCGACGCCGGCAGGCGCGAGCGGATCTCGCCCGGCTCGACCTGCGCGAGCACGGGCAACCCGGCCACGCGTTCGAGGTAGTCGGCCGCCCAGTCGACGGCGGCGTGGCCGTCCTCGCGGAAGGTCAGCGCTTCACCTTCGACCACGGGCGCGTGTTGACGACCTGCTCTTTCGTCAGCCAGGCCCTGCGCGCCTGTCCGATCCCGAGCGACGCGTAGCCGAGCGCCCGGGTCGAGTGCGCGTCCGTGGAGACCACGATCCGCACGCCGCGCTCGCCCGCCAGCCGGGCGTCCGCGTCGCGCAGGTCGAGCCGGTCCGGCTGCGAGTTGATCTCGAGCGCCGTTCCCGCCTCGACCGCAGCCGCGCAGATTCGCTCCAGATCGACGTCCATCGGCCCGCGCCGGTTGATCTTCCGCCCGGTCAGATGACCGATGCAGTCGACGTGAGGGTTCTCGATCGCCGCCAGCACGCGCTCGGTCGGGCTGGTGGTGAACGCCGCGTGGATCGAGGCGACCACCCAGTCGAGGTCGGAGAGAACCGTGTCCGGCACGTCGAGCGTGCCGTTGGCGCGGATGTTGACCTCGACGCCGTGCAGGAGCCGGAACGGCTTCAGGCGGGCGTTCAGGGCGGCGAGCTCCTCCGCCTGGGCCTCCAGCTTCCCGTCCCGGAGGTAGTGGGAGTGGTCGGTGATCGCGAGATAGGAGTAGCCGCGCGCCCTGGCTGCCAGCGCCATCTCCTCCATCGTGCTCTTCCCGTCCGCCGACCAGGTCGTGTGCGCGTGGAGATCGCCACGCAGGTCGCGCTCGTCGACCAGCACCGGCAGCTCGCGCCGCCGCGCCGCCTCCAGCTCACCCGCGTCCTCGCGCAGCTCGGGCGGGATGAACTGGTAGCCGAGGTACTCGTAGAGCTCCTCCTCGGTCGGGAACGCGCGCACCTCGCCGCTCTCCGTCTCGGTCACCCCGTACTCGGAGATCGAGAGGCCGCGGCGGACCGCCTCCTCGCGCATCGCGACGTTGTGGTTCTTCGAGCCCGTGAAGTGCTGAAGCAGGTTGCCGTAGCACTCGGGCGGGACCACCCGCAGATCGAAGCGAAGACCGTCGTGGGAGATCACCGTCGCCTTCGTGCCGCCCTTCGCAACGATCTCGACGACCCAGTCGAAGCCGGTGAAGGCGTCGATCAGGGCGGCCGCGTCGCGGGCCGTCGCGATGATGTCGAGGTCGCGGAACGTCTCGCGCCGACGGCGGACGCTCCCCGCCTCGGAGACCTGCTCGGCGGCGGGGTGGGCGCGCAGCGCCTCGACGACGGCGAGCACGGCCGGGAGGCCGACGCCGAGGAGGGGACGCGCCGGCGCTTTCGGCTTCGCCCGCTCCTTCAGCGCCCGGAGGACGTTCTCCTCGATCTTCGGGCCGAGGCCGGCCAGCGTGCGGAGCCGCTCCTGCTCGGCCGCCGCCCGCAGCTCGTCGACCGTGGAGACCCCGAGCTCGAGCCAGATGCGGCGGGCAGTCTTCGGGCCGAGCCCGGGCAGGCGCATGAACGTGACCACGTCGGGCGGGATCCGCTTGCGGCGCCTCGCGACCGCCTCGATCTCCCCGGTCTCGACGATCTGGACGATCTTCTCCTCGATCGTCTTGCCGATCCCCTGCAGGTCCTTGGCCCGACCCTCGAGCGCCAGCTGCGCGATCGAGCCCCCGGTCTCCTTGATCCGCTGGGCCGCCCGGCGGTAGGCGAGCACCCGGAACGCCTGCTCGCCCTCCAGCTCGAGCATGTCCGCCAGCAGCTCGAGCTGCTCGATCACGTCGGTGTTCCTCGGCAGCGTCGCGGCCATGCCGCGATCATAGGCCCGTGCCCCGGGCCTGCGTCTGCCTCCCGACCTACGACGAGCGGGAGAACGTCGGGCCGATGGTCAGGGCCCTGCTCGAGCGCCTCACCCCCGACGACCGGGTGCTGGTGATCGACGACGGCTCCCCCGACGGCACCGGCGCGATCGCCGACCGGCTCGGCGCCGAGCACGCGCGGGTGGCGGTGCTTCACAGGCCGAAGAAGGAGGGCCTCGGCCCCGCCTACGTGGCCGGCTTCCGGCGCGCGCTGGCCGACGGCGCCGAGCTGATCCTCGAGATGGACTGCGACTTCTCTCACGACCCCGACGACGTCCCGCGGCTGATCGAGGCCGCGACGGCCGCGGACCTCGTGCTCGGCTCGCGCTACGCGGCCGGAGGACGAGTCGAGAACTGGAGCGCAGCGCGGCGCTTCGTCTCGCGAGCGGGCTCCCTCTATGCCCGGATCCTGCTCCGCGCCCCGGTGCACGACCTGACCGGCGGCTTCAAGTGCTACCGGCGCGAGGTGCTGGAGCGGATCGACCTCGACGCGATCTCCTCCCGCGGCTACGCGTTCCAGATCGAGACCACCTACCGCGCGCTGCGGGCGGGCTTCCGGGTCGTCGAGATTCCGATCACGTTCTCCGACCGGCAGGTGGGCAGCTCGAAGATGAGCCGTGCGATCGTGCTCGAGGCGATCTGGCGCGTCCCGTACCTGGCCGCCCAGACCCTCCTCGGCCGTCTACGCTAGATCGATGGTCGAGGTCACGGACGCGAGCTTCCCGGACGAGGTGCTGGGCGCGGACCGGCCCGTGATCCTCGACTTCTGGGCACCGTGGTGCGGGCCGTGCAAGGCGGTCGACCGGGTGCTCGACGAGCTGGAGGCCGAGCACGGCGACCGGCTCGTGTTCGCCAAGCTGAACATCGACGATCATCCGCAGCGCGCCGCCGAGCTCGGGGTGCTCTCGATCCCGACCGTGATCCTGTTCGAGGGCGGCGAGCGACGCGAGACCGTCGTCGGCGCCCGCCCACGCGGGCACTTCGACAAGGTCTTCGCCGCCTGGCTCTAGACGGGCGAGGGCCCGGCCTACAGGGTACGACCCGGCCCGAAGTGCTCGAAGCCCCCGAGCTCCGCCGGCCTGCCCCCCAGCCGTAGCTCGACCCCCCCGCCCTCCTCGCAGCGGCCGATCTCGACGAAGCCGGTTGCGGCGGGCAGGGCCGCGAGCAGCTCGTAGTCCTCGCCGAAGCCGAGATCGTCGACCACCGCTCCCTCCGCAAGGGGCACCCGCTCGAGCTCGATCACGAGCCGGCAGCCCGAGCGCACGGCGACATGTCCGGCGTCGCGGGCGAGGCCGTCGGAGATGTCGATCAGGGCATGAGCGGTCGCGGCGAGCCGCCGGCCCTCGGCGATTCGGAGCGGCGGACGAACGTAGCGATGCCGCCGGAAGGCTTCCCCGGCGGCGCCCAGCGGCCCCGTGACGACGAGCACGTCGCCCGGCTCCGCACCCGCCCGGCCGGGCACGCGCTCCGACCGGCCGAGCGCGGTCACGCTCAGCATCAGCCGATCGGCGGAGGTGGTGTCGCCGCCGATCACGGGCACGCCTGCCTCGCCCAGGCCCTCGTACAGCTCCACTACGTCGGAGACGTCCGTATCGGATCGCACCGCGAGGCTGACGACGATCCCCTCCGGCTCGGCCCCGGACGCGGCCAGGTCGCTGAGGTTGACGGCGGCTGCGCGAAAGCCGAGGTCGCGCCACGAGATCCAGTCGAGCCTGAAGTGGACGCCCTCGACGAGCGCGTCCTGGGTGACGACGCGACCCCCGGGGAGCTCGGCCGCATCGTTCTCGATCCGCACGGCCAGGCCGCGGCGCTCGAGCTCCGCGAGCAGGCCGAGCTCTCCGAGCTCAGCGAGCCGCACGAATCCCCAGCACGTCGACCGGGCCCTCGCCGGCGCCGATCTCGACCAGTCCGGCTGCGACCGCACGCGACGCCGACGCCGCCGCACCGCGGGCCGCCTCCTCCAGGGACAGGCCCCGGGCGAGCAGGGCGGCAAGCGTGGCGGAGTGGGTGCAGCCGGCACCGTGGGTCGCGGGAACGTCGAACCGCTCGACCGCGATCTCGACGTGCGAGCGGCCGTCGAAGAGGTGGTCGGCGGCGGCGTCCGTGTGGCCGCCCGTGACGACGACTGCAGGCGCACCCAGGTCGTGGACGCGCTCCGCGAGGAGGGACGGGCTGAAACCCGTCCCTGCCAGCGCTTCCGCCTCCATCAGGTTGGGCGTGACCACGGTGGCAAGTGGGAAGAGCCGCTCGACCAGCACCCGGATCGCGTCGTCCCTGAGCAGCCGGGCACCCGAGCTGGCGATCATCACGGGGTCGACGACGAGCGGCACGGGATGGCCGGCGAGGTAGTCGGCCACAGCCTCGACGATCTCGGCCGAGAAGAGCATCCCGGTCTTCGCGGCGTCGGCGCCGATGTCGGAGAAGACGGCCTCGAGCTGGCCGCGAACGAACTCCGGGGGCACCTCGAGCACGCCGGCCACACCGGTCGTGTTCTGGGCCGTGAGCGCGACGATCACGGTCGACCCGTGGCAGCCGGCGGCGGCGAACGCCTTCAGGTCGGCCTGGATCCCCGCGCCGCCCCCCGAGTCGGAGCCGGCGATCGTCAGACAGCGCGCGACCGGCAAAGCTGGCATGGACGGCTAGCATCGTGTCACGGCGACAGCACTCCGTGGAGGATGCGATGGGAACCCCGTTCACGCATACGACCTGGAAGGTCAAGCCCGGCCGGGAGGACGAGTTCGTACGGCGCTGGCTCGACTGGGCCGAGTGGAGCCACCGTCAGGGCCTGCGGGCGCAGGCGCGCCTGCTGCGCGACGTGGAGAGCCCGGGAACCTTCGTGAGCTTCGGACCGTGGGAGACGATCGGGGCGGTGCAGCGGTGGCGGGCGGAGCCGGGCTACCACGAGCGGGTCGTGCGGCTGCAGGAGCTCCTCGAGGAATTCGAGCCGCGCACGCTCGAGGAGGTCGCCGAGAGCTGAGGCGCCTCCCGCTACCCTCGTCGGGTGGCGGTCGAGGCGGCACTCTGGGACAGCCTGCTCCAGGGGGAGGAGCTCGCCCACCTGGGCGGCGAAGCGGCCCGCCATGGCCGGACCGCCCCCTTCCCCGACGATCTCCACGAGCGGGTCCGCGCGGCGCTCCGGGCACGAGGCGTCGACGAGCTCTACGAGCATCAGAGCGAGGCCTGGGCGGCGGCCGCGCGCGGCGAGCACGTCGCCGTCGTCACCGGCACCGCGAGCGGCAAGTCGCTCGCGTTCAACCTGCCGGTCCTCGACGCGCTCGCGCGCGAGCCGAAGCGCCGCGCGATCTACCTCTATCCGACGAAGGCGCTCGCCCAGGACCAGCTGCGCTCGATCACCGCGCTGAAGGTTCCGCGCGTCCGGGCGGCGATCTACGACGGCGACACCGAGGCCGAGCGCCGCTGGCAGATCCGCAAGTGGGCGAACCTCGTGCTCTCCAACCCGGACATGCTCCACGTCGGCGTCCTCCCCCACCACGACCGCTGGGGCGACGTGCTGTCGAACCTCGCCTACGTCGTCGTCGACGAGGCGCACGTCTACCGCGGCGTCTTCGGCTCGCACGTCGGCAACGTCCTGCGGCGGCTGCGCCGGATCGCCCGCAGCTACGGAGCCGAACCGCAGTTCCTGCTCGCCTCGGCGACGATCTCCAATCCCGGCGAGCTGGCCCGCTCGCTGCTCGGGCTGGACGTGACCGTACTCGACGACGACGCCGCCCCGCGCGCGGACCGGACGATCGCACTCTGGAACCCGCCGCTTTACGACGAGGAGCTCGGGCTGCGCGCAAGCGCGCTCGGCGAGGCGTCCCGGTTGATGGCCGACCTCGTCTCGCGTGGCCTGCGCACGCTCTGCTTCGCGAAGAGCCGCAAGTCGGCAGAGCTGATCCACCGCTTCACCGCCGACCGGCTCGGGCACGAGTACCGGAAGCGGCTGTCGCCGTACCGCGCCGGCTACACCCCCGCCCAGCGCCGCGAGATCGAGCAGCGTCTCGCCGCCGGGGATCTGCTGGGCGTGTCCGCCACGGACGCGCTCGAGCTCGGAATCGACATCGGCCTGCTCGACTGCGTGATCTCGACCGGCTTCCCCGGCACGGTCGCCAGCCTCCGCCAGCAGTGGGGCCGCGCCGGTCGCCGGGGGCACGGGCTCGCGATCCTGGTCGCGAGCGAGGACGCGCTCGACCAGTACTTCATGCGCGAGCCGGAGGCCCTTCTCGGCCGGCGCGTCGAGGCTGCGATCCTCGACCACACGAACCCCCGCGTGCTCGACGGGCACGTGCGCGCGGCCGCGTTCGAGGCGCCGCTCGACGACGCCGATCGGGACGTCCTCGGCGACGCCGCGCTCGAGCGGGCGGCGCTGCTCCCGGACCTGAAGGAGACGCCGGCCGGCTTCGTCTGGGCCGGCCGCGACTACCCGGCTGCGCGCGTCCCGCTCCGCTCGACCAGCCCCGACTCGTTCTCGGTGGTCGACACCGCGACCGGATCGGTGCTCGGACTGGTCGAGCGCGAGCGTGCCTACTCGACCGTTCACGAGGGCGCGGTCTACCTCCACCTCGGCGAGGCCTACCGCGTGACCACGCTCGATCTCGACGGACGCCAGGCGCTCGTCTCGCCGTTCGCCGGCGACCTGTACACGCAGGCGAAGAAGGACACGACGACCGCGATCGAGCAGGCGGAGCGGACCGAGACCCGCCTCGGCCTCGAGCTCAACTGGGGCGCGGTTTCGGTCACCGAGCAGGTGGTCGCGTACCAGCTGAAGCAGGCTTCGACCCAGGCGACCCTCGACCTCGTCGGCCTCGACCTCCCGGAGACGACGTTCGACACGGAGGCGATCTGGTTCTGCCCCGAGCCCTGGATGCTCGACGGGCTGGAGCGGATGCCGACGCTGCTCGGCAGCCTGCACGCGGCCGAGCACAGCCTGATCGCGCTGCTGCCGCTGTGGGCGATGTGCGACCGCTGGGACATCGGCGGGCTTTCGACCAACGTCCACTTCCAGACCGGCCGGCCGACGATCTTCGTCTACGACGGCCACCCCGGCGGCGTCGGGATCACCGAGCGCGGCTTCGAAGCGTTCGAGGGCTGGGTCGAGGACACGGCGAAGCTCCTGGCGGGCTGCCCGTGCGAGCGGGGCTGCCCCTCGTGCGTCCAGTCGCCGAAGTGCGGCAACCTGAACGACATGCTCGACAAGGCGGGCGCGCTCGAGCTGCTGAAGCGGTTGCTCTCGCGCCGCTAGGCGGCGGCCGAGTCGGGCGCGATCGCCGCCGAGGGCTTCAGGACGAGCGTCTCCGACGGGGCGTTCGTCAGAAGCCAGGTGAGGTCGTCCGCGGCGAAGCCCTTGTGCCCGGCGCCGGCGGCGGGCGCGACGATTCGATCGAAGTCCTCCGCCTCCCAGAGCAACCGCAGCGCGTGCGAGAGCGAGCGCCCCTTCTCGATCCGGGCATCCACCGGCACACCGGCGCGGAGCGCGGCGCGCTCGACGGCCTCCAGCAGCGGGATCGCCACACCGACGTCGTCGGACAGCGGGGAGTCCTCCGAGTAGCGCATCGGCACGAGCAGCAGGTACGCCGGCACCAGCGTCGCGCTCTCTGCCCGCGCGATCCGGATCGCCGCGTCGAGCACGACCGGATCCAGGGTTCCACCGGTGAAGGGCACGAGGACCCTCCGGGCTCCAGGCCTCGGCCGGCGCAGGCGGAACCCGCTGCGCGCGACCAGCGCGGCACCGAGGGCGAGCGAGACGGCGGCGAGAGCGACGACCGCGGCGGTCACGGCGCCAGCTTGTCGCGATCGACCCGGTTGGCGACGACCCGGATGTCGATGCCCGGAAGCTCACGGACCATGCGGGAGAGCAACGAGCCGCCGAGAACCTCTCGCCGGCGGGATTCGTCCGGAGTGCCGACGAAGACGTACGTGCTGCCACGCGCCACCGCCACGCGCCTCACCGCGGCCACGAAGTCGTCCCCCTCCTCCTCGAGGAAGTGGACGCCGAGAATGACCGCGATGCGCCGCAGCGCCGCGAGCTGGGTTGCCTCCTCCGCCGTCGCTTGCTGTCCGGGCCTGCCCACCCAGAGCGCGTCCATGTCCGCTCCGAGCCTCTGCGCCGAGCGCCACGCGCGCCGAAGGATGCGCTGCGACTTCGGCTGCGGCTCGACGAGGGCGAGCACGCGCTCGGCGACCGCCTGCTGGCTCAGGGGCTCGAGCGGCCGGGCGGGACGCCGCGCCTCGACGTCTTCCGCGACCTCCCGCAGGGCGAGCTCGCGTAGGGCCGAGAGCTTGTCGGCGCGGAAGAAGTTCTCGAGGGCCACCTCCGCCCGCCCGGGCGGATAGACCTTCCCCGCCCGGAGACGCTCCTGCAGCGCCTCGGGGGTGAGGTCGACCAAGATCACCTCATCCGCCTCCTCGAGGACGCGGTCGGGGAACGTCTCGCGAACGCGAGTGTCGGTCAGCTCGAAGATCTCGTCGTTCAGGCTCTCGAGATGCTGGACGTTGACCGTGGAGACGACGTCGATGCCGGCGCCGAGCACATCGTCGATGTCCTCGTAGCGCTTCTCGTTCCGCATTCCCGGGGCGTTCGTGTGCGCGAGCTCGTCGATCAGCGCGAGCTCGGGCGCCCGCCGGATGACCGCGTCGACGTCCATCTCCTCGAGCTCGAGCGTCCCGTGCCGCGCACGCAGCCGCGGCACCACCTCCAGCCCCTCGGCGAGCGCCGCCGTCTCGGGCCGGTCATGCGGCTCCAGGTAGCCGATCACGACGTCCCGACCCTCCTCCGACGCCTGGCGGCCCTCCTGGAGCATGCGGTAGGTCTTACCGACCCCCGCAGCCATCCCGAGCAGGATCCGGTAGCGACCGCGGGCCATTCACGCGCCGAGCAGGTTGTGGACGATCAGGTCGATCAGCTTGATCCCGATGAACGGCAGGATCACGCCGCCGAGGCCGAAGATCAACAGGTTGCGACGCAGCAGGGCGGTTGCCCCGATCGCCCGGTACCTGACGCCGCGCAGGGCGATCGGGACGAGGCCCGGAATGAGCAGGGCGTTGAAGACGATCGCGGAGATGATCGCGCTCTTCGGCGTCCCCAGGTGCATCACGTTCAGCCCATCGAGGGGACCCCGCTCACCCGCGTGTTCCGCGTACGTGAACGCGAACATGGCCGGGAGGATCGCGAAGTACTTGGCGACGTCGTTCGCGATCGAGAAGGTGGTCAGCGCGCCGCGCGTGATCAGCAGCTGCTTGCCGACCTCGACGATCTCGATCAGCTTCGTCGGGTTCGAGTCGAGGTCGACCATGTTGCCCGCCTCCTTGGCAGCGGTCGTCCCCGTGTTCATGGCCACGCCGACGTCCGCCTGGGCGAGCGCGGGCGCGTCGTTCGTGCCGTCGCCGGTCATGGCGACCATCCGCCCGCGCCCCTGCTCCTCCTTGATCAACGCCATCTTCGCCTCGGGCGTCGCCTCGGCGAGGAAGTCGTCGACGCCGGCCTCCTGCGCGATCACGGCGGCGGTGACCCGGTTGTCGCCGGTGATCATCACGGTGCGGATGCCCATCTTGCGCAGCTCGTCGAAGCGTTCGTTCATCCCGCCCTTGACGATGTCCTTCAGGTACACGACGCCGAGTGCCCAGTTGTCCCGCGCGACGACGAGCGGCGTGCCGCCCTGCTCGGCGACGCCCAGCACGATCCGGTCGAGCTGAGCGGGTGTCCGGCCGCCGTGCTCGGCGACGAAGGCCTTGACCGCGTCGGCTGCGCCCTTGCGGATCTCCGTCCCGTCCAAATCGATCCCGCTCATGCGCGTCTGCGCGGTGAAGGGGACGAACGTGTGCTCTCCGAGCGCGCGCTCGCGCAGGCCGAAGCGCTCCTTGGCGAGAACGACGATCGACCGACCCTCCGGGGTCTCGTCGGCGAGCGAGGCGAGCTGGGCGACCTCGGCGAGCTCGCGCTCGTCGACGCCGTCGACGGGCAGAAACTCGGCCGCCTGCCGGTTGCCGAGCGTGATCGTCCCGGTCTTGTCGAGCAGGAGCACGTCGACGTCGCCCGACGCCTCGACCGCCCGGCCCGACATCGCGAGGACGTTTCGCTGCACGAGTCGATCCATGCCTGCGATCCCGATCGCGGAGAGGAGGGCGCCGATCGTGGTCGGGATCAGCGCGACGAGCAGGGCGATCAGCACGGTCTGCGAGAGGTGCGTGCCGGCGTAGACGGCGAACGGCTTCAGCGTCACCACCGCGGCGAGGAACGTGATGGTCAATCCGGCGAGCAGGATGTTCAGCGCGATCTCGTTCGGGGTCTTGCGGCGCTCTGCGCCCTCGACGAGCGCGATCATCCGGTCGAGGAAGGAGCGGCCGGGCTCCTGCGTGACCTCGATCACCAGCCGGTCGGAGAGCAGCTTCGTGCCGCCGGTGACGGCCGAGCGGTCGCCGCCGGCTTCGCGGATCACCGGTGCCGATTCACCGGTGATCGCCGACTCGTCCACCGAGCCGACGCCCTCGATCACCTCGCCGTCGGCGGGGATGACCTCGCCCGCCTCGACGACCACCACGTCGCCGCGCTGCAGCTCCGGAGCGGGTACCTCGCCGCCGTCGCGGAGTCGGGCGAGGGTCGTCGTACGCGTCGCCCGGAGCGCGTTCGCCTGCGCCTTGCCCCGCCCCTCGGCGATCGCCTCGGCGAAGTTCGCGAAGAGCACGGTCAGCCACAGCCACACCGAGATCACCCCGACGAACCAGAGCTGGCCCGTGTGACCGCGCACGAGGTCGAGGACGAAGATCAGGGTCGTGATCACGCTCCCGAGCTCGACGATGAACATCACCGGGTTCCTCACCTGGCTGCGCGGGTCGAGCTTCGGGAACGAGTCGCGGACGGCCGAGACGACCAGGTCCCGGGAGAAGATGCCGGCGGACGTGCGCGCCATTACGTGCCCTGCTCTCGGTCCAGCGCCAGGTTGAGCTTCAGGGCGTTCACGCCCGGCTCGCCGAAGAAGCCGAGCGACCGCCCATCCGTGTTCTCCTCGATCAACGTCTGCACGGTTGCGAGCGGGAGGCGGCGGACCGCTGCGACACGCCTGGACTGCAGTGCGGCGTAGGCGCGCGTGACGTCGGGGTCGATGCCGGAGGCCGAGGTGGTGACCGCGTCCACCGGGATGTCGCCGATCACCAGCCCTGGGTTGTACGGCCTCTCGAGCTTCAGGATCGCCTCCGCCACGGCCTTGACGTTCTCGGCCAGCTCGGGGTTGGTCGGCCCCAGGTTCGCGAACGTGGTCGCGCCGGCGTTGTAGGCGGGCGCAGTCGCAGACGGGCGCTCGTGGAAGTAGCGCGGGCTCTTGAACTCCTGCGCCGCGAGCTCCGAGCCGACGACCTTGTCCTTCCGCGTGATCAGGCTGCCGTTCGCCTCGTGCTTGAACGCGACCTGCGCGAACCCGGTCATCACTGCCGGGTAGGCGAAGCCGAAGACGAGGGTGAGCACGACGACCGCGATCAGAGAGCCCTTGAAGTCCCGGAGCATCAGTGCGTCAGCCCCTCGACGATCGGGCCGAGCGTCAGCGCCGGGAAGACCATCAGCCCGGCGGTGAGCGCGATCACGCCGACGAGCAACACGACGAACGTCGGGCCGTCGGTGCGGAAGGTTCCGGCCGATGCCGGCACGGTCTTCTTCGCCGCCAGCGAGCCGCCGATCGCGAGCGCCGCGATCAGCGGCACGAACCGGCCGAGGAACATCGCGATCGCGCCGAAGCTGGCGGAGAAGTTCGTGGCGCCGTAGCCGGCGAAGGCGCTCCCGTTGTTGTTCCCCTGGGACGTGTAGGCATAGAGCGCCTCGGTGAACCCGTGGGCGCCCGGGTTGTAGACGGAGGCGAGCCCACCCCTGGTCGCGATTGCGAGCGCGGTCAGCGTGAGCACCATCGTCGCCGGAAAGAGCGCCCCGAGCGCCGCGAGCTTGATCTCGCGCGCCTCGATCTTCTTGCCAAGCCACTCTGGCGTACGGCCGACCATCAGCCCGGCGACGAAGACGGCGAGCAGGATGTAGAAGAACATCCCGTAGAGGCCCGACCCGACCCCGCCGAACACCACCTCGCCGAGGAACATGTTGACGAGCGGGACGGCGCCGCCGGCGGCGGTCAGCGAGTCGTGGGCGCCGTTCACGGAGCCGTTCGAGGCGTCGGTGGTCGCCGTGGCCCAGAGGGCCGTGTTGGCGATCCCGAACCGGACCTCCTTGTCGGACATGTTCCCGCCCGACTGGCCGTCTCCCTGCGTGATGTTCACACCGGAGGAGCGCAGGACCTGCGAGCCGTGCTGCTCGCTCGGGAGCGCGGTCCCGACGCCGATCGCGAAGATCGCGAACATCGCCGCGAAGACCATCCACGCGTGACGGCGCGCCAGCACCATCCTCCCGAACATGAACACCTGCCCCGCCCCGATCAGCAGGATCGAGAGCATCTCGAAGAAGTTCGTGATCCCGGTCGGGTTCTCGAACGGCACCGACGAGTTCGAGTTGTAGAAGCCGCCTCCGTTCGTTCCCAGCTGCTTGATCGCGATCTGCGACGCGGCCGGGCCGCGCGCGATCGTCTGCTGCGCGCCCTCGAGCGTCGTCGCCGTCGCGTGACCGTGGAAGGTCTGCACGACCCCCTGCGAGATCAGGATCACGGCGAGAATCAGCGCGAGCGGTAGCAGGACGTAGACGAGCGAGCGGTAGAGGTCGACCCAGAAGCTCCCGAGCTCGTTGCGCGAACGGCGCGAGAGGCCGCGCACGACCGCGGCAAGCACGGCCATCCCCACGCCGGCCGAGACGAAGTTCTGCACCGCCAGCCCGGCCATCTGGGTGAGGTACGACATCGTGGACTCGCCGCCGTAGTACTGCCAGTTCGTGTTCGTGACGAAGCTCATCGCCGTGTTCAGCGAGATGTGCGCCGGGACGCCCTTCAGGTGGTCCGGATTCAGGAACAGGTGCCCCTGGATGCGCTGGATCAGGTAGAGGAGGCCGAAGAACGAGACGCTGAAGACGAGCACGGTCTTCGCGTACGCCTTCCAGTCCTGCTCCCGGCGACCGCCGACGAGCCGGAGAAAACCGCGCTCGAGGAAGGCGAGCGGCAGGCTCTCCGCCGTGTACACCCGCGCCATCCAGAGCCCGAGCGGGTAGCCGAGCACGACGAGCGCGCCGGCATAGAAGAGGATCTGCCCGATGCCCTGACCGTTCACAGGTTCTCACCACGGAAGAGCGCGTAGACGAGGTACGCCAGCACCGCGAGGGAGATCACGAGCCCGACGACGTCGCCGGACGACATCAGATTCGCCCCAGCACCCAGACGAGCGCGAAGGCGAAGGCGAAGCACGCGGCTGCAATCGCGAGCGCGGCGAGGTCGAACATCAGCGGCGATCCGGTGCGTCGAGGGCGGTCCCAGTCACACCTCGACGGTATGCGGGCGGACGTCAAGGAGACCTCGACCGCCGGGCCGGCGGCCTTAAAGTTGTCTAAACGGGCGCCGGGCCGGGGTCGACGAGCCGGTAGCCCGCGCCGGGCTCGGTGAGCAGGTAGCGAGGGCTGGACGGATCCGGCTCGATCTTGCGGCGCAGGTGGGAAACGTAGACGTGCAGGTAGTGGGCTTCCACCTGGTAGGCGGGACCCCACACCTCGCGCAGGAGCATGCGGTGGGTGAGCAGCTTCCCGCGGTGCTGCGCGAGGACCCGGAGCAGGTCGAACTCGTGTGGGGTGAGCTTCACCCGCTCGCCGCCCTGGGTGACGACGCGCTCGGCGACGTCGATCCTGAGCCCGCCGACGTCGATCACCGGCTCGTGAGACGGAACCGATCGCCGCAGGACGGCCCGCAGCCGGGCGAGCAGCTCGTCGACGCTGAACGGCTTGGTCACGTAGTCGTCCGCGCCGGCGTCCAGCGCTGCGACCTTCTCGCGCTCCTCACCCACGGCCGAGAGGACGATCACAGGCGCCTCCGTCCAGGTGCGCAGCTGTCGGCAGACCTCGGTGCCGCTACCGTCGGGGAGCACGAGGTCGAGGATCACCGCCTCCGGTGGCCGGGCTGCCGCCGCGGCCAGCGCCGATTCGGCGCTCGCGGCCGCGTCCACCTCGTACCCGGCCGCGCGCAGCGTCGTCCCGAGCGCCCGCAGGATCTGCGGCTCGTCGTCGACGACGAGGACCCGCTGGCGGCCGCTCATTTCACGAGCTCCGCCGGAACCGTAGCGACCGGCAGGGCGAGGGCGAAGGTCGCCCCCTGTCCGGGCCGCGACTCCGCCCAGACGCGGCCTCCGTTCGCCTCGACGAACCCGCGGGCGATCGCCAGCCCCAGCCCGGCTCCCGACCGCGGATCGCCGAGGCGCCGGTAAAACGGCTCGAAGACGCGCTCGAGCTCGTCCGGGGCGAGCCCGGGACCCTGGTCGACGACCCGGACGATCGCCTCCTTGCGCGTCGCCGTGATCCGGACGTGCACGCGCACGCCGGGAGGCGAGAACTTGAGCGCGTTCTCGACCAGGTTGCCGACCGACCGCCGGATCTGGCCCCCGTCCACCTCGACCAGCGGCGTCTCCCCGGCGACCTCGACCCGATCGTTGGCGGCAAGCACCTCGACGGCGCCCCGGACGAGATCGGCGAGATCCCAGGCCTCGAGCTCCGGCGAGGCCGCGCCCGCCTCGAGCCGGGAAAGGTCGAGCAGGTCGCCGACCAGACGGCCGAGTCGATTCGATTCCAGCTCGATCGTCTCGAGGAGCTCCTCGCGATCGCGCGCGCTCAGGTTCAGCGTGGTGTTGCGGAGCGCGCCGATCGCCGTCCTGATCCCGGTCAGCGGCGAGCGCAGGTCGTGGGAGACCGCCCGCAGGAGCGCGGTCTTGACCAGGTCGCTGCGCCGCAACATCTCCGCTTCGAGCGCGTCGCTCTCGAGCTGCTCCCGCTCGGCGGCGACTGCGAGCAGCGCCGCGAGCGCGGGGAGAAAGCGCCGCCGCACCTCGACTCCGGGGTCCGACCCGGCCGGTGTGTAGATCGTCCCGACCTGCCTGCCCGCCGCCTCCAGGGGATACGGCAGGCGGCCGCCGTCGCTGCGGCGAGGCCTCCCCAGCTCGATCTCCGCGCGGTTCACTCCCATGACCTGCGCCGCCCGCCCGGCGATTCGGCGGCGAGCTCGGCCAGGAGCGCCGATTCCCGCTCCCGCTGCTCGGCCGCCGCTGCGCGCCGCCGTGCGCTCGCCGCCAGCTCGCTGACGACGACGGCGGTGGTGAGGTACACGGCGAGCGCGAACCAGTTCTCGCTGTTGGCGAGACGGAACGTGTGTAGAGGAGGGAGGAAGAGGAAATTGAACGCGAGCATGCTGGCGACGGACACGGGCAGCGCAAACCGGAGTCCCCAGAGGACCGCGATCGGCAGGACGGCGAAGACGTACAGGACTCCGAGGCTGAGCACCGGCACGTACGGCTTGACGCCGAAGATCACGCCGGTGACGACCGCGACGGCGAGGATGCTCCCGCCGGTCTCAATCCCGAGCTCCTGCGCCCGCTCCCTGCTCATCGCAGCAACGGTACTGCGATCCTTCGGCTCGTGGAACGCCGGGCGCACAGCACCCTGATCGCGGGCGGCGGCTACGCGGGCGCGGTCGTCGCCCAGCTGCTCGGCGGGCGGGGCGCGACGATCGTCAGCCCCGAGAACTTCATGCTCTTCACGCCTCTGCTCCCGGAGGCGGCCTCCGGGACGCTCGAGCCGCGGCACGTGGTCGTCCCGCTCCGGATGATGTGCCCGCATGCCGAGCTGATCGTCGGGAGGGTCGTCGGGCTGGACGCGGAGCGCAAGACGATCGCGATCGACGCGATCGACGGCTCGTTCGACCTCGGCTACGACCGGCTCGTCCTCGCGCTCGGCTCCGTCTCACGCGCGCTCCCGGTCCCCGGGCTCGCCGACCACGGGCACGGGTTCAGGGACCTCGCCGACGCGATCGCGCTCCGCAACCACGTGCTTCGCCGGCTCGAGGCGGCCGACGCGGCCGAGGGGCCCGACGAGGTCGCCAGACACCTGAGCTTCGTCTTCATCGGAGCCGGGTATGCGGGCGTCGAGGCGCTCGCGGAGCTGTCCGACCTCGTCCGGGACGGGCTCCGCTACTACCCGCGGCTGCAGCAGGCGCCGCGGCGCTGGGTGCTCGTCGACGCAGCGCCGAAGATCCTCCCGGAGATCCCGACCCGACTCGGCGAGTACGCAGCCGCACAGCTCTCCCGGCGGGGAGTCGAGATCCACGTCTCCACCAGGCTCGACTCCGCCGACGAGCACGGCGTTCAGCTCTCCGACGGCACGCGGATCGAGACGAGCACGCTCGTGTGGACCGCGGGGGTGCGCGCCAACCCGCTGATGGGCGAGCTCGGTCTCCCGCTCGACCCGGGAGGACGTGTCGTCGTGGACGAGTGCCTGCGCGTCACCGGCGTCGACGGCGTCTGGGCGCTCGGCGACTGTGCAGCCGTCCCCAACCTGGCCACGCCGGGCCGGCCGGATCCACCGACGTCGCAGCATGCGCTCCGGCAGGCACGGCGGCTGGTGCGCAACCTCACCGGCGAGCCCAAGCCGTACCGCTACCGGATGCTCGGGCAGGTGGCGACGCTCGGCCGGTACAAGGGAATCGCGGACGTGATGGGCCTGCGCCTGCAGGGCTTCCCGGGCTGGTTCTTCACCCGCACGTACCACCTGTACCAGCTGCCCCTGTTCTCCCGAAAGGTCCGCGTGGTCGTCGACTGGACGGTCGCGCTCTTCTTCCGCCGCGACATCGCGGAGCTCGGCGTGCTCGGGCATCCGCGGCGGCTCACGCCCTGAACGGACATGGCCGGGGTCAGACCCCGGCCATGGCTACTTCGGCCCGTCCGGGACGAACTCGGCCGCGAGCCCCCGCGCCCTGAACCACCCGGCCATCTTCAGCTGGGGCGGCTTCTCCATCCCGTAGTGCATGGCGTCGATCAGGGTGACGCCCGCCGCGTCCGCACGCTCGCGGAAGACACCGATCTGCTGGCGGACGCTGTCCAGCCGGCAGGTGGTCGCAGCGTTTCCCGTCACGTAGGTCTGGCAGCCGCGCCGGAGCGACTCCTCGAGGATCTCGACCACCGCGCCGCCGCCGGCGACCATCGCCACCCGCCCCGCCTCCCCTCGAGGGCGGGTCAGCACGTGGACCTTGATCTCGGGACCGAGGTAGGCGCGGAGAGCGTCTGCGAGCCCGTCCACGCCGAGCCGGCACTGCCCGATGATCGCGGCGCCGCCGGGGATCCCCTCGCAGATCGGGAAGTACTCCTCGAGGCCCTCGAGGCCCGCACCTTCGGCACAGAGGCGCGAGGGCGAGACCTCCGGGTGCATGTCGAGGGGCGCGTGAGCGTTGTAGAAGCTGATCCCCCGCTCGCGCATCGTCTCGAACGACTCGCGCGAGAGTGGGAGAAAGCCGGGCTCGTCCGCAAAGTCGAGCGGGTGCTCGGAGAAGAGAAGCGTTGCCGGCTCGAGCGAGGCGACGATCCGGTCGCTGGGGAAGACGCACGTGGCCGCTCCCTCGACCTCCTCTGCGCCCCGCACCACGAGGCCGTTCCAGCGGCCTTCCCAGCCCGAGACGACGTACTCGCGCCAGTAGGGGTCGGGGTACACGTCCGTGAACGCCTGCGACCAGTCGTCGCCGTGCACGTCCCGCACTCGGAAGTAGCCGTCGAGCTCGGCGACGAGGTCCGCGAGCTTCACCGGATCGACTTCAGGGCGGAGCCCAGGCTCTGCCGGGTGGTCAGGACGCCTTCGAACAGGTCACCGTGCCGCTCGATCCGTCCGAGGACGGCGTCCATGGTGAACGCGTGCGGATCGAGCCCCTCGCGCACCTCGTCCCAGCGGAGCGGGGTCGAGACCGGCGCCCCCGGATGCGGGCGCACCGAGTAGGCGGACGCGATCGTCTTTCCCTCGCCGTTCTGGTTCGCGTCGATCAGGACCCCACGCCTCTTCGCCTTCGCCCACTCGGTGGTGACGAGCCCTCGGTGCGTGCGGGCCAGCGTGCGGGCGACGATCTCGGCGAACTCCCGCGTCTGGGCATACGTGTAGCGCCGCTGCACGGGGACGAGCACGTGCATTCCGTCGCTGCCGCTCGTCTTCACGAACCCGGCGAGCGTGAGCGTGTCGAGCACCTCCTTGACCAGGAGGGCGACCTGGACGACCTCCGGGAAGCCGACGTCCGCCGAGGGGTCGAGGTCGAAGAGGACGAAGTCGGGCCGGTCTGGCTTGTCTACCCGCGAGTACCAGGTGTTCAGATCGATGCAACCCATGTTCACCATCCAGAGCAGGGCGAGCTCGTCGTTCACGAGTGGGGCCCTGATCGTCCTCGTCCGGCGCGGCTTCTCCCGGGTCGTCGCCTCCACGGCGATCGTCGGGATCCAGTCCGGCATGTGCACAGGCGCGTCCTTCTGGAA
>CAWIKS010000009.1:0-84808 GCA_963836685.1 uncultured Actinomycetes bacterium
AGGGCGCGATCGTACCCAGCGTCGATCTCGAGGCGCCCGACCTTCGGGACCCGGACGAGACCCTGGCCGTCGAGGGACACGCGCCGGCCGGCTGCGAGCGCAGCGAGCGTGCCCGCGGGGAAATCGCTGCGCAGGAGCGGTGCCACGTGCACCCATGCCACCTCGGACGCGAGCGCGTCGGCGTCCGCTCTGCGCCAGGTTTCCCCGATCTCCGTGACGCCCATCTCGCGCTCCTCGCCCACGTAGTCGGGGAGAAGCCGCTCGTCGCGGAGGCGGAGAGGAGCGCCACCGGCGCGCCGAGCCCGTCGAGAGCCGGCTCGAACAGGCCGGCGTCAGCGGCGCGGAAGCGCGTGACGATCTGCCCCTCGCGGCCCAGCCGACGGAAGGCCTCGGCCGCGAAGAACGGGCATCCCCCCGGCGTCGGCGCGCCGCCGTCGATGACGTCGTGGGAAAGGTTGCCGACGACCGCGACTCCGGGCACCGCCGGAGCCTACTTCGCCGGTTCCGGCGGTTCCGCCGCGGCGCGATCGCTGCGGAACCGGGCGAGCAGCTCGTCCAGGGAGGGCAGGTCGCGGCCAGCTCGCGGGCGGTGGCGCGCGCGTCGAGGCTCGTGTCGTACGGGAACCGCAGCTCGGGCACCGCTCCGGGAGGAGGAGGCCCGCTCGACAGCAGCGACGGGTCGAGCCCGAACACGTCCCGGTACGCGTCGCCAGCGTCATGCGCGTCGTCGGCTCACCGCAGCAGCAGTGGAAGAGGCCGCGCGAACCGCGTTCCGCCAGCTCGAGCATCCACTCCGCCGCGACGCTGGCCAGGCCCGGCGTCGCCACGGAGTTGATCGCGTCGCTCTCCCGACCGCGAACGGCTCGCCCGCGGAGAGGGCCGAGACGACCGCGTGCGCGAGGTAGCCGAAGCCGGCGTCCTGCCGACGCGGCATCGACCGCCCGGCCCGGTGGACGCCCTGGACGCCGGCCACTCGCGCGACGACCGGCTCCCGCGCCCGCTCGAGGGTGACGAGCTCGCTCAGCACCTTGAGCACGCCGTAGTAGTTGATCGGGTTGGGCGGCGTCCGCTCGTCGGCCATCGGCTGCCCGCCGTCGAAGACCCAGTCGGTCGAGACGGTGTCGAGCGCCGCCCCGACCTCGTTCGCGGCGCGGGTCAGCGCGCGCGTGACCCCGACGTACGAGTCCCAGGCGCGCCGGCGGTCGGCGTAGATCCCGGCGAGGTCGTTCCAGATCGCGGTGTGGACGATCGCGTCCGGCCGGGCGGTCGCAACCGCCGACCGAACGGCGCTGCCGTCGAGCAGGTCAAGCGGCTCGTAGCGGCACCGGGGCTCTGGTCGCGGCGGAAGCTCCCGCACGATCGCCACGACGTCGTCCCCGCGATCGGCCGCGACCGCGACGACGTTCGAGCCGACGAACCCGGCGCCGCCCGTGACGAGGACGCGCATCAACCGATCTCGTCGACGGGCACGGCCCGCCTCTCGTGCAGCGACCGGGTCGCGGCGAGCGCGATCACGAGGGCCGCGCGCCCCGCCGCTCCCGGCACCGGCGACGGGCCGCCCGAGCGCACCGCGTCGACGAACGCCTCCCATTCGTGCAGGTAGCTCGGCGTGTAGCGCTCGAGGAAGAAGTGCGGGAGCGGCGGTCCCGTCGAGCCGGCGGCGGTGACGAGCGTCCCCGTGTGGGCGGGCGGGTTGCCGGACGCGGCCACTCCGGCCGACCCGAACGCCTCGACGCGCTGGTCGTACCCGTAGACGGCCCGCCGGCTGTTGTCGATCACCGTCAGAGCACCGTCCTCGTGCACGAGCGTGACCACGGCCGTGTCCACGTCGCCGACCTCGGCGAGCTCGGGCGCCACGCGGACGGCGCCGTGCGCGACGACCTCGACGGCCTCGCTCCCGACCACGAAGCGCGCCAGGTCGAAGTCGTGGATGGTCATGTCCAGGAAGATGCCGCCGGAGACGCGGGCGTACGACGGCGGCGGCGGCTCCGGGTCGCGGCTCGTGATCCGAAGGACGTGCACGTCGCCCACGGCCCCGGCGACGACGGCGTCGCGAACCGAGCGGTGCGCGGGGTCGAAGCGGCGATTGAACCCGACCATGAAGAGGACGCCTGCGCGCTCGACCGCCGTCAGCGCCCGGTCGACCTGCTCGAGGTCGTGTGAGATCGGCTTTTCGCAGAACGTGGCCTTGCCGGCGGCAGCGGCCGCCTCGACGAGGGCGACGTGCGTGTCCGTGCTCGAGCAGATCGCCACCGCGTCCACGTCGGGGGATCGGATCAGCTCGCCCGGGTCCCCGGCCGCCTCCACCCCGAGCCGGCGGGCGACCGTTCCGGCCAGGTCGGCGTCCACGTCGGACACCGCCGCGAGGGCCGCCCCGGGCACCCGCCGGGCGAGGAGCTCGGCGTGCATCGAGCCGATCCGGCCCGTACCGACGACGCCGACGCGCACCGGCCCGGGATCGACGGGGCTCACCATCCCACGCGCTGGCGGCTCTTCCCTTCGAGCACGCGCTCGCGCGCGGCCACGACCTCCTGCCGATCCGACACCTCCGCCACGCCGACCTCCCAGAACGCTCCACCCGGCGTCCAGACCTCCGGCGCGACCTCGATCGCGATCACGGTCGTGCGGTCGGCGCCGCGGGCACGCTCGAACGCGCTCTCGAGCTCGGCGATCGATCCGACCGCGACGCCTTCGCAGCCGAGCGACCGCGCGTGAGCCGCCCAGTCGACGCGCGGACGCTCCTCGCCGGGCGCGCCGAGCATGTTGTTGAAGGAACGCCCACCCTGGCCGGTCTGCAGACGCTCGATGACGGCGAAGCCGCCGTTGTCGCACACGACCACGATCAGCCTGTGCCCCGTCAGGACCGAGCTGTAGAGCTCCGAGTTGAGCATCAGGTAGGAGCCGTCGCCGACGAAGGCGATCACGTCCCCGTCGGGGCGGGCCATCTTCGCCCCCCAGGCGCCCGCGATCTCATAGCCCATGCACGAGTATCCGTACTCGCAGTCGAACGCGCCGACGCCCTTCGAGAGCCAGTTGACGTTCAGCTCGCCGGGAAAGCCGCCCGCCGAGGTCACCGGATAGTCACTCTCCCGCGCGAGCCGGTTGACCGCGCCGATCACCTGTGCGTACGAGGCCGGCCCGCCGCGGTCGGGAACGGCGGTGTTGCGGGCGACGAAGGCGCGGAATCCCTCCGCCTCCTCTCGCGCGCGGGCGGCCCACGCCGCGTCCGCCCGCCAGCTTCCGAGCGCGGCGTCGAGCGCGTCCAGCCCCTCGCGCGCATCGCAGACGAGCGGTACCGAGCGATGCTTGGCCGCGTCGAAGCGGGCCGCGTTCAGGCCGACCAGGACGAGCTCCTCGTCAGCGAAGACGGTCCAGGAGCCGGTGGTGAAGTCCTGCAGACGTGTCCCCACGGCGAGCACGAGATCGGCCTGAGCCGCGAGCCGATTGGCGTGGTCGCAGCCGGTGACGCCGATCGGTCCGACGAGGCACGGGTGGTCGGCGGTCAGCGAGGCCTTGCCCGCGACCGTCTCGACGACCGGGAGGTCGTGCTCCTCCACGAAGCGGCGGAACGCGTCCTCGGCCAGCGAGTAGTGGACGCCGCCGCCGGCGAGCACCAGCGGCCGCGCTGCCCTCAGGAGAGCCGCGGCGGCGCCGTCCAGCTCGCGCGCGTCCGGGCGCTGGCGGCGCAGCTCGTGGACTCGCGGCTCGAACAGCCGCTCGGGATAGTCGTACGCTTCCGCCTGAACGTCCTGCGGGAGGCCCAGGAAGGCTGGGCCGCAATCCGCGGGGTCGAGCATCGTCTCGACGGCGAGCGGCAGCGACTGGGCCACCTGCGCCGGGTGGGTGATCCGGTCCCAGTACCGCGTGACCGCGCGAAACGCGTCGTTGACCGTGGTCGAGGGCGACCCGAAGTGCTCGACCTGCTGCAGGACCGGATCGGGGATCCGGCTCTGGAACGTGTCGCCCGAGAGGAGCAGCACGGGCAGACGGTTCGCCATCGCCACGCCGGCTGCGGTGACCATGTTCGTCGCGCCCGGGCCGATCGACGACGTCGCCACCATGATCTGGCGCCGCCGCATCGCCTTCGCGTAGCCGGCGGCAGCGAGCGCCATGCCCTGCTCGTTCTGGCCGCGGATCGTCGGCAGCAGGTCGCGGGCCTCGTCGAGCGCGAAGCCGAGGCCCGTCACGTTGCCGTGCCCGAAGATGGCAAAGACACCGGGAAGAGCGGCGCCTCGCTCCCGTCGATCACCGTCCGTTGCGCGACGAGATAGCGGACGATCGCCTGCGCCGTCGTCAGCCGCACCGTGTTCACGCCGCCACCTCGGCGACCGGGACGACGGTCTCCCATGCGCCCGATTCCCAGGAGCGGACGAGCGCAGACTGGAACGCGACGTAGGCGAGCGCCTCCTCGAAGCCGGGCCGGAACGGCTCGCCGCCGACGACGGCGTCGAGGAACTCGTGGTTTCGATCGCGATCAGATCCTCGAAGCCGATCCCGTTCGCCCTGCCGGGGACGAAGTTGCCGTGATACGGGAAGCGGTCGCCGCCGAAGACGGTCGTGTAGCCCGTGTGCGGCTCGTCGCCCGCGAGGTAGAGCTCGAGCTCGTTCAGCCGCTCGAGGTTCCACGAGAGCGCGCCCGTCGTCCCGTAGACGTCGAACGCCATCTGGCTCTCGGGGCCGACGAGCGTGCGCGAGGACTCGAACGTCGCGAGCGTCCCGCGCTCGAAGACGGCGAGCGCCCCGACGTAGTCCTCGTTCGTGACCGGGCCCGTCGGGTCGCCGGACGCCCCGCGACCGTAGTGGGACGCGCCGCCCGGCAGGGGCAGCGGCCGCTCGCTGATGAAGGTCGCACGCGTGCCGACGACGCTCGAGATCGGCCCGACGAGCATGTGCGCGAGGTCGACGGCGTGGCTCAGCAGATCCGAGGAGACGCCGTAGCCTGCCTGGTCCTGCTCGAACCGCCAGCTCAGCAGGCCGAGCGGGTCGCTGCCGTACATGGAGAAGAAGCGGCCGCGGTAATTCGTGATCTCGCCGAGCCGGCCCTCGCCGACGAGCTCCGCCGCGTAGCGGACGAGCGGCGCGAAGCGGTAGTTGTAGCCGACGCCCGTGACCACACCGGCGGCGCTCGCCGCCGCGGCCGCCTGCAGCGTCTGCTCCGGCGTGCCTCCGACGGGCTTCTCGCAGAAGACGTGCTTGCCGGCCGCACACGCCGCCTCGACGAGCTCGACATGGAGCATGTTCGGAGCGGTGATGACCACCGCGTCGACGCGCGGATGGTCGCAGACCTGCCGCCAGTCGGGGGTTGCCTCGCCGTAGCCGAAGGCGGAGACGGCCTCCTCGCGGCGCTCGGCGATCGAATCGGCGCAGATGACGAGCTCGGGGTCGGCCCGGCGGTCGGGGAAGAGCATCGGCAGGCGGCGGTACGAGCGGCTGTGGGCCTCTCCCATCCAGCCGAAGCCGACGAGCCCGATGCCGACGCGCCGCCTCACGAGCCCCCTCCGTGCGTCGGACCGCCGGCGGTCGTCATCGGGCAGCGGGGGTCGGGGGGAACGCCGTCCCAGCTTCCGCGGATCCAGGCGTAGTCGGGGTCGTCGACGATTGCCATCGTCCTCTGTGGGTTCGGCCCGGCCATGACGTTGAGGTAGTAGAGCGGGTAGCCGGGCGGGGCCACGCACGGGCCGTGGTAGCCGCGTGGCACCAGGAAGACGTCGCCGTCGCGGACGACGACGGTCTCGTCGATCGACCCGTCGGCCGTATAGGTGCGATGAAGCGCGAAGCCCTCGTCGCTCGTCGCGATCGAGCCGGAACGACCGACGCGGAAGTAGTAGATCTCCTCGTTGTCGGCGAGCGAGCCCTCGGTGTCGTCGTGCTTGTGCGGCGGGTAGGAGGACCAGCTCCCGTCGGGGGTCAGCACCTCGACGCAGATCAGGCGATCGGCGCCTTCGAAAGCATCCGGGGACATGAAGTTCGTCACCTGGCGGGTCGCCTGGCCCGCCCCGCGGATCTCGATCGGCACGTCGCCGGCCCGGACGTGCACGGGCTCGAAGCGATGCTGCGCGCGGGCCGAGGCCAGCGCGAGCGTGGCGCCGCCTGCGCTCGACAGGCGAACCTCCGCGTCGATCGGGACGTAGGCCCAGTCGCAAACCCGGGCGAACACGCTCTCTCTGCCGTCGAGCGCGAAGCGGCGTCCCTCCGTCTCGACGACGGCGGAGCCGGCAAGGGGAAGCACGGCGAGCTCCTGGTTCCCGGTCTCGAGCGTGCGGGTCGAGCCGGGGGCAAGCTCGACGACGCGCAGGCCGCAGTACGTCCAGCCGGCGGTCTCGGGCGTCACGACGACCGCGTCACCCTCGGCCGCCGCGGAGCCCGCGGCGAGATGCAGGCGGCTCGAGGTCTCAGGCGCGGGCACCGCTCTCCTCCAGCAGCGTCTCGACCTCGTCCGCCGTCGGCATCGCGTCGGCGCAGAGGAGCCGGGACGCGACGATCGCACCGGCGCCGTTGGCGAATCGCACCGCCTGGGCGGGGCTCCAGTCCGAAAGCAGCCCGTGGCAGAGCGCGCCCCCGAAGCCGTCGCCGGCGCCGAGCCCGCAGACGACGTCGACCGGGACCGCCGGGACGAGCGTCCTGTCCTGGAGGGAGGCGACCAGGACGCCGTCACCGCCGAGCTTGACCACCGCCAGCTCCAGGCCGCGGCCGAGCAGCGCGTCGGCGGCAGCGTCCGGATCGGAGGTGCCGACCGCGACCTCGCACTCGCGACGGTTTCCGACTGCGATCGTCGCGTGGTCGAGCGCAGCTCCGATCGCGGCGGTCGCGGCGGGCTCGCTCGGCCAGAACGTCGGGCGATAGTCGAGGTCGAGCACCGTGTGACGGCGGCGCCCGCGCGCCTCGAGCAGCGCGGTCGTCGTCGGGCCGGTCCGCTCGCCGGAAAGGCACGAGCCGGCGACCCAGAAGACGTCGGCGTCGCCGGCCGCCGCCAGCATCGCGTCCGTGACCTCGACGTGCTCGTCCGGCGCGGACGGCTCGCGGTAGAACAGGAGCTGGGGTTCCTCGGGGGGATCCATGGCCGCGAAGGCGAGCGGCGTTCGCAGCGTCGGGTGCGTCCCGACGAAGCGCGTGTCGACCCCGAAGCTCTGCAGCTTCTGCCGCACATACTCGCCGAAGGGCTCGTCGCCCACGGCGGTCACGACCGCCGCACGCCGGCCCAGGCGCGCCGCAGCAACCGCCACGTTCGTGGGGCTGCCCCCGATCGACTTGGCAAAGGAGCTCACACGATCGAAGGGCACGCCCAGCTGCTCCGCGTAGAGGTCGACGCTCACCCGTCCGATCGTGAGCAGCTCGAGCTCGCTCACGTCTCCACCACCCCTTCGAGCTCGTGGGTCAGCGCCTCGAGCTCCGCGCCGCCCGCCATCTCGCGGACGAGCTGCTCGCGGGTGACCTCGCCCTTTGCGTGGTCGCCGATCACCCGGCCGCGGTTGAGCAGGACGAAGTGGTCGCCCACCGGGTACGCGTGGTGGGGGTTGTGGGTGATGAAGATCACACCGACGCCGCGCTCGGCCGCACGGACGACGTAGCGGAGCACGACGCCCGCCTGCTTGACGCCGAGCGCCGACGTCGGCTCGTCGAGGATCAGGACCCGGGCGCCGAAATGGAGGGCGCGCGCGATCGCAACGGCTTGCCGCTCGCCGCCGGACAGCGTTCCCACCGTCTGCTCGGTGTCGCGCACGTCGATCCCCATCAGCCCGAGCTGCTCCCTGGAGACGCGCTTGGCGCTGCCGCTGTCGAAGCGACAGAACGGGCCCCAGCCCTTCCTCGGCTCCTCGCCGAGAAAGAAGTTCCGCCAGATCGACATCATCGGCACGATGGCGAGGTCCTGGTAGACGGTGGCGACCCCCGCGTGGCGCGCGTCGCGGGGCGAGCCGAACCGCACGGCGCCGCCGTCGATCCGCACGACCCCCTCGTCGGGCTGGTGCACGCCCGAGAGGATCTTGATCAGCGTCGACTTGCCCGCGCCGTTGTCGCCGAGGATGCAGGTCACCTCGCCGCCGTTCACGTGGAGGGACACCTCCTTGAGCGCGATCACGTTGCCGAAGTACTTGGAGACTCGCTCGAACTCGAGCAGGTGCGGCGCCGCGCCGGCGTCGGCCTCCGGCGCAACCGTCATCTCGCCCTCTCCGCGCGCCGCCGGATGGCCGTGTTCAGCATCACGGCGGACACCAGCACGACGCCCTCGAAGAAGTAGACCCAGTTCGAGTCCCAGTTGGAGTCGATGATCCCGATCTGCGCCATGCCGATTATCGCCGCGCCGAAGGCGGCGCCGATGACCGAGCCGTAGCCGCCGGTGAGCAAGCAGCCGCCGACGACCGCCGCGATGATGAACTCGAACTCGCGCCCGACGCCCTCGTTGCTCTGGATTCCGCGAAGCTGGACGGCGGTCATCACGCCCCAGAGCGCTGCCACGGTCGACGTCCCCATGAACAGCATGATCTTCGTGCGCGCGACCGGGACGCCCACGTTACGGGCCGCCGTCGCGTCACCGCCCGAGCCGAAGGTCCAGTTGCCGAACCGCGTCCGGGACAGCAACCAGGCTCCGACAGCGGTGAAGGCGAGCCACCAGAGGACGGCCACGCTCAGGCCGTAGGTCGGCCACACTTGCGACGCGAACAGCCTGTGCGCGAACGAGAAGCCGGGGGCGGCGTCGATGTTGTTGATCGAGACGCCGCCGGTGAGCTTGATCGTCAGGCCGGCGTTCAGCCCGCGCAGCATGAAGAAGGTGCCCAGCGTGATGATGAAGCTCGGCAGCTTCGTCTTCACCACGGTCACGCCGTTGACGAACCCGATCGCAAGGCCGAACAGGAGGCAGACGAGGATCGCGGGCCAGATGTTCCAGCCTTCCTGCGTCGTCAGGATGCCCAGCAGCAGCCCGGAGCTGCCGATCATCACGCCCGCCGAGAGGTCGAACTCGCCGCCGATCATGAGCAGCGCGACGGGCACGGCGACGATCCCGTCGTAGGCGGCCGTGTTCAGCCAGCTCGACCACACGCCGAGGTCGGTCGCCCAGCTGACGGAGCTGGCGGTGATCGAGAACAGGACAAAGACCGCGACCGCACCGACGAACGCGCCGATGTCCGGCCGCCGGAAGAGCCGCGCGACGGGCCCGACGAGCGCGACGCGCTCGTCGGAGGCCGGCGCAGACGGCGGAGCCGGAGCGGGCGCGGTCGTCGTCATCTCGTCCCGATGCAGCTCACGTCACCTGTTTCGGTCATGGCGGAGCGGGTGGGCGTAGCGGCGACCGCCTCCGCCCACCCGCCGACGCTCCCTCAGCGAGTGCCCTTCTTGGCCAGTGCGGCGACTCTGGCCGCATTGGCCCTGTTCACCACCCCCGGCCCGGTCAGCACGGGCTGCCCGTTGCCGACCGTGTTCAGGTTGTTCACGAACAGGTAGGCGAACACGACCGGGAGGTAGCCCTGGAGGTACTGCTGCTGGTCGATCGCGAACAGGAGCTTGCCGGACTGGACGGCCGTGATCACGCCCGGGCTCAGATCGAACGTACCGACCTTCGTGCCTTTCTTGACGGCGTTGAGCGCGGTCGTCGCAACGTCCGGGTTGAGGGCGAGGAGGGCGTCCGTCTTCGGGTTTGCCTTGAAGTACGCCGCGATCTTCTGCTGCGTGCCCGGGAGATCCGCGGTCGCGTTCGGGATCACCAGGTTCTTCGTCGTCCCCTTGAACGTTCTCTTTGCACCGCCGGCCCGCTGCGTCAGACCGGAGTTGCTCGCCTCGTGGATGACGACCACGAGGTTCTTCGCACCGGCCGCTCTCAGCAGCGTGCCTGCACGCTGACCGGCGATGTCCTCGGTCTGCCCGACGTGGCAGTCGTACGTCGGCAGCGCGTCGAACGCGCCGAGGCCGGAGTTGCAGGTGATGATCTCGATGCCCTTCTTGGACGCGTTCGTCAGCGGATCCTTGAGCGCGCTCGCATCGGGCACCGAGGTCACGATCACGTTCGCCTTCGCCGCGATCGCGGCGTTGATGCCCGCGACTTGCTTCGAGACGTCGTTGTTCGCGTAGACCTGTGTGACGCTGACGCCGCGAGACCCAAGATCGCTGCGCGCCTGGTCGACCCCCTTCTTGAACACCGACCAGAACGACCCGGTATCGCCGTGCGTCACGACCGCGACCTTGGTCTTCGTCGCCGCCACCGCGCCTTGCCGTTGCCGCCCGCCGTAGGCTGCCGCGGCCGGCCCGCCGAGCATCGCGGTCGCGCCCGCGGCCAGCACGCCTCCCCTGACGAGCAGGTTCCGGCGGCTGACTCCGCGCTCGTCGATCGTCTCGTGCTCGCTCATTCCTCGCTCCTTCCTCTGATGGATCGTGAATCGTCGGGACGGATGGTGGTCTCGCTGCCTTCCGGTCACCTCCCTTCCGCTGCCGCGGCTGCTCCGACGCCGTCGCGGTCGAAGGTGCGCAGAAACTCGATGCTCCGCCCGACGTCCTCGACCGGGCCCGTTCCCTCTGCGGGCTCGGCCGTGAGCGCGACATCCTGCTCGAGCACGTAACGGCCTCCGTAACCCGCTCCCTCGAGGCGCGCGACAACCTCTCGGATCGGTGCGTCGCCGTCGCCGAGCGGCCGGAAAAGTGCGGCCTGGACCGCCTGCACGAGCGTCAACTCGCCGGCCCGCAGGCGCTCGGCGACCCGGGTATCGACGTCCTTCAGATGGACGTGGGCGATGCGCCCGGATGCCTCGGCCGCGAGCTCGCCGGGATCGACGCCGCCGAGCGTGAGGTGCCCCGTGTCGAGGCAGAGCGCGACCTCGGACTCCTCGACGATGCGGCTGATCTCTGATGCGCGCTCGACGAGCGTCCCCCAGTGCGGATGGAGAGCATGCACGAGGCCGTGCTCGCCGGCGATGCCGTCGAGCAGCGGCAGTGCCTCGAGCAGACGGCTCCACTCCTCGACGGAGAGGGGCCGTGGGGTCGACCATCGATCGTCGAGGACGACCGCGGAGCACAGCACCGACGCACCGAGCTCGCCGAGCATCGTCGCCGCTCTTCGCGCCGCGGAGAGGGACGCGCCGAGCCGGGCCGGATCGTGCAGGACGACCGGCAGGAATCCCCCGACCAGCTCGAGCTTGTGCCGGTCGAGGAGCGCACGGACGAGCTCGGGGTCACGTCCGAGGTACCCGTCGGGCCCTGCCTCGGTCGCCGGGATTCCCAGCGATCCGATCTCGCGGAGCACTCGCTCCGGCGCAAGCTGCAGACCCCAGCCCGGAACCTCGCAGACACCCCAGGAGATGGGGGCGGCCGCCAGACGTCCGAGTATCGGTGTGCGCTCGCTGGCGGTAGTGGACATCGTCGTCCCTCCCCGTGATACTTCGACCGTTGGAGCGCTCCAGCGTTAGAGCGCTCTAACAGGTGGCGCGATTATGAGGTCCGACACCGACACTGTCAAGAACCAGCGAAGGCGTCGAGTGACGATGGAGGACGTGGCGCGCGAAGCGGATGTGTCGCGGGCGCTGGTCTCGCTCGTCATGCGCGAAAGCCCGAAGGTGAGCGAGAAGCGTCGTGCCCGCGTGCTCGACGCCGCCGAGCGGCTCGGATACCGGCCGAATGCGATTGCCCGGCAGCTCGCCAGCCATCGCACCCGGACGATCGGCGTGCTGCTGAACGAGCTCCACAACCCGTTCTACGCCGAGATCATGGACGGCGTCTACGAGATCGCGGACGAGCTCGACTATCACGTGCTGATCGGTGCCTCGGGCGGCAGGGCGCGCGGCGAGCGGGCCACGCTGGAGACGCTGCTCGATCTGCGCGTGGAGGGGCTGATCCTGATCGGTCCCCGCCTCCCGACGAGGGCAATCGTCGCGGCGGGCGCGTGGATCCCCGTAGTCGTCGTCGCGCGGCCGATGCGCGCCCCGCAGGTCGACTCGATCATGGACGACGAACGTCTCGGGGCCAGGCTCGTCGTCGAGCACCTGGCCGGTCTCGGCCACCGGCGCATCCTTCACATCGACGGCGGCCGCGGGGCCGGCGCCGCGACGAGGCGCGCCTGCTACACGGCCGCCATGCGCGCTGCCGGCTTGGGAGACGAGGTTCGGGTCGTCCCGGGCGACTACACGGACGTGGCCGGCGCACGGGCGGCCGCCCGCCTGCTCACGTCCGGGGATCTACCGACCGCGATCTTCGCCGCGAACGACTTCGTCGCCACCGGAGCGATCGACCAGCTCGAGGAGGCCGGCCTCTCGGTTCCGGGGGACATCTCGATCGTCGGCTACGACAACATCTTCCTCGCGGCGCTCCGCCGGCTCGCGCTGACGACGATCAACCAGCCCCGCGACGACATGGGTCGGCTCGCGATCACGAGCCTCGTCGAGCGGATCGAGGGGACGCGCTCGGCGCCCGCCAGGTACCGCCTCGCTCCGGAGCTGGTCGTCCGCGGCACGACCGGGCCCCCGCGTCTGCCCCCGAGGGCACGGATCGCCGCCCGCTCCGGCTGACGGCCGCTACGCTCCAGGGGACGTCTTGGGCAGGCGAGGAGGTGTGTATGCGGAAGCTCGCAGTCCTCGCAACCGCGGTATCGGCAGTCCTCGGTGTGATCGCCATCCCGGCGGCCGGGCAGGCTGCGAAAGGCGCCACGGCCGGCAAGCGGGTGGTGATCTCGACCAGGAAGCTCCCGAAGCTTGGCTTCGTGCTGGTCGACGGACGCGGCCGCACGCTGTACATGTTCGTTCCGGACAAGCGGAAGAGAGTGACGTGCGTACGCACGTGCGCCGCGATCTGGCCGCCCGTGAAGCTCCCCAGGGGTACGAAGCCGGTCGCGAAGGCCCGCGTGAAGGCGGCTCTGCTCGGCAGCGACCCCGACCCCGAGGGAGGCCGGGTCGTCACCTACGCGCGGTGGCCGCTGTACACCTACGTCGCCGATACCCGCCCCGGCGTCGCCACCGGCCAGGCGATAGACCTGAACGGGGGCCTCTGGTACGTGCTCGCTCCCTCCGGGAAGGTGATTCGCACAAAGGTGCACGGGGGCTGATCCGGCTAGGGTCGGCGGCAGGCCGACCTCAGGTCTTACACGCTCCTAAAACAGCCCTGCCTACACTCGGGAAGGATTGGGGGGCTCGAAGCTCGTCGCAGTCGCACTGGCGGCGCTCGTGGTCGTCGGCGGAGGTCATGCGGCGACGGCGCGGTCTCTTGAGGCAGGCAGTCTCGCCGACCGCGACGTCGGCAACCGTGCGCTGGCGTGCTCCGCCCGGCGCCCACGTCGTCGTCGAGTACGGCCGGAACACGAGCTACGGACTGTGGGCGGCTCCGTCGTCGGCGGCGGCCGGCGAACGGGTGCTGACGGATCTCGAGCCCGCGACGACGTACAGCTATCGCGTGACCGCCGTCCGGCCGGGCCTGCGTCTGGAGCAGGCAGGCCGGTTCACCACCCGGGAGCTCGGCGAGGTGGCTGCTACCACCGGGAACGGCCTCCTCCTCGTGAACTCGCAGCCGGTCTTCCCGCGGATGGCCTTCCGCCAGTGCCGATCGGGGATCGCCGACGACCTCCAGGCCGGGATCAACCTGTTCATGGGTGCGTGCGACCACCGCGAGCAGGAGTTCGTGCACGCGCTCGGAGGAAGGGCGTTCGCGGTGCCCGACGTCGCCTCCCGCGCCGAGGGGCCGGGCGTGATCGGCTGGCATCTCCGCGACGAGGCCGACCTCTACGTCCGGCCGAAGTCGCTGCCCCTGCTGCCGCGCTCGACCAAGGGGAAGCGCGTCGCCTTTCTGACCCTGACGAGCCACTTCTGGCCCGGAGCCGCACCCGGCCCGCTCCCGCGCTCCCTCTACCCGGCCATGATCGCGCGGGCCGACGTGGTCGGATTCACGCTCTATCCACTCTCGTCCTGGTGCCGGCGTGCGTTCGGAGCCGTGCTCGGCGCGCAGCAGTTTCTGGTCTCGCTCGCCGCCGGCAAGCCGACCTTCCAGTGGATCGAGGCGGCCCCGATGGGAGACAGCCCTTGCTACCGCAACGGGCGGTACACACCGACGGCGGGCACGGTCCGGGCCGAGACGTGGCTGGCGATCGTCGGCGGCGCGAAGGGAATCGGGTACTTCCCGGCCGACTGGGACCCCCAGGTGAAGGCCGAGGTCACTCGCCTCAACCAGCAGATCTCGGCGCTGGCACCGGCACTGCTCTCGCCCGACATCCCGGCCTTCTCCGCTCCCGCCACGGGCCCGATCAAGGTGACGGCGCGCACCTACAACGGTGCGACCTACGTCTTCGCGGTCAACGCAACCGCCAGAACGCACGTCGGCCGTTTCAAGCTGCCGAGCGTGAAGGCGGCGGCGCTGTCCGTCTGGGGCGAGGGGCGCTCCGTGCCGGTGAAGCCCGGCGGAGCGGTCGCCGACACCTTTGCTCCGTTCGCGGTGCACGTCTACGTCGTCGGCCCCGGTGCCGCGTAAGGCGCCCCCGCTTCTACAGGCGGATCCTGAAGATCCGGCCGACCGGTCGACCGCACTGGCGGCGGTTGGACAGCCGGACCTGTGCCAGCACCCAGCCCCGGAGGCGCCCCCTGTACCGGATCTCCACGATGCCTCTCGTCCGCGGGAGGAGTTGCCGCGCGACGGGTTTCAGCCTCGCGAGCAGCCGGCCCCGCCGGTGCAGGGAAACGGCGACACAGCTCCGGTCCAGCGTCTCGGCCACGTTGCCGCGGTTGGCCAGCAGCAGCTCGAGCAGGCGCGCGCGTCCCGGGCGGCGCACCCGAAGTCGAAGCGGCGCGAGCCGCCTGACGATCGCTCCCGGGGCGCGGACGACCACGGCCAGGCCGAGCCGCAACCGGATCGCGACCGCCCTGCCGGGACGGGGCCGGGTGGTCAGCAGAACGAGAGCGTCGTGGTCACCGGGCGCGGCTCTGCGTGGGAGCCTGGCCGACACGGTCAGAGGCCGGCTGGCCCCCGGCGGGATCGCGAGCCGGGCCGGCCGGACCGTGAGCCACGAGGCGGCCGCGGTCGCACCCGCACGCTTGCGAGGCACGATCCTGGGCCGGCCCCGGAGGTCGAGCGCGAAGCCGGCACGGGAAACGTCGACGATCACCCGCTCGCGTCCCGTGTTCGAGATCTGGATCGTCTTGCGCGCGGTACCGGCGAAGGTCACGTGCGCCGGCGACGCGACCAGCGACACCCGCGGCCTGCCCGCCCCCGCCGGGGAGGGTGCGGGAGCGAGCAGGCACGCGGTCACGGCCGTGCAGACGATCATCGGCCGATCAGCGTGTACGTGACCGTCGCCGTGTACCGACCAGGGCTGACCACCGGCAGCGGCCCGGTGAACCCGATGCTGGTCGACCAGACGTCCCCTCCGCCCGTGCTGGGCGCAGACGAGGTGCCGAGGATCAGGTCCGCCGCCGGCGGGATCGGAAGCGACGCGATCGCGCCGCCGCCGACGCCGAGGCCGAGTGGCAGGTCCGCGGGCGCGAACGCGGAGCGGTGCGCGGTGAGCGCGTAGCCCGTCGGGTTGTTGCTCATCACCGTCACCCGCTCCGAGATCGGCGCGGGCGTGTCTCCGGCGGCGGCCGTGCCGAAGCTGATCGTCGGCCGCTCGAGGGAGATCGACAGGACGGGCTGGATGTCGACGTCGACGGCCGCGTCCTGGGAGACGCTCTCGTCGGACGGAGGCACGGAGCCGCACGAAGCGGGAGTCGAGCTCGAGTTGCGCGGTCCGGGTGCGAGGGCGGTGAAGTCGTCGGCGTTCGAGCCGGTGTCGGTGCAACCGCTGCCGTTGCGTGCCGCAGCGGTGGCGCTGGTCAGAGCCGCGGCCGCCGAGCCCTCGTAGTCGGTCGCCGACCCGTAGCCGAGCAGGTCCTCGACCGCGGGGTCGGCGGAGCAGCTGCCCACCGAGGCGCCGCAGCCGAGCGCCGCAGTGCCCTGCACGATCGCGACCTTCCCGCCCGTGTTCGCGAGGTTGGTCGATCCGGTGGCGTCGGGCGCCGGCAGCGGCGAGCCGACGGCGGCCGAGGAGGCGAGCTGGACGAGGTAGTAGTGGCCGGGCTGGATCGAGCCACCGAGGGCGGTCACCTGCCACGACGTCGACGCGGCGGAGGCGTACTGGACCGTCCAGGCGCTCAGGTCGACGGGAGAGGCGCCGCCGTTGAAGAGCTCGACGAAGTCGTTGGTGAAGCTCGCCCCGCTGTTGCCGCCGCCGGCGTAGACCTGGCTGACGACGAGCCCCGACGGGGACGCGTGCGCGAGCGGGGCGGAGAGCAACAGGGCGGCGGCGAGCAGTGAGACGAGCAGGCGGATGCGGTGCATTGGCGGCTCCGATCGGTGGGGGAAGGGGTTTCCTCCGTGGTACACGGAGGAGGTGCCGCCGGCGTAAGTGTCCATTCGTGGTTCGGCGCGCTCTTGACACGCCGCCGTTACAGTCGCCCGGTCGCTAGAGGCGTCCCGCCGCGACGATCCGGGCGAGGAACTGCCGCGTGCGCTCCTCCCGGGGCTCGGAGAAGATCTGCGCCGGCGGGCCCTCCTCCAGGATCACGCCCGCGTCGAGGAAGCAGACCCGGTCGGCGACGTCGCGGGCGAAGCCCATCTCGTGGGTCGCGAGGACCATCGTCATCCCGCCCTCGGCCAGCTCGCGGATCAGCTGGAGCACCTCGCCGACGAGCTCGGGGTCGAGCGCGCTCGTCACCTCGTCGAGGAGCAGCAGCCTCGGCTTCATCGCCAGCGCCCGCAGGATCGCGACCCGTTGCTGCTGGCCGCCGGACAGCCGATCCGGGTAGTCGTCGCGACGGTCGCCGAGCCCGAAGCGCGCGAGCAGCTCCAGTGCCTCGGCCTCCGCCTGGCCGCGCGGCAGCCCGAGTGCCTTCCGCGGAGCGAGGGTCACGTTCGCGAGCACGCTCATGTGCGGGAAGAGGTTGAAGGCCTGGAAGACGATCCCGATCCCCCGCCGGACACGGTTCACGTCGACGCCGGGGGCGGTGATCTCCTCGCCGTGCACGAGCACGCGCCCGTCGTCGATCGGCTCGAGCAGGTTGACGCAGCGCAGCAGGGTCGACTTGCCGGAGCCGGACGTGCCGATCACGCAGACGACCTGGTGCTCGGCGACCGCGAGGTCGATCCCCTTCAGCACCTCGGCCCTGCCGAACGACTTGCGGACCCCGTCGACCAGCAAGGCAGGGACAGGCCCCGGGGGGTCTGTCCCTGCCGGGACCGCGCTCACGCCGCCGCCCCCGCGAGCTGGCGCCGGCGGTCACGGGCGACCAGCCAGTCGGTGAACCGGGCGAGCGGGATCGTCACCGCCACGAACAGCACCGCCGCCACGAGCCCCGAGGTGAAGTTGAAGGTCGCCGCCTGGTCGATCTGGGTCTGCTTGAAGGCCTCGATCGAGCCGAGGATGCCGACGAGCGCGGTGTCCTTCTGCAAACCGATGAAGTCGTTCAGGAGCGGCGGGATCACGCGCCGGACGGCCTGCGGGATGACCACGTAGCGCAGGGACTGGCCGTGCGAGAGCCCGAGCGAGCGGGCCGCGCCCGCCTGGCTGGGGTGCACCGACTCGATCCCGGCGCGGTAGACCTCGGAGACGTACGCGGTGTAGACGAGGACGAGCGCGACGATCCCCCAGAACGTGGTCGAGGTGGGGATCCCGTTCAGCTGCAGGGCGGGCGCCCCGAAGCCGAGCAGGGTGATCACGAGGATGGTCGGCACGCCGCGGAAGAAGTCGGCGTAGACGATGGCCAGCGCCCGCAGGGGAAAGAAGACCGGCCCGGGCAGGCTGCGGATCACCGCGAGCAGCAGCGCGAGCACGAGGATGAACACCTCGGAGATGCAGAAGATCTTCACGTTCAGCAGGAACGCGCTCGCGACCTCGGGGAACGTGCTCGTGAACTCGTGGCGGTCGAAGAACTGCCGCCGGATCTCGGGCCAGCCCGGCGCGTTGACGATCGCGAAGCCGAGGCCGGTGAAGACGACCGCCGTGCTGACGAGGGCGACGACGACGCCCCGGCGGCCCTCGCTCCGCCTTCTGCCGATCAGCGCTCGCTTGCCGGCAGCGCCGCCGGGCGAAGCCCGACGTCGCGCCAAGAAGGCGGGCACCCTACTTGAGGACGGGGACGCCGACGACCTTCGACAGCCAGGTCGCCTGGAGCCTCTTGAGCGTGCCGTTCCTCTTCAGCACGACGAGCGCCTTGTTGACGCAGGCCGTCAGCGGATTGCCCTTCTGGAGAACCATTCCGAAGTGCTCGCCGCCGGCCCTGGCGGGCAGCGTCCCGAGGATCTTCGAGTTCGGGACCTGCGCCGCGGTCACGTAGAAGGCGGTCGGCAGGTCGACGACGAGCCCGTCGATCTGCTTGGTCTTCAGCGCGAAGACGGCCTTGTCGTTGGTGTCGTAGACGGACGGCTTCTTCGTCGGCTTGATCTGGTTGACGATCGCGTTGTAGCTCGTCGTCCCGATCTGCACCCCGAGCTTGTACCCGCGCAGACCGGCGATCGAGCGCACCGACGCGATCTTCGTCCCCTTGTTCACGACCACCGACTGGCTGACGTCGTAGTACGAGCCGCTGAAGTCGACGACCTTCGCCCGCTGGGGCGTGTACGAGATCTCGTTGACGTCGAGGTCGAAGGACTTCTTGCCCGGCGCGTACGCCTTCGTGAACGGGACGTATGCCCAGGTCACCTCCGCCCGGCCGAACCCGAGCTGCCTGGCGACCGCGTAGGCGACCGCGCTCTCGAAGCCCTTCCCGGTGTTCGGGTCGCTGACCTTCCACTTCGAGCCCTTCGAGGGCGTGCCCCCGAACCAGGGGGGATAGGCCGGGTTGTCGGTGCCGACCGTCAGCTTCCCGTCCCTGACCGTCTTCAGGTCGGCCTTCGCGCAGGAGATCGTGGTCGTGCTCCCGCCGGTGCCGGTCGCCGTCAGCGCGAGCGCGGAGAGAGGAAGGGCGAGGAAGAGCAGCCGACGCATCGGACGCCGAGCCTAGCACCAGCAGTTCTCCGCTGAAAGGCCGAGGAACCTTCGGCTAGCGCTCGTCGAACGCCCGCTCGCCGCGTCGGAAGTCCTGGCGCATCCGCCGCACCGCCGGCAGCGCGGCCAGCGCCGGGATCACCGGCAGCCAGAAGTTGAACAGGCGGTAGGTGACGACGCCGAGCAGCGCGGGGGCGAGATCGACGCCGACCCAGACGAGCGCGAAGGTCATCAGCACCTCGACCAGGCCCGCACCGCCGGCGGGCAGCGAGCGCCGGGTGAGCACGTAGCCGGTCGCGTAGGCGAGGATCAGCGCGGGAGTGGAGATCTCGGCGTTGTAGATCTTCAGCGCCGCCCACAGGCAGGCGATGTCGCCGAGCCAGTAGAGGCTGACGCCGACGACGCCGAGCCCGTACAGCCGCGGGCGCATGAGCATGCCGCGGAGCTTCGTGATCCCGGCGACGAGATGCGCGAACCAGTGGCGCACACGTCCACCCTCGCCGGGATCGGACAGCCGGTCGGCGCGCTTGGGCGAGCTGACCCAGAGCGCGAGGAGGAAGCCCGGCACGACGGCCAGCCACGGGTAGGTCATCGCGTGCTGGACGTGGCCGCCGGTGCCGAAGAGGAGCACGACCGCACAGACGAGGGCGGCCGGAGCGAGGACGACGTACTCCAGGGCGCCGAGCGCGAGGACGCGCGCGACCGCATCCGGCCGGCGGAGGCCCGACCGGCGAAACGTCCAGTAGTCGACCGAGAAGCCGCCCGCAGCGTGCGTGGCGGCGAAGACGCCGAAGCCGGCGACGACCGTGCGCATGCTCAGCCGCAGCGACAGGAGCGGCCCCTCGTCCAGGCGCGCGATGTCGCGCACCGCGAGCACGTAGCCGAGGTAGGCGACCACCTCGCCGCCGAAGCAGACCGAGAACCAGGTCGGCACCACGTCCTGGACGGCGTCGACGAGGCGTCCGTAGCCGGCCATGTCGGCCAGCCCCATCGCCGCCGCCATCGCGAACGCGCCCGCGACGAGCAGGATCAGGAAGTTGCGGCGCTCGAACTCGAGCGCCGCCGCGATCGGCCGTGGTCTCCGCTCTGTGCTCATGTCCCTCCGGGGAGTCAATGCCCCTCCGCCGTTATCGGCTGCGACTCAAGGATAGGCAACCCCGTTTCGACGGTTCTTCGCCCGCTCACCTCGTACACGATGTCGACACTGTCGTTCTGCTTGTAGGTGCCGGCGACGCCGAGGAAGATCGACAGCCAGCGCCAGAAGCCCAGGCGGCCCTCAGGGGCGAGACCGCGGCTGAACACGAGCTGGCCGCCGGTGCGGGTGAAGTCCTCCCCCTCACGCTGAGGGATCCCGTTCACGTACACCTCGATCGGACCGGTCACGCCGGCCGGAAGCTGCACGCGCGACTCCGCCACCCCCATAGAATGCCCGCGTCGTGCGCCGCCTGTTCCTGGCCCTGCCCGCCGTGCTGTCGGCCGCCCTCTTGCTCGCCGGCGCGGCGGCTCGCGGGGAACGGTGGGTTCGCTCCCGAGCCGCCCGCCTCGCCGAACGCCTCCCGGATCACCGACGCCTACTGGCTGATCTTCGGCTTCGCCGCCGCCGTCTTCGTGCTCGTCGAGGGAGCGCTGATCTGGTTCGTGATCCGGTACCGGCGCCGCGGCCGCCCGCGCGAGGCCGAAGGCCCGCAGATCCACGGCTCCACGAGGCTGGAGATGATGTGGACCGCCGGCCCGGTCCTGATCCTCGCGGCGATCGCCGCCTTCGTCTTCTACAAGCTGCCCGGGATCAAGGACGTGCCCGCCGCACGCGCGGGCGAGTCGATGACGGTCAAGGTGCGCGCCCAGCAGTTCTACTGGCAGTTCCAGTATCCGGACGGCCAGACCTCGATCGACCGGATGGTCGTGCCGGTCGGCGAGGTCGTCCGGCTCGAGGTGACGAGCGCCGACGTCGCGCACAGCTGGTGGATCCCGAAGCTGGGCGGGAAGATCGACGCGATCCCGGGCCGGACGAACACGACCTGGTTCACGGCCGACGGGCAGGGCAGCCTACTCCGGACAGTGCGCCGAGTTCTGCGGCCTCCAGCACGCGGCGATGCGGGCGGACGTCGTCGTCGTCTCGCGGGCCGCCTACGAGGAGTTCCTCGCCGGCCACGGCCAGGGCAGCGCGCAGGTCGCCCGGGAGACCTTTGCCGGCACGTGCGCGAAGTGCCACGGCCTGAACGGGCAGGGCTACATCGGCCCGAAGATCGCCGGCAGCGCGCTGCTCGCCCAGCCGCAGGCGCTCGTGCAGCTGCTGCGGAACGGCAAGAACCGGATGCCGCCGGTCGGCAAGGACTGGTCGACAGAGCAGATGAAGGCGACCACCGACTACCTGAGGAGGCGTTTCGGTGGCGGCTAGAGCAGAGGTGCAGCCGTACCGCGCCGACTGGAAGCGCGGCCGGGTGGCGAGCTGGATCACGACCGTCGACCACAAGCGGATCGGGATCCTCTACATCGTCACGAGCCTCGTCTTCTTCGGGCTCGGCGGCCTGCTCGCCCTGCTGATGCGGGCGCAGCTCGCGACGCCGAACGAGCACTTCGTGACCAAGGACAGCTACGACCAGCTGTTCACGATGCACGGGACGACGATGGTCTTCCTGGTCGTCGTCCCGATCCTCGCCGGCTTCGGGAACTTCCTCGTCCCGCTGATGATCGGCGCGCGCGACATGGCGTTCCCGCGGCTGAACGCCTTCTCCTACTGGATGTTCCTGCTCGGCGGGATCGTGCTCTACTCGAGCTGGCTCTCGAACGGCGGCGCGCCGAGCTGCGGCTGGACGTGCTACGCCCCGCTCTCCGAGAACGCGTACAGCCAGGGCCACGGAGTCGACCTCTGGATCCTGTCGCTGCACATCCTCACGATCGCGTCGCTCGCCGGTGCCGTGAACTTCATCGCCACGATCGTGAACATGCGCGCGCCGGGCATGTCCTGGCTGCGGTTGCCGCTCTTCGTCTGGGCGATGCTCGCCTACGCGGCGATGCTCGTCCTCGTGCTCCCCGCGCTCTCCGCCGGGCTGACGCTGCTGCTGCTCGACCGCCGGGTCGGAACGCACTTCTTCATCCCGGACAAGGGCGGCAGCGCGCTGCTGTGGCAGCACGTCTTCTGGTTCTTCGGCCATCCCGAGGTCTACATCATGATCCTGCCCGCGATGGGGATCGTCTCCGAGATCATCCCCGTCTTCTCGCGGAAGCCGGTCTTCGGCTACAAGGCGATCGCGTTCTCGACCGTCGGCATCGCGTTCATCTCGATGCTCGTCTGGGCGCACCACATGTACGCGGTCGGCCTCCCCTGGGGCCTGCAGGCCTTCTTCATGATCTCGTCGATGGCGGTCGCGGTCCCGACGGGGGTGAAGATCTTCAACTGGCTCGCGACCACCTGGCGGGGGAACCTGATCTTCGACACGCCGATGCTGTTCGCGCTCGGATTCATCGGCGTCTTCACGGCGGGCGGGCTGTCCGGGATCTTCCTCGCCGCCTTCCCGGTCGACTGGCAGGTGACGGACTCGTACTACGTCGTCGCCCACCTGCACTACGTGCTGTTCGGCGGCGCGATCTTCGGGATCTTCGCCGGGCTCCACTACTGGTGGCCGAAGATGTTCGGGCGACTGCTCGACGAGCGGCTGGGGAAGTGGTCGTTCTGGCTGATGCTGGTCGGGTTCAACGTCGCGTTCTTCCCGATGCACATGCTCGGGCTGCTCGGGATGCCGAGGCGCATCTACACGTACGGCCACGGCGGGCTGTGGGAGTGGTACAACCTCACCTCCACGATCGGGTCGGGAATCATGAGCCTCGGGATTCTCGTGTTCATCGCCAACGTGATCCGCACCTCGCGCACCGGCAGGCGCGCGGGGAACGACCCCTGGCTCGCGGACACGCTCGAGTGGTACACGACCTCGCCGCCGCCGCCCGAGAACTTCGCCGGGCCGGTGCCGTACGTGACCAGCGCACGGCCGCTGCGCGACCTGCGCCTGCGTCTGAAGGAGCGCGATGCCGTCGCCTAGCCCGTGGCTGCGACTGACCGCGCTGGCCGCGTCCGGCGCGACGCTGCTGGCGGTCGTCAGCGGCGCGGCGTCGCTGGGCGCCGCCCATCAACTGCTGTCGGCCCTCGCGCTGCCGCCGCTCGCCGCCGTCGGCGTGGCGGCGTGGCTCGGCCACCGGCGGCTGCTCGCGCCCACGCTGCTCGCGATCGCGCTCTTCGGCGTCGCCGCGCTCGTGACCGCGTCCGGGCTCCACCTCGCGGCGGCGGCGGCCGCGTTTGCGGCGACGCTCGTTCTGACGGCGCTCGTCTATCGCGGCGCGCCGCTCGAGCAGGGACAGGCCCCGCGGGGCCTGTCCCTGCAGTCGGCGCGCGACTACGTCACGCTGACGAAGCCGCGGATCATGACGCTGCTGCTCCTGACCGGGGTCTGCGGGATGTTCGTCGGCGCGCGCGGCGTGCCGCCCCTCGGCGACCTCGCGGCCCTGATCGCCGGCCTCGCGCTCGCCTGCGGAGGCGCGAGCGCCCTCAACCACGTGCTCGACCGCGACATCGACTCGCTGATGGGGGAGCGGACGCGCGAGCGTCCGGTCACCTCCGGCCGCGTGCCCGCCGTGTACGCGCTCGAGTTCGGCCTCGCGCTGTCCGCCTTCTCGTTCGTCCTCCTCGCCGGGCTGGTCAACGTGCTGACCGCGGCGCTCGCGCTGGTCGGGAACCTCTTCTACGTGCTCGTCTACACCCGCTGGCTGAAGCGGACGACGCCGCAGAACATCGTCATCGGGGGAGCGGCCGGGGCCGTCCCGCCGCTCGTCGGCTGGGCGGCCGCGACCGGCAACCTGACCCTGCCGGCGGTGTTCCTCTTCCTGATCGTCTTCTTCTGGACGCCGCCGCACTTCTGGGCGCTCGCGCTGCTGATCAAGCGCGACTACGCGGCCGCCGGGATCCCGATGCTGCCGGTCGTCCGCGGCGAGCGCGAGACCGTCCGGCAGATCGTCCTCTACTCGGTCGTGCTCGTCGGCGTCACGACCGTGCCGTTCGTCTGGGGGACGCTCGGCCTCGTCTACCTCGCCGCCGCGCTGGCGCTCGGCGCCTGGTTCGTCTGGCTGGCGCTGCAGCTCGCCCGGCGGACGACCCCGCGGCGAGCGTCGCTCCTCTTCCACTCCTCTCTCCTCTACCTCGCGCTGCTGTTCGTCGCGGCGGCGCTCGACCCGATCGTCTGATGACCGATCCCGAGCTCGAGCGGAAGAACCTGCTCTGGGGCTGGGGCCTCTTCGTCCTCTTCCTGCTCCTGTTCGCGGGGACCGTCGCGGTCGCGTTCATCTACCTCGCCGTCGACTAGCCCTCCCGATCACCGACCGGGCGCGACGCGACTCATGAACGACGCTTCTGCGCTCCAGCCGCCCGGCATCTTCCTCGCCCGCCCCGAGCAGGCCGGCCCCGGGATCCGGCTCGCGGTCAAGGACCTGTTCGACACCGCGGGCCTGACGACCACGTACGGCTCGGCGATCTTCGCGGAGCACGTCCCGGCGGAGACGGCGGCGGTCGTCGCCCGCCTCGAGGCGCACGGCTACGCGAACGTCGGGAAGACGAACCTGCACGAGTTCGCATACGGGACGACCTCGGAGAACCCGCACTTCGGCACCGTCCCGAACCCGGCTGCGCCCGGACGGATCGCGGGCGGGTCGAGCGGCGGGTCGGCCGCCGCGCTCGCCGCCGGCCTTGCCGACGCCGCGCTCGGCACCGACACCGGCGGCTCGATCCGGATCCCGGCCGCCTGTTGCGGCGTCGTCGGCTTCAAGCCCACCTTCGGCCTCCTCCCGCTCGACGGCTGCTTCCCGCTGGCGCCGAGCCTCGACCACGCCGGGCCGATGGGGCGGTCGGTCGAGGCGTGCACCGCGATGATGGAGGCGCTCGTCCCCGGCTTCGCGCCGGCCCCGGTCGAGTCCCTGCAGGAGGTCGAGGCGGGGATCGCCTGGATCGAGCACGCGCAACCGCTCGTCCGGGCGCGCGTCGAGGAGGCGGCCGCCCGCTTCCCGCGGCTCCGCCGGATCGAGCTGCCGCTCGCCGAGGAGGCCCGCACCGTGTTCATGCGCGAGGTCGCCGACGTCCACCGGGAGCTCTACGCCGAGCAGGGAGACCTGTACGGCGAGAACGTCGCGGCGAAGATCGAGCGCTGCCTCGCGGTCACGGACGGCGAATACGAGGCCGGCCTGCGCGCACGTGACGCCTACCGGGGGACGTTCGAGGAGGCGCTGGCCGGGGTCGACATCCTGGTCACGCCGACGCTGCCGTTCGTCGCCCCGCCGCTCGGCCGAGACGAGCGCGAGCTCCGCGGCGAGCTGACCCTTCTCACCTGGCCGTCCAACGTCGTCGGCGCGCCCGCTCTGGCGCTTCCGTGCGGACCGGCCGAGGACGGGTTGGCCGCGTCCGTCCAGATCGTCGGCCGGCCCGGCGCGGACGCGCTCGTGCTCGCCGCAGGCGCCGTGCTCGAGCGGATGCTCAAGCCCTAGCGCGGCCGTGCCGACAAATGCGGGGAAAGGATGCTCGCGCGACTCCTCACCCTGCTCGCGCTCGCCGCGGTTCTCTACGTCCCGGCGGCCGGCTCCGCAGCGCCCGCCGCCCCGACCGGCGTGCACGCGTTCCTCCTGCGCGCGGACGAGCCGCTGCAGAACGCGTTTCCGCGCACTCCGTCCTTCGCCTGGCAGCCGTACGAGGGCGCGACCAGCTACGACCTCGAGCTCGCGACGAGCAAGACCTTCGACGACAGCACGATCGTCTGGTCGACCGACAGCCTGAGCAAGCCGCTCCGGGTCCCGGCGCTTGCGATCCCGATCGCGCTGCCCTGGATGACGGGCAACCCGTACGCGCTCTATGCCCACGTCCGTGCACACACGGCGAAGGGCGTCACCCGCTGGAGCACGCCGTTCGGGTTCGACATGCGCTGGAAGACGGTGCCCGAGCAGCTCCTCCCCGACGTCCCCGGCCTCGTCCGCTGGAAGCCCGTCGAGGGCGCAACCTCGTACGAGGTCTGGTTCGTGGACGCGGGCAAGCTGATCACGACCACCACGAACATCGCCGACGAGCGCGAGTACTACAGCTTCCACCAGGATCCGACGTGGACCGCGACCGTCCAGTGGCGCGTCCGGGCGGTCCGGAAGCTCTACGGCGCCCTGCCGAACGGCCTGCCGGTCGTGTCCTACGGGCCGTGGAGCCAGACGCTCGTCTCGGTGAACCCGCCCGTCGTGACCGGGCCGATGTCGCTGACCGAGACCGTGTCCGACACGCTCAGCATCGGCGCGAGCCTGGTGCCGCACGGGCTGACCCCGGGGTTCGTGTTCAACGGAGACACTGCCACCAACGGCCTCGGCTCACAGCTCTACCGGGTCTACGTCGCCACCGACAGCCAGTGCGTGAACGTCGTCTTCACGGGCTCCGTGGTCGGCAGCCCGGCCTACGCCCCGCGCACGAGCGGGCCGCTCGTGCTGCCTGCCTCGACCGCGGACGTGGCCAAGGCGCAGGCCTCGTACCTCGGCGACGGCAGTGAAACCGGGACCTTCTCCGCCGAGAACGTGGCGGTGGCCACCTCCGAGCAGACGGGCAGCGCGGCCACGACGACATCCGGGACGGGCTCCGGGTCGACCTCGGGCTCGACCTCCACCACGAGCGCGGCCCCCGGCGTCCCGTCCGAGTTCACGACCGCCGGGCCGTACGTCGACCTCTGGGACCTCGGCTCGCCGAACGGCCGGTTCTACTGGACGGTCGTCCCGGTCCGCGAGGTGGTCAACGGCACAGCGGTGCAGTACTACGACGCCGAGGTGCCGCAGGACGCCTGCGCGGCCGGGCGCGTCTTCGAGTTCAGCAAGGTGAGCCCGCCGGTGACGACGTCCTCGACCATGCCCTACCTCTCCGGCCTGTCACCGTCCGGAGAGCTGGTCGCAGCAGGATCGACGGTCCCGAGCTTCTACCGGGCGGTGCTCGTCGCCTGGGAGCCCGCGGCCGGAGCGACGGGGTACGAGGTGCAGTGGAGCAAGACGAAGTACCCGTGGCGGCCGAAGACGCCCGTCTACACCGCCGCCACCTCGCTGCTCCTCGACACGCTCACGCCCGGCACCTGGTACTACCGCGTGCGCGGCATCGACCCGTACGTCCCCGGCCCGCTCAAGCAGATGACCTGGTCGAAGACCGTCCGGATCAAGCTCGCGAAGCCGCAGTTCCTCGTCCAGACGGGCGTGACGACGCGGCACGTCAAGAAGTAGCCCCCGGGCCGGCTCAACGCGCGAGCAGGCGCGCCTCCACCCTTCGCCGGCGCACCCGGGCGGCGCCGACGCCGAGGGCGGCGAGCGCGAGCAGCGGCGCGCCGACGAGCAGGACGTAGACGCCGACCTTCAGCTCGTCGAGCAGGATCGAGCCGGAGCGGTGCAGCGCGCGGCCGATGCGGCCCGGCTCGGGCGGAGCCGTGACAGCCGAGTCCGCCGTGCGCAGGGTGAGCGACGCGGTCGCGAAGCTCGTCTCCTTCCGCTGCTCGGCCTGCGCGCGCTGGAGGACGACGAGGCGACGGCGGGCGGCGACGAGCTCGTTCTCGAGCTTCGCCCGGTCGGCGGGCGAGAGGCTCGGGCTCTCGAGCTCGGCCTGGAGCTTCGCGATCCGGTCGCGGAGGCCCTGCATCTGCCGGAACCGCCGGTCGAGCTGCGGCTGGACGTCACGGATCGAGACGTGCTGGTCGAGGATCTCCCCGAGGGCGGAGAAGCGGACGATCGCCGCCTGGATGCTTCCCACCGGCACCCGCACCACGAGGGTCGCCGTGCCCTGCTCGGCGCCGGAGCCGTAGTCGACGCTGCGCACGTAGCCGTGGAACCCGCGCGTCAGCCGCAGCGCGCTTTTCGTCGCGCCGGAGAGGTCCTTCACCTCCAGCGTCAGGTCGGCCTCGTACAGCTGCGCCCGGCCCGGGGTTGCCGGGAGAGCGGCGCCGCCGCTTCCGGCCACCCTCGGCGCACCCTGATCCTGGGGCGAGAGCGCCTTCTGGTTCGGCGCCGTCGCCTCCCGACTGAGCGGTCGCGGGGGCAAGCGGACAGTCCGGAGGACTGTCCCTGCTCGCGGGAGGTGACCAGCCCGCCGGCGAGCGCGCCGGCGACGGCGAGCGCAACGCAGGCCGGCACGAGCGCGAGGGACAGACGCCGCCAGGGGAGCCCTCGCCGCGGCGGCGCGGGCGGCGCCGCCGCCGCGAGAGTGCGCACGCGCTCGCGCAGCGCCGGCGAGGCGCCGACCCGCGCGGAGCGGATCTGGTCGAGGAGCTCAGGCTGCGACATCCGCACTCATCCTCTCTTCGAGCTTCTTCAGCGCCCGGCTCAGGCGCGTCGAGCAGGCGGTGACCGAGATCCCCAGCACGCGCGCGGCGGTCTCGCCGTCGAGGTCGAGCAGGACGCGGAGCGCGATCACCTCGCGCTCGCCCGCGCTCAGCGCCGCCAGCGCACGCTCGAGCTCGGGCGAGAGCCCGCCGAAGAGTCCCTCCTCGGGCTGCGTCCGCTCGAGCGCGTAGGCGCCCTCGCGGCGCCGCCGCCGGTCCTCGGCGCGGAAATGATCGAGCGCGGTCGTCCGGGCGAGCTGGCAGAGCCAGGTACGCGCGCTGCCGCGCCGCGGGTCGAACCGCGGCCAGAGCCGGAGCGCCTTCTCGAACGTCTCGGCGGTCAGGTCCTCGGCGACCGCGCGGTCCCGGGTCAGGTAGACGAGGTAGCCGTGGACGTCGTCGAGGTGCCGCTCGACGACGGACGCAAAGCTGGGAACCTCGGCGACCGCGTGCACGCCGGATGTACGCCGCCGACGGTGCCGCACGTCACGCCGCGCGGACGGCCGCCTCGTACACCCGGTCCCGCCCGTACACCTCGAGCTGCTCCGAGAGCAGGTCGCTGGGCGAGAGCTCGAGGCCTCGCGACGGGCCGGACCGGCTCGCCGTCGACCTCGACGCGCTCCAGCGAGCCGGCCTCCTCGTGGCTCAGCCGGAAGTCGCAGCCGCAGCCGCGACCGCAGCCAGCCGCGCAGGAGGAGCGCCTCGGCGCGCGGGCCGGCGACTCCGAGCGTGCGCCCAGTCCTGATCCCCGGCCACAGATCCGCCAGGCCCGCCCGCCAGCGGAGCGTGCGGGCCCAGGCGAGGTCGGAGACGGCGATGCGTTCGAACAGCTCGGCGAGGCGCGCGTACGCGCGAGGGCAGGCCGCGCCACTCGGTCGAGTCGACGATCAGCCGGTCGCTGACGCCGACCAGCTGCTCGAGCTCCTGCCCGCCGAACGGCGGGCGCCCGCGCCAGCGCAGGAAGACCGGCAGATCCGGGATCTGGAGCGGAACGACGACGGTCGCGGGTGCCTTCGCCGTTCCGCCGCGAAGCCAGAGATTGACGACCTCGGCGCAGATGTCGTGCCCACCGCCGGGGAAGCACTCGTGGTCGATCCTGGCGTCGATCCGGTCCACCCGGGCCGCCGGATCCGGGTGGAGCAGGAGGGTGCGGGAGGGAACGCGCGGGCCCAGTCCGACCATCACCCGGTCGGCCGCCTCGGACCACTCGGCCGGCACCCACGCCATGTGCGTGAGCACGCTCGTCCGCTGCGACGGCTCCTCTTCCTCGCGCAGCTCCTCGAGCCGCCGCTCGATCTCGTCGACCGAGACGTCCCTGACTAGCGCCGACGCCATTCCCGTCCGTCGCGGCTCAGGAGCTCGTCGGCCTCGGCCGGGCCCCAGGTGCCCGCCTGGTAGTTGGGGAAGACCGGACGGCTGCGCTTCCAGCCTGCCACGATCGAGTCGACGAGCGCCCACTGCTCGTCCACTTCGTCGGCGCGGGTGAACAGCGTCGCGTCGCCGAGCAGCGCGTCGAGGATGAGACGCTCGTAGGCCTCGGGCAGCTCCGTCCGGAAGGCCCCGCCGTAGAGGAAGTCCATGTTCACGGTGCGGATCGTCATTCCCTGTCCGGGAACCTTGGCGCCGATCGCGAGCGAGACCCCCTCGTCGGGCTGGACGTGGACGATCAGCACGTTCGGCCGCAGCCCCCCGTCCGCCTCCCGCGCGAACGGCGGATGCGGAGCCTGCTGGAACTGGATCGCGATCGTCGTCTCCCGCTTCGGCAGCCGCTTCCCGGTGCGCACGTAGAACGGCGTGCCGGCCCAGCGCCAGTTGTCGACGGCGAGCTTCGCGGCGACGAAGGTCTCGGTCGTCGAGTCCGGAGCGATCCCCGGCTCCTGGCGGTAGCCCGGGACCCGCTTCCCCTCGATGTAGCCCGGCCCGTACTGCCCGCGGACGACCTGCTTCGGGCTCGGCGAGTGCATCGCGCGCAGCACCTTCACCTTCTCGTTGCGGACCGACTCGGAGGTGAAGTCGACCGGCGGCTCCATCGCGGTCAGGGCGACGAGCTGGAGCAGGTGGTTCTGGAACACGTCACGGATCGCGCCCGCCTGCTCGTAGAAGGACGCGCGACCCTCGATCCCGATCGACTCGGCGACCGTGATCTCGACGTGGTCGACGAACTGCCGGTTCCAGATCGGCTCGAAGATCCCGTTCGCAAAGCGCAGCGCGAGCAGGTTCTGGACCGTCTCCTTGCCCAGGTAGTGGTCGATGCGGTAGATCTCGCGCTCCTCGAAGAAGCGAGAGATCTCGGTGTTCAGCTTTCGCGCGCTCGCCCGGTCGGAGCCGAACGGCTTCTCGATGATCAGCCGGGTCCAGCCCCGCCACTCCTCACGCCGGTGGCCGAGGCGGTCGACGACGACCGAGATCGCGTTCGGCGGAACCGCGAGGTAGAAGACCCGGTTGCCGGCGGTGCCGTGCTCGTCGTCGAGCTCGCGCAGCAGGTCGACGAGGGCATCCTCGCCGCGGTCGCCGGCGAAGTCGGTGGCCACGTACCGCATCGCGGCCGCGAGCCGCTTCCACACCTTCTCGTCCAGCTTGTCGCGACCGAACGCGCGGATCGCGTCCTTCATCGCGGCTCTGAACTGCGCATCCGTCTCCTCGGTCCGCGCCACGCCGACGATCGCGAAGCGCTCCGGGAGGAGGTTCCGGACCGCGAGCGAGTAGACCGCCGGGATGAGCTTCCGGCGCGTCAGGTCGCCGGACGCGCCGAAGATGACGAGCGCGCAGGGCTCCGGCGTCCGCGGAAGGTTCAGCCCCTCTCGGAGCGGGTTCCTCACGTCGCGTCGTCGGCAGCTTTCACCGCATGCCCGCCGAACTGGTTCCTGAGCGCAGCGTTCACCTTCGCCGCGAACGACTCGTCCTGGCGCGAGGCGAAGCGCGCGAACAGCGCGAGCGTGATCGCGGGCGCGGGCACCGACTCGTTGATCGCCTCGAAGACCGTCCAGCGGCCCTCGCCGGAGTCGTCGACGTAGCCGCGGATCTGCTCCAGGCCCGGATCCTGCTCCAGCGCGAGCACGAGCAGGTCGAGCAGCCAGCTGCGGACGACGGAGCCGTGCTGCCAGAGGGCGGCGACCTGCTTCAGGTCGACCGGGAACTCGGACGCCTGGATGATCTCGAAGCCCTCGGCGAGGGACTGCATCATCCCGTACTCGATCCCGTTGTGGACCATCTTCACGAAGTGACCCGAGCCCGACGGCCCGACGTGCGCGTACCCGCCGGGCTCGGTCAGGTCCTTCAGGAACGGCTCGACCTGCGCGAACGCCCCCGCGTCGCCGCCGACCATCACGCAGTAACCCTCCTTCAGCCCCCAGATCCCGCCCGAGACGCCCGCGTCGAGGAAGAAGACGCTCTTCTTCCCCGCCTCGGCGGCGCGGCGCTGCGAGTCCCGGAAGTTCGAGTTTCCGCCGTCGACGATGATGTCACCGTCCTCGAGCAGCCCGAGCATCGTCTGGAAGGCGTTCTCGGTCGGGTCGCCCGCGGGAATCATCAGCCAGACCACCCGCGGCTGGGGAAGCCTCCCCGCGAGCTCGACGAGCGAGTTGGCGGTGCGCTCCGGGTTGGTGCGCGCATACGTCTCGACGGTGTGGTCGTGCTCGCGCAGCCGCTCGACCATGTTCGCCCCCATCTTTCCGAGCCCGACCATGCCCAGGTTCATAGCAGTCCTCCAATCGTATGCGCGCGACCGGGCGGCCGCGCTCCTTCAACGCCGAGTAGTCTCCCGCCGCCTGGGCGTTGATCAGCTTGCCGAAGCCGAACTTGCGGCCGGGAATCGGCAGCTCCGGTGCCGGTGTCGTCGACGACCTGGAGGAAGCAGCCGATCGGCGCGCCGCCCTTGTGCAGCTGCCCGGTGGAGTGGAGGTAGCGGGGCCCGAGCCCGAGCGTGACCACGCAGCCGGTCTCGCGCGCCCGTTCGAAGAGCGGGCGCAGCCGCTCCTCCTCGGCAGGATCGACGAACGCCTGGATCGCGACGTAGTCGCCGGGCCGGGCCTGGGCGAGCAGCTCGTCGACCGAGGACTCCGGCTCGTTCACCACCTCGCGCCCGGACGACAGGATCTCGGCCGTCCGATCCTTCGCCTCCTGCACGTTCGGCTGGTCGAACGGGTTGATCTCGAGGATCGAACCGGCGACCGCGGTCGCGAACTCCCAGCGGAAGAACTCGGAGCCGAGATCGTGTGGATCGTCGAGCAGGACCTCGTGCAGCTGCCGGTCGGGCCCGTCCCCGGACTCCTCCGGCGCCGGCACCAGGCCTCGCCCCTCCTTGCCGGTCGACTCCGCGAGGAGCTGCTCCACCCAGAGCCCGAACCCGTGCGCGTTCGGGCTGATCAGCACCTTGTCGCGGCCGCCCTGCCACCCGTGCCCGAGCGCGAGACCGAGCGCGAGCCCGGGGTTGTCCTCGGCGACCCGGCAGGCGTTCAGCATCGCCTCGGCCCGGTCGAGCAGCCGCGAGAGGTCGACCTGCATCAGCGCGGCCGGGACGAGTCCGAACGCGGACAGGGCCGAATAGCGGCCGCCGATCGTCGGCTCGCCCGAGAAGACGCCGCGGAAGCCGCGCTCGCGGGCGAGCTGCTCGAGCTCGGAGCCCGGATCGGTGATCGCCGCGAACCCGGCGCCCCGCTTGCCCGCGCGCTCCCAGAAGAACTCGAGGTGCGAGCGGGTCTCGAGCGTCGTCCCGGACTTCGACGCCGCGACGAAGAGCGTCCGCCCGAGGTCGAGCGCGTCCGCGAGCCGGCGGATTGCCTTCGGATGCGTCGTGTCGAGCACGTGAAAGCGCTCGCGCCCGAACGCACGCCGCAGGACCTCCGGCGCGAGGCTGGAGCCGCCCATTCCGAGCAGGACGACGTCGTCGGCGTCCGCAGCGACGCCGGCCGCGAACTCCACCAGCTCGGCGACCCGCTCGCGCATCCGCAGCGGCTCGTCGAGCCAGCCGAGCCACTGCGCCTCGTCCTTCCCGGTCCAGACGGTCGGGTCGCGCTCCCAGACGCGCTCGACGAGCTCGTCCGGTGCGATCTCAGGCGGAGACAAGCTCGCCGCGCTTGGCCCGGATCCCCTCGAGCAGCTCGTCGAACGAGTCGGAGAACTTCTGAACGCCCTCCTCCTCGAGCACGCGCGTGACGTCGTCCACGTCCACGCCGACCGCCGCCAGCTCGTCGAAGAGGTGCCTCGCCTCGTCGATTCCCTGCTCCAGCGTGAGCGCGACCTCGCCGTGGTCCTGGAACGCCTCGATCGTCTCCTCCGGCATCGTGTTCACGGTCTCCGGACCGATCAGCTCCTCCACGTAGAGCACGTCCCGGTACGCCGGGTTCTTCGTCGACGTCGACGCCCACAGGCACCACTGCTTCGAGGCGCCCTTCGCCGCGAGCGCCTCCCAGCGCTCGCCCGCGAAGACCTCCTTCCAGTTCTGGTAGGCGAGCCGCGCGTTCGCGACCGCCAGCCGGCCCTTGAGCTCGTCGTGACCGCCGATCGCGTCGAGCCGCTTGTCCGTCTCGGTGTCGACCCGGGAGACGAAGAAGCTGGCCACCGAGGAGACCGGCCGCGGGTCGCCTCCGCCCTCGACCAGCCGCTCGATCCCGCGGATGTAGGCCTCCATCACCTCCCGGTGGCGCTCGAGCGCGAAGATCAGGGTGACGTTGATCGACTTGCCGGCGGCGATCATCTCCTCGATCGCGGGCAGGCCGGGCGCCGTGCCGGGGATCTTGACGTAGAGGTTGGGCCTGTCGACCAGCGCGTGCAGCCGCCGCGCCTCGGCGAGGGTGCCGTCGGTGTCGTACGCGAGGGTCGGGTCGACCTCCATCGAGACGTAGCCGGAGAGCCCTCGGCCCTCGTCCCAGACGTTGCGCATCAGGTCGCAGGCCTCGCCGATGTCGCGCCCGGCGAGCGCGACGAAGATCTCCTTCGCGTCCTGCTCGTGGCCGAGCAGCTCGCGAAGCTGCTCGTCGTAGGACGATCCCTGCGAGATCGCCTTCTGGAAGATGGTCGGGTTGGAGGTCACGCCGACGACGGCGTCCTCCTCCATCATCTGCGCGAGCCGGCCGCCGTGGAGCAGGTCGCGCGAGAGGTAGTCGATCCAGACGCTCTGGCCGAGCGCCGAAAGTCGGTGAAGCCGGGAGTCAGGCATAACTGTTCCTTTCCAAAGCGTGGGGAAACCCATGGTTCCCCCACGGGCCCCCTCCTACGCGGTTCGCATACTCGCTCGCCGGTCTGGCTTCGCCGGGCAAAGCCCGGCTGCGCCGACGAATCGACTCTCTCACAGGGCGAATGACGCTCACGACACCGCCTTCGTCGATTCACCGAAGTTGCGTTCCAGCTCGGCGATCTTCTCGAGCCTCCTCACGTACCGCTCTCCTCCCCCGAATCGAGCGGCGAGGAACGTCCGGACGAGGTCGGCCGCGAGCTCGGCGCCGACGACCTCGGAGCCCAGGCAGAGGATGTTCATGTCGTCGTGCTCCACACCCTGGTGGGCGGAGTACGCGTCGTGGCAGATGGCGGCCCTGATCCCCGGCAGCTTGCAGGCCGCAACCGCGGCCCCGACGCCCGACCCGCAGATCAGCACGCCGCGCTCGGCCTCGCCGGCGCGAACCGCCTCGCCGATCTCGCGAGCCTTGTCGGGGTAGTCGATCCGGACCGATGCGTCGGCCGTGCCGAGGTCGAGCGTGTCGTGCCCGAGCGCGGCCAGCTCCTCGAGCACGCGCTCTCGCAGCTTCACACCGCGGTGGTCGAACGCAACCGCCACCTTCATACAGCTACGTTACACGGCGATGGACGACGTTCAGCTCTGGCGTGAGCTCGGTCAGCAGTTCCGCGTCGACTCGGTCCGCTGCGCCGCAGCTGCGAACTCGGGCCACCCGACCTCCGGGATGTCTCCAGCCGACCTGATGGCGGTGCTGCTGGCCAAGTACCTGCGCTACGACTTCGACCGGCCGGACGAGGCGACGAACGACCGGCTCATCTTCTCGAAGGGGCACGCGTCGACGCTCCTGTACGCGATGTTCCGCGCCGCGGGCGCGATCACCGACGAGGAGCTGCTCACCTACCGGCAGTTCGGCAGCATGCTCGAAGGGCACCCGACACCGCTGATCCCGTGGGTGGACGTCGCCACCGGCTCGCTGGGCCAGGGGCTCCCGATCGGCGTCGGGATGGGGATCGCCGGCAAGTACCTCGACCGGCTTCCCTACCGCGTCTGGGTGCTCTGCGGCGACAGCGAGCTGGCCGAGGGATCGATCTGGGAGGCCTTCGAGCACGCCTCGCACTACGAGCTGGACAACCTGACCGCGATCCTCGACGTCAACCGGCTGGGCCAGCGGGGCGAGACGATGAGCGGGTGGCACCTCGAGCGCTACCTCGCTCGGGCGCGGGCGTTCGGCTGGCACGCGATCGAGATCGACGGGCACGACGTCGAGCAGGTCGACGCTGCGTACGCCGAAGCGGTCGCGACCACCGGGAAGCCGACCGCGATCGTCGCGCGAACGGTCAAGGGCAAGGGCGTGAAGGCGGTCGAGAACAAGAACGGCTGGCACGGGAAGCCGCTCGACCATCCAGAGGCGGCGATCGAGGAGCTCGGCGGCCTGCGCAACATCGTCGTCGAGGTGGCGAAGCCCGAGCCGGGCGAGCCTCACCATTTTCGAGACCGGTCCACTCGAGCTGCCGCGCTACGAGCTCGGCACCGAGGTCGCGACCCGCAAGGCGTACGGCGAAGCCCTGGCTGCGCTCGGCTCCGGGCGCGGCGACGTCGTCGCCGTCGACGGCGAGGTCTCGAACTCGACCTTCGCCGAGATCTTCAAGGACGCCCACCCGGAGCGCTTCTTCGAGATGTACATCGCCGAGCAACAGATGGCCGCTGCCGCCGTCGGCCTGCAGGCCCGCGGCCGGCGCGTGTTCGCTTCCTCGTTCGCCGCCTTCCATTCGCGTGCCTACGACTTCATCCGGATGGCGGCGATCAGCCGGGCGACGCTCTGCCTCTCCGGATCCCATGCGGGCGTCTCGATCGGAGAGGACGGGCCCTCGCAGATGGCGCTCGAGGACCTGGCGATGATGCGCGCGGTGCACGGCTCGACCGTCCTCCACCCTTGCGACGGCAACCAGACCGTGAAGCTGGTCGCGGCGATGGCCGATCTCGACGGGATCTCCTACATCAGGACCCTCCGGCCGGCCACGGCCGTGCTGTACGGGCCCGACGAGGCGTTTCCGATCGGCGGCAGCCGGGTGCTGCGCTCGTCCGACGAGGACGAGGTCACGCTCGTCGGCTGCGGGGTGACCGTGCACGAGGCGCTGAAGGCGGCGGAGACACTGGCCCAGGACGGGATCTCGGCCCGCGTCGTCGACTGCTACTCGATCAAGCCGATCGACGGGGAGACACTCGCGGCCGCGGCGGAGGAGACGGGCCGGATCGTCACCGTCGAGGATCACTGGCCGGAGGGCGGCCTCGGCGACGCCGTGCTCGCCGCGCTCGCCGAGCGGGACGCACGCGCGCAGTTGCGGAAGCTGGCGATCGAAGAGATGCCGCACTCGGGCAAGCCCGCCGAGCTCCTCTCCGCCTACCGGATCGACGCGGACGCGATCGCCGAGGCCGCGAGGGCACTGGTCCACGCGGGGGCGCCGACGACCTAGCCTGTACGGCGGCATGGCCGTCGTGATCGCAACCAATCTGCGCAAGGAGCTCGCCGGCGGGCTGCTCTTCGAGGGCGTCTCCTTCAAGGTGGAGCGGCGCGAGCGGCTCTCGCTCTCCGGGCCGAACGGGGCCGGAAAGACGACCCTCCTCCGGATCCTCGCCGGTGAGACGGGCGCCGACGGCGGGCAGCTCGTCTTCGAGAAGGGAGCGCGCGTTGCCCTGCACGACCAGCGGCCGCCGCTCGACACCGACCTCTCCCTGCGCGAGTACGCGCTGCTCGGCGCCCGCGACCTGGTCGGGCTCGAGGACGAGCTGCGGCGGCTGGAGACGGCGATGGCCGCCGGCGACCACGGGCCCGAGACGCTTGGGCGCTACTCGGAGGCGCAGTTCCGGCTCGAGCACGCGGGCGGTTACGCCTGGCGCGAGCGGTCGCTGGCCACGCTACGCGGCCTCGGCTTCGCCGACGACGAGCTCGACCGGCGGCTGCGCACGTTCTCCGGCGGCGAGTTGACCCGCGCCTCACTGGCCCGCGCGCTTGCAGGCGATCCCGACCTGTTGCTGCTCGACGAGCCGACGAACCACCTCGACGTCGACCGGCTCGAGTGGCTGGAGCGCACGCTCGTCGGGCTCGACGCGGCGGTGATCCTCGTCGCCCACGACCGGTGGTTCCTGGAGGCGACGACGACCGCCGTGCTCGAGCTCGAAGCCGGCCGCTCGACCTACTTTCCCGGCGAGTGGCACGTCTGGCGGCGCGAGAAGGCGGCCCGCGCGCTCGACGCGACGAAGACGATCGGGCGCGTCCAGGCGGACATCGCCCGGCTCGAGCGCTTCGTCGAGCGGTTCCGGTACAAGAAGTCGAAGGCCAGGCAGGCACAGGCGAAGCTCACGCAGATCGGGCGGCTCGAGAAGGAGCGGGCCGAGGCCGCCGGCGAGCTGGCGCTGCTGACCCGGCGGGGAAAGCGGCTCGGCTTCGACTTCCTGAAGCCCCCGCGGAGCGGCCGGACGGTGGTCGAGGTCGAGCGTCTGACGCTCTTCGCCGGCGAGAAGGAGCTCCTGCATGACGCGTCCTTCGCAGTCGAGCGCGGCGAGCACGTCGCCCTCGTCGGCCCGAACGGCAGCGGCAAGACCACCTTGCTGGAGACGCTGCTCGGCCGGCGCGAGCCGAACGGCGGCGTCGCGCGGCTGGGCCACGGGGTCGTCCCGGCGTACTTCTCGCAGCACGAGGCCGAGCTGGACGAGCGCGGCACCGTCCTCGACTGTGTCCAGTCGATGACCGGCCTGCCGCGGCCGCAGGCGCAGACATTGCTCGGACGGTTCCTCTTCTCCGGCTGGGAGGCGCACGAGAAGCCGGTCTCCGTCCTCTCCGGCGGCGAGCGGCGCCGGCTCGCGCTGGCGGTCGTCGTCGCCTCGGGCGCGAACTTCCTCGTCCTGGACGAGCCCACGAACCATCTCGACCTCGAGAGTCGCGAGGCACTCGAGGCGGCGCTGGAGAACTTCCCGGCGACGGTGCTGCTCGTCTCCCACGACCGCGCGCTGCTGGACGCGGTCTCCGAGCGGACGCTGGCGATCGAGGACGGGCAGGTCCGGAGCTACGACGGTGGCTGGGCCGACTACGTACGGGCGAGAGAGCTGAGGACGAGTCGTTCCGGTTTCGGCGCACCCCCGGTGTCAGACACTGGGTTGCAACGGTCACGAGGGAAGCCACGGCAGGAGGAGCCGCGGCCGAAGCGGCCGGGCGAGCTGGAGCGGGTCGAGGCCGAGATTGCGGCGAAGGAGGAGGCGGTCGCCGAGCTGGAGCGAAAGCTCGCCGACGACTGGTCCGACGTCGACCTCCTCGCCTCACACCGCACCGCACGCGACGAGCTCCGAGCGTTGCTCGACCGGTGGGAGACCCTCTTCGAGCAGGCCCAGACCTAGTAAGGGCGAGACGTTAGAGGAGACCGGCTGGCGCCCCGGCCCCCTGCGCCCGCTCTTCGAGTACCACCCGATCTCCGGCCTCAGCGACTGGCGCTTCCACGTGTTGGCCGCCGACGGAGCGGCCGTCGTCCACGAGCCCGACGGCGTCGAGGTCGAGCGAGTCGAATGGTTTCCTCACGAGAAGGTCCACGAGCTGATCCGCACCGGCGCGATCGGCCACGGCTTCTCGCTTACCGCCCTCCTCTGGTATCTCTCGGTCGAGATCCCTACGTGATCATCCGTCTGCTGCTCTGGAACCTCGCCGACTCGAAGACGAGCCTCGACGAGGTCCGCGCGCACCTCCCTGCCGCCCCGAACCGCACGTGGATCTCGGACGAGAGCACCGAGCGGTTCGGCGTGATCGAGACCTGGGACCGTGCCGTCGGTGAGTTCCCGCGGGAGATCCTTGACCTGATCGGCAAGGAGCCGGAGATCGCCGAGGAGTTTGACGTCGAGGCCTGACAGGTAGGCCGTGCAGCGATCACGAGCGTCGACGGGCGGCGAGACGGCCGCCGGCGGCTCGTCCCTCAACCAGCAGACGAACCTCTAGTCCTCGAAGGTCGCGATCAGCGCGTCCGCGACCACCTTGAGGGGACGCCCTGCGAGCTGGCTCGCCCGCCGCAGGCGCTCGAAGGCCTCCTGCTCGGTGAGCGCCTCCTTCGTCATCAGCAGCCCCTTCGCGCGCTCGATCGACTTCCGCGCGGCAAGCGCCTCCGCGAGCGACTCCGCCTCCTCGCGGAGCGCGGCCAGCTCCTCGTGGCGGGCCCGCGCCGCCCTGATCGCCGGCAGCAGGTCGGCCTCCCGGAACGGCTTGACGAGGTAGCCGAATACCCCCGCCTCGACCGCTCGGGAGACGAGCTCGTCCTGGCCGTACGCGGTCAGCATCACGATCGGGATCGGCCGCTCGTCGAGGATCCGCCTTGCCGCCTCGATCCCGTCCAGCTGGGGCATCTTCACGTCGAGGACGGCGAGGTCGGGCTGCTCGGACCGGGCGAGCTCGACCGCCTCGAGCCCGTTCTTCGCCTCGCCGCAGACCTCGAATCCGGCGCTCTCGAGCAGGTTGCGCAGGTCGAGCCGGATGATCGTCTCGTCCTCCGCGATCAGGATCCTCACGATCCCGGCCGCCGTTCGAACGTGAGGACACGCGTCACGCGGGAACACCACTTCCGCCCGCAGGCCGCCGTCGTCCGCGAGCGAGATCGTCCCGCCGAGCTCGTCGCGGACGAGCGCCTGCACGATCGAGAGCCCGGTGCCCTGCGGCGCGCCGTCGATTCCGGCGCCGTCGTCGGCGATCGCGAGCACGACGTCGCCGTTGCGGCGGCCGAGCTCGATTCTGACGGAGCCCCCACCGTGCTCGAGCGCGTTCTGGAGGAGCTCGCTGAACACGAGCGCCAGGGCGGTCGCACGGCCGCCCGCGAGCGACACCGCCTCCAGCGACGCGTCGACCCGCTTGTCCCCCGCCAGGCCCTGGACGAGCATCGCGCGCAGCCGGTCGAGCAGCTCGCCGAGGTCGACGGTCTCGTCGCGCCGTTCCGTCAGCACCTCGTGCACGGCCGCGATCGCCAGGATCCGGTTGACCGAGTCGTCGAGGGCGCGCCGCGGGTCGATCGCCTCCGCCCCCCGGGCCTGGAGCCGGAGGAGCGAGGCGACGGTCTGGAGGTTGTTCTTGACCCGGTGGTGGATCTCCTGGGCGAGGACTCCGCGCATCACCGCCCGGCCGTGCTCGAGCGCGACCGCGGCATGGTGCGCGATCGAGGCGAGCAGCTGGCGCTCCTCGTCCGTGAAGGGCGTGTCCCGGTCGGCGACGAGCTCGCCGATCTGCCGCCGCTTCCAGCGCAACGGGGTGCGCACGGCGTGGGTTCCGGCCCGGCCCTCCGGCCAGGCGATCTTGCCGTCCTCGAGCACGAGCGCGGCACCGGTCGCCGAGACGGCGTCCATCGTCGTCTTCACGATCGCCTCCAGCGACTCCTCGAGGTAGAGCGACTCGGAGACCGCCTCCGAGATCCGGGCCAGCGCCTCGAGCTCCTCGACCCGCCGCTGCGCCTGCGCGTACAGCTTCGCGTGCTCGATCGACTGCGCGACCTGCGCCGCGATCGCGAGCAGCAGGTCGATCTCCGCCTGCGAGAACTCCCGCGGCGCGCGCGTCCTGACGTTGAGCGCGCCCTCGAGCTTCTCGCGCGCCAGGATCGGCACCGCGAGGATCGACTCGTACTCCTCTTCGGGCAGGTTCCGGAAGCGCTTGAAGCGCGGGTCCAGGTGTGCCTGCGACGGCAGCATCACCGGCGCCCGCTCCGCGGCCGCGCTGCCGGTGATCCCCTCGCCGGGCCGCATGCGGGGGCGGCGCGTCATCTCCTCGACCCGCGTCCCGTGCGTCGCCCGCAGGACCAGCTCGTCCGCGCGCTCGTCGTAGAGGTAGACGAAGCAGGCGTCGGTGCCGAGCGCCTCGGCGACCTTGCTCGCGACGAGCTCCATCACCTCCTGCAGGTCGAGGGTCGAGTTGACGGCGGCGATCGTCTCCGTCAGGAGGCGCAGGTGCCGCTCGCTCGTGTCCACCGATCGATTGTAGGTCGAGCCGCCGCAACGCTCCGTCCGTCGACGTCGTGCGGGACCCCGACCCGGAGCACATCTTGACGCCGTACGTCGAGCGGCAGAACCTGACATGCGGATGAGCTGAGCCGATACCCACGCGGCTGACCAACGCTTTCAGCAAGAAGGTGGAGAAGCTCGCCGCGGCCGTCTCGCTGCACTTCGCCTACTGCAACTTCTGCCGCGTCCACAAGAACCTCGGCGCCACGCCAGCCGTGGCCGCGGGCGTCGCGGATCACGTCTGGACGCTGGACCAGCTAATCGGTCTGCTCGACGCGGCCGAGCGCGTGCCGATCAAGCGCGGCCCCTACAAAAAGCGAGCGATGCGAACCTAGCTCCATACGCTGGGCAGGACGGCTTCCGAAATGCGGAGTCAGGAACCAGACCACGAAGCCGACGCGCTCACGCAACTCGTCACGCACAGTGCGAGGCGCGCTTTGCTCGGCATCGCCGGGGGTTGGCCAACTCAGCGTCATGGTTCGCATGATCAGTGCAGACGATGACTACGGGCACCGCCACTCTCCGCAGAGTCAGTGCGGACAACTACCCACCACTCCGTCACCCTTTCTCGTCCGAGTCCGCGGCTAGCTTGACTCACGTCAGGGTTGCGACCGCAACGCGTCCTGACCGTTCGGGGGCCGCCCGTAGCCGCAGCGGGCGGTCTCACCAATCAGCGGATCTCAAACTGAGCCACTACACTGCGAGCATGCGCCGCTAATGGGGCTCACGAACTTTCAGCACGAAGGTGGAGAATCTCGTGGCGCGGTCTGGGACGTTGCCTGCTCCAATTTGCCGTCTACAAGACCGGGGACGATGCCCGCCGTCGCTGCGTGTCCGATCACGTGTGAAACTGGAGAGTTGATCGTTCTGCCACGCCAAGGCGAAGCGCGCCCCGAGACAAGAAGGGCGAGTTCGGCCACGGCGACGTGTGGACGTGGGTCGCCATCGACGCCGACACGAAGCTCGTCCCGACCTACCACATCGGCTCGCGAACTGCAGGCCGCCACGCGTTCATCGTATCTTTCGCCCCGGCTGCTGAGCCGAGTGAAGCTGACCACGGACGGCCTGCGCTCTACGTCAACCTTGGATGATTCCTTGAAGGGCGTAGAGACTACGGCAGCTGGTCAAGCTCTCGGCTCGGAGGCTGCCGGCCCCGGTCGGTACTCGCCGCCGAAGTGCATCGGGGCTGTCCCGCAGCCCGTCCGCGGCGACCCCGACCCCGACCACATCAGCACGTCCTACATCGAGCGGCAGAACCTGACTATGCGGATGAGCATGCGCCGCTACACGCGGCTGACCAACGCCTTCAGCAAGAAGGTGGAGAACCTCGCTGCGGCCGTCTCGCTCCACTTCGCCTACTACAACTTCTGCCGCGTCCACAAGAGCCTCGGCACTACGCCGGCTGTCGCCGCGGGCGTGGCGGATCACGTCTGGACGCTGGACGAGCTAATAGGTCTGCTCGACGCGGCCGAGCGTGTGCCGATCAAGCGCGGGCCGTACAAGAAGGCGGGATGGAGGGGGGGGAGAACGGCGGCGCGGATCTAGCTGCATGGGCTGGGCCGAGGGGCTTCGGGTAGGAGATGGCACGTAGGATGCTTTTGCTGGTGATCTGCTATGACGCTTTGAGGCGTGAGCGGAATGGGCATCGGTAAGTGGAACAACTTCGTTCGGGAGTAAATCGAAACCTCGGACGGCATCGTGTCGGCGCGTTATCGTCCAGAAGGTCGCGCGTTCCTTTGCGGCGGGTGGTTAGTGGATACTGGGTTGCTGCTTTTTAGGTGGTGAATGGCTAGCTGGTAGCTTAGGGTGGAAGCTTCTGACTGCGAGGAGGGGGTTAGACTGCCGCTGATTTTGGTGGTCTTAGGTAGCTTTGTAAGATGGTAAGTAGTTGGTTGAAGTAACTTGTTTGTGCTAGAGGTGGAGTTTGGTGCGAGCAGGGGAGGCTTCTGCGCTGATGATGTTGGGGGTAGAGGCTGGTGCGATGGCTGGTAGGAGTAGGGCGATGCTGCGTAATCTTCTTCTTGTCGTCGAACGTCGGCTTTTGCGGACGAAATGGCGCTGGAGTGAGCAGAACGAGATCACGAAGCCGATGCGCTTCGCGACCGTCGTATGAATGCGGAGTTGCTGGGCTTCTCGGCAGGACGTGTTCGAGGTTGATGATCGCCGGTCGTCTGCGGGATGCCACGGTTCGGCTCGTCCTTCGCTGCGCTTTCGAGCGGCGGAGGTATACGGTCATGCTTCGCACTGGACACTCGCGCTCGCTAGAAAGCCCGGTGACTGCGCGTCGCTCGGCGTCATGGGTCGGAGCTGGTCGCGGCAGCTGAGCGACGGAGGACTGCGCTCAAAGATGTCCTTCGCAGCGGTGGACAGTGCTCGACTGAGCTGCTACGGATCGTCGCGGCGATCAAGAGCTGGACGCTGAGCGATACAGAAACTCGAACGAGGCGGACGCCTCGCGCCTTGTCATCCGGGCGGCGATCGCGAGCAGGAGCGCCGCAGCGGCTTGATGTTCAGGAGGTTGAAAACCTCGATCGAGGATCGCGTGGCGTGCGGGTAGTCATTCCACCGCTCGTGCTCGGGGTTGAACGTCGCTACGTAGAGGAGCGAGCGTTCAGATGGGCGGCGAAGGTCACTGTCGCTGCTCCGCTTGGCGATGTCTGCACCGCGTCGTAGATGGGCTGCGCTCAGGTATCCGCGCAGCTGGCGAGGGTGCTGAAGGAAGTTGATCGTAATGTCCTCTCGTCGAGTGCTTCGAGCGCACCGCGCATGAACGACGAACGCGACTGGACCTCCGCGAAACGCTCGCCGGACTTCCCGAAGAGGTAGTTCTTCACGAGGTCGGCTTGCGACGTGCGGAGGCCGTGATCGTTCAGGGTCTCGAACATCTTGTAGGCGTCCGCGTCGTCGGGAACCTTCAGAAGCAGCAGCGCGTGGTGCTCGATGAACGACACCACGTTCGAGCTGGTCGCGTGGTTTCGCGTCGAAAGGGCGCAACGATCCTTGACATGCTTCTGCGCTCCTTGTAGGCGACAAGCAGGCGCTCGTGCGATGGGAGTGAAGCAGAGGGCAGTTCGATGCCGATGCCGCTGACGATCGCTGAAGAGCTCGTTGTCGTCGATGTTCAGTTTCAGCCTCGGCACGCGGCACGCTCCTCGCGGAGATCTCGGTCAGGAACTCACGTCGATCGACTCGACGAGCATCTGATCGTCCTTGCTCGTGCAGGAGATCGCGGCTAGCGTTGAGCGTCAGCGCGGTTGTCGCGAGCCGCTGCTGACCACAACGACTTCAAGTGCGCCGTCTAACGCGGGGGATGGTGACGATGGTCGAGGAAGTAGTCCGCGTCGTCGCTGATCGCCTTCGCGATGTCTTGGAAGAGAGGTTGTGACCTCGATGTCCGTCCAGGCGTACTCGCGCTGATTCGGGGGGACGGCGAGCCGGTAGGTCTCAGGATGTGCCGAGGCCGGCTTGGTCGAACGCGATTGGCTGCGGGGCTCAGGCATCTGACCCTTCAAACCGGATCGCGTCCACGAACGGGATCTTCGCCCAGCGCTCTCCAGATCGCGGACGCGCGAGGCGCAGCCGCTCTCGAACCAAGACGAGAGAGAGATTCCAGCCAGATCAGCTGCGAGTTGGAAGCTCTCCTTCTCGGACTCGGAGAGGCGGATTTGCAGTACCTGCGCTTTGGCATGCCGACAGTGTACTGCATGGAGCAACACAAAATCAAGGTGTCGCTTGACTTGTACTGCATTATGCAGTACAGTACGAGGCATGAATCGCCTGACGACCGAGAAGCGCCGCCAAGTGATCGCCTCGCTGGTCGAGGGAAACTCGATCCGCGCGACCGTGCGCATGACTGGCGTGGCCCGGAACACGGTCAGCAAGTTCCTGGTCGATATGGGCGTCGTCTGCTCGGTCCACCAAGACCGAGTGATGCGCGACCTAACCTTCGAGCGCGTCCAGTGCGACGAGATTTGGGCGTTCTGCTACTCCAAGGCGAAGAACGTCCCCGAGGACAAGAAGGGCGAGTTCGGCTACGGCGACGTGTGGACGTGGGTCGCCATCGACGCCGACACGAAGCTCGTCCCGACCTACCACATCGGCTCGCGCGATCTGCAGGACGCCTACGCCTTCATCGGTGATCTGGCGCCGCGGCTGCGGAGCCGTGTGCAGCTGACCACGGACGGTCTGCGCTCCTACGTCAACGCCGTGGACGATTCCTTCAAGGGCGGTATCGACTACGCGCAGCTGGTCAAGCTGTACGGCTCGGAGGCTGCCGGCCCCGGTCGGTACTCGCCGCCGAAGTGCATCGGGGCTGTCCCGCAACCCGTACGCGGCGACCCTGATCCCGAGCACATCAGCACGTCCTACATCGAGCGGCAGAACCTGACGATGCGGATGAGCATGCGCCGCTACACGCGGCTCACGAACGCTTTCAGCAAGAAGGTGGAGAATCTCGCCGCGGCGGTCTCGCTGCACTTCGCCTACTACAACTTCTGCCGCATCCACAGGAGCCTGGGGACGACGCCCGCCGTCGCCGCAGGGGTGTCCGACCACGTGTGGAAACTAGACGAGTTGATCGACCTTCTCGACCAGGCCGAGCGCGTCCCGATCAAGCGCGGCCCCTACAAGAAGCGCCAGATGCCGCAAATTCAAACTGAGCCACTACCGCCGCCGCCGGTTAACAGAACGCTTACGAAACGCGTGTTTTTCTCTCGCAATCCGCCGATACGGTTGCGGCGATGAGCTCCGCAGCCGCCGCAACGGACTTGACCGCGACCACCGGGTACCTCGTCGCGGACGCGGAGGGTCGTCTGGTCGGCAGGGTCGAGGCGCCGATGTACGGCACCTCCCCCGACGTTCCCGACGCGCTCGCCGTCCGCTCCGGTTTCCTGCGACGGCGCAGGCTCGTTCCCGCCGACGCGATCAGCGCCATCGACGGGCGCAGCGGCGTGATCGGCCTTCGGCTCGTCCGCGAGTCGATCAGACGTTTCGGCTAGAGGATTCGCCCGACCAGGGTTTGAGGGGGCGTGGAGGGGCACGCCTCCTCGAGCGTTCCCCGATTGACGACCACGAGCTGCGCATCAGCGCAGCTCGCAGTCGGCCGTCAGTCAGCCTCGCCGCCGCAGGGTGGCGAGGCGTAGACCAATTCTAGATCAGAGCGCTTTCAGGTACCGCTCCATCTCCCACCGGGTCAGCTGCACGCGGTACTCGTCCCACTCCTTCCGCTTGATCTCGACGTAGCGGTCGAAGATGTGCGGACCGAGAGCCTTGCGCGCCAGCTCCGACTGGGAGAGCTCGTCGATCGCCTCCCCGAGCGTCTCCGGCAGCGCGACGATCCCGCGCTCGCGCCGCTGCTCCGCCGTCAGGTGGTAGAGATTCGTCTCCATCGGCTCGGGCAGCTCGTAGCCCTGCTCGATCCCCTCCAGGCCCGCGTGCAGCAGCGCCGCGAACGTCAGGTAGGGGTTACAGGCCGGATCCGGGCACCGGATCTCGGCCCGCGTCGCCTGCTCGGATCCCGGCTTGTAGAGCGGGATCCGGATCAGGGCCGAGCGGTTCCGCTGCGACCATGCCACGTAGACCGGGGCCTCGTAGCCCGGCACGAGCCGCTTGTAGGAGTTCACCCACTGGGCGAACACGGCTGCGATCTCCCGGGCATGTCGAAGCTGGCCGGCGATGAACGCCTTGCCGACGTCGGAGAGATGCCACTTGTCGTTCTCGTCGAAGAAGGCGTTCCGGTCGCCGGTGAAGAGCGACTGGTGGGTGTGCATGCCCGAGCCGTTCTCGCCGAAGATCGGCTTCGGCATGAAGGTCGCGTAGACGCCGTTCTTGGCCGCGATCTCCTTCACCACCAGGCGGTACGTGAGGGTGTGGTCGGCCATGTCGAGCGCGTGCGGCGAAGCGCATGTCGATCTCGTGCTGCGAGGGCCCGACCTCGTGGTGGTGGTACTCGATCGGGATCCCGACCTTCTCGAGCGCCTGGATCGTCTCGTTGCGCAGCTCGGTCGCGGCGTCCTGGGTGGTCATCGCGAAGTAGCCGCCCTCGTCGAGCGTCTCCGTCCCGTCCGCGTCCTTGAACAGGAAGTACTCGAGCTCGGGACCGACGTTGAAGGTGTCGAAGCCGAGCTCGCGCATGCGCTCGAGCGCGCGTCGCAGCACGTAGCGCGGGTCGCCCTCGTACGGCTTGCCGTCGGGGGTGACGACGTCGCAGATCATCCGGCCGACCTTCGACTCGCCCGAGCGCCACGGCATGACGACGAAGGTGTTCGGGTCGGGGATCGCGACCATGTCCGACTCCTCGATCGCGTTGAAGCCGGTGATCGACGAGCCGTCGAAGCCCATCCCGTCGTCCAGCGCGCCCTCGAGCTCGTCGGGCGTGATCGCAAAGCTCTTCAGGTGCCCTTCGAGATCGGTGAACCAGAGGAGCATCGACTCGATCCCCTCCGTCTTGCAGCGTGAGAGCACCTCACGGCGGGTCTCCTCGCTGGACGTGGCCCGGTTCTTCGACTCCACTTGCGCCATGTTCTCTCCTCCCGAGAAATGAAAAAAGCCCCGGACGCAGAAGACCGCGCCCGAGGCGGCATCGCCTCCGAACGATCGCAGCATAGCGCAGTAGGCTGTCCGAATGCCCCCGGATCTCGAAAGCGCCGAGTTCGCCGCGTTCCTGGATGCGCTCCAGGGCTCGCCGGACCTCTCCGAGGTGACGGAGATCGGCGGGGCGACGTGCGCGATGCTTCGCCGGTTCGACTCGCGGATGTTCAACCGGGTGCTCCACCTGACCTCGACGGAGCCTCTCGAAGAGATCGCGGCCTTCTACGGGGAGACGCAGTGGTGGGTGACCGACTCTCACGGTCTCGGGCCCGAGCTCGAGCGGCACGGGTTCGTCCCGGACTACGGCTGGATGAAGTTCTTCCGTGGGGTCGGGCCGCGGGAGGCCCGCAGCGACCTTCGGGTCGAGCGCGTCGGCCTTGGAGGACGCCGGCGATTTCGCGCAGGTCGTCGTCGGAGGCTACGGGCTACCCGAATGGGCAGGGGCGCTGGCGGCGAACGTCGTCGGGCGCCCCGGCTGGTCGTGCTACGTCGCCTACGAGGGCCGGGAGCCGGCCGGCGCCGGAGCGCTCTTCGTCCACGAGGGGGTCGGCTGGCTCGGATTCGGCGCGACGCTTCCCGAGTTCCGCGGCCGCGGCGCCCAGAGCGCGATCCTCGCCGCCCGCATCGAAGACGCCCGTATCCAGGGATGCTCGACGGTCGTCACCGAGACCGGGGAGCTGGAAGAGGGCCGCCCCGCCGGCTCGTACCGCAACATCCTCCGGGCCGGCTTCCGCGAAGCCGGCGTTCGCCCCAACTACCGTGCTCCGTCTCCGCCGCCGTGAGCCGGGTCGCCCGTTGGCTCGTAGCCTTGACGGCGGCTCTGGTGGCCGCCGTTCCTTCGACCGCCCTCGCGAGGACGCCGCTGCAGATCGGTGCGGTGACGCCGGAGCTTCTCGACCGAAGCCTGGTCGTGAACACGCTCTCGCTCCTCACCGCGGCGAATCTCGGGGACGCCGCCCGCGTCACCGTCACCTGGAAGCGCGGCCAGTCGGCGCTCGACCCGAACCTGCTGAACGACCTCCGGTACGGCATCACCCAGGCGCAGGCGCAGGGCACCGAGGTCTATCTGACCGTCTACCCGGCCGGCAGCTCCGAGACGCCGCTCTCGATTCCAGACCAGACGACGTTCGCCCGGTTCGCGGCGTCGCTCGTCCGCGCGATGCCCGAGGTGAGACACGTGATCGTCGGCAACGAGCCGAACCTGAACCGGTTCTGGCTGCCCCAGTTCGGTCCCGGCGGCAGCGACGCCGCCGCGACCGCCTACGAGCGGCTGCTTGCCCGAACGTACGACAGGCTGAAGGCCGCCTCCCCACTCGTGGAGGTCGTCGGCGGCGCCCTGGCCCATCGGGGCGCCGACCGTCCGGGGACGGGACGGGACACCCACTCGCCTGGCAGGTTCATTCTCGACCTGGGCGCCGCCTACAAGCTGAGCGGCCGCCGGAGGCCGATCATGGACGCGCTCGCCTACCATCCGTACCTCGAGCGCTCGAACCTGCCGCCGAGCTTCCAGCACCTGCTCTCGACGACGATCACGATCGGCGACTACGGCAAACTCGTCTCGATCCTGCACCGGGCGTTCGACGGAACGGGTCAGCAGGGCTCCGCGCTGCCGATCGTGTACGCCGAGTTCGGGGTCGAGAGCCAGGTGCCACCGGCCGAGCAGGATCTCTACTCCGGGACGGAGCCGCCGACCACCCACCCGGTCACGGAGGCGGTGCAGGCGAAGTACTACGCGGAGGCGATGCAGCTCGCAGCGTGCCAGCCGACCGTCCGGACGTTCCTCGTCTTCCGCTTGATCGACAGCCCGACGCTCCCCGACTGGCAGTCGGGGATCTACTACGCCGACCGTCGGACGCCGAAGACGAGCAGGGCGGCGATCGCGGCCGCGGCGCAGCGGGCGCGGTCGCGGACGCCCGCCGGTTGCGCAAGGCTGCTCGCGCCCCGGCCGTTGCTCTCGTTCTTCCCGGTCCGGCCTCCGACCCGCCGGTTCCCGACGATCAAGCCGCTGCTCCTCCGCTGCGACGAGGACTGCGGCTACGAGATCCGGCTCTACCGGCTCAAGAACCACCGGCGCCTGCTCGACCGGACCGGCGCGTTGGTCGCAGGCATGACGAAGCACATCGGGCTTCCCCTGGGCCTGCTCCCGCGGGGCAGCTACCGGCTGACGATGCGGGTGACCGCGCTTGCATACAGGGCGAACGCGTTCACGGCCAGGCGCGACTTCAGATTCTGAGCGGCATGCGCCCGATCAACCCGACCGCTTCAGCTTCCCGTGCTTCTTCGCATACCGCTCGCCGCGCCGGAAGACCCAGAGGCCGAGCGGGATCGACACCGCGCCGATCACGATCAGCGGCCAGATGTCGCCCCAGACCGCGCCGACACCCGCCCCGTCGAGAATCGCGTGGCGGATCCCCCGCAGCGCGTAGGTGGCGGGAGAGATCCGCGAGATCGCCTGCATCCAGCCCGGCAGCACCGACACCGGGTAGTAGACGCCGGAGACGACGAGCATGATCCCCTGCCCCATGAACCCGAGCTGCGTCCCTTTCTCGGGCGAGATCAGCGGCAGCACCGCCGTCATCATCCCGATCCCGATGAACGAGACCGACGCGATCGTAAGCAGCACCAGCGCGGTGCCGAAGTTCGCGTGCGGCATGTGCAGCGAAAAGAACGCTGCGACCACGCCGAAGATCAGCGAGGCCCGCACGAGCCCGTAGGCGATCGCGAACAGGCCCATCCCGATCAGGTGGACGGGACGGGACAGCGGCGCCATGAACGTGTACTCGATCGTCCCCTCCCAGCGCTCCCACGCAACCGTCTCGGTGAGGATCTCGAAGATGATCCCGAGGTAGGCCCAGATCACCGCCCCGATCAGGAGGATCGTGGTGAGCCTGTTCTCGGCCGCCGGGGAGAGCGTCGTCGCCTTCGAGATGAAGACGATCGAGAGCGTGTTCGCGATCGTCCAGACGAAGAACGCCAGCTCCCACCAGGCGTACCGCTTGACCAGGTACCAGTTGCGCTCGACGACTCCGTACAGGCCGATCAGCTCGTGGCGGGCTCGTGCCGCAGCCGCGGTCATCACACCGTCACCTCCTGCTCTTCCTCGTTGCGCTCCTCCTCGAAGGAGCGGCCGGTGGCGGCGAAGAACGCCTCCTCCAGCGTCTCGACGCCGTACCGCCGCTTGATCTCCCCGGCGGGCTCGAGGCAGAGCAGCCGGCCGTCGTCGAGGATGCCGATCCGTTCGGCGAGGATCTCCGCCTCGGCGAGGTCGTGGGTGCACAGCAGGATCGTCGTGTCGTGGACCTGCCGGACCTCGCGGATGAAGTCCTGAACCTCGAGCTTCGAGCGCGGGTCGAGGCCGGTGGTCGGCTCGTCGAGGAGCAGGAGCACCGGCGAGGTGAGGAGTGCACGCGCAAGCGCCACCTTCTGCTGCGTCCCGCGGGAGAGGTGCTCCATCGCATGCGTGCGCCGCGACCCGGGGAAGCCGACGCGGTCGAGGATCTCCGGGATGCGCGCGCGGGTCTCCCTCGGCGTCAGCCCGTAGAACCGTGCCGCGTACGCGAGGTTCTCGACCGCGGACATCTTCTTGAAGAAGGAGGCCTCGACCGAGACCCGGTTGACGAGATGCCGTACCGCGCGCGTCTCGGAGAGGTCGTGACCGAACACCCGTGCGCTGCCCCCGTCCGCGAGCAGCAGCGTCGAGAGCAGGCGGACCAGGGTCGACTTCCCCGAGCCGTTCTGGCCGAGAATCGCGATGCACTCGCCTCGCTCGATCGAGAACGTCACCCCGCGCAGCGCGGCGACGTGAACGCGCCGGCGGCCGTCCTTGCGGACGAACTCCTTGCGCAGGTCGAGAACTTGAACGGCAGACATCACATGCTCCTGTAACCGAGGGACGACGAAGACGAACGCAGCGGCGCGACGCGGCGGTGGCCGCGAAGTCGCGCCCCTATGTCAACCCTTTGCGAGCATGCCGGCGGCGGACACTACCAGCACAGCCTCGGGAACGCCAGAAAAAGGAGGGGCCTCGCCGGCCCCTCCTTTTCGTGCGCCGTCGGCGAGGCTCAGATCTCGAGCCGCACCTTCAGGCTCTCGAGCATCACGTCGGCCTCGAGCTCGTTCCGCTTGATCAGGAACCGCTCGAACTTCGGCTCGAACCCGACCGGCAGCTCGTAGTCGGCCTCGAAGGCGAGCTTCGTGTAGCCGTTCTCGCCCTGGAACTTCCAGGTGAACGTGCTCTCGATCTCGCCCTGCGCCTTCTCGACGATCTTCTCGTCGACGACGTGCTCGATCGTCTCGGTCTTGCCGGCGAACCGCTTCCCCGCCAGGTTGTAGATCCACTCGAAGCGGCGGACCGGCTTGATCTCGACGGCCTTGACCTCGAACAGGCTCGGCCAGATCTCCGGCAGGTGGGTCGGCTCGTCCACGTACTCGAAGACCTCGTGCACGGGCTTCTCGACGGTGACGGTCTTCATCAGCTTGGGCATGTTGCTCCCTTCCACCCCGACTGCCTCCCGTGGCGCCAGTCTCCCCCTCCTCCAGGGGGCCGGGCCAGATCGAATTTGACCTTGTCCGCAACCGTGTCTATGGTGGAGGAGCGCCGCCGCCGAGGGCGGTGCTGGGCAGCAAAGCTCTGGAGGCAATGAGGCCTCGGGACTCGTGGAGTCCCGGGGCTTTTTTCGTGGTCCGACGAATGGAGATCAGAACGATGCAACCAAGCGACTGGCCCGCGGTGCGGTCGATCTACGAACAGGGAATCGCCACGGGGCAGGCGACCTTCGAGACCGAGGCGCCGTCGTGGGAGGACTGGGACGCCGGCCACCTCGCCGAGCCGCGCCTGGTCGCCGAGCACGACGGCGAGGTGGTCGGCTGGGCGGCGGTCTCGCCGGTCTCGCGCCGCTCCTGTTACGCGGGCGTCGTCGACGAGAGCGTGTACGTCGACGAGCAGGCCCGCGGGGAGGGAGTCGGGACGGCGCTGCTCGGCGAGCTCGTCGGCCGCGCCGGCCGGGCGGGGATCTGGACGCTCCAGACCTCGATCTTCCCCGAGAACGTCGCCAGTCTCGCGCTCCACCGCCGCGCGGGGTTCAGGGTCGTCGGCACGCGTGAGCGGATCGCGCAGCTCGGCGGCGCCTGGCGGGACACCGTCTTGCTGGAAAGGAGGATGCCGTGAGCTTCGTCAAGATCGAGGCGGTCGTCGTCCGCGACCGGATCGAGACGGTGATCGACGCCGTCGAGGAAGAGACCGGACACGTCGGCGTGACCGTGATCGAGGCGGTCGGCCACGGCCGCCAGCGGGGGATCACCCACGAGTACCGCGGCCGCGTCTTCGAGTCGCGGTTCCTGCCCAAGGCACTGCTCGTCTTCGTCGCCGACGCGTCGAGGGCGAAGCCGATCGTCGCCGCGATCGCGGACGCGGCGCACACCGGCAACGAGTCGGGCGACGGGATCGTCTGGACGACGCCCGTCGAGAACGTCACCCACAACAGAACGGGGGAACCCCTCGAGGAGGTGGAAGCTCAGTGAAGACGGCAGACCTGGTCATCGCCGCAAACACCGTGTGGGTCGTGATCGCGGCCGTCCTCGTCATGTTCATGCAGGCCGGCTTCGCCTACCTCGAAGCCGGCCTGACGCGGATGAAGAACGCGGCGCACATCGCCGGCAAGAACGTCCTCATCTTCGCGATCTGCTCGCTCGTCTACTGGGCGGTCGGCTTCGGGCTGGCGTTCGGCGACGGCAACTCGATCATCGGGACACACGGCTTCTTCCCCTCGACGAACGAGTTCCTCGCGATCGGCAAGGCGCCGTTCAGCTTCTTCACCGGCATCCCCGGCGCAACCGGCTACCTGTTCGAGGTCGTCTTCGCGGGCGTGTCGCTGGCGATCGTCTGGGGGGCGATGGCGGAGCGGGCGAAGCTCTGGGTGTACTTCGCCTTCGGCGTCGTCTTCACCCTGATCTACTCCGTCGTCTCCCACTGGGTCTGGCACTCGGGCGGCTGGCTGTACGCGAAGGGGATGCAGGACTTCGCCGGCTCGACCGTCGTCCACTACCAGGGCGCGCTCGCCGCGCTCGCCGGAGCTCTGCTGCTCGGGCCGCGAATCGGCAAGTTCGGCACCGACGGCCGCGCGAACCCGATCCCCGGCCACAACATGCCGTACGCCGTCCTCGGCACGATCATCCTCTGGTTCGGCTGGTTCGGCTTCAATCCCGGCTCGACCCTCGGCGTGATCACGGGCGACCGGGTCGGCTACTTCGGCTACGTCGCCCTGACGACGAACGTCGCCGCGGGCGCGGGGGCTCTGGGCGGGATCGTCTCGGCCTGGCTGATCATCAAGAAGCCGGACATCTCGATGATGCTGAACGGCGTGATCGCCGCACTGGTCGCGATCACGGCCGCATCCGGGTTCGTCGCCCCGTGGGCGGCGGTCGTGATCGGGCTCGTCTCCGGCTTCATCGCCGTCGCGGGCGTCCTCTTCGTCGAGCGGATCGGAATCGACGACCCGATCGGCGCGGTCGCGGTCCACGGGATGAGCGGGATCTGGGGCACGCTGGCGACCGGGCTGTTCGCGGTGCCGTCGCTCGCCGCGAACCTGGCCACCGGCCGCGGTGGGCTCGTCTATACCGGCTCCTTCCATCAGCTCGGTATCCAGGCGCTCGGCCTGGTCGCGGTCGGCGGATTCACGTTCACCGCCTCCTTCGCCTCGCTGTGGGTGATGAAGCGGCTCTGGGGAATCCGGGTCGAGGAGGAGACCGAGATCGCCGGCCTGGACGTCTCGGAGCACGGGATGTGGGGCTATCCCGAGTTCTACATCCCGGTCCCGGGCGGTTACGGGACCGAGGCGCACGCGCACCTCGGCTCGCACCGGTCGCACGAACACCGCGAGGCACCGGCGCTCGTTCGTCGATCCGTGCCGGAGGCGTCCGGGTAGGAGGGCAGGTCGCTGGAAGGGGGGAGCTCCGGCAGGGGCTCCCCCCTTGGGTTGCGACGCGCACCCTGGGAAAAGGGCCAGACGGAGTAGTAGGCTCCCGCGTCGGGCGCGGGCGGAACGTGCGGCGTCCGTCCCGCGCCCTCTAACGCACTCGACGCAGCAGCTCGTCCTCGACCGCAGCCGGGTCGAGGCCGCGCGCGGCAAGCAGGACGTAGCTGTGGAACCAGAGATCGGCGAGCTCCTCGACCAGCCGCTCGTCGCTCTCGCCCGCGCCCGCGAGCGCCGCCTCCACCCCCTCCTCGCCGACCTTGCGGGCGCACGCGGCGGGGCCCTCGGCCAACAGCTTCACCACGTACGAGCCGGCCGGCCGCTCCCTCGCGCGCCCGGCGACGCGCCGCCACAGCCACGGCGCGAAGCACGAGAGCGACCCGGTGTGGCAGACAGGACCGGCGGGCCGGACGCGCAGGAGGATCGCGTCGCCGTCGCAGTCGTCCCGCAGCTCGACGACCGCGAGCGTGTTGCCGGAGGACTCCCCCTTCCGCCAGAGCCGCCTCCGCGACCGGCTCCAGAACCATGCCTCGCCGGTCTCGCGGGTGCGGCGCAGCGCCTCGTCGTCCATCCAGGCGAGCATCAGCACGCGCCCGTCGTCGGCGTCCTGCACGATCGCGGGGGTCAGAGCCGGACCGGCCATCCCGCCTCCCTCAGCTCGCGCTTCAGCTCCGGCAGCCGCTCCGGCCGCTCGTGGACGATCGACGCCACCAGCGCCGCCTCCGCGCCCGCCTCGAACGCCTCGGCCAGATGCGCCGCCGAGCCGGCGCCCCCGGAGGCGATCACGGGCACGGTGACCGCGCTCGAGACGGCCGCGGTCAGCGCCAGGTCGTAGCCGTTCCGCGTTCCGTCGGCGTCGATCGACGTCAGCAGGATCTCCCCGGCGCCGCGCTCGACCGCCTCGGCCGCCCAGGCGACGGCGTCGATCCCGCGAGCGGTGCGGCCGCCGTGCGTGACCACCTCGCCCCGGCGCGCGTCGATCGCGCAGACCACCGCCTGCGCGCCGAACCCGTCGGCGAGCTCGCTCAAGCAGCGACGGGTCGTCGACCGCGGCCTTGTTGACCGCGACCTTGTCGGCTCCGGCCCGGAGCAGGCCGCGGGCGTCGTCGATCGACGCGACCCCGCCGCCGACGGTGAACGGGATCTCGAGCTCGGTCGCGGCGCGGGCGACGAGCTCGAGCAGCGGCCGGCGGCCCTCCACGCTCGCGGTCACGTCGAGAAAGACGAGCTCGTCCGCCCCGAGGCCCGAGTAGCGGGCTGCGAGCTCGACCGGGTCGCCGACCTCGCGCAACCGCTCGAAGCGCACGCCCTTGACCACTCGGCCGCCGGCGACGTCGAGGCACGGGATCAGGCGCTTCTTGACCATGCGATCGCGTTGCGGAGGACGAGCGCGCCGCCGCGGCCGCTCCGCTCCGGGTGGAACTGGACGCCGGCCACCGACCCGCGCTCGACCGCGGCGACGACGGGACCGCCGTGGTCGACCTCGGCGACCGCGACCGCCTCCGCGGGAGCGCATGCGTAGGAATGCGCGAAGTAGACGTCCTCGCCCTCGAGCCCGGCGAGCAGCGCCGTCCGCGCCGTCAGCCGCAGCGTGTTCCAGCCCATGTGCGGGACCCGCTCGGCCCGCAACCGCCGCACCGGGCCTCGGAGGAGGCCGAGGCCGAGACCGCCCTCCTCGCTCTCCTCGAAGAGGAGCTGCATCCCGAGGCAGATCCCGAGCAGCGGGCGGCCGGCCGCCGCCCGGTCGCGGAGGGCGTCGGCGAGCCCGTTCTCCTCGAGCTGCCGGGCGGCGCTCTCCGCATTGCCCACTCCGGCAATCACCGCCAGCGGCGCCTCCGCGACGACGGGCGGCTCGGAGGTGACCACCGTCCGGGCGCCGGCCCGTACGAGCGCAGAGCAGACGCTGCTCAGGTTGCCGGCGCCGTAGTCGGCGAGGACGACCCTCACAGGGAGCCCTTGGTCGATCCCGAGGCCACCCCGGTCACCGCGCACGCCTCGCGAAGGGCGCGGCCGAGTCGCCTTGAAAGCCGCTTCGGCGACGTGGTGGTCGTCCTGGCCGCGCGCCTCCAGGTGCAGGGTCATCCCGGCCTCGATCGCGAACCGCTCGAGCGCGTGCGGGAGCAGCGTCGACGCCAGGCCTCCGATCCGGTCGCCGCCGAAGGCGAGCAGGACCTCGGCGTGGGGCCGGCGGACGAGATCGACCGAGGCGGTCGCGCGCGCCTCGTCCATCGGGACGGTCGCCGATCCGAACCGCGTCACCCCCTGCCGCTCGGCAAGCGCCTGCTCGAACGCCTCCCCGAGCGCCGCGAGCGCGTCCTCGACCGTGTGGTGCTCGTCGACACCGAGGTCGCCCCCGACGATCAGCTCGAGGTCGAGCCCCCCGTGGAAGGCGAGCTGGGAGAGCAGGTGGTCGAGGAAGCCGATCCCGGTGGCGACGCGGGCACGTCCCCGGCCGTCCAGCGCCAGCGACGCGCGCACCGACGTCTCGGTCGTCGTCCGGACGACGAGCGCCCCACGTCCGGCGGGAGAGGGCGACGCCGCGCCGAGCGCGGCCAGGATCCGGTCGTTCTCGGCCGGCAGACGGACGGTGATGCGAATCGCGTCCGGAAACCTGCGGACGACGAGGCCCTGCTGCTCGAGGCCCTCGGCCAGCTCCGTCGCCCCGTCGACCCGGACGAGCACGAAGTTCGCCTCCGAGCGGGGGCAGTCGAAGCCGGCGCCCGCCAGGGCGGAGCGCATGCGCTCCCGCTCGCGCACCGTCTGCTCGACGTCGAGACGGGGATCGCGCAGCGCGGCGGCGGCGATGCTCGCGGCCGGAGCGGAGACGGGCGCGGGGTCGCGGCGCCGCTCGAGCTCGCGGGCCGCCTCGGGTGACGCGACCGCGTAGCCGACGCGCAGCGCCGCGAGGCCGAAGGCCTTGGACAGCGTCCGGATCGCGATCAGATTCGGCGCGCCTGCGATCAACGGCACGACCGACTCGCCGGAGTACTCGAAGTACGCCTCGTCGACGACGACGGCCGCCTCGGGATGCGACCGCGCGAGCCCGGCGAGCTCGGCGGGCTCGACCAGCTCCCCGGTCGGGTTGTTCGGATTGCAGACCCAGATCAGGTCGGCGTCGTCCGGCTCCTCGACGAGGACCGCTCCCTCGATGCCGCTCGCGATCGCGTAGAGCGGGTAGGTCGGCCGCCGCACGTGGGCGCGCCGACCGGGGCCGAGGAAGGTTCGGGCGGCCAGTGCGATCAAGCCGTCCGCGCCCGCCCCGACGACGATCTGCTCCGACCGGACGCGGGCGTAGGCGGCGGCGGCCGCGCGCACAGCCCGGTAGGTCCCCTCCGGGTACTCGTTCAGACGCGCGAAGCTCTCGCCGATCGGCACCTGGGGGACGCCGGGGAGCGGCGGAACGTTGGCGTCGAAGCGGATCACCTCGGCCGGGCGCAGCCCCCTGTCGCGCCGCCACCTCCTCGGTCGTCGAGGCCCAGACGTAGGGCTCGAAGCCCTCCGGGAGAGGCCGGGCGCTCACGCTCGGGCCGAGAGGGCGGCGGCGTGGAGCGGCAGGCCCTCGAGTCGGGCGAGCGCCTCCACCGTCTCGCGGGCGGCGGCGAGGCCCTCCGCCGTTGCCCGCAGGTACTGGACGGGCTTCAGGAACGCCTCCAGACCGAGCCCGCCGGCTCCCCGCGCCAGGCCTCCGGTCGGCAGGACGTGGTTCGTGCCGGCGACGTAGTCGCCGAGCACGGCCGATGCCCAGGGACCGAGGCAGACGGTGCCGGCGCTGGTCACGCCGCGGACGGCCTCCTCCGGGTCGGCGACCAGCAGCTCGAGGTGCTCGGGGGCGTACTCGTTCGCCCGCTCGATCGCATCCTCGACGGTCGCCGCGAGCTCGATCCGGGCGCGGCCGTCGACCAGCGCCTCGACCGCGGCGGCGACTGCTCGGCTCGTGGTCACGAGCACCGCCTCGCTGTCCGGCCCGTGCTCGGCCTGCGCGAGCAGATCGGCCGCGCAGAGAGCCGGATCGGCAGTCTCGTCGGCGATCACCAGCACCTCGCTCGGCCCGGCCGGCAGGTCGATCGCGACCCGGCTGGAGACGAGCAGCTTCGCCGCCGTCACCCACGGGTTTCCCGGGCCGACGATCTTGTCCACCGGCCGAACCGTCTCCGTGCCGTAGGCGAGCGCGGCGATCGCCTGGGCGCCCCCGGCAGCGTAGACCTCCTCGATCCCGAGCTCGCGCGCCGTCGCCAGCACGGCCGGGTGCGGACGCGGGGTCGCGACGGCGATCCGCCGGACACCCGCCACCCGGGCGGGGACGGCGGCCATCACCAGCGACGACGCCAGCGGTGCCCGGCCGCCGGGGACGTAGATTCCGACCGAGTCGAGCGGTCGGAAGCGCCGCTCGGCGACGACCCCCGGAAACGCCGAGACCTCGATGTCCGGCGGGCGCTGGGGAGCGTGGAACGCCTCGACCGCGGCCGCCAGTGCGCGAATCGCCTGCCGGGCGGGCTCGTCCAGCGCCGCGGCCCTCAGATCCTCGGCGGAAACCCGAATCGCCGGCGGCGGCTCTCCGTCCAGCCGCCGGCTCCAGTCGAGCACGGCCTGGTCGCCGCGGGCGCGGACGTCGGCGACGATCTCGGCGGCCTGCGGGAGCGCCTCGTCCACGTCGAGCCCTCTCACGGCACCAGCCGCTCGACGGGGACGACCAGGATCGACGAGGCCCCGGCCGCCTTGAGCGGCGGCAGGAGGTCCCAGATCTCGTCCGCGTCCACCGCGGCGTGGACGGCGATCTGACCCGGCTCGGCCAGCGGGAGCACCGACGGCGCACCCATTCCCGGTAGCAGCTCCCTGATCCGGGGCAGCGCATCCTCGGGCGCGTTCAGCATCACGTAGCGGCGGCGGCGGGCGGCAACCACCCCGCGAATCATCAGCTCGAGCCGGTCGACCAGCTCGCGCCGCCGGTCGATCGTCGCCCGGCTCGCGATCAGGACCGCCTCCGAGCGAAGCAGCGTGCCGATGCGGCGGAGCCCGTTCACGCTCGCGGTCGACCCGGTGGAGACGAGATCGACCACCGCCTCCGAGAGCCCGAGCCGCGGCGCTGCCTCGACGGAGCCCGAGACGGTGACCACCTCCGCCTCGACGCCGATGCGCGCGAGCGCCGCGGTGGTCGTGACCGGATAGGCGGTCGCGATCCGCAGGCCGGTCAGGTCGACCGGCGACTGCTGCGGCGCCGCGCTGGGGACCGCTGCCTCCAGCGTGCATTCGGCGAAGCCGAGCTCGGCGAGCGTGACGACGTCCGCGTTTGCCTCGACGACGAGGTTCGCGCCGGTGATCCCGACGTGGACGACCCCGTCCTGGACGTACTCGGGGATGTCGTGCGGGCGGACGAGCAGCAGATCGACCGGCGCATTCCGGCACGGAACGTGCAGCGCGCGCTCGCCGGCCTCGAAGCGGAGCCCGGCCGCCGCGAGCAGCTCCAGGGCGGGCGGCGCCATCCTCCCCTTCGAGGGGACGGCGACCAGCAGCCGTCCGTCGTCGGCGGCGCTCACGACGTCCTCCTACCGCTTGACCCGGGCGAGGGCGATCGCGTAGCCGCCCGCGCCGCGCCGCAACCACTGGGCCACGCGGGTGACGGTGGCCGTGCTCGTGTGCACGCGCGCGGCGATCTCCAGGTACGGCCGTTGCTCGTCGAGCAGGCGGACGATCTGCCAGCGGTGGGCGAGCGCCTCGAGCTCGCCGAGGGTGCAGAGATCCCGCAGGAAGCGCCTCGCCTCGTCGCGGGTGCGAAGCGTGAGCACCGCATCGGCGAGCCCGTCCAGGCCGGGGACGTCCTCGACCACATGTCGAGCCTCTGCAGGGGTCGCGGTCATGTCGGCATGTTAGCATGTTAATACGGTTCCATGGCCGCCTTCACCGTCATCCCGGCGATCGACGTCCTCGAGGGGCGATGCGTGCGCCTGTCGGAGGGCCGCCGTGAGCACGTGACGATCGAGGGCGGCGAGCCTGCGGCCGCAGCCGCACGCTTCGTCTCCGAGGGTGCGGCGTGGCTCCACGTGGTCGACCTGGACGGCGCCTTCTCGGGCACGCCGACCCCCGGCCTGGTCGAGACGATGGTCGCGTCGGCCGGCGGCGTGCCGATCCAGGTCGGAGGGGGCCTGCGCGACGTGGCGGAGGTCGAGGCGGCGCTGGCGGCCGGCGCGGCGCGCGCGATCGTCGGCACCGCGGCGCTGACGGAAACCGCAGGGACAGGCACGGCCTGTCCCTGCTGGCCGAGCGGTTCGCCGACCGCCTGGTCGTCGCCGTCGACGCGCGGGACGGCAAGGTGGTCGCCGACGGCTGGACGAGCGAGTCCGACCTGACGCCGGCCGAGCTGGCGAGGCGCTGCGCAGCCGCGGGCATCCGGCGGCTGCTGGTCACGAGCACGCGCCGCGACGGATCGCTCGCCGGCCCGGACCTGCGGCTGCTGGCCGAGGTGCTGGAGGCAGGGCTGCCGGTGCTGGCCGCAGGCGGGATCGCCTCGCTCGAGGACCTCGAGGCCCTCCGCGATCTCGGCTGCGAGGGAGCCGTCGCCGGCAGCGCGATCTGGTCAGGGCGCTTCGGCCTCGCCGAGGCGCTCGACTACTTGACGTAGGACGCCGTCGCCTCGGTCGGCTCGCCCGCGATCTCGGGCGGGGAGGCTGCGGCGACCATCGTGTCGGAGGGATCCTCTTCCCGGCGGCTGAGGAGGATGAAGGGGGCGGCGAGCGCCTGGATCACGCCTCCGAAGACGTACGAGGTCGCGTAGCTGTAGACGTCGGCGGCCCTGCCCAGCGCCGGCTGGACGACGACGCCGCCGGCGCTCCCCATCAGGGAGTCGAACGACAGCACGGTCGCGCGCTGCTTGGACGGGATCATGCCGTTCAGGTACGCCTGGCGGATGGGCATCTCGGCGGCGAAGATCAGGCCCCAGACGACGAGCAGGCCGAGGGCCGGCCAGAAGAGATGCGTGAGCCCGAGCAGAGCGAGCGTCCCGGCGCTCGTCAGCGTCCCGAGGATCAGGGCGGTCGTGCGCCGCTTGAAGAGCGCGCGAATTCTCGCCGCCAGGTAGCCGCCGAGGATCTGCGAGCCGGCGACGATCGCCGCCGCGAGGCCCGCGATCGCGTAGGCCTTGCTGTTGCCGTAGAGGTCGAGCAGGAACGGCTGCAGCGCGTAGAACGTGTAGATCCCGACCCCCGATGCGAACGGCGCGGCGAGCATCATCCAGCGCACCGGCGGATTCTTCAGCCCGTAGTCGAGCGAGGTGACGAGCACGTTGCGCATCGCGCGCAACGGCCGGCCGCGGGGCTCCGGCTCGAAGCCGAGATCCTGCATCAGCCTGGAGGCGACGACGAACATCCCGAGCAGGACCCCCACTCGCATCAGGAACGGCACGCCGAGCGTGGTCACCTGCGCGACCACCCCGCCGACGACCGAGCCGCCGAGCATGCCGACGCCGGTGACGACCTGGCCGCGGCCGAGGACCGCTTCGAGGCCGCCCTCGTAGCCCGCGAACGCGAGCGCGTCGACGAGCCAGGCCTCGACCGCGCCGGAGAAGAAGGTGAACCCGAGCCCGAGGAGCATCGAGACGATCGCCCACTGCCAGAACGGCGCCTTCGTCTGCCACAGCAGGTAGTAGAGAAACGTCGACCCGGAGAGGGTGAGCGTGCCCAGCAGGTAGGAAGCGCGCCGGCCCCAGGTGTCGGCGACGATGCCGGTCGGAACCTCGAAGGCGACCATGCCCGCGGTGAAGAACGCATTCGCGGCGAACGCCTCCAGGTTGCTCAGCCCCGCGTCGAGCAGGAAGAGCGTGTTGATGCCCCAGATGAACGATGCCGCCAGCGTGTTCCCGAGCAGCAGGGTCAGGTACGTGCGCTGGATCCGGCGGGCGAGAGGGTTCATGTCCTACAGAGCGTCAACGCAGGCATCGAGGTGAAGATGCCCGGCTGAGCGGCCGGAGCGACCGCGGGGACAAGCCGGAGCCTGTCCCTGCCTCGCGGCCGACTCGCAGGGAACTACCGGTCGAAACGAGCTCGCGCCTCGGCGACCGCAGCGCGAACGTCGCCCAGCCGCGTGGCCACGCTGTCCGCCGCGGTCGTCTCGGGGTCGAACGTGCCCTCCCGCACGGCGCCGGCGACCTGCTCGTGGGCGTCGCGGAACGGAACGCCCTCGGCGACCAGCGCCTCGGCGGCGTCCGTCGCCAGCAGCAGCGGGTCGGAGGCGGCTGCGGCCAGGCGGTCGCGGTCGAACTCCAGTCCGCCGACCAGCACGGTCAGCGCGGCCAGCGCCTCGCGGACGTCCCGCCGCGCGTCGAACACCGGGCGCTTGTCCTCCTGCAGGTCGCGGTTGTACGCGAGCGGCAGGCTCTTGACCGTCGCCAGCAGGCCGGTCAGCCGTCCGATCGCCGTGCCGGCCTTGCCGCGTGCGAGCTCGGGGGCGTCCGGGTTCAGCTTCTGCGGCATCATCGACGAGCCCGTCGCCGCCCTCTCGGGAAGCCGGGCGAACCCGAACTCGGACGTCGACCAGAGCACGAGCTCCTCGCCGATCCGCGACAGGTGCACGAACAGCACCGCGGCCGCGTACAGGTAGTCGAGCGCGAAGTCGCGGTCGGCGACCGCGTCCAGCGTGTTTCGCATCGCCCCGGGAGGGGTGGGCAACGGCAGGGTCGACCCGGCGAGCGCGCCCGCGCCGAGGGGGGTCTCGGCGGCGCGCTCGGCGGCGAAGCGGAACCGCGCCCGGTCGCGCTCGAGCAGCTCCGTCCAGGCGAGCAGGTGCCAGCCGAGCGTGACCGGCTGCGCGCGCTGGAGGTGCGTGTAGCCGGGCATGAGCGTGTCCGCCTCCGTCTCGGCCAGGTCGACCACGACCCGGGCGAAGCTCCCGATCGCCTCCAGCGCCTCCGCGCACGCGTCCTCGACGTAGAGCCGCATCGCCGCCGCGACCTGGTCGTTTCGCGACCGGCCGGCGTGGATCTTCCGCCCGGCCTCGCCGAGCGCACGCTCGATCGCCGAGTGGACGTCCTCCTCGCCCGGGTCGACCAGGCCGCCCCGAGCGACGGCTGCCAGCTCGGCATCGACCTCGGCGAGCTCCTCGTCCGTGAGGATGCCGGCCGCGTGCAGTCGTCGTGCGTGCACGCGCGACGCCTCGCAGTCGTACGGCAGGAGCTCGGCGTCGTGGGCGCGCAGGAAGTCCCAGACCTCGGGAGCGAGCCGGACTTCGACCCGGCCGCCCCACAGCGTCATGCGGTGACCTTGCGCGCCCTCGCCGCGGCCAGCTCGATTTCCAGCGCGGAGATCTCGATGAACCCCGCGGCCGCCTCGTGCGGGAACGTCTCGCCGGTCGCGTACGAGGCGAGCGTCTCCGCGTAGAGCGCGTGCTCGGAGCGCCGGCCGTTGACGACCGCCGCCGCCGGGCGCAGCTCCACGCGCACCTCGCCGGTGACGAGCTCCTGGGTCGTGTCCACGAACGCGTCCAGCGCCTCGCGCAGGGGCGAGAACCACAACCCGTCGTAGACCGTGCGCGCCCAGCGGTCCTCGATCCAGCGCTTCGCCTCCAGCTCCGCCTTCGTCAGCACGAGATCCTCCAGCGCGCGGTGCGCGGCGATCAGGGTGATCGCGGCAGGCGCCTCGTACAGCTCGCGGCTCTTGATCCCGACCGCGCGGTTCTCGACCATGTCGATCCGGCCGATTCCGTACGCGCCCGCCCGGCGGTTCAGCGCGGGGATCAGCTCGTGCGGCGGCAGCCCCTCCCCGTCCAGGGCGACGGGCAGGCCGCCCTCGAACCCGATCACGACCTCCGTCGGCGGGGGCGCGCCGTCCGGATCGGCGGTGAGCAGGAACGCCTCCTCCGGCGGCGCCTCCCACGGGTCCTCGAGGATCCCCGCCTCGATCGACCGGCCGAACAGGTTCTCGTCGACCGAGAACGGCGACCCCGCCGTGGCCGTGACCGGGATCCCGCGGGCGCGCGCGTACTCGATCTCCTCGTCGCGGGTCCACGCGCGGTCGCGAAGCGGGGCGATCACCTGGACGCCCGGGTAGTTGGCGCGGAACGCGAGCTCGAAGCGAAGCTGGTCGTTTCCCTTCCCGGTACAGCCGTGGACGGCCGCCTCGGCACCCAGCTCGAGCGCCAGCTCGGCAACCGCCTGGGCGATCACGGGGCGGGAGAGCGCGGAGACGAGCGGGTACTTGCCCTCGTAGAGCGCGTTCGCCTTCAGGGCCCCGGCGACCTGCTCGTCGGCGAACGACTCCCTGCGGTCGACGAGGACGACGTCCTCGGCGCCCGCCGCGAAGCCGCGCAGCTGCGCCTGCTCGAGGTCGAACTCCTGGCCGACGTCGCAGAGGACGGCGACGACCTCGTCGAAGCCGTAGTCCTCCTTCAGCCAGGCGATGATGCACGTGGTGTCGAGCCCGCCGGAGTAGGCGAGGACTGCGATGCGGCTCATGCTGCTCCTTCCAGAAGTTGTGACTTCAGCTCCTCGCAGAGCATCGGCGCGGAGACGCCCATGCGCGGGATGACGAGAATGGTGTTGTCGCCGGCGACGGTGGACAGGATCCGCGGGTGGCTCGCCTCGTCGATCGCCTGGGCGAGCGAGTTGGCGTGACCGGAGGGCGTGGTGAGGACGACCAGCGTGTCGTTCGACTCGACCAGCAGCGCCCAGCGACGCATCGCCATGATCATCTCGTGGAGGCGGTCGCGGTCGGTCGCGCCCGGGGGCGCGTAGACGAGGCGGCCACTGGGCGCACGAACCTTGACGAGCCCGAGGTCGGTGATGTCCCGCGAGACGGTCGTCTGGACGACCTCGTACCCGGCCTCGTGCAGCGCGTCCGCGAGCTCGCTCTGGGTCGAGATCGGCCGTTCGCGGATCAACCTGAGGATGGCGCCCTGTCGTTCTCGCCGGTGGACGGTCACGTCGTGTACTCCGCGTTGATCCGCACGTAGTCGTAGGTCAGGTCGGAGGCGAGGTAGGCGGCGGCGGCCGAGCCGAGCCCGAGGTCGAGCTCGATCCGGCACACGGCCCCTTCCAGCGGCACCTCGGCGCCCGTCGGCTCGCCGTCGGCGAAGAGCGCGACTCCGTTCATCCGCAGGGTCAGCAGGTCGACGTCGACCTGGGCGAACCCACCGGCGCAGAAGGCGGAGCCGGCGGCGGCCAGGATCCGGCCCCAGTTCGGGTCGCGGCCGAAGGCCGCGGTCTTGACGAGCGGCGAGGTGGCGATCCGCCTCGCGATCGCGTTCGCCTCGCCGGGGCTGGCCGCGCCGGTGACCTCGATCTCGAGCAGCACGGTCGCGCCCTCGCCGTCGGCGACGATCTGCTCCGCGAGGTCGGCGCAGACCTCGCCGAGTGCCGCTTCGAAGTCGCGGTCGGTCGACGGCGTCCGCTCGATGCCGCTCGCGCCGTTGGCGAGCAGGACGACCGCGTCGTTGGTCGAGCACTCGCCGTCGACGGAGATGCGGTTGAAGCTCTCGTTCACGGCCCGCTTGAGGAAACCGTGGGCCTCGCCGGCGGCGAGCGGGTAGTCCGTGGTCACGATCGCGAGCATCGTCGCCAGGTGCGGGTGGATCATGCCCGCGCCCTTCGCCATCCCGCCGACGGTGAAGCCGCCCCGCGAGACCGACGACTCCTTGGGACGCGTGTCCGTGGTCAGGATCGCCTGCGCCGCGTCGGCTCCGGCGTCCTCGGCCAGGCTCCCGGCGGCGTCCGCGAGGCCGGCCAGCAGCCGGTTCATCGGCAGCTTGACCCCGATCACGCCCGTGGAGAGAACGAGCACCTGCTCGGGCTCGAGCCCCAGAAGCGCGGCCGCCTCCGCGGCGGTGGCGAGCGCGTCGAGCTCGCCCTGCTTGCCGGTGGCCGCGTTCGCGACGCCGGAGTTGATCACGAGCGCCTGGGGCTGGGCCTGCACGAGGTGCGCCCTCGAGATCCGCACCGGGGCGGCCTGGACCCGGTTGGCGGTGAACATGCCGGCGCCGACCGCGGGCTCGAGAGACCTGACGATCGCCAGGTCGGGCTTCGCGCGGCGGATGCCCGCGTGGACGCCGGCGGCGACGAATCCCCTGGCGGCCGTGATCGCTCCGCTCGCGGTCTCCACGCGCTCGACTGCGACCGCCATCAGACCAGAACTCCGGCGAGGCGCAGGCCCGCCGTCTCGTCGAGACCGAGGGCGATGTTGGCGTTCTGCACCGCCTGGCCCGCCGCGCCCTTGCCGAGGTTGTCGAGCGCGCAGATCACGATCGAGCGGCCGGTGGCGCGGTCCTCGAACAGGCCGATCTCGACGGTATCGGTTCCCTGCACGCGGGTGAGGTCGGGCACGACGGCTTCCGGCAGGACCGAGACGAGGTGCGAGCCGGCGTACGCGGCTTCGAGCAGCGGGCGGAGGTCGGCGGTCGCCTGCACGTAGCAGGTGGCGATCAGCCCGCGCCGGACCGGGAGCACGTGCGGGACGAAGCACACCGGCAGGCCGAGCAGCTGCTCGATCTCCGGCTCGTGCTGGTGCGTTCCCACGCGGTACGGCGAGACGTTGTCGAGCACCGCAGCGGCATGCGAGCCCACCCTCAACGCTCGTCCTGCGCCCGAGACGCCCGACTTCGCGTCCACGACCACGCCCTCCGGCTCGATCGCGTCTGCGATCGGCAGGAGCGCGAGCAGCGCGGCGGTCGCGTAGCAGCCCGGGTTGGCGATCAGGCGGCCGGTCGGAGGCGCGAGCTCCGGGAGCGCGTAGCACCAGTCTTCGTTCCCGCCCGGGTGGGCGAATCCGTACCAGGACGCGTACGCGGCGGTGTCGCTCAGGCGATGGGCCCCGGAGAGGTCGACGACGACCGCGTCCGGCGGCGGCCGGAGCGACGCGGCAGCCTTGTGCTCGAGGCAGCAGAAGACGAGCTCCGCCCCGGCGGCGAGCGCCGCGTCGTTGGACACGAAGCGAGGGAGCGCGCCGTTGCCGTTCCGCCCGAGACGCGGGTCGAGGGCGGCCGCCGGCTCGCCCGCGAGCGAGTCCGAGCCGAGCGCGACGAGCTCCAGCGACGGATGGGCGAGCACCCGGTCGAGGGTCTCCTGGCCGGAAAAGCCGGCGGCGCCGATGACGACCGTCGAAACCATCTGCGTATTATGCATACAGATTGCATTTATGCAACGAGCCCGGCTGCGCCGCCGCCGAGTAGGCTGTCGCGCGGTGGAGGCAAAGCTGATCCGATTGCTGCAGGTGGAGCCCGGAAGCTCTGCCGCATCTGGCCGACCGCGACCCGGGCGATCGGCTGGGGCTGCCGGACAAGCAGTGGGGGCTCGCCCGGCTGCAGGAGCTGGTCGAGCGGCTGGACCTGCTCCACCGCCGCCTCTGGGCGGAATCGCGCCGCTCGGTGCTGCTCGTCCTGCAGGGCCTCGACGCGTCGGGAAAGGACGGGACGATCCGTCACGTCCTGACCGGGGTGAACCCGCAGGGCTGGCGGATCGTCTCCTTCAAGGAGCCGACGGCGGCGGAGCTCGCCCACGACTACCTCCGGCGGGTCCATGCGGCCTGCCCGGCCCGCGGAGAGATCGGGATCTTCAACCGATCCCACTACGAGGACGTCGTCGCCGTGCGGGTGCGGGGGCTCGCGCCGGAGCAGGTCTGGAAGCACCGGCCGCAGCACATCCGGGAGTTCGAGCGCCTGCTCACCGACGAGGGCACCAGCATCGTCAAGGTGTTCCTGCACGTCTCCCGGGACGAGCAGCGGAAGCGGTTGCAGGAGCGGCTCGAGGATCCGGAGAAGGCGTGGAAGTTCCGTCCGGGCGATCTCGACGATCGGGCCCGCTGGGACGACTACCTGACCGCCTACGAGGAGGCGATCACCGAGACCTCGACCGCCTGGGCGCCCTGGTACGTCGTTCCGGCCGACCACAACTGGGTCCGGAACCTGACCGTGGCCGAGCTGCTCGTCCACACGCTGTCGGAGCTCGACCCGAAGCTGCCGCCGCCCGACCCGTCGCTGAAGGGCGTCCGCATCAGCTGACCTCGAGCGGCGCAAGTCATCGCTCGGAGGAGGATCAGCCGGCCGCGAGCTCCTCCTCGGCGGCTCCCTCCTTCGGCCCGGCCGTGCCCTCGTGCTCGTCCTCGATCTGTGCGACGTTCGCCTTCGCCCGCACGTGCCAGAACTCGCCGGCTGCCGTGGCCCAGACGCCAGGAGGGCGGCCGCGAGCTCGGAGCCCGTGTAGCGCTCGTGGCGGGTGACGAGCCGGCGCAGCTCTCCGTCGTCCGTCACCCGCGAGAGGGAGACGAGGTCGTCGTTCAGCCGTTGCGGCAGCTCGGCGGCCGGGTCGTAGACGAACGCCTCGCCGCCGCTCATTCCGGCGGCGAAGTTCCGCCCGGTCGAACCGAGCACGACCACGACGCCGCTGGTCATGTACTCGCAGCCGTGGTCGCCGACCCCCTCGACGACGGCGACCGCGCCCGAGTTGCGAACCGCGAAGCGCTCGCCGGCGCGGCCGGCGCAGTACAGCTCGCCGCCGGTGGCGCCGTAGAGCGCCGTGTTGCCGATCAGCACCGGATCGCCGGCGTCGCCGTCCGGGGCGCGGATCGCGATCCGCCCGCCGCCCATCGCCTTGCCGACGTAGTCGTTCGCCTCCCCGCGGAGGTCGAGCTCGACCCCGGCGGCCAGGAACGCGCCGAAGCTCTGGCCCGCGGAGCCGTCGAAGCGGGCCCGCACCCGGCCCGGGGGCGGCTGGGCGCCGAAGTCGCGGCCGATCAGGCCGCCGAGCCGCGCCCCCACCGCCCGATCCCAGGTCGTGATCGCATAGGCGGGCTCGACGAGGGCGGCGCCCTCGAGCGCAGGACGTGCGTCCTCCGCCAGCCGCGCGCCGAGCTCGCCGCCGCCGGCGACGGGCATCGGCTCGCCCTCGTACCGGCCGCCCGCGCCGGCGAGCAGGGGGGAGAGGTCGAGGGCGTCCGCGCGCGCCTCGCCGGTCGAGCGCCGGCGAAGCAGGTCGGTCCGCCCGACCGCCTCCTCGAAGGAGCTCAGGCCGAGGGAGGCGAGCACCGCGCGGGCCTCCTCGGCGACGTACAGCAGGTACGCCTCGATCTGCTCCGGGGTGGCGGCGAACTTCGCCCGCAGCTCCGGCCGCTGGGTGGCGATCCCGACCGGGCACGTGTCGAGGTGGCACGAGCGCACCATCAGACACCCCTCGGCGAGCAGGAGCGCGGTGCCGAAGCTGAGCTCGTCCGCGCCGAGCAGCGCGGCGACGACCACGTCGCGTCCGGTCTTCACGCCGCCGTCGACACGGAGCCGAGCCCGCCGGCGCAGGCCGTTGGCGACGAGCGCCTGCTGCGTCTCGGCCAGCCCGAGCTCCCAGGGCAGGCCGGCGTTCTTGATCGACGAGAGCGGGCTCGCACCCGTCCCGCCGTCGCAGCCGGCGACGTGGACGACGTCCGCGAGCGCCTTCACGCACCCGGCGGCGACGAGCCCGACGCCGCTCTCCGCGACCAGCTTCACCGAGATCGCCGCCTCCGGGTTCACCTGGCGAAGGTCGAAGATCAGCTGGGCCAGGTCCTCGATCGAGTAGATGTCGTGATGCGGCGGCGGCGAGATCAGGGCGACGCCGGGCGTCGTGTGGCGGAGCCGCGCGATCTCGACGCTGACCTTGTGCCCGGGCAGCTGGCCGCCCTCGCCGGGCTTCGAGCCCTGCGCGATCTTGATCTGCAGCTCGTCCGCGAACGCCGCATACTCGGGCGTGACGCCGAACCGGCCGGACGCGACCTGCTTGATCCGCGAGTTCCGCTCGGTGCGGAAGCGCGCCGGGTCCTCGCCGCCCTCGCCGCAGTTCGACCTCGCGCGCAGCCGGTTGAACGCGGTCGCGATCGTCTGGTGCGCCTCGGCGGAGAGCGCGCCGTGCGACATCCCGCCTGCCGAGAAGCGCCGGACGATCGACTCCGCCGGCTCGACCTCGTCGAGCGGCACGGGCTTCTCGGCGGCAGCGGGCTCGAGCAGGTCGCGAAGCTCCATCGGAGAGCGGCCGTTGACCAGCGCGGCGAATTGGTCGTACCGGTCCTGCCGCTCCTGCCGGACCGCCAGCCGCAGCGCGTGGGCGGCGTCGACGACGTCCGCGTTCGTCTCGTGCGGCTCGCCGCCCTTGCGGAACTTCACGTAGCCGGGGTTCTCGAGCCGCGTAGAGCCGCGCGCGCGTCGACCAGCTCGCGCTCGAGCTCGGCGAAGCCGATGCCGCCGACGGGCGAGTGCGTCCCCCGGAAGCAGAGGTCGACCACCTCCGGGGCGAGACCGAGGACGTCGAAGACCTGCGCCCCGCAGTACGCGGCGACGTCGGAGATGCCCATCTTCGACATCACCTTCAGGACGGCATCCTCGATCGCCGCGCGGAAGCGGGCCTGCGCCTCGGCCGGCGAGGGCCGGTCTCCGCCGACCCTGTCCGCCGCGGCGAGCGCGGCCACGGTCTCGAGCGCCAGCCGGGGACAGATCGCCTCGGCGCCGTAGCCGAGCAGGCAGGCGAAGTGGTGCGCCTCCCGGGCCTCGTCGGTCTCGACGACGAGGGTCGCCAGCGTCCGCAGGCCGGTCGAGACCAGGCGATGATGGACGGCGCCGACGGCGAGCAGCATCGGAACGGGGGCACGCCGATCGCCGATATCCGCATCGGAGATCAGCAGGGCCGTGCGTCCCGAGCGAACGAGCGCCTCGGCCTCGTCCGCCAGCCGGACGCAAGCTCCCCGCAGGTCGCTCTCGAACGTCGCGTCGAGACGCGGATATCCGAGCGCGCGGAGCGCGCCGGGATAGAGAAAGAAGCTCTCCAGCTCCGTGCCGCGAGCGGTCTCGGGCCCCTCTGTGAGCAGAGGGGCCCGGCCGCCGAGGATGCAGCGGAGGGAGAAGGCGTGCCGCTCGCGCAGGTGGTCGATCGGCGGGTTGGTCACCTGCGCAAACCGTTGACGGAAGTAGGAGTACAGCGGCCGCGCGCGTCCCGCCAGCAGCGGCAGCGCCGTGTCGTCTCCCATCGAGGAGGTCGGCTCGTGGCCGTGGCCGGCGACCGGGCGGAGGATCACGTTGACGTCCTCGCGCGTGTAGCCGTATGCGGCCTGGCGCCGCGTCAGGTCCCCGTCCGGCGGCTCCACCGGGTGCCCGTTCGAGCCGGGCCGGAGACCGCCGCGCGAGCCAGCGGCCGTAGGGCTGCCGGGCCGCGAGGCCGCTCTTGACCGCCGCGTTCTCCTGCAGCCCGCGCTCGGGATCGACGGCGATCATCTGCCCGGGCCCGAGCCGCCCGCGCCGGACGCGACCGCGGCCCGCCAGGTCGATCGCGCCGGCCTCGGAGCAGCAGACGACGAGGCCGTCCCCGCAGGACGCGTAGCGGAGCGGCCGGAGACCGTTGCGGTCGAGCGCCGCGCCGACGACGCGCCCGTCGGTGAAGACGAGCCCGGCAGGGCCGTCCCACGGCTCGACCAGCAGCGAGTGGTAGCGGTAGTAGTCGCGCAGCTCGGGACCCAGCTCCGGGTTCCCCTCCCAGGCCTCGGGCACGAGCATCGTCAGGGCGTGACGGACGTCGCGGCCGCCGCGCACGAGCAGCTCGAGCGCGTTGTCGAGCATCGCCGAGTCCGAGCCCGTCTCGTCGATCACCGGATGCAGGAGCTCGTCGTCGTCCGAGCCGAAGTTGCCCTCCCGGGCGCGCATCCAGTTGGCGTTGCCCTGGATCGTGTTGATCTCGCCGTTGTGGCAGAGCAGGCGGAAGGGCTGCGCGCGCTCCCACGACGGGGCGGTGTTGGTCGAGAAGCGCTGGTGGAAGATCCCGAACGGGACGGCGAGCGAGGGATCCCTGAGGTCGGCGTAGAAGTGCGCGAGCTGGTCGGCCGCGCAGAGCGCCTTGTACGTGACCGTCCGGAACGAGAGCGAGGCGATGTACGCGCCACCCGCCCGCTCGGCCCGCCGGCGGGCGCGGTAGGCCCGGCGCTCCGAATCCTGCTCGGGCCCGCGCAGCAGCAGCTGCTCGATGCGCGGCATGCTCGCGAGCGCCTCCGCGCCGAGCGCGTCGACCTCGACCGGAACCTCCCGCCACTCGAGCGGGACGAGCCCTTCCTCGCGACAGGCGTGCTCGATCGCCGCACGCGCGGCCTCGTCGCGGAGAAAGACCATCGCCACGCCCGGGCTCCCCTCCGGCAGAGGCAGCAGCACGCCCGCGCCGTCGCCGGTCTTCCGGTCGGCCGCGGTCGCGCCTCGATGGCGGACGTTGTAGAGGCCCTCGAGCAGCGCGTCGACGATCTCGCGCGACGCACGGCCGGACGAATCGGCGACGAAGCCGATGCCGCAGGCGTCTCGCTCCTGGGTTGGGCCGAACGGGGGCGGCACGTGCGCACCTCGATTGCTCTGGGGTAGTCCGCCTCTGTGGTGCTCAGCTAGCCGGCGGAGGCGGGAGGGACGGGACGCCGACTAGCACGCAGGCTTGCGCGCGACGAGAATAAAGAGGAAGAGCGACTTCTCGGCGCGTGCGCGGGCCATTGCCCAGCAGAGTAGGGACCGCGGCGGATCAGGTCAAGGGCGGCCGGAGATCGGTCGTCCCCTTGACAGACCGGCTCCGCTCCGGCAACACTGCACGACCGACGCGATGAAGGCCGCAGACCACATCCGTTCCGCAGCCCGCCTCCCGCAGGCTGCCCGCGGCCGCGTATCGATCCTTCTCGTCGCGATTCTCCCCCTCTAGGGGGAGTACGCGAACACGCGCTTCGCAGCGCACACGTCGACCTCACCGCACCACAGGTACGCCTCCGAACGGAGGCCCGACGAGGAGGAGTCAGTTGCCCGTCCGCAGGATCACGATCTTCGACACCACCCTTCGCGACGGCGAGCAGTCGCCGGGGATCGCACTTCAGCCGCACGAGAAGGCGGAGGTCGCCGAGCAGCTCGAGCGGCTCGGCGTCGACGTGATCGAGGCGGGGTTCGCGATCTCGTCGCCCGGCGACTTCGAGGGCATCCGCGCCGTCGCCGAAACGGCCCGGCACGCGACGGTCGCGTCACTTGCCCGGACACACGCCGAGGACGTCGACGCGGCGATCGAAGCGCTCGCCCCGGCCCGTCGCTCGCGGCTCCACGTCGTGATCGCGACGAGCCCGATCCACATGGAGCGCAAGCTGTTCCTCGAGCCGGACCAGGTGGTCGACCAGGTGCGGGCGGCGCTCGCTCGCGGCCGCGGCCGTGTCGACGAGATCGAGTTCTCGGCCGAGGACGCGACCCGCTCCGAGCCGGGCTTCCTCGCCCGCGTCTGCCGCGAGGCGATCGCCGCCGGGGCGACAACGGTCAACCTCCCCGACACCGTCGGGTACTGCCTCCCGGACGAGTACGCGGCCTTCCTGCGCGACGTCCGGCGCCGCTGCCCCGAGCTCGACCGGGTCACGCTCTCGGTTCACTGCCACAACGACCTCGGCCTCGCGACCGCGAACACGCTCGCCGGGGTTGCCGCGGGCGCCGGACAGGTCGAGTGCACCGTCAACGGGATCGGCGAGCGGGCGGGGAACGCCGCGCTCGAGGAGGTCGTGATCGCGCTGCGCGTCCGGGCGACGGAGTTCGACGCCGAGACGGGGATCGACGTCGGGGAGATCGGCGCCACCTCGACCCTCGTCTCCAGCCTGACCGGGTACGCCGTCCAGCGGAACAAGGCGATCGTCGGGGCGAACGCGTTCGCCCACGAGGCCGGCATCCACCAGGACGGGATGCTGAAGGACGCCTCGACCTACCAGATCATCGACCCCGAGGAGCTCGGCCTGACGATGACGCTGCCGCTCGGCAAGCACTCCGGTCGCCACGCGTTCGCGCGCGCGTGTGCCGATGCCGGGATCCAGGTCGCGGGCGAGGAGCTCCGCTCCGCCTTCGCGCGATTCAAGCGGCTTGCCGACGAGCGCAAGGCCGTGACCCTGTACGACGTCTTCGAGGAGGTGCCGGCCCGATGAGGAGAAACACGCGCTACACGGTTGCCTGTCTGAGCGGGGACGGCATCGGCCCCGAGCTGATGGCGGAGGCGAGCCGGGCGCTCGTCGAGGCCGGTCGCCTGCACGGCTTCCGCGTCGACGAGGTGCACGCGCCGTTCGCCGGCGAGGCGGTCAGCAGGCACGGGCACCCGCTGCCGGCCTCGACGCGGGCGGCGTGCCGCGACGCCGACGCCGTGCTGGTCGCGCTGACGAGGGAGCCGGCCCTCGAGGGCGTCAAGGCGGAGCTCGACCTGACCTGGCGCGTCCAGCGGGTCCGGCTGCCGGACGGAGACATCGCGGTCGTCAGCCCGCTGGACGACCAGGTCGAGCCGTTCGTCGTTCGCCGGGCGTTCGACCTCGCCCGCTTCCGGCACGGGCGCCTGACCGCGGTCGGCGAGGGGACGAGCTGGCACACCCTCGTCTCCTGGGAGGCCGACCGGCACTCCGGCGTGCACGTCGAGCTCCTCTCGCCGAGCGAGGCGCTGCCGCTCCTGATGAACGCTCCCGACCGTTTCTCCGTCGTCGTGACGCCGCTGAGGCACGCCCAGCTCGTCGGCGATCTTGCCGCCGCCAGCCGAAACGGCTCGCGGATCGTCGCCTCGGGTCGACTGTCGGAGAGCGGCCCCGGCATCTTCGGGCCGACACACGGCTCCGCGCCGGACATCGCCGGCCAGGGAGTCGCGAATCCGAGCGGCATGCTGCTCGCCGCCTCGCTGATGCTCTCGGAGGGGTCTGGGAGAGCGTGCGGCCGGGCGCACCCTCGAGCGGGCGGTGTCGCATGCCCTCGCGTCGGGGGCCCGCACCGCCGACCTCGCCGGGCGGGGCCCGGCGTCGACGACCCGCGACTTCATGGACGTGGTGCTCGAGCTGATGCCGTCGTCACGAACCGACGTCGAGTTTCTCGCGGAGCCCGCGTGACCAGGAGGATGCTCGGATCGGACGCCGTCCTCCGCTCGCTCGAGGCCGAGGGCGTCGACGTCGTCTTCGGGATCCCGGGTGGTGCGATCCTGCCCGTCTACGACGCGATCGCCCGCGGCACCGACGTCCGCCACGTCCTCGCCCGGCACGAGCAGGGCGCCGGCCACATGGCCGAGGGCTACGCCCGCGCCTCCGGCCGCACGGGAGTGGCGTTCGCCACGTCCGGGCCGGGAGCGACCAACCTGGTCACGCCGATCGCGGACGCCTGGATGGACTCGACACCGCTGGTCTGCATCACCGGCCAGGTCCGGAGCCATCTGATCGGCACCGACGCGTTCCAGGAGTGCGACATCACCGGCGTGACGACTCCGATCGTCAAGCATTCGTGGCTCGTGCAGGAGGTCGAGGAGATTCCGCACGTCCTCAAGGCCGCCTTCCACGTCGCGCGCACCGGCCGCTGCGGCCCGGTGCTCGTCGACATCCCGCGCGACATCCAGGAGGCGCCGCTCGACTTCCGCTATCCGGACGACGTCGACCTCCCCGGCTGGAAGCCGCCGACCCGCGGCCACTCGCGGCAGATCGCCGAGGCGGCGCAGCAGATCGCGCGCGCCGAGCGCCCCGTGCTCTACGTCGGCGGCGGGACGGTGAACGCCGACGCGTGCGCCGAGCTGCTCGAGCTCGCCGAGACCGGCCGGCTGCCGGTGGTGACGACGCTGATGGCGAAGAGCGCCTTTCCGGAGACGCACGAGCTCCACTTCGGCTGGCCGGGCATGCACGGGCCGAAGTGGTCGAACCTGGCGATGAACACCTGCGACCTGCTCGTCGCCGTCGGCGCGCGGTTCGACGACCGCGTCACCGGCAAGCTCTCCGCGTTCGCGCCGGGAGCAACCGTCGTCCATCTCGACATCGACGCCGCGGAGATCGGCAAGCTCCGCCGCGCCGACATCCCGGTGGTCGGGCCGCTCAGGCAGGTGCTCGCCGATCTCAGCGCCCAGCTGCGCACGCTGCCGCCGCCGCAGACGGAGCCCTGGCTGCGGCGGCTCGAGTCCTGGCGGGAGGAGTTCCCCCTCCGCTACGGAGACGGTGACCAGCTCAAGCCCCAGCGCGTGCTCGAGACGCTCCAGCGGCTGACCGCGGACCGCGACGACGTGATCTGGACGACCGGCGTCGGCCAGCACCAGATGTGGGCGATGCAGTACCTGCTCTGCGACCGGCCCCGCACCTTCATCACCTCGGGCGGGCTCGGGACGATGGGCTACGGCGTTCCGGCCGCGATCGGAGCCAAGGCCGCCCGTCCCGAGGCGACCGTCGTCTGCGTCGACGGGGACGGCTGCTTCCAGATGACCGGGCAGGAGCTGGCGACGGCCGTCCTCGAGGATCTCCCGATCGTGACCGTGATCGTCAACAACGGGTACCTCGGGATGGTGCAGCAGTGGCAGAGCATGTTCTTCGAAGAGCGCCATTCGCACGTCCGGCTCACGCACGCCGTCCCCGACTACGCCGCCCTCGCCCGCGCCTACGGAGCCGAGGGCTTCACGGTCGACGACGAGGACGAGCTCGAAGACGCCCTCGAGGAGGCGCTGGCGTGCGGCCGCACCGCGGTCGTCGACGCACGCGTCGACCCGGTCGAGCAGTGCTTCCCGATCATCCCGGCAGGCGCAGCGGCGCTCGACCTGATCGAGTACACCGAGCCCGAGGCGACGACGGTGAGCGCCGCGTGATCCACACGCTGTCCGTGCTCGTCGAGAACAAGCCCGGCGCCCTCGTCCGCGTCTGCGGCCTGTTCGCACGGCGCGCGTTCAACATCGAGAGCCTCGCGGTGGGACCGACGGAGCGGCAGGACGTCTCGTGCATCACGCTCCGGGTCAACTGCGACCGGCAGCCGCTCGAGCAGATCGAGAAACAGATGCACAAGCTCGTCAACGTCCTCCGCGTCCGCGAGCTCGAGCCGGGCGAGGCGGTGGAGCGAGAGCTCGCCCTGATCTCGATCGCGGCGCCGCCCGAGCGACGCGCGGAGCTGATGACCCTCGCGGACGTCTTCCGGGCACGGGTCGCCGACGTCGGCCCGGACACGATCGTGTTCGAGCTGGTCGGCGAGCCGGAGGAGATCGACTCGTTCGAGGAGCTCGTCCGCCCGCACGGGATCCGGGAGCTCACCCGTACGGGCCGGATCGGCCTTCGCCGGGCGTCCGTACGCCGTCCCCGTCCACAACGCGTCCTCAGCTGACGAAAGGAACCCCGATGGCGACGATCCACCGTGAAGGCGACCTCGGCCTCCTCGACGGCAAGGTTGCCGTCATCGGCTACGGCAGCCAGGGCCACGCCCACGCACTGAACCTACGTGACTCCGGCGTCGAGGTCGAGGTCGGCCTCCGCGCGGACAGCGGCTCGCGCCGGGCGGCCGAGGAGGCCGGTCTCGCGGTCGCGACCGTGGCGGACGCGGTCCGCGACGCGCAGATCGTGTCGATCCTCCTCCCCGACCAGGTGCAGCCCTCGGTGTACGAGGACGAGATCGCACCGCGCCTGGACGCCGGGGCGGCGCTCCTCTTCGCGCACGGGTTCAACGTCCACTACGGGCGGATCGCGCCGCCCCCCGGCCACGACGTGATCATGGTCGCCCCGAAGGGCCCGGGGCACATCGTCCGCCGGCTGTTCACCGAGGGGTACGGCACGCCGGCGCTCGTCGCGGTCGCCCAGGACGCGAGCGGCCGCGCCTTCGACGTCGCCCTCGCGTACGGGGCCGGGATCGGCGCCGGCCGGGCCGGGATGATCGAGACCACCTTCGTCGAGGAGACCGAGAGCGACCTCTTCGGCGAGCAGGCGGTGCTGTGCGGCGGCGTCACCGAGCTGATCCGGCTCGGCTTCGAGACGCTCGTCGAGGCCGGCTACCAGCCCGAGATCGCCTACTACGAGTGCCTGCACGAGCTGAAGCTGATCGTCGACCTGATCTACGAGGGCGGCCTCGCCGGGATGCGCTTCTCCGTCTCCGACACCGCCGAGTACGGCGACCTCACCCGCGGCCCGCAGGTGATCGACGACCACGTGCGGGAGAACATGCGCAAGCTGCTCTCCGACATCCGCGAGGGGTCGTTCGCGCACGAGTGGATCGAGCAGATGAACACGGGCGAGCCGCGGCTGAAGGAGCTGCGCGCGAGAGCGACGGACGAGCGGATCGAGCAGGTCGGGCGCGAGCTGCGCAGCCTGATGCACCGGCAGGTGTCCGCCGCCGAGCCCGCGTAGGATCGCGGGGATGACGCCCGACCCGGCCAAGCGCCACAGCGCCGCGATCACCGACGGCCCCGACCGCGCGGGCGCGCGGTCGATGCTGAAGGCGGTCGGGTTCACGGACGAGGACCTCGCGAAGCCGCTGATCGGCGTCGCGACCACGTGGATCGAGACGATGCCCTGCAACCTGAACCAGCGTGAGCTGGCGCAGGACGTCAAGCGCGGCATCCGCGAGGCCGGCGCGACGCCGATGGAGTTCAACACGATCGCGATCTCCGACGGAGTCTCGATGGGTACCGAGGGGATGCGCGCCAGCCTGGTCTCGACGGGAGGTGATCGCCGACTCGATCGAGCTCGTCTGCCGCGGCCATCTCTTCGACGGCCTCGTCTGCCTGGTCGCCTGCGACAAGACGAACCCGGCCGCGGTGATGGCCCTCGGCCGGCTCGACATCCCGGGCATCGTCCTCTACACCGGCTCGATCGCACCAGGCCTCTTCCGCGGGCGCGAGGTCACGGTCGCCGACGTCTACGAGGCGATCGGCGGCTACGCGGCCGGAACGGTCACGGCGGAGGAGCTGAACGAGCTCGAGTCGGTCGCGTGTCCCGGCGCGGGGGCCTGCGGTGGCCAGTTCACGGCGAACACGATGTCGACGATCCTCGAGTTCCTGGGCATCAGCCCACCGGGCCTGAACGGGATCCCCGCGCTGTCGCCGAAGAAGGCCGAGGCCGCGTACGAGTGCGGGCGGCTCGCCGTCGACCTCGTCGGCCGGGACGTCCGGCCGTCGCAGATCGTCACCCTCGCGGCGCTCGAGAACGCGGCCGCCTCGGTGGTGGCCACGGGCGGCTCCACGAACGGGCTCCTGCACCTGCTGGCGATCGCGCGCGAGTTCGGGTTGCCGTTCACGATCGACGACTTCGACCGGATCGCCGCCCGTACGCCGGTGCTCGCGGACATGAAGCCCTGGGGCCGCTTTCACGCCACCGACGTGTACCGGGCCGGTGGGGTCGCGCTCGTCGCGCGCGAGCTCGCGAAGCGGGGGCTCGTCCACGGGGAGCTGCCGACGGTGGACGGGCGGACGCTCGGCGAGGTCGCGACCGCGGTCGTGGAGGCGCCCGGCCAGGAGGTGGTGGCGACGATCGACCGGCCGATCAAGCCGAGCGGGAGCCTGCGGATCCTCCGCGGGAACCTCGCCCCGGACGGCTGCGTCGTCAAGCTCACGGTCGGCCGGACGCTGCACCGCGGGCCGGCGCGGGTCTTCGACGACGAGCAGCAGGCGTTTGCGGCCGTGAAGGCGAAGGCGATCTCGGCCGGCGACGTCGTCGTCATCCGCTACGAGGGCCCGGCCGGCGCGCCCGGCATGCCCGAGATGCTCCAGGTGACGGCGGCGATCATCGGCGAGGGGCTCGGCGACTCGGTCGCCCTGGTCACGGACGGCCGCTTCTCCGGTGCGACGCACGGCTTCATGGTCGGCCACGTCGCCCCCGAGGCGTTCCGCGGCGGGCCGATCGCCGCCGTCCAGGAGGGCGACACGGTGACGATCGACGTGGAGGCGGGCGCGCTGACCGTCGAGCTCTCCGACGACGAGCTCGCCGCGCGGCTGGCCGCCTGGACGCCGCCGCCGCCCCGCTACGAGACCGGCGTGCTGGCGAAGTACGCGGCGCAGGTCTCGTCGGCCAGCGAGGGCGCGGTCACGCGGCCTCGCTGAACCCGGTCACGTCGACGATCGGCAGGGTTCGAGTCCGGTGAGGTCCATACCGAAAGAACCTAAACGTGCACGTACGAACCCTCGAGTAGCGCTTCACCGTTCGCGTCCGGACGGCTCCGCAGAAGAAAGGCCTGCAACTGCGTGCCTTTCGTCTTCCTCCGCGTTTGTCGTGCCACAATGTGTGTGCGTGCGCCGTTCACCGGCCTGGCCGTGGATCTTCGCCGCTGGGGCCGTGGGTCTTGGCGCGCTGGCTTTAGCGCTGAACGCGCTGGCGGGCGGTCGTGGCGACCCATGGTGGCAGGTCGTGCTCGGTGCCTGCGCGCTGGTTTCGTCGGCCGCCGTCGGGCTGCTGGTCGCTGTGCGGCGGGCGGGGCATCGGATCGGCTGGCTGCTGCTCGCGAACGGGCTTGTTCTCGGTGCTGCGTTTCTCGCGCAGGCCTACGGCGAATACGCGCTGGCGCGGCCGGGCGGGTTGCCGGGCGCTCGGTGGGCGGCGCTCTGGGCTAACTCGTCATGGCCTCTGCTTTTCGCGGGGGTTGCTGCGATTGCGTTCGTGTTTCCGGATGGGTCGTTGCCGTCGCCGCGTTGGCGCAGGATCGCGGGGGGTGCTGGGGGCGCTTTTGGCGTGCTGATCCTTGCGAAGCTCTTCGACGGTTCGCCGTTTGACGCGCCCTTCCGGCAGATCGCAAGCCCGCTGCCCGCGCTTCCGCGGGCGGTGGTCGGTCCGCTTCTCGCGGTCGGGCTCCTCGGCGTGTTGGCGAGTCTGCTCGCAGCTGCGTGGGCGGTTCGCAGCCGCTTCGGGCGCGCGACGGGGGTCGAGCGGCTCCAGCTTAAGTGGCTTGCGTACGGGGCCTGCCTGATCCCGGGGACGCTTCTTGTCTGCCTCGCCGGCGTCGATGGCGTCGCCGCCTTCACCATCCTTTTCATGCTGATGCTCGTGGCCATTCCGGTCTCGGTGGGCATCGCGATCCTCCGCTTCCGCCTCTACGACATCGACCGGCTGATCAACCGCACGCTTGTCTATGCGGTTCTCACGCTCTTGCTCGCCGGGGCATACGCTGCCACAACGCTTGTGCTCGCGGTTGCGGTGGGCAGAGGATCGGCGTGGACGACGGCGGGCGCGACGCTCGCGGTCGCGCTGGCGTTTAGGCCGCTGCGGTCGCGCGTGCAGAACGTGGTCGACCGGCGCTTCAACCGGGCGCGGTACGACGGGCGCCGCCGGGTCGAGGGCTTCCTCGCTGATCTTCGCGCCGGCCGCGCCGCGCCGGAGGCGATCGATGAGGTGCTGGCGGATGCGGTCGGCGACGACCAGCTCGAGCTGCGCTTCTGGCTGCCGGAAGGCGAGGTGTACGTCGACGCACGTGGACGCGCCGTGATCGACTCCAACGAGGACACGCGCGCTAAGACGCCCGTGCGGCGGGGCGGGCTGCAGCTGGCGATGATCTTGCACGATCCGGGCCTGAATGAACGGCCCGATCTGCTCGAGAGCGTGGTGGAGGCGGCGGGGCTGGGGATCGAGATCGCGCGACTGCGTGTCGAGCTGCGGCGCCAGCTGGACGAGGTCGAGGCCTCGCGCGCACGCATTGTCGCTGCCGGCTATGAGGAGCGCCGCCGGATCGAACGTGATCTCCACGACGGTGCGCAGCAGCGGCTCGTCTCCGTGGGGCTCACGCTCCGGCACGCGCAGCACGAGTTGGGCGCAGACTCGAACGGTGTCGGCGGAATCCTCGACGGCGCGGTTGTCGAGATCGGGGACGCGATAGCGGAATTGCGCGAGCTGGCCCGAGGAGTGCACCCCTCGCAGCTGGACGATGGGCTCGCGTCGGCTCTCAAGGAGCTCGCGACCCGCGCCTCGCTGCCGGTTAGCGTCGAAGCCACTGAGGACCGCTTCCCCAGGGCGCTTGAGGCAGCCGCCTACTTCGTCGCCAGCGAAGGCCTCACCAACGCGGTCAAGCACGCTCGCGCATCGAGGGTTGCCGTATCCGCCGCGCGCGCCAACGGCAGCCTCGTCGTTTCGATCACGGACGACGGCGTGGGGGGTGCCGCCCCAGCCCGCGGCTCCGGGCTGGCAGGCCTCGCCGACCGCGTGCACGCCCAGGGCGGGACGCTGCGGCTGGAGAGTGCTCCGGGCATGGGTACGAGCCTGACGGTGGAGCTGCCATGCGGGTCGTGATCGCCGAAGACCAGGTGCTCCTGCGCGCCGGGCTGGCGCGCCTATTCGAGGACGCAGGACACGACGTCGCGGCCGACGTCGGCGACGCCAACGCGCTGCTTGCCGCAGTCGCCCGAGACGAGCCGGACCTGGTAGTCGTGGACGTCAGGATGCCACCGACCTTCTCCGACGAGGGAGCGCGCGCGGCAGGAAGAATCCGCGAGGAGCACCCCGGCGTCGGTGTGCTCGTGCTTTCACAACACGTCGAGACTCAGCATGCGATTGCGCTCGTCAGCGAGGGTGGCTTCGGCTACCTGCTCAAGGACCGCGTGCTTGACGTGCAGCAGTTCATCGACGCCGCGGAGCGTGTCTCGCGTGGCGGATCGGCACTCGATCCACAAGTCGTGGCAACGCTCCTCTCCCCTAACGGGGGAGACCCTCGTCTAGCGGATCTGACCGCACGTGAGCGCGAAGTGCTCGCCCTCGTGGCCGAGGGTCTCACCAACTCGGGCATCGCGAAGCGTCTATTCCTGACCGTGAACACGGTCGAGACGCATGTGCGTAACGTGCTGATGAAGCTTGATGTGCCAGGAAACGAGGACGGCCACCGCCGCGTCCTAGCGGTACTGGCCTACCTGCGCACGGCGCAACCTCAGCACCAGCACTGAGGCAGGTCCAGGGCCAATCCCGATGTGCGCGGGGATCTCGCTGCCTAGGGTGGAAGGACATCAAGCGACCGCACTGGAGGCAGCTTGTCCACTCACACCGCACGTACCGCCATCGACCTCGCTCCGACCAAGCGTGCGCGACCCGGGCTCGCTCTCGCCCTCGCCGTCCTCGCCGTTCCCGGCGTGACGATCGCCTGGGATCTGCCACACGGCGGCTTCTACACCGGTGTCCCGCTGGCCGTCGCCGCAAGTGTCATCGGCCTGCAGAGCCGCGCCCGCCTCTCGGCGGGCAAGGGAAGGGTCATGGCCACGATTGCGGTTGCGATCGCCGCGCTCGCGCTCCTCTCTGTCGTGGTCATCACCGCCTTCGGCTAGATCACGGAAGCCTCAGAAGAGGCGCCCGCCGCGATCGGCGGCGCCTCGGTCATTCTGCCAACCGCTAGGTCAGGAGAAGGATCATGCGCAAGATCAGCTTGATTGCAGCCCTCGCTACGACCGCCGCGGGATTGCTCGTCGGCGGCTCCGTCGGTCTGATCGCACGGGCTAAGCACGTTACGTTTCCAACGATCAAGTGGGTTGCAGGAGTATCGCTCGCGGCGCTGGCGATCGCTGTCCCGGCGGCATATGGCTTGCAAAGCCGCGCTACCACGAAGTGCGGTGGGAAGATGTCCGTGCTGGTCTGGCCGCACGGGCACCACGTCATCCCTAGCGTCAACTTCCCAGCGATCCGCAATCCACACGTCGAGGTATATGTGGGCTGGAACCCGAAGTACCCTGAGGCGCTGTACGGCGGCTACGTCCTCGGCGGAAAGCCCACGGGGCTGATTCCGTCCGGCGATGTCAACGTTCGCCTGAACTGCATCAACTACGGGGCGACGGCGAAGGTGACGGCGACCGTTCCGGGCGGCGTGAAGGTGTCGACGCAGACAGCGCTGAAATGCACCTTCGCCGGATCCGGGGTCTTCGACCTGATCGAACGCGGCCGCGGTGTCCGTGTCCTCGTCCTGCACAATGGCCCGAAGGTCCTGCTCCGCGCAGACGCGACTCCGACCGCGGCGTCGGTGACCGTGCCCAAGGGGTCCTGCACCCGCGAGCCCGTCCCGAGCTAAGCGGCGCTTCAAAGAACCCGGATCGAGCAGATGCTCGAGCAGCACCTCGCCCCGGCCGCGACCTGGCCGCAACCACCCACGTACGTCGCACGTGCAG